>NZ_JAOWHK010000034.1:0-83346 GCF_030332665.1 Citrobacter sp. Cpo090 | reverse complement strand
ATTTTTTCTTTGTTAGCAATTTTTGCGATATTGTCAAATGCTTGCCAATAAGCTTCTTCTCCTTCGAAATACCATGTAGGTTTTTTGATCGATTTAACGTATCTGGCAGGAGAGCGTAGTTGAAACTCTCGTTTAGTTCGTTTAAAAGGAACTATTACCGACATTTCGCCACCCTCAACGCGAGCTTTCAGATCTGGTACTCCCCCAAGGCTGAAATAGCCTCTAAATTTGGTACTATACTCACTTGCAAGCAGAACTCGTGTACCGCCAGTACTGTGGCCTGCGAGATAGATACGTTCCGGATCGACATAGCTCTGCTTCGATAACCAATCATAAGCTGCTTCAATATCATCTAATTCACCATAGAACATTTCATAGCGACCAGGGTTTTTATCCTCACCACGGAAACTTGGCAACATGACTACCAGACCAGCTTTACGAAATGCACTGGCGCTTTGGTCATTATCTCTGTCATGTTCTCTCCAAAAAAAATCCTCACTGTCACTTAATCCACCATATCCACCCGATATCCATATTACAGCAGGGTGCCGTTTTCCGTCCTTAGGATTAGGAGTAACATAGGCAGTCATATCCCCAAGTTGTGTCGGATATTTTGTTAATATATAAGTGTCTCTTGGAGGGGTAAGTATCCGCCCTGAGTCAGTGAAACTATCAGCAATGATCTGGGTCGAATAACCATCACGTGACTCTCGTAATGACTTATTGCTCATAACCACCATATGGCCGGTATCAGGAATTTTAATAACAGATATCTGCTTAAGCATTGCTTTTTCATTCTCCCTTTTATCCTTTATAATTTCAGAAGAATGAATTTTTTCTCTTTTTTGCAAGGTCTTGTTCACGTCGCTTTCATCACAGCCGGCTAAGATGAAGGCCAGAGTAATAATACAAAATAGATTTTTTAATTTCATATGCAAATCACATGCTCATAAAGTTGATTAATTTCTTTGTCTATCTATTCGATTGTGAAAATGATAAAGTATCAAGATATTGTTCATTAAGAAAATTTTAAACTCTGGCGGGCACAGAACGAGTGTATCCACTATTTTCTAAGTGCATTGACATCAACCCCGCCCTGAAGGGCGAGGTTTACAGTACATCTTGATGAGGTCAAAAATTAGTAATATATCCCTGCTTTAATTCATCCAACCTGAAGTCGTTGTCTGTGTGATACAGGCTGGATGTTTTCTCAAGGGTCGTTATTTTATTCAGGTTAACTTGCTGGCTCATGTCCGCCTGCCACATTAAGTGACCTTTCGTCTTCAGATTTGGGATCTTTACCAAAACGGTTCTCCCCCTCAGTTCCTTTTTGACACATGAATATAAGCAGAACAATGTCACCAATGATAGGGATAAAATTCAATAAATACCACCACCCAGTGCGATCTGTGTCATGTAACCGTCTAAATGTAACAGAAATAGTAAGTAAGCCGTGTACGATAACACATATGGAATTAACTGTTTCTCGATCAACTCTGGCAAGAACCAAACCAACTACAAGAGGTAATATAATGAATGACAGAACGCCAAGACGGTAATACCAATACTCCCTTCTTCTAGTTCGCCCCTTGAAATTATTGAGGTTTTTTAATGGGTTTTTAAAGCAGTATGAAAACGTCAAAGACATTGTTAAATCACCATAGCAATAAGTTCAATTAGAAATGCTCTTGATTTAAAAGTTTATATAAATCAATTAAACCAATTCTTACTGTATTAAGACAGAAGGATGAATTATTATCCATGGTTACATGAAGATCAACCCCCCGCTCCAATTTTCCAAGCTAATAATTTAATAAGAATTAATGAACAATTAATTCCGATTTGTATGTTCGGTATTTTCGTATTCAGCATAGCTAAACTTAAAACATACTCATGAATGCTCCCCGCTATGTCTGAAATGCACTCTAAAAGCTGGACGCCAACTGAGTAATGTTGGAGTGCCCCCACTCTGGTATAGATGCTGAGCAGGAAGAAAAAAAGATTTAATCAAGTTGCTAGAGATATGAAGGAAAGATTTTATTATATTGTTTTATCTGTGTTTAATGTTTTAAATAAACATAAAAATATAAATAACTTTACATAAATTATCGTTTGTTATCATTGAAATGTATTCTTTCATCAGTACCATTCTATCTCGGTTCTGACAGGGGGTGACCTTTATTATTCGGTCAAGTTTGGCTCTGAATAACCAATTAATGCCGACTTAGCTCAGTAGGTAGAGCAACTGACTTGTAATCAGTAGTTCACCAGTTCGATTCCGGTAGTCGGCACTGTATGCAGACATCGTATAATGGCTATTACCTCAGCCTTCCAAGCTGATGATGCGGGTTCGATTCCCGCTGCCTGCTCCAAAGTTCTTTTGGGCAAATAGGGTGGCCTGAAAGAAATGTGAGAATCATTCCTGACCTCTATCCTTGTGCAGTAATGACACAGGATTGTTTCTCATACACCTAAGCACTTGCGTTATTTTATTGCTCTTTAACTCATTTGTGGCATAGATGAACAAAAGTTTATGAGGATGGTTTTATTAAGAGGCGTGAAACGCTCTTTTATCACACAACCTCTGTTTGTAGTTAAAACCAGCTGCAAACACTGTGCCACTACTTTTTACTGTAATCAAATGGCGTCTTATCGTTACTCGGTATGCGGGTACCTCGGGTGAGAAAGCGGTGAGACGCCATATGAATGCAGTGAAGCTCAGAGTAATTTGAGGTAAATCTGCATAGGTCTGCGTTTGTTTAAATCGTTACGAGTCCCAGTTGCTGGCTAAGGGCTATCTGGGGGAGGAACCCAGGGGTGCATTTACTATTGAGGTGTTCCCCAAGTACGGGGGGCGGGAAAAGTTCGTCCGAAGGCCGCTGACATATCACGTATTGAGGCAGATGATTTGTTTCGGGAGGCACCCGACACCTCATATTTAGTGCTCATATCACATGTAGCAGGTGATAAAACCAATAATAAAATATATTTCATGCGCTTTTCGACAACCACCTCTCAAGAGGTGGATTTTTTTGTCTATTGTATATAGGTGCGTATGTTTGACACGAATGATTTACCGAGTCCTCAACAACGATATAAAGATGATCGTGGCTCACTGGTGAAAATAGTTAACGTTGAGGAAAAATATGTTATTTTTATGCGGGAGGGATATCCGTATCCATGTATGAGACCAATGCATAATTTTTTAGCAAAATTTAATAGAATTCCCGAATTTTGGCAAGGTACGTAAATAGGGAGGAAATTCATGGGTATATGGATTGTGTTAAGCGGGATCCTTTGCTTATTCATTGCATACTTGGCAGATATGTACTCGAAAAAATTGGTAGCAGATGCAATGATTTTTACAGGAATATTCATGATTGCACTCTCAGCTTTAGTCTAAAAAAACACCTGTGTCCCTAACAATACCCATCTTATCCTTCAGGTGCGGTATTTGTTCGCGTGTCTTCTTCGGTTGTACAAAGAGGTGAGCTGAAAGTGATATTTGATAATGCCCGACAAGACATGTGAGTGGTGGATATTGCAAAGCGCATTATTCATTTATGAAAGTTACCCATGATGTTGGTGATACAACGGATCCCATGCTTCATTATTTTTCAGCATTGCGTTAAGGATGGTCAGTAGTTTTCTGATGCAGGCGGTCAGTGCAACCTTTTTTGGTTTTCCTGCGGCAACGAGGCGTGTATAGAATTCTTTAATTACTGGGTTGTGCCTCGTCCCGATCAGTGCGGACATATAGAGAGCTGTTCGGACGGAGGCTCGCCCTCCAAATACCGTTCGGCGACCGCGCATTGTGCCGGAATCTCTGTTTACTGGAGCAACCCCAATAAGCGCACTAATTTCACGTCGTGACAACGTTCCAAGTTCCGGAACCTCAGCCAGCAGCACGGCAACAGTCGCTGCACCAACACCTTTAACGGCGCTCAATAACGCAGATAATTCACTGAAATTTTTCGAAATATAGGCTGACATTTCAGCTTCTATACGAGCTATTTCACTTTTCAATACCGAAATAATAAATCTGATACTTTCATGATTCTGAGGATGCGATGGATGCAATCTGTTTCGCTCAGCTGTAAGCATTATCGTTAATTGTCGGCGTCTGACCACCATTGCTGCCAGCAACTGCCTGTGAGCATCAGGTAAGGGACGAATATATTTTTCCCGCCAGGATGCTGGTTAATAACTTTTGCCATTTGTAGCAGGATTCTGGCATCTATTTGGTCGGTCTTAGCCAGATAGCCCATTGCGCGGGCAAAATCTCGCGCCTGTCCAACCACATCAAAGCCTTCAGACTGAAGATAGCCAGCCACACCAGACTCAAGTCCCCCGGTGGCTTCCATCAGGATCAATTGAGTTTCATTTCGCTTTAACTCTTTGAGTATCTGATTAAAACCGCCATCTTCATTTGGCACAGTGAATGACTGGGCAATATAGCCCTGTGCAGCACGCTTCGAAGTCTTGCGAAGCGATGGATGGCCCTGACTGAAGAGCTAAATGAACTGGACGATTCACTGGATAAACTGACCCGCAAATATGCCAGTAACCTTCGTCGCCAGTTTGGGGTAGGACCGCAGACGGCGGCAACGCTGCTGGCTGTTGCAGGTGATAACCCCGAACGTTTAAAAAATGAAGCGGCTCTGGCATCTCTCTGCGGCGTAAATCCTTTACCAGCATCATCAGGAAAAACAGTCAGACACAGATTAAATCGTGGCGGCTCACGTGAAGCAAACAACGCCCTGTGGACAATAGCCCTTGTGCGTATGCGTAGTGATCCGCGCACAAGAATCTATGTCGACAGGCGGACTGGTGAAGGTTTGTCGACCAAAGAGATCCTGAGATGCCTAAAACGCTACATTGTCCGTGAACTCTATCCATTGATTTTATCGGACCTCGCCTACGCCAATCGCCCACTCTTGACATAGGAGCGTCAATGCGGTGGCCGAATCGTTCTTCAGTTCACTGAAAAAAGAGCGCATCAGGAAGAGAATATTCAAAATCTGGGATCTGGCCCGGGCGGGTATCTTCGATCACATTGAAGTCTTCTATAACCGGGCTCGGCGGCGTCAGTCCATCAACGACTCGGGATAGTCTAGATTATCCGTGGCGATTCATTTGATTCAATGTCACACTACTTATCGTTATCTCCAGTTTAAAAAATCCAACTATGCTCTGTTAAGTCCTGTCGAGTTATCGCTATCCATTGCTAATAATATGTAAAAAACAACACGTAAAAAACAAAAAACACACATACCTTTACAAAACATAAAAATAGACAAGTTGTTAATAATTAATTAATCAGTAATATACAAATATCATGTGTCATATACCTATTTTAAATAAATATATTCTATACAACATTATCAAATTTGTGATTCAAAATACAAACAACATAGTATGCAAGTGGTTAAAGCAATACTATGTTGTATTTGCGTAACACATCAACATTTGAAATGAGGCATGCATTCACAATGAAATAATTTAAGCCGTTCGTATATAATTCTGAGAGAAACCAAATCTTGTCTAAATACATATCCCTTTTAAAACTTTATTAATTTATACAAGGATAATGTCATGTTAAAAAAAATGTTAATCACATCACTATCATTATTCATGTTCAGTAATGTAAGTCATGCAGGTGGTGAAGCTCCATCTTATTATCCTAGAGTGGCGGCAATTACTTGTATTATGTCGAGTTCATCAAGTTCATCATACTTCTGGAATAACACCAAAGACTGTAACGATGCTGTAACATCAGGATATGCGAAAGGTGTTCAATATAAGGGAATATTTAAGTATGAGGATGGCTCTGAAGTAACATTTAATGGTTTCATTACCCCAAGTCAAGGTTATACTCCACCTCATCTTCCTGGGAAAAAAGCGGTTGCAATATTAAATGCAAGCGCGTCGTGGGCTAACTGGATTACCAATTAAAATAGTTTTTCCCCCGAGTATGATTCATAACCCTGCCCTTTATGGCGGGGTTAAATATAATCCAAAGTTTACTCTCGCTAATAGCTAATACGAAGAAAAGGGATAGATACAGAGGGAAACGACCGAAACGATTCAGGAAAAAGGTTGATACCCCTAAATTGCTCCTGGAACCAGGTCTATTTACACGCTTTTTGAGCATCTTTTTAATTCATCCCGCTTTCCACTCGCTCCAGTTCATCCATCTTATCCTGAGCCAGTTTAAGCATGACACCGAGCTGCTTGTTATCAACGAGTTGCCCCTGGTTGATGCCTTCCCGTTTATCGAGTGCCGTCCGGGGAGTCATAAACCATGATTTTTCGCCCATTATTTAGGTGAAAGTGCTCCCTGAACTGTGATCTTACCCAGCAGTAGTGGATACGCGACTAAGTGAGTAAACTCTCAACCAAAGGTGACTCACATGACAAAGCATCGACTACCAAAAAACACGCAAGCAGCACACGCCTCAATTTCGTCAGTAAGCCCTGAAATTGGCTGAACGCATTGGTGTGGCCGCAGCCGCCCGCGAACTTAACCTGTATGGATCACAGCTCTACAACTGGCGAAGCAGACAGCGAAATCAGCTCTCATCTTCTGAACGTGAACAGGAGATGTCCGCTGAGATCGCCCGTCTGAAGCGACAACTGACAGAGCGGGATAAGGAACTGGCCATTCACCAAAGGTCGCGACATACTTCGCGAAGCGCCTGAAATGAAGTATGTCTTCATCAAAAACATCGTGCTGAGTTCAGTATTTCAGGTTGCCCGTAGCGGCTGGTATATCTGGCATCGGCGTCGTTATCAGATAAGCCCGCATCAGCAGTTTCGCCTTGTCTGCGATAACATCGTCCGGGAGGCATTCAGTGACGCAAACAGCGATATGGTGCGCCACGCCTGACAGATGAGCTTCGTGCTCAGGGACGGGTGTATAGTGCCGGCCAGCCTGCGTCGGCTGTAGGCTGGCCCACGCCCCTGAAACCAGTGATATTCGCTACCATCAATCTGAATCAGCTCGCCGGTACAAGGCCCTACATGACTGATGTGCATGTAGGTGGTCGCAGCTTACGGGGGCTGTGTCATCAGTTTACAAACTGTTTCTTTAACTAAGTATAAATCATGAATCTCTCCAAGCTTTTCACAGGCTAAGCGTTCACAGATGATACGCAGCGCTCATTCAGCGAGGCCAGGCATCAGTTGCCTGGCTGCCCACGATGACGGTTAACCAGCGAAATCAGTCCGAGTACGCAGTAGCGCTCAAGCAAACGGCAACAGTGTCGGTCAGAAATCTGTGCCAGTTTGCCGCGAGAAGCGTAGGTGTAGTATGATATCTATCGATAACGTCCTGAGGATCCTGGGGCGGTTCACTCGTTCATAGTAAAAATCCGTTCCATATGCCGCCATGAGTCTCATCCGTTGAAATCATTGATCGCTGTGGTGAGACTGTTGCGCAGATTTGGTCAGAGAGAAACATCTCAATTTAGCTACTGCAACGTTGGTACGCATAATCAGGATTATGTTAAATGCAATTTGGTGAATGCTAAGGTCATAGCCCTTAGCATACGGCGATCACTCACGTTCTTACCCTTCCCTTATCTGCTAGATATTATAGACCATATTAAATATACCTACCATTTAAAGTTTAACAATCAGATACCTATTGAATGACCATGGAGCTATTTTTAGTATCAATAATAAAGAAAGGCTCTGACAAAGATGTCATATAAGTATCATGATCAACACTCCAGTCGTTAAATAAAATAACAGTTCCACCATGGTTTTGTATATTAACAATAATATTACTCTTTAAACCGTTAATGAATTTGGCCAAATATGTTGCATAAATTTTAAGTCTATCGTGGCCATAGCCATTATCGAGTAGCTTGTAATTTGATTGGATAAGAATCATATCAGATTTCTTTTTAGCAAACCCAGGAAATAACGCGTCATAACAAATGAATGTAGATATTAAAGAATCTTTAACATCAAAAAAATGATTGTCTAGGTTACTATCTATATGGAAATAATTGGATTGCATAGATTCTTTATTATTTAAAAGGCCTTTCTTTTCAATGAAAGGGATTAATGTTTTTTTTTGGTTGAATAATACTTTGCTTTTATGGTGATAATACGTGACAACATTGTTAATATCTTTAAAACCACTAAAAGATAGAAATAAGTGATATTTCTCGTGAATTTTTGAGCTAATTATATTGTCAATAAGTTCTTCAGTTAGCTTTTGATTATGCTCTTTTTTATAAGAGTAAAGGTTATTCTCTGAAAAAACAACGGCATCAATATCTGTATTTTTTTTCAGGAAACTTAATAAGTCTCTAAAAAAATCGGAGGTATTACCACCTTTTTCATAGTATAAGCCAACTTGAACTATAGCTAGTCTGGTATTTGTATTGTTAATAACTGTAGCAGAATTATGATGAAAGAAACATACCAAAAAAAATGATACCAAAACCAAGCCTTTTAGCTTTAATTGGATATTGCAAAAAAAAACACCAACGAAAAAAAACAACAAGAATAGATTTAATATTCCATAATCAGTTTCAGGAAGAAAGGTATTAAATTGTGGATACAAGAGTATAAAAGGATGGAGAGGAAAAATTATCTTAGAAATACTAATTGCCGTCATTAGCAACGAATGTAAAAAAACACCTATTATTCCTAATCTCGATAACCAATAAAAACTTGCAAACCAAAAAACAAAGTAAAGAAGGCCAAACAAAAAAACCCAAAAGTTAAATAAAATATGTGGTTTAAAAGAGAATAAAAAAGCTCCAAAAATGTCGTTTAAAAAAATAAATGTGAATAGTACAAGCATAATGCTTAGGATGAAAGCATTGCGCTTGTAACAGTTAAAATAACAAAGAAGAAACAGAAAAATGATAAAATAGAGCATATAATATACATTAGCTATTAATGTTGATGACTTTCATGTTTTTTGAAATTAAAGCAGTATCATGAGTAACCATAATGACTGTACCTCCTGTTTTATTAAAGTTTTTAATAATATCCATAACTTTAATTTTATTATCCTTATCAAGACTTGCTGTTGGCTCATCAGCGAGAAGAATCCTTGGCTCTTTGATTAGAGCTCTTGCTAATGCCAATCGTTGCTTTTCCCCGCCAGATAACAAAGACGCAAGGCCATTTCGGTGATCAAGACCAACCATACTAAGTACAGAAGGGGCAATAAACTTTGCTCTTGAAAGTTTAGCGAAGTTAACAGAACAAAGAAGATTCCTCATTATAGATTGTTTATCATTGATAAGTGAATTTTGAAACACATAGCCAAAATAATCCCTTCGGAGCTCAAATGCACGCAAGAAACTATTTCTTGGAATTATTTCATTTATGAATTTATATTGTCCGTCATAATCATGATCGAGCAAACCGATCATGTTAAGCAATGTGCTTTTCCCTGCTCCAGAGGGGCCGATAAGGATAATAAAATCTCCTTCTTGTACTTTGATTTGAAAATCATTAAAAAGCTCTCTCTCATCAAAATGCTTGTGTTTTATGTATAAATTAATCAATTATATGTACCTCAAATACGCTATCTAAAAGATTTACCAAATCCTCTGAATGTTCTTTAATCATCAAACTGGCAATTTTTGAACCATGAAATGAGTTATCTCCAGATGAAGATACCTTATTGGCAAAAGCTTCGTATGATGTACCTGTTACTAATGACTTAACTAATATTTTTTTATCCTGAATGCGACCAGTCAACGTAACTGGATCATATTTTATATCAATAAGAAAATCATCTATATTTTCTAATCTAAGTATTGCGTCACCTGTATTTACCACCTGGTTATCCATTGCATAAATATCACGAATGATAAATTTAGTGTTAATTACGGGGTGTCCAAGTTCAAGAGTGCTTTCTAAAGCCTTTAACTCAAGATGAAGTTCTTGAAGATTTATAGTTGCTTCTTTAAAAGTATCTTCCTTTACATCCATTTCTGAACGAGAGACATAGCCAAGAGAAAATGATTTTTTAGTATCTTCATAATCTCTTTCCAGCCGTGAAATTCTAGATTTTAAATTATTTATTTTGATCTGCAATATCTTTTTTTTTGATTCAAGTTCATAGCTTTCAATTTTAAATGGGGATTCATTAAAATAAAAACCTTCATTTTTAGACTGTATTAAATTTACAACTCCATTGTATGGGCTTTTTAGTTCAAGTAAGTTTACCCCTCTGAGAGTCCCATAATAAATGTCTGCATGCACAGGAAATAATGTTAAGCTAATCAAGAAAGCTAAGATAGGCCTTATAATAGTCATACTCTCTCTCCTCCTTTTTTAAATTAATTTTTGCCATTTCCAGGTCATCAAGTTGGCGATAATAGGATATAATTGTTTCTTTTTTTTGCTTGAATCTCGTTAATACATAGTCTACTTCTTTCTCGCTAAGTTTAAGCTTGCTTTTTAATAACAAAATGCTTTTCTCAAGCTGAGAAATTTTAGATTGTATATTTTCTTTTTCACGAAGTAATAATTTCTGCTTTTCATCGAAAGATTGATTTATTTTTTTTACGGCCAATCCATGTTTGTTTTTATAGGAATTTACCGAGAATAACCCACTTAATGGGACCGAAGTAGTAATAGATAGACCAAAATTTGCCTTGCTTAGCGATAAATCGTTCCATGTTCCTGATTCTGGAGGACTGACATTGAGAGATAAGCTTACAGATGGCTGCAATGAAGCAATGTCAATATCATAATTTAGCTTTTCTCTTTCAAGATCAAGTACTCTATTTTCGGTTAATAGATTATTCATACTCTTAGCTTTGCAAGAGACAATCATCTCATAATTTATACTCTCCAATAAATCCGCCGGAATATTATACTCCGCATGTAAATCCAATTCTGCTTGAATAATCTCACTCTCAATATTAATGATGTTATTAAGGATCTCTTTTTCTCTGTGGCTTACAATCTCATGCTCAATCGCAGCTATCTCCCCTGCCTCAAAGTTTGCTTTTGATACCCTAAATTGAACTCTGTGTTTGTCGAGTTGTGATTGATACAAATCACGTAAGTCGATTTTATATTTGTAATCGGTAACCGCACGATATAAATTTATGACATATGTATTCTTTTTGTCAAAAACTTGCAGATTACTATTATTTAATTCAATATCAATTTTTTCTTTATTTTTTTTATACTTATTTCCCTCATAAAGGCTTTGTGATATTCCAGCATATAATCCGCTTTCATCAATAGACTTAAATGACCGCGTATTGCTACTTTGCTGACTGGAGCCTATATAAATGTTAGGTAATAATGATAAATCATTAATATTCCTCTCAAGCAATAAACGTTCCTTATCAATTGTAATGTTTTTATACGATTCTGTTTTTTTAAAGTAATTCTCTATAAAACATGAATCATTTATACTTGCATAAGTATGTAAAGGGAGCGTAAGAAATATTATAAGCATTGATAATTTCATAAACTATTTTTTATTAACTTAACTGGGTTGATTTTGAAAAATTGGTTGCCAGAAAAAATGCTGGTAAGATAACAAGAGATAACCACAATTATAAAAGACGCAGATATCATAAATAATCTAACATGCATTTTTATTTCAAAGATTCTCGATAATATATGTATTAGCATTGTCGTCAAAAATGTTGACATCAAAATACTAGCTAAAATTATTAGTACAACTTCGACTATCACAATGCGTATTATTATTTTTTTATCTATACCATGTATTATTTTTAAAGAAAACTCTATGGTTCTACTCTGAAATATTTTCCGGCAAGAGACCACAATAATAACCACCACCATAATAGTTAGCAATATATAGACTGAGTTTGTAAGAATAGAAAATCTGTCAAATACTTTTTTTACAGTTTCTTTAGCGTCAAGTACTGAGTGAATGGAAAAATCATTGACATCGTTATCCGAAAGCACTTTTTTTACGAGAGCAATATCTTCTGGCGCTATTTGTTCTTTTTTTATAAAGTCTACACTACTAATATGGTCATCCAATACTAATCTATACATTGTTTCTAGAGGGATTAAGTATTTCGAATTAAATTTTGCAGTCGATATTCCTAAGCTATCTAAAAAATCAGTTTTTTTTCGTTTTACTTTACCGATGACTTTAAAAGGAACTCCATTTAAAAAAATATTCTCCCCTTTATTGAAGGGAGCATCATTGGGTACTATTATTACAGAACCTTTAAATTCCAATTTATTGTCCGGCAAAAGGTTATTAAATTTATGTTTATCGACCCCAACAACTAGTTTCATATCGTCGGAGAATGGAGATGACCCAATGAAAAAAAACATCTCTTTTATTTTAGAGAGTGTATATGCTTTGTCATTGAATAGCATCTCTATTTTTTTACCAGAATAAGGCTTACTAAAGTCCACACTAAGCACTTCATCTCCATTAACATTCAATTCAGCTTGTGCCTGAAGGGATGTGCTATATATCATCGAATCTGTTAAAGTTATACCGGTAAAACCAATAACAAGAAACGACATCATAAAAACAACATTTTTAATATTTTCTATAATATTGTTTATGGATTCTGATAAATACATTACATTAATTAGGTTGTATAAACATTCTATAATTTAGTTAGTAAACCACTGATAGTGACTGTAAACAGTACCGGTAAATTTCTTACCGTCAATTTCCTTCGGATAGTCCATTTTAACATTCTGCCCGGATTGTAAAAAATGCCGTATTCGCGAGTGAGCTGACCAGCTTGGTAGACAGGTATACTACTGGCACAGGTACCATCTGCATACCCATTACTGATAAATAATTTCTTTAGCTCGGGCAGCTAAGCTGCCCGAGATTCAATTATTTAAGCCACTGATGATTAGTTGCGGCAAGTCCCTGGAACTTCTTACCATCGATAACTTTCGGGTAATCCATCTTTACATTCTGCCCTGGTCTTAAGAAACCACTGTATCCGCGGGTAATCTGGCCACCTTCATAGACAAGGGTACCGTTAATATAAACCCCACTCGCGTATCCCTTGCTGATAACCTCATTACAGGCCGGAATATCATTCCACACCACATCTTCCTGTGGTGTGGGCGAGTTTTTAAGACAATGTCCAGGAGTAACACTTGGTGACCAGACTGGACCTCCGGCTAATGTGGCAAAGCTCATAGTCAGGGCTGTAATACCCAGTAATGCTTTCTTTTTCATCATAATCTCCTTTATCTTAATTATAAGTTACGGCAACATTAAGTGGTGCCTTCCATTCAGTTGTGGCTAGAATAGGACTATCAAATTTTCCTTACTAAGGATAAATACACTCGACCACATATAGCAGCGGATAATATTTTCTTTAGCTCGGGCAGCTTAGCTGCCCGAGATTCAATTACTTAAGCCACTGATGGTTAGTTGCGGCAAGTCCCTGGAACTTCTTACCATCGATAACTTTCGGGTAATCCATCTTTACATTCTGCCCTGGTCTTAAGAAACCACTGTATCCGCGGGTAATCTGGCCACCTTCATAGACAAGGGTACCGTTAATATAAACGCCACTCGCATAACCCTTGCTGATGACCTCATTGCAGGCCGGAATATCATTCCATACCACATCTTCCTGTGGTGTGGGCGAGTTTTTAAGGCAATGCCCAGGAGTAACACTTGGTGACCAGACTGGACCTCCGGCTAATGTGGCAAAGCTCATAGTAAGGGCAGTAATGCCAAACAGTACTTTCTTTTTCATTACGATTTCCTTTTCTTAATTATAGGTTACTGCAATATTAAGCGGAGCACTCCACTCAGTGGTGGAAGCAATTGGTTTATCAAATTCCAATTCCAGAGTCTGTCCTGCATCAATACCCAAAGAATACGAAGCAGTCACTACACCTTCATGTGCACTGACTCCTGCCCCATCATGACTTAATCTGATATAATTATCAGCAGCTTGAAGCCATGGCCCATACGTAATAAGGGGGTGAGCAGATAATACATTTTTTAAGTCATTTAAGCTTGCATTGCCAAATGCACTTGTTAAAGCATTACCTTTTCCATATCCATCAGCAATGCTTCTGTTAAACAATGCCCCATAAAAGAGATGATCATCAGAGCTTGCCTTTAAAGACATGGCCGAAAATAAATAGGGTGTGCTACTATAATCTTTAAGTGAAACCACCCCTAGTGCAACAGCCTTTGCATTAATTTTTACAGTACCAATTTTTTCATTATCATTACGGATTTTAACCGGTAACTCTAAATAACCTACCCCTTCAGAACTAGATTGATCCTGATTCAATGTTATTTCGTTATTTTCAAAATCCGTGAATGAAATTTTAGGAGTTATTCCTACAGCTCCATCATAGGCTACTAGAGCTGATTTTGTATTACCAAGCAAAATAGGTTGAGCCTCAGTGACATTTATTGTTAGCTTGGTAAAGTTTTCAGACATATGCTCAGCATCATTATAAAACTGACCAAGTCCAGTACCGACTTTCCATTGCCAGAGCTGAGGGTTTTTCTCTGGTGAGACAGTTCCCCCAAATTCAACTGAGCCATTAAAATCTCCACCATTACTCCATGCCAGTGCAGGTGTGGATATAATGCAAGCCATCAGCACAGCTATTTTATGAAATTTCATTGCAATATATCTTCCATTATTGATTAGAACTCTCACGAAATACCAAACGGTATTTTCTTTTTCATCGTAATATCTTTTACTTAATTATAAGTTACAGCAACATTCAACGGTGCACTCCACTTGGTTGTGGCTGTAATCGGGTTATCAAAAGTGGCTTCCATGGTCTGACCCTCATCAAGCCCCATCACATAAGAAACTGAAGCAATACCGTGGAGGAATTTATCCTCACCCTCTTTAAAGTCAACTGGGCTCGCCCATGTAATCGCTGTCCAACCTGCCATCGGAAGCGATGCTGCCACAGGGTGTCTCCAGAGATCAGCTTTGATATCATTCAGGGATTTTCCACCAAATTTAGTAGATACAAGAGCATTGCCAGTAGAATAAGCATTGCCAATACTTCTAGCGAATAGTCCACCATAAAGAACGTGACTATTAGTACTTGCATTCGCAGACATAGCTAGAATAGTGCCTCCTTGATTATCAAAATAAGGACCTACTGCTAATCCCACTGCTGTGACATTCAGTTTTAGCGTCCCAATCTTATTATTCTGCTCATCCTTGATAGGCAGAGTCATATGCCCTCTACCGTCGCTATCGGAGGAGTCCTGCTCAAGGCTCACCGTATTATCCTCGTAATCTGTAAATGCAATATTTGGAATAGCGCCCATACCTTCAGACGCGGTCATTGCCTCGACCGTTTCACCGTACAGCAGACCTTTTGGGCTATCCATGGTAATGGTTAGCTTTTTCTGATCCTGAGCCATCTCCGAGATATTATTCCTGAAGTCATTCAGTCCTGTTCCCACTTTCCATCTCCAGAGCTGGCTGTACTCTACTGGTTTAACAGAACCACCAAAATCAACTGAGCCATCAAAATTTCCACCATTACTCCATGCCAGTGCTGGTGTGGAGATAATGCAAGCTATCAGCATCGCTATTTTATGAAGTTTCATTATCCTTTCTCTCCCTTATTAATAAAGAATTTCTTAGTAATAAGATACTTCAATATTCATCGGAGCTTTCCAGGCAGTCTCGGTGGTAATAGCATTATCGAAGGTTGCCTCCAGAGTCTGTCCCTGAACCATTCCCATAGCATATGCCGCAGCCGCGACTTTGCCATCTTGATCAACCAGAGTCTCCGTTGCTTTTGAGGTACCTTCGGTCAATGGTAGTGTGGTGCCGCTAACATCCTGTACTTGTTTTTGTAATTCTGAAGCACTGAGACTACCAAACTTCGCAGTGGTGGCTGCAGCGACTGTTGCAGAATCGACAACAGCATTAGAAACAAGCCCCCCAAAGAAAACTTCGCTGCTTTGAGTTGAGTGCAGACTGTTAAGCTGAATATCACTATCAGCTTCTTTCGCTACAACGCCAGCAGCAGTGACATTCACACGAAGTGTGCCAATTTTATCCTGCGCATCGCCATTATGAATTGGCAGTTCCAGATAGTGTGTACCATCACCACCAGAACCAGATGCCAAAAGAGAAACCTCGTTACCGTCATACCCCTTGAAAACGATATTAGGCACAGCAGCAGCACCTCCAACTGATGATGAGAATGCCTCTGAAGTTTTACCCAAAAGAATCGGTTTATCTTCAGTAATTGCGATAACTAACTTGGTACCATTACTTCTCAACTCGTTGGTCGTATTCTCAAAAGTATTAAAACCATCACCAGTTTTCCACTGCCATTTAGCTTTATAGTCAGTTTTCTCAATGGTACCACCGATATCAACACTGCCGTTAAAATCACCAGTAGTCCATGCCATCGCTGAACCAGAAGCCATAGCAACACAAAGTGCAATTAATGTTTTTTTCATAATAAATATCCTCTATTTGATAAACAAAGTATTGCTTGGTGGAGTCACCATAAAACCCATCCATTTTAAAAAACAGATGCGTTTTATGTTCACACCACAAAAACATTATTATGATATATCTATATAATCCAATTTCACTTACAGATGTTTAATCAGGAATAAGCGATGTCATTTTATCTATATAAAAAGGAAGCAATTTATATATGCGACAATTCAAATCCTGCACCTCCCTTATTTTTAAAGATAAATAACCGGGATTTACTCCATATTTTTCACAAATAACCCTCCTTTTCATTCCATTAATATAATATTCGCTCAGTGCGATTATAATCTTACCACTCCTTATTGGTGATATATCGATTAAAATATCAAGATGTTCTTTATCCACTCTTCCAGGTTCCAGTTTATAAGGTGGATTATAAAAACATGTTATTGATATCCTTCTCATTTCTATTTTTATCCCTGACAACACAGTTAGACTGTCTATAAACCAGCAATATAGGTTAGAGCCATTACAGTACACATAAATATAAAAAATAATATATGGATAAAAATGATATACCTAGCTACACATACTCTCGATTAAAAATAAAACACTACCGGAGATAGTACACCTTGCCAGCGATTTAACTTATCATCTGCACTGGGAATATAAAAACGAATATCTTTAATAGTTGTCAACCACCCTCCGGCAAAATCCACTATATTGCCTTCTGATTGTTCATTAAAATGATAATTAAACATACTACTATCTACGCCCTGACTTAGATCCTGTTTATTCGTGTATGAGTATCCAGGGATATCAGCCATTATAGAACGAATAACCTCCACCTCTTCTTTGGATAATTCCGGCTGAGCGACCCAGCCATTACTCATTGTTTTATCCTGATACACAGGTGTTTGCATAATTTTAAACGTCATTTCTCCATAGCGAACTTCCCCATTATCCAACTCTCCCTTAACGGGAATATGTAATAAATCAGTTTCCAGAAATTTAATAACAGGTTTGATCCCCGGTTTTGGGCGTTTAACAAGATCTGATGTTCTGCCTTCTAGCACAATATATCGCTGTTCTTTACCTCCCTCGTATACGACACCTGTATTTGTATATTTTAATTCTCCTGCACTTGGATGAACTGTATCTAGCAAAACAGGGCGAGGGAACCACTGCCAAATAACATCCTGTACACTTACCTTACCACCAAACTCTGTTGCGCCAGTAAACATCCCCCTCTGCCAGTGTCCATTACCCGTTGAGTATTGCGAACTATATGCGGAAGAAATATTCAATGCTATAGCCGCAATAACTATTATAGATAAACGCATACTTATCTCCCTATTGGTACTCTATACTAACGGGTAATGACACATGCCACTGCGAAGGCAGAGTGCCTGACCGAAATTGTAATTCACCGCTATCTGGCACTATCTGAGCACCGTATACGCCATCTAAATGACGAAGTGAACTGTCTGTAAATTTACTCACTCCTGTAATATCAGAAACAGAGATATTCTTTTCGAGCCATAATGGGGGTTCTGTAATAAATAATTTTTTTAATTCAGCCACAGTTTGGTTTGGCGGCGTTATATAATCGCGCTCTGGAAAACCATTGCCATTTGTATCATTATAGAGCCCGTAATACTTCTCTTGTCCCTCCGATACAGACTTTAAAAGCGCAGTCACTTTCACCTTAAAAGTGAATGTACCTTTGTTTTCTTTTTCGTCATCGTGCACCGGTAGAGTAACCAATGCCACACCTGGCTCTATCCACTTCAGCACATGCCCCAACTCTGCCTTTCCAATCCTTATGACTGGCATAAGTCCATCTCTTCCAGAAGGCACTGTTCGGATGGTTTTTCCTAACAGGATGGTCGATGCTGGTAAAGGAACTGTCCAATGGCCATCAGCATGCCTTGATTTCTCCTTAAGAGCAGGGACATCTGTATTCCCTCCTAACCGCCAGACCCAAGGATTGCGGTTACTTGTCACCTGCCCACCCAAGTTAATCCCACCATTAAAATCATGTCCCGGTGAGCTCCATTGAGCTAATGCGTAAGAAGAACACAGACAAACAACCCCCAATACTAAAGTATGTAATTTGATCATCTACATTCAACCATAATTAATGTACAACGACGGTTACATTCAGTGTCGCATGCCACTGTGCCGGAGTATTTTCAGACGGCAGATACAGTTTGAAATCCGACAAGGCAGAAGCAAAAGCTGCAGCTATATTTTGCACTCTTCCATCAGAAAGCATACCTTGGGAAATAACCTTTTTATTACTGGTTGCCGATATTCCGATTCCAAGCTTCTTATTCATCATTAATAAATTGGAAAGACGATTCATTAATTCTGGAGATAATTTATCAGGATTAACATCAGATAGACTTTCTCCACTCACTAAAAACATTCCTGGGCTAAAGGGGACATCTTCCTCCTGAACTCCCACAGCAATCGCCATCCCTTGTTCTATTGTAAATTCCAGATTGCCTACATTTTTATTGTTTTCAGGATCACGGACAGGTATAGAAGCCCTGAATCGCTGCCTTGTCGTATTGTCGCCGTCAAGAGAGATAAGTGATTGAGCTCCACTACTATATGTGACATAAGGAGTAAAACCCGGCCCGCCTCGCTCAGCTACCTCATGTAAGTGTCCTTCAAGAAATGGGATACTCCCCCTGCTCTTAAGATTGAAGATGAGCTGACCTCTTTCTTCTCGAGCATCTCCTGTATCTACGTCCCAAGATTGATCTGGAGATGCCACTCGCCATGTCCATTTAGGTGCATCATCTGTAATAAAACCTCGAAATCTTATCTCTCCGCCATCAAGGATATTTGATAATGCACTGACAGAGTAAAACAAAATAAATACGGGCAATAAGACGACTTTACTTACTCTCATTTTCATTACTCTTCCTTCGATGACAAGTCAAATAGCTAACAGAAATTCACATGAATCTCCTTCTTGCATTTCGCAAGTATTACTGATTAATACCTGGGAGGAATTGGCCCAATAATACATTATATTCTCTGCTTTTTATCCATTCCATTATTCGTATTTAGTGACTTTGTTTGTTACTTTATTCATCTTCAATTTGCATTTCCACCCTAATATTCCCTCTGTAATTTGCCGGAACCTGTAATTCTGCCGGTGCATCACTTCGTAGCTCTGCAATCTCCCCATCAGCAGGAACATTGATAACAATATCTTCACCACGAGAACTAAAGTTTAACGGCGTCTTTTTACTGTCAATATACAGGGTTATATTAAGTGTTACATATACATTCTGCTGTCCTCCAGGAAGCATATTTTGTACTGTTATAATTGCTGCTCCATCAGATGCAGTCCTTGCTGTTGCATCTCTAATAATAATGGTACCCGGTGCATTCTCCCTTAACTCTCGTCGATAAATTACAGGATCAGGAAGGGTTCTATTGACCTTAACCATATTCCCTCCTTGAACCTGACCATTTAAAACACCAAGGTTAAATACCTTTTCACTGACTTCATTAGTGGCAGCGAAAGCGTGATTAAACATCGATGCTACTAATAGCAATGCAATAGACAAGGACTTATATATCATAGGTACGCCCTTAATTATTTATATCTGGTTTTTTGTGTGGTTATTTTTTATTTTCACCACTGGTATTTTTACCGTTAATATTCCAAACCTTTAGTTCTCCATAATCATCTAAAGACTCAACTTTTGCTACTTTCAAACCAGGAATGGCAACTTCATCACCCGGCATAAACATAAGCAATTTCTGGGCCGTATCGCGATTTACTGTTAACTTTTTCCCTTTTTCATCAAGTAGAGATCCAATGGCAAAAATATAAGGGGTGCTATTAACTAACACGGTAGTGCCAGACCGTTCCTGCACTGAGAGCCCTTCTTCTGCACCCTTACGCCCTTCAATCAATGCCTTAGGGCGGTAAAATAATTTAAGTTTAGACCGCAATGCAATGGCCAAACCACTCCCTTCCATCGCAGGCGGAATATCCTGAATATTAAGCCAGTAGACTGACTCTTTATCTGTAGGAAGATGATCTGATGCCATAATAATACGTAATGCTTGCTGTCCTCCTGGTGCTACCTTAAAAAACGAAGGTGTTACTACGAAGGTTGGACGTGTATCTTTCTCTACAATATTATCCACCCATGCCTGTCCACCGAATGTATGCTCTTTATTATTATTCGTGACAGTAACCGTTAAAGAGTCTTTGTCTCCACGAAAAATATAGCGAGTCTGGTCTGCAGATAATGATGCAAAAGCCGCTTGTGATGACACTAACATGACCAGCATCATTCCCCATAAGGATCGCTTCCCAAAGTTCAAAGTGTATTTAATCTTACTCACAAGTGATCTCCTGTAATTTTTCAGTTTCTTTGAATTTGGTGGCTGGAATTCGACATGTCCCTAACGTTATATCACCTAAAGTATCCACAGCATTTATCATCAGCACACCGTTGTTTGCTACAAATCCCAGAGGCGTGTTTCGGCTATCCCTCGCCCAAGTACCACCTTCTACAAACTTTCCATTTTTCTGCTTAACCTGCAGCAGATAACGTTTAACTTTGACCGGCTCAAACGGCATCCATACAACAGCTTTATCCGCTGGGACAACCTTTTTGCTGGTTGTAGTCAGTTCTGTATCCGTTGGTAAGGAACCTGCATCAATTGTGATGGAGTTCCAGTCATAACTACTAAGTGGAACAACCAGATTTCCATTTGCATCTGTCCCCCCAGTACCGGAAGTAACTTTTACACCCGGCGTATCTTTAACACCCACGACAGCTACAGTTTCACTGATTGTCTTACTAAACATTACGCTACGGGCCGCGGGGACCGCCAGTACAGAACCACTTAATGAAACAGAACCATTTGTACCGCTATCCGATGAGTGGTTAAGAGCCCCACCCAAAGATACTTTGTCACCGCTATAAGACATATTCAGTCCGGAAGTTGTACTCCCACTACTGTCACGGCCTCCGTTAATTCCGTAACTGAATTTATCGTTCAATGAACCAGATACTCCTGAGCTAAAGCCAACGCCTTGTCCTTTGCTGCTGGTCACTGACGAACTTGAACTGTACCGCTGGTCAAACAAAGTAAAAGGTACCGAAACGGAAGCTGAAACAGCCCAATCTTCCTTTCCTTGTGTATTTCTGGAGGCTGTTGCGCCCAGATTTAAACTGACTCCAGCGACCTGGGTACTCAATGAACCGGATAAACCTGCATCTTTTCCCGTGTAATTGTGATAATCCCTTTGCCACGCAGATGCAGAAAGGCTGAAAAGTCCTTTTACCGGTTGGCTGATCCCAACATTCCATTCATCTCGTACATGGCGACCTTTTTTATCTTTCAACCAAATATCTGTTGGATCGAACCCACTTAACTCGGTGAACTCATCATTCTGCGTCCTGGACCAATTCACCCTGAGCCCAGTTCCTGTAGACTCTAATTTCTTTGACCACGCTACCCTCGTCTTACTACCACTTCGTGATGGCTGCGTATCATATTTTGCAACAGACCATGCTCCGTCTGCTGATACAGCGCCTAGTTTCCCCAGACTTGTGACGACTCCAGCACTGACGCCCTGATAGTCCTGATTCAGGACGACACCACTCCTTAGAGTCAGTCCATTTAGGCCATACCCATATGATGCAGAGAATATTCCCCCTTCCAGATCGCTGTTATCGTCTGCAACCCCGCCTGCAATACTGAATTCATGTTGCCCTGGATTCAACAAGCCGGTCATCACGGTCATAGGAAAAACCTGCACATGCTCATGACCATCTTCTCCAGTAATGGTCATTTTCACATCACCGCTGGTATACAGTGATACGTCGGTAATAGAAAACGGCCCAGCAGGCATAATTTCTGAGTATAATATGCGTCCTTCCTGGCTCAACGTCACACGCGATGGACCATTTGCAATCCCAGAAAAAACCGGCGTATAACCTAAATTCCCTGGTTTCATACTGTTATTTCGCGTAAGCGAGATACCATACATTCCAGAGCTTCCCAGTAAACTATCACCGGCATTCACTTTTCCTGCCGCGAGATCGGCTCGCAAAAAGCGTATTGCTCTGGTAGCAGTAAACATATCTATTGAGGAATGATATCCACTGTCTCCTGCGGTTGATGTTGCTGTTGAATTGACAACCCAATTGCCAATATTCGCTTTTAATGCAGCAGAGCCAAACGCACTGGAATAATTACGCCCAGTATTCGCATTAATATTATAATTCATGCGAAATGCCGAGGTTCCATAATCCCATTCTATATTTTCTGGTGCTTCAGCCAGTCCCTGCTGAGGGATATTAAAAGTCAGTGTCTGTGTTGGTACATCCAGTTCGACCTTTGTTGATACACCTTTTGACAAGTTATAACACTGCCGGGATGTATCATATCCCTCTTTAAAATAAGAGGAACTGATAAATATATTTGATTTATTAAGCCATTCCTCCGTCAGACATAATCCATCGCTGTCATTTGGTGAGACATCCAGGATCTGTTTCCCATAAGTTTTCCCGTTAACAATAACATCAACTAAGTAGCGTCCAGGTATAAAGTTTCCATTCAACATACTCCATGCTTCTTTATCAACATTATGCCCACCTTGAATAAAAGACATATCAAGTTTCTCAGAGGCATTAACTGTTTGTGTTATTATGGCAAAACTTACAGCCATTGCCATTCGTGATAATTTAAACGTGTTCCTTCTAAAAAAAGAATATATTTTCATTATTCCTCTTTAGTTGTAAGTCACGACAAATGACAATGCACCACTATATTCACCAGAACGAACATCATTAGGGATAATGGGTTTTGCCTCAAATTTAAACTGCCCATTAGACGCAAAATTAATCGGGTAATTGATCGTATTATTACTGTCTGTCAATCGATCACGATAATCAGCCTGAGTATCCTTTGCACGGACGTCAATTCTTACTCCATCGCCCGCACCTTGAGTAATAACACCTGCACTATCAAGCTGTCCCGCATTACCAAATTGTAGCGTCGCTACTTGCCCAGCTAAAAATGCTGAGCATCCCTGAATAGAAGAGCCGGATTCATACAGACGTATAGTAAACGTACCCGGAGAAACAGGATTCCCACTCGACTTTCTATACGTTTCAAACGTCAGATTATTATTTCCAATGCCATCAGCATCAACAACAGCATGACACGCGGATGCGACTACATCTGCATTGAAGACAATCCGATGAATATTAGCTCTCGTAGTACTGGTAAAAATAGCAAATGCCGTCACCAAGATTGTAACAATTAACTTTATCATTGTTCCTTTCTTTGACATAAAATCGACAAAACACTGCTAGCCTATAAATCTGTAGTTTTAAGGCAATTTATCTTCTGACTATAATATTGAACCATGCATGCAATACAATAACTAATTTCTTGCATTCTCCGTAACGCCGTGTTGAAGTAAGAAGTGGCTACCCCATAATTATCGCATACATTTTTAATAGTCATTCCATTTACAAGATAACCCTCTAGCGCATAAATTACTTTTGCACTGCGGATATTGGACACTTCTACAAGTAATCTGAAATGTTCTTTGTGAATCATTCCTCTTATAAGGTGTCCGGGTTTTTCTCTAAACAAATATTCATCTTTGCCCAAGGAGTCCATACACCCTCAACTAAATACAAGCCAACAACACTTTTCGAGATAATTCTAAAATAACTGAAAAAGAAAAATAAAGCTTAAATCATAAAAATACATCTATAAAAAATAGCTAATAACTCCACCAAACACTTGTTTGACAGGATAACATATGGCAAAAAATGTAAATTATGGTACATGGAACCAACAAGAAAGCATTTTGTGGAATTTAACTGTTTTTTTATCAATGAAAAATAGTTAATAAATATTAGATTTATTTTAAAGTAAACAATTAATAAAAAACTCCAGTTTTGTTAAAAATAAAAAGAATTCCAAAAATAACTAAACTTAAAATCCATGAATATAATAACCATAGTTATCAACTTTATGTAAGCTTTTGTCAAATAGATCTTCATATACATATCCCAGGACGTAATAAAAGTCATCGCTATCGTTCTGGCCAAGGATGTAGGCGAGCGCCTTTGCCAGCTCTGAAAGTCTTGAGAGCGTTTTCGTCTGTCGCACGGCAAGGCGCCTTCTGTAGGCATTTCCCTTTTACCTGCCTCGACAGCGTACAACTGATCGAACCGCATCAGTACTATATTTATGAGGATTGAGTAAGCGCGAACGTGAACATCATGGATTTTATGTCGGGCATTAGTCCAGCATGCTGCTTCCTTTATATGAGCTTCGCAGTAGAGCTCGTTGAACCTTGCATACGAATGCCTGCAGAACATTATGGGGCTTGCAAGGTGGCATCACACTAAGTAACAAACATGTTTTTCACATACCGTCCCAATAACCCGGAAAGTGCTGCGTATCAACTCCACTTGCTCGGCAGCATCTTCTACCAGATAGTTCCGAGGACCACCGCAGTCCGAGCAACAGAGTTCTGCGGGTAACAACCGGTTTTCATCCTGGAGGGGTGATTCGGGGAACGGTTTACGGGTGCGGTCTGAGGCTACAGGCGCTGCACCGCCAAGGTCATAAACTTGGCCTGTAAGGCTATCAGCTTTCCTGTTGAAGCCGGCTCAGGTCAGCTTCCATCTGTGTGATACGGCGGAATACTATTCGTAACGATGACCGAAGTTTATCCAGCCGCGCCCGCAGGTGGCTGATTTCGCTTTCACGCTCGGCTTGGCGCTGTTTCAGCTTATGTAGTCATCAGACAAGCCATCGTTTATAAGCCCGTATTTTACTGGGCTTATTCTGCAACAATCAGAATAAAGAGGCTTACAGCATATGTAAGTATCCCGCATAATCGAGCCATTCGCATTTAGAGATCCTCCGGCATAATCAATCTGCCAACAAAGGAAATCACTATGCGTAAAGCCCGTTTTACTGAGCATCAGATCATTGCCGTAATTAAATCGGTTGAAGCCGGACGAACTGTTAAAGATGTCTACAGGGAGACCGGTATATCTGAAGCCACCTACTACAACCGGAAGTCCAGATACGGCGGCATGGAGGTTTCTGATATTAAAAAGATCAAGGATCTTGAGGACGAGAATCGGCGTCTCAAACAGATGTTTGCCGACCTGAGCCTTGAGAACCTGGCGCTGAAAGACGTTATCGGAAAACAGCCTTAAAACCAGCCTTTAAGCGTGAGTTGGTCACTCATCTGATAACGACATTTGGACTCAGTATCCGTCAGGCCTGCCGGAGTCTGAACCTGAGCAGAACGGTTTACCATTACCGTCCGGATACCACGCGTGACGAACCCGTTATTGTCGCGTTGCAGGCAGTGGCAGAGCGATACCCACGGTACGGTTTTCCAAAACGTTTCCTGGTTCTGCGGCGGCAGGGATACCCGTGGAATCACAAAAGGAACCATCGTATTTATTGTCTGCTGAAGATGAATTTTCGCCGTAAAGGCAAACAACGGTTGTCAGTGCGTAATACCTCGCCACTGGCCACACCGGAAGCACTGAATCAGAGCTGGTCTGTCGATTTTATGCATGATGCCCTGGTCTGTGGCCATCGTTTTCGCACGTTCAATGTCGTTGATGACTTTAACCGTGAGGCGTTGTCGATTGAAATAGATCTGAATCTGCCTGCTCTGCGCGTGGTTCGTGTACTCGACAGGATCGCGGCTATCCGGTCATGCTACGCATGGATAATGGTCCGGAATTTATCTCACTTGTACTGGCTGAATGGGCAGAGCAACATGCAGTAAAACTGGAATTTATTCAGCCGGGTAAGCCGACGCAGAGCGCTTTTATTGAGCGCTTTAACCGAACATACCGTACAGAAATACTCGATTTTTATCTGTTCAGAACGCTGAATGAATTGCGGTAAATCACGGAAAGATGGGTGTCAGAATATAACTGCGAACGCCCTCATGAATCACTGAACAATATGACGCCGGAGGAATATCGGTAACACAATCATTTGGCCTGGATCTCAAAAAATTCCTGGAACTAAAACGGGTCTATTTACAGAAATAAAGGGGGGAACTTCGATATTTTAATTGGTTATGAGCCGACGAAAGATTAGCGAGAGGCTCTTGCTCGTTAAGTAGATATATATAACCTACGGAGTCTAAGCCTTTTCCATCTGTGAGTCAGGTAGTCATATTATTTTATGCTTTAGCCAAAACAGAAAGTATGATGAAAAATCGCAATCTGACTCATACTATCGGTGATACGAACTGGCGTGGCTTCATCTAGAAACTTGAATACAATGCTGTATAAAGCTGGACCGTGGTCCGCCAGTTAGAAGACCGGCTAATAATACCGATCCCAAAATGTATCTGACAATGTTCTAAAGAAGAAGCATAGCACACCAAAAAAAGATTCGGATGAATTTGGCACTTCTGTGCGTAATGCCTGGATGATATAGAATGAATAGATGAGATAAGATGCGCTACGTGAATTCTGACCTGGTCCCCCCCTATAACCCTGTCATTTTTCACGTAGCACAATAGGTATTGCTGACTGCTGCTATCTGATATGGCGCCCGGAATCCTGATGCTGACTTAATACTCGGAAATAATAATTTCAGTCTTGGTATTTGGGAAATAAATCATATGTCGTTCAAATGGCGGGGGGCTGATACCCTCTCCTGTTCTGGTCGGGAAGTACCTATGCTGTTTTCACTCAGTATCCGAAAAATTTCAGATATATGATTAATAATATTATCAGCCTACTACCTTACCAAGTAGTGTCTGCTGAAGTGCCAGACAACCTCCAGATCCTGACAGCCTTTTAGTGCGAGTTTAACAATTTAAACCGGATGTCGTCGTACCTGCTTTGAGTTTTAACAGGAATGCATCATTTTACCACTACACGGGTCTCAGGCGCTTGATTTTTAAATTTACCAATAAGAAAATATTTAATCAGTTATAATCCATATAATAGGGAAATAATTTATAAACTCGACCACTGAGCTCCTGCAGTTCTCTTATTTTTAGTGATAAATAACCTTTGTTAACATTATATTTATGACAAACATCTGTCCTGGTGGCCCCAAGAACAAAATAGTCATGCAGTGCATTAATAACTTTGTCACTACGCATTTTTGAAATATCAATCAATAATTTTAAATGATCTTGTTCTGTTCTTCCTGGGATTAATCGATGTGCACTGCTAAAAATTTCATAAAATGATTTCATAGTCATCTATTAGCCTCAATACATTTAACAGTCAAAAAATAAATAGATAACGATAAATAAAAATATTATAATTACTATCTCTATACATATGCATCAAAAAATAAAGTATCATGTGCAAACCTGAAAATCATAAACTAATCGGATAATTACTAACATTTAGTATGTTTATTATATTTATGCTTTGTGTTTTTTGTATTAGCTAATTATGCACTTTCGTGTATAATGTGCACAATTAGTTAGTTGTTGTTAATTGTCGATAACAATATTTAAATTGAGACTATAATGATTAAAGAAATGACTATAAATGCGATAACAAAATACATTGAAGATACTATTGAAGTAGAAAATATTCATATTGATACTCTAGTTTCTTATTCTGGATATAGCAGGCGTTATTTACAAAAGATTTTTAAAGATAAACTCGGTTTTTCAATAGGTAAGTATATCCAGTTACGCAGGATAACAAGAGCTGCAATTCTCCTCAGACTATCCAACTTATCTATATCAAGTATATCAACGAGGTTGTGCTATGATTCACAACAAACATTTACAAGAGAGTTTAAAAAAAATACCGGCCACACGCCTCTTCAATATAGAAAAAATAAGATATGGACATTCCGCAATATGACTGGATATAGAGACATCAATGATTTATTCCCTCTTCCTGAAATTTATCACATAGATAGTAAAATTATTAATGGATTTTTATTTAGGCATAAAGATCAAATTCCTTTCACAGGAAAGCCATCAGAAGAAAGACTTAGGATAATAAATGAAAGATTAGAAAGAAAAAACACAATCTATATTTCAAATAAAATATGTTTAGAAAAAAAACCAGTGATGAAGTGTTAATAGATACTATTATCTGGACAGGTTCCGAACATTCTAACACCCAAATAGAATTAAATTCAGGTAGTTATGCTTGTTTTCCCTTTACAGGTTCTCATGAGAGCTATTTACGTTTTATTTATCACGTTTACATGAATTTGCTACCTTTTTTTAATCTTGATAAAAGAGATGATTTTGATATAGAGATAATATCTAAAGTAAATTTTTCAACTTTTTCTTTCCAGTATTTCATTCCTATTTATGTAAATGAAAAAGTTGATTTACCTAATAATATTCCTCCGTTGGTTGTAATCCCCGATTTTGATATCAACATATAAATTGACAGCAGGCAGCTGTCTGATTGTACTAATGAAAAATATACTTATTACAGAACTATACAAAGTCAGAATCCACGTAGCACATCATCCCTCTTCGGTCTTCCTCTTTAATGGCATCACCCAATTTATCCCAAATGTTCAATACTGGACGCGCCTTTGAGTATCTAATAAACTGATTGTAAGATTTAAACTTACAATCATGGGGCTTGAATATGGCCAGAACAATAACAGTGGATCTCGGAGATGAACTCCGTGACTTCATAGAATCACTCATAGAATCAGGTGATTATCGTACCCAGAGTGAAGTAATCCGCGAGTCACTTCGTCTCTTGCGCGAGAAACAGGCAGAATCACGTCTCCAGGCTCTGCGGGATTTACTGGCAAAAGGCCTGAGCAGCGGCGAACCCGTGGCGTGGGAAAAGGACGCGTTCCTGAAAAAGGTTAAAGCTGGCACGAGAGCTGCCGGTGAAAACCGCTAAACTCACACCTGAAGCAATTCAGGATCTGGAGGATATCTGGTATTACGGGTACCACCATTTCGGTGAGGAGCAGGCTGACAGATATATTAATCAGATATCCGGCATTTTTCAGGTTATAATTGATAATAATATCGGTACTCCCTTTTATTCAGACTGATACATATATTATTATCCGTATATTAAGTCAGCATCAGGATGCCGACCGTCATCTCAACTGGCATTAGTCAGTAACCTCATTGCGCTACGTGGAAACTGACAGGGTTACAGGGGTGTACCAGGTCAGAATTCACGTAGCGCTTCCTCTCCTTCTCTGCACCCTCCCCCTTCTGGTTCGATCCTGTTTGTCCTGGCATTACCCCAATTCTCCCAAAAACCGTAAAAACGCCCGCAGGCCTTACCACATCTGGCTTAAGCGTGGATCGGCGTCGAAAAAGGATCCTTTACGCATTTGGCTTTACCCGCAATAATGCGGGATAAGACAATAAAAGGATCCGCGCGCTGCGATTTATTGTCATGGCAGGATCGGCCGGTCAGGTGCAGAATACCTGTATCCATAACCAGTGCGTGCGCTACGTGAAAAATAACTGATGAACAACGTCATTCCCCTGCAGAATTCACCAGAACGCGTTTCGTTATTACCGATAGCACCAGGCGTTGATTTTGCGACTGCCGTGGCATTACGACGCATGGCCACCTCCACCGGCGCCACTCCGGCCTATCTTCTGGCACCGGAAGTGAGTGCCCTCCTCTGGTATATGCCCGACCAGCGACATCACATGCTGTTCGCTACGATGTGGAACACCGGTATCCGTATCGGAGAAGCCAGAACGCTGACCCCGGAGTCGTTCGATCTCGATGGTTTGCGGCCGTTTGTGCGGGTGCTGTCTGAGAAAGTCCGGGCACGGCGCGGGCGCCCGCCAAAGGATGAAGTCCGTCTGGTCCCGCTGACCGATATAAGCTATGTCAGGCAGATGGAGAGCTGGATGATCACCACCCGTCCCCGCCGGCGTGAACCACTGTGGGCCGTCACCGACGAAACCATGCGGAACTGGCTGAAGCAGGCCGTGAAGCGGGCCGAAGCTGACGGAGTCCATTTTTCGATTCCGGTGACACCACATACGTTCCGCCACAGCTACATCATGCACATGCTCTATCACCGCCAGCCGCGAAAGGTTATTCAGGCGCTGGCCGGTCACAAGGATCCGCGCTCCATGGAGGTGTATACCCGGGTATTTGCGCTGGATATGGCCGCCACACTGGCCGTGCCGTTCACCGGTGACGGGCATGATGCCGCGCAGATCCTCCGGACACTCCCCCCTCTTACGTGACAACGTCACTCACCACAGTTTATATAAGCTGTGGTGAGTAAACCTTCCCGGAGATAAGCTGTAGTGAGTGAAATAAACTGTAGCAAGCAACATAAGCTATAGTGAGCAGATGCCGGTTTATGGTGGGCACGACGGGCCCGCAGGTCTCGGGCAGTAACAGGCATGCCATTTTGACTGAGTTTGTGGATCAGGAAGGATATGCTTCCGGTATGGATTTCTCTCATCACTGCTTATATAAGCTGTAGTGAGCAGAACACTCACCAGAGGCAGTAATATAAGCTGTAGTAAGTAAACTGAGAAGGATTACTCACTACAGCTTATGCTCAGCGGGATTTGAAGAGTTTCTCCAGGTCATCGAGGGTGATTCCCAGTTTCTCGAGGAGCTTCAGTTTTTCAGCCATCTCCGGGCTGACATCACCCGTTGTGGCTGGCAGCTGCGGGTTCTCCGCACTCTCATCATGAGGTGGCTTTAACTTGGGCCGGCGGTAATGAATGCAGAAGAGTTTGGTGCGCCCCCGCTGGATCTCAGTGTAATCCAGGTAGCCAATCTCCCGGAGCTGCTCCATGGCACGCCTCACCGTCTGGTTCTGTGAGAACACCGGGGATTTCAGGTTAAGACGGGCCCGCAGACGCGCCAGAGATATCGGCGCCGGATCCCGTGGCAGACTCTCTATAAAGGTATACAGGGCCTGTGCAGACTCCCGGCGCTTCAGGGCATTGATGGCCTTGAGCTGCAGCAGCACTTTCCGGTCAAACTGGTAGAGCTCAAACAGCCGTGGATCGGCCTGCAGCTGGACGATATCCTTTTCCGTATCATAGTATGCCGACTGTACCAGATGCGTGATGTACTCTTTGGTGTGTTTCTCCGTTGTGCGGGAAAACGAAATCACCGTACCCGCAATACGTTTGAGCGAGGGGCTGATACGCTCCCGGAGCTTGCGTGATGACTGACTGGAGGGGATCCCACAGAGTTTGGCGAACTCGACAAAGGGCAGCTCAACTTTATCGCCGATAACCTTATGGCGGGCAAAGGAGTGGATCACCCCTACCCAGGTCTTGAAGTCATTATCCATATCCAGCCGAGGGCCGGTGATCTCGACCTTATCAAACCCTTCGGCTCTGGCGAGAGACAGACGCGTCAGTTCTTCCGTCGCATCAGTCCGGGAAAGCGTGTTTTTTTTGCTGTTCTTCAGTGATTTGAGCGTGGGAACAAACACCCCCAGCCGCATCAGTGCCACAGGCTGCACTGTATTACTGGCATTAGGTGTCAGATTTACGACTTCACCGGAGGATTTATCCACCTCTTCAAACAGCTTTTTTATGTCCAGATTGTCCTTGTCCAGAGAGCCTCCGATCGGTGGATAGTTTAAGAATAAAAGCAGCCACTCTTTTCATGTGATGGCCAGTAAAGCGCCAGACAACTGGCTTCAGTTTATGCACAGCCCTGATGAATTTTCAGGGGATATACTCACTGTAGTTTATATCAATGGCTCATTACAGCATATCCTTTGCATAATACAGCTTATTGTATACCAGTTACAGCTTATGATTAACATGCTACAGCTTATGTGATCATGCTCCAGGCCCAGTACTGATGCGGCCTTCAGCGGTGTCGGGATCTTCTTTGGATCTTACAGGGATCGTTTTAAGGATCTTATTACTGGATCGAATGACTGTATATGTGGATAACCTGCTGACCAGAAAGGTAATTCAGATGGTTCTCCAATGATCACTTGTCGTGACTCCAGTGCGTACCAGCTCCCTTCAGCTACTGTGTTATTGCGCTTCCTCGCCGGTTCGCGGGCTAAAGCCCGGTCACCGGACTGCGGCGAGCACTGATAGTTCAGCCCTCAATGTAGAGTATGCCGTACCTGAATTGCTCGCAGATCCATAATACGGTGGTTACGTAGTGCAGTTTAATAATGACTTCTTAAGATCAGACCCACCAAAGATAGTCTGAGGCTGCTCAGATTAGCGTCGTGAGTCTTCTCACTATACCTTTACGTGCTGTACCCGGATTCATAACCAACTTGTGGTTGAAACCTGCATACCATAACTCTATTATGTTTGTACGGTATGTTTCCGTACGTATTATAAAAGTATCACCATGACAGGCCTGGATAAATGTTATCGCCTTAAGGCCCGAACTTAACAAAGCTGACCGTTCTTTCAGAATTAAGAGTGGTCAGGGAGAAAAACCATGTCAGCACTGAAGAAGCAGCGCATCGATCTGAGATTAAATGAAGACGACAAACACATGATCGAAGAAGCTGCAGCAATGACTAACCAGTCAATTTCACAGTTCATGGTCAGTACCGCTTCAGAACGCGCTGCAGAAGTTATTGACCAGCACCGTCGACTGCTCCTCAATGAGGAATCCTGGAACCTCGTTATGGATGCAATTACTAATCCGCCAGTACCAAATGAACGACTGAAACGAGCCGCTAAACGTCTCCGGGAACTGGAGTAACAAATGGACGGTTTAAGGATTGAGATTTTTTCAGAGGAAGTTGAATATGAATTAAGCAACTTCGATTGTGGAGAAGAGTATCTGAATACTTTTCTCACTGATCATCTGAAACGGCAGCACAACAGTAAGATTTTACGTGGTTATCTGCTCGTGACGAGAGAGGATAAACCACGTGTCATGGGGTACTACACCCTGTCTGGCAGTTGCTTTGAGAAAACACTTCTACCCAGCAAAACACAACAAAAGCGTGTGCCCTATAAAAATGTTCCTAGTGTGACTTTGGGCCGTCTGGCAATTGATAAAAATCTTCATCGCCAGGGATATGGAGAAACACTTGTTACTCATGCTATGGGAGTTGTGTATCAGGCCTCGCAAGCTGTTGGTATACACGGAATGTTCGTGGAAGCACTGAACGACAACGCCAAAAAATTCTACCTTCGACTGGGTTTTATACAGTTAAAGGAAGAAAACTGTAATTCGCTCTTCTACCCGACAAAATCTATTGAAGAGTTGTTTGAAGTAAAAGATGAATAAAAAATCAGATTTAGACTGGTCCGACAAAGCTGTACAGCTTGTGCAAAGCAGCTTGGTCTGATTACAGTTTTTTGCACCGTTGGTAACATCATTGATGTCAAAATTGGTATTTTTAGGAACAATATTCTTTCATCTCACTAAAAGTTCCGATATCCCTTAAAGCCGGAAGTGGGTTAGGAGATGACAGAACAGGATGACAAAATAATAATAATGCAGGAAAAAGCACCTTCAGCATCGGTGCCTGTGAAGGCTATTTTCTCAGATACGTCAGGGCTGTATGCACCGCACCGGATAAGTACAATATATTTGGGACGCCCTTAACTAAGGGCGTCAGAGGCAGACGTTATTTGCTCAGGAGGCTGAGAGCTGACTGAATTGCAGCGGGTAGTGCCGGCAAGACACCGGCTACGGTCACGACGTTTGCCACATCGCCAAGCAGGGAGGAAATTCTGTCGCCAAACTGGCTTCCTGAACCTGATTTGATTTCTTGTTTGTATTCAGGATTAATGACGGCTAGTCCCAGTGTGGACTGAACGGCATCCATGACGGGCTCGATCCCTGAAATACTGTAGCATTCCAGCGCTTCTTGAATCTGAAACAGTTGTTTGAGAAGCATGGTTTTCATCGTGAGAGGGAGGTCAGCGCTGCGTATCTCACCGCGAAGTTCTGTAATTCTTACCAGCAGTGATTCTATTTCTTCTGCAGCAATGCCGGCGTGAGAGCCCCGTGTTTCAAAAATATCGGATAAAAGGCTCAGCTCGGACAGGGTTCTTTCGTCTATGTGGTTTTTAAATGTTTCCCAGCGGCCATTTAATGACTGTGAAGTAAATGCAGCCTCGATTTGGGCCCGCCAGTAGTCAGATTTATTCCTGAGTGAGGAAAAATGATCTTCCCTCACCTGCTCTATTCGCTCCGGAAGTTCCATGACTCGTGCCAGCCGGGAAAGCAACTGATACTCAGACAGATTCTGTGCTAGCAGAAGTGCTTTCCAGACTTCACGACAGGAAGTTGAAGCCGGATGACGTTGACCTTGCTCAAGAACGTCGAGCAGCCGCAGAGCCGGGTTATCAATCTTCAGTTCACTCATACTTTAAGTCCTTTCACTTATTATTTTACCCAGTCTTCCAGCTTCAGGTCCGGCACCCGCTCAAACTCTCTTGTATTATTGGTCACCAGTATCGCCCCGGCGGCGATGGCGTGCCCTGCAATCGCCGTGTCGTTCGGGCCGATCGGCGTCCCGGCCTGGCGCAGCGCCACTTTAATATCCGTGGTGGCATCCACCGCGGCGCGGTCCCAGGGCAGGATGGCATCGAGGCGCGCGCAGAATTCATCGACCAGTTGCACGTGACGCGGGGAGGCCTTCGGGCCGGTGGCACCGAAGCGCATTTCAGAGTAAGTAATGGCCGAGACCACAATGCGGTGACTACGCAGTGTCGCCTGCTCCAGGCGCTTCAGCACAGTTTCCGGCTGCTCGCGCATGATGAACGAGCAGATACAGGTGTCGAGCATATACGTATTGTTCAAAGTTCAAATCGTCCTTCGTCGCTGACAACATCCTCGCGCTCCGCCATAAAATCCGGATCGGCTTTTTCGAGCTCAAAGAATGAGCCCCAAGTCGGCCGGACGGGGCGCAGGATGATGCTGTCCCCTTCCCGGACGATCTCGAGCTCGCTCACCCCCTCAAAATCCAGATCGCGGGGCAGACGGATGGCGCGGTTGTTACCATTTTTAAATATCGATACGGTTCTCATGTTCTTTCTCTCCCGAGCAGATGGATATGTGAAACATATCCGGAATATTCAAAGCACCGGGTGTGTGCATATGTTAAGTATATGCAGATGTGGGGCATATGTATAGCCTTAGCATATGCAGATGCTAAGAATATGCGTATGTGAAACACAGGATGACAGGCATGTGCTTGCTGCGGCTATTCGCCCGGATTCCGAAGTGATTGTGACCTACAATCTTGCCGATTTCCCGCGTGGGAGCCTCGCTGAATTTGATATCGAAGCGCTTTACCCGGATGAATTCTTGTCTGACTTTTTCGACTTGAACCATGCCCTGGTGCTTGAAGCAGTGAGAATGCAGCGCTCGCACCTGCGTAATCCCCCCCTCACTCCAGACCAATTTTTGCAAAGCCTCCTGCAACTGGGCTTGCCTAAAATAGTGACTGAATTGGAAAAATATCGACTGATGATATAAGCCATTTAAACCGCCGCACACGGTGGTTTCAGTTGGGAGCATAGGATTAATTATTTTCTGTTCTTCATCTTTTAGAGTCTTATGCTGGTTAATATCTGAACATTGAACCTGATTTAACATGTTGTAACCTACCTTTGTAATTGCTCCTTGAGCAACCAACACATCAGAACCCACTTTTTATAATTCAGGGTGAAACCTGCATGCTACGGCACACTTTTAATCGGTTTAAATCCTCCTTCCTCTCGTTATGAAAGATGGGAGGGAGGTGTTTTCTCGCTAACATCATCGTTATTTGTGATGTGCAAAAAAATACGCCCATATCAAAAAAAGTTGCACATAACAAAATCACACGTACAATCACCCATATGCGAAATGATAAAAGAGGTGATGATGAAACGTGATTACGGCGGTGTAGGCACCATTGCGCTTCGTGCGAGCGCCCTCCTGAAGTCCATGAGCCAGGATATTGAAGATCAGCGCAAAGAATTCAATCTGACCGAGTATTATCAGACATTTACTCGTAATGCAGTGGCCAAATTACCGAAGCTGAGCCGTCGAATTGTGGAACAGGCCATTAAGGAGATGGAAGACGATGGGTATGAGTTCAATAAAAAGCAGGTAGGTAACGTTGAGCAGTATGCGTTAACTATCCAGAACGTCATTGATATATACGATCACCGTAAGATCCCCAAGTATCGCGATATCCATAAATCGCCTTACGTCATCTTTGTTGTAAATCTCAAAGGTGGTGTTTCGAAAACAGTTTCAACTGTTACTCTGGCTCACGCGTTGCGTGTTCATCAGGATTTGTTGCGCCATGATCTGCGTATTCTGGTTATCGATCTTGACCCACAAGCATCCAGCACAATGTTCCTGGACCATACACACAGCATTGGATCCGTCCTAGAAACCGCCGCTCAGGCAATGTTGAACGACTTGGATTCTGAGACACTACGCAAAGAAGTGATTAGGCAGACCATTGTCCCCGGTGTGGATGTTATCCCGGCTAGCATTGAGGACGGATTTATAGCCAGCCAATGGAAGGAACTGGTTGAAGAGCATTTGCCTGGACAAAACCAATATGAAATTCTTCAAAGAAACATCATCGATCGTGTAGCTGACGATTATGATTTTATTTTTATTGATACTGGCCCTCATCTTGACCCATTTTTGCTTAATGGGCTGGCCGCGAGTGACTTGCTGCTAACCCCTACCCCGCCAGCACAAGTGGATTTCCATTCTACGTTGAAATACCTCACTCGCCTGCCTGAAATGCTGGAGCGACTGGAGGAAGAAGGTGTAGAACCTCGCCTGAGTGCGAACATAGGGTTTATGTCGAAAATGACAGGTAAGCCTGATCACCAGACGTCTCACAGCCTTGCTCGTGAGGTTTATACCAGCAACATTCTTGATTCTTCATTACCTCGTCTCGACGGGTTTGAGCGTTGCGGAGAAACATTTGACACCATTATCAGTGCGAATCCTTCTTCATACCCTGGTAGTGCAGAAGCGCTGAAAAAGGCGCGTACAGAGGCTGAGCGCTTTACTAAAGCAGTGTTTGATCGAATCGAGTTTGTCAGGGGTATTGCAGCATGAAAAATATAGTTTCTCGTGGGCGAGTATTGGGTAGAAGTAATTCAGAATTTGCCCGTATGTTGGAAGGCAATGAAGGCTCAAAGACCTTTACTCTTAAGTCTGGTCGTCAGGCTAAATTTACTCATACAGTCATCATGAGCGGTGAGATTGAATCGCGCACTTTTGTTGACCCTGCAGTTAACGGACGTGATCAGTCTTTGCTCACACCTGAGTCAGTAAGCGATATTTCCCGTACTATAAAATTACAGCAGTTCTTCCCGGCAATCGGCCGGGAGGTTGATGGCCGCATTGAGATTTTGGATGGTACACGTCGCCGGGCTGCCTGCATATTTAACCAGACGAAGTTCGAAATTCTGGTCACGAAGGATGAAATTAGCCTCGATGATGCTCGTCAATTGGCAATTGATATCCAGACAGCTAGAGAACATACATTACGTGAGCTCGGCAAGCGGTTTGAAATTATGTACGACAAAGGCATGACTAAAGAGGAAATTGCCCGTGCAGAGAATATCTCCCCAGCCAAAGTGACGCGAGCTTTTCAGGCGGCGGCAGTGCCTGACGAGATGATTGCTGTATTCCCTGCCGTCAACGAGCTTTCGCTGACAGATTATCAGGCGCTACTTCAGATTGCTGAAGACGCAAAAACTAAAGGAGTGTCGGTGTCTGAGCTGGCGGAAAAAGTTAGCTCGCGCATTGCTGAATATGAAAGCACAAACGTCGATAAGACGAAAATCATGGCTATTTACAAGGATGAGAGTAAAAACCTAAAGCCTGCGCCAGTTAAATCGGTAGAGACAGAGAAACTGCGAGAGTTTTCTGATCGCCGACAGTACGCGCGTAAGAAAACCGATGCCAAGAAGCGTCTGGTTATATATGAGTTCGCTCGTATCCCCCCAACTGTGCAAGCTGAGATTGATGAAGCAATAAAAAAAATTATGGACCAGTTCCCTGCCGCCGATTAAATGGATATTGGGAGGGGGTAAAAGCTCCCTCTCCTGCAAATTTGTCCCACTCAAATTTCACACCTAACATCATGAATATAAATGTTTTTATCCGATTCTTTCATAGTGAAAGTCCCACGGCTCACCCTCGCTATTCGCCCTCCCCCATACTCAATTAATTAAGTTCTTTTTCGCTTGTCAACAAATGACTTTTAAAAAAATTCATCCTGAAAAGAGCTCCAAAGCAGTGCCTTGCTTTTGAAGGATAGAAATTTTGAATAATCTCCGTGAATACAAGACACGTCTGGCGACATAATGATGTCGCTGAAGGCTCCGCTTTACCCGACCATGACAAGGGTCATGGCCTTGTGGTTTTAAACTCTGACCGCTCTGAGTCGTGACGGACTGTGCCGTGCCTTCACTTTAGCCCGGTCACTGCGGATTCCAGTGTTCACAGTCCGTCACCTGCGCCCGGTCGCAGTATTTTTATAAGGTGCTCGCCGTTCTTCCCGTCGTTCTCTCACTCAAATTTCGCTCAATAACCGTCCAGAACCGCTTCGTGCTGTATCTGCGCTGCGGCCTTGGTGTCGCACTGGAATCCTCCGTTTTCCCCGGCTGTCGTGTCGGCACGGCACCGCCCGGTGTCGCGGAATATGTGAATAACGGAGGAAAAATCATGCACTATGCGAAATCTGTCACCCTGAACGTTGAAGAATCCGATCACCTGTCCTTTCTGCCGTATCTCTTCGGAAATGACTTCATGATTGCCGAGATGCAGGTCTACGCGCTGGCACGAAAAATGATGCCCGAATACGACGGGGATTCTGGCATTTCATCCGCCCACCTGACGGTGGTGGTTACATGATGCCGGACGGCGACCGTTTTCATATAATTAACAGTGAAAACTGGTTTGATCGCACCGTCAGTGCCGATGCTGCCGGAATCATCCTGTCCTCTCTGGCCATTAATCGCCGCTGCTGGGTTCATCATGACTGCGGGGATGCCGCCCTAACTCGCCTGTTTATGCTACGTGATACCCAGCTCTGGAATCACATCGCCTTTCACCCTGAATGCAACGCTATTTACGCCGCGCTTGACTGATTAACCGACGGGGCGGCTGTGCCGTCCCGTTGAGGCAGGAACCCCGCGACCTTCAGGGCGTTGAGGATGTCATCGGATGTCGCGTGGCCGCTCCGCTTTTCATGCTCATCCTCCACGATGTTCCGGCTTCGCGGTGAATTAAGTCCCGTGCGGCCTGCGACAAACGCCGTGCCTCTACTGTAGCCGGGCCGCGGCTGATGCAAGGGAAGCGTAAACGCCGTCACCTTCACCCGGTCGCAGTGTATTTCAAAGGCATTATCCGCCGTCTTCCCGTCGTTTTCCGGCTCAGTTTTCGCCGTCAAACCGTCCAGCCTGCTCCTGCTGTTCTACTGCGCTGCGGCTTCAGTGACGCCCTTGCATCCTCCGCTTTTCGCCCGGCTGTCGTGTCGGCACGGCGTAAGCCGGAACAGAGACGACATTGACTACGGAGGATTTTCTATGAGCACTACGACCACCACACCGGCTGTCTATGTGGGCACATATCACAAATACAACTGCGGCAGTATCTACGGCAAATGGTTTGACCTGACGGAATTTGACGGCCGGGAGGAGTTTTACGAGGCCTGTCAGGCGCTGCATGCCGATGAATGGGATGCCGAGTTTATGTTCCAGGACTGGGAAGGCATCCCGTCACAGTTCATCTCTGAATGCTCCATCGACTGGGATTTTGTCGCCGCCTACAAACAGGCTGAAGGAGAGGGCAGGGAAGCCCCCTTTATCGCCTGGGCTGAGTATACCGGCGAGTGTGACTATGACGCGTTTGACGATGCGTACCGTGGCGAGGCGGAAAGCGAGGAAGCCTACGCACAGGAGATGGTGGAGGACAACGGCCTGTTAAATGAGGTGCCGGAGCCGCTGCGCAGCTATTTCGATTTTGAGGCTTATGCGCGAGACCTGTTCAGTAGCGGCTATGTGTTCCATGACGGCTATGTCTTCAGCAACTGATTAATGTCCGGCGGGGAAACCCGCCGGACAGGGAGAAAACGTATGAAACTTGCCCCGAAAACCCGCGAAATCCTGCGACAATACAAGGCGGTGATTAATGCCCGCTGCCGTGAGAATGGCCAGTCGGCACTCAGAACGGAACAGGTGATCGACGAAATCTGTTACTACATGACCTGCCAGAACGCAGTTTTCCTTTGCGGACAGTTTATTCGACAGGACGGATACGACCAGTGAACAGGATGGCAGGCGTTCGTAGGCGCCTGTCAGCCCGCGCACAAAACCCTGGCAGGCTGGCGCCTGCGGGAAAGGGACGGGAAGCTGCGCTTCGCGCCTCTCCCTGTCCTTTCCCCCTCTGGCTCCAATGCCGTACACTGATAGAGGGTTTCTGTTAGTGTCGGAGGGTGTGATGTCCGGATCTAATCTCGCGGCAAAATCGAAAGAAGAACAGGATAAAGTCGCTGTGGACCTGGTGGCGTCTGGCGTGGCGTATAAAGAACGGCTGGCCATGCCGGTTGTCGCTGAACTGGTGGCCAGAGAGCAGCCTGAACATCTGAGGGAATATTTTATGGAACGACTGCGGCATTATCGCCAGCTCAGTACGTAGTTGCCGGACAAAAATGCCCCGGAATATGCAAAAAAAGAGGATGAGGTTAAAAAATAGCGCCTATCCTTGTGGGTCTTTCTGGTGGTGATAATACACAGCCTGTTCCCTGTCTGGTTTCACTGCCGCCGGGCGACTTCCCTGACGGGAACCGGGGCTGTCATGCTTCGCACCGAGCCAGCTGCGCTGTCTCTGCCCGGCCCCTTCGGGGCAGCGGGTTTCCATCCCAGGCTGTCGCAATTTCGCTTGCAGCATCCGTGATATGATGCGCCGCTCTGGCGCGCCGTTACCTGCGCTTTCCGCACCCCGGCGGTAAGGCTGCCGGGCTGTAAGGCGCAACGCCGTTTCGCGCGCCGCGCTTTCCGTCGTTGCGGCGGGTCCCTGCTCATTTTCTCATCTGCTGCCATTCCAGCGTTTAAGCCCCTGTCGCCGGGGGCTGATACAGCCACAACCTGCCGCACTGCCCCGGACAGGTGAGTCAGGCCGTGGCCGGTGCGCCCCTGCGGCGAAGGTTCTCAAACGGGTGAAGTTCAGTACCAGAGGGAACAAAGCAGCAGGTTCCCGCAAACCTCAAAACCGCGGCTCCCGAAACTCAACGGGTGATGTTCTGTGACTGCTCCCCGCCCTGTCGGGCGAGGTTTCCCACTTCTCAGGGCGCAACCGTCTGTACGACGGATTTACGCTGGCCTCCATGAGCAGAGACGACGAGTCCCGCCGCCTTTAGTTCCAGTATTCCTTTTTGCCGGATGTTGAGCGCCGCATTGATGTCGCGGTCATGTTCAACACCGCATTCCGGGCATCGCCAGATGCGTTTATGAAGCGGCATTTCCGGCATTTTGTAACCACAACAATGGCAGGTTTTCGAACTGGCAAACCACTGTTCGAGTTTTACCAGATGAACGCCTTTTTCTACTGCCTTGTACTCCAGCTTTGTGATGAAGCTATGCCAGCCTGCATCACCTATCGCTCTTGCCAGATTATGGTTTTTCATCATGTTAGCTGTTTTCAGCGTCTCGACAATTACCGCTTGGTTTTCGTCAACAATTGCACGAGAAAGTTTATGCTGAAAATCAGCACGGGCATTGGCTACCCGTTCGTGTAACGCTGCCAGACGGATTCTGGCCTTTTTGCGATTTGCGCTTCCCTTTTGCTTGCGGGATAACGCTTTTTGTTTGCGTCGCAGATTGCGACTGGCATTGATGAGATGACGAGGGTTAGCAACTTTTACCCCGTCGGACATAATGGCATAGTGAGACAGTCCCATATCCATCCCCATCACGCGAGAGATCTTTGAAGGTTTGGCTGGTGTTTCAATGCCATTATCACAGAGTATCGAAGCATAATATTTACCCGTCGCTGAACGGGTGATGGTTATGCTTTTCACCTTGCCAACAATTTCCCTGTGAATGTTCGCACGAATTGCGGAAATTTTCGGGATCTTGATTGTGTCGGCGGTGATTTTCAGGCTCGAACAATGATAACTGGACTGTGAACCGTGTTTACGCTTGAAGCGAGGATATTTAGCCCGCTTTTCGAAGAAATTCTTGAATGCCTGATCCAGATTTTGCAATGCAACCTGTAGCGAATTTGAGTCTGCCTGTTTGAGCCAGCTATAGCTGTGGGACTTTTTGGCGATGGGTAGCAGTGGCTGAATATGCTTTACGTTATTCAGTGAAACGCCATGGCGTTTGTACCAATGTGAGCGGATATGCAAAGCCTTATTGTACGCAAAACGCACTATGCCGAACTGTTTTTCTAACAATTCAGCTTGTTCTGGTGTCGGGTAAATGCGTACTTTTGTTGCCCTGTACATAATGGGTGCGCATGCGTAATATGGGCATTTTTATAGCATAAAAGAGCACTTTTTCAAATGGGTGTGCAAGAGGAAATTTTTACAGGGTATCTAAAGCGCCGTCATAGTGTCAGCAAACTGATAGTGCATCTGATCTTTGTAACGAAGTATCGCCGCAAGCTGTTAGATGGTGCGATGATTGAGCAAGTCCGAGAATCATTTTTATCTGCTGCCAAACGACTGGAAGTGGAAATACTGGAGATGGATGGCGAAGCGGATCATGTGCATGTATTAGTAGCATACCCGCCCAAACTGCCTGTTAGCGTGCTGGTGAATAACCTGAAGTCGATTAGTAGCCGTTATGTGCGTCAGTTGAATTCGCATCTGCCAAAACAGAGTAATAGCGGAGTTCTATGGTCGCGCTCTTATTTCGCCTGTAGTGCTGGCGGCGCAACAATCGAAACACTGAAAGCGTACGTTAGCTCGCAAAAAAAACCTGAATAGCCCCCTTTATATCCCCGCCCGTATTGGGCGAGGATTTACGGGGCATTTGTTAAAAATCAGGAAAAAAAATGGCAAAGACAGTATCCCCCTGAAGTCCCTGTCCGATGGTTCATTTACCCGTGAACAGGCGGAAGCAGTGGCGGCACAGTATCAGAATGTGACGATTGAAGACGATCAGGGGACACATTTTCGTCTGGTCGTGCGTCAGAACGGAGAAATGGTCTGGCGTACCTGGAATTTTGAGCCGGACGGCGCGTACTGCCTCAACCGTTATATCGCGGTCTACGGTATCCGCAAGCAGCATTGACATCCTCCCCGTCCTGAAGGGCGGGGATTCCTACAGCGTTCAGACCGGAGCCAGAATCACCTCGGTGGGTTCCTGCTTCAACGGGCGGCCTGACTGCACCATCCCTCCACAGGCAAGCACGGCGTGTCCCGCCGCTAAAATGTTACGCGCGCCGTTTACATCAGCGTTCGCTGTATACCCACACGCCTGACATCTGAATTTACTTTGTGACAGGCGGTTTTCTTTCGCAGTATGACCGCAGCACGTGCAACGCTGGCTTGTGTATGCTGGCGGAACAGCCAGCACCTGACCGCCACGCCAGAGCTGCTTGTACTCAAGCTGTCGGCGCATCTCATACCAGCCCTGGTCCAGTATCGAACGGTTTAAACCTGATTTTGCCCGGACATGGCGCCCCGGCTGGCTTATCGTACCCGCTGCTGACTTTGACATGTTGCTGACCTTCAAATCCTCAATGACTATCATGGCGTGGTTTTTGCTGATGGTTGTGGTGACTTTGTGAAGGTAGTCCCTGCGGATGTTTGCGATACGGGAATGCAGTCGCTGTATTTTGCGTTTCTGCTTCTGCCAGTTGTTGCTGAATTTGACCCTGCGGCTTAACTGGCGCTGAAGTCTCGCCAGCTTCTTCTGGTTTTTATGAAAACTGTTTACAGACTCAAAGACCGTGCCATCTGACAGCGTGGCGAGTTTAGCCACGCCAGCATCCAGCCCGACCATTGATGCTGAAGGGTGAACCGGAGTTGATACTTCACTTTCTGTCTGAATACTGATGTACCACTTACCGCAGGACTGGCTGACAGTGACGTTTTTTACCATGCCCGTGACCTGACGGCTGTTGCGGTAGCGTATCCAGCCCAGTTTTGGCAGAAAAATACGGCTGTTCCCCTGGTCGAGCTTTACACCCTGCGGATAGCGGAATGCATCATTCTGTCCCCGCTTTTTGAATCGGGGAAAAGCGGCACGCTTCTGAAAGAAATTTTTGTAGGCTCGCTCAAGGTCTTTCAGTGACTGTTGCAATGGCTGTGACGGGGCATCTTTAAGCCATTGCATTTCCGGTGAGTTTTTCCACTCAACCAGCCAAGAGGTCATTTTCGTGTAGGAAATATATTTATTTCCAGTCTCGTGATTCTCATTCTGACGTGCCAGAGCACGATTGAAAACGAAACGACATGCGCCAGCGAAGCGCCTCATTTCACGCTCCTGTTGACCATCTGGTCTTAACCGGAATTTAAATGCCTGTCGTCGTTTCATACCACTATTTTAAGCAAAAACAGTCAGGTAGAAAACCGTGCCTTATATCCCCGCCCTGAAGGACGGGGATATAAGGCTCATCGGGTAACGGGGAACACGCTCACAATGCAGTTTAATCGGGTGCGGTATACTCCAGTGTATTATTTGAATAGGTTCGAGAAAAAACTGGCTGAGCAACGCAGGATAAAGGCTATGCTCGATTTCATTAAAATGCACTCTGGAGACATTGCCCAGAAAGACGGGGATTAATTTAATATTAGCTCTTGAGCTAAGTTAGCTTTTAAGCTAATATAAAGAAACTGAATCAGGGAGCAGATTGAATGTTTACCGTAATTTTTCATGATGAAGCTGAAAAAGAATTCGTTGCTCTGCCTGTTACCGTTCGTGCCAAGCTGTCGCGCATACTCGCAAAGCTGGAGGCCAACCCACGTCAGCTTCGTGAGCCTGATACCAAACCCCTGGGTAACGGGTTGTTTGAAATCCGGACAATGGGCACCGATATCGCACGAGGATTGTGGGTATATCAGAGCGGTGAGCGCATTTTTTTGTTGAGAATTTTCATTAAAAAATCGCCTAAAACTCCACCGGCAGATATAGAGCTGGCATTTCGTAGACTTGAGGAGATGCAGAATGAAATATAAAACACTTAGCCAGGTACATGCTGAAGCGATGCATGATCCTGAATATCGTGCAGCGTATGAGGCTGAAGAAGCCTCAGAGCAGCTTCGGGAGACATTAGCTTCCTGGCGAAAGGAAGCAGGGTTGACGTCTGCGCAGGTTGCAGAGCGCATGGGTATTAAAGCGCCTACCATTTCACGCATGGAAAAGAACGCATCACGTATGAGTATTGATACACTGGTACGCTATGCCAGAGCCTGTGGTGTGAACTTTAAAATTCAGCAAGTATGAATATGCAGCAACAACAATAAAATACAGCGCGTCGGCATAGTTATTTATTCCGACGCGTGATTATTTAATATCATTCATTTTATCCCAGCCGGTTTTATTCTTCTACTGATGCATCCCTTTATTTCCTTCCTGTCAGCCGTTCATCGCCATTTGCCACTCTTGAATCAGCTGAATAATTTAAAACAGACTAATTTCTGCGCTATTGTGTAAACGATGGTGATGAACGTCTTGATTTTATCCCGGCACTCTTTTTTACACCGTCAACTGACAATATGATCGCCTGCTGGTTACGTCAGCATTCAGGTTACGATGGTAGTTTCTGGAACTACTGGATTGTTCCGCAGGATGTCGGCGGTAATGTAAATCCGAACAAAATTATCTTCACTACGACCCAAACTGGTTATATTGTACATGAAGGAGAACACGCTATAACATATGCATCTTGGGAAATTATTTTGAAGCAGAAGTCAGTGCCGATGCTGCCGGGATTATAGCGACGTTAATGATAATGAACAGGTTAACTTGGCAGGTGACAGATATGGGGCCTGAATATGCCAAAATCTATAAACATCTGGTCGCACGACAGGAGGCTCTGAAGGATTATGTCAGCCTCATTCAACATCCTGAGAAAGTATTAATATTCCGTGCGATTGACTGAAAACAAATGCGTCACTTTAGTGGCACATTTTTCTTTATATTCACATAAATTTCCTGAATTTCTCGCGCGTACTGCTGCCGTTTTTTCTCCTGTATCTCCGTATTACGAAAACCTGCATTATATGCACCTACAGCACGCCACGAATATCCCCAGCGTTTGAAAGCAATGGCGAGATAGTAGGCACCCGTATAGATGTTCATACACGGATCCATCAGCAGGTGCTCTGGTTTTATTCCATAATTCTCAAGTTCATTAAAATGCTGGGAATCGACCTGCATTAAGCCTGAACCAAAGCCAGTGACTGGATTTACGCCAATAGCATCAGCACGATAACGTGACTCTTTCCAGGATATAGCACGAAGTAAGTCAGGGTCTATCCTGTAATCCCGACCTGCGCGTTCGAAACAGTCGGATGAATAAGCCATATGCGTTAATAAGAGAAGAATGGCAGCAAGTACTTTTCTCATTTCCATATTATTTACGGGCGAACTCATGACCCAAGCATGCCATTTTTTTGATGACGGACAACGGCCCGGATACTGGAACTAACCCGGATGATACATATACCAAATCACGCTTCTCTGAAGCTATTTTCTCACACCCATCGCAAAACTATATTTTGCATGATTTGTCTTTATATTCAGTGCGTTATGATTATGGTATCTGGCAAATTAGCAAAATTTAAATCATACGCAGCACCGTAACGGTGCCGAGTTGTGGCTGGATCCGGCACTGTAAGCAGCACCGTTACGGTGTTAATTCTTTATTATCATATAGTTATTGTTTGTCTGAGATAAAGGCAGCACCGTAACAGTGCTGCTTTTTAGTTGAAGAGTGCTGCTTGCAGTGCTGCTTTTTAATGGTACAGTGCTGCTTACGGTGCTAGTTATAAATCAGGCGCTGTAGTAACAGGTTATTTACAGTGCCGGTTACGGTGCTGGGTCAGACAGTGAGTGCTTATTTTCATGCCAAGACAAAATGTATATTTGAAACAAAAAACCCTGGATGAAATCCGTAATATTGTTGATGAACGTATAGCAGAGGGGGCAAGTCCAGCCGATGCCAATATGTCGAGTGTCTGCTCTGAACTTCTGGAAGTGGGATTGCGTATTACCCTGCAGATGAAGAAACGTGAAGAGGAAGAAGAACGAAATGGTGGATTAACGGATGATGAATTATTCCGTCAGCGCTTGCTGGAAGAATGCATGAAGAGTCGCATGGCCTCGCAGTATATTCTGAGTTATATGTTCGATTTAAACGAAATAAAAGGGGACTCCAGAAAAAACTATCAGGAGTTGATCTCCAGGTTCAGGGAAGAGATAAAAGAGACTATGCAGACAGTGTTTCCTTGGCGTGAAAAATAGGATTGTTGTTAACAATAGTGTATTGAACTGCTGATCATCGTTTGATAAAATTTGTAATAAGTTTGATGGTGATGTTAATTCATCATTAAACATTAAAAAATTTTAAGAAGTCGTTCTGGCAGGGGATTGGCCTCCCGCTGCCAGAACTAACCACAGCCTAGTATAGGAGAATGCTAGTCATGGCTGAACGTAACTCTATTGATCTCATTCAGAGATCTCAAGATCTTTCTTCTTCTTTTTACCGCTATCATCGTCAGCATGGTGGTCTCTGGTATATCAAAAATAGCACAGGGCAATTTTTAGACTGTAGTGATGATTTCTTGTCCTTTGGCGCATTAAAGGATAGACAAGAGCTTTTGATTAGAGGACAGGAATCTTTTATGGCCAGCCTTTTAGGTGATGTGAGTAATTCAATTATTTGTTGTGAGCGTGAGATTGCTAATGGGGTTCCCCGTGTCGTTCTGTTTGTTGTAGCCAATATAAATAGTGAATTAACACCTCTCATTGTAACAATACATAAAATTGATATTGGAGTTTATGTCAAGATTAATAATCTTTCCTTTATGGGGATTGAAAACCTCATTCTTGAAAATATTGGTGTGAAGAAAAAAAGGAAAATCAACAGCGAAATAAAAATAGAAAGATTGTATAGCGTTAATCCATTTTCCTCTATGGATGAAAAAGAATGGTGTGTTGCTTGGTTGATGTCTGTTGGTCTCTCAAAATCCGAGATGGCGAAATATCTGGATGTAAGTGATACTGTTATAAAAAGAAGAATGCAGAAAATATATAGAACACTATTGCTCAAAAATTACAACAACTTCATGTATGTATCAGATCTGTTGTTATGGCGCAGATTTGTTCCTCCTAGTTTATTAAGCAAAAACACTGTTTCTGTACTTAATTTATTTTTTTAACATTTTGTGCTGTGTTCCCTGGTTAGGTAACTAGTCAGGGATTTTTTTTTATGAAACCATTCTCAACTGGTTATTGAGAGGTTGATGTATGAATGAAAAGCAATTGCCAAAAATTGTATCAGTAACGGTTTTGCTAGATTCGGACACAAACCAGAAGCTAATTTCAGCAGCGAAATTATCTGGATACTCGAAAGGTCTGGAGGCTGGTCTGCGTTTGACTCAACACCTGAATACTGTTCCTAAGCTTGATGAAAGCAGTTACTGGGAGATCCTACAGCCAAAAGAAAGCTAAGATTCTTTCCGTTTTTAAAATCTGTTTATTCGAAGGCACTCCGTAGCGGGAGTTTAAATATCAGCATCCGGCCATTGCCTTTTGCTGAGAACCTTTCTTTTGCATCTGTTATGTCCTGTTGTTTTTTGGGCAGGCATCGTTGCGCCCCGCAGATCGTATTTCTCGATCACGATCGGATTTGCACCCGAGGGCGGTAGCATGCCCGAAGCGATGCGGAGTTGGACTGTGAATCACTGTGCGCGGTTATTCACGGGGCAATTCCGCCCATATTAATTAACCGTTAAAGAGGAATTTTTATGGCTGAAATCGCTGTAATGAATGATGTGCTTTCTCAGACTGAGAAAAAACGTGAGCCGGGTCTGTTATCCCGTTGCCTGAATGCTGTCGGAAAAGGCTCCGGTAAAGCCCTGGTGAAATATGTTGCTGCGCCGCTGGCTCTCTGGCTGGCTGCACAGGGCATGGCGCAGGCCACTGACCTGGCGTCTGCCGGTAAGGCCGATGTGGAGGCAACCTTCGGTGAAGACTCCACCATGATGTATTACTTCATGATTGCGGAAGTTTTCCTGGTCTTCATGCTTTATCTGCGTAACCACAACCCGGCCACGTTTGTGTTGATCCCGGTGTTTATCGTGGTGACCAAAGTTATTTTCAGCATGATTGCCCCCTGACAGTAAAAAGGACGGTCAATGAGCGGTGAAATGGAAGATCGTTACATCTTTCCTCAGACGCTGACCGAACAGAAACGCCTCATCGGAATACCTCTCGATGAGGCGTCTGTTGGCCTGACACCGGCCTGTGTTGGGATTTACTTCAACCAGAGTCTGGCCGGACTGATTATTGGTCTTCTGTTCTGGTTTGTGTTGACCCATTTTAAAAAAGGGAAGGGCACTTCCTGGCTTTTTAACATGTGTTACTGGCACCTGCCCGGACTGAACGGACAGTTTAAGGTCCTGCCGGAATCAGCCTGGCGGCTGTGGCTTAAGTAACTAAGGAGGGGCATATGGATCTGAGCGCCCATCGCTCAGCCCTGAAGTTCACATCCCTGATGTTCGTCATTCTGCTGTTTTTCCTCGGACTGAGCCTGTCCGCCAACGTTCTCGCCTGGTTGCGTATTGAAGACCTGGAGCGGGGGCAAAAAGAAACCTATATCCCGATGTTTTTTAACCAGCCGTTTTCGCTCTCCCGTAACGTGGCAGATGCCAGCTATCTGCAGCAGGTCGCGGAATCGCTGATGTTCCTGCGGCTTAACGTCACGCCGGAGTCGATTAAAGCCCAGCATCAGGCATTACTGCGTTACTTCGATACGGCTGCACGTCCGCAGATGAAAGAGATCCTGGACGGTGAGGCCAGCCAGATCATTACCAATAACGTCAGTTCGGCGTTTTACATGACGGGCATTGATGTGTACCCGAAGGCCGGTGTAGTGGATTTTCGCGGGACTCTCAAAACGTGGATAGGTAAGCGGGAAGCCCTGCCGGAAGAAAAAGCGTACCGGCTGGAGCTGGGCTACCGGGATGGCATGACAACAATCAGGTCATTTAAGGAACTGGTGAATGAAAAAGATAAACCTGCACAGTAACTGGCAGAGGCGGTTGAGTGCCGTTGCGCTGCTGTGTGGTCTGGCCTGTGGTGTACAGGCTGCGCCGTCCGCACAGTTGCCGGTCAGAGTGCCGGTCAGCCCGGATGCGCAGGCGCGGATCGCGCTCAGCAATACCCAGCCCAACCTGCTGGTTGTGCCGGGCGACCGTATTGTGGCGGTGGACAGTGCGCAGGGGACGTTCACGAATGCCGGGGACTACGGGCAGACAGGCATGGCGAACGGGGGGGTTGTGCTGATGACGGAGAAAACGACCCCGTTCACATTTTATGTCCGCACGGAAGGTGGCCTGGTGGTGTCGGTCATCGGGCAACCGCAGGCACGGGACGGGCGGGTGGTGCATCTGATGAGTGACCGTCCGGTCCGCCAGAAGGCGGCTGAACCCTGGGAGCGCAGCCACGATTATGTGGCGTTGCTGGTTGATGTGCAGAAAGCTCTGCTGCGCGGGGAAGTTCCGCCGGGGTATGTGGCCTCGCCGGTTGTCGGTGAGCCGGTGTTTTCACTTCCTGCCGGTCTGACGCTCCGGGCGGAGACGATGTGGAGTGGTGATGCCCTGCGGGTGTACCGCTACCGGGTCAGTAACCGTCAGTCTGAGGCAAGGGCTTTACCGGAGCGTCTCTTCAGTGCGCCTGGCGTGCGCAGTGTGCTGATATCACCGTGGGCAGAAACACTGCTTCCCGGTGCCAGCGCGGAAGTCTGGGTGACGGTGGGGCAGGAGGAGGTGAACGGTGGCTAATGTCAATCAGCAGGTTCGCCGCAAACAAAACCTGCGCCTGGCCCTGATTGCACTTGGGATCAGTGCTGTTGGCGGGGGCGCCTGGTATATGTCCACGGTCAAGTCTTCCGGGAAAGCAGCACAGACGCAGCAGAAAGCACCGCCACCCAATATGACCGGCGTGGTGTCTCAGACGTTTGACAAGAAAGTCTCAGATGCCGCGGTGGCGGATATTCAGCATACCGCCAGCGAGGCGGAGAAAAAGCTCAAATCCTTTGAGTCCCGTCTGGCGAAGATGGAACAGCGGGAGCAGGACTACCGGGCAAAGATTGAAGAACAGGAGAATGAACTGGCCATTCTGCGGGCTGAACAGGAGGCCATGAAAGAGAGTGCCGGCCCTGAATTACCCGCAGGACAACCGGTTCCTTCTTTTGGCACCGGTTCTTCTGTTCCGCCGCCGACGGCGTTTTATCAGCCGGGAGCCGGTGGTGAGGTGAATAACCTGGCACCTGTCACGCAGTATCAGGTGACGCCACAGCCGAAAAAAGGCCTGTCCTCGATGACGGTGGATTACGGTGAGAAATCTGCTGTCAGTGATAAGCCGCTTCTGCCTTATATCCCGTCTGCCAGTTTTGCACCGGCTGTGGTGATTGAAGGGGCGGATGCGAATGCCTCTGTCACCGGCAACAGCGACCCGTCCCCTATGCAGTTCCGTCTGACCGGCCTGGTCAGAATGCCCAATGACAAAACCTATGACCTGACCGGCTGCATGGTGACTGCCGGGGCCTATGGTGACATTTCCAGTGAGCGCGCACTGGTTCGCACAGACCGGCTGTCCTGCCATAAGGATGAGGGGGTGATTGATATGCCATTCAAGGGACACGTCTCTTTCCAGGGCAAGAACGGTATCAAAGGTGAGCCGGTGATGCGCAATGGCAAAATTATCGGCTGGGCGTTTGCGGCGGGAGCAGTGGACGGTATCGGCAGCGGTGTGGCCAAAATTGGTCAGGAGACACCGGGTGCCGGCGCTGTGGCCTCTGTCTCTGGCAGTACGGTGATGAACGGTGCGCTGGGTGGTGGGGCATCACAGGTCGGTAAAACACTGAGTGATTACTACATCAAACGTGCCGAACAGTATCACCCTGTCATCCCGGTTGGTGCAGGAACGGAAGTGACGGTGGTGTTTCAGGAAGGCTTTCAGCTGAAGTTCACGGATGAGGACAAAAAGTCCCGCCCGGCACAGCAGGCGAAAGCCGTGGTGGATAACGGCATTCAGGTATCACAGCAGATGCTGCGGGAACTGAATCTGGGGGATGCGGTCCCGCAGTCGGCGGGCCAGATCGGAGGACAATGACAATGAAACCTGCATTACTGATGGTTCTTGCCAGTGGCCTGGTACTGACAGGCTGCGCCGGCATGAAAAGCGAGTTTGACTGCAATGCCACAGCCAGCAATGGCTGTATGACGATGGACGAGGCGAATAACAAGGCCCGGGCCATGACCGAAAATCAGAAAGGGAAAAAAACTGAGGGCCGCCGCACATTGCCACCGCTGGCTGCTGTGCCGATGGTTAAGGAAAACTCCACGACTGCTGGCGTGTCGTCTGTGACAAAACCCGTCGCAGCGACTGTAACTGCGGGGGCAGCATCCCGCAATCCGTTCCGGGGGCACGTGGCGGGAACAGGGCATGTCGCCGTCACTTCCGGTGGCGCTCAGGTTTCCCCTGCCTGGTCTGATATCGGGATGGCGCGTCCCGTTCGACTGCCGTCCACAACGGCACGGATGTGGATAGCGGCCTGGGTCGATGAGCAGGCGGTCTGGCATCAGCCGTCTGTCGTGTCTTTTGAGGTGGAGCCTGCCCGCTGGCAGCACCAGGAGGTGAAAGGGTGACAGAGAAAGTACCCCATGAACAACCTGAGGTGAAAGGCTGGCAGGTGTTGCTGTCGCAACTCATGGGCGGCTGGAAAAAACCGGACGGCAGTCAGCAGGCCAGGCAAATCCTTGATGAGATGGACTACCCCTCTTTCGCCAGTCTGTTGCCGTATCGTCAGTACGACCCGGACAGCGAGCTGTTTATCAATGCAAAAACTGCCGGTTTTGTCCTCGAATGCCGGCCTCTGTCCGGGGCCAACGAAGCTATCAGCAAGTCGCTGGATTATTTTTTGCGGGACAAAATTCCCCGCAAAATCCCGCTGACGTTCACCCTCGTGGGGTCTCAGTGTGTACGCCCGATGCTGGAGCACGGGCTGGCAGACTTCCGCTGGCAGGGGAAGCGAGCGGATGAATTCAACGCGATTACCCGCGCCTACTATGAACGGGCGGCGCTGACGCAGTTCGCCAACAAGAAAGGGTACCCGCTGACGCTGCGCCATTACCGTCTGTTTGTCTCGTATGCCGAAGAGGCGGGCAGCCTGACGGAGCAGAAAAAGACGGAGCTGAACCAGGTGGCCAACCGGGTGGTGGCCGGCCTGGCGTCGGCAGGGCTGTGGTCGAAGCGAGTGGATAAAAAGGGGCTGGTCTCACTCGTGCGCGAACTGGCGAATTTCCGCCACGGCAATATTGAGCCACCTGCCGGACATGTGGCGGAGTTTGAACCGCTGAACACTGAATGTGTCGACCGCTCCCTGCGGCTGATGCTGCAGCCTGACCGGATTGAGCAGAGCCTGCAGTCCCGGCGCGGAGGAGAGCGGGAGCGCACGCGCATTCTTAACTTCATGCTGGAGAAAAACCCGGAGAAGCCGTATGCCCTCTGGCAGATGGGGGACAACATCAGTAATGTGACCGATCCGCTGTGCTCCATTTCCTGCCCGTTTGTGATGACGCTGGCGCTGGAAGTGGAAGATCAGGCCGGTACCCAGCGGGAGGCTAACCGCAAATTCATCCAGCTGGACAAAAAGGCGAACTCACCCTTCGCAAAATTTGTGCCGTCAGTGAAAAAACAGGCCGCGGAGTGGGGCGGTTTGCGTGAATCCCTCAGTACCAACCAGGACTCACTGGCGCGCTTTTACTTCAACGTTACGCTGTTCTGTGAAGATAAGGACGAAGTGGCGTTGGAAACGGAGATGGCGGTGCTGAACACCTTCCGCCGTAACGGGTTGTCGATGTACATGCCGGAGTTTATGCAACTGCGTAATTACCTCTCCGTTTTCCCGTTCATGATGCCGGAGGGGCTGTGGAGCGATATCTGTCGTACGAATGCCATTCAGCGGGCGCGGGCCAGCAATGTGGCCAATATCCTGCCGGTGGTGGCGGATAACCAGGTCTGTCTGCAGGGGCTGCCCATACCGTCCTACCGCAACCAGCTCTCTTTCCTGAACCTGTTCGACCGCAATGCGGGGCTGGATACGGATAACAACAACCTCTCCGTTACCGGCACCTCCGGGGGCGGTAAATCGTTCCTGATGCAGGGCATCATTCGTCAGGTGCTGGACAGCGGTGGCCGGGCCTGGGTGTTTGATATGGGCGACTCCTACAAGGGGCTCTGCCGTAATGTGGGCGGGGTGTACCTGAATGCGCTCGATCTGCGCTTCAACCCCTTTGCCAACATTGTGGATATTAAGGAGTCTGCTGAGAGTATCCGTAACCTGCTGGTCGTGCTGGCTAACCCCTCCGGTAACTGCGATGACACCTTTATGTCGCTGTTGCTGAAAGCGGTGCATGAAGTCTGGTTGCGTAAAGAGAACGAGGCGCTGATTGACGATATCGTGCTCTACATGCGGGAAGCGCTGGAGCAGCCGGAATACCGCGACACCACCACTGTGCGTTCGCGCATGGATGAGATTATCGTCGGTCTGGAAAAGTACTGCCGTAATGGAATTTACGGTGAGTACTTCAACAGTAAAAAGCCGTCACTGGATGACAACGTGCGGTTCTCCGTGCTGGAGATGGGCGAGCTGAAGGACAAGCCTGACCTGCTGGCTGCCGTGATGTTCTCGATGATGATTTATGTCGAGCAGCGGATGTATCTCTCCGACCGTCAGCAACACAAGGTCTGTCTGATTGATGAGGCCTGGAAGCTGCTGTCGAAGGACAACAAGCGGGCCGAGGACTTTATCGAGAACGGGTACCGCACTGCGCGTAAATACAACGGGGCCTATATCACCATCACCCAGGGGATTGAAGACTTTGACGGGCAGAAAGCCAGTGGCGCGGCGAAAGCCGCCTGGGCTAACTCCTCCTTCAAAATTATTCTGCGCCAGAACCGCGATGCGTTCCGTAAATACTGCCTGGATACCCCGGACCAGTTTAACCGGTTTGAACGGGAGGTCATCGAGGGGTTTCCGGCGGCCCGTGAGGCACACTTCAGTGCCTTTATGTTGCGTTACGGCGGGCAGGTTTCTTTCCACCGTCTGCTGCTCGATCCCATCAGCCGGGTGATGTTCTCGTCTGACGGTGAGGATTTTGACTACCGTGAAGCCGGACTGCGTGCCGGCAAGGATATCCACGACATTATCGGAGAACTGGCTTGGCGCAAGTTCCCGCAGGAAATGGAGACACTGAACGGATGGATACAACAAACACACTGATACCTTCTGTAGATACTCCTGAAAACACTCCGCGCCGACGCTCAAAACGTCGCAACCGATGCCTGAAGCCTGTCGCCTGTGTGGTGGCCGGGATGGTGATACTGAATGCCGGCATTGCCCTGCTGCTGACAGAATGGCGCCAGCAGAAAACGGTCAGTTTTGATATGGCGGGGACGGTGAACAGCTTTATGGCGCAGGCCGCAACGCAGTCACTGGATGAGGCTCAGATAAAGGCGCTGACAGCCCGTTTCAACACAGCGCTGTCCGACAGCCTGACGGCATACCAGCGTGAACACCGGGCGGTCATTATCGTGGCCCCGGCGGTGGTGGGGGGGGCCGAAGACATCACCCCGGTTGTGCAGCAGGCGATTGCAGAAAAAATGGCGGAGGGGAAATAGACGATGGCCGATGATATCGAACGTTACCAGGCCCATATGGACATGCTGGAGACAAACCGGATACAGCAGATCCGCCAGCAACTGACAGGAGTCAGCGCCACGCAGTGTGAGGAATGTGGCGCCCCCGTTCCGGCAGAGCGTCGCAGGCTGATACCAGGAGTCAGGAAATGCGTGGGCTGTCAGGAGGTAGAGGAGATTAAGGGGCGCCAGTACCGGAGGTGGCAGTGAAGTGGATATGGTGTGGCCTGCTGATCAGCCTGCCTCTGGCAGCGAAGGATCTGGGCGTACAGGGCGACCTCTGGCCGGTACAGGAGCAGAGCATGCTGTCGATGATTAAGCAGCGCCTGAAAAGTATGGAGGCCAGCGGGGAGCTGGCTGACATGCAGGCGCAGTTTAAAGAGCGAGTGGTGCAGAACACCCTGCGACCGAAGTCAGTGGAGGGGCTACAGACCGATACGCAGTCACATACTCACCGGGTAGATCCGACGGTGAGCGTGGCGGCGGATATGGCCGATCAGAATGGCCGCTTGTTTGCCCGTAAGGGGCAGCGTATCAATCCGCTGGAGACCGTTTCCCTGCCCGGTCCGCTGTATTTTCTTGATGCGGATGACAAGCGCCAGACGGACTGGCTGAAGCAACAACCGGTGGAGCTGAACCGGAAAGTGATACTGGTGAAGGGAAATATCCGGGAAGCGACACAGGCGCTGAACACGCGGATTTACTTTGACCAGGACGGCACGCTGAGCCGCCGGTTCGGGCTGACATGGATACCGGCAGTTGTACGTCAGGACGGAAACACGCTGGTCGTGACCTCGGCGGCCATGCCGGAGGTGTCGCCATGATGCGAAAAACAGTGCTGGCTGGTCTGATTGCGCTGGGACTGTTGTCCGGAAATGCGCAGGCCGAAGACAAGGACAAGATGTGTGACGGGAACTTCGTAAACTCGATCAGCGATATCTGCTGGGAGTGCACTTTCCCGATGACCATCGGTGACGTTTCTGTGTTCGACGGGGATGCGCCGGACACGGAGAATCCGTCCATGCCGTTACAGATTTGTCCGCTGGAGCCTGTGGGTTACCGTATCGGGATGGCCATCGGTTACTGGGAGCCTTTTGCAATGACGGATGTGACCCGCTCCCCGTACTGTATGGTCAATCTGGGCGGTTTTAATATTCCGGTCGGCAAGGTGGGGGCGGGGAATGCCGGGCAGGAGGACAGGCCTGTATCGGGTGGTTTTTACCATGTGCACTGGTACAAATACCCGCTGACATACTGGCTGAATATTATCATGTCTCTGGCCTGCCTGCAGAAAGGCGATCTGGATATTGGCTATCTGTCAGAACTTGATCCGACCTGGGACGATGATGCGCTGGCGCTGATTTTATCACCGGAGGCGCTGGTCGTGGCCAACCCCATTGCGCAGGGTGCCTGCGCTGCCGATGCCATCAAAACGGTGAAAGGTAAACCCATCAATGCGCTGTTCTGGTGTGCCGGCTCACACGGCAGTCTGTATCCGTTTACCGGGTTTATTTCGGATGAATTCAGCCCGCAGCAGTCGTCGGTGCTGTTGTCAGAACGTATGGCGTTCAAACTGCACCGTCAGGGAATGATCCTCAACAGTATCGGGAAAGACCGGAAAATTTGCTGGGAATATCCGTCCCCGATTATGCCGAAAGACCGCTTCCGCTATCAGATGGTGAACATGCACCCGGATACGAAAGCCTGTCACCCGTTCGGGCGAACGGTGATGGCCTGGGAGGCCGGTCATGCGTCCCCCAATACCAAAAAGAACTACGGCTACCTGATCTGGCGTAAACGTAACTGCGTGTTTTTGTGAGTAGAAAAATGACAGTAAAAACGATACTGAAATGGCTGGATATGCTGACAGCCTGGGGATTTGTGGTCGGATTAGCCTGCTGGGCATATGATCTCTTTATGGTCCAGTCTCCCGCCCGGTTTCGTGTTTTTGGGCAGGGAGAGATTATGGGGGATTTTACAGGGGTGTTGTTTGTGATGATGCCTTATACAACATGTATCGGAATATCATGTGTGTCTCTTGGGCTATACAGAGGCTGGCCAGGGGAGCGAATATGCTGGAAGATGATTATCTGGCTGCATACCCGACTCCTGGCTCCGACACTTTTTAGTTATTATTCTGCATATGTTTTGTACGATAATGCAGAAGAACTGATTAATACGTCATTTTCACTTGATATGATGTCCACTTCCCCGGCGATTGTGATTATATTTTTCTGCTATTTCTTTTCTGCAGAGAAGTATTATAAGAATAAAGAAAAATAAAGATGAATAAATCAGTGCATTCCTGATTGAGTTGGCTGTTTCTTTAATGATGTATTCTGATTTGTAATTGCTGTTGTTAGCAACATGGTAAAATATTTTGTGTTTGATGGAGTATTTTGCTTTTTCCTCAAGACACTTTTCAGTGCACTGATGTTCGGGGATTGAATTAAGTAACTGTTCTGCTTGTTGATGGTTTTCGTTCTTGTTAAAGAAACGCGCTGCAATGATTTTTTTATCAAAGGAGTATGTATCTTTCTGTAGAAGATAGAGCAGGTGATTTACATCCTCCCGGTTGATATTTTTCTTATTGCCATAATATGCACTGAGATAGAGTGGATTATCATGCAATGTTTCATCCAGAACGGAAAGCAGACGTGTTCGTTCATTCTCAGACAGCTTGTCTGATATAAATAACCGGTATATATCCTCAACCTTGTTTTCAGGTTGTGGTGTGTAGAAAAAAGGATGCAGCGTTTTGGCATACGCAGATGTCCATAGTTCTGCCGGCTGTCCATGATTATCTGGTTCAATGGTTTCCCAGAACTGCGGCAGACCATTCTCGTCGGTGTAAGCAATAAACGCATGTCCGGGAGCATAAGCAATATTTATTTGCCGGTTCAGTAACTTTGCTGCATCAAGTAACAAATAAACATTCAGGTCACAGTCTGAAATCTTTCGCGAATAACCCGCTGAGGCGAGGGCGGTTTCCTGGTAAGAAAAATGCTCGCCCAGAATGTTGTTGGCGCACTGCAAAAACTGCCCTGTATTTCTGGTTGATGAACACTGTTTCTTTATTTCCGAAAGCACAAACTGAGAGTTTGATAAAGCAGCCTGAACTTCTGCATCGGAAGTCAGACCATAATGCTGGTCTGTCATGATTATCCGGTGTGTCAGCAGTGAGTTGTCAGGCTTAACTGGCCCGGATGACATTATCTGAACAGGATGCTCTGTTGTTCCGGCATTTCTGAATGCAATAAAGCCGGCGCCGGCGCTGCCAGCAATGAATATCAGCGCCATAAAAAGGCACTTCTTTCTGAATAACATCATATCCCTCTGCGTTTGACTGTTTTTCCGTAAATTTTAATCAGGAGTATTACTGTGTGGAAGATTGTCTCTGTCTGCAGCATAGCGATGACCTGCATGCTGTCACCCGGCATTGTCTGTGCTTCGCAGGACAGTGCGGTTTTTATTGAATCCCTGCGAGACCAGGATGATATCCGGCGCAGACAGGCGAATGTGCCGGAATTTTTGCAACAACCAGTGCCGGGGAAACAGCATGATGCCTGGATTCAGGGACTTTCAGGCAAGTCGCAGATGGTATCACAGCGTCGAAAGCCAGCCCCGCGCGCGCTCTATTTTGTGTCGTTTTCCATTCCCGAAGAAGGGCTGATCCGTATGCTGCCGGAGGCGCGGGCGCTCGGTATCCCTGCGCTGGTCAATGGACTTATCGACAATGACTTTCGTAAAACGGCGAATGCGGTGTTCCGGGTGGCCAGAGAGAAGAACAGTGGTGGCGTGCAGATTGATCCGACGCAGTTCGCGAAATATGGCATCACGACGGTCCCGGCCCTGGTGGTGACCTGCGGGCAAAAATACGACGTGATACGCGGCAATATCCGCCTGAAAGCGGCACTTGAACGGATTTCGAAGGAGGGAGAATGTGCATCGGTGGCGGAGGCGATTCTCAGGGAGAGTGAGCGATGAAACGAGCCATTGTGGTGGTACTGGCTGCGCTGGTCACATTCGGAACAGGGTTGCAGGCCAGTGATAAATATACGCCAGGCAAGCAGTTTGCAGACAGTCTGAAGGGCAGTGGCACTGGTGTACTGAATAATTTCCGTCCGGACGAGACAATCCCGGGTTATACCGATAATCCGCCAGAGACCGGGCATTATGGCGGCGTGACGTCTTCCGGCTCTGCCAGCCTGGAGAGTGCCGGTGCCGGGGCGCTGAACAGTTCTGAGGTGGGGAAGCTGACATCGGAGGTGATTATGAATCGGCCGAAGGACCCTATTTCCATGGATGCCCCCTTCCTCAGTGGCGGGTTCGATATTCAGGACAAGGCAGACATCATCACTAACGGGACTTATGACAAGTGCGAGACGGTGAATGTGAATAAAACCGAAATCACTTCTCATGTCTGTGAGCGAACGCCGGCTGTGGAACTGGCCTGTACGCGAAAAGCTGTTATCACGGGTGACTGGGTGGATGGGGAAGAATACCGTGAGATCACGATACCTCATTCTCAGTTTCGCTTCAGTCGGGATGGAAAAAAACTGGTGTTCAGTTTTACGTCCCCTGTAACCGGAACGATTGAGCATGCTGCGCTGACGGTTTATGCAGGATTTTTCTTCTTAAACTCCCGTTATACCTTTCTGAACTCTACTTTTAATGTGGGGCTGACAAACGGACAAAGCGGCACTTTTGTTCTGTCCGGAGCAGCAGGTTTGCATGTTACTGATGGACAGACGCTGACAGGTTCGGGGTGCTCAGCTAACGGAAACTGTATTTATGGCGGGAATGGCGACGATGTTATCTATGAAAAACTGGTCAGCGGAGCTTCCACTTTTACACTGAAACTCCGGATGAAAGTCGCCTCTAAAGAGTGGGCCCCGAAAGTCGAGTGGGTTGAATCCTGTCCGTTCGACAAATCAGAAGAAGTTCTGCAGGGGAGTCAGTGTACGGAAGCCGGCGGGAACCGGGTGGTCAGCGTGGGAGGTAAAAATTACACCGTTTACAGCGACTGCTGGGCCTGGAAGGACACTTATCTGAGTCAGGAAGCGGATAATGGCAGTTGTGATGTGTATATGAAAAATCCTGCCTGTACGGTGTCCCGCACGACCTGTCAGGAGAAAAACGGCAGTGCCTGCCTGCAGGAAGAGGTGGTGTTCTCCTGCGAGAAGAAGGTCAGCGGTGAAGCGCAGCTGTGCAGTGGTCAGCTGGTCTGCGCGAACGGGGAGTGTGATGCCATTCAAAATAATTCCTCTGACGGTTTCGGTAAGGCGGTCTCAGCACTTGCTGCGGTAACGGCTGCCGCAAAAGATGTGGCCGAGATGAATGACGTCAATGTCCGGGCTTTTACCGGTGAGCCTAAAGCGTGCCGGATGGCCATTGCCGGCTTCAGTAACTGCTGTAAGGACTCCGGATGGGGGCAGGGTATTGGCCTGGCACATTGTGACAGCGAAGAGAAAGCGCTGGGAAAAGCCAAAGAGAAGTTACTGACCGTTTATGTCGGGACCTACTGCTCGAAGAAAGTGCTCGGCGTCTGTCTGCAGAAGAAAAAAGCCTACTGTCAGTTTGACTCGAAACTGGCGCAAATCGTGCAGGCGCAGGGACGTAAGGGACAACTGGGGATTGGGTTTGGCAGCGGGAAAAATCCTGACTGTCGCGGTATTACAGTGGATGAACTGCAGTCCCTGAAGTTTGACCGGATGGACTTCAGCAACTTCTACAGTGACCTGAATGCCGGCACGACCATTCCGTCCGACAGCGAACTGGCGGAGCGGGTGAAAGAACAGGTGGCATCTGCCCTGCAGCAGTCTTCAGGCAAGGGGCGGTGATATGAAACCTGTCTTTTTAGGGCTTGTTATCTCGATGAATCTGCTTGTTTCAGGTCAGGCATGGGCACAACGTGAACCGGTGCGAACCTATGTGGATGACCCCATCGTGGGCTGGCACTGGTATAACGAACCGGTCTCGCCAGAAGAGGAAGAACGGCCTGTTTCACCTCCTGTACCGCTGACTTCATTGCCACCCTCCGCCCAGATGAAAGTGCTGCAGCGAATGACGGAAGATCGTCTCAATACCGCCATTCTGTATCCGACCGTGGAGAACTTCACGGCGTATATGAAGATGCAGAACTTCTGGACAAGTCAGGCCAGCCGTTTCAGCGCGGTGGCTACCAAATCCCTGCTGGCTCACCCCGAGCTGGATTACAACCTGCAGTACAGCCATTACAACAGTACGGTGCCGCTGCAGCTGCAGGCTGACCAGGCGCGTCAGGTGGCCGCCATTCGGCAACTGGCCAGTCAGTACGGGCTGTTCTTCTTTTACCGGGGGAATGATGCGCTGGACAGCGAGCTAGCGAAGGTGGTGCAGCGTTTCTCTGAGGAATATGGCATAGCCCTGATACCGGTCAGTATGGACGGTGCCCGCAGTGAAGCGCTGCCGCAGACCCGTCCTGACGGTGGTCAGTCACAGCGTCTCGGCGTCACCCATCTGCCGGCGCTGTATCTGGTTGAGCCGGGCGCGGAGCGTTATCAGCCTTTAGCGTACGGCTTTATGACGCAGGATGACCTGATGAAGCGTTTTTTAAGTGTGGCGACAGATTTTTCGCCACGGTCGTGAACAAAATGGAGAGATGTATGACACGCGAACGTTTTACTGAAAATCTGCTGATGTATCCGGGGATGGCGCTGATGGTTGCCTCGGTTATCTGGTTTTATCTGGCCGGCATGCTGTCCCAGCCCGCATCGGCAGTCAGTGATGAACTGGCGTATGCCCTGTATCAGATGACGCTGGTTCGTGATGCACTGGCGATATTTGTGGTCGGGGCGACACTGGGTTTGTCCGGTCTGGGGCTGGCCGCCGTTCATGCCTGGAAGAAGTGGCAAATTTCGCCAGTCCCTACCGGGGAGCAGTGAAATGCGAAAAACCGTATTAATTACCCTGCTGCTGGCAGTTTCTGGCGTGCAGGCTTCCACGCTGGATGAACTGCGCCAGCTTGAGGCGCATAAGGTATCGCCGGGTAAGGCTTCTCAGGCTGCATCACCGGTAGTCGGTACTGTAGCTGAACCTGCTCGCCGGGATTATCGTCTGCCGGACGGGCGGGTGGTGAACCTGAAAGATTACAAACTGGTGCTGTTTATGCAGTCGCGCTGTGGTTACTGCCAGCAGTTCGACCCGCTGCTGAAACGGGTGACCGGGCAGATGGGCTTGGATGTGTTTCCGTATACCCTGGATGGTATGGGTGATGCATCTTTCCCTGATGCCATTCCGGCCACCGAAGCGGTGGTGCGGGATATGTGGGGTGATATGCGCCCGGTCACGCCGGCGGCATTTCTGGTGGAGGTGAACACCCTGAAAACGCTGCCATTGCTGTATGGTATCGTTGATGAACAGACCCTGAAACAGCGTATTGACGAGGCGCTGGTTTTTTCGCTCGCTGCCCGAGCGGGAGTAAAGCATAAAAACGGAGCAAACAAATGAAAGAGGTTACTGAAAGAAAGAAGAGTATGCAGACGTGGGAATTCACGGAAAAACTGTGTAGTGTGTTGATAATATGTGGCGGTGTGCTTCTGATTGCCGGCGGGATAAGCGACTGGTTCTGGCGGGCAATGTTTGAGGCTATATACGTGGTACACACCGGTGATACGGGGGCGGCAGGCATGGCCACTGATCCCACCATTATCGCGGAATATGCAGCACTAAAGCCGCTTATGAATCTGACGATGTATATCGTTCCCTGGATCTTCTGGGCGTCAGGCTGTGGGGCTCTTTTGATGGGTTTTGCTGGTCTGTTGCTGTCGATTGTGTCTGGCACTATTTGTCGTATCTTTGGCAAACGAAGGGGAAAACAGAACGTCATCCGGTAACACTGCAGTGTGGCAGTTTTAAGCTCACCTTCTTTCGTTTCTTACCTGATTAATTCCTTACCATTATGAACCAAAAACCTTCTTTCCTGCTCCGGCGGGTAACGTTGTCATGCCTGGTTGCCGCTGCGCTGGCTATGCCTGCACAGGCTGACGTCAATACTGACCTGAATAAATTCTTCAACAAACTGGGCTTTGAAGGTAATGCCACGCGAGCGGCCGTCTGGCAGGGGCAGGCTGCGGGCTATGCCACGGGCGGTAACCTGTTTCTTCGTAATCAGGTTAATAATCTGCAGATTGCCTCCTTCACGCCTCCGCGAATCACCGCCGGCTGTGGCGGGATTGATGCCTATCTGGGCTCGTTCTCCTTCGTAAACAGTGAGCAGATCGAACGCTTTATTAAGCAATTGATGGGTAATGCCGTAGGGTATTTCTTCGACCTTGCGCTGCAGACGGCAGTGCCGGGCATGAAGCAGGTTAAAGATTTTATGCAGAAGCTGGCCAGCGACCTCAATAACATGAATGTCTCATCCTGCCAGGCGGCACAGGGCATCATTGGTGGGCTGTGGCCGAAAAACAGCGTTCAGTCCCAGAAAATCTGCCAGGACATTGCCGGTGAAACCAACATGTTCTCTGACTGGGCGGCGTCACGCCAGGGCTGCACCGTAGGCGGTCAGATGGACAAGGTGCTGGATAAAGCACCGGAGAACATGAAGGACCAGGTGATGCGTAACAAGAACCTGATGTGGGAGATCCTGAAGAAGAACGGCATGATGAACGGCAACACCGAGCTGATGGAGCTGGTCATGAATGTGACCGGGACACTGATTTTTGATGATAAAGGTGAAATCCAGTTTATCGGACCGCAGGCCAACCATCAGGGACTTATTCGTGCCCTGATGTACGGGGGGCAGGCCACGATTTTTGGATGTACATCCACGGGGGACTGTCTGAAGACCAGCAACCGCACAGTGACGGTCAGTCAGAGCAACAGCCTGAACCAGCGCGTACAGAATATGATAAAGAATATTTCTGACAAACTGCGTAGCGATGACCCACTGACCAACCAGGAAAAGGGATTTATTGAAAGCACCAGTGTCCCCATTCTGCGTTATCTGGTTGACCCGCAGATGCTGAATATATCCACGTTCTACCCGTCACTCTCCGATTACATCGCCTACGACATTCTGCTGCAGTATCTGAATGAACTGCTGAGTCAGGCGCGCGTGCAGGCGGGCAGCAAAAACTTCCCGGAAGAGCAGATGAAGATGCTGCGTGAGAATTTCTCGGAAGCCTCACGTCAGCTGGAAGGGCTGCAGGCGCAGGTGGATGTGAAAGCGAACACCCTGATGGAGCTGGAGCAGCGCATGGGGTATCTGCGTCAGCAGGTGTCCACACATCTGATGAGCCGTTATGAGCAGAACATGCGTTACACCTCGGTTTCTTCCGCGCAACTGACAACCGGGGGCAACTGATGAGCATGGTAGATACCATTTATGTCATGAGCGGCGGGGAGTTCTTTGAGGCGGCATTCAATGGTGTGGCCGCACTCATTGGCTCATCCACGTGGGACTCTTTGTTTCATATCGTAGGGTTCTTCTCGGCCATCGCGCTGTTCTTCGTCTATATCCGGGGTCATGACCCGAAAGAGGTACTGAAGTTCTTTGCGGTGTTCATTCTGATAACCAGCGTGCTGGTTATCCCGAAACGTACAGTGCATATCATCGATATGACCAACCCGACGCTGGTGCTGCGGGTGGATAATGTACCGACAGGACTGTCGGTGCCGTTCCGGTTTATTACCAGTATTGGTGGCTCGCTGACAAAGATTTATGACGCTGTATTCCATACCCCGGATTCTGTTGCCTACAGCAAAACCGGGATGTTATTTGGCGCAACGCTGATGGCCAACACCACCGACGTGGTGGCACAGAACGGCGACCTGGCCATGCTGCTGAATGGCTATGTCCAGCAGTGTGTTATCGGGGATATCATGCTGGTGAACAAGTACAGTATGGCCGACCTGATGCACTCCTCTGATCCGTATGAGCTGATATTCCGTAAACCCAGCCCGCTGCGGGGCGTGATTGTGCCATACGGCAATGGACTGGCGGCTGCAGGATTCCATACCTGTGAAGCGCTGGCCAACAATGTGCTGAAGAGGGAGCTGAAGGTGGATTCCTCAAAAGGCGGCAAGACCTGGGATTACTATGTGAACCGCTTTATCGGCCCACGCCCCGGTGCTGATACGCTGTTCGGTATGATGATGGCAGACAGTTATAACTTCTACTATCAGGGCGGGCGGGATGCCAGTGAAATTCTGCGCCAGAATGTGGTGATGAATGCGGTGAAGCAGGGGATTACCAGCCATACGGCGGCCAGCGGGAACGTGGCCAGCCTGGTGAATATGGCGGACCAGTCATCGAACAGTAAAATGCGTCTTAGCTGGGCGGCATCAGGCGGTCTGGCGGCAACGTTCACACCGGTGATGCATACTGTTTTGATGGCCATGCTGGTCGGGATGTTCCCGATTATAATCCTGCTGGCGACCATTCATGGTCTGACCCTGCCGGTGCTGAAAGGGTATGTGTTCTCCCTTGTGTATCTACAGAGTTGGCCGCCTCTGTATGCCATCCTGAACTATGCTATGGCGTTCTACCTGAAAGGTGAGACAAAAGGGATGAATTTCTCACTGTCGAACCTGAGCAGCATTCAACAGACCCACAGCGATATCGGCCTGATGGCGGCATGGCTGTCCAATGCCATCCCGTTTATTGCTGCGGGTCTGGTGTTTGGTCTGTGGCGCGTGGTTTCACAGGCCGGTAATTATCTGGGTTCTTCCATCAACAGCACAGCATCGTCAGCGGCCTCGCAGGCGGCAGACGGTACCTGGGCGTTCAATAATATGCAGATGGAGAATGTCTCCGGTTTTAAATGGGATACCAACCAGTCGTTCCGTGACGGTCAGATGCTGACTCAGCATGCCAGTGGTGCCACCACCACCCGAACCGCCGGAGGCAGTGTGGTTCATGACGGAAAAACCGGTATCTCCAGTCTGGCCACGGATATCCAGTTTGGCCGTATGCTCAGCAGCAGCTACCAGGCGCAACAGCGTGAAGCGGAAAGCCAGGTGCAGAGCCTCAGTCACAGCATCAGTCGGGGCAGCCAGCTGGTCGGTAGCCAGATGACACAGTGGGCGCAGCAGCGGGGTAACAGCGACACCGTGGTAAGCGGGGCTGACAGCAGCCGGGCTACCACACTGACACAGGCATTTAATAAACTGTACGGTGTAGCAGATAACTACGCAAAACGTAACGGTATTAGTACTTCAGAATCAGTGACAGAGGCGCTGAGTAAATCACAAGATATGAAGTTTAATGTTGGTGGGCATGGTGAAGTAGGTATTGATACCAGGAAACAGCTGGCAGGAAAAATTGTTGAATTAACAACCGGAGCCAGTGCAAGTGGAAAACTGTATACCGATATTGGATATACCGGGGCAGATGGCTCATCACATGGTATTAATTCTGATGTCAGCAACCGAACCAGTCATGATCGTGAGCTGACCGCACAGGAAGCGAAGGATGTTCGTGATGCGATGGATGTTATTAACAACTATCGAACAACGGACAACAGCAGCCATACCGACAACACCTCGTCATCCCTGTCGAATCAGCTGGCCAGCAACCTGAGTGATTTGCAGAACCAGATTCGTCAGTATAATGAAGCCCTTAACCGCAGTCATGAGTATGCTCAGATGGCCAGTTATGCGGAAAACAACAGTGCAAGTATTAACAGCAACTACAGCCAGGAGTTTGTTAACTATGTGCACCAGTCTGCTCCAGCGCGTGCCACTACCGTGCTGACCGATGCGGCCAACCCATCGTTGCGTGCAGAAAGGGAACAGCTGGCGCAGGCATTTGTGGATGAGAGACTGAGGCCACAACTGGAACAGGAATTCCGGGAAAACAGGCTGCGGGCTGCAGAAGGAATAGGAAACGTCGGTCCGGATGAGGGAATGAAGGCCAGCCTTAAGCAGACCCATGCGGCGAGTACCGAAGACATGCAACAACGTGCTGACACTGCGGGTGTGCAGACGTATGAACAGACCCGTGAGCAGGTGCGTGATGCCCGTCAAAATGTGGATTCCAGGGTGCTGCAAAATGAGCAGAAAATGGCATCATCTCTGGATGACATGGGGAACCAACGTGATGTGCTCTCGAGTCAGCATAATGATAGCGAAGGGAAATATAACGAGGCACTGGCACAGGAAAGAGAGAAGCAAGGACCTTGGCTGTTGTCGCCATTAGATGCCTGGAATTCAGACAAAGACGAAGAGAATATGCAGCGTTTAAGGGATTCTGTAAAAGGAAAAAATAAGTCATGATGCCGAATACCACATCTAATCAATTAATTGAAAAATTGGATTCGATTAACTGGGAATCTGACAAGTTAAGATTGTTGCAATATTGTAAACCTCCGTTGAAGATAACAGCATATTGCATGTTGCTTTCTGTTTTTGTAATGATTTCTACGGTCATTATTTATGATAAAATATCCATTGGGTTATTGATTTCTCTTCTGGTAAGCCACCTTTTTATAGGTTTTTTTACCACGATTGCATTATTGCAGACGTCTTTGTTGTGGGGGGTAATTAAAAAGGTCGCTCCAGATTCAGATGTCAATCTAAGAATTCAAAAAATAAGCAAGAAATGTATTGTGTATAGTTTAGGCATTTCTATTATTATTGTCGATTTCTTGATTGTTTTTGAACTAAATTTTGCTTTTTATTCTGGAGTTGTATTTGCGATAGTTGGTTGCATTTTTTCTGTGCTCTTTATGTTTAGGGTTGATGCTTGTATTCCAAAAGAGTTTATATGTGCTTTGAATATGAAGCACTTGCAAAGTATTGGGCGATTAAAACCAGAGGAAATGAAACAATTTTCTACTGCAAAAATTGCTTCACAAGCAAATGCTGTGAGTGATGATTTAGCTGTCGGGGGGCGTGAATATCCATTTTCTCATGGGATTAACCAAGCAACAGGCTTCCCGATGGTTAATGATTTATTTAAACCTACAGGAAACCTCAACGGAAGCAATCCATTGCAATCAAATAGCATGACCACATTTTCTGACTCTCATATAAATGATATACCAACAGGCTTTAATCCCGCATCAGGTTTACCAATGATGAATGACACTTTTGATATTAATGGGGATGTATTTGGTACAACCTCCAGTTTTTATGATGAACACCACAACTGGGACAACCATCATAGCCACGATAGAAATACCTGGGATAACCATTGGGATTCACATGACAGATGGTAGTTAAGGGAACCAGACTGTGAACTGGTAAGGTTTTATTTACTAGTTAACTCGAAATTTTCGAGTAATTTCTTTTTGCCTGTTGTTGTTATTCTGTAGTGGATAACGGCCGTTATCGTTTTCTTTTTAATAAGGAATATTATGTTCGCTAATAACATTTCTCATAAAAACAAAACAAAAGTATTTGCAGCTGCTCTGGTTCTTGGGGCGTTTATGCTCTCTGGATGTGGAGCGATGTCCACAGCCGTAAAAAAGCGTAACCTCGAAGTTAAAACTCAAATGAGTGAAACCATCTGGCTGGAGCCTTCCTCTGAGCGTACCGTTTATCTGCAAATCAAAAACACTTCTGATAAGGACATGAGTGGTCTGCAGGGTAAAATTAACAGCCAGGTACAGGCCAAAGGCTATCGTATTGTGAGCAATCCTGCCGATGCGCACTACTGGATTCAGGCTAATGTGCTTAAAGCGGATAAAATGGATCTGCGTGAAGCCCAGGGATTTCTGAACCGTGGCTATGGCGGTGCCCTTCAGGCAGCTGCTTTGGGAGCAGGGATCACTGCTTATAATTCAAATTCTGCAGGTGCAACGTTGGGTGTAGGACTGGCTGCAGGCCTCGTAGGTATGGCTGCCGATGCGATGGTTGAGGATATCAACTATACCATGGTGACCGATGTTCAGATTGCCGAACGTACAAAGGCAGAAGTCACCACTGATAATATTGCAGCTCTTAAACAGGGACGCTCCGGTTACAAGGTGCAGACCAGCTCTGAAACCGGTAATCAGCATAAGTACCAGACTCGCATCGTTTCCAGTGCCAACAAGGTCAACCTGAAGTTTGAAGAAGCAAAACCCGTTCTGGAAGATCAGTTAGCGAAGTCTATCGCCGGTATCCTGTAATACCTCCTTTCTAAAAGCTACTCCTGCTCTTTTACAGGCAGGAGTGCCGCAGTAAATAAATTTCAGCAGGTTTTTAATGAACATCAGGCTTCTGTGTGGTGCGACTCTTCTCGTCGTGCTGCTGATTGTCTGGTTCGTTAAATCCGAAACAGGCCATCGCTTTAATACATCAACACTTCTTAAAACGCGTCTGTGCTATCAGCAGCGACCGTTTTTTGACAGATCGGGAACGCGTGTTTTTCAGACAGCTTTGCGCGGCTTTCTCCGGCAGTCACCTGCTTGTCATGGCTCAGGTCAGACTTGTCGATGTTGTCTAGGTCAGAGCGGGGATAGGTGGAAGGGAAAGGCTTTCGCTGTTTCGGCAGATTTCGCAATGGCACTGCGATTTTGTTGTCATTGATGCCCGTAATTTTTCGGTCAAAGCCATTATTGAGCTGGATGACCGTTCGCATCTACGGCCAGAACGGCAGCGTCGCGATGCGCTTTTCAATATCGTTGTCACACAGGCGGATATCCCGCTGTTGCGCCCCCGTTCGTTAAAACAGGCCAGTGAAGTGGCCGCCTCTGTTCTCCGTACGCTGTGATCTGCTGATTCAACATTCTTTTCGCTCTTTAACAATCGGACGTCCCTATGAGTTCAACCAAGCATATTACGCAGGGTGGACAGGTTTTCAGCTACATGCTGAACATGTTCATGCAGGTTAATAAACGTGTTTCATTCTGGCTTATGTGGTTTTTTGTCATTTTTTTACCGCTGTTTTTCTGGCTTCGCCTCCCGTGGGAAACCATCCGTAACGGTGGTCTCTACTGGTGGCTCTCGATGACTGCACGTGGGGAGAAGGCGTTATACCGCGTGGCACCGGTGTATGACATTCCCTGGAACGGCCAGACCCTTCATGCGACCTCTGAGCAGATACTGAAAGACGACTACATGATCTGGGCCGGGAATATGTTCCTCCAGGAGCTTTATCTGGCCCTGTTCTGGGCGTCTGTTGCGGTTGGCGTGCTAGCCTTTCTGATTTTCCGTTTTCTGCGTCGCCTAGGGGAAAAACAGGCACAGGATGAACGGATGGGCGGACGTGAACTGACCGACGACGTGAAAGCCGTTGCCCGGGAGATGCGTCGCCGTGGCGAAGCGTCCTCCATCTGTATCGACAGCCTTCCCCTGATGCTCAACAGTGAAGTGCAGTACATGATGATGTACGGCACACCAGGTGCCGGTAAATCCAATACGCTCAATAAGTTGCTGAAGCAGATCCGGGCGCGTGGTGATATGGCCATTGTCTACGACAAAGGCTGTTCCCTGATTAAAAAGCATTTCAGTGAGCGGGATGATGTTCTGCTCAACGCGCTGGACAGACGCTGTGCTTACTGGGACATGTTCCGTGAGTTTGAGTCCATCCCGGATTTCGACAGTGCAGCAAATACGCTTATTCCGATGGGCACCAAAGAAGATCCGTTCTGGCAAAGTTCTGCCCGTACCATTTTTTCAGCGGTTGCCTACCGTCAGAAAAAGAAAGGTATTCACTCCTACAATGCCCTGTTACGCACGTTGCTGGCCATCGATCTGAAGGCGTTGCGTGACTATCTGGCCGGCACGGAGGCCAGTAACCTGGTCGAAGAGAAGGTTGAAAAAACAGCCATTTCCATCCGCAGCGTCCTGACTAACTATGTGAAGGCGTTACGTTATCTGCAGGGTGTCGAGCGCACAGGGCGCCAGCCTTTCACCATCCGGGAGTGGATGAGTACGGTGAACGATCCGCAGAAAAAACAGCATGGCTGGCTGTGGATCACCAGTAATGCCCGTCAGCACGAGTCCCTGAAGCCGCTGATTTCCATGTGGCTGGCGCAGGCGTCGAACTGCCTGCTCGGTATGGGGGAAAACCAGCATCGTCGCATCTGGTTTATCTATGACGAACTGCCCTCCCTCAACAAGCTGCCGGAACTGCCGGGAGTACTGGCTGAAGCGCGTAAGTTTGGTGGTTGTTTTGTGCTGGGATTCCAGGCTAAAGCTCAGATGGATTACACCTACGGCAAGGAGTTTGCCGATGCCATGCTGGGGCTGGTCAACACCCGTTACTTCTTCCGCTCACCGTCCAGTGCTGAGGCCGAGTGGGTACAGCGTGAAATCGGGCAGCGGCGTGACAGGGTCTTCAGTGAGCAGTACAGCTACGGTGCTGACACGGTGCGTGATGGCGTTTCCTTCAGCAAGGTGGAAGAAGATCGCTACCTGGTGAACTACACCGATATTCAGATGCTGCCGAACCTCAGCTGTTATGTCACGTTCCCCGGTGATTACCCTGCCGTTCGCATGAGCATGCGGTACGAGAAGATGAAGGACTGCGCGGAAGAACTGCTGCTGCGCGACATCAACGACACGCTTGACCCAGAGGTGGAAGCCGAAATCAACCGCCGTACGGAAGAAGAAGGCGATGTGGCCGCGCTGCTTGATCGGCTGGAGAAAAGGGATGCGGGAGAGGAGGCATCTCCGGACAGTGCAGGTGCCCCAACAGCGACTAAAAAACAGACATTACAGGATAGCGTTTCAGCGACTTCGGTTGTCGGGAACGCTGCCGTGGCGACGGCTGCTGCTGCTGACAGTCATCCGATAGATTCTCCGCAGGTCCCGACTGAAACAGAAGAACGTATCAATAAAGAAACGGGCGAAATCCTGTTACCGGGCGATGAAGGCTATGAAGAACGGACGGGGAAAACGGATGACCTGACCAGTTTGTCCATCGCGTCCATGCGGCAGGAAGAACGCAACCTGGTGACGCACACCCGACAGCCTGAGCGCGAGGTGGATGACGGTCGGGAGGTGGACTGGTAATGCTGAGTATCGCTCCGATTGCCGGTGGTGGCGCCGGTTATTATGCCGCTCAGGACAACTACTATTTTCTCGGCAATCTTCAGTCCCGCTGGCTGGGAGAAGGTGCGAAGGCACTGGGACTGGACGGTGTTGTGGATGCGCATCAACTGGATGAACTGATTGCCGGACGTTTGCCGAATGGTGAGAGTCTGGAACACATGTCCGGGGGTAAAAATGTGCACCGCAGTGGCTATGACCTGACCTTTTCCGCCCCAAAAAGTGTCTCTGTGCTGATCGCTCTGTATGGCGAGTCTCGCCTGCTGGATGCGCATAACCGGGCTGTGGAAACAGTCAGTAAGGAAATAGAGGCTATGGTGGGGACTCGTGTTATGACCGACGGGATCAGCCAGCATGCGCAGACCGGAAAGATGGTGGCAGCAACATTCAACCACGACACCTCACGTAGCCTTGATCCGCAGATCCACACTCACCTTTTATTGTTGAATATGACTGAAAAGGACGGGCGCTGGTCAACCCTTTCCAGTGACAGGAAAGGGCGCACTGGCACTATCGATGTGTTGTATGACAACAAAATTGCGCTGGGGCAGATTTACCGTCACGAACTGCGGCGGCAGGTTGAAGCTATGGGATATGAAACCGTGAACGTCGGCAAGCGGGGACTGTGGGAGATTAGGGACGTCCCTGTTGATATTTTCTCGACCCGCAGCCGGGAAATCCGTGAGGCTGCCGGGGAGAATGCCTCTGCAAAATCGCTTGATGTGGCAGCTCTCGATACCCGCCAGGCCAAACAGAAGGAGCCGGACCGGGATGAACTGCTCACAGAGTGGCATGAGCGCATTGACCGGACCGGATTCAGCTATTCCGCATTCAGGGAGAAAGCGCAGGCACGTGAAGCGCAGTTACGCGCAGAAGCGTTACCGTCAGGTGCCGGGGAGAAAAGCAGTGTATTGCCGGGGCAGCCCCCCTCTGTCTCTGCTCCTCTTCAGCAGGCGGTATCAGGGGCGATCTCCCTGCTCAGCGACCGTAAAACGCAGTTTACCTACTCAGAGGTGCTGAGCCGGACACTGGCGCAGGTGGAGGCGGAGCCAGGTATCATCGCGCAGGCGCGCGCCGGTATCGAGCTGGCCATCAGCCGGGGAGAGCTGGTACCGCTCGACAGGGAGAAGGGGCTTTTCACTTCGTCTGTACACCTTCTCGATGAGCTGTCTGTGCAGCAGCTGGCACAGCAGATGATGAGGGAGAACCGGGTGATGGTGACGGCCCGCCCTGGAGATCCATTACAGGGGGTAATGGCGGTACTGGCTGACACGTTGCCGGCTGTGGCCATTATCAGTACCGGTCGGGGAGCCGGAGCACAGCGTGAGCAGGTGCAGGCGGCCGTTGATCTGGCAGAGGCCCAGGGGCGTCAGGTTCAGGTTTTTGCACCGGACAAAAAAGGTGCTGCCTTTCTGTCGGAACAGGCAGGTCTGGCCGGCAGAGTTCAAGGTAAGGAGTTGTTGTCGGGAGATGAACTGACCACGGATAGTACACTGGTGGTGGCGGGGGCAGAGAAGTTGTCCGTGAAGGAGACGATTACGTTGCTTGACCAGGCGCTGCGCCGCAATGTGCAGGTCCTGTTGATGGACAGCGGCGGGCGTCAGGGCACCGGTAATGCACTAGCCACGCTGGAAGACGCAGGTGTCGTACGTCTGCGGGGAGGGCGGGATAACTACGTCAGTGTATCCGTTGTCAGTGTGAGGGATCGGCGTCAGCGTTATGCGCAGCTGGCTCAGGATTATGCCGTGTTGCATGCGCAGGGAGAAACGGTGGTGGCGCAGGCTCCGGGACGTGAGCAGGGAGCCGTTGTACAGGCCATTCGTCAGGAGCTGAGAAGTACCGGGGCGCTGGGAGACAGGGAAACGGTGATTCAGACGCTGACACCGGTGTTTCTCGACAGTAAAACCCGCCGTCTGACCGACAGCTACCGGGAAGGACAGATTCTGGAGCGGTATGATGCGGAACGCCGGAAGACAGAGCGTTACACCATCGACCGTGTGACGGCCCGTAGCCGTAAGCTCACGCTGACAGGAACGGACGGGCAGTCTCAGTTAATAAAAATACGCGACCTGGACAGCAGCTGGCGCTTATATCAGCCGGACACGCTGGCTGTGGCCGAGGGGGATAAACTGATCCTGACGGGAAAACACGGAAAACTGAGCGCAGGTGACAGTGTCACTGTGGAGTCAGTCACAGAACGCACGCTGACCGTGCGTCAGGGGGAGAAGCGGCATCGTCTGGCAGTTGCTGATGGTTTGAAGGTCGGTCAGGGGTATGTCACCACACCCGGCAAGTCCGTGAATGAGCAGGGAACCGTGCTGGCGGCAGTTTCTGCCCGTGACACGCAGGCGCAGACCCTGAACACGCTGGCAGTCAGTGGTGACCGGATTCAGATTTATACCTCCCTGTCAGAAGATGAAGCGCATGCCCGCCTTGAACGTTCTCCTCTTTATCGTCAGGCCCGGGAACAGGTCAGTCCGGAGGGCCGGCCACTGGATATTGCGATGCAGGAGGCAAAATCGGGCCTGATGTCTGTCGCGGAGAAGGCCGTGCGTCAGGCCATTGCAGTGGTGCAGGGCAGCAATGTGGTGTTTTCCCGTCTCGATGTGGCACAGGAGGCGCTGAAAGCTCACCCGGACATGACATTTTCAAAGGTCGGGACAACGTTCCGAACGCTGGTTCAGCGCGGCGAAGTGCTGGCTGTGCCGGGTGACAGAAGCGGAACCCGCTATGTCCCTGCCGAAACCTGGCTACAGGAAAAGGCCATTATCCGTACGCTGGCGGAAGGGAAAGGGACACAGCCTCCTCTGATGCAGGAAGTCAGCGATTCACATCTGCACGGGCTGACTGCGGGCCAGCAGGCGGCCAGCCGACTCATTCTGGAAAGCACCGACCGGTTTGTGGCCATTCAGGGCTATGCCGGGGTGGGTAAAACCACCCAGTTTCGTAGCGTGCTGGCCGCACTGAATACCCTGCCGGAAGGACAGCGACCGGAGGTGGTGGGGCTGGCGCCCACGCACCGGGCCGTCAGTGAGATGCAGAGCGTGGGGGTGAAGGCGCAGACCATTTCGTCATTCCTGATGGATACCGAACGGCGGCAGCAGACCGGGGAAAAGCTCGATTTTTCCAGAACACTGTTCCTCATCGATGAGAGCTCGATGGTGGGAAACAAGGATATGGCCGACACGCTGACGCGTATCGCCGGCGCCGGTGGACGTGGCGTGTTGTCCGGTGACAGCCTGCAGCTGCAGCCGGTGGCCAGTGGTGCGCCATTCACGCTGATGCAGCAGCGCAGCGCCATTGATGTGGCCGTTATGAAGGACATTGTGCGCCAGACGCCTGAGTTGCGCCCCGCGGTTTATGCCCTGCTCGAAGGGCGTGCGCCGCAGGCGCTGGACACCATCCGCAGCTTTTCACCGGCTCAGATTCCGCGTGAAGCCGGGGCATATGTTCCTGTTTCCTCTGTCACTGAAATCCGCCAGACGGCTGAGCAGAAAGAGCAGGCCGGGGACCGCGTTATCAGTGCCATTGTGGATGATTACACCGGCCGCACCTCAGAGGTCCGTCGGCAGACCCTGATTGTCACCCAGACCAATGCGGATGCACTGGCAATTAATACCGGTATCCATGACCGCCTCCACGCAACGGGAAAAACCGGTGAACGGGAAGTGACTGTTCCGGTACTGGTCCGTGAAAAAACACTGACCGAAGTCCTGAAGTCTGTCGCCGGACTGGCGCAGCACAGTGGCGACATTGCTCTGATAAACCAGCAGTATTACACCATTCACAGCCCGGACCGGACGGGCGGTGTGGTTATGTTGCGGGATACGGAAGGCCGGGACCATCTGCTCTCGGCCTTTGAGAGCAGCCTGCGGGATATCGCAGTGTATTCGCGTCGTGATATCCGCCTGTCCGAAGAGGACCTGGTGCGTTTCACGCGGCAGGACCGGGAGCAGGGACGGGACACCCAGACTCTGTGGGAAGTCAGCCGGATAGCAGATAACGGCGATATCACGCTGAAGAACGGGGAAAATACACGGCTGATTCAGCCCGGACGTGACATGACGGATGCGCATATTGATTATGCCTATGCCGGAACTGCGCACCGGGCGCAGGGGGCGAGTGAGGCCTTTGTGATTGCGCTGGCCGGGGCAACCGGTGCGCGCCAGCGACTTGCCTCCCTCAGTGATGCGTATGTGGCGCTGTCGCGTATGAAGCAGCATGTGCAGGTCTATACCGATGACAGCGGCAGGTGGCTCTCTGCTGTTGCGGGGAGTGAAAGACGCCAGACGGCACATGATATTCTGGAGGCCGGGCAGGATATCCGGGCTGTTTCCGGGCTGAAATTATGGGAGCAGGCCCGCACGCTGAACGACAGTGCTCTGGGGCGGGCGCTGTTACGGGAAACGGGACTGTCTCCGGACGGGGAGGCCCGTTTTATCAGTGGCAGCAGGAAATACCCACAACCGCATATCGCCTGGCCAGCTTATGACCGCAATGGCCGCCAACAGGGTGTCTGGCTGAGTGAAATTCGAATGGATGGGGACGGACGTCTGCAGGGGATCGGTGAGCAGGGGCGCCTGCTGGGGCATGAGCAGGCGGACCTGGTTGTGCTGCAGCAGAGCCGTAGTGGTATGACGCTGACGGCAACAGAGCAGCAGCAGGCGCTGGAGATGGCCCGCCTGCATCCTGAGCATGGGGTGATACTGAAGCAGGTGCCGGGGGCATTGCCGTCCTGGCTGGCAGAAAAACTGACGCAGGGCCGTGAGCACATACCGGACGCAGACCTGATAACCACACAGAGTGCACAAAAGCCGGACAGTGAACTTCTGAGCCTGACTTCGCCTGAAGAGAGAACGCGACAGGAAGCGGAAAAAGCCATTATGACCGCGCTGAGGGATGAAGAGAGTATCAGTCTCCTGCCAAAAGAAGATCCGGAGATGGCCGCACAGAAAGCGGCAGAACAGGAGCTGGCAGAGCGGGGAGCAAAATATGCAGAGCGCGATGCGGCAAGGGAGGAGAAAGTGCTGGAGCGTCTGGCTCAACAGGAACTGAATACTATCAGGCGACAGTATGCGCAGGACGTGTTGCGGGAGAATGAAAAGGAGCTGGTTATCAACAGGGAGAAGACACTGTGATACAGGATAATGCTAAGGCGGGTGTTCCATTCCTGAGCATCACCCCCCTGCAGCGTGATGTCATCAAAATTATCGCCTTTCTGGCTATGGGTGCAGACCATATCGCGACAGCAACCGGTGTGGGCTCTCCGTGGCTTAATGTGCTGGGGCGGTGTGCTTTCCCGTTGTTTGCACTGGTCTGTGGCTGCAATCTGGCGGGAAAAACGGTAAGGCAATCTTCCCTTAACCGACTGTGGTTGATGGCTTTACTGGCACAACCCGCCTTCTGGCTGGCATTCCGGGATGCCGGGAACCAGTGGTGGCAACTGAATATTCTGTTTTGCTTTGCTCTGGTGCTCCAGTTATGGCGGTTTGTGCAGAACCCCGGCGCAGTTAAGGGACTCCTGGCTGGTACCTGCGTGGCGTTTTATCTGCCTCTCAGTGCAGCCAGTTACGGCTGGGTTGGTCTTGTTATGGTGGCCATAGCAATCATGGTCTGGCAGGTGAAAAGCGCGTATCAGGTGGCTGTATTCGGTCTTTGGCTGATAACGGTGGTGACGGTGAATAGTTCCAGTCATGGAATAGCAGCGCTCTCTGGGGTATTGCTGACGCTGGCCGTGGTATATGGGGTGTATGCTCTTGTTCCGGCGTCAGAACAGCGGCTTCGGACCAGTCGGTGGTTTGCAGAGGGTTACATCATTCAGTTGTTGCTGATAGCCCTTGCGGTTACATCGTTTCGGGCTTAACGGAGTGATTGAACATTGTTTAAAATCCTCCAGGAAGAAACATTACAGGCCAACAGAGATGAATGAACAGAAACGTCCCGTTCTGACGCTTAACCGAAAGAGTTCTACGGAATCGCCGATACGTCGGCGAAAGCAGGTTGTCCATGTCACCACACCACCGGCGTGGAAGGATAAAAAGCAGAGGCTGGCTGAAAAGGCCGCCCGGGCTGCAGAACGGGCAGAAAAACGTAAACAACTTCTGGCGGAACTGAATATATATCAGAAAGTGCAGCCATTGGATGATGCGCTGGCACAGCTGAACACCTGGTGGCCGGGATTGTTTGAGGGGGGGAATCTTCGTCCGATGCAGTGTGGTATTCGTGAGCTGTTGCTTGCAGACATTGAAGCCCGAAATCTCCCCGTTTCCCGTAAACAGGTACGACGCGCCCTGAAGTCAGTTGCCTGCTCTGAAGCGTACCGTAAGACCATAATTACTGGCGTCAGCCGGTATAACCATATGGGGGAAATTTGCGGGAGTGTCACAAGTGAAGATGAGCAGGATGCAAGGGGGCGTCTGCAAAGACAACGCAGCCAGAATGAGCGTAAAGCCGAGCTTCAGGCCGCACTCGAAAAGTTATAAAAAATCCCTCCATCATGGGATGGAGGGAAAAACACCTAACTAACATTCGTTATCACAAGGGCTTCAGATGAAGCCTTGCAAACACATAATAACAAAGGTTTATTATACGGTGAAGTATGAGTGATTTGTCTTAATCTCTGTTTTAAACACCTTGAGCTGACGCCTTCGCGCGGCTCAGTTGTCCAACACCGGAAACGGGAAAAATCCAGTTTTCCCCGTTTCCGGTGTTTCTGATAACAAAACCCTTAAATGATCAAACTATGCGTCAGTGCGCCAACACTGACGCAAATCATGTTTCTCAAGTCGCTGATTTCAAAAAACTGTAGTATCCTCTGCGAAACGAATCCTTATTTGATCCTGGGGAGGCGAGATGTCGCAGACAGAAAATGCAGTGACTTCCTCATTGAAAGAAAAGCGGCTTGTGCGCAGAGGTAAGCCAATGTCTGACTCTGAAAAGCAGATGGCTGCTGTTGCAAGAAAACGTCTCACGCATAAAGAAATTAAAGTGTTTGTCAGCAACCCCTTGAAAGATCTCATGGTTGAGGTTTGCGAACGAGAGGGGCTCACGCAGGCTCAGTTTATTGAAAAGCTCCTCAGAACTGAGCTGCAAAAACTGGGGATGCTAAAGTAAAGACTTTACTTTGTGTAATAGCGTGCTAGATTACTGATCGTTTAAAGAATTTTGGCTGGCCACGCCATAAGGTGGCAGGGAACTGGTTCTGATGAGGTGTCTACCCGGGACCAGAAAAGCAAAAACCCCGATAATCTTCTTTAACTTTGGCGAGTGAAAAGATTACCGGGGCCCACTTAAACTGCATAGAAGCTGTTGCTCTATGCAGGGAGTATATGTGCATGCTCAGAAAAATTCAAGAACCGATTCTGTGCTTACTCCTTCCGTGCAACATAAGCGCAGGAAGGTGTGACTGAAAGGCTCCATCCGCAACACTGGAGTCAGTTATCTCCCGAAGAGCAGATCCGTTTCTGGGAAGAGTATGAAGCTGGCAGGACGACGTCTTTCCTGATTGAGCCGGAAAGAAAACGTACTCTGCGTCGTCGTGGCGAACACTCCACCAAACCTAAATGCGAAAATCCGTCCTGGTTTCGTCCTGCACGCTATAAGGCTCTGGGCGGTCAACTGGGATATGCCTATAATCGTCTGGTGAAAAAAGATCCGGTTACCGGGCAATACAGCCTGCGTATGCGCATGTCCCTGCATCCGTTCTATGTACAGAAGCGCGAATTTGCCGGTCGTAAATATGCTTTCCGACCAGAAAGGCGGCGTCTGCTCGATACCATCTGGCCAGTGCTGGTTAGTTTCAGCGATGCCGGTACGCATACCGTGGGGATGTGTGTGTCCCGTCTGGCCAGAGAAATCAGCCCCAAAGACAGCAAAGGAAACGTCATCCCTGAACTTGAGGTGACGGTCTCCCGACTTTCACGCCTGCTGGCCGAACAGGTCCGGTTTGGTGTGCTGGGTGTGTCAGAGGAAAGCATGTGGGATCGTGAAACTCGCCAGCGCCTGCCGCGCTATGTCTGGATCACACCCGCCGGCTGGCAGATGCTGGGCGTCGACATGGTGAAACTGCATGAACAACAGGTGAAGCGGTTGCGTGAAAGTGAAATCCGCCAGCAGCTTATCCGGGAAGGTGTGCTGAACGAAGATGAAGATATCTCCGTACATGCCGCCAGAAAACGCTGGTATCTGCAGCGTACTCAGGACGCACTGAAACACCGGCGTGAGAAAGCGGCCGCGCGTAAGCGTGCTAACCGCCTGAAGACGTTGCCAGCCGACAGCCAGATTTATGAGATGTCACGGCACATCCTGAAACGCATGCCGGCAGATGAAGCGTACTGGTGCACACCAGAGCTGCTTCAACAGTTAGCCATCAGGGAGTTGTACCAGCTTGAACTGACGCTGGCAGCTGCGCCTCCTCACTAGCCGTTTCGGCTCCAACAGTACAAATCATCGCCAGCCCCTCCGGGGCTTCTGGCGCTGGCTTCGTTCAGCTAAAAATCCCCACAACTATCCTAACCCCCCTCAGACGGTCGTATCCGGCCATAAAATCGCTCTCCGGCCGTCAGAACGCAGCCCCGTTGTTTCGTTTATCCACATAAATCCGCAAACAAATAAGTACTGAAAGCAGCAAATGGAAAACAGCAAACCCGCAATATATTCCTGAACCCTTTTATTAATCCTCTGCGTAGTTTCACCGCAGAGAAATTCTTTGTCCCTGAAACCACAGTGAACAATTACAAAAAGGCCTTCGCTTGCAGCGGCTAACGCCGCGCCGCTCAGAACCTGATGCACCTCCCATCGCTCCGCGACGGGCCCCGAAACCAGCTCCGTTTAGTTACAACACACAAAATATCCTTTCATAAAACCCACCCAGTCCGTGCAAATCTGTCGCTCCATACCCCCACCCACCACTGAAAAGCGACGACGCCCCGGCCCGAAGGGCCGGAACTACATCGCTTTTAATGATGGATGATGTAACTAAACTTCTTCGTTGCTGTCAGTAGTGTTGCTGGCAGTTTGTCATACACGCCCGTAAGCGGCCCTCACGGCCCGCTAACGCGGAGATACGCCCCGACTGCGGGTAAACCCTTGTCGGGACCACTCCGACGGCGCACATCAACACCTGAGCCGTATGACCGCGGGTTATGGCTTTACAGGGATGGGGAGGTTAATAGCGATCTTCTATCGATCAACCGGCTACGCCGGGCTACGGCGCCATTCAGCGACAGTGCCATATTTATCATTTGCTGGCGCCTCCATGCCGCTTTGCGGCATCAAAACCATGCAGAGTAATTGGTATGTTTTTCCGAATTGATACGACTTTACCCACGAATAAAATAGAAAAACCATCTATTCCTGAGGAGATAATGACATGATAGTGACTATCTATATTGCCTACATTTTGATTGCTGTCATGAATACTTGGTATCTGACAACACAGTTCAAACTTAAAAAGGAACTGGCAGTATCAGGCTCTTCCCCAGAACAGCTTAAAGAGAACCGTATCAGTATCGGACTCTGCATGCTTATTTATCTGGTGGATATTCTGTTTGCCACAATAACAACCAGTGTTGCCTGAGAGACTGTCTGAATAAAACGTCACATACAGTAGACCTTATCGCAGCAGGCTACAGTGTGGGATTAACCGGGCCAGGACAGCGCGACAAAAATGGTCACCATGTTGCCAAGTTTCCGTGGTGAGGATAAAAACCCTGGTCGCTATGAAATGTTCTATGGTGAATTAGATGATATTGAAGCAGCTTATGATTGGTTATCGAAGCAGAGCTATGTCGATCCGGAACGTATCTATCTCGCAGGCCACAGTACTGGCGGTACACGAGTTCTGCTTGCAAGTGAGTATAGTACCAAATTTAGAGGCTATTTCAGCCTTGGGGGAGTACCAGATCTGAAAGCTCGCGTTGAGGGTGGCGAAATGTCGGTAATAGTTCCTTTTAAACGAACTAAACGAGAGTTTCAACTACGCTCTCCTGCCAGATACGTTAAATCGATCAAAAAACCTACATGGTATTTCGAAGGAGAAGAAGCTTATTGGCAAGCATTTGACAATATCGCAAAAATTGCTAACAAAGAAAAAAT
>NZ_JAOWHK010000033.1:0-19360 GCF_030332665.1 Citrobacter sp. Cpo090 | reverse complement strand
TATCGCCGGCATTACCGGCTGGTTTGGGGCTAAATTCTACAAATGGCACAATTACTGGTACTCCTACTGCTCCAGTAGGTCAAAGTAATTACACTATAACGGTGCGTGATGGGGCTTCGGGAGCAGAAGAGTCGGCAGATATTACTCTGGGAGTTGCTCCGGCGTTGAGTATCCAGCAACAAGTTTATAACCGTAACATAGCAACAGGTAGCTCTGTTAACTTTGCTCCATTGAGCATTAGTGGAGGTGTGGGGCCGATTGTCAGCATATCCCCAGCATTGCCAGCAGGTCTCACGCTTGACGCTTCCACGGGGGTGATTTCTGGAACAACCAGTGTAGTTACTTCAGCGACCGCCTACCAATTGTCTGTTACTGACAGTAATGGTAGCCCGACCAGAAAATTCACGTTGACTCTTGCAACAGTCAATGGGCCAATTATTACAGTTAACACTCCACAACGAGCTGCAATTGTAAATTCTTCATTGAACTACACTCCAATTACTGCTGTATCACCTACAGGGGGAAGTGTAACGTTTAGTGTTTCTCCAGCACTGCCCGCTGGCTTAGGCCTTAATTCAACAAATGGCAACATCAGTGGAACCCCTTCATCTCTATTCCCAGAGACAAGGTTTACCATGACTATTCGCGATAATAAATCAGGCGCTGAAGATATGGCGACATTTGAACTAAGTGTTGTACCAAACTTTACTGTAAAGCAAACAACATACAGCAAGACGCTAAAAGTTGGGGTAGATTCCAGTTTTGAAGTGCTTTCCATCAATGGAGGAAGTGGTCGTTATCGTTATTCTGTAACCCCTAATTTACCAGCAGGTATGCAGATTGAGCTTCTCCAGGACTCAACTATGATATTGAGTGGTACGCCACAAGCGACACAAGGAATTACTAAGTATAGTATTGATATAATTGACGATCTTGTTGGGAGAACTATTAAGCGGGAGTTAAGCATATCTATTAATTAATCAATACATAGGTTAATTTTAATATATTGAGAAGGCTATCATATAAATAATGTGATAGCTTTCTCATATTTTAATTATCCATCTCTATTGTCATTGTTAAGTATAGTGTCCGTATAGATTTTTCCTAACAATACAAAGCCGTTCTACTAGTTGTATGTGAGTTATATAAAGAAATATTATACCATTGCATTTGTTACTATTTCTTGGTTTAACATGATGTATTTATCATTAATGTTCGAAAAAACCGAATGATAGATGTAACATTAACCGATGTGAAGTTAATTAAACAATATTGATTTTTATTTTTGTCTTTAGTAGCATTTAGTTTGTTGATGTTGATTTGTTTTTTATCTCGTAATATTTTGGAATGAAAATGCCGTGATGTTATTCTGAGGTAGTTGGGGGTAATATATCTTAATCTAAGATCGGATATTTCAACCAATAATCACTGTTCTTACTTTTTGATAAAAACATATGTTATTAATGAATCAGTCTAAATATAAAAAATCAAGTTTAGCTATTATCTTGGGTACAATTCTATTAACCGCTTGTGATAGTGGTGGATCGTCATCCAATAATCTACCTTCCGATTCAGGGAGTAACTCTTCACCATCACCATCACCATCACCATCGCCATCGCCATCGCCATCGCCATCGCCATCGCCAATTGTTACTCAAACTGGCTATTTGACGTTAGGCGGAAGCCAGCGGGTAATTGGTGCTACCTGTAATGGTGAACCCAGTAACGGCTTTACTTTTACGCTAGGCGAAACTGTCAGTTGTGTGGTTGGTAGTACAGCAATTGCTACCTTTGACACCCAATCAGAAATTGCACGTAGCTTGCGTACGGTTGAAAAAGTATCGTTTAGTCTTGAGGATGCGAAAGAGCTGGCAAGCTCTGAAAATAAGAAAACTAATGCGGTCTCGCTGGTGACATCCAGCAACAGCTGTCCGGCCGATGCAGAACAGCTTTGTTTGACTTTCTCATCAGTGCTCGATCGCGTGCGCTTTGAAAAACTGTATAAGCAAATTGAGCTGGCAGCCGACGATTTCAGCAAGTTAGTGAATGAAGAGATAGATAATAATCCTGCAACAGATAAAGCACCATCCACTCATACGTCACCGGTAGTACCAGCAACAACACCGGGAACAACGCCGGATCTTAACGCTTCCTTCGTATCGGCTAACGCGGAGCAGTTTTATCAGTACCAGCCAAAAGAAATAATTCTCTCCACAGGCCGACTGGTAGATAGCCAGGGCAATGGTGTTGTTGGCATAAACTACTACACCAACTCCGGCCGCGGTGTAACCGGTGAAAACGGTGAGTTCTCCTTTAGTTGGGGAGAAACCATCTCCTTTGGTATCGACACCTTTGAGCTTGGCTCAGTACGTGGCAACAAGTCGACCATTACGCTGACGGAACTGGGGGACGAAGTTCGCGGGGCGAATATCGATCAGCTAATTCACCGCTATTCGACGACCGGGCAAAATAATACTCGTATTGTTCCAGCCGATGTGCGCAAGATCTTCGCCGAATATCCTAATGTGATCAACGAAATCATCAATCTCTCGCTATCCAATGGTGCGACGTTGAATAACGGTGATCAAGTCGTTACGTTGCCAAATGCATTTATCGCGCAATTAAAAACTGGCCAGGCAAAAGAAATTGATACTGCAATCTGTGCGAAAATCGAAGGTTGTAATCTGGCTCGCTGGTTCTCATTAACGACGCGCAATGTTAATGAAGGGCAGATCCAGAGTACTATCAATAAGCTGTGGGGCGTGGATACGAACTATAAATCTGTCACTAAATTTCACGTCTTCCATGACTCCACTAACTTCTACGGTAGTACTGGTAACGCGCGTGGTCAGGCGGTGGTGAATATCTCCAACGCAGCATTCCCTATTTTGATGGCTCGTAATGATAAAAACTACTGGCTTGCCTTTGGCGAGAAACGTGCTTGGGATAAAAATGAACTGGCGTACATTACTGAAGCCCCCTCTATTGTACGGCCAGAGAACGTAACACGCAAAACTGCCACCTTCAATCTGCCGTTTATTTCGCTGGGCCAAGTAGGCGATGGTAAGCTGATGGTTCTTGGCAACCCGTACTACAACAGCATCCTGCGTTGTCCGAACGGTTATAGCTGGAACGGGGGCGTTAATAAAGATGGACAATGTACGCTTAACAGCGATCCGGGCGATATGAAGAACTTCATGGAGAACGTGCTGCGCTATCTGTCAAATGAACGTTGGTTGCCGGATGCAAAATCCAATATGACCGTGGGTACTAACCTGGATACGGTGTATTTCAAAAAACATGGTCAGGTGCTGGGAAATAGCGCACCGTTTGGGTTCCACAAGGATTTCGCTGGCATCACGGTCAAACCGATGACCAGCTATGGCAATCTGAATCCAGATGAAGTTCCTCTGTTGATCCTCAATGGCTTTGAATACGTCACACAATGGGGTAACGATCCTTACTCCATTCCTCTGCGAGCAGATACCAGCAAACCGAAGCTGACTCAACAGGATGTGACAGATTTGATCGCCTATATGAACAAAGGTGGATCAGTGCTGATCATGGAAAACGTGATGAGCAATCTTAAGGAAGAGAGCGCATCTGGCTTTGTACGTCTGCTTGATGCCGCAGGTTTGTCGATGGCGCTTAACAAGTCGGTGGTAAATAACGATCCGCAAGGCTACCCGGACCGCGTTCGTCAACGACGTTCAACACCAATTTGGGTCTATGAGCGTTATCCGGCTGTCGATGGTAAACTACCGTATACCATTGATGACGCCACGAAAGAAGTTATCTGGAAATATCAGCAAGAAAACAAACCTGATGACAAACCGAAGCTGGAAGTTGCCAGCTGGCAGGAAGAAGTTGAGGGTAAACAGGTAACTCAATTCGCCTTTATTGATGAAGCCGACCACAAAACGCCTGAGTCGCTGGCGGCGGCGAAAAAGAGAATTCTGGATGCGTTCCCTGGGCTGGAGGAATGTAAGGATTCTGACTACCACTATGAGGTTAACTGTCTGGAATACCGTCCAGGCACGGGTGTGCCGGTAACCGGTAACATGTATGTTCCGCAGTATACGCAGCTGGATCTGGGGGCTGATACTGCGAAAGCGATGCTGCAGGCTGCGGATTTAGGCACCAACATTCAGCGTCTGTATCAGCATGAGCTTTATTTCCGCACCAATGGCCGTCAGGGTGAGCGTCTCAATAGCGTTGATCTGGAACGTTTATACCAAAACATGTCCGTCTGGCTGTGGAACGAAACGAAATATCGTTATGAAGAGGGTAAAGAAGACGAGCTGGGCTTTAAAACGTTCACTGAATTCCTGAACTGCTACACCAACAATGCATATTTTGGCACGCAGTGTTCTGCTGAGCTGAAAAAATCGCTGATCGATAACAAGATGATTTACGGTGATGAAAGCAGCAAAGCGGGAATGATGAACCCGAGCTACCCGCTCAACTATATGGAAAAACCGCTGACACGCCTGATGCTGGGCCGTTCCTGGTGGGATCTGAACATCAAAGTTGATGTTGAGAAGTATCCGGGAGTGGTGAATACAAACGGCGAAACCGTCACACAAAACATCAACTTGTACTCAGATCCAACCAAATGGTTTGCAGGTAATATGCAGTCAACAGGTTTGTGGGCACCTGCCCAGCAGGAAGTCAGCATTGAGTCAAAGGCGACAGTTCCTGTGACCGTGACTGTTGCGCTGGCCGACGACCTGACAGGACGAGAGAAGCATGAAGCTAGCCTGAATCGTCCGCCCAGAGTGACCAAAACCTATGACCTGAAAGCCAATGATAAGGTGACGTTCAAAGTCCCTTACGGTGGTCTGATTTATATCAAGAGCAACAGCCAAGAGGTGCAATCAGCTGACTTCACCTTTACCGGTGTGGTAAAAGCGCCGTTCTATAAAGACGGTAAGTGGCAACACGATCTGAACTCCCCAGCCCCGCTGGGCGAACTGGAGTCTACGTCGTTCGTCTATACCACACCGAAGAAGAACCTGAATGCCAGCAATTACACTGGCGGCGTAGCAGAATTCGCTAACGATCTGGATACCTTTGCCAGCTCAATGAATGATTTCTACGGTCGTGATAGTGAAAACGATAAGCACCGGATGTTTACCTTTAAAAACTTGCCGGGTCACAAACACCGTTTCACCAACGATGTGCAGATATCTATTGGTGACGCGCACTCTGGTTATCCGGTGATGAACAGTAGCTTCTCGCCGAACAGTACCACGCTGCCGACGACGCCGTTGAATGACTGGCTGATCTGGCATGAAGTAGGACATAACGCCGCAGAAACACCGCTGACTATACCGGGCGCGACCGAAGTGGCGAACAACGTGCTGGCGCTGTACATGCAGGATCGCTATCTCGGCAAGATGAACCGTGTCGCTGACGACATTGCCGTTGCACCGGAATATCTGGAGGAGAGCAAGGGCCAGGCATGGGCGCGTGGCGGTGCGGGTGACCGTCTGCTGATGTACGCACAGCTGAAGGAATGGGCAGAGAAAAACTTTGATATTAAGAAGTGGTATCCAGATGGTGCCCTGCCAGCATTCTACAGTGAGCGTGAAGGAATGAAAGGCTGGAACCTGTTCCAGCTGATGCACCGCAAAGCACGCGGCGATGAGGTTGGTAACAGCACTTTTGGCGGTAAGAATTACTGCGCTGAATCCAACGGTAACGCTGCAGACATGCTAATGCTGTGCGCCTCCTGGGTAGCCCAGACGGACCTTTCGGAGTTCTTTAAGAAATGGAATCCGGGCGCGAATGCTTACCAACTGCCGGGGGCAAGCGAGATGAGCTTCGGGGGGGGAGTGAGCCATTCGGCTTACAACACGCTCGCGTCGCTTAATCTGCCGAAACCGGAACAAGGGCCGGAAATCATTAATAAGGTTACCGAGCATAAGATGTCAGTCGAATAAGCCATAATGGGCCGGAAAAGGCGTTCACGCCGCATCCGACATGAAATAGTTGCACCGGGTCAACACATGTACCCGATGTGCTAGCTTATCGGGCCTACAGGCGAAGCCGTGATTGATTGCGTTGGCATACTCCTGTAGGCCGGATGAGTGTTCACGCCGCATCTGGTAAGTTATAACAAATAAAATTTAGCTATGCTTTTTGATGTTTTTCAGCAATACCCCGCTGTGATGCCCATACTGGCAACAGTCGGAGGATTGATCATCGGCAGTTTTTTGAATGTGGTGATTTGGCGTTACCCCATCATGCTACGCCAACAAATGGCTGAGTTTCAGGATGAAACGCCGAACACGCAGCCTAAAACGAGTCTGGTGCTGCCACGCTCGCACTGTCCGCATTGCAAGCAGACTATCCGCGTTCGTGACAATATTCCGATACTCTCATGGCTGATACTCAAAGGGCGCTGCCGTGACTGTCAGGCGAAAATTAGCAAACGTTATCCGTTGGTCGAGTTATTGACGGCACTCGTTTTTTTGCTGACGAGTCAGGTCTGTTCGGACAGTGGATGGGCGCTGGCCGTGATGATATTATCCGCCTGGCTGATTGCCGCGAGCATTATTGACCTCGATCACCAATGGCTGCCCGATATCTTTACTCAGGGCGTGTTGTGGACTGGGCTGATTGCGGCATGGGGACAGCAGAGCCCGCTAACGTTACAAGAAGCAGTCACCGGCGTACTGGTGGGGTTTGTCACCTTTTACTCACTGCGTTGGCTGGCCGGATTAATTCTTCGTAAAGAAGCATTAGGCATGGGCGATGTATTACTCTTCGCTGCTTTAGGTGGTTGGGTGGGGGCGTTGTCTCTGCCTAATGTTGCATTAATCGCATCATGCAGCGGCCTGATATATGCTGTTATTACAAAAAAAGGATCAACGGAGCTGCCTTTTGGACCGTGTTTAAGTCTGGGTGGTATAGCAACAATTTATTTACAGGAAATGCTTTAATGATGGACACATAATTATCGGAGTTACATTTTTACTCTAATTAATAACCTTGGGAATTATTCGTCATGTCGATAAAAAAGATGCCGGGGTGGGCATCAATATTGCTATTGTTAAGCGTTACAGGATTATTAAGTGGCTGCGCCAGCCATAATGAACACGCCAGTTTGCTGGCGAAAAAACAGGCTCAAAATATCAGCCAAAATCTGCCAATTAAATCTGCGGGATATACCTTAGTGCTGGCGCAAAGTAGCGGTACAACGGTAAAAATGACGATTATCAGCGAAGCGGGTGCCCAGACCACGCAGACGCCTGATGTCTTTTTAACCAGTTATCAACGGCAAATGTGCGCTGACCCGACGGTGAAATTGATGATCACCGAGGGAATTAATTACAGCATAACGATTAATGATACACGTACAGGTAACCAGTATCAGCGGAAACTGGATCGCACCACCTGTGGAATAGTCAAAGCATAACGTCGGGTAGATTTAAATTGGCGCGGGTTGTTTTTCGTGACGCACGAATTTATTTCATTCAATGGCTGACTAAATTTCGTCACACTCTTAGCCAGAGACAATCTCTTAATACAGACAAAGAGCATCTGCGAAAAATTGTACGCGCGATGTTCTGGCTGATGCTGCTTACTATTTCTGCAAAAATGGCGTATTCACTCTGGCGCTATATTTCCTTTTCTGCGGAATATACGGCGGTTTCCCCATCGGTGAATAAACCGACTCGTGCGGATGCAAAAACGTTCAATAAAAAAGACATGCAATTAATCAGCCAACAAAACTGGTTTGGCAAGTTTCAGCCCATCGCCGCGCCGGTAAAACAACCCGAACCTGTGCCTGTGGCAGAAACGCGTCTTAACGTGGTACTGCGCGGGATCGCCTTTGGTGCCAGACCTGGCGCGGTTATTGAAGAAGGCGGCAAACAGCAGGTTTATTTGCAGGGCGAAACGCTGGCCTCTCACAACGCGGTGATCGAGGAAATCAATCGCGACCATGTGATGCTGCGCTATCAGGGAAAAATGGAGCGCCTGAGTCTGACAGAAGAGGAGCGTTCCACTCTAGCCGTGACCAACAAAAAAGCCGTCAGTAACGAAGCAAAGCAAGCTGTTGCTGAGCCTGCTGCCAGTGCGCCAGTTGAGATCCCGGCCGCCGTGCGTCAGGAACTGGCGAAAGATCCGCAGAAAATTTTTAACTATATCCAGCTTACGCCTGTGCGTAAGGAGGGGATTGTCGGTTATGCAGTGAAGCCGGGGGTAGATCGTTCTCTGTTCGATGCCAGCGGTTTCAAGGACGGCGATATCGCCATTGCGCTAAATCAGCAGGATTTCACTGATCCACGAGCAATGATTGCTCTGATGCGGCAGTTACCTTCAATGGATTCCATTCAACTTACGGTTTTACGCAAGGGTGCGCGCTACGACATTTCCATCGCGCTGCGCTAACCGCATTTAATCCAGGAGAATCATTCATCGTGTTTTGGCGTGATATTACGTTGTCGGTCTGGCGTAAGAAGACAACTGGCCTCAAAACAAAAAAGCGTTTACTGCCGCTGGTGCTGGCAGCGGCATTATGTAGTTCACCGGTCTGGGCGGGAGAAGCAACCTTCACCGCCAATTTTAAGGATACCGACCTGAAATCGTTCATCGAAACCGTTGGCGCTAACCTCAATAAAACCATCATTATGGGGCCTGGCGTACAGGGGAAAGTAAGTATTCGCACCATGACCCCGCTCAATGAACGCCAGTATTACCAGCTATTCCTAAACCTGCTGGAAGCGCAGGGGTATGCCGTCGTATCGATGGAAAACGACGTGCTGAAGGTGGTGAAATCCAGCGCCGCGAAAGTCGAGCCGCTGCCGCTGGTCGGTGAAGGTAGCGATAACTATGCGGGCGATGAAATGGTCACCAAAGTAGTGCCGGTACGTAATGTGTCGGTACGCGAGCTGGCACCGATTCTGCGCCAGATGATCGACAGCGCAGGCTCAGGCAACGTTGTTAATTACGATCCCTCCAACGTAATTATGCTCACCGGACGCGCCTCAGTTGTGGAACGGCTGACAGAAGTGATCCAGCGCGTGGATCATGCGGGAAACCGCACTGAAGAGGTGATCCCTCTGGATAACGCCTCGGCTTCGGAAATTGCCCGCGTGCTGGAAAGCCTGACTAAAAATAGCGGCGAGAACCAGCCTGCGACGCTGAAATCTCAAATTGTCGCCGACGAACGCACCAACAGTGTGATTGTCAGTGGTGACCCCGCCACCCGAGACAAAATGCGCCGCCTGATCCGTCGGCTGGATTCAGAAATGGAGCGCAGCGGCAACAGCCAGGTTTTCTATCTCAAATACAGCAAAGCCGAAGATCTGGTCGATGTGCTGAAGCAGGTCAGCGGCACGCTCACGGCCGCAAAAGAAGAGGCAGAAGGCACGGTCGGTAGCGGGCGTGAGGTTGTCTCCATCGCCGCCAGCAAACATAGTAATGCCCTGATTGTTACTGCGCCGCAGGACATCATGCAGTCGCTACAAAGCGTGATTGAACAGCTGGATATTCGCCGTGCTCAGGTGCATGTCGAGGCGTTAATCGTCGAAGTTGCCGAAGGCAGCAATATCAACTTCGGCGTGCAGTGGGCGTCGAAAGATGCCGGATTAATGCAGTTTGCCAACGGTACGCAGATCCCTATTGGCACGCTGGGGGCGGCGATTTCTCAGGCGAAACCGCAGAAAGGTTCCACGGTGATCAGTGAAAATGGTGCCACCACCATTAACCCGGATACCAACGGCGATCTCTCCACGCTCGCCCAGCTTCTTTCTGGCTTTAGCGGTACGGCGGTTGGCGTAGTGAAAGGCGACTGGATGGCGCTGGTACAGGCGGTTAAAAACGACTCCAGCTCGAATGTCCTCTCCACGCCGAGCATCACCACGCTGGACAACCAGGAGGCCTTCTTCATGGTGGGCCAGGACGTTCCGGTATTAACCGGCTCTACCGTTGGCTCCAATAACAGCAATCCTTTCAATACTGTAGAGAGGAAAAAAGTCGGCATCATGCTGAAAGTCACGCCGCAGATTAACGAAGGTAACGCGGTACAGATGGTGATTGAGCAGGAAGTCTCGAAGGTGGAAGGACAGACCAGTCTCGATGTCGTGTTTGGTGAGCGCAAACTGAAAACCACCGTGCTAGCTAACGATGGTGAGCTGATCGTGCTAGGCGGTCTGATGGACGACCAGGCGGGAGAAAGTGTGGCGAAAGTACCTCTGCTGGGCGATATCCCGTTGATTGGTAACCTGTTTAAATCCACGGCAGATAAAAAAGAAAAACGCAATCTGATGGTGTTTATCCGCCCGACCATCCTGCGTGACGGTATGGCGGCAGACGGCGTGTCGCAGCGCAAATATAACTACATGCGTGCCGAACAGATCTATCGCGATGAGCAAGGCTTAAGCCTGATGCCGCATACCGCGCAGCCGGTACTGCCAGCGCAAAACCAGGCATTACCGCCGGAAGTACGCGCGTTCCTTAATGCCGGGAGAACGCGTTAATGGTGCCTGTAGCACAGGAAACCACCGCTAACACCGTGCGTCTGCCTTACAGTTTCAGCCGTCGGTTTAGTCTGGTTGCATGGTGCGAAGCGTCGCTGGAGATCCTCCATGTGCATCCGCTGTCGCTTTCAGTCTTGCAGGAGCTGCAACGGGGGATAAGCACGCCTTTTACGCTGCGGCAAATCGACGAGGCCGAATTTGAACAGCAACTGAATGCGGTCTGGCAGCGGGACTCTTCCGAGGCTCGCCAGCTGATGGAAGATCTCGGTTCTGCTGAGGACTTTTTTACCCTCGCAGAAGAACTGCCGGAAACTGAAGATCTGCTGGAAAGTGACGACGATGCGCCGATCATCAAACTGATTAACGCCATGCTGGCAGAGGCGATTAAAGAAGGCGCTTCGGATATCCACATCGAGACATTTGAAAAGAGTCTGGTGATCCGTTTTCGTGTTGACGGCACATTACATGAAATGCTGCGCCCCGGGCGCAAACTGGCCTCGCTGCTGGTCTCGCGTATTAAGGTGATGGCTCGGCTGGATATTGCAGAAAAGCGCGTACCGCAGGATGGACGTATTGCGCTGCTGCTGGGCGGTCGGGCGATTGATGTGCGTGTCTCCACCATGCCTTCCGCCTGGGGCGAGCGCGTGGTGCTGCGACTGCTGGACAAAAACCAGGCCCGCCTGACGCTGGAGCGTCTGGGGCTGAGTCATGAACTGACCGCGCAGTTGCGCCAGTTATTGCACAAACCGCACGGCATCTTTCTGGTGACGGGGCCGACAGGTTCCGGCAAAAGCACCACGCTGTACGCCGGATTGCAGGAGCTGAACAACCACTCGCGCAACATTCTCACAGTTGAAGACCCCATCGAATACATGATTGAAGGGATAGGCCAGACACAGGTCAACACCCGCGTCGGCATGACCTTTGCCCGTGGTCTGCGCGCGATTTTGCGTCAGGACCCGGATGTGGTGATGGTCGGTGAAATCCGCGATACCGAAACCGCAGAAATCGCCGTCCAGGCATCGCTCACGGGGCACCTGGTACTTTCCACGCTGCATACCAACACGGCGGTGGGGGCGATCACGCGTTTGCAGGATATGGGCGTGGAGCCTTTCCTGCTCTCTTCCTGTCTGACGGGGGTGATGGCGCAGCGACTGGTTCGCACGCTGTGTCCCGACTGCCGCCAGGCCCAGCCTGCCACCGACGAAGAAAAACGTCTGCTGGGAATTACCGACACGCGTACCGTCACTCTGTACCATCCGCAGGGCTGCTCCGCCTGTAATCACAAAGGTTTTCACGGACGTACTGCCATCCACGAGCTGATCGTGGTGGACGCCACATTGCGTGATTGGATCCACCGTCAGGCCGGGGAACTGGAGCTGGAACGTTATGTTCGGCAACACTCTGCCGGTATCCGCAGCAACGGCATTGAGAAAGTACTCGCCGGAGAAACCTCTCTCGATGAAGTTCTGCGGGTAACGATGGAGGCGTAATGGCACTGTTTTACTATCAGGCGCTACAGCGCAATGGCCGTAAAACTAAAGGCATGATTGAGGCGGATTCCGCGCGTCATGCCCGTCAGTTGTTGCGCGGTAAAGAGCTCATTCCCGTGCACATTGAAGCCAGGATGAATGCCTCAGCAGGGGGATTGTTGCAGCGTCAGCGACACGCACATCGTCGCGTGGCGGCGGCAGATCTGGCGCTGTTCACTCGCCAACTGGCAACGCTGGTACAGGCAGCAATGCCGCTGGAAACCTGCTTACAGGCGGTCAGTGAGCAAAGTGAAAAACTGCATGTAAAAAGTCTTGGAATGGCGCTGCGCAGCCGGATTCAGGAAGGTTATACCCTGTCGGACAGCCTGCGTGAACATCCCCGTGTCTTTGATTCTCTGTTTTGTTCGATGGTGGCTGCCGGAGAAAAGTCCGGGCATCTCGACGTGGTGCTCAATCGCCTGGCGGATTACACCGAACAGCGGCAGCGCCTGAAGTCACGCCTGCTGCAGGCCATGCTCTACCCACTGGTATTGCTGGTGGTGGCAACGGGCGTGGTCACTATTTTACTGACGGCAGTAGTGCCGAAAATTATCGAACAGTTCGATCATCTCGGACACGCGCTGCCCGCCTCCACCCGCACGCTTATCGCCATGAGCGATGCGTTACAGGCCAGCGGCGTTTACTGGCTGGCAGGTTTGCTGGGGCTTTTGGTACTGGGGCAGCGGCTACTCAAAAGTCCTGCTATGCGACTGCGCCGGGATAAAACCTTGCTGCGCCTGCCTGTGACGGGGCGTGTTGCGCGTGGGCTGAATACGGCGCGTTTTTCCCGAACCTTAAGCATCCTTACCGCCAGCAGTGTTCCACTGCTGGAAGGCATTCAGACCGCCGCCGCCGTGTCGGCAAATCGCTATGTCGAGCAACAACTGCTGCTGGCGGCAGATCGCGTCCGCGAAGGAAGTAGTCTGCGCGCTGCGCTGGCAGAGTTGCACCTGTTCCCACCGATGATGCTGTACATGATCGCCTCGGGTGAACAGAGCGGCGAGCTGGAAACCATGCTTGAGCAGGCCGCTGTCAACCAGGAACGGGAATTTGATACCCAGGTGGGGTTGGCGCTGGGGCTGTTTGAACCGGCACTGGTGGTGATGATGGCGGGCGTGGTCCTGTTTATCGTCATCGCCATCCTCGAACCGATGCTGCAACTGAACAATATGGTTGGAATGTAATTTACGGAGTTATCACATGAATTCGTTATCCCGCACACAAAAACCACGGGCAGGTTTTACCCTGCTGGAAGTGATGGTAGTGATTGTTATTCTTGGCGTTCTGGCAAGCCTGGTTGTGCCTAACCTTTTAGGCAACAAAGAGAAAGCAGATCGACAAAAAACCATCAGTGATATCGTGGCACTGGAAAACGCGCTGGATATGTACCGACTGGATAACGGGCGTTATCCGACCACCGAACAGGGGCTTGAGGCGCTGATCCAGCAACCGGCCAATATGACGGATCCCCGCAACTACCGTACCGGTGGATACATTAAACGACTGCCAAAAGATCCGTGGGGCAATAATTATCAGTATCTTAGCCCTGGTGAAAAAGGGATGTTTGATGTTTACACCTTAGGGGCGGATGGTCAGGAAAACGGGGAAGGCGCTGCCGCAGATATCGGTAACTGGAATTTGCAGGAGTTTCAGTAATCAGTGCCTGGACGCGGATTCACTCTTCTGGAAATCATGCTGGTGATTTTCCTTATCGGCCTTGCCAGTGCGGGCGTGGTACAGACTTTTGCGACCGATTCTGAATCGCCCGCGAAAAAAGCGGCGCAGGATTTTCTGACCCGTTTTGCGCAGTTTAAGGACAAGGCGGTGATCGAAGGGCAAACACTCGGTGTGTTAATCGACCCGCCTGGCTATCAGTTTATGCAGCGTCGTCAGGGGCAGTGGTTGCCCGTTTCTGCGACCCGGTCATCGGCACAGGTTACGGTGCCGAAACAGGTGCAGATGCTGTTACAACCCGGAAGTGATATCTGGCAGAAGGAGTATGAACTGGAGATGCAACGTCGTCGCCTGACGCTGCACGATATTGAACTGGAGCTGCAAAAAGAGGCGAAAAAGAAGACGCCGCAGATCCGCTTCTCGCCTTTCGAACCCGTCACGCCGTTTACGCTGCGCTTTTACTCTGCGGCGCAAAACGCATGTTGGGCGGTAAAACTGTCGCATGGTGGCGCGTTATCTCTCAATCAATGCGATGAGAGGATGCCATGAAGCGTGGATTTACGTTGCTGGAGGTGATTATCGCGCTGGCGATTTTTGCGCTAGCTGCCACGGCGGTGTTACAGATTGCCAGCGGTGCGCTGAGTAATCAGCAAGTTCTTGAGGAGAAAACGGTAGCGGGCTGGGTAGCCGAAAACCAGACCGCACTGCTCTACCTGATGACCCGCGAGCAGCGGGCGGTCAGGCATCAGGGTGAGAGCGACATGGCAGGAAACCGCTGGTACTGGCGAACGATCCCACTGAATACGGGCAACGCGCTGCTACAGGCGGTGGATATTGAAGTCAGCCTTAATGAAGACTTTTCGCCGGTGATTCAGTCACGACGCGCCTGGTTTAGCGCCGTGGGAGGGCTGCAGTGAAAAGGATTCGCTCTGGCTTTACGTTACTGGAAATGCTGGTAGCAATCGCCATTTTTGCCTCGCTGGCACTGATGGCGCAGCAGGTGACAAACGGTGTCACGCGCGTAAATAGCGCCGTCGTCGAACACGATCAAAAACTAAATTTCATGCAGCAAACGATGAGTTTTTTAAACCACGATCTGACACAAATGATGCCGCGTCCGGTAAGAGGCGAACAGGGTCAGCGTGAACCAGCGTTACTGGCGGGTGCTGGCGTGCTGGCATCTGAGAGTGAAGGAATGCGCTTTGTGCGCGGCGGCGTGGTTAATCCGTTGATGCGCCTGCCACGCAGTAATCTGCTCACCGTTGGTTATCGCATTCATGATGGTTATCTCGAACGGTTAGCCTGGCCGCTGACCGATGCAGCAGGCAGCGTGAAGCCAACAACGCAAAAATTAATCCCGGCGGATTCGCTTCGTTTGCAGTTCTACGACGGCACACGCTGGCAGGAGAGTTGGTCGTCACAGCAGGCGATCCCTGTGGCGGTGCGTATGACCCTGCATTCGCCGCAATGGGGCGATATTGAACGCATCTGGTTGTTGCGCGGGCCGCAATTATCATGATCACCTCACCACCAAAACGCGGAATGGCACTGGTCGTGGTGCTGGTATTGCTGGCGGTCATGATGCTGGTAACCATCACGCTTTCCGGGCGAATGCAACAACAACTTGGGCGAACGCGCAGCCAGCAGGAGTACCAGCAGTCGCTGTGGTACAGCGCCAGTGCAGAAAGCCTGGCGTTGAGCGCGCTTAGTCTGAGTCTGAAAGATGAACAACGCGTGCATCTGGCACAGCCGTGGGCTTCTGGCCCTCGTTTTTTCCCACTGCCGCAGGGGCAAATCGCCGTCACTCTGCGTGACGCCCAAGCCTGCTTTAACCTGAATGCCCTCGCTCAACCGACGACGGAATCGCGTCCGCTTGCGGTGCAACAGCTGATTACCCTGATCTCTCGTCTGGATGTACCTGCTTATCGGGCCGAACTTATAGCCGAGAGCCTGTGGGAATTTATTGACGAAGATCGCAGCGTGCAGACGCGACTGGGGCGTGAAGACAGCGAGTACCTCGCTCGTTCGGTGCCTTTCTACGCTGCTAATCAACCGCTGGCTGATATCAGCGAGATGCGTGTGGTGCAGGGAATGGACGCTGGACTTTATCAAAAACTGAAACCGCTGGTCTGTGCGCTGCCGATGACCCGCCAGCAAATCAACATCAATACCCTGGACGTCACGCAAAGCGTGATTCTTGAGGCGCTGTTTGACCCGTGGTTAAACCCTGTTCAGGCGCGGGCGTTATTACAACAACGTCCGGCGAAGGGCTGGGAAGATGTCGATCAGTTTCTTGCACAGCAGCTACTCGCTGACGTCGATGAGCGTACTAAAAAACAGCTAAAAACCGTCCTGAGCGTGGACAGCAATTACTTCTGGCTGCGTTCAGATATTACCGTGAATGAGATTGAACTGACGATGAATTCGTTAATTGTCCGCATGGGTCCACAACACTTTTCTATTCTCTGGCATCAGACAGGAGAAAGTGAGTGAGTTCCATGCTTGAGATTTTTTTCCCGCTTTGCACCGCTGATCCCATCCGCTGGCAGCACCGTACACCCGACGTGGAGCACGGCACCTGGCCTGACGTCGCCGATGAACGTCTCCAGCAATGGCTGAAAACTGATGCGATTCGACTCTACATTCCCGGCGAATGGATCAGCGTCTGGCAGGTTGAACTGCCTGATGTTGCACGCAAGCAGATACTGAATATTCTGCCAGCCTTACTGGAAGAAGAGCTGAACCAGGATATCGACGAACTGCATTTTGCCCCGTTGAAAATCGACCAGAAACTGGCAACCGTAGCGGTGATTAACCAGCAGCATATGTGCAACATTGCGCAGTGGTTGCAGGAAAACGGCATCACCCGCGCTACCGTCGCGCCAGACTGGATGTCCATTCCTTGTGGGTTTATGGCTGGCGATGCGCAACGGGTTATCTGCCGCATCGATGAATGCCGGGGATGGAGCGCCGGGCGGGCGCTGGCTCCGGTCATGTTCCGCGCACAGCTCAATGAGCAGGATTTACCGCTTTCACTAACCGCGGTCGGCATTGCACCGGAAGAACTATCTGCATGGGCTGGTGCGGACGTCGAACGCTTGACAGTTACGGCTCAGCCCGCCATTACCACTTATGGCGAACCTGAAGGGAATCTTCTGACAGGGCCGTGGCAGCCTCGTGTCAGCTATCGAAAACAGTGGGCGCGCTGGCGGGTGATGATTCTGCCGATATTGCTGATTCTGGTTGCTCTGGCAGTGGAGCGGGGCGTGGCGTTATGGAGCGTCAGCGAACAGGTGGCGCAAAGTCGCGCCCAGGCTGAGAAACAGTTCTTAACACTGTTCCCGGAGCAGAAGCGGATTGTGAATTTGCGCTCTCAGGTCACGATGGCGCTGAAAAAATATCGCCCACAGACCGACGAAACCGATCTGCTCGCTGAGTTGTCAGCGATTGCCAGTATCCTGAAATCAGCGTCACTTTCCGACATCGAGATGCGTGGTTTCACCTTTGATCAAAAACGCCAGACGCTTCACCTCCAGCTACGGGCCGCGAACTTTGCCAGCTTCGACAAACTGCGTACCACGCTGGCGGCAGATTTTGTTGTGCAGCAAGACGCGTTACAGAAAGAGGGTGGTGCGGTTTCCGGCGGCGTAACGTTGCGGAGGAAATAACATGTTACGCGATAAATTTATTCACTATTTTCAGCATTGGCGTGAACGCCAGTTAAGCCGTGGCGAACACTGGCTGGCACAACACCTGGCGGAGCGTTCGCCGCGAGAAAAGGGCATGTTGCTGGCCGCGGTGGTGTTCCTGTTTAGCGCCGGATATTACTCCCTCGTTTGGCTGCCTTTAAGCGAACAGATTGAGCAACAGGAGACAACGTTGCAGCAATTAATGGTCATGAACAATCAGTTGAAGAGCGCCGCGCCAGATATTATTGCTGCGCGAAAATCCGGCGCGACAACGCCCGTTCAGCTGTCCCGGGTTATCAGTGACAGTGCTTCCGCGCACTCAGTGGTCATCAAGCGGATAGCCGAGCGCGGGGAGAATATTCAAGTCTGGATAGAACCTGTGGTGTTTAATGATCTGCTGAACTGGCTCAATACGCTGAACGAAAAATATGCGCTGCGGGTGACACAAATTGATGTCAGTGCAGATGAAAAGGCAGGAATGGTGAACGTGCAGCGACTCGAATTTGGGCAAGGGTAGGGCATTATGGTTGGAGGGGAAGAGGAGGTACCCAGTAAAAGTCTACCTGCTAAGGGAATAGTTATAGAGCCCTCATGTCTCATACCAATCATCTCGAGGGCAACCTCGATGCTCTATGTTTAACAACCTATAGTGAATTTTGGGAATCTGTTGCTGGTCGTTCATATGGAAACTTGTATCAGTTACCTATTAATGTCGAACGTAAGCCGGATGCGGTCCATTAGTCTATCGTTCCGGCACCAATACGGGCCTGACCATCGGAACCGAGAGTGAAGATGATGGCATTAATACCTTTCGTCAATTCGATGAGTCTTTCAGGCATTGAAACATCACCGTAAAAATAAACCTTTCCAAGAGAAGCAATTTTACTTTACGTATAGTTCTGACCAGAGCGACGGGGTGATGGACCATTTTAATAGTGGTATTCACGATATGAAAGTCAATACTTCCTGTCGCCCCTGCAACGAGTATTTTCATGATAAACCTTCAGATAATTCAGACTTATTTTCGATTATGTGCTGCTCAAAAAGCTAAGTTTTTACAAAATTTGAGGTGTAATCTTACTTTTATAAGGTTTAGGGTTGCCATAAGGAGTTAATTTCGGGGTTGGTTGAATGAAAGAAATGACCATGAAAGCAATTGTAGAATGGATTGAGGAGAACGTCTCATCAGGTATTTCCATTGATGATATTGTAAGATACTCCGGATACTCAAGGCGACATATTCATGAGATTTTCAAAGAGTATGTAAATATGCCTCCTGGGCAGTATATACGGCACCGAAGGTTATCCCGGGCAGCTATTAGATTAAGGTTAACGTCGCAATCTGCAACCGACATAGCACATCATTTGGCTTTTGATTCACAGCAGTCTTTTTCTCGGGAATTTAAAAAATTGTTTGGAGTGTCACCTCGGGAGTATAGGCTTAGTGAAAGCTGGAGTCTGAATAACTTAAAAATACCATTTAATTTTAACTTTCAGGATTTGCCAGAATTAAGATTGGTGGAACTGCCAGAAATGAGTTTTGTGGGCTATGAAGTTAATTATAGTGAGTTTATTAGTGATAAGCCAATTGACAGTAACCCACTCAGAATGGAGGCAATAGTTAGAAATTTAAATCACTACAAAGAAGATGTTTATCTATTATCAAGCTTTGAACCGAAAAGAAAAAATGATAATAAACTTGATGTTACGACTTTCATTGGTATTAAGGCTCAGGAAGGCAAGCAAACCAGAATGGTGAAGAGTCAAATAAACCCGCCAGGGTTATATGCAAACTTCACATTCCGGGGCAACTGGGTGGACTATTCTTCTGCTTCCAGACGAATTTATATGGAAATGCTGCCAAAGCATAGACTTAAACGAAAACGTGGAGTTGATATTGAGCACTTCAAGTTTATAGATAACACATCAACAGCAGAGGATTATTTGTTTGAGGTTGAATATTATATTCCAGTAA
>NZ_JAOWHK010000032.1:0-34698 GCF_030332665.1 Citrobacter sp. Cpo090 | reverse complement strand
CACTACGCACACGTAGACTGCCCGGGCCACGCCGACTATGTTAAAAACATGATCACCGGTGCTGCGCAGATGGACGGCGCGATCCTGGTTGTTGCTGCGACTGACGGCCCGATGCCGCAGACTCGTGAGCACATCCTGCTGGGTCGTCAGGTAGGCGTTCCGTACATCATCGTGTTCCTGAACAAATGCGACATGGTTGATGACGAAGAGCTGCTGGAACTGGTAGAAATGGAAGTTCGTGAACTTCTGTCTCAGTACGATTTCCCGGGCGACGACACTCCGATCGTTCGTGGTTCTGCTCTGAAAGCGCTGGAAGGCGAAGCAGAGTGGGAAGCGAAAATCATCGAACTGGCTGGCTTCCTGGATTCTTACATCCCAGAACCAGAGCGTGCGATTGACAAGCCGTTCCTGCTGCCTATCGAAGACGTATTCTCCATCTCCGGTCGTGGTACCGTTGTTACCGGTCGTGTAGAGCGCGGTATCATCAAAGTTGGTGAAGAAGTTGAAATCGTTGGTATCAAAGAGACTGCTAAGTCTACCTGTACTGGCGTTGAAATGTTCCGCAAACTGCTGGACGAAGGCCGTGCTGGTGAGAACGTTGGTGTTCTGCTGCGTGGTATCAAGCGTGAAGAAATCGAACGTGGTCAGGTACTGGCTAAGCCGGGCTCTATCAAGCCGCACACCAAGTTCGAATCTGAAGTGTACATTCTGTCCAAAGACGAAGGCGGCCGTCATACTCCGTTCTTCAAAGGCTACCGTCCGCAGTTCTACTTCCGTACTACTGACGTGACTGGTACCATCGAACTGCCGGAAGGCGTAGAGATGGTAATGCCGGGCGACAACATCAAAATGGTTGTTACCCTGATCCACCCAATCGCGATGGATGACGGTCTGCGTTTCGCAATCCGTGAAGGCGGCCGTACTGTTGGTGCGGGCGTTGTTGCCAAAGTAATGAGCTAATTGCCGAATAACATTTGACGCAATGCGCAATAAAAGGGCATCATTTGATGCCCTTTTTGCACGCTTTCACACCAGAACCTGGCTCATCAGTGATTTTTTTTGTCATAATCATTGCTGAGACAGGCTCTGAAGAGGGCGTTTAGTCCGAAACGCACCAGAGCATTTCGGTTTGGATCGCCTCGCTTACGCGGGGTGAAAATGTTTGTAGAATACTTCTGACAGGTTGGTTTATGAGTGCGAATACCGAAGCTCAAGGAAGCGGGCGCGGCCTGGAAGCGATGAAGTGGGTTGTTGTCGCTGTATTGCTGCTTGTAGCTATCGTTGGCAACTACCTCTATCGTGACATGATGCTGCCGCTGCGTGCGCTGGCCGTAGTGATTCTGATTGCCGCAGCGGGTGGTGTCGCGCTGTTGACAACAAAAGGTAAAGCGACCGTTGCTTTTGCCCGTGAAGCGAGAACCGAAGTCCGTAAGGTCATTTGGCCAACTCGCCAGGAAACATTGCACACCACATTAATTGTGGCTGCGGTTACCGCAGTAATGTCACTGATCCTGTGGGGACTGGATGGTATTCTGGTTCGCCTGGTATCCTTTATCACTGGCCTGAGGTTCTAAGATGTCTGAAGCCCCTAAAAAGCGCTGGTACGTCGTTCAGGCGTTTTCCGGTTTTGAAGGCCGCGTAGCCACGTCGCTGCGCGAATATATCAAGTTACAAAATATGGAAGAGCTGTTTGGCGAAGTCATGGTGCCGACCGAAGAAGTGGTCGAAATCCGTGGTGGCCAGCGTCGCAAGAGCGAACGTAAATTCTTCCCGGGCTATGTACTGGTCCAGATGGTGATGAATGACGCAAGCTGGCACCTGGTGCGCAGCGTTCCGCGTGTGATGGGCTTTATCGGCGGTACATCTGACCGTCCGGCGCCGATCAGCGACAAAGAAGTTGATGCGATCATGAACCGTCTGCAGCAGGTTGGCGATAAACCGCGTCCGAAAACGATGTTTGAACCAGGTGAAATGGTTCGCGTTAGTGACGGTCCGTTTGCTGACTTTAACGGCGTGGTTGAAGAAGTGGACTACGAGAAGTCCCGCCTGAAAGTCTCTGTTTCTATCTTCGGTCGTGCGACCCCGGTTGAACTGGACTTTGCCCAGGTAGAAAAAGCCTAACCAGCGATCAAAAAAGCGGCGATTTAATCGTTGCACAAGGCGCGAGATTGGAATACAATTTCGCGCCTTTTGTTTTTATGGACCCTGTCCGTAAAACGAATTTAATCACGGGGAGCCTCCTTGAGGCGCTATAACCCAACTAGAGGAATTTAGAATGGCTAAGAAAGTCCAGGCCTACGTCAAGCTGCAGGTTGCAGCTGGTATGGCTAACCCGAGTCCGCCGGTAGGTCCAGCACTGGGTCAACAAGGCGTGAACATCATGGAATTCTGCAAAGCGTTCAACGCAAAAACTGATTCCATGGAAAAAGGTCTGCCGATCCCGGTTGTTATTACCGTTTACGCTGACCGTTCTTTCACTTTCGTTACCAAAACGCCTCCGGCAGCAGTTCTGCTGAAGAAAGCGGCTGGTATCAAGTCTGGTTCCGGTAAGCCGAACAAAGACAAAGTGGGTAAAATTTCCCGCGCTCAGCTGCAGGAAATCGCGCAGACCAAAGCTGCCGACATGACTGGTTCCGACATTGAAGCGATGACTCGCTCCATTGAAGGTACTGCACGTTCCATGGGCCTGGTAGTGGAGGATTAAGAAATGGCTAAACTGACCAAGCGTATGCGCGTGATCCGTGACAAAGTTGATGCAACTAAACAGTACGACATCAACGAAGCTATTGCTCTGCTGAAAGAGCTGGCCACTGCTAAATTCGTAGAAAGCGTAGACGTTGCCGTTAACCTCGGCATCGATGCTCGTAAATCTGACCAGAACGTACGTGGTGCAACTGTACTGCCGCACGGTACTGGCCGTTCCGTTCGCGTAGCCGTATTTGCCCAGGGCGCAAACGCTGAAGCTGCTAAAGCTGCAGGCGCTGAGCTGGTAGGTATGGAAGATCTGGCTGACCAGATCAAGAAAGGCGAAATGAACTTTGACGTTGTTATTGCTTCCCCGGATGCAATGCGCGTTGTTGGCCAGCTGGGCCAGGTTCTGGGCCCGCGCGGCCTGATGCCAAACCCGAAAGTTGGTACTGTAACCCCTAACGTTGCTGAAGCTGTTAAGAACGCTAAAGCAGGTCAGGTTCGTTACCGTAACGACAAAAACGGCATCATTCACACCACCATCGGTAAAGTGGATTTTGACGCTGACAAACTGAAAGAAAACCTGGAATCTCTGCTGGTTGCGCTGAAAAAAGCGAAACCGACTCAGGCTAAAGGCGTGTACATCAAGAAAGTTAGCATCTCCACCACCATGGGTGCTGGTGTTGCCGTTGATCAGTCCGGTCTGACTGCGACTGTGGCGAACTAATATTCGCCTTTACGTGGGCGGTGATTTTGTCTACAATCTTACCCCCACGTTTCTGCTAATTGCAGACGTATATCCGAGATATTCAGGCTGTGGCAAGGCGACAACTGAGTGAATCGCCAGGAGCATAGTTAACTATGTGACTGGTGTGAACGAAGGCAGTCAACGCCGGCACAGATTGAATAGCGACAGATAGACAAGATTTGTTCGTTGGAGCCTGGCCTATCCAGGCCTCCGTCGAAGACCGCAGGTGTTTCGTAAGAAACTTAATGCCCTGCGTAGACGGTGACAGAACGCTAAGATTATTTCTGATACTCTGGCTTGTTTCTGCTCACCGTATTTAGACGCTCTCTCCGTTGGGAAGAGTGAAGTGAGTTCCGGAACATGAGTTCCGGCAAACATCCAGGAGCAAAGCTAATGGCTTTAAATCTTCAAGACAAACAAGCGATTGTTGCTGAAGTCAGCGAAGTAGCCAAAGGCGCGCTGTCTGCAGTAGTTGCGGATTCCCGTGGCGTAACTGTAGATAAAATGACTGAACTGCGTAAAGCAGGTCGTGAAGCTGGCGTATACATGCGTGTTGTTCGTAACACCCTGCTGCGCCGCGTCGTTGAAGGTACTCAGTTCGAGTGCCTGAAAGACACGTTTGTTGGTCCGACCCTGATTGCATACTCTATGGAACACCCGGGCGCTGCTGCTCGTCTGTTCAAAGAGTTCGCGAAAGCGAATGCAAAATTTGAGGTCAAAGCCGCAGCCTTTGAAGGTGAATTGATCCCGGCATCGCAAATCGATCGCCTGGCAACTCTGCCGACCTACGAAGAAGCAATTGCACGCCTGATGGCAACCATGAAAGAAGCTTCGGCTGGCAAACTGGTTCGTACTCTGGCTGCTGTTCGCGATGCGAAAGAAGCTGCTTAATCGCAGTTATCTTTCTCAAGCATCTGCTTACGTATAAACTTATTCTGATTTTCAGGAACAATTTAAATGTCTATCACTAAAGATCAAATCATTGAAGCAGTATCCGCTATGTCCGTAATGGACGTTGTAGAACTGATCTCTGCAATGGAAGAAAAATTCGGTGTTTCCGCTGCTGCTGCTGTAGCTGTAGCTGCTGGCCCGGCTGAAGCTGCTGAAGAAAAAACTGAATTCGACGTAATTCTGAAAGCTGCTGGCGCTAACAAAGTTGCTGTTATCAAAGCAGTACGTGGCGCAACTGGCCTGGGTCTGAAAGAAGCTAAAGACCTGGTAGAATCTGCTCCGGCTGCCCTGAAAGAAGGCATCAGCAAAGACGACGCAGAAGCACTGAAAAAATCTCTGGAAGAAGCTGGCGCTGAAGTTGAAGTTAAATAAGCCAACTTTTCTGGTTGCAGCCTAAGAAATTAGGCTGATGGCTGGTGACTTTTTAGTCACCAGCCTTTTTGCGCTGTAAGGCGCCAGTAGCATTTCACACTGTTTGACTACTGCTGTGCCTTTCAATGCTTGTTTCTATCGACGTCTTAATATACTGCGACAGAGCATCAGTTCTGTGTAAATCGCAATGAAATGGTTTAAGCGTGATAGCAACAGGCATTGCGGAAAGTATTCGATTTTCCGGTCAACAAAATAGTGTTGCACAAACTGTCCCTTCGTCGGACAGATGGGTCGACTTGTCAGCGAGCTGAGGAACCCTAATGGTTTACTCCTATACCGAGAAAAAACGTATTCGTAAGGATTTTGGTAAACGTCCACAAGTGTTGGACATACCTTATCTCCTTTCTATCCAGCTTGACTCGTTTCAGAAGTTCATCGAGCAAGATCCTGAAGGGCAGTATGGTCTGGAAGCAGCTTTCCGTTCCGTTTTCCCGATTCAGAGCTACAGCGGTAATTCCGAGCTGCAATACGTCAGCTACCGCCTTGGCGAACCGGTGTTTGACGTTCAGGAATGTCAGATCCGTGGCGTGACCTATTCCGCACCGCTGCGCGTAAAACTGCGTCTGGTGATCTACGAGCGCGAAGCGCCGGAAGGCACCGTAAAAGACATTAAAGAACAAGAAGTCTACATGGGCGAAATTCCGCTCATGACTGACAACGGTACCTTTGTAATCAATGGTACTGAGCGTGTTATCGTTTCTCAGCTGCACCGTAGTCCTGGCGTCTTCTTTGACTCCGACAAAGGTAAAACCCACTCTTCGGGTAAAGTACTGTATAACGCGCGCATCATCCCTTACCGTGGTTCCTGGCTGGACTTCGAATTCGATCCGAAGGACAACCTGTTCGTACGTATTGACCGTCGCCGTAAACTGCCTGCGACCATTATTCTGCGTGCACTGAACTACACCACTGAGCAGATCCTTGACCTGTTCTTTGAAAAAGTTGTTTTCGAAATTCGCGACAACAAGCTGCAGATGGAACTGGTGCCGGAACGCCTGCGTGGTGAAACCGCCTCCTTTGACATTGAAGCTAACGGCAAAGTCTACGTCGAAAAAGGCCGCCGCATCACTGCGCGCCACATTCGCCAACTGGAAAAAGACGATATCAAACATATCGAAGTTCCGGTTGAATACATTGCTGGTAAAGTTGCCGCTAAAGACTACGTTGACGAATCTACTGGCGAGCTGATCTGCGCAGCTAACATGGAGCTGAGCCTGGATCTGCTGGCTAAGCTGAGCCAGTCTGGTCACAAGCGTATCGAAACGCTGTTCACTAACGATCTGGACCACGGTCCGTACATTTCTGAAACTGTACGTGTTGACCCAACCAACGATCGTCTGAGCGCACTGGTAGAAATCTACCGCATGATGCGTCCTGGTGAGCCGCCGACTCGTGAAGCTGCTGAAAGCCTGTTCGAGAACCTGTTCTTCTCCGAAGACCGCTATGACCTGTCCGCGGTTGGTCGTATGAAGTTCAACCGTTCTCTGCTGCGCGACGAAATCGAAGGTTCCGGTATCCTGAGCAAAGACGACATCATCGAAGTGATGAAGAAGCTCATTGATATCCGTAACGGTAAAGGCGAAGTCGATGATATCGACCACCTCGGCAACCGTCGTATCCGTTCCGTAGGCGAAATGGCGGAAAACCAGTTCCGCGTTGGCTTGGTACGTGTTGAGCGTGCGGTGAAAGAGCGTCTGTCTCTGGGCGATCTGGATACCCTGATGCCTCAGGATATGATCAACGCCAAGCCGATTTCTGCAGCAGTGAAAGAGTTCTTTGGTTCCAGCCAGCTGTCTCAGTTTATGGACCAGAACAACCCGCTGTCTGAGATTACGCACAAACGTCGTATCTCTGCACTCGGCCCAGGCGGTCTGACCCGTGAACGCGCAGGCTTCGAGGTTCGAGACGTACACCCGACTCACTACGGTCGCGTATGTCCAATCGAAACGCCTGAAGGTCCGAACATCGGTCTGATCAACTCCCTGTCCGTGTATGCACAGACTAACGAATACGGCTTCCTCGAGACTCCGTACCGTAAAGTGACCGACGGTGTTGTAACTGACGAAATTCATTACCTGTCTGCTATCGAAGAAGGCAACTACGTTATCGCTCAGGCGAACTCCAACCTGGATGACGAAGGCCACTTTGTAGAAGATCTGGTTACCTGCCGTAGCAAAGGCGAATCCAGCTTGTTCAGCCGCGACCAGGTTGACTACATGGACGTATCCACCCAGCAGGTGGTATCCGTCGGTGCGTCCCTGATCCCGTTCCTGGAACACGATGACGCCAACCGTGCATTGATGGGTGCGAACATGCAACGTCAGGCGGTTCCGACTCTGCGCGCTGATAAGCCGCTGGTTGGTACCGGTATGGAACGTGCTGTTGCCGTTGACTCCGGTGTTACTGCAGTTGCTAAACGTGGCGGTACTGTTCAGTACGTGGATGCTTCCCGTATCGTTATCAAAGTTAACGAAGACGAGATGTACCCGGGCGAAGCAGGTATCGACATTTATAACCTGACCAAATACACCCGTTCTAACCAGAACACCTGTATCAACCAGATGCCTTGTGTATCTCTGGGCGAGCCGGTTGAACGTGGTGATGTGCTGGCAGACGGTCCGTCCACCGACCTCGGTGAACTGGCGCTGGGTCAGAACATGCGCGTGGCATTCATGCCATGGAATGGTTACAACTTCGAAGACTCCATCCTCGTATCCGAGCGTGTTGTCCAGGAAGACCGTTTCACTACCATCCACATTCAGGAACTGGCATGTGTGTCCCGTGACACCAAGCTGGGGCCAGAAGAGATCACCGCTGACATCCCGAACGTGGGTGAAGCTGCGCTCTCCAAACTGGATGAATCCGGTATCGTTTATATCGGTGCGGAAGTGACCGGTGGCGACATTCTGGTTGGTAAGGTAACGCCGAAAGGTGAAACCCAGCTGACGCCAGAAGAGAAGCTGCTGCGTGCAATCTTCGGTGAGAAAGCGTCTGACGTTAAAGACTCTTCTCTGCGCGTGCCAAACGGTGTTTCCGGTACGATTATCGACGTTCAGGTCTTTACTCGCGATGGCGTAGAAAAAGACAAACGTGCGCTGGAAATCGAAGAGATGCAGCTGAAGCAGGCGAAAAAAGACCTGTCTGAAGAACTGCAGATCCTCGAAGCGGGCCTGTTCAGCCGTATCTACGCTGTGCTGGTTTCCGGTGGTGTTGAAGCTGAGAAGCTCGACAAACTGCCGCGTGACCGCTGGTTAGAACTCGGCCTGACCGACGAAGAGAAACAAAATCAGCTGGAACAACTGGCTGAGCAGTACGACGAACTGAAACACGAATTCGAGAAAAAACTCGAAGCGAAACGCCGTAAAATCACTCAGGGCGACGATCTGGCACCGGGCGTGCTGAAGATTGTTAAGGTTTATCTGGCGGTTAAACGTCGGATCCAGCCTGGTGATAAGATGGCAGGTCGTCACGGTAACAAGGGTGTAATCTCTAAGATCAACCCGATCGAAGATATGCCACACGATGCTAACGGTACGCCGGTAGATATCGTACTGAACCCGCTGGGCGTACCATCGCGTATGAACATCGGTCAGATCCTTGAAACCCACCTGGGTATGGCTGCAAAAGGTATTGGCGATAAGATCAATGCCATGCTGAAACAGCAGCAGGAAGTCGCGAAACTGCGCGAGTTCATCCAGCGTGCTTACGATCTGGGTTCAGATGTTCGTCAGAAAGTTGACCTGAATACCTTCAGCGATGAAGAAGTTCTGCGTCTGGCTGAAAACTTGAAAAAAGGTATGCCGATCGCAACGCCGGTATTCGACGGTGCGAAAGAGTCTGAAATCAAGGAACTGTTACAGCTGGGTGGCCTGCCGACTTCCGGTCAGATCACACTGTTCGACGGTCGTACCGGTGAGCAGTTCGAGCGCCAGGTTACCGTTGGCTACATGTACATGCTGAAACTGAACCACCTGGTTGATGACAAGATGCATGCGCGTTCTACCGGTTCTTACAGCCTGGTTACTCAGCAGCCGCTGGGTGGTAAGGCGCAGTTCGGTGGTCAGCGCTTCGGGGAGATGGAAGTGTGGGCGCTGGAAGCATATGGCGCAGCATACACCCTGCAGGAAATGCTCACCGTTAAGTCTGATGACGTGAACGGTCGTACTAAGATGTATAAAAACATCGTGGACGGCAACCATCAGATGGAACCAGGCATGCCGGAATCCTTCAACGTACTGTTGAAAGAGATTCGTTCGCTGGGTATCAACATCGAGCTGGAAGACGAGTAACTCTCGATCAAACAGGTCACTGGTGCTGGCGTAACAGCCAGCGCCAGATTGTGCTAACTCCGACGGGAGCAAATCCGTGAAAGATTTATTAAAGTTTCTGAAAGCGCAGACTAAAACCGAAGAGTTTGATGCGATCAAAATTGCTCTGGCCTCGCCAGACATGATCCGTTCATGGTCTTTCGGTGAAGTTAAGAAGCCGGAAACCATCAACTACCGTACGTTCAAACCTGAACGTGACGGCCTTTTCTGCGCCCGTATCTTTGGGCCGGTAAAAGACTACGAGTGCCTGTGCGGTAAGTACAAGCGCCTGAAACACCGTGGTGTGATCTGTGAGAAGTGCGGCGTTGAAGTGACCCAGACTAAAGTACGCCGTGAGCGTATGGGCCACATCGAGCTGGCGTCTCCGACTGCCCACATCTGGTTCCTGAAATCTCTGCCGTCCCGTATCGGCCTGCTGCTTGATATGCCGCTGCGCGATATCGAGCGCGTACTGTACTTCGAATCTTATGTAGTTATCGAAGGCGGTATGACTAACCTGGAACGTCAACAGATCCTGACTGAAGAGCAGTATCTGGACGCGCTGGAAGAGTTCGGTGACGAATTCGACGCGAAGATGGGTGCGGAAGCTATCCAGGCTCTGCTGAAAAGCATGGATCTGGAGCAAGAGTGTGAAACTCTGCGCGAAGAGCTGAACGAAACCAACTCCGAAACCAAGCGTAAGAAGCTGACCAAGCGTATCAAACTGCTGGAAGCCTTCGTACAGTCTGGCAACAAGCCAGAGTGGATGATCCTGACCGTTCTGCCGGTTCTGCCGCCAGATCTGCGTCCGCTGGTTCCGCTGGATGGTGGTCGTTTCGCAACGTCGGATCTGAACGATCTGTATCGTCGCGTTATCAACCGTAACAACCGTCTGAAGCGTCTGCTGGATCTGGCTGCGCCGGACATCATCGTACGCAACGAAAAACGTATGCTGCAGGAAGCGGTTGACGCCCTGCTGGATAACGGTCGTCGCGGTCGTGCGATCACCGGTTCTAACAAACGTCCTCTGAAATCTTTGGCCGACATGATCAAAGGTAAGCAGGGTCGTTTCCGTCAGAACCTGCTCGGTAAGCGTGTTGACTACTCCGGTCGTTCTGTAATCACCGTAGGTCCATACCTGCGTCTGCATCAGTGCGGTCTGCCGAAGAAAATGGCACTGGAACTGTTCAAACCGTTCATCTACGGCAAGCTGGAACTGCGTGGCCTGGCCACCACCATCAAAGCCGCTAAGAAAATGGTTGAGCGTGAAGAAGCTGTCGTTTGGGATATCCTGGACGAAGTTATCCGCGAACACCCGGTACTGCTGAACCGTGCACCAACACTGCACCGTCTGGGTATCCAGGCATTTGAACCGGTACTGATCGAAGGTAAAGCTATCCAGCTGCACCCGCTGGTTTGTGCGGCATATAACGCCGACTTCGATGGTGACCAGATGGCTGTTCACGTACCGCTGACGCTGGAAGCCCAGCTCGAAGCGCGTGCGCTGATGATGTCTACCAACAACATCCTGTCTCCGGCGAACGGCGAGCCTATCATCGTTCCGTCTCAGGACGTTGTATTGGGTCTGTACTACATGACCCGTGACTGTGTTAACGCCAAAGGCGAAGGCATGGTGCTGACTGGCCCGAAAGAAGCTGAGCGTATCTATCGCGCAGGTCTGGCCTCTCTGCATGCGCGCGTTAAAGTGCGTATCACCGAATACGAAAAAGATGAAAACGGCGAATTCGTTGCGAAAACCAGCCTGAAAGACACGACCGTTGGCCGTGCCATTCTGTGGATGATCGTACCGAAAGGTCTGCCTTTCTCCATCGTCAACCAGGCGCTGGGCAAGAAAGCTATCTCCAAAATGCTGAACACCTGTTACCGCATTTTGGGCCTGAAGCCGACAGTTATCTTCGCTGACCAGACAATGTACACCGGCTTTGCATATGCAGCGCGTTCAGGTGCATCTGTTGGTATTGATGACATGGTCATCCCAGAGAAGAAACACGAGATCATCTCTGAAGCGGAAGCTGAAGTTGCTGAGATCCAGGAGCAGTTCCAGTCTGGTCTGGTAACCGCGGGCGAACGCTATAACAAAGTTATCGATATCTGGGCTGCGGCGAACGATCGTGTATCCAAAGCGATGATGGATAACCTGCAAACCGAAACCGTTATTAACCGTGACGGCGTAGAAGAGCAGCAGGTTTCCTTCAACAGCATCTACATGATGGCCGACTCCGGTGCGCGTGGTTCCGCAGCACAGATTCGTCAGCTGGCTGGTATGCGTGGTCTGATGGCGAAGCCAGATGGCTCCATCATCGAAACGCCAATCACCGCGAACTTCCGTGAAGGTCTGAACGTACTCCAGTACTTCATCTCTACTCACGGTGCTCGTAAAGGTCTGGCGGATACCGCACTGAAAACAGCGAACTCCGGTTATCTGACTCGTCGTCTGGTTGACGTCGCGCAGGACCTGGTTGTTACTGAAGACGATTGCGGCACTCTGGAAGGCATCACCATGACCCCGGTTATCGAGGGTGGTGACGTTAAAGAGCCGCTGCGCGATCGCGTTCTGGGTCGTGTAACTGCTGAAGACGTTCTGAAGCCGGGTACGGCGGATATTCTGGTTCCACGCAACACGCTGCTGCACGAACAGTGGTGTGATCTGCTGGAAGAGAACTCCGTTGACTCTGTTAAAGTCCGTTCCGTTGTATCTTGTGACACCGACTTTGGTGTATGTGCGCACTGCTACGGTCGTGACCTGGCGCGTGGCCACATCATCAACAAAGGTGAAGCAATCGGCGTTATCGCGGCACAGTCCATCGGTGAACCGGGTACACAGCTGACGATGCGTACGTTCCACATCGGTGGTGCGGCATCTCGTGCGGCTGCTGAATCCAGCATCCAGGTGAAAAACAAAGGTAGCATCCGTCTGAGCAATGCGAAGTCGGTTGTGAACTCCAGCGGTAAACTGGTTATCACCTCACGTAACACCGAACTGAAACTGATCGACGAATTCGGTCGTACCAAAGAAAGCTATAAAGTGCCTTACGGCTCCGTTATGGCGAAAGGTGATGGCGAACAGGTTGCTGGCGGCGAAACCGTAGCAAACTGGGATCCGCACACCATGCCGGTTATCACCGAAGTGAGTGGTTTCGTCCGCTTCACTGACATGATCGACGGCCAGACCATTACTCGTCAGACCGACGAGCTGACCGGTCTGTCTTCTCTGGTGGTTCTGGATTCTGCAGAGCGTACTGCGGGTGGTAAAGACCTGCGTCCGGCACTGAAAATTGTTGATGCTCAGGGCAACGACGTTCTGATCCCAGGCACCGATATGCCTGCTCAGTACTTCCTGCCGGGTAAAGCGATTGTTCAGCTGGAAGATGGCGTACAGATCAGCTCTGGTGACACCCTGGCGCGTGTACCGCAGGAATCCGGCGGTACCAAGGATATCACCGGTGGTCTGCCGCGCGTTGCGGACCTGTTCGAAGCTCGTCGTCCGAAAGAGCCGGCAATCCTGGCTGAAATCAGCGGCATCATTTCCTTCGGTAAAGAAACCAAAGGTAAACGTCGTCTGGTTATCACTCCGGTAGACGGTAGCGAACCTTACGAAGAGATGATTCCGAAATGGCGTCAGCTCAACGTGTTCGAAGGTGAACGTGTAGAACGTGGTGACGTTGTTTCCGACGGTCCGGAAGCGCCGCACGACATCCTGCGTCTGCGTGGTGTACATGCTGTAACTCGTTACATCGTTAACGAAGTTCAGGACGTATACCGTCTGCAGGGTGTTAAGATTAACGATAAACACATCGAAGTTATCGTTCGTCAGATGCTGCGTAAAGCCACCATCGAAAACGCTGGTAGCTCCGACTTCCTGGAAGGCGAGCAGGTTGAATACTCCCGCGTCAAGATCGCTAACCGCGAGCTGGAAGCGAACGGCAAAGTGGGTGCAACGTTCTCCCGCGATCTGCTGGGTATCACCAAAGCGTCTCTGGCAACCGAGTCCTTCATCTCTGCAGCATCGTTCCAGGAAACCACGCGTGTCCTGACCGAAGCAGCTGTTGCAGGTAAACGTGATGAACTGCGCGGTCTGAAAGAGAACGTCATCGTGGGTCGTCTGATCCCGGCAGGTACCGGTTATGCGTACCACCAGGATCGTATGCGCCGTCGCGCAGCGGGCGAACTGCCAGCTGCACCGCAGGTAACTGCTGAAGATGCGTCTGCCAGCCTGGCAGAACTGCTGAACGCAGGCCTGGGCGGTTCTGACAACGATTAAGCGTTGCCGACCACAATAAAAAACCCGCTTCGGCGGGTTTTTTTATGTCTATGTTTATGCCGCCTGATAGCGCGGTGCTTATCAGGCCTACGAAGTCATCAGGCTGTATCATTAATTTACCGGTGGTAACCGCCGATAAAGCTCAATCATATCGCCGGCCAGATCCTGAATCACCATGGCATTCATCAGGTGGTCCTGCGAATGGACGGTGATGAGATTGACCGGTAGTTTGCCAGTGCCTTCGTCGATTCCAATTAGTTGGGTCTGGATTTTGTGCGCCTGTTTGACGTACTCGCGTGATTCCTTCATCGCTTGTTCTGCTCCGGCGAAATCTCCTTTACGCGCCAGTTGCAATGCCGTCAGGGCCTGGCTGCGTGCAGCGCCAGCGTTGACCAATAATTCCATGATGATCGTTTCTAACTCTTCCATGCCATCACTCCAGTAGTTTCAGCGCTTTGTCCAGTACCGCATCGCCTTTCATCATGCCGTAATCCATCATGTCGATAACGGCGACTTTTTTGCCTAGTGGGTCGGCGATCGCCTGTAGCTTTGCCTGTTCGTACTTAACCTGTGGGCCGAGCAAAACGATATCCGCTGTAGCGATATTCTCTTCAAACTCGGCCACCGGGACGGCTTTGATAGTGACGTCGACGCCTTTTTTCTGGGCGGCATCTTTCATCCTTTGCACCAGCATGCTGGTGGACATTCCGGCGGCACAGCATAAAACGATGTTTTTCATAAGCAGTCTCGATCAACATGTGTGAGTTGATAATTATCGCGAGCCAGCTATAGCAACAACTGCTTTGCAACGATTGTGTGCAAGGCATCACAAAGAAAGCCGCTTTTTCTGAAACCGGTTACAAAAAGAGGCCAAACTCTGCGATCTGGACCGGGGCCAGCGGCTTTTTGGCACACTTATCACATGCTGGAATATATAATTACTGTCAATAAAGACATGTTATAAAAAACAGTATTGACAGCGTTTTTTAAACCAGTATGTTAATACTTAACAGCGGAGAAATTGTAGTTTGCTGTTAACGTAGTAAGTGTTAGTAGAGCTTGATTGGGGTTTGCGATAAAGGCCACGAAGTATTTTTTGTATGGGATAGTCGATGTTGAAAACGCTATTTTTTCACCTCGACAATGCTTTCAGGCCACGTAGTTGATATATCTAATCGCAAAAAATCAGTAAAACGCGACGATGTAACGCCATGATTTGATAGTAAATGTTCGTGATTTCTTCTTTTTTGGTTATCACGAGGGAAATAAGGCAACGCATCAAAGAGTATATGTCGCGAGGGGAAGTGTACTTGTTTAGGTCACCAGCCTTGAGTTCTATTATCAAGCGGGTGGAATGTGTTTAACGGTAAATAGAGGAAGGCTTTAGTTAGTATCAATATCCAATATTATCTATAGTAAACGTGTACATTTTAAAGTAGTACCATCAGCAGTATTAAATCGTTAAGTTTATTAATGTTAAATTTGAAGTGTGTAGTAACGTAAAGCCCTGACTGCAATAGTCGGGGCTTTTGTTCATTGTAGATCAAGCTGTTATCCTGGATGCTTGGCCGCGATGGTTCAAAATTGCATCACTCAGTGGGTATTAAAAAAATTAATGCTTGCTTAATGATTAGAAGTAGGGCTACTATAGCGACATCGGTTTGGAACACAGACCTTATGCAAGCAGTTTTAGTAAAGCAGTTCTCAGTTCAAGCGTTATCCTCAGATACTCTTCTTCATGAGCCTCCTCCCTAAGTGCCCCATAAGTTAATTTCTGCAAAACAGGCCATCTTCGCTGCATATGCGGCTCAAAAACATGAAAGGAAGTATCTATGTCTAACAAAATGACTGGTTTAGTAAAATGGTTTAACTCTGATAAAGGCTTCGGCTTTATCACTCCTCAGGATGGTAGCAAGGATGTGTTTGTGCATTTCTCCGCTATCCAGAGTAACGATTTTAAAACATTAGACGAAGGTCAAAAGGTGGAGTTCTCCGTGGAGAATGGCGCTAAAGGCCCGTCTGCTGTTAACGTTGTCGCGCTGTAAACGCCGATAATTTCACGAACGCTTACGATAGCGATGAAGGCCAGAGCCTGAGCAGTTAAGTGCCAGTGAAGAAAAAACCCGCGAAAGCGGGTTTTTTTGTTTATGCGATCGCTCCTGAGTTACGGTAGCTGTGAAGCGCGCCCCAGATAGCTGTCCCAGTCTTTCCACACGGGCTGTAAACCCTGGGCCATGAGTGCTTCAGCAACGGCTTCTGGGCGACGATCGTCGTGCGGGGAGAACTGTTCCAGTTCGGGGTGGTTATCGGCATAACCACCGGGCTGGGTTTTTGAGAAGGCGCTGACGTTGTTGATCGCCAACGGGATCACATGGTCACGAAACCATGGTGATTCGCGGGTGGAGAGCGAAAGCTCGATTTCCGGCGCCAGTAAACGAAACGCGCAAATGGTCTGGACCAGCTGTCGCTCGTCCATGATTGATGCTGGCTCAACGCCTCCGGTGCATGGGCGCAGGCGAGGGAAGGAGATGGAGTAACGGCTCTGCCAGTAATGCTGCTGCATCCACAGCAGATGCTCAGCCACCATATAGCAATCAACTCGCCAACTGTCAGACAAACCAATTAACGCGCCAAGACCGATTTTGTCGATCCCTGCGCGGCCCAGCCTGTCCGGCGTTTCCAGGCGCCAGAAGAAATCCTGCTTTTTCCCTTTTAAATGGTGACGAGCGTAAGTTGCCTCATGGTAGCTCTCCTGATACACCATCACGCCATCCAGCCCCAGCGTCTTCAGCTCTGCATATTCAGCCTCTGACAACGGCTGTACCTCCATCTGTAAAGAGGCGAACTGGCGGCGAATGGCAGGCAAATGGCGACGAAAGTAATCCATCCCCACTTTTGCCTGATGTTCACCGGTGACCAGTAGCAGATGCTCAAAACCCAACTCACGGATAGCCGCACACTCCCGTGTTATCTCATCTTCGTCCAGCGTTTTGCGTTTGATACGGTTGCTCATCGAAAAACCGCAGTAGGTGCAGTCGTTGGCGCAAAGGTTGGAGAGATACAACGGCACGTAAAAGCTCACCGTGTTACCAAAACGCTGGCGGGTGAGCTTTTGCGCCCGCTGCGCCAGCGGCTCCAGATAGTCGGCTGCGGCAGGAGAGAGTAACGCCATCAGATCGTCGCGGCTAAGCTGCGAACCCTTGAGCGCGCGCTCCACGTCAGCGGCGGTTTTACCGTTGATGCGCAGGCGGATGTCGTCCCAGTCCAGCTGTCGCCAGCGGTCGCTGAACGTTTTCATGCGAAGGCCTCCAGGAATCCGGTTAACGGGCTGGTGGGACTTGCCTGCGAACTTTTGCTTCCTGGTACCGCCTGGCGTGCCAGCAAGCCAGCTTCAACGGCCAGACGGAAGGCGGTTGCCATCATCACCGGGCTGTCGGCTACCGCGATTGCCGTATTGACCAACACCGCGTCGGCGCCCATTTCCAGCGCCTGCGTGGCGTGGCTGGGGACGCCGATGCCTGCATCAACCACCACCGGCACGGTCGCCTGTTGGATAATAATCTCCAGCATCGCTTTGGTTTCCAGCCCCTGATTAGAGCCGATTGGCGCGCCGAGCGGCATCACCGCCGAACAGCCTACTTCTTCCAGCCGTTTGCACAACACCGGGTCAGCGCCACAGTAAGGCAGCACCACGAAACCCTGTTTCACCAGTGCTTCTGCGGCTTTCAATGTTTCGATCGGGTCGGGTAACAGCCAGCGGGCGTCCGGGTGGATTTCTAATTTCAGCCAGTTTGTGCCCAACGCTTCACGCGCCAGGTGGGCGGCAAAAATCGCCTCTTCAGCGGTTTTTGCCCCCGAAGTGTTGGGCAACAGCGTCACACCAGCTTCTACCAGCGGCGCCAGAATGGCATCGTTGTGCTGACGTAAGTCCACGCGCTTCATGGCCAGTGTCACCAGTTGGCTGCCGGAGGCGCGAATCGCCTCGACCATCAGCTGCGATGAGGCAAATTTTCCGGTGCCGGTGAACAGATGCGAATCAAACGTTTTGTCGGCAATACGTAACATATCAACCCCCTGCAATAACCTGAAAAAGCAGGATCTGGTCGCCTTCCTGCACGATTTGCTGCTCCCACTGCTCGCGCGGCAGGATCTGCTGATTGAGTGCCAGCGCTGCACCCGGTTTAAGCTGATTAAGCGCAGTGAGCAGCCCGCTGACGGTTTGTCCTTCGGCGCACTGCATCGGCTCATCATTGAACTGAATCTGCATGTTGCCCTCCGCATACCGGGCAGCCGCTGGCACGTCGTAGCGCGAGGCTGCGCCACTGGCTGGTTTTACCGTCAAACAGGCGTAGCTCTCCGCTGGGCGTCTCGATACCGCTGAGCAATTTAATCGCTTCCAACGCCTGCAAGGTGCCCATCACGCCCACAACAGGTCCGACGATACCGGCGGTACGGCAGTTGCGTTCAGGCTCTACATCGTCCGGCCACAGGCAGCGGTAACAGCCTTGTTCCCACGGGGGCGTCAGTATCATCAGTTGGCCGCCAAAGCCGACAGCGCTGGCGGTGATGAGCGGGGTGCCGAGCGTTACGCAGGCGGCGTTAATTTCCTGGCGCGTGGCCATGTTATCGGTACAGTCGAGCACCACATCGGCACGCGCTACCGCATGCCGGAGCGCATCGCCTTTCAGTCGCTGCTGGAGCGATACCAGTTCGATATCCGGGTTGAGCCGCGTCAGGCGCTGCTGGGCAACCTGCGATTTTGAACGCGCGATATCATCAGTGGTAAACAGTATCTGGCGCTGCAGATTGCTCAGATGAATGTCGTCATCGTCTACCAGCGTCAGTTTGCCGATGCCAGCTCCCGCCAGATACAGCGCAGCAGGCGAACCTAACCCGCCTAAACCGACAATCAGCACATGGCTATCGAGTAGCTTTTGCTGGCCTTCAATGGCTATATCGCCGAGCAGGATCTGCCGGCTGTAACGCATAAAGTCGCGGTCATTCATCGCCCACTCCTGCGATTTCCAGTAGTTGGGCCGTGGCGGCCTGCCAGTCAGCCGCCTGGGTAATGGCGCTGACCACGGCAATGCTGCCGACGCCGGTCGCCAGTACCGCCGGGGCGCGCTCAAGACTGATACCGCCAATGGCGACGGTCGGGTAATCCGCTAGTCGTTCAATATGGTTTGCCAGTTGCGTGAGTCCCTGCGGGGCGGAAGGCATCTGCTTGGTTTGCGTGGGGAAGACATGGCCCAGCGCGATATAAGATGGTTTAGCGGCGAGCGCGACGTTTATCTCCATATCATCGTGAGTGGAGACCCCCAGGCGTAGCCCCGCCGCCTGAATCGCCTTCAGGTCGGTGGTTTCAAGGTCTTCCTGGCCCAGATGCACGCCGTAAGCGCGGTGCTTAATTGCCAGACGCCAGTAGTCGTTGATAAACAGACGGGCGTTATAGCGACGCCCTAGCTCAATGGCGGCCATAACGTCGGCTTCGACCTCTTCATCACGCTTATCTTTAATGCGCAGTTGGATCGTGCGTACGCCTGCCTGCAGCAAGCGTTCAATCCATTGCACGCTGTCCACCACCGGGTAAAGCCCGAGGCGGAACGGCACGGTTGGGAAATCAGGCTGGTACATTACACCTCCTCTTTTTTGAGGTAGATTTCGCCGCCTTTAGCACGGAAGTTCTCCGACATATCCGCCATGCCGACTTCAATCGTTTGTGCGGCAGCGTAGTCGCGAACCTCCTGGCTGATTTTCATCGAGCAGAACTTCGGTCCGCACATGGAGCAGAAGTGAGCGACCTTGCCGGACTCCTGTGGCAGGGTTTCATCGTGGTAGGCACGGGCTGTGAACGGGTCGAGCGCGAGGTTAAACTGGTCTTCCCAGCGGAATTCGAAACGCGCTTTCGACATGGCGTTATCGCGGATCTGCGCACCCGGATGACCTTTTGCTAAGTCAGCTGCGTGGGCGGCAATCTTGTAGGTAATCAGCCCTTGCTTCACATCTTCTTTGTTCGGCAGGCCGAGGTGCTCTTTTGGCGTGACGTAGCACAGCATCGCGCAGCCAAACCAGCCGATCATCGCCGCACCGATCCCGGAAGTGAAGTGGTCGTAACCTGGCGCGATGTCGGTGGTCAATGGTCCTAAGGTGTAAAACGGTGCTTCATGGCAGTGCTCCAGCTCTTCGGTCATGTTGCGCTGGATCATATGCATGGGTACATGACCCGGGCCTTCAATCATCACCTGCACGTCGTATTCCCAGGCGATTTTGGTCAGCTCACCCAGCGTATGCAGCTCGGAGAACTGTGCTTCGTCGTTCGCATCCTGAATTGAACCCGGGCGCAGGCCGTCACCCAGCGACAAAGAGACGTCGTAGGCGGCGCAGATTTCGCAAATCTCGCGGAAATGTTCGTACAGGAAATTCTCTTTGTGATGAGAAAGGCACCATTTCGCCATAATCGAACCGCCGCGTGAGACAATACCGGTCAGGCGTTTGGCGGTCATCGGCACGTAGCGCAGCAGCACGCCCGCGTGAATGGTGAAGTAGTCGACGCCCTGTTCGGCCTGCTCCAGCAGCGTGTCGCGGAAGGCTTCCCAGGTGAGATCTTCGGCGATCCCGTTGACCTTCTCCAGCGCCTGGTAGATCGGCACAGTACCGATCGGTACCGGACTGTTACGCAGGATCCACTCGCGGGTTTCGTGAATATAGCGGCCAGTGGAGAGATCCATCACCGTGTCTGCGCCCCAGCGCGTCGACCACACCAGTTTTTCTACCTCTTCTTCGATAGAGGAGGTGACGGCAGAGTTGCCGATGTTGGCGTTAACCTTCACCAGGAAGTTGCGACCGATAATCATCGGCTCGGATTCCGGGTGGTTGATGTTGGCAGGAATAATCGCGCGGCCCGCGGCCACTTCATCACGCACGAATTCCGGTGTGATGTTTTCTGGCAGGCGTGCGCCAAAGTTCATCCCCGGATGCTGGTGGCGAAGCACTTCACTGCGAATGCGCTCGCGGCCCATGTTTTCACGGATGGCGATGAACTCCATCTCCGGGGTCACTATTCCCTGGCGGGCGTAGTGTAGCTGGGTGACACGCTTACCGGCTTTGGCGCGCTTTGGCGTCAGCAGGCCGGTGAAACGCAGTTCGTCCAGGCCATCGTCGGCCAGACGTTCTTTGGTATAAGCGGAACTACGGTCGTCTAATTCTTCGCTATCGTTACGCGCCGCAATCCACGCCTGGCGCAGTTTTGCCAGACCTTGCTGAACGTTAATCGCCACGTCAGGATCGCCATACGGTCCGGAGGTGTCGTATACCGGAACGGCTTCGTTCTCTTCGAACTGCGGGTTGTCTTTGCTACCGCCAGTCAGCGTCGGGCTGAGCTGAATTTCGCGCATCGGAATGCGGATATCCGGCTGCGAACCGGTAATATAAATGCGTTTTGAGTTAGGGAAGGCAGTCCCTTCCAGGGTATCGATAAAGTGTTGGGCTTGAGCGCGCTGTTCGCGGCGTGATGGTTTAGTAGTGGCAGACATAGCTCATTCCAAATAAAAGTAAGGATATGGCTTGTCAGACGACGGATGAAGCAAGAGAGAAGCTCGCCCGGGGGGCGATGCTATTGCAGATTGACTCTTGTTCCCTTCGCAGGTTTTAACCTGATCAGGTTCCGCGGATCCCGAATTAACGGTCTCAGCCTTTTCCACTCATGCTGCTGTGGAAAATAAGCACTCCGACAAGAAGTAACCTCAGTAAAGAGGTAATGAATGTAAACTACGCGTTAATGCCGTAAATCTCAAGCATGACGTTTGAGAGTGCTACTCTCGTGCATCGCGTCAAATACCAGCATGATCAGCTTATCTTCCAGCACGAATCGGGCTTCTAGCGCTTCGCCGAGATCCGATAAAACCTGTTGAAATTCAAGGAAGTTATCATGATCAATCGCAGTTTCCAGGCTGGAGTCATAGTAGTCCATGATCAGCTGCGTATTGGCTTCCAGCAGCGGCCAAATTTTTGTGGCTTTTAAAAGCTGCCCGTTCCCTTCCAATTTATGGAGAATACGTTCATAAATACTGAAGTGTCCGGTGGAGAGGTAATCGACCAGGCTCTGACAAAAATCATCCAGCGCTTTTTCATTGAGTCGCATGTACGATTCTTTGCCAGGCTTAATGCCAACCAGATTGTAGTAAGCCACGAGCAGGTGCTTACGTACATGTAGCCAGCGATCAACCAGTTTATTACTTCCTCCGACGTGCTCCGTCAGGCTTTCCAGCTGGTTTAGCATGATTGACTCCGCAAGATGGTGTTTAGGAACTGCTCACCCGTAAATGTAAAAATAATGTAAACAACATGCCTGTGAAGCAAAGGTTGCGCAAGAGATATGGATCGTATAATTGAAAAATTAGATAGCGGCTGGTGGATCGTCAGTCATGAGCAAAAGTTATGGTTACCTCATGGCGAGCTACCTTATGGCGACGCAGCCCGTTTTGATCTGATTGGTCAGCGCGCGCTGCCAATAGGCGAGTGGGAAGGGGAGACTGTCTGGCTGGTGCAGCAGCAGCGTCGACACGATATGGGGTCGGTGCGCCAGGTCATTGACCAGGACGTTGGCCTGTTTCAACTGGCCGGACGCGGCGTACAGCTGGCAGAGTTCTATCGCTCGCATAAATTCTGCGGCTACTGTGGCCATCCCATGCACCCGAGTAAAACGGAGTGGGCGATGCTCTGTAGCCACTGCCGTGAACGTTATTACCCGCAAATTGCTCCCTGCATAATCGTCGCTATTCGCCGTGATGATTCCATCCTGCTTGCCCAACATGTTCGCCATCGTAACGGCGTGCATACCGTACTGGCGGGTTTTGTCGAAGTGGGCGAGACCCTGGAACAGGCGGTAGCGCGTGAAGTCATGGAAGAGAGCGGCATTAAGGTGAAAAACCTGCGCTATGTCACTTCTCAGCCATGGCCATTCCCGCAGTCTTTGATGACCGCATTTATGGCAGAGTATGATAGCGGCGAAATCGTCATCGACCCGAAAGAGCTGCTGGAAGCGAACTGGTATCGCTATGACGATTTACCGCTCTTGCCCCCGCCGGGTACTGTCGCGCGTCGATTGATTGAAGACACTGTGGCAATGTGTCGGGCTGAGTACGAGTAAAGAGCGAGTGGTGATACACTGACGGACTGACGCAATAAGGAACTGCAAAAATGACCGAACTGAAGAACGATCGTTATCTGCGTGCGCTGCTGCGCCAGCCCGTTGATGTCACTCCGGTATGGATGATGCGCCAGGCAGGCCGCTATCTACCGGAATACAAAGCTACCCGTGCCGAAGCGGGTGATTTTATGGCGCTGTGCAAAAATGCCGAGCTAGCCTGCGAAGTCACTCTGCAGCCGCTGCGTCGCTATAAACTTGATGCCGCGATCCTCTTCTCCGATATCCTGACGATCCCGGATGCGATGGGACTCGGGCTGTATTTTGAAGCAGGAGAAGGCCCACGCTTCACCTCTCCGATTACCAGCAAGGCTGACGTCGACAAACTGCCGATCCCTGACCCGGAAGATGGGCTGGGGTACGTGATGAACGCGGTGCGCACTATCCGCCGTGAACTGAAAGGCGAAGTGCCGCTGATCGGCTTCTCCGGTAGCCCGTGGACGCTGGCGACCTACATGGTTGAAGGCGGCAGCAGTAAAGCCTTCACCGTGATTAAAAAGATGATGTACGCCGATCCTAAAGCGCTGCATCTGCTGCTTGATAAGCTGGCGAAGAGCGTCACGCTGTACCTGAACGCGCAGATCAAAGCGGGCGCGCAGTCGGTGATGATTTTCGATACCTGGGGGGGCGTGCTGACCGGTCGCGACTATCAGCAGTTCTCCCTGTATTACATGCACAAAATCGTCGATGGCCTGCTGCGCGAGAACGAAGGTCGTCGTGTACCGGTGACCCTGTTTACCAAAGGCGGTGGTCAGTGGCTGGAAGCGATGGCGGAAACCGGCTGTGATGCGTTAGGTCTCGACTGGACCACTGACATTGCCGATGCGCGTCGTCGTGTTGGTCACAAAGTGGCGCTACAGGGCAATATGGATCCGTCCATGCTGTATGCGCCGCCAGCCCGCATCGAAGAAGAGGTGGCGACAATTCTGGCTGGATTTGGTCAGGGGGAAGGGCATGTCTTTAACCTGGGCCACGGCATTCATCAGGACGTCCCGCCAGAACATGCGGGTGTCTTTGTGGAGGCGGTACATCGGTTGTCCGAACAGTACCACCGCTAAGGAGTCATCATGGATCTCGCGTCATTACGCGCGCAGCAGCTTGAACTGGCCTCTTCAGTGATCCGCGAGGATCGTTTTCACTGCGATCCCCCGGATCTGATCGGCGGCGCTGACGTAGGCTTTGAGCAGGGCGGTGAAGTGACGCGCGCGGCGATGGTTTTGCTGAAGTATCCCACGCTTGAGCTGGTCGAATACAAGGTGGCGCGTATCGCCACCACCATGCCCTACATTCCTGGTTTTCTCTCCTTTCGTGAAACTCCCGCGCTGATGGCTGCCTGGCAACTGCTCTCGCACAAGCCAGATCTGCTGTTCGTTGACGGGCATGGCATTTCTCACCCGCGTCGTCTGGGCGTGGCCAGCCATTTTGGCCTGCTGGTGGACGTCCCAACGATTGGTGTGGCGAAAAAACGGTTGTGCGGCAAGTTTGAACCGCTCGCTGCTGAACCTGGTGCGCTAGCGCCGTTGCTGGATAAAGGCGAACAGCTGGCATGGGTCTGGCGCAGCAAAGCGCGCTGTAACCCGCTGTTTATTTCTACGGGCCACCGCGTGAGTATGGACAGCGCGCTGACGTGGGTTCAACGCTGTATGAACGGCTATCGTTTGCCGGAACCAACACGCTGGGCAGATGCGGTGGCATCCGAACGCCCGGCTTTTACTCGGCTTGCAGCAAAAACGCCCCATATCGGGTAAACTGCGGCTAATTTCCGTATTTGAGAACTCATCATGTTACAAAATCCGATTCACCTGCGTCTGGAGAAGCTGGAAAGCTGGCAGCACGTCACGTTTATGGCCTGTCTGTGCGAACGCATGTACCCGAACTACGCCATGTTCTGCAAGCAAACTGAATTTGGCGATGGACAGATTTACCGCCGAATTCTGGATCTGATTTGGGAAGCGCTGACGGTTAAAGACGCGAAAATCAATTTCGACAGCCAGCTGGAAAAGTTTGAAGAGGCCATTCCTTCTGCAGACGATTACGATCTGTACGGCGTTTATCCGGCGATTGATGCCTGTGTGGCATTAAGCGAGCTGATGCATTCGCGTCTTAGCGGTGAAACGCTGGAGCATGCAATCGAAGTGAGTAAGGCGTCGATTACGACGGTTGCGATGCTGGAAATGACTCAGGCTGGTCGCGAAATGACCGATGAAGAGCTCAAAGAGAACCCTGCCGTTGAGCAAGAATGGGATATTCAGTGGGAAATTTTCCGACTTTTAGCCGACTGTGAAGAACGCGATATTGAGCTGATAAAAGGGCTGCGTGCAGACCTGCGCGAGGCTGGTGAGAGCAATATTGGTATAAATTTTCAGCAATGACACCACAAAACGTGATTTAACGCCTGATTTGTCGTGCCTGAAGGCTTCCCATCCGCCCCCGGTCTGGTCTACATTTGGGGGGCGAAAAAAAGTGGCTATCGGTGCGTGTATGCAGGAGAGTGCTTTTCTGGCATTTCCGTCGCACTCGATGCTTAGCAAGCGATAAACACATTGTAAGGATAACTTATGAACAAGACTCAACTGATTGATGTAATTGCAGACAAAGCAGAACTGTCTAAAACACAGGCTAAAGCTGCTCTGGAATCCACTCTGGCTGCTATTACTGAGTCTCTGAAAGAAGGCGATGCTGTACAACTGGTTGGTTTCGGTACCTTCAAAGTGAACCACCGTGCTGAGCGCACTGGCCGCAACCCGCAGACCGGTAAAGAAATCAAAATCGCCGCAGCTAACGTACCGGCATTTGTTTCTGGTAAAGCACTGAAAGACGCGGTTAAGTAATTCGCGTGGCAGTGAACAGTTTTAACGAAGGGGCGGTTTCGCCCCTTTTGTCCATCTGGCGTCATACGCTTTGGCTTTCAGGTGTTCTGTTACTGTCTGCCTGCGGTAGCCATTCTGAGCTTCCTCCGTTCACGGCCAGCGGCTATGTTGGCGATCAGGGGGCGGTACGTATTTGGCGTAAAGACTCCGGTGACGACGTTCACTTACTCTCGGTATTTAGTCCGTGGCGTAAAGGCGAAACCACTACCAGTGAATACCGCTGGCAGGGTGATTCGCTCTCTCTGATAGAACTCAACGTTTACAGTAAACCGGCTGAACATGTCCGTATACGCTTCGATGACCGGGGCGAACTAAGCTTCATGCAGCGTGAAGTCGACGGGCAAAAGCAGCAGCTTTCCAGCGATCAAATCGCGCTTTACCGCTATCGCGCCGATCAAATTCGCCAGACCAGCGATGCGCTGCGTCAGGGACGGGTGATATTGCGTCAGGGACGTTGGCATGCGGATAACACAGTCACAACCTGTGAAGGTGAAACGCTGAATCCAGACCTGGAGTCGTGGGCGATAAACCATATCGAGCGCCGCCAGAGACATTCATCCGTAGAGGTGAGTGTGGCATGGCTGGAAGCGCCCGAAGGGTCGCAGCTACTGCTGGTCGCCAATGAAGATTTTTGTCACTGGCAGCCCACAGCCAAAACTTTCTGAAAATCTGAAAACAGGTAGCCAGCAGGCCTGAACCGTATAGCGTCATCAGGCATTAAGTCTTTTACCAGTGACCCATTCCCATATGGCCGCCGCCGCGATGGTTACCGCCACCGCCGCATCCGCCGTAGCCCATTCCCGCGCCACGTGGCACGCCAGCCTGCGCCATTGCGACATCGCGTTTAACGCGCTGCTCGTCCAGAGACTGATTCAACGCTTCCATCTCTTTTGCTACAGCATTAATTTTTGCCGTGTCCGGCGAGCTGGCCGTTAATAGCGCATTGTACTCATAACGTTTGGATGTCAGCTGTTGGCGCAACGCGCTGGTCTGGGAGTAATAATCATCATAGATTTTCTGTGCGGCAGCCTGCTGCTCAGCGGTCATTGGCGTACCGCCCCGTTGCTGCATTCCGTCGCCATATCCCCAGTGATTCTGCGCCAGTACCGGGGTGGAGCCCAGTGCGATAAGAGAAAGTGCAATCAGTGCCAGTTTGTTGTTCCGTTTCATCGTTCGTTCTCCTGTTGGTTAGCTTACATTCCCTTTTGCATCTTCCGTGCCAAAGCGGCAATCCCAGCGCTGCGGGCGTTGTACCCGCCGTCTTTGCAGGGAAACGAGTAAAAATGACTCGCCAGAACGCGCCAGCGAGTCATTTTTACCCGTTACTTTCAGCTGTTTGTGTCTGAGGGCAGGGTTATCAGGGGGAAAAAATGGCATGATTTCTGCTGTATACCTGCAACGATGAAAGGAACAAGCGGGGTGAAGGGAGAGCGTATGCGTCTTTATAAGGACACGGCGGCAAAGTGGTTGAGCCGACTCTTGCTGGCGGCAATCCTGATTTTGGTCGGCTGGTTTTCGATTATGACCATTCGGGACTATGGGCGGGAAAGTGGCGCCGCACGGCAAACGCTACTGGAAAAAGGCAGTGTGCTCATTCGCGCTCTGGAGTCTGGAACGCGCGTAGGCATGGGGATGCGCATGCATCATGCCCAGCAGCAGACGCTACTGGAGGAAATGGCTGTACAGCCTGGCGTGCTATGGTTTGCCGTCGTCGATGAGCATGGTGTCATTATTACCCACAGCAATTCCGCGATGGTTGGTAAAACGCTCTATTCATCGGATGTCCTGCGACAGCTTAGTCCTGGGGAACAAGAAAGCTGGCGGAATATTGAGATCCCGGTGGGAGACGGTGAAAAAACGCCAGCCCTGGAAATTTACCGCCAGTTTCAGCCAATGTATGGTCCAGGACGCCACGGTATGGCGCGCTGCGCCAGCAATGACGGGCAGCTTATTACCCCTGCACAAACCATATTTATCGCTTTTGATGCCAGCGATCTGGCAGCGACTCAGGCAAGAGAGTGGCGTAACACCCTGATAGTCCTCTCTGCGCTGGCGGCTGTGTTGCTGGCCACTGTGCTGACGTTCTTCTGGTATCAGCGCTATCAGCGCTCGTACAAAGAACTCCAGGATGCGATGAAGCGTAAAGAAAAACTGTTAGCGCTCGGGCACCTTGCGGCTGGAGTGGCACATGAAATTCGTAACCCGCTTTCATCGATCAAAGGGTTAGCGAAGTATTTTGCCGAGCGAACCCCGGCAGGAGGCGAGTCGCACGAGCTGGCGCAGGTGATGGCGAAAGAGGCGGATCGTTTAAATCGGGTGGTGAGCGAGTTGCTGGAGCTGGTGAAACCTGCGCATCTGACACTGCAACAGGTGAATCTTAATGAGGTCATCACCCACTCATTACACCTGGTGAGTCAGGATGCGGCAAGCCGGGAAATCCAGCTCCGCTTTTCGGCCACTCCTACGCTCCCCGCTATTCAGGCCGATCCCGACCGACTGACCCAGGTTTTGTTGAATCTGTATCTGAACGCCATTCATGCGATTGGTCGTCAGGGTACGATCACGGTTGAAGCGAGTGAAAGCAGCGGCGATCGCGTTAAAATCGTGGTTACCGATAGCGGGAAGGGAATTGCAGCGGAACAGCTGGAGGCCATTTTTACGCCTTACTTTACGACCAAAGCTGACGGAACCGGTCTCGGGCTGGCGGTAGTGCAGAACATTATCGAACAGCATGGTGGCACTATTCAGGTGGCAAGCGTTGAGGGCAAAGGTGCGACCTTTACCCTTAGGCTGCCGACCAAAGCGAAACAACAGGATTAACAAGGATGACGCGCGGAAAAATCAATATTCTGGTAGTCGATGACGATATCAGCCACTGCACCATTTTACAGGCACTGTTGCGCGGCTGGGGTTATGAGGTCGCGCTGGCCTATAGCGGGCGAGCGGCGCTGGAACAGGTGCGCGAACGCGTATTTGATTTAGTGCTGTGTGATGTACGCATGGCGGAGATGGACGGCATCGCAACGCTGAAAGAGATTAAAGCGCTGAATCCGGCGATTCCGGTCTTGATCATGACGGCGTTCTCCAGCGTAGAGACCGCCGTCGAGGCGCTTAAAACCGGGGCGCTGGACTACTTAATCAAACCACTGGATTTTGACCGTCTGCAGGAGACGCTGGAAAAGGCGCTGGCGCATACGCGGGAAACGGGCGCTGAACTGCCATCGGCGTCGGCTGCGCAGTTTGGCATGATTGGCAGCAGTCCGGCGATGCAGAAGTTGCTCAATGAAATCGCGATGGTTGCGCCCTCGGATGCCACGGTGCTCATTCACGGAGACTCCGGCACGGGTAAAGAGTTGGTGGCCCGGGCGCTGCATGCCAGCAGCGCCCGTCGCGATAAACCGCTGGTGACGCTCAACTGCGCGGCGCTTAATGAATCGCTGCTGGAGTCCGAACTTTTTGGTCACGAGAAAGGGGCGTTTACCGGGGCGGATAAACGGCGGGAAGGGCGCTTTGTGGAAGCCGATGGCGGCACGTTATTTCTTGATGAAATTGGTGATATTTCACCGCTGATGCAGGTGCGCCTGCTGCGGGCTATCCAGGAGCGAGAAGTGCAACGCGTTGGTAGCAATCAGACTATTGCGGTTGATGTCCGGCTGATCGCCGCTACGCATCGCGATCTTGCGGAAGAAGTCAGCGCCGGGCGCTTTCGTCAGGATCTCTATTATCGCCTGAACGTCGTCACCATTGAAATGCCAGCGCTGTGCCAGCGCCGGGAAGATATTCCGCTGTTAGCCGAACATTTTCTCCAGCGTTTTGCCGCGCGTAACCGCAAAGCGGTGAAAGGCTTTACTCCACAGGCGATGGATCTGCTGATTCACTACGACTGGCCGGGCAATATTCGTGAGCTGGAAAATGCGATTGAGCGCTCGGTGGTACTGCTGACGGGGGAATATATTTCCGAGCGTGAGCTGCCGATGGCGATTGCCGCGACGCTGATAAAAACGGAATTCAGTGGCGAGATCCAACCGCTGGTGGATGTCGAAAAAGAGGTGATTCTGGCGGCGCTGGAAAAAACGGGCGGCAATAAAACGGAAGCCGCCCGTCAGTTAGGCATTACGCGTAAAACGCTGTTGGCGAAAATTTCGCGTTAGCGTTGCTCGCGTTCAATGGCGCGCCAGCCAATGTCGTTACGGCTGAAGCTGCCATCCCAGCGGATGTCGGTCATCAGGGCGTAAGCGCGTTTCTGCGCTTCAGCCACGGTATTGCCCAGGGCGGTGGCGCACAGCACGCGGCCGCCGCTAGTCAGCACGCGATCGTCTTCGGCGAGTTTCGTGCCCGCATGGAACACTTTTCCGTCTTCTACTTCTTCCAGCGGCAGACCGTGGATCTCATCACCGGTGTTGTAGTTGCCTGGATAACCTCCGGCAGCAATGACGACACCCAGCGAGGCGCGTTCGTCCCACTCGGAGGTTTTCTCATCCAGCTTGCCGTCGCAGGCGGCGAGACAAAGCTCCACCAGGTCCGATTTCATGCGCAGCATGATCGGCTGGGTTTCCGGATCGCCAAAGCGGCAGTTGAACTCGATAACCTTCGGATTGCCCTGCTTGTCGATCATCAGACCCGCGTACAGGAAGCCGGTGTAGGTATTCCCTTCCGCCGCCATGCCTTTTACGGTTGGCCAAATGATGCGTTCCATGGTGCGCTGATGCACTTCATCAGTCACCACCGGCGCCGGTGAGTAAGCACCCATACCGCCAGTGTTCGGGCCGGTATCGCCGTTACCTACGCGTTTGTGGTCCTGGCTGGTGGCCATCGGCAGCACGTGCTCGCCGTCGACCATCACGATAAAGCTCGCTTCTTCGCCGTCGAGGAACTCTTCGATAACAATGCGGTGGCCCGCATCGCCAAAAGCGTTTCCTGCCAGCATGTCATGAACGGCGGCTTCGGCTTCCTCCAGCGTCATCGCCACGATAACGCCTTTACCGGCAGCCAGACCGTCGGCTTTGATAACAATCGGTGCGCCTTTCTCACGCAGATAGGCCAGTGCTGGCTTAATCTCAGTGAAGTTCTGATATTCCGCGGTCGGGATATGATGACGGGCGAGGAAATCTTTGGTGAAGGCTTTGGAGCCTTCCAGTTGTGCAGCACCTTCGGTTGGGCCGAAAATTGTCAGACCGGCGGCGCGGAAAGCATCGACTACGCCAATTACCAGCGGCGCTTCCGGACCAACGATGGTCAGATCGATCTTCTCGTTCTGGGCAAAGCTCAGCAGTGCAGGGATATCGGTTACCGCGATAGCCACGTTTTGCAGTGCAGGTTCCAGTGCGGTGCCCGCGTTACCCGGTGCAACAAAAACGGTATCGACCAGCGGCGACTGCGCCGCTTTCCAGGCCAGGGCGTGCTCGCGCCCGCCGTTGCCAATCACTAATACTTTCATCGTCTGCTCCGTGGATTAATGGCGGAAGTGGCGCATGTCGGTAAAGATCATCGCGATACCGTGTTCATCGGCAGCGGCAATGACTTCGTCATCACGGATAGAACCACCAGGCTGGATAACGCAGCTCACGCCAACGGCGGCAGCGGCATCAATACCATCGCGGAACGGGAAGAAGGCGTCAGAGGCCATGGCGGAGCCTTTTACTTCCAGACCTTCGTCAGCCGCTTTAATCCCGGCGATTTTCGCGGAGTACACGCGGCTCATCTGGCCGGCGCCTATGCCGATAGTCATGTTCTCTTTGGCATAAACAATGGCGTTGGATTTCACGAACTTCGCCACTTTCCAGCAGAACAGCGCATCGCGTAGCTCTTGCTCGGTCGGCTGGCGTTTAGACACCACGCGCAGTTCGCTTTCGCTCACCATACCCAGATCCCTGTCCTGAACCAGCAGGCCGCCGTTAACGCGTTTGAAGTCCAGGCCCGGTACACGTTGTGCCCACTGGCCGCAGGTCAGAACGCGAACGTTCTGTTTGGCGGCGGTGATTTTCAGTGCGTCTTCGGTTGCGGACGGGGCGATGATCACTTCCACGAACTGACGGGAGATAATTGCCTGTGCGGTTTCAGCATCCAGTTCCCGGTTGAAAGCGATGATGCCGCCGAACGCCGAAGTCGGGTCGGTTTTATAGGCGCGGTCGTACGCGTCCAGAATAGAGGTACTTACCGCTACGCCACACGGGTTAGCGTGCTTAACGATCACACAGGCTGGCTCGCTGAACTCTTTCACGCACTCCAGCGCCGCGTCGGTATCGGCGATATTGTTGTAGGAAAGCGCTTTGCCCTGTACCTGCTGTGCGGTGGCAACGGACGCTTCTTTAACATTCTCTTCTATATAGAAGGCAGCCTGCTGGTGGCTGTTCTCGCCGTAGCGCATATCCTGCTTCTTAATGAAGTTCAGGTTCAGCGTACGCGGGAAACGACCGGCGGCTTCTTTACTCTCACCGTGGTAAGCCGGAACCATGCTGCCGAAGTAGTTGGCAATCATGCTGTCGTAGGCGGCGGTGTGTTCGAAGGCTTTAATCGCGAGGTCAAAGCGGGTTTCCAGAGTCAGGGAGCCTTCGTTGGCATCCATCTCTTTAATAATGGCGTCGTAGTCGCTGCTCTTCACAACGATCGCTACGTCTTTATGGTTCTTGGCTGCGGAACGCACCATGGTCGGGCCGCCGATATCAATGTTCTCTACCGCATCTTCCAGCGAGCAACCTTCGCGTGCCACGGTTTCGGCAAATGGGTAAAGGTTAACGACAACCATATCAATAGGGGCGATGCCGTGCTGTTCCATAATTCCGTCATCCTGACCACGACGACCAAGAATGCCGCCGTGGACTTTCGGATGCAGGGTCTTCACGCGTCCATCCATCATTTCCGGGAAGCCGGTGTAATCGGAAACTTCGGTCACTGGCAGACCTTTCTCCGCTAACAGGCGCGCGGTGCCACCTGTAGACAGCAGCTCCACACCGCGTGCGGAAAGTGCCTGAGCGAATTCGATGATACCGGCCTTGTCAGAAACACTGAGCAGAGCGCGGCGGACTGGACGACGTTGTTGCATGGTAAATCCCCTGGATTTGACTATTACAGAGAGCGTTAGGTGAATTCTTGGCTAAAAACTCAGCTAACGCCCCTTACGGGGCATCCTTGTTGTGCGGGGGCATTGTAACGAAAACGTTTGCGCAACGCTCGCGAATTTTTAATTTTCGATTTTGACCTCTTCTTTTTCTGTTGAAAGAGGCTGATATAACGAGAGGATCGTAGAAACGATCGTGTGGTTTGTGGATAACTCTGTGCGTAAATGGGTATAAGGCGGAGTTTTGCTGTGGAATGCAGCAGTCAGTCATTTTTCTGTCATTTAAGGGTTGCGGGCCACAGGAAACTCCCTATAATGCGCCTCCATCGACACGGCGGATGTGAATCACTTCACACAAACAGCCGGTTCGGTTGAAGAGAAAAACCTGAAAATGAGGGTTGACTCTGAAAGAGGAAAGCGTAATATACGCCACCTCGCGACAGAGCGCTAAAGCGCGTCGCAACTGCTCTTTAACAATTTATCAGACAATCTGTGTGGGCACTCGAAGATACGGATTCTTAACGTCGCAAGACGAAAAATGAATACCAAGTCTCTGAGTGAACATACGTAATTCATTACGAAGTTTAATTCACGAGCATCAAACTTAAATTGAAGAGTTTGATCATGGCTCAGATTGAACGCTGGCGGCAGGCCTAACACATGCAAGTCGAACGGTAGCACAGAGGAGCTTGCTCCTTGGGTGACGAGTGGCGGACGGGTGAGTAATGTCTGGGAAACTGCCCGATGGAGGGGGATAACTACTGGAAACGGTAGCTAATACCGCATAACGTCGCAAGACCAAAGAGGGGGACCTTCGGGCCTCTTGCCATCGGATGTGCCCAGATGGGATTAGCTAGTAGGTGGGGTAACGGCTCACCTAGGCGACGATCCCTAGCTGGTCTGAGAGGATGACCAGCCACACTGGAACTGAGACACGGTCCAGACTCCTACGGGAGGCAGCAGTGGGGAATATTGCACAATGGGCGCAAGCCTGATGCAGCCATGCCGCGTGTATGAAGAAGGCCTTCGGGTTGTAAAGTACTTTCAGCGAGGAGGAAGGTGTTGTGGTTAATAACCGCAGCAATTGACGTTACTCGCAGAAGAAGCACCGGCTAACTCCGTGCCAGCAGCCGCGGTAATACGGAGGGTGCAAGCGTTAATCGGAATTACTGGGCGTAAAGCGCACGCAGGCGGTCTGTCAAGTCGGATGTGAAATCCCCGGGCTCAACCTGGGAACTGCATCCGAAACTGGCAGGCTAGAGTCTTGTAGAGGGGGGTAGAATTCCAGGTGTAGCGGTGAAATGCGTAGAGATCTGGAGGAATACCGGTGGCGAAGGCGGCCCCCTGGACAAAGACTGACGCTCAGGTGCGAAAGCGTGGGGAGCAAACAGGATTAGATACCCTGGTAGTCCACGCCGTAAACGATGTCGACTTGGAGGTTGTGCCCTTGAGGCGTGGCTTCCGGAGCTAACGCGTTAAGTCGACCGCCTGGGGAGTACGGCCGCAAGGTTAAAACTCAAATGAATTGACGGGGGCCCGCACAAGCGGTGGAGCATGTGGTTTAATTCGATGCAACGCGAAGAACCTTACCTACTCTTGACATCCAGAGAACTTAGCAGAGATGCTTTGGTGCCTTCGGGAACTCTGAGACAGGTGCTGCATGGCTGTCGTCAGCTCGTGTTGTGAAATGTTGGGTTAAGTCCCGCAACGAGCGCAACCCTTATCCTTTGTTGCCAGCGGTTCGGCCGGGAACTCAAAGGAGACTGCCAGTGATAAACTGGAGGAAGGTGGGGATGACGTCAAGTCATCATGGCCCTTACGAGTAGGGCTACACACGTGCTACAATGGCATATACAAAGAGAAGCGACCTCGCGAGAGCAAGCGGACCTCATAAAGTATGTCGTAGTCCGGATTGGAGTCTGCAACTCGACTCCATGAAGTCGGAATCGCTAGTAATCGTGGATCAGAATGCCACGGTGAATACGTTCCCGGGCCTTGTACACACCGCCCGTCACACCATGGGAGTGGGTTGCAAAAGAAGTAGGTAGCTTAACCTTCGGGAGGGCGCTTACCACTTTGTGATTCATGACTGGGGTGAAGTCGTAACAAGGTAACCGTAGGGGAACCTGCGGTTGGATCACCTCCTTACCTTAAAGAA
>NZ_JAOWHK010000031.1:0-516676 GCF_030332665.1 Citrobacter sp. Cpo090 | reverse complement strand
GCGGGAATAGCTCAGTTGGTAGAGCACGACCTTGCCAAGGTCGGGGTCGCGAGTTCGAGTCTCGTTTCCCGCTCCAAATTCTTACCCCAATAAAAATATCCACAACGAATAATCGCGTTGGGGACGTTTTGTTTCGTCGTTGACATACTCTTGTAAACAGACTTATCCACAGGCTCAGGTATTATTCCTGGAATGCAAAAAACTTCGCCGGGTGAATAGTATCATTTTAACTAGTTGAAATTATTGGATTAATTATCATTTCAAATTGTTAATGCGATCACTTGACGATTTTTTCCCTCTTGAATATCAATGTGTTTTTATTTTTATACACAAGCTGTGGATGACTTAAGCGTCGCGCGGCAGACCTTTCTCAATGACCCTGACCAAACGTTGTTTCTTCGGTAACTGAACCTCAACTACGCAGGCATTTCGCTTCTCGATTTGCTGAGCAACCGCCCAGTCTATGTGTTCGTCGAGAAGTGGGTGCTCACCTCTGCGACTTTCCAGTGCGTGAAGAATGGCTTCATCCCAGGGAGCATTACCCAGCGCAACGGCGATATTTCGCAGCCAGCGCAGGTGGCCAATACGACGAATGGCAGACCCCTCCGTGACTTTTAAAAACCACGCTTCGTTCCAGCTAAATAGCTCTATCAACTCCGGAGCATGAAGCTGCTTGCGCGGGTTGAAGTCATCCTCTGCCGTCAACTGTGAATAGCGGTTCCACGGGCAAATGAGCTGGCAATCATCGCAGCCGTAAATTCGATTTCCCAACAATGGACGAAATTCTTCCGGGATCGCGCCTTCCAGTTCGATAGTGAGATAAGAGATACAGCGGCGTGCATCTACGGTGTAGGGCTCAACGATGGCCCCGGTGGGACAGATGGTCATGCAGGCAACGCATTTCCCGCATCCTTCTTCTACCGGTTGGTCGACCGGCAGGGGTAAATCGATCAGTAATTCCCCGAGGAAGAAAAATGAACCGGCTTCGCGATTGAGGATAAGTGAGTGCTTACCTGTCCAGCCAAGCCCGGCTTTTTCCGCTAACGGACGCTCAAGAATGGGCGCAGAATCGACAAAAGGTCTAAAATTCAGCGAAACGCAGTGCTGTTGAATCATCTCTCCCAGCTTTTTTAAGCGGTTACGCAGCAGCTTGTGGTAGTCGCGGCCAAGCGCGTAACGGCTGACGTAACCCAGAGAAGGGTTCTTCAACGTGCTGGCGAAGGCCGCATTGGCAGGAAGATAGTTCATACGTACGCTGATGACACGTAGCGTACCGGGCAATAATTCGTGAGGGCGGGCGCGCATCATGCCGTGACGGGCCATCCAGTCCATCTCGCCGTGGTATTGTTTATCCAGCCATGCCTGCAGTTTGGGCTCCGCTTCGCTGAGGTCGGTATCGGCAATACCGACCTGCTGAAAGCCAAGCTCCAGCCCCCACTGCTTAATATTTTGCGCTAACTGATTGAGATCGAGGGGCTCTGACATGACGGACCATACAATGAAGAAAAACCCCGCAAGTATACCACACTCCATCTGGCCCGCCGATGACATCAGGCGGATGGAGCGAGAGGCGGCAGACAGTTCAGGGCTTACGCTGTACGAACTGATGCAACGGGCGGGAGAGGCGGCGTTTCAGGTCACTCGTGAGGCTTATCCGAACGCCCGGCACTGGCTGGTGCTATGTGGTCATGGCAACAACGGCGGCGATGGTTACGTAGTGGCAAGACTTGCCAAAGCGCTGGGTCTTGACGTCACGTTGCTGGCGCAGGGGAGTGACAAACCGCTCCCCGAGGAGGCGCAGCAGGCGCGTGATGCCTGGCTTAACGCTGGTGGCGTCATTCACGCGGCTGATATCAATTGGCCAAATAACGTGGACGTCATTATCGACGCACTGACAGGCACTGGCTTAAAACATGCGCCGCGTGAGCCTCTCTCAGTATTGATTGAACGTGCCAATTCTCACCCAGCCCCCACCGTGGCGATAGACATTCCCTCCGGCCTGCTGGCGCAGACGGGGGCGACGCCGGGCGCGGTCATCAACGCAGCGCATACCATTACCTTTATTGCACTTAAGCCGGGCCTGCTCACCGGCAAAGCGCGCGATGTCACCGGGCGTCTGCATGTTAACGCACTTGGGTTGGACGACTGGCTGGCGGGGCAGAACGCGCCATTGCAACGTTTTGATGCTCAACAACTTGCACATTGGCTAACGCCGCGTCGACCCACCTCACACAAGGGCTCCCACGGTCGGCTGGTGATTATCGGTGGTGACCACGGTACGGCAGGCGCAATACGCATGGCCGGGGAAGCCGCGCTGCGTGCTGGTGCCGGTCTGGTCAAAGTGCTGACGCGTAGTGAAAACATTGCACCTATTTTGACAGCCAGACCGGAACTGATGGTCGATGCGCTGACGCCGCAAACGCTGGAAGAGAGCCTGGCATGGGCAGATGTAGTGGTGATAGGCCCCGGGCTTGGTCAGCAGGAATGGGGCAAAAAAGCGCTGCAAAAAGTGGAGAATTTTCGCAAACCGATGCTCTGGGATGCGGATGCGCTGAACCTGCTGGCAATCAACCCCGATAAACGTCACAATCGCGTGATCACGCCGCATCCAGGTGAAGCCGCGCGACTGCTGGGTTGTTCCATTGCAGAAATTGAAGACGATCGCTTACTTTGTGCACAACGTCTGGTAAAACGGTACGGAGGCGTGGTGGTGCTGAAAGGCGCGGGTACGGTTGTTGCTGCTGAACAGGCGGAGTTGGGTATTATTGATACCGGCAATGCCGGGATGGCCAGCGGCGGAATGGGGGATGTGCTTTCCGGTATTATTGGCGCATTGCTCGGACAGAAGCTTACCCCGTATGATGCAGCATGTGCGGGATGTGTTGCGCACGGAGCGGCGGCGGATGTGCTGGCGGCGCGTTTTGGTACGCGCGGCATGCTGGCGACAGATCTCTTTACCACGCTACAGCGTATTGTTAACCCTGATGTGATTGACGTTTATCATGATGAATCGAGTAATTCCACTACCTGATGAGCAGGCAACTTTAGACCTGGGACTTCGGGTAGCCAAAGCCTGTGACGGTGCGACGGTTATATATTTGTACGGCGACCTGGGGGCGGGTAAAACCACCTTCAGCCGGGGATTTCTGCAGGCGTTAGGTCATAAGGGTAATGTAAAAAGCCCCACCTACACGCTGGTTGAACCCTATTCACTCGATAACTTGATGGTATATCACTTCGATTTATACCGACTTGCGGACCCGGAGGAGCTGGAATTTATGGGGATCCGCGATTATTTTGCCAATGATGCCATCTGCCTGGTGGAATGGCCGCAACAAGGTAAAGGTGTACTGCCAGACCCGGACGTCGAAATACACATTGAATACCAGGCGCAAGGTCGAGAGGCGCGTGTAAGCGCAGTCTCCTCATCAGGTGATTTATTGCTGGCGCGTTTAGCCGATTAACCTTAAGGGTGGCGGGATGATTTATCGCATCAGAAACTGGCTGATGGCAACCCTGGTCCTGCTGTGCGCGCAGGCAGGGGCCGCCAGCCTCTCCGATCTTCAGGTGTCCAATGGCGACCAACAGGCGCGGATTACGCTGAGCTTTATTGGCGATCCTGAATATGCCGTTTCGCAGGACGGGAAACGAACCGTTGCACTGGATATTAAACAAACCGGAGTGATTCAGGGATTACCGCTGCTGTTTAGCGGCAATAATCTGGTGAAATCTATCCGTTCTGGCACGCCAAAAGATGCGCAGTCTCTGCGCCTGATGGTGGATTTAACCGAGAACGGTAAAGCCGAAGCTGTAAAACGCCAGAACGGCGGCAATTATACCGTCGTGTTTACCATCAACGCTGATGCACCACCGCCGCCGCCTCCACCTCCCGTGGTTGCAAAGCGTGTTGAAGCGCCGATTGTGGCCCCACGTCCTGTCGAGCCTGCGCGCAATCCATTTAAAGCGGAAAACGATCGCACCACGGCTGTGACTAACAGCAATACCTCCACGCGCCCTGCGGCGCGCGCCAGTTCCAGCAACGGCGATAAAGTGGTGATTGCCATTGATGCCGGACACGGTGGACAGGATCCTGGCGCTATTGGTCCTGGCGGCACGCGTGAGAAAAACGTCACGATTGCCGTGGCGCGCAAACTGCGCAGTTTGCTCAATGATGACCCGATGTTTAAAGGCGTACTCACCCGTGATGGTGATTACTTTATCTCGGTGATGGGGCGTTCAGACGTCGCGCGTAAACAAAACGCGAATTTCCTGGTTTCAATTCACGCGGATGCCGCGCCAAACCGTGATGCCACAGGTGCTTCCGTTTGGGTGCTGTCAAACCGTCGGGCGAACAGTGAGATGGCAGGCTGGCTTGAACAGCACGAGAAGCAATCGGAGCTGTTGGGCGGCGCGGGCGATGTGCTGGCAAACAGCCAGTCCGATCCTTACCTCAGCCAGGCTGTACTGGATCTGCAGTTCGGTCATTCGCAACGAGTCGGGTATGATGTGGCGACCAGCATGATCGGCCAGTTAGAACGTATTGGTTCGATGCATAAGCGTCGCCCGGAACACGCTAGCCTCGGCGTACTGCGTTCGCCTGATATCCCGTCAGTGCTGGTTGAAACCGGCTTTATCAGTAACAACAGCGAAGAACGTCTGCTGGCGAGCGATGATTATCAGCAGCAACTGGCTGAGGCGATTTACAAAGGATTGCGTAACTATTTCCAGGCGCACCCGATGCAAACCGGGCCGCAGGGCGCACCGGCGCAAACCGCCAGCGCCATATCGCCGGGTAACACGTTAACAAATTAAGGATTAGCCATGCCGATTCAGGTTCTACCGCCACAGCTGGCGAACCAGATTGCCGCAGGCGAGGTGGTAGAACGACCTGCGTCAGTGGTGAAAGAGCTGGTGGAAAACAGCATCGATGCCGGTGCGACGCGCATTGATATCGATATTGAGCGCGGCGGCGCGAAGCTTATCCGTATTCGTGACAACGGCTGCGGGATTAAAAAAGACGAGCTGGCGTTGGCGCTGGCGCGTCATGCCACCAGTAAAATAGCCTCGCTTGACGATCTTGAAGCCATCGTGAGCCTCGGATTTCGCGGCGAAGCGCTGGCCAGTATCAGCTCCGTGTCTCGTTTAACCCTGACGTCGCGTACGCAAGAACAACCCGAAGCCTGGCAAGCCTATGCCGAAGGGCGTGACATGGATGTGACGGTCAAACCCGCTGCGCATCCGGTGGGAACCACGCTGGAGGTGCTAGATCTGTTCTACAACACCCCAGCGCGGCGCAAATTTATGCGCACCGAGAAAACCGAATTTAATCATATCGACGAGATTATTCGCCGCATTGCGCTGGCACGTTTTGATGTGACGATTAATTTGTCGCACAACGGCAAAGTGGTGCGACAGTACCGGGCAGTGGCCGCGGATGGGCAGAAAGAGCGCCGACTGGGCGCGATTTGCGGCACGCCGTTTCTGGAGCATGCGCTGGCGATCGAATGGCAACATGGCGATTTAACATTGCGCGGCTGGGTGGCCGATCCTAACCATACAACGGCAGCGCTGGCAGAAATCCAGTACTGCTACGTGAATGGTCGGATGATGCGAGACCGGCTGATCAACCATGCTATCCGCCAGGCCTGTGAAGATAAGCTGGGAGCCGATCAACAGCCCGCTTTTGTGCTGTATCTGGAAATCGATCCGCATCAAGTGGATGTCAACGTACACCCAGCTAAACATGAGGTCCGTTTCCATCAATCCCGCATGGTGCACGATTTTATTTACCAGGGCGTGTTGAGCGTCCTGCAACAGCAGCTTGAAACGCCGCTGCCGTTGGCTGATGGCGACGAACCTGCCCCAAGGCACATTCCGGAAAACCGCGTTGCTGCCGGACGCAACCATTTTGCCGAACCGGCTCCCGCGCGTGAACCTGCGACACCACGGTACTCGGCATCCGCTGGCGCTGGAAGTGGCAGTAGTGGTGGCGGTGCCCGTCAGGCGGGGGCCAGTTGGCCTCATGCCCAACCCGGATACCAAAAGCAGCAGGGAGAAATTTATCAGCAACTGATGCAGACGCCGGCTCCAACGCGTAAAACGCCGGTCTCTGAAACGCCATCGACGCCTCTGACTGGTAGTAGTCAGGGCTTTGGCCGGGTGCTAACGATTGTTGGTGCAGACTGCGCGTTACTCGAGTGCGATGGCCATATTCAGTTGTTGGCATTGCCAGTGGCTGAGCGTTGGCTGCGTCAGGCGCAGTTAACGCCGGGTCAGGGAGCGGTTTGTGCTCAACCGTTACTGATCCCTTTACGTTTAAAAGTGACCGCCGATGAAAAAGCGGCACTGCAAAAAGGACAGAGCCAACTGGCTGAGTTGGGCATTGAATTTCAGCTGGATGCGCAGCATGTGACCATCCGGGCGGTGCCTTTACCCTTACGCCAACAAAATTTACAAATCTTGATTCCTGAACTGATAGGCTACCTGGCGCAGCAATCCGTATTCGAGCCGGGCAATATTGCACAGTGGATCGCACGTAACCTGATTAGCGAGCATCCACAGTGGAGCATGGCACAGGCGATTACGCTGTTAGCGGATGTTGAGCGGCTCTGCCCACAACTCGTGAAGGCACCGCCGGGTGGTCTGTTACAACCTGTTGATTTACATTCGGTAATGAATGCCCTGAAACATGAGTGATACCCGTAAGGCGAGCCTGCCAAAGGCGATTTTTTTGATGGGGCCAACGGCCTCCGGTAAAACGGCATTAGCAATTGAATTGCGTAAAGTTTTGCCTATAGAGTTGATAAGCGTTGATTCCGCCCTTATTTACAAGGGGATGGATATCGGTACAGCCAAGCCTGATGCAGCTGAATTACAGGCCGCGCCGCACCGATTGTTGGATATCCGCGATCCGTCGCAAGCGTACTCCGCTGCGGATTTTCGTCGCGATGCGTTAGTCGAGATGGCCGACATCACCGCCGCGGGGCGTATCCCGTTGCTGGTGGGCGGCACAATGTTATATTTCAAAGCCTTGCTTGAAGGACTGTCGCCGTTACCGTCGGCGGACCCGGAAGTCAGGGCCAGAATTGAGCAGCAGGCGGCAGAGCAGGGTTGGGACGCGTTACACCGACAGCTTCAGGACATCGATCCCGTGGCTGCGGCGCGTATTCATCCAAATGATCCGCAAAGACTTTCCCGGGCACTGGAAGTTTTTTTCATTTCGGGTAAAACTTTAACGGAGCTGACGCAAACGTCAGGAGATGCTTTGCCGTATCAGGTGCATCAGTTTGCAATCGCCCCGGCGAGCCGTGAACTGCTCCATCAGCGAATTGAGCAGCGTTTTCATCAGATGTTAGCTTCAGGTTTTGAAGCAGAAGTCCGGGCGCTTTTTGCCCGTGGAGATTTGCATACGGATTTGCCTTCCATTCGTTGTGTAGGGTATCGCCAGATGTGGTCATACATTGAAGGTGAAATTTCATACGATGAAATGGTTTATAGAGGTGTTTGCGCCACGAGGCAGTTGGCGAAGCGACAGGTAACCTGGTTGCGTGGTTGGGAAGGGGTGCACTGGCTTGACAGTGAAAAGCCTGACCAGGCGCGAAACGAAGTATTACAGGTTGTTGGTGCTATCGCGAACTGAATGTGTACAATTGAAACGTATCGTGCGCAATTTTTCAGAATCGAAAGGTTCAAAGTACAAATAAGCATATAAGGAAAAGAGAGAATGGCTAAGGGGCAATCTTTACAAGATCCGTTCCTGAACGCACTGCGTCGGGAACGTGTTCCAGTTTCTATTTATTTGGTGAATGGTATTAAGCTGCAAGGTCAAATCGAGTCTTTTGATCAGTTCGTGATCCTGTTGAAAAACACGGTCAGCCAGATGGTTTATAAGCACGCGATTTCTACTGTTGTCCCGTCTCGTCCGGTTTCTCATCACAGCAATAATGCCACCGGCGGCACTGGCAGCAACTACCATCACGGTAGCAACGCGCAAGGTTCATCTGCGCAACAGGACAGCGAAGAAACCGAATAAGGTTATTAGCTGTTTTACATACGGGGAGCCAGCGATCCTGCGTTCCCCGTTGATTTATATTAAGGGGTTGACGCTTGTTTGACCGTTATGATGCCGGTGAGCAGGCGGTACTGGTACACATCTATTTTTCGCAAGACAAAGATATGGAAGACCTCCAGGAGTTTGAATCTCTGGTTTCTTCCGCCGGTGTCGAAGCAATGCAGGTGATTACCGGGAGCCGTAAAGCACCGCACCCGAAGTATTTTGTTGGTGAAGGTAAGGCAATCGAAATTGCCGAAGCCGTAAAAGCGACTGGCGCTGCGGTGGTGATTTTTGATCATGCTCTAAGCCCTGCCCAGGAACGTAACCTGGAACAGTTATGCCAGTGTCTTGTTATCGACAGGACTGGTCTCATTTTAGATATTTTTGCCCAGCGTGCGCGAACCCATGAGGGTAAGTTGCAGGTTGAGCTGGCGCAGTTGCGCCATATGGCTACGCGTCTGGTCCGTGGCTGGACTCACCTTGAACGGCAAAAGGGCGGGATTGGTTTGCGCGGTCCGGGTGAAACCCAGCTCGAAACCGACCGTCGTTTGCTGCGTAATCGCATTTTGCAGATACAGTCGCGCCTGGAAAAAGTTGAAAAGCAACGTGAGCAGGGGCGACAGTCGCGCAAGAAAGCGGATGTCCCAACCGTATCACTGGTGGGATATACCAACGCCGGAAAATCCACCCTGTTCAACCAGATCACCGAAGCCCAGGTCTACGCAGCGGATCAGCTGTTTGCGACCCTGGACCCGACGCTACGCAGAATAGACGTGGCGGACGTGGGTGAGACCGTGCTGGCGGATACCGTTGGGTTTATCCGTCATTTGCCGCACGACCTGGTGGCTGCGTTTAAGGCCACCTTGCAGGAAACACGTCAGGCGACATTGCTGCTGCACGTTATTGATGCAGCAGATTTTCGTGTGCAGGAAAACATTGAGGCCGTCGATACGGTGCTCGAAGAGATCGATGCGCATGAGATCCCGACCCTGCTGGTGATGAATAAAATCGATATGTTGGATGACTTTGAGCCGCGTATCGACAGAGATGAAGAGAATAAACCCATTCGCGTTTGGGTATCAGCGCAAACGGGGATTGGTATACCACAACTTTTTCAGGCTTTGACTGAGCGACTTTCCGGTGAGGTGGCGCAGCATACGTTGCGTTTGCCGCCGCAGGAAGGGCGTTTGAGAAGCCGGTTTTATCAACTTCAGGCAATAGAAAAAGAGTGGATGGAGGAGGACGGCAGCGTAGGTCTGCAGGTTCGTATGCCGATCGTAGACTGGCGTCGCCTCTGTAAACAAGAACCGGCACTGGAAGACTATGTTGTCTGATCTGACGGATATGGCCTGAAGATTTTTTCGCCTCTATACCTTGTGGATTTTGTGCGGCAGGAAGGCGGCAAGTCCTGAAATCTCCAGGAGCATAGTCAACTATGTGACTGGAGTTGAGGGACGCAGCCAACGCATCGGCAGCGCAAAAGACGCAGGTATAGCATCGCATAACAAATATGGAGCACAAAAATGGCGTGGAATCAGCCCGGTAATAACGGACAAGACCGCGACCCCTGGGGAAGCAGCAAACCTGGCGGCAACCCTGAGGGAAATGGAAACAAAGGTGGTCGCGAGCAGGGACCTCCCGATCTGGACGATATCTTCCGCAAACTGAGTAAAAAGCTCGGTGGTCTGGGTGGCGGTAAAGGTACTGGTTCTGGCGGCGGTAGTTCATCGCAAGGCCCGCGTCCGCAACTGGGCGGTCGAGTCTTTACTATCGCAGCGGCCGCTATTGTCATTATCTGGGCGGCCAGCGGTTTCTATACCATTAAAGAAGCGGAACGTGGCGTGGTGACACGCTTCGGTAAATTCAGCCATTTGGTTGAACCGGGTCTGAACTGGAAACCGACCTTTATCGACGAAGTGACACCGGTCAACGTTGAAGCCGTGCGTGAACTTGCCGCATCTGGCGTCATGCTGACTTCTGACGAAAACGTCGTGCGCGTCGAAATGAACGTACAGTACCGCGTGACCGATCCGCAGCGTTACCTGTTTAGCGTAACCAGCGCGGATGACAGTCTGCGTCAGGCTACCGACAGCGCCCTGCGTGGGGTTATCGGTAAATACACCATGGATCGTATCCTGACCGAAGGGCGTACCGTTATTCGTAGCGATACCCAACGTGAACTGGAAGAAACGATCCGTCCGTACAACATGGGTATCACCCTGCTGGACGTCAACTTCCAGGCTGCGCGTCCGCCGGAAGAAGTAAAAGCCGCGTTTGACGATGCTATCGCAGCACGTGAAAACGAGCAGCAGTACATCCGTGAAGCAGAAGCGTACACCAACGAAGTTCAGCCGCGTGCAAACGGTCAGGCGCAGCGTATTCTGGAAGAAGCACGTGCGTATAAGACTCAGACTATCCTGGAAGCACAAGGTGAAGTGGCTCGCTTCGCAAAAATTCTGCCGGAATATAAAGCCGCACCGCAAATTACCCGCGAGCGTCTGTATATCGAAACCATGGAAAAAGTGCTGAGCAATACCCGTAAAGTCCTGGTTAACGATAAAGGCAGCAATCTGATGGTTCTGCCGCTGGATCAAATGCTGAAAGGTGGTAGTGCGCCAGCAGCAAAGACTGACAGCAGTTCAAACCTGCTGCGTCTTCCGCCAGCAACGACTTCCAGCACTGGAGCAAGCAACACTTCGTCCACCAGTCAGGGCGATATTATGGACCAACGCCGCGCGAATGCGCAGCGTAACGACTACCAGCGTCAGGGGGAATAACGATGCGTAAGTCAGTTATTGCGATTATCATCATCGTTCTGGTAGTTCTGTTCATGTCTGTCTTTGTGGTCAAAGAAGGCGAGCGCGGTATTACTCTGCGCTTTGGTAAAGTTCTGCGTGATGATGAAAACAAGCCGCTGGTCGTTGCACCAGGCCTGCACTTCAAGATTCCGTTTATTGAATCTGTGAAGATGCTGGATGCGCGTATTCAGACCATGGACAACCAGGCCGATCGCTTTGTTACCAAAGAGAAGAAAGACCTGATCGTTGACTCCTACATCAAGTGGCGTATCAGTGACTTTAGCCGTTACTACCTGGCGACGGGCGGTGGCGATGTTTCTCAGGCGGAAGTCCTGCTGAAACGTAAGTTCTCTGACCGTCTGCGTTCTGAAATTGGTCGTCTGGACGTGAAGGACATCGTTACCGATTCCCGCGGTCGTCTGACCCTGGAAGTGCGTGACGCGCTGAACTCCGGTTCTGCTGGCACGGAAGATGAAGTGGCGACTCCGGCAGCAGATAGCGCGATTGCCGAAGCGGCTGAACGTGTTCAGGCTGAAACGAACGGTAAAGTACCGGTCATCAACCCGAACAGTATGGCGGCATTGGGCATCGAAGTAGTTGACGTGCGTATTAAGCAAATCAACCTGCCTGCTGAAGTGTCCGAGGCTATCTACAACCGTATGCGCGCTGAGCGTGAAGCGGTAGCGCGTCGCCATCGTTCACAAGGCCAGGAAGAGGCGGAAAAACTGCGTGCAACGGCTGACTATGAAGTCACTAAAACGCTGGCAGAATCTGAGCGTCAGGGCCGTATTATGCGCGGTGAAGGCGATGCAGAAGCCGCTAAGCTGTTTGCCGATGCGTTCAGTCAGGATCCTGACTTCTACGCCTTCATCCGTAGCCTGCGTGCTTACGAGAAGAGCTTTGAAGGGAATCAGGACGTGATGGTCATGAGCCCGGACAGCGATTTCTTCCGCTACATGAAGACACCAAATACCGCGACACGCTAATCGCGTTCCAGCGGTTTTAAAGCAGCAAAACCACCGGCATCTTCAGGGATGCGGTGGTTTTCTTTTTATATAAGGGCGATGGATGAATTCAACAATTTTGCTGGCGCTCGCGCTGGTTTTGGTGCTGGAAGGGCTGGGTCCGATGCTTTATCCCAGCGCATGGAAGAAAATGATCTCTGCAATGGCGCAACTTCCCGAAAATATTTTGCGTCGTTTTGGTGGAGGTCTTGTGGTTGCGGGCGTTGTGGTCTACTACATGTTGAGGAAAACGATTGGCTGAACAATAAGTAGACTAATTTGCGGATTTTCGCATGCAAAAAGTGCTGTATATCTGAAAAAGCGGTGGTAGAATCCATTTTTAAGCAAACGGTGATTTTGAAAAATGGGTAACAACGTCGTCGTACTGGGCACCCAATGGGGTGACGAAGGTAAAGGGAAGATCGTCGATCTTCTGACTGAACGGGCTAAATATGTTGTGCGCTACCAGGGTGGTCACAACGCAGGCCATACTCTCGTAATCAACGGTGAAAAAACCGTCCTCCATCTTATTCCATCAGGCATTCTTCGCGAAAACGTAATCAGCATCATCGGTAACGGTGTTGTTCTGTCTCCGTCCGCGCTGATGAAAGAAATGAAAGGACTGGAAGATCGTGGTATCCCGGTTCGCGAGCGCCTGCTGCTGTCTGAAGCTTGTCCGCTGATCCTTGATTATCACGTTGCGTTGGATAACGCTCGTGAGAAAGCGCGTGGCGAGAAAGCGATCGGTACTACCGGTCGTGGTATCGGTCCGGCTTATGAAGACAAAGTAGCTCGTCGCGGTCTGCGTGTTGGCGATCTGTTTGATAAAGCAACCTTCGCTGAAAAACTGAAAGAAGTGATGGAATATCACAACTTCCAGCTGGTGAATTTCTATAAAGTTGAAGCAGTTGACTACCAGAAAGTGCTGGATGATGTGATGGCTATCGCCGACATCCTGACCTCGATGGTTGTTGATGTTTCCGATCTGCTGGACCAGGCGCGTAAGCGTGGCGATTTCGTCATGTTTGAAGGTGCGCAGGGTACGCTGCTGGATATCGACCACGGTACCTATCCGTACGTAACCTCCTCCAACACCACCGCGGGTGGCGTGGCAACCGGCTCCGGCCTGGGCCCACGTTATGTGGACTACGTTCTGGGTATCATCAAAGCTTACTCTACTCGTGTAGGTGCGGGCCCGTTCCCGACTGAGCTGTTTGATGACGTTGGTGAGTTCCTGTGCAAACAAGGTAACGAGTATGGCGCGACCACTGGTCGTCGTCGTCGTACCGGTTGGCTGGACTCCGTTGCTGTACGCCGTGCAGTACAGATTAACTCCCTGTCTGGCTTCTGCCTGACCAAACTGGACGTACTGGACGGTTTGAAAGAGGTGAAAATCTGTGTTGCTTACCGTATGCCGGATGGCCGTGAAGTAACGACTACTCCGCTGGCAGCTGACGACTGGAAAGGCATCGAGCCGATTTACGAAACCATGCCGGGCTGGTCTGAATCTACCTTCGGCGTGAAGGAACGTAGCGGTCTGCCGCAGGCAGCACTGAACTACATCAAGCGTATTGAAGAACTGACCGGTGTGCCGATTGATATTATCTCAACTGGCCCAGACCGTACTGAAACCATGATCCTGCGCGACCCGTTCGACGTATAATTCTGGTTATAGCGTAGCGTCGAATGGCGCTGCGCTTGCAATATCTCAGGCCGGAGAAGGTGCTTTGCATCAGAATCCGGCTTAAAATCACGTAAGTTCCTCGCTTTTTTCCTTCCCGAACTGAAATAAATTAGCGACCTGGCTGGTGGCTGGTTTATCATCAATGTAATTAATACTACCAGGTTTATCCGTTTTATCCCTTTTCCTGAGGTTGATGTGCAGTTAACAAGTTTCACCGATTACGGATTACGTGCGCTAATCTACATGGCGTCGCTTCCCGAAGGACGTATGACCAGTATTTCTGAGGTGACAGAAGTCTACGGCGTGTCCCGTAATCATATGGTCAAAATAATCAATCAACTTAGCCGGGCGGGCTTTGTTACTGCTATTCGAGGAAAAAATGGCGGTATCCGCCTGGGTAAACCGGCTAAGGATATTGGTATTGGTGATGTGGTTCGCGAGCTGGAACCTCTATCGTTGGTCAATTGTAGCAGCGAGTTTTGCCACATTACCCCGGCCTGTCGACTCAAACAGGCGCTTTCTAAGGCAGTGCAAAGTTTTCTCACGGAACTGGACAACTACACACTTGCTGATTTGGTTGAAAAGAATCAACCACTTTATAAATTATTGCTGGTGGAATAATGAATTCCAACGTATTTCGCGTCGCATCGCGGCGGCAACTGAGCGACTCCCCAGGAGCTTACAAAAGTAAGTGACTGAGGGGAGCAAAGGCAGCCAACAAAGAGGCGACGTGAAAGGCGAAGGAATTCCATCAGAGCTGACAATGGAGGAACCTCGATGTCACAAGATCCTTTCCAGGAACGCGAAGCTGAAAAATACGCGAATCCTATCCCGAGCCGGGAATTTATCCTCGAACATTTAACTAAACGTGAAAAACCGGCCAACCGCGATGAGCTGGCCGCTGAACTCAACATTGAAGGTGAAGAGCAGCAAGAAGCGCTGCGTCGCCGCCTGCGCGCAATGGAGCGTGACGGACAACTGGTCTTCACCCGTCGTCAGTGCTATGCGCTGCCGGAGCGTCTTGACCTGCTGAAAGGTACCGTTATTGGCCACCGTGATGGCTACGGCTTTCTGCGTGTTGAAGGCCGCAAAGATGACCTGTACCTGTCCAGTGAACAGATGAAAACCTGCATTCATGGCGATCAGGTGCTGGCACAGCCGCTGGGCGCGGACCGTAAAGGTCGCCGCGAAGCGCGTATTGTGCGCGTACTGGTGCCGAAAACCAGCCAGATTGTTGGTCGCTACTTCACCGACGCCGGTGTTGGGTTCGTCGTCCCTGACGACAGCCGCCTGAGCTTCGATATTCTGATCCCGCCGGAAGAGGTAATGGGCGCTCGTATGGGCTTTGTGGTCGTCGTTGAACTGACCCAGCGTCCGACTCGCCGCACCAAAGCGGTGGGTAAAATTGTTGAAGTGCTGGGTGACAACATGGGAACCAGCATGGCCGTTGATATGGCCCTGCGTACTCATGAGATCCCATATATCTGGCCGCAGGCAGTTGAGAAACAGGTCGCCGGGCTGAAAGAAGAAGTACCGGAAGAGGCAAAAGTAGGACGTGTCGATCTGCGCGACCTGCCGCTGGTGACTATCGATGGCGAAGATGCGCGTGACTTCGACGATGCGGTTTATTGCGAGAAGAAACGCGGTGGCGGCTGGCGTTTATGGGTGGCGATTGCTGACGTAAGCTATTACGTTCGCCCGCCGACTCCGCTGGACCAGGAAGCACGTAGCCGTGGCACATCCGTTTACTTCCCGTCGCAGGTTGTTCCGATGCTGCCGGAAGTGCTGTCTAACGGATTGTGTTCGCTCAACCCGCAGGTAGACAGGTTGTGTATGGTCTGTGAAATGACCATTTCGTCGAAAGGCCGTTTAACCGGCTTTAAATTCTACGAAGCGGTCATGAGTTCCCATGCTCGTCTGACCTACACCAAGGTCTGGCACATGCTGCAGGGCGACCAGGAGCTGCGTGAGCAGTACGCACCGCTGGTCAAACACATTGAAGAGCTGCATAACCTCTACAAAGTGCTGGATAAAGCCCGTGAAGAGCGCGGCGGCATCTCGTTTGAAAGTGAAGAGGCGAAGTTTATCTTCAATGCTGAACGCCGTATTGAGCGCATTGAGCAGACGCAGCGTAACGATGCGCACAAGCTGATTGAAGAGTGCATGATCATGGCGAACATCTCAGCGGCGCGATTCGTTGAGAAAGCCAAAGAGCCGGCGCTGTTCCGTATTCACGATAAGCCGACGACCGAAGCGATTAACTCGTTCCGTTCCGTCCTGGCAGAGCTGGGGCTGGAGCTGCCGGGTGGCAACAAACCTGAGCCGCGCGATTACGCAGAACTGCTGGAGTCGATTGCTGACCGTCCTGACGCAGAAATGCTGCAAACCATGCTGCTGCGTTCGATGAAGCAGGCGATTTACGATCCGGAAAACCGAGGTCACTTTGGCCTGGCGCTGCAATCTTATGCACACTTTACTTCACCGATCCGTCGTTACCCGGATCTCTCCTTGCACCGGGCGATTAAGTATCTGCTGGCGCAGGAGCAGGGCCATAAGGGCAACACCACGGAAACCGGTGGCTACCATTATTCGATGGAAGAGATGTTGCAACTGGGTCAGCACTGTTCGATGGCCGAGCGCCGTGCTGACGAAGCCACGCGCGATGTCTCTGACTGGCTGAAGTGCGACTTCATGCTGGATCAGGTGGGGAATGTCTTCAAAGGCGTGATTGCCAGCGTGACCGGATTTGGTTTCTTTGTCCGTCTTGATGAACTGTTTATCGACGGTCTGGTGCATGTCTCCTCTCTGGATAACGACTACTATCGTTTCGACCAGGTTGGGCAGCGCCTGACGGGGGAATCCAGCGGGCAGATGTATCGCCTGGGCGATCGCGTGGAAGTTCGCGTGGAAGCGGTCAACATGGACGAGCGTAAGATCGACTTCAGCTTGATCTCCAGCGAACGTGCGCCACGTAATGAAGGTAAAACCGCGCGCGAAAAAGCCAAAAAAGGCGATGCAGGTAAAAATACCGGTAAACGCCGTCAGATGGGCAAAAAGGTGAATTTCGAGCCGGACAGCGCTTTCCGCGGCGAGAAGAAAGGCAGAGCCAAACCTCAGGCGGAAAAGAGTGCGGCTGAGAAGAAAGGTGATAAAAAAGCGAAAAAGCCTTCGGCAAAAACGCTTAAAATTGCTGCCGCCACTAAAGCTAAACGTGCGGCGAAAAAGAAAGTCGCACAATAACAGCCATAGACTGTAAGTCGGGCAACCTTCGCGTTGCCCGGCGTTACGCATAAACTATTAACGAGTACATTCATGAGTGAAATGATTTACGGCATCCATGCGGTGCAGGCCCTGCTGGAACGTGCGCCTGAGCGCTTCCAGGACGTCTTTATTCTCAAAGGTCGTGAAGATAAACGCCTGCTGCCGCTGATCCATGCACTGGAAGCACAGGGTGTTGTCATTCAACTGGCTAACCGTCAGTTTCTGGATGAGAAAAGCGAGGGTGCGGTACATCAGGGAATTATTGCTCGCGTGAAGCCGGGTCGTCAGTATCAGGAAAACGATCTGCCGGATCTGATTGCTACGCTCGATCAGCCGTTCTTTTTGATCCTTGATGGCGTCACCGATCCGCATAACCTGGGTGCATGCTTGCGTAGCGCCGATGCTGCTGGCGTACATGCTGTAATCGTACCGAAGGATCGTTCCGCTCAGTTGAATGCGACGGCGAAAAAAGTGGCCTGCGGCGCGGCAGAAAGCGTACCGCTGATCCGCGTGACCAACCTGGCGCGCACCATGCGTATGCTGCAGGAAGAGAATATCTGGATCGTCGGAACCGCAGGTGAAGCCGACCATACTCTCTATCAGAGCAAAATGACCGGGCGTCTGGCGCTGGTGATGGGCGCAGAGGGTGAAGGTATGCGCCGTCTGACCCGCGAACACTGTGACGAACTGATCAGCATCCCGATGGCAGGGAGCGTTTCGTCATTGAACGTTTCAGTTGCGACGGGTATCTGCCTGTTTGAAGCCGTCCGCCAGCGCGGCTAATTCATTCTCTATGTCTCTTAAGCCATCCCTCGGGATGGCTTTTTTGTGACCTGAATCCCAGGCACTCTCTTGTCTGGCTGACCATACTTAAGGCGACGGCCATTGACGGAGGGAGACACAATGCACTGGCAAACGCATACCGTTTTTAATCAACCTGTACCGCTCAATAACAGTAACTTATATCTATCCGATGGCGCGCTGTGCGAAGCGGTTATCCGCGAAGGCGCTGGCTGGGACAGCGATCTTCTCGCCAGTATTGGTCAGCAGCTAGGGACTGCCGAGTCGCTTGAACTGGGCCGTCTGGCCAATGCATTCCCGCCTGAACTGTTGCGCTACGACCCGCAGGGGCAGCGGCTGGATGATGTGCGTTTTCATCCTGCCTGGCATTTACTGATGCAGGGGTTGTGCGCCAACCGCGTACATAATCTGGCCTGGGAAGAAGATGCGAGGCAGGGAACATTTGTTGCCCGGGCGGCCCGTTTCATGCTGCATGCGCAGGTGGAAGCTGGCACGTTGTGTCCGGTGACCATGACTTTTGCCGCCACGCCGCTGTTACTTCAAATGTTACCCGCGCCCTTTCACGACTGGCTTACGCCGCTGCTAAGCGACCGTTATGACTCGCATTTACTGCCAGGTGGGCAAAAGCGTGGGCTGCTTATCGGCATGGGCATGACTGAGAAACAGGGTGGTTCAGATGTGCTGAGCAATACCACTCAGGCAGAACGTCTTGCTGACGGCTCGTATCGGCTGGTGGGACATAAGTGGTTTTTCTCCGTGCCGCAAAGCGATGCCCATTTAGTGCTGGCCCAGGCTAAGGGAGGATTATCCTGCTTTTTTGTGCCGCGATTTTTACCTGACGGACAGCGTAATGCTATCCGTCTTGAGCGACTGAAAGATAAGTTAGGCAACCGCTCCAACGCCAGCTGCGAGGTTGAATTCCACGAAGCGATTGGCTGGCTATTGGGTGAAGAAGGGGAGGGTATACGCCATATCCTGAAAATGGGTGGGATGACGCGTTTTGACTGTGCGCTCGGCAGTCACGGTATGATGCGGCGTGCTTTTTCCATCGCGATTTACCATGCGCACCAGCGGCAGGTCTTTGGCAAACCATTGATTGAACAGCCGATGATGCGTCAAGTGTTAGGTCGGATGGCGCTCCAACTGGAAGGTCAGACGGCGTTACTGTTTCGACTGGCGCGGGCCTGGGACCGTCGTGCTGATGCTAAAGAAGTGCTGTGGGCCAGGTTGTTCACGCCAGCGGCGAAATTCTCCGTTTGCAAAAGCGGTATGCCATTTGTGGCAGAAGCGATGGAAGTGCTGGGTGGGATTGGCTATTGCGAGGAGAGTGAGCTGCCGCGTTTGTATCGTGAAATGCCGGTAAACAGTATCTGGGAAGGCTCTGGCAACATTATGTGCCTTGATGTATTGCGGGTACTGACCAAACAACCCGGCATCTACGAGATGCTTAGCGAAGACTTTGCGGAAGTCAAAGGGCAAGATCGACATTACGATCGAATGGTACGTCAGCTCCAGCAGCGTTTACGTAAACCCAGCGAGGAGATGGGACGGGAGATTACGCAGCAGCTTTTCCTGCTCGGTTGCGGGGCGCAGATGTTGCGTTATTCTTCTCCGCCAGTGGCGCAGGCCTGGTGCCAAATGATGCTTGATACGCGGGGGGGACTAAGATTGTCTGAGCAGGTGCTGAACGATTTGCTTCTGCGGGCAACGGGGGGGTTACGATAATAATATGCCTGATGGCGACGCTTTCGCGTCTTATCATGTCTACAGTTCACCGTAGATCAGATAAGTTTACGCCATCCGGCAATGTGTTAAGCATAGAGTATGGCCTGTACGCGCCAGTTGTCGGGCTGCTGATCTTCGTACATTTGAATGATCCGATACCATGAGGCACCTTGTTCATCCGCTTTTAACGCGACTATACGTTCTACATCCTGCGGATTTCCTGCAATGTTACTGACAGATATCTGGCCAATTTCATTCAGGCCCGTAACACAGTCAGCACTGGCGAACTCGGCAGACTGCGCCGTAGTATCTACCAGTCCGGCAGAAAGCAGCAGTGAGGATAAGGCAAGTGATTGTTTCATAGTCAGCTCCATTATTCGTACCCCTACACACGGCAGGGCATTCCATCGCGATAATAAACCTCAAGCTTCCTGCTGTTGGTTTATTGTGCACAGGTAAACGCATAGGGGCGCAAAGCAATGTAAAGCTGACTAAATTTCAACCCAATGTTATTTACGATACAAAATAGCCTGTGAATACCATTGGCCTGTTACGATGGTTTCATCCACTAATAAAACCACGTAGTAATCAGCTTTAGCCGCGGCGGCTTTGGCACGGATCTCTGCCAGCGCATCATCCGGAGAGCCTCTTACCAGCGCGCTAACCGTCCCTAATCGCTGTAACCCATTACTCTGGTCACGGCGGATCTCCTGCGGGTGGTCGGCAACGGGCGGTGCGGGTTGCGGCGTTCCCTGTAGCACGCTACAGGCGCTTAAAAACATAACCAACAACACAGAGGCAAACCGACGCATAACTCTATCTCGTTTCCTGATAGCCATAGTGTAGTGCCTTATTAATTTCCCTTTAGGGGAATGTTCCCGAATTGTTATCTCTCACGCGATTTTCGAATGAAAATGTTGCGAAAGCGTAACCCAGTTCTCAACATTATGAATCATTGCCGAACACATTCGCTTGCGTTAAGTATTGCTGCATGGCATACCAGAAAGAAAGAGGCGACAAATGATCGAAATTGAAACACGACGGCTAGCTGGTATCCCTGTCCTGCACGCCGTTCCGGCTGGCAAACGCGAATGTTCACTCCCTTGTATTATCTTCTATCACGGGTTTACATCTTCAAGTCTGGTTTACAGCTATTTTGCCGTTGCGCTGGCTCAGGCCGGGTTCCGCGTCGTCATGCCAGATGCGCCTGACCACGGCGCTCGCTTCAAAGGCGATGCTCAGGTGCGAATGCACCGCTTCTGGCATATTTTGCAGCAAAATATGCAGGAGTTTACGACGTTACGTGCGGCGCTGGTGGCGGAAAATTGGCTTTCAGATGAGCGGCTTGCCGTCGGAGGGGCATCGATGGGAGGAATGACGGCGTTGGGCATAATGGCGCGCTATCCTGAGGTTAAATGTGTAGCCAGCCTGATGGGTTCAGGCTATTTTACCCGGCTTGCGCAGACGCTTTTTCCCCCTCTACTGATTCAGACCCCAGAGCAACAGGCGGAATTTGATACCGTTATCGCCCCGCTTGCCGAATGGGATGTTACACATCAGTTGCCACGCCTCGCCGACAGGCCGTTGCTGCTGTGGCATGGACAGGATGATGATGTTGTACCGGCTGTTGAAACCTTCCGCTTACAGCAAGCGCTGATTCAGGCAGGTTTGGACAACAATCTGACCTGCCTGTGGGAAGCGGGTGTACGACATCGCATCACGCCAGAAGCGTTGGCCGCAACAGTGACGTTTTTCCGCCAGCACCTTTAAACGCGCATAATGCTCACGCCCTGGGCTTCAAGCTGTTGCAGAATCTCAGGGTTTGCATTTTTGCCGGTAATCAGCATGTCGATTTGATCGGCGCGGCTGAACAGCATTCCCGCACGTTCGCCGACCTTACTGCTATCGACCAGCACCACCAATTTACCTACCACGTTAAGCATCTTTTGCTCAGCCATCGCGGTCAGCATATCCGTTTTATACAGTCCATCTGCGGTCAAGCCTTTGCCGCTGGTGAACATCCAGTGTCCGGCATACAGGCTATTTTCACTGCCTTGCGGGCTAAGCGTGATGGACTGGCTTTTATTATATTGCCCTCCCATGATGATCACGCTGTCATGCTCCTGGTCGATCAGATAGTTCGCCAGCGGCAGATAATTAGTGATGATCTGCACCGGTTTACCGCACATTTCGCGACCCAGCAGGAAAGCGGTCGATCCGCAGTTGATCACCACGCTTTCACCCGCATTCACAAGCTGGGATGCCGCCTTGGCTATGCGAACTTTTTCATCGTGGTTCTGCGCCTGGTGCAGATTCATTGGCGTCCAGCGCGGACGCTGCTGGGTAATAGCTTCTGCGCCGTTGCGTACTTTCTTGAGTTTGCCGCTTTCGTCGAGTTTGTTGATATCCCGGCGTGCTGTGGCAGGTGAAATCCCCAGACGCTCAATCACGTTCTCAACGGTAACAAAGCCCAACTGCGCCAGCATATCCAGCAATATTTGATGTCTTTGTGCTTCAGTCATGAGCTATTCCGATACAAATTGATTTGAAAAGATGATATTTGAAATAGCCTGGAAATACTAAAGCAAATGGGAAAAAATGCCGGGATGGCCCGGCATTTTGTGTGGGTCACAAGAACGATTTAAACGGTAAATCCGGTTCAATCGTGAAGCAGTCGTCAAAGCCGCGCGGGTAGTGATATTCAAAATTATCTTTGTCCAGCGGCCAGGTGAACTTGCCACCCACCTGCCAGATAAAAGGCTTAAAGCCATACTTCAACCGATCCTTTTTCATCTCCCACAGTACGCGGATCTCCTGAGGATCGGCCTGGAAGTTTGACCAGATATCATGATGGAAAGGGATCACCACTTTTGTATTCAGGGCCTCCGCCATACGCAGCATGTCGGAACTGGTCATTTTGTCCGTAATCCCTCGCGGGTTCTCGCCGTAGGAGCCGAGCGCGACGTCGATCTGGTGCTCGTTGCCATGCTTTGCATAGTAGTTGGAGTAGTGTGAGTCTCCGCTGTGATAAAGCGTACCGCCCGGCGTTTTGAACAGATAGTTTACGGCGCGGGCATCCATACCATCCGGCAACACGCCTGCCGCTTTTTGATCGGCAGGAAGCGTGATCAATGCCGTACGATCAAACGCATCAAGCGCATGAATTTCAATATCTTTCACTTTCACCACATCACCCGGTTTTACCACGATGCAGCGCTCTTTTGGTACACCCCAACCGATCCACAGATCCACACAAGTCTGCGGTCCAATAAACGGCACGTCATCGGCACAGTTCTGCATGACGGCTGCCGCAACATTTACGTCGATGTGATCGTTATGATCGTGCGTGGCCAGCACCGCATCGATCTGACGAATAGCAAACGGATCAAGAACAAACGGCGTGGTGCGCAGGTTTGGTTGCAGTTTCTTCACCCCTGCCATGCGTTGCATCTGGTGGCCGGTTTTCATCAGCGGGTTACCGTGACTCTGTTTACCCGTACCGCACCAGAAATCGACGCAGACGTTAGTCCCGCCTTCCGACTTCAGCCAGATTCCGGTACAGCCGAGCCACCACATAGCGAAAGTGCCAGGTGCGACCTGTTCCTGCTCGATCTCTTCATTGAGCCAGCTTCCCCACTCCGGGAATGTGCTCAGAATCCATGATTCACGCGTGATGCTTTTTACTTTACTCATCGCAATTACCTTCTTGTTTGTTCAAGTTGAATCAAATTGTGATTTGTTTTGATTGATACTGACATCATTTTATCAAGAAGGCAATGCGCTGATTTTTGGTGTTGAATGGAAAAGTGTGAAAAAATTACAACGTGACAAGATGGTTTATATGAAATGTATTATTGTACTTTATTGTTTTAAATGGATTTATTTTGACGTGTGTGAATTTGAAATAAATCCACTCTGCAAGTAAGAGAATTATTTGCGTAGTTCATCACATTTAATCAAATTCAATCTTGTTGTGATTACTTTTGAAAATTAGAGTGAGGGCACAATATCCTGGACATCTGTAATGAATGTTCAGCAACTTCGTCTACTGGAGATCGTTATGGAGATCCTCTACAACATCTTTACCGTCTTTTTTAATCAGGTCATGACCAATGCACCGTTGCTGTTGGGTATCGTGACCTGTCTCGGCTACATCCTGTTGCGTAAAAGTGTCAGCGTCATTATCAAAGGCACGATCAAAACGATTATCGGTTTTATGTTATTGCAGGCAGGGTCGGGCATTCTGACCAGCACGTTTAAACCGGTGGTGGCGAAGATGTCTGAGGTTTACGGTATCAATGGCGCGATCTCCGATACCTATGCCTCCATGATGGCAACCATCGAACGAATGGGGGATGCCTACAGTTGGGTAGGGTACGCCGTACTGTTAGCGCTGGCGTTGAACATTTGTTACGTACTACTACGGCGTATTACCGGCATTCGAACCATCATGCTGACCGGGCACATCATGTTCCAGCAGGCGGGGCTGATTGCTGTCTCTTTCTACATCTTTGGTTACCCGATGTGGACCACCATCATCTGTACCGCGGTGCTGGTGTCGCTCTACTGGGGCATTACCTCCAATATGATGTACAAACCGACGCAGGAAGTAACTGACGGCTGTGGCTTTTCCATCGGTCACCAGCAGCAGTTCGCCTCCTGGATTGCTTACAAAGTCGCGCCGTATCTGGGTAAGAAAGAGGAGAGCGTAGAAGATCTCAAGCTGCCAGGCTGGCTGAATATCTTCCATGACAATATCGTTTCCACCGCGATTGTGATGACCATCTTTTTCGGGGCGATCCTGCTCTCTTTCGGCATTGATGTGGTTCAGGCGATGGCGGGTAAAACCCACTGGACGGTGTATATCCTGCAAACCGGTTTTTCGTTTGCTGTCGCTATCTTCATCATCACCCAGGGCGTACGTATGTTCGTTGCTGAACTTTCAGAAGCGTTCAACGGTATATCTCAACGTCTGATCCCCGGCGCGGTGCTGGCTATCGACTGCGCAGCGATTTACAGCTTTGCCCCCAACGCGGTGGTCTGGGGCTTTATGTGGGGCACCATCGGCCAACTGATTGCGGTAGGTATTCTGGTTGCCTGCGGCTCTTCCATCCTGATTATCCCAGGCTTTATCCCGATGTTCTTCTCGAACGCCACCATCGGCGTATTTGCCAACCACTTTGGCGGCTGGCGCGCGGCGCTCAAGATTTGCCTGGTGATGGGGATGATCGAAATCTTTGGCTGCGTCTGGGCGGTTAAGCTCACCGGTATGAGCGCCTGGATGGGCATGGCGGACTGGTCAATTCTGGCACCGCCGATGATGCAGGGCTTTGCCTCCATCGGCATCGTGTTTATGGCCGTCATTATTCTGATTGCACTGGCTTATATGTTTTTCGCAGGACGCACGTTGCGTGCTGAGGAAGACGCAGAAAAACAACTGGCAGAACACTCTGCTTAATAAGGAGTTCCGATTATGACCGTACGTATTCTGGCTGTGTGTGGCAATGGGCAGGGCAGTTCCATGATCATGAAAATGAAGGTGGACCAGTTTTTAACCCAGTCAAATATTGACCATACGGTAAACAGCTGCGCCGTGGGCGAATACAAAAGTGAACTGAGCGGCGCGGATATCATCATCGCCTCTACGCATATCGCCGGTGAGATTACCGTTTCTGGCAATAAATATGTCGTTGGCGTACGCAACATGCTGTCTCCTGCCGATTTTGGACCAAAACTGCTGGAAGTGATCAAAGCGCATTTCCCACAGGACGTGAAGTAAGGGGGCGGCATATGAAATTACGTGACTCGCTGGCAGACAATAATTCCATCCTTTTGCAAGCCGAGGCCAGTACCTGGCAGGAAGCGGTAAAGCTTGGCGTGGATCTGCTGGTTAAGGCTGATGTGGTTGAACCACGCTACTACCAGGCCATCCTTGATGGCGTTGAGCAGTTTGGCCCGTACTTTGTGATTGCGCCAGGCCTGGCGATGCCGCATGGCCGTCCGGAGGAAGGGGTCAGGAAAACCGGTTTTGCGCTGGTGACGCTGAAAACGCCGCTGGTGTTTAATCACGAAGATAACGACCCGGTCGATATTCTGATAACGATGGCGGCAGTTGACGCCAACACACATCAGGAAGTGGGCATCATGCAGATCGTGAATCTCTTTGATGACGAAGCCAATTTCGACCGTTTACGCGCCTGTCGCACCGCGCAGGAAGTGTTGGATTTAATTGATAACGCCACTGCGGCGGCTGTTTAAAAGGATACCAAAATGTCATTACCTATGTTGCAGGTTGCGCTGGATAACCAATCAATGTCTTCCGCGTATGAAACGACGCGTCTGATTGCCGAAGAGGTCGATATCATTGAGGTGGGCACTATTCTTTGCGTGGCAGAGGGCGTGCGCGCCGTTCGCGACCTGAAGGCGCTTTACCCGCATAAAATTGTGCTGGCGGACGCCAAAATTGCCGATGCGGGAAAAATCCTCTCCCGCATGTGTTTCGAAGCCAACGCTGACTGGGTCACCGTCATCTGCTGTGCGGATATCAACACCACCAAGGGGGCGCTGGAAGTGGCGAAAGAATTTAACGGTGATGTACAGATTGAACTGACGGGTTACTGGACCTGGGAGCAGGCGCAAGAGTGGCGTGACGCGGGCATTGGGCAAGTTGTGTATCACCGCAGCCGTGATGCGCAGGCGGCGGGTGTGGCGTGGGGAGAGGCGGATATCAGTGCGATCAAACGCCTGTCCGAGATGGGCTTTAAAGTCACTGTCACCGGCGGTCTGGCGCTGGAAGATCTGCCGCTGTTCCAGGGAATTCCGATTCACGTCTTTATTGCCGGTCGCAGCATTCGCGATGCCGCCTCTCCGGTGGAAGCGGCCCGTCAGTTCAAACGTTCTATCGCCCAGCTGTGGGGATAAGGAGCGACTATGTTGTCGAAACAGGTCCCGCTCGGTATTTATGAAAAAGCGCTTCCCGGTGGGGAGTGCTGGCTGGAACGCTTGCAGCTGGCGAAGGAACTGGGCTTTGACTTTGTCGAAATGTCGGTTGATGAAACCGACGATCGCCTGGCGCGTCTTGACTGGAGCCGTGAGCAGCGACTGGCGCTGGTGGCCGCTATCGCCGAGACAGGGATACGGGTACCGTCCATGTGCCTGAGCGCTCATCGTCGTTTCCCGCTGGGTAGTGAAGATGATGCGGTACGCGACCAAGGGCTGGAGATCATGCGTAAAGCGATTCAGTTTGCGCAGGATATCGGTATTCGCGTTATTCAACTGGCCGGTTACGATGTCTATTACCAGCAGGCCAATAACGAAACGCGTCGTCGGTTTCGCGATGGGCTGAAAGAAAGCGTAGAGATGGCGAGCCGTGCACAGGTGACGCTGGCGATGGAAATCATGGATTATCCACTGATGAATTCGATCAGTAAGGCGCTGGGTTACGCCCACTATCTCAACAATCCGTGGTTCCAGCTTTACCCCGATATTGGCAATTTATCGGCGTGGGATAACGATGTGCAGATGGAGTTGCAGGCGGGAATGGGCCATATCGTTGCCGTACACGTGAAAGATACCAAACCCGGCGTATTCAAAAATGTGCCGTTTGGTGAAGGGATTGTCGATTTCGAACGTTGTTTTGCGACGCTCAAACAGAGTGGGTATTGCGGGCCATACCTGATTGAGATGTGGAGTGAAACGTCGGACGACCCGGCTCGTGAAGTGGCGAAGGCGCGCGACTGGGTGAAAGCGCGTATGGCCAGCGCCGGTCTGGAGGAGGCGGTGTAATGCACAAACTTAAACAGCAGGTTTTTGAGGCCAATATGGATCTGCCGCGATACGGGCTGGTGACGTTTACCTGGGGTAATGTCAGCGCCATCGACCGCGAACGCGGGCTGGTGGTAATTAAGCCCAGCGGCGTCGACTACCAAACAATGACAGTGGATGACATGGTGGTTGTGGATCTGCACGGCAACGTGGTGGAAGGACGTTATCGTCCTTCTTCCGATACCGCCACCCATCTGGCGCTGTATCGCCGCTATTCCTCTCTTGGCGGCGTGGTGCATACCCACTCAACCCACGCGACGGCATGGGCGCAGGCAGGTCTGGCAATACCCGCGCTCGGCACCACGCATGCGGATTATTTCTTTGGCGACATTCCGTGTACCAGGGCACTAAGCGAAGAAGAGGTTCAGGGTGAATATGAGCTGAACACCGGAGAGGTGATCATCGAAACGCTGGGTGACGTTGAACCACTGCATACGCCGGGGATTGTGGTGTATCAGCACGGTCCGTTTGCCTGGGGGAAAGATGCACATGATGCGGTACACAATGCCGTGGTGATGGAAGAGGTGGCGCGGATGGCGTGGATTGCGCGCGGCATTAATCCGGCGCTCAGCCCCATCGACAGTTATCTGATGAATAAGCACTTCATGCGTAAGCACGGCCCAAATGCCTATTACGGGCAGAAGTAAGATAAAACGTTCCGGAGCCAACTCTTCATGGGGATGAGAACGGTCTGGCTTCGGGATTGTTTTGCAAAAAAAGCCCCCAGTGAAGGGGGCAAGTCAAACTGTGGCAATGTTCTCGTTGGTTATTTCTGGTGTTAACGATAAATATCTGCACTGGCGTGCATATTCCCGTTACTACCGGGTTCCCTGGTGAGGATCACGTGGTAGTAGGTTGCGCCTTGCGCATCGGTCTCTTCATTCAGGGCCTGAGTGGCTTCACTTTCAGTGGCGAAGTTATGATTTATGTAAATGACGCCTAAGCTCTGCACATCATCCATGTTCCTGGCCTGATGGTTATCAATTTTGATGGCTGCCGTTGCATTTGCACTGAGCAAAAGCACAGCCAGAAGGGTCAAAACACGGGCTCGCATATGTACCTCCTCGACTGCGGTCGCTGGTTGCTTCTCTCCTGTGAGTGATTAGCTTCTGATGTAATTTTAACCGCTGTCGGCGCAGTCGATAGCGACCATTTCTGATGCAGTTGTTCAAAAAATTACCGCATAGCCATCTTTTCTTTAATTAACAGTCTGCTGGTGTATACCGCTGCGGTGAAAAAATACCTGCCTTTCGCGCATAAGCTCTTACCAAATAGTCAATTTAATCGGGGGAGTACGCCGTTTATAGTGAGCCGGATAATTAATATAACTTTATGATAATAAGGCAAAAACTTATGGATACTTCATTCATGGATTTCAGCTACTTTGTGATTATGTTCATGGTCGCACTGGTGGCTGGCTTTATTAACGTGGTGTCGGGCGGCGGTGGTTTTCTCTCTATTGGCGCACTCTTAATTTCTGGTTTACCCCCGGCTAATGCGCTGGCAACCAATAAAATCCAGGCGCTGGGTAGCTCGCTGACCTCCGGAATTTACTTTTTACGCCGGGGACATATCAACGTGCAGGAGCACAAGTATGTGTTTTTATCTGCTTTTATCGGTTCTGCGATGGGAACGACGCTTATCCAGTTCATTGAACCGGAACTGCTGAAGAAACTGCTGCCAATCCTGATTATCGCAGTCGCCATTTACTTCATTTTTGCGCCAAACCTTAGCGAACCGAAAAGAAAGCAGCAGGTATCCCTGTTTCTCTTCTCGTTGATCGGCGGGGGATGCATTGGTTTTTATGATGGCTTTCTCGGTGCCGGGGCCGGTTCCTTTTATACGCTCAGCTATATCCTGCTGTGGGGATACAGTATCGATAAAGCGCAAATCCACTCGAATTTTATTAACCTGGCGTCGAACATCGCCTCGATTTTATTCTTCATTTTCGGCGGTAAAATGATCTGGTCGCTGGGGCTGGTGATGTTTGCCGGGCAATCCCTCGGCGCACGTCTGGGTGCGACAGTCGTACTGACGCGCGGCAAGAAAGTCATCCGACCCATGATTGTCATCGTCTCTATTTGTATCAGCATCAAAATGCTGCTGGATATGTATTAATGGCGACATGATAAATAATCGTACAAGCACCTTGAGTTTACCTGCTGACCCCAGTATTATGACGCGTCATTTTTCAGCCGACCTTTAACACGTTCCTTGCCTCCATGGGCCTCGGCTGACCCAGACAGGAGGCTGAATAATCCGTAAGGAGCAATTCGATGCGTCATTACGAAATCGTTTTTATGGTCCATCCTGACCAGAGCGAACAGGTTCCGGGTATGATCGAACGCTACACTGCTGCCATCACTGGTGCAGAAGGCACGATCCACCGTCTGGAAGACTGGGGCCGCCGTCAGCTGGCTTACCCGATCAACAAACTGCACAAAGCTCACTACGTTCTGATGAACGTTGAAGCGCCGCAGGAAGTGATCGATGAGCTGGAAACTACCTTCCGCTTCAACGATGCCGTTATCCGCAGCATGGTTATGCGTACTAAACACGCTGTTACCGAAGCATCTCCGATGGTTAAAGCGAAAGACGAGCGTCGTGAACGTCGCGATGATTTCGCTAACGAAACCGCAGATGATGCTGAAGCTGGGGATTCTGAAGAGTAATTTCTGATGACCAACCGTCTGGCGTTGTCCGGCACCGTGTGCAGGGCTCCCCTTCGAAAGGTCAGTCCATCAGGAATTCCTCATTGCCAGTTCGTGCTTGAGCATCGTTCTGTGCAGGAGGAAGCCGGGTTTCACCGGCAGGCGTGGTGCCAAATGCCCGTTATTATTAGCGGACACGAAAACCAGGCCATTACTCACAGTATAACGGTCGGTAGCGCAGTGACCGTTCAGGGGTTCATCTCTTGCCACAAGGCAAAGAACGGCCTGAGCAAAATGGTTCTGCATGCCGAGCAGATTGAATTGATAGATTCTGGAGACTAGCCATATGGCACGTTATTTCCGTCGTCGCAAGTTCTGCCGTTTCACCGCGGAAGGCGTTCAAGAGATCGACTATAAAGATATCGCTACGCTGAAAAACTACATCACCGAAAGCGGTAAGATTGTCCCAAGCCGTATCACCGGTACCCGTGCAAAATACCAGCGTCAGCTGGCTCGCGCTATCAAACGCGCTCGCTACCTGTCCCTGCTGCCGTACACTGATCGTCATCAGTAATCGGTCACGGTCCATTAATACGACTTTGAGAGGATAAGGTAATGCAAGTTATTCTGCTTGATAAAGTAGCAAACCTGGGTAGCCTGGGTGATCAGGTTAACGTTAAAGCGGGCTATGCTCGTAACTTCCTGGTACCACAGGGTAAAGCTGTTCCTGCTACCAAGAAAAACGTTGAATTTTTCGAAGCGCGTCGCGCTGAGCTGGAAGCTAAACTGGCTGACGTTCTGTCCGCTGCTGAAGCTCGTGCTGAGAAAATCAACGCACTGGAAACCGTAACCATCGCGTCTAAAGCTGGCGACGAAGGTAAACTGTTCGGTTCCATCGGTACTCGCGACATCGCTGACGCTGTAACTGCAGCTGGCGTTGAAGTAGCTAAGAGCGAAGTTCGTCTGCCGAACGGCGTTCTGCGTACCACTGGTGAGCACGAAGTGAGCTTCCAGGTTCACAGCGAAGTGTTTGCTAAGCTGACTGTAAACGTAGTTGCAGAATAAGTTTTTATTCTGATGACCGCGTAAAAGCGCCGGCCCTGTGCCGGCGTTTTGCTTTTCTGTTCCCCCGCTTTTCTCTCTGGCTATTCTTTATCCTTTTCGGGATAATCACAAAAATAAAACATTATTTCAAAGTGGTGATGGAATGGAACCAACGCACCAACCTCTGTTTGCGCGTAAAAATGTTGTCTACCTGAGCGCAGCGTTCTGCTGCCTGCTGTGGGGGAGTGCTTATCCGGCGATCAAAAGCGGATATGAGATCTTCCAGATTGCCACGGATGACATTCCCTCAAAGATTGTCTTTGCCGGATATCGCTTTCTGTTTGCGGGATTATTGCTGCTACTGCTGGCGGTAGCGCAGCGTAAACCGATTGGCCGGTTAAGCCCGCGTCAGTACGGTCAACTCACGCTGTTGGGACTGACGCAAACCTCGCTGCAATACATCTTCTTCTATATTGGCCTGGCGTTCACGACGGGGGTGAAAGGGTCCATCATGAATGCGACCGGGACCTTCTTCAGCGTACTGCTGGCCCATTTTATCTACCATAACGACAAACTGAGCTACAACAAAGCGCTGGGCTGTATCCTCGGCTTTGCTGGGGTGATGGTAGTGAACTTTAGCAGCGGACTGGATTTTAGCTTCAGCCTGTTAGGAGATGGCTCAGTAGTGATGGCGGCCTTTATTCTCTCTGCTGCCACGCTATATGGAAAACGTATTTCTCAGACGGTGGACCCGACGGTAATGACAGGGTACCAGTTGGGCGGTGGCGGTCTGGCGTTGGTTATCGGCGGCTACGCTTTTGGCGGCACGCTAACCGTACACGGTGCATCTTCGGTAGCGATTCTGGGCTACCTGACGTTACTCTCTTCGGTCGCTTTCGCCTTGTGGAGTATTCTGCTCAAGCATAATCGCGTGGGGATGATTGCGCCGTTTAACTTCCTGATCCCGGTTTCGGGGGCAGTACTGTCGGCAATATTCCTCGGTGAAAACATTCTCGAATGGAAATATGCGGTGGCGCTGGTGCTGGTCTGTTCGGGGATCTGGTGGGTGAACAAGGTGAAACGTTGACGCTTCACCTTGATGCCTGATGGCGCTATCGCTTATCAGGCCTGGAATCACGGGGCCACGGCGCTTAACGGGCGCGGATAAAACTGCCGTTAGGCTGGCGGGTAAACAGTACCTGCTGACCATTCCCGGTATCAATGGTTAATCCCGTCACCACGCCATTGGCATTCTGCCTGATCTGTATCATCTGACCGTCTTTCAGATTGCTCAGCGGTTTTCCGGCGCCTTCAACCTGTGCCATCGCATACACATCGGTTGGCGGGAGGTTATGGTCACGGAATACCTGCGCCAGCGTTTTACCTGAGTCTACGCGATAGGAGCGCCACTGCTGGTCAATTCCGCTATCCTGTTGGAAAGGTTGTGTCTGCGGCTGAGATTGCTGGACCTGAGGCTGCGCATCAGGTTCTCCTTCCTGGATTGGCTCTGGCGCAACCGGAGCGACCTGGCCGGGATCGTTTTGCGGCGGGACAAGCTGTGCCTGCAGCTGAGCCTCGGTCGGCGGCTGCGACTGTGACTGTAAATCCAGCTGGGCAGTACGCGTCACCACAGGGGTATCGCTGGTGTCACTGGAAGGGAGCAGGAAACCTATCACCAATACAATAGCAGCAATAATAATGCCGCGGCGGTGCATAGGCGGTAGCGGGTCCATAATGCGAAAATTGTCCGGTGCATGCCAGATTTTCGCCAGGGTTGGTTTTAATTCAAAGCGCCCGGGCATGGCTTTCCTCCTGCTCCGCGTCTCGTTCCTCGATCATAGAGTATAGATGGCTAACGCTATGATGTTCGTCATATTACCCGCTTTCGTGACGTCAACGCGGGATATTCCTATTGTTTATGTTTCCTCGCGATTTGTCATCTGTTCCCGAGACAAAGTTTTACCGGATGCGGCATGGCTGATATGCTGCCCGCTACTTTACATCCGATGAAAGGAAATATGATGGCTAACCCGACTTTTGACACTATCGAAGCGCAAGCAAGCTACGGCATTGGTTTGCAGGTAGGACAACAGCTGAGCGAATCCGGACTGGAAGGACTGTTGCCTGAAGCGCTGGTAGCGGGTATCGCTGACGCGCTGGAAGGTAAGCACCCGGCAGTGCCGGTTGATGTTGTGCATCGCGCACTGCGTGAAATCCACGAACGCGCCGATGCAGTACGTCGCGAGCGTTTCCAGGCTATGGCGGCTGATGGCGTCAAATATCTGGAAGAAAACCGTGAGAAAGACGGTGTGAACAGCACTGAATCCGGTTTGCAGTTCCGTGTTCTGACCCAGGGTGAAGGTGCTATTCCGGCGCGTACTGACCGCGTTCGTGTGCACTACACCGGTAAACTGATCGACGGTACCGTGTTTGACAGCTCTGTCGCACGTGGCGAACCGGCTGAATTCCCGGTTAACGGCGTAATCCCTGGCTGGATTGAAGCGCTGACCCTGATGCCGGTAGGTTCCAAATGGGAACTGACTATTCCTCAGGAACTGGCTTACGGCGAGCGTGGCGCTGGCGCGTCCATTCCTCCGTTCAGCACGCTGGTGTTCGAAGTTGAGCTGCTTGAGATCCTGTAAGCAGTGACTTCTGTTCCCCCCGTGGCCGGGGGGAGCAAAAAAATAGCGTGAAAAGCTATAGTTACGGCGTTGTCGATATTTTATCTTGCAAATGCCCCATCAGCGTGTATTTTTGTGAGCTGATTCGCGCTATCAGAGTGATATGACACTCACTTTAAACATTAAATTAACATTATATCTAAATCTTAGTATTCATCCCGCCAATTCTTACCTAATATCGATGAGTCCTGATCACAGGATCGTCGTATCATAGACACACTAAAGGCCGTAGAGCCTGAACAACACAGACAGGTACAGGAAGAAAAAACATGGTAGATCAGGTAAAAGTCGACACCGCTGAAGAGGCGTCGTCTGAACAGTCGCTACGGCGCAATCTCACAAACCGTCATATTCAACTTATTGCCATTGGTGGCGCTATCGGTACTGGCCTGTTTATGGGCTCCGGTAAAACCATCAGTCTCGCCGGACCGTCGATCATCTTTGTGTATATGATCATCGGTTTTATGCTGTTTTTCGTGATGCGTGCAATGGGTGAATTGCTGCTCTCGAATCTGGAGTACAAATCCTTTAGTGATTTTGCCTCTGACCTGCTCGGGCCATGGGCCGGGTATTTTACCGGCTGGACCTACTGGTTCTGCTGGGTCGTTACCGGGATGGCAGACGTGGTCGCGATTACCGCGTATGCGCAATTCTGGTTCCCCGAACTGTCAGACTGGGTCGCCTCGCTGGCGGTGATTGTGCTGCTGCTGAGCCTCAACCTTGCCACCGTTAAAATGTTTGGTGAGATGGAGTTCTGGTTTGCGATGATCAAAATCGTCGCCATTATCGGCCTGATTGTCGTTGGTCTGGTGATGGTGCTGACACACTTCCAGTCGCCAACCGGTGTTCAGGCATCGTTCACGCATCTGTGGAATGACGGTGGCTGGTTCCCGAAAGGTCTGAGCGGCTTCTTTGCCGGCTTCCAGATAGCGGTGTTCGCGTTTGTGGGTATTGAGCTGGTGGGAACGACCGCTGCGGAAACCAAGGATCCGGAAAAATCTCTGCCGCGCGCCATTAACTCGATTCCAATCCGTATCATCATGTTCTACGTGTTCGCGCTGATCGTGATTATGTCCGTTACGCCGTGGAGCTCGGTAGTGCCAACCAAGAGCCCATTCGTTGAACTGTTTGTGCTGGTTGGTCTGCCTGCTGCGGCGAGCCTGATCAACTTTGTGGTGCTGACTTCAGCTGCCTCTTCTGCAAACAGCGGCGTGTTTTCTACCAGCCGTATGCTGTTCGGCCTGGCGCAGGAAGGCGTTGCGCCTAAAGCGTTTGCCAAGCTGTCTAAACGCGCAGTTCCGGCGAAAGGTTTAACCTTCTCCTGTATCTGTCTGCTGGGCGGCGTGGTGATGCTGTACGTGAACCCGAGCGTGATTGGCGCCTTCACCATGATCACCACCGTATCGGCGATTCTGTTCATGTTCGTTTGGACCATCATTCTTTGCTCGTACCTGGTGTACCGCAAGCAGCGTCCTCATCTGCATGAAAAATCAATCTACAAGATGCCGTTAGGCAAGCTGATGTGCTGGGTATGTATGGCGTTTTTCGTCTTCGTACTGGTACTGCTGACGCTGGAAGATGATACCCGTCAGGCGCTGATCGTCACGCCGCTGTGGTTCATCGCGCTGGGTCTGGGCTGGTTGTTCATCGGTAAAAAACGTATGGCAGGTACGCGATAATCGCTACGCAGTGAGATGTAGGCCGGATAAGGCGTTTACGCCGTATTATGCCGCCGGGATTGCCTGATGCGCTGCGCTTATCAGGCCTACGTTCTGACACAAAAAAAGGCCACATAAGCAGTGGCCGAATTCGGACTTAGGAAGGCGCTCTCAGGCGCCTTTTTTTATTCACCTGCGAGGGCACGCGGGAACAACACATTGTTTTCCAGGCTGATGTGTTCCATCAGGTCGTCGATCATCTCGTTAATGCCGTTATACATGGCTTTCCAGGTGGTGCAGGCCTCTGGTGGCGGCGTTACGTTATGGGTGATGTGTTTGATCACTTCCACCAGTTCACCAGCATCGTCATGTTCGCTTTCCATCACGCTGATTGGCCCCATCGCCTGGCTGCCCATGCCTTGTTTGATCATCGGGAACAGGATCTGCTCTTCTTTCATCATGTGGCTGGACAGCTCTTCATGCAGCATGGTCAGGTTTTTCGCCAGGCCGCGCGGTACGTTCGGTTTGTCTGCGTGAACGCGTTCAACTTTAGTGGCCTGCAGGATCAGTTCCGGCAGCTGTTCGCGGTGTCTGTCGTGATAACGCACAATGATATGGTCGATGATTTCAGCCAGAGCCACGGTACGCCAGTCTTTCTCCAGCGGCTGTTCAGCCAGCTGCGCGAGCTGCGCTTCAATCACGTCTAAATCCAGCTCTTTACGCGCGGCTGCACGTGCCAGCGTTTGCTTACCGCCGCAGCAGTAATCCATATCGTATTTACGAAACAGGGCCGAAGCGCGAGGAATAGAGAGCGCCAGTTCACCTAAAGGTTGATCGCGATAAGACATTGCCGTTACCTCATTCTCAATAATATAAGATGTATTTTAAATGCAACTTATGACGAAGGATATAACCCTTTAGAGGCAGAGGATTTTGTGATGACTGTCACGAAAATTTCTTATCTCTTTAACGTGCTGAATCTTATTGGAAAGGAGTGGTACGGCGAAAAAAGCTGCACCAGAGGATTAAATAAGCGCACGCCGCTGCCGATAGTTAGACCTCAGACAATACCTGCATAATAAAAGGCTACAGATGTTCAAACGAATCAAAGTGATAACCTTACTTATCACCGTGTTACTTGCGCTGGGCGCAATGCAGCTCATCTCCGCGGGCGTCTTTATTGGCGCGCTCAATAACGATAAGCAGAACTTTAACGTATCTCAACTTTCCAGCCAGAACGTGGCTGAGTTTACCGATGCATGGATCAGCCTGAACCAGGCTCGCGTCACGCTCAACCGGGGCATGCTGCGTTTACAGGGAACGATGGCCAGCGATATTAACGGCGGTCAGTTGCAGGAGCTGGTGAACACGGCAAATCGCCTGTTGGCCGAATCGAAAGAGCATTACGATAAATACTACGCTCTGCCGGAAACGCCGGGGCTGGATGAGCATCTGGCCGATCGACTGGAAGAGCAGTACGGCATCTACTCTGCGACGCTGGCAAAAATGAACGCGCTGCTGGCTGAAGGAAAGCTGGAAGAGATGTTCAAGCAGAATGCCGAGCAAAAGCAAATGGCCATGCAGGAAGTTTATCGGCAATGGCGTAGCGCGCAAACGGCGCTGGCCACTGCCGGAGTGCAGGACAATGAGAGTGATTATCAGAAGATAATCTGGCTGCTGTCCGCGGTGATGCTGATTGTCGTCACCGTGATTATCGCCAGTTGGCTGGCGATGCAGCGAGTGCTGCTCAAGCCGCTCCACGAGGTGATGGGACATATTCGCCATATTGCCGCAGGTGATTTGACGCACCGCATCAACGCCGATGGCAGTAATGAAATGGCGCTGCTGGCAAGCAGTGTCCGCGACATGCAGCAGGCGCTGGCGAATACGGTCAGCGTGGTGCGTGACGGGGCCGATACTATCTATACCGGCGCGGGTGAAATCGCCGCTGGCAGCAACGATCTCTCTTCACGTACCGAGCAGCAGGCTGCCTCTCTGGAAGAGACTGCTGCCAGCATGGAACAACTTACCGCAACCGTGAGACAGAACGCGGATAACGCGCGTCAGGCGACCAGTCTGGCAAAAAATGCCTCGCAGACGGCGCAGAAAGGCGGAAACGTGGTCGATGGCGTGGTGCGTACGATGGATGAAATCGCCACCAGTTCCAGCAAAATCGCGCAAATTACCACAGTTATCGACGGTATTGCCTTCCAGACTAATATTCTTGCGCTGAACGCGGCGGTAGAAGCGGCGCGTGCGGGCGAGCAGGGGCGTGGGTTTGCTGTGGTCGCAGGCGAGGTTCGTACGCTGGCGCAGCGTAGCGCTCAGGCGGCGAAAGAGATTAAAGCGCTGATTGATGACTCGGGGAATCGAGTCAATGCCGGTACGGCGCTGGTACATGAAGCGGGCGAAACGATGGCGGAAATTGTTAGCGCCGTGACCCGCGTGACCGACATCATGGGGGAGATTGCCTCTGCTTCTGATGAACAAAGTCGGGGTATCGATCAGGTAGGCCAGGCGGTTGCCGAGATGGATCGCGTGACGCAGCAAAACGCCTCGCTGGTAGAAGAGTCCGCTTCCGCCGCTGCCGCGCTTGAAGAGCAGGCCGCGCGGTTGAATCAGACGGTGGCGGTGTTTAAAGTTTAACGTCTGCTCCGGCCTACAAGATATTACCCAGTAGGCCGGATAAGCAGCGCCAACCGGCACATTATGATTGTGAAACCACCACGACGCTCGGTTTCTGCGGCTTGGCTCTGACGGCTATCACCACCCCAACCATCAGCAGTGCTATTCCGCTAACCGTCAGCAGAGGTGGAAATTCCTGACGCAGAATAAAGGTGTACAACAAACCGGCCAGCGTTTCGAAGACAATCAACGGGCCGAGGATCACCGTCGGCAATTTTTGGCTGGCGACGTTCCAGCACAGTGCGCCAACCCACGAACACAAGACCGCAATGGCTATCATCAGGCCGATAAACACACCCGGACGCGGACCGAAGGGCAGAGCGAAGTCCGGCGTTTGCCCGTTCAGCCACAGGCAGGCGACAATATAACCGAGCAGAGAAACAGGCAGCGTCACCAATGCCTGGGCCGTCGCCCACATCATCGGGTGCTTATCCGGATTCTCGCGCAGCCAGCGGGCATTACGCAGCGCATACCACGCCCAACACACCACCGAGACAAGCGCCAGCGCGATGCCGGAACCATAACGCCAGCCGCTAAAGTCTGGTAACCCCTGATTCAGCTCCGAGATATTCACGCACAGCAGTCCTATACCAATCAGCACCAGCGCAGGTGACAGACGCCACCATGATAATTTGCCGTCACGCTGGCTGTAGAGCAGGTTAGCGAAGACCGGGATCACCACCGGTAATGTACCAATAATCATTGTGGAGACCGGTGCGCCGGTGCGCTGAATGGCGCTTGCCAGGCAAACGTAATAAATCAGATTCCCCATCATTGTTAGCGTCAGCGCAGTTATCCAGTCTTTCCGCACAAGTTGACGCAGGCGCACACGTCCCAGCCAGGCAATCGGCAATGCGATCAGCCCCAGCGCCAGATAACGCCCCATCGACTGCAATACCGCCGGGTATTCCGGTACGATCAGCGGTCCAACAAAAATTAATCCCCACATCAGCCCGGCCAGCAGGGCATACAACACACCGCTAATCATTTTTGACATCCACATCGTTTAACAATGAGTCGAGTGTAGGCAGGAAAAATGCCGCCGTATTGTATGAGATTGCTGATCAACGCCGGACGACTTGTTTCTGATAACGCACCGGCGTAATGCCGTAGCGATGGGTAAACGCGCGGGTAAGATGCGACTGGTCGGTGAGGCCGGTTGCGGCGGCGACCTCTGCGGCGGGCATACCGTAAGTGAGAAAACCTTTGGCTCGCCACAGGCGGATAGCCATCAGCATCTGGTGCGGCGTGACGTGGAAATGAGATTTAAACTGGCGCTGAAAATGCCAGGGACTCAGTGATGCAACCCGCGCCAGCTCGTCGAGCGTGACCGGATGCATATAATTATCGTGCAGATACTCGCGTACCCGTTCAAAGCGATGCGCCCCCTCCGGCAATACCGGCGCATGGCGGGCCAGCGGCTGGAACGTGTCGATCAGATCGAGCAATAATCCTTTTTGCGCCAGCGGATCCTCCGTGTTCCACAGGCCATGGATTAGCGAGCAGATCTGGCGCGAGCGCAGCGGATCGTGACGCGTTACGTCATGAAACCACCAGTGGCGGATCCCGGTGACCTCTTCCAGAAGATCGGGTTCAAGATAAATCATTCGATAGCGCCAGCCGTCGGCAGTTTCAGCTTCGCCGGTATGCAGCTCATCGGGATTCATGGTGACGACGGAATGGGCGGGGGCAACATACTGCGTACCGCGATAGCGAAAACGTTCGGCTCCGGCTTCTATCGCGCCAATGCCAAACGCTTCATGGGTGTGCGGCTCAAAGGCGTAACGCGAGATGTGCGCATGATACAGCTCAACGCCCGGCACTTGCGCCAGATGGCGAAAGCGGGCGCTGTCTTTCTCATCAATAAACTGCTCAGGTACACCTTGCACGTTTTCTCTCCCCACGCATCATCCTGTCATTATCAGAGAGGATGCGCGGGGATGCCACCACAATTAACTAATTTTTAACACTTACACGATGCCTTTGACGCTGTCAGCCAACGAGGTGGTCGGGCGACCAATCAGTTTGCTTAGCGTATGGCTATCGTCGAACAGACCGCCTTTGGAGGCGCCTGTGTCTGAGTCAGCCAGCATGTCCGCCAGTCCGGCAGGCAGACCCACACCTTTTAGCGCGGCGGCAAAATCAGCTTCGCTCAGGTTCTGATACACCACTTTTTTGCCGCTCTGTTTTGCCAGCTCGGCAGCCAACTGGCTCAGGGTCCAGCCTGCGTCGCCCGCCAGCTCATAGGTTTTTCCGGCATGACCGTCTTCACTGATGACGCGCGCCGCAGCGGCGCCATAGTCGGCGCGAGTCGCTGAGGCGATTTTGCCTTCACCTGCAGCCCCGATAAACACGCCATGTTCCAGTGCCGCCGGTGCGCTGGCGAGATAGTTTTCGGTGTACCAGCCGTTACGCAGCAGTGCGTACGCGATACCGGATTCTGCCAGCATCTTCTCGGTTGCCACATGCTCATCGGCCAGCCCAAGCGGGGAGGTGTCGGCGTGCAGCAGGCTGGTGTAGGCGATAAATTTTACGTGGGCGGCTTTCGCTGCGTTAATCACGTTGCGATGCTGTGGGGCACGTTGTCCCACTTCGCTGGAGGAGATCAGCAGTAGCTTGTCGATACCCTGTAAGGCAGTTGTAAAGGCGGCTTCATCACTGTAATCCGCCTGACGAACGGTAATGCCCTGCTGGCTAAGCGCCGTCGCTTTAGCGGGATTACGCACAATTGCCACAATCTGGCTGGCAGGGACGGTTTTCAGCAGAGATTCAATAACGTGTTGGCCCAGTTGGCCGGTGGCGCCGGTAATCGCGATCATGGGGTGACTCCTTGGTATTGGTCTTGTGTTTAATCACGCTAACACCTAAACTTACTTTTAGTAAGTACGCACAAAAAGGTTAGTATGAAAATGACAGCTTCGACGCTCTCCCAGCAGTTACGCGATGGCAACTTGTTTGCCGAACAGTGTCCCTCCCGCGAGGTGTTAAAACACGTCACCAGCCGCTGGGGCGTGTTGATTCTGGTGGCGCTGCGCGACGGTACGCACCGTTTCAGCGATTTGCGCCGTAAGATGGGCGGGGTCAGTGAAAAGATGCTGGCGCAATCCCTGCAAGCGTTAGAGCATGACGGGTTTATCAATCGGGTGTCGTATCCGGTAGTACCACCGCATGTGGAGTATAGCCTGACGCCGTTGGGTGAGCAGGTGAGCGATAAAGTCGCCGCGCTGGCGGACTGGATAGAACTGAATTTGCCGCAGGTTTTAGCGCAGCGGGACGAACGGGCTGCGTAGCTTTGTAGGCCGGATAAGACGCTATTGCGTTGCATCCGGCACAAAAGTTACTTACTTAAATCCAGCTGATAAATGGCGAAACCGATATCATCGGTTGCGACTTTCTTCAGCGGATACTGGCCTTTCTCTTTAATAAACGCAGCGGCTTTATCAGACGGTGATGTTTCAAAGCGAATATCCAGTGGTGTATCGCTGTGAATCGGCGCCAGACGCCAGTTGTTATCTGCCGCCGGGTGAATTTCACCGGCACGCTTCGTCTGTGCACCAATCCAGGCCGCCAGCACCGAGCGGTTTTCATCCGGAGAGGCAAACGCGATGTGGCTGTCGCCGGTTCCGGCAAATTTACCGCCGTAGGCGCGATAGTTGTTGGTCGCGATGAGGAAGGTGGCATTCAGATCGATTGGTTTGCCGTTAAAGGTCAGATTTTTAATACGTTCCGCTTTCGGGTTAATGGTCTGACATTCACCGTCGTAGCGAGCAGGTTGTGAAACATCAATCTGATAATTCACACCGTCAATCACATCGAAATTATAGGTACGGAAGCCATCCCAGTTAATCAACGACTGTGGTTTGCTGCTGTGGATATCAATCTGATTGAACTGCCCGGCGGAACATTCCAGCCACTCTTTCACCTCTTTACCGCTGGCTTTCACCACCACCAGAGTGTTGGGATAGAGATACAAATCAGCGGCGTTACGGAAGGTTAACTGACCTTTTTCGACTTCTACAAAGCTTGCCGGATCGTTCTTGCGTCCACCGACCTTAAACGGCGCGGCGGCGGAAAGTACCGGTAGTTTTGCCAGATCCGGATCGCCCTGAATAAAGTGTTCCACATAGGCTTTCTGCGCGTTGTTCACCACCTGTACGGTCGGGTCATCTTGTACCAGCGCCAGATAGCTGTACATGTTATCGGCGGATTTACCGATCGGTTTGCTGACAAACTCACGCGTGGCGTCGTGATCGGCTTTCAGGATCTCAACGATTTTTTTGTCTTCTGCTGCCAGTGATTTTTTGGCCGCGGCGTCATAGATCGGGCGCGCCTCGGCTTTCGCCTGAGTGACCTGCCATTTACCGCTGTCGTTATTCAGCACGAGATCCACCACGCCCAGGTGATCGCCCCACATACCCGGCATCACCGCAGGAACCCTGTTCAGCGTACCTTTTGTGATATCTGCGCCTTTAATATTGGCAAAGTCTTTACCCGGGAAGACAGCGTGAGCGTGACCAAACATAATGGCATCCACGCCCGGTACTTCACTGAGGTAATAAACGGAGTTTTCCGCCATCGTTTGATATGGGTCGGCAGAAAGCCCGGAGTGAGCAACCACCACCACGACATCTGCGCCTTTTTCCCGCATTTCCGGAACGTATTTGCGTGCACTTTCCGTAATGTCGTTCACCGTTACTTTGCCGCTGAGGTTGGCTTTATCCCAGGTCATAATCTGTGGTGGCACAAAGCCGATATAGCCAATCTTCAGCGTCTGTTTGTTCCCTTCCTTGTCGACCACCTCTGTGTCTTTGATTAAGTAAGGCGTAAACAGCGGCTTTTTGGTCTTAACGTCGATGATATTGGCGTTAATGTAAGGGAATTTCGCCCCGGCCAGCGCGTTGTGCAGATACTCCAGACCGTAGTTGAATTCATGGTTGCCGAGGTTACCCACCGCGTAATCCAGGGTATTCAGCGCCTTATATACCGGGTGAGTTTCGCCCGCTTTCAGCCCTTTAGCCGCCATGTAATCCCCGAGCGGGCTGCCCTGAATCAGATCGCCATTATCAACCAGCACGCTGTTTTTGACTTCACCACGCGCAGCGTTGATCAGACTTGCCGTACGTACCAGACCGAATTTTTCTGTCGGTGTATCTTTGTAATAATCGAAATCCATCATATTACTATGTAAATCAGTGGTTTCCATTATACGTAGATCGACGGTCGCGGCATTGACGCTGGCTGCAATCAGCGTTGCCAGAAGCGTTGCACTAAACTTAATCATCAGGGGCATCCTTTTAAGATCTAAGCCACAAAAGAAAATGTATATAAATCTTCTTGCTTACAGAACTGTGAATCATGACATGAATATAGCGTCTAAAACCGCAGACGCTATCACAGTTGGCGGATCCCCTGACGATCGGGTATAAGTAAAACAACGAGTTAACACCACTGATATAAACGAGGTGGAGAATGCTAGAACATGTATGCCAGCTTGCACGGAACGCGGGCGATGCCATTATGCAGGTCTACGATGGAATCAAACCGATGGAGATTACCAGCAAGCAGGATGATTCTCCGGTCACGGCGGCGGATATCGCCGCGCATACGGTGATCCTCGAAGGATTACTGGCGCTGACGCCAGATATTCCTGTTCTGTCTGAAGAAGCTCCTCCTGGCTGGGATGTTCGCCAGCACTGGCAGCGCTACTGGCTGGTGGACCCGCTGGACGGGACCAAAGAGTTCATTAAGCGTAACGGTGAATTTACCGTCAATATTGCGCTGATCGAGAAAGGAAAGCCGGTTCTGGGCGTGGTTTACGCGCCGGTAATGAAAGTGATGTACAGCGCAGCAGAAGGTAAAGCGTGGAAAGAAGAGTGCGGCGTACGCAAACAAATTCAGGTTCGTGACGCGCGTCCGCCGCTGGTGGTGATTAGCCGCTCGCATGCCGACAATGAGTTAAAAGAGTATCTGCAACAGTTGGGCGAGCACCAGACCACGTCGATTGGCTCATCGCTGAAGTTCTGCCTGGTGGCGGAAGGGCACGCGCAGCTGTATCCGCGTTTTGGGCCAACCAACGTATGGGATACCGCCGCGGGCCATGCCGTTGCCGCCGCAGCCGGAGCGCACGTTCACGACTGGCAGGGGAAAACTCTGGATTACACCCCACGTGAATCGTTCCTCAACCCCGGCTTCCGCGTCTCTATTTACTGAGTAATTTATGCAGCAGGGCAATCACCTGCTGCACCTCTTCCTGCGTTAATGCGCCATCTTTTGCCCACTGCACGCGTCCGTCCTTGTCGAGTACGACAATAGCGGAGCTCTCTTCATCCAGTTGCCAGGCTTTACGCGCAATGCCATTGCTGTCGACAATGAATTGCGACCACGGGTAGAGCTTCTTATTGCTTTCCAGACTGCTGCGCACAAACATACCGGAGCCGGGAATGGCGTCATCCGTGTTGACGATAGTGGTGGTCTGGTATTTGTCGTGCGGCAGGTTGGCGGCTTTGATTGCCTCGATCAGCGTCGCATTTTTCTCTTTGGCGGAGGTGCGTCCGGCAATGTGTTGCACAATTCGCACTTTGCCTGGCAACTGCGCGCTATTCCAGCTTTTGTAGCTAAACTTATCGTTATCGAGAATCAGTTCGCCGCGATCGGCGATCCCCACCGGTGGTACGCGTTGGTCAGTCTCAAACTTATGTGCGGAGGCAATCATCGGCAGCAGTAGGCATGACAGCGCCAGCAGTTTTCGTAAGGTCATAGGTTTTCCTTCTTTCTTTTATTTTGCAGGTGATCCGACCACTTGGGTCTGGAATTTAATCATATGTGCGATTGATGCTTTTTCCCGCAAGCGCGATGCCAGTTTGCGGACGGGCGCACAAATCCTGCGAAAAATGAAGGCTTATACTGAAGACAGCGAAGCGTTGAAAAGATAATTCTGAATAATTGTAACTTGAAGGTAAATAAACTTATACACGCTGGAAACATTAACGAGATAGTCTATAGTCATAGGGCATTAAAATTTGCGCCTGAGGATTGTCGGACCGATTGTGGTACCGCAAAGGCGTAATGCTCAGCAGGAGACAACAATGAAAATTTTCCAACGATACAACCCGCTGCAGGTGGCGAAGTACGTGAAGATCCTGTTTCGTGGACGGTTATATATCAAGGATGTAGGCGCTTTTGAATTTGATAAGGGTAAGATTCTTATCCCAAAAGTGAAGGACAAGCTGCATTTTTCCGTGATGTCCGAAGTTAACCGTCAGGTCTTGCGTCTGCAAACTGAGATGGCTTGATCAAAGTGCTATGCAGTAGTTAAAAAAACGGCTCCTGATGGGAGCCGTTGATGTTTCTGTAAGGCGTTAAGATGCCTTTGCCTCTTCTTTTGCATCTGGCAGTTTTGGTACCAGAACAGTAGGTTTACTGTCCAGACGCGTCACCAGCAGCTGATCGATCTTGTAGTTATCGATATCCACCACTTCAAATTTGTAGCCTGAATACTTCACCGAGTCGGTGCGTTTCGGGATTTTACGCAGCATGAACATCATAAAACCACCAATGGTTTCATAGTTGCCGGACTGCGGGAACTCGTCGATATCCAGCACGCGCATCACGTCATCAATCGGCGTACCGCCGTCGACTAACCATGAGTTTTCATCGCGCGCCACGATCTGCTCTTCCAGACCCTGGCCTACCAGATCGCCCATCAGCGTCGTCATAACGTCGTTGAGCGTGATAATTCCCACCACCAGCGCGTACTCGTTCATGATGACGGCGAAGTCTTCGCCTGCGGTCTTGAAGCTTTCCAGCGCTTCAGAGAGCGTCAGCGTGTCCGGGACGATCAGCGTATTGCGGATCTGTACGCCGCTGTTCAGCGCCATGCTTTGGTTCGCCAGTACGCGGTTGAGGAGATCCTTTGAATCAACATAACCAATGATGTGGTCGATATCTTCGTTACACACCAGGAATTTGGAGTGTGGATGTTCCGCCACCTTGTTCTTCAGGCTTTGCTCATCTTCATGGAGATCGAACCAGATAATATTCTCGCGCGAGGTCATTGAAGACGGGACGGTACGGGATTCCAGTTCGAACACATTTTCAATCAGCTCATGTTCCTGCTTGCGCAGAACACCCGCCAGCGCACCGGCTTCGACCACGGCGTAAATGTCGTCCGAGGTGATGTCGTCTTTACGCACCATTGGGATCTTGAACAGACGGAAAATGTTGTTTGCCAGACCGTTAAAGAACCACACCAGCGGGCGGAAGACCAGCAGGCAGAAGCGCATCGGGTTGATGATACGCAAAGCCACAGCTTCTGGCGCAATCATACCGATGCGTTTCGGGGTTAAATCCGCGAACAGGATGAACAGGCCAGTAACCAGCGAGAATGACAGAATGAAGCTTAACTGTTCGGACAGCTCTGGAGCGAAGTACTTCGAGAAAAGGCTGTAAAACGCCGGGGAGAATGCCGCATCACCGACGATACCACCGAGAATGGCGACCGCGTTAAGGCCAATTTGCACGACGGTAAAAAACATGCCGGGGTTTTCCTGCATCTTCAAAACACGTTGTGCGTTTACGTTGCCGTCATCGGCAAGCAGTTTAAGTTTTATTTTGCGCGATGCAGCAAGCGAGATCTCAGATATCGAGAAAAACGCACTCACGGCGATCAGGCAGAGAATGACTAAAATACTGTTTAACATATCTTATCCGACCGTTCAGGTCAGATCCTCGGAAGGGAGAAGTTGATACTCGTCGACTTTCAAGCCGCAGGTGCGTTAGCTGCACTCATTCACCCCAGTCACATAGTTATCTATGCTCCTGGGGATTCACGAGTTTGCCGCCTGCCTGCAACTCGAAATCCATAGAGTATAAATCCAATGGAATATTCAATGAAAACCGGTCCGAAGGGAGTGGACCGGTAATTTCAGAAGCTAGTATAGCGTAAGGCACTGTAAAGTCGCCAGAGGGGGAAATTATCCTTGTGGCGGCAGGCAAACACCAATGCCGCCAATGCCACAATATCCGTAAGGATTTTTGTGCAAATACTGCTGGTGATCGTCCTCGGCATAATAGAACGGCGTTGCCGTAGTGATTTCCGTGGTAACGGTGCGCTCGTCGCCTGCGGCGGTCATTGCTGCCTGAAAACGCTCAAGGCTGGCCTGTGCCGCGGCGGTTTGTTCCGGTGTTAACGGGTAAATGGCGGAGCGATACTGCGTGCCCTGGTCGTTCCCCTGACGCATGCCTTGAGCCGGGTCGTGATTTTCCCAGAACACCTGCAGCAGTTGATCGTAGCTGATAACATGCGGGTCATAGACGATGCGTACCGCTTCGGCATGCCCGGTATCGCCAGAACACACTTCCCGATAGGTTGGGTTTGGGGTGTAGCCGCCGGTGTATCCGGCCGCCGTGCTGTAGACTCCCGGCAATGACCAAAATAAACGCTCAACGCCCCAGAAACATCCCATGGCGAAATAAGCTATCTCCATACCGTCGGGCACGTTGGTCATCGAATGTTGGTTAACCGCATGCAGCGTTGCCACTGGCATCGGGGTGTTGCGTCCAGGTAGGGCATCTGCTTGAGTAACAAGATGCTTTCTATCAAATAAACTCATGGCCGTTCTCCCGAAATCAGTCATTTGGGTTAAGGTTGTAACGAGACGCGTCTTTGCTCACAATAAACAGCGTGAATACGTCTAGAGTTAAACATAAGAAATATTTGGGTTGTCGTCTGTTTTTCAACTCTTATTGTTGATTTTTTGTTAAGCCGAGGAACGGCATAGTATTTTTTTCCAGGGGTGGGAAAAAAGGATATTCAGGAGAAAATGTGCCACATATCCGTCAGTTATGTTGGGTGGGATTACTGTGCTTAAGTGGCTCCGCCGCCGCCGCGAATGTTCGCTTACAGGTCGAAGGATTATCAGGACCGCTGGAGAAAAACGTCCGTGCGCAGCTGTCCACGATTCAAAGTGATGAAGTCACTCCAGACCGACGCTTTCGTGCGCGCGTTGATGATGCCATCCGCGAAGGGCTAAAAGCGCTGGGCTACTTTGAGCCGACCATTGATTTTGAACTGCGTCCACCGCCGGCGAAAGGCCGCCAGGTGCTGATTGCCAAAGTGACCCCCGGCGAGCCGGTGCTGATTGGTGGCACCGAGGTGATTTTGCGCGGTGGCGCGCGTACGGATAAAGATTATCTGGATCTGCTGAAAACGCGCCCGGCAATCGGCACCGTGCTGAATCAGGGGGACTATGACAACTTCAAAAAGTCACTCACCAGCGTGGCGTTGCGTAAAGGTTATTTCGACAGTGAATTTAATAAAAGCCAGCTCGGGATAGCGCTTGAGCGTCGCCAGGCGTTCTGGGATATCGATTACAACAGCGGCGAACGCTATCGCTTTGGGCATGTCACCTTTGAAGGCTCGCAAATTCGCGATGAGTATCTGCAAAATCTGGTGCCCTTTAAAGAAGGTGAAGAGTACGAGTCGAAAGATCTGGGCGAACTGAACCGTCGTCTGTCGGCGACCGGATGGTTTAATTCCGTGGTCGTCGCGCCGGAGTTTGATAAAGCCCGCACAACCAAGGTGCTGCCGCTGAAAGGTGTGGTCTCACCGCGAACCGAAAACACCATCGAAACCGGGGTCGGTTATTCAACTGACGTCGGACCACGGGTGAAGACCTCGTGGAAAAAGCCGTGGATGAACTCCTACGGCCACAGCCTGACGACCAGCGCCAGTATCTCGGCGCCAGAGCAGGTGCTTGATTTCAGCTATAAAATGCCGCTGTTAAAGAACCCACTGGAACAGTATTACCTGGTACAGGGCGGCTTTAAGCGTACCGATTTAAACGACACCGAGCAGGACTCCACGACGCTTGCGGTTTCTCGCTACTGGGACCTCTCCAGCGGCTGGCAGCGCGCGATTAACCTGCGCTGGAGCCTCGACCACTTTACCCAGGGTAACGTCACTAACACCACCATGCTGCTCTATCCGGGCGTGATGATCAGCCGGACGCGTTCACGCGGCGGCTTGATGCCTGTCTGGGGCGACTCTCAGCGTTATTCTATTGATTACTCCAATACGGCCTGGGGTTCAGACGTTGATTTCTCTGTTTTCCAGGCGCAAAACGTCTGGATCCGTACGTTGTACGATCGCCATCGCTTTGTGATGCGCGGTAATCTCGGCTGGATTGAAACCGGAGACTTCGACAAAGTACCGCCGGACCTGCGTTTCTTCGCCGGGGGCGATCGCAGTATTCGCGGCTATAAATACAAATCTATTTCGCCGGAAGGTAGCGACGGCAAGCTGAAAGGGGCCTCCAAGCTGGCAACTGGCTCGCTGGAATACCAGTACAACGTGACCGGTAAATGGTGGGGCGCGATGTTTGTCGATAGCGGTGAAGCGGTCAGCGATATTCGCCGAAGCGATTTCAAAACCGGTGCCGGGGTCGGCGTACGTTGGCAATCACCGGTTGGACCTATCAAGCTCGACTTTGCCGTCCCGGTCGGCGACAAAGATGAACATGGTTTACAGTTTTACATCGGTCTGGGGCCTGAATTATGAGTTTATGGAAGAAGATAAGCCTCGGCGTGCTGATTTTTATCCTGCTGTTGTTAGGCACGGTGGCGTTCCTCGTCGGCACCACCTCGGGCCTGCATCTGATCTTCAAAGCAGCTAATCGTTGGGTTCCGGGGCTGGAGATTGGTCAGGTCACCGGCGGCTGGCGGGATTTATCACTGAAAAATATTCGTTATGACCAGCCTGGCGTGGCGGTGAATGCCGGCGAAGTGCATCTGGCCGTAGGGCTTAACTGTCTGTGGGACAGCAGCCTGTGCGTCAACGATCTGGCGCTTAAAAACATCAACGTGGCGATCGACAGCAAAAAGATGCCGCCATCCGCGCCGGTTGAGGAAGAAGAGAGCGGTCCGCTTAATCTTTCCACGCCTTACCCCATCACGCTTTCGCGCGTGGCGCTGAACAACATCAATATCAAAATCGATGACACCACGGTGTCGGTGCTGGATTTTACCTCCGGCCTGAACTGGCAGGAAAAAACGCTAACCCTGAAGCCAACGTCATTACAGGGGCTACTGATTGCCCTGCCTAAAGTGGCGGAAGTGGCACAGGAAGAGGTCGTCGAACCGAAGATTCAAAACCCGCAGCCGGATGAAAAGCCGCTCGGCGAAACGCTAAAAGATCTGTTCTCAAAGCCGGTGCTGCCGGAAATGACCGATGTCCATCTGCCGCTCAATCTCAATATTGAAGAGTTTCGCGGCGAGCAACTGCGTGTGACCGGGGATACGGATTTAACGGTACATAGCATGCTGCTGAAAGTGAGCAGCATTGACGGCAATATGAAGCTCGACGCGCTGGATATCGACTCGAATCAGGGAACGGTAAAAGCCAGCGGCACGGCGCAACTGACCGACACGTGGCCGGTTGATATTACGTTAAACAGCACGCTAAACATCGACCCGTTAAAAGGCGAAAAGGTGAAGCTGAAGGTCGGCGGTGCGCTGCGCGAACAGCTGGAAGTTGGCGTCAATCTGTCTGGTCCGGTGGATATGGACCTGCGTGCGCAGACGCGTCTGGCGGAAGCCGGATTGCCGCTCAACATTGAGGTGGTGAGTAAGCAGGTTTACTGGCCGTTTACCGGTGAGAAACAGTTCCAGGCCGATGACATTAAGCTCAAACTGACCGGCAAGATGACCGACTATACGCTGTCGATGCGTACCGCCGTGAAAGGTCAGGATATTCCTCCGGCTACCATCACGCTGGACGCCAAAGGCAACGAGCAACAGATCAATCTCGACAAACTCAGCGTTGCGGCGCTGGAAGGCAAAACCGAGCTGAAAGCGCTGGTGGACTGGCAGCAGGCGATCAGCTGGCGCGGGGAGCTCACGCTGGATGGTATCAACACCGCAAAAGCGATCCCGGACTGGCCGTCAAAACTGAATGGCCTGGTGAAAACGCGCGGCAGTCTGTACGGCGGAAGCTGGCAGATGGAAGTTCCTGAGCTGAAGCTGACCGGCAACGTGAAGCAGAACAAGGTCAATGTGAACGGTTCGCTGAAGGGGAATAGCTACCTGCAGTGGACGATCCCGGGCCTGCATCTGGAACTGGGACGTAACAGTGCGGACGTGAAAGGGGAACTGGGGGTCAAAGACCTCAATCTCGACGCGACGATTGATGCCCCAAGCCTGGATAACGCGCTGCCGGGGCTGGGCGGTACGGCGAAAGGGCTGGTAAAAGTTCGCGGTACGGTTGAAGCACCACAGCTGCTGGCGGATATTACCGCCCGTGGTCTGCGCTGGCAGGAACTTTCTGTTGCTCAGGTACGCGTTGAAGGCGACGTGAAATCGGCCGAGCAAATCGCCGGTAATCTCAACGTTCGCGTAGAGCGAATTGTACAACCTGACGTGAATATCGGCCTGGTGACGCTCAACGCCAAAGGCAGTGAAAAGCAGCATGAGCTACAGTTGCGCATTCAGGGTGAGCCGGTTTCCGGGCAACTGGATCTTGCCGGGAGCTTTGATCGCAAAGAACAGCGCTGGAAAGGAGAGTTAAGCAATACCCGCTTCCAGACGCCGGTCGGTCCGTGGTCGCTCAACCGGGCTATCGCGCTGGATTACCGTAATCAGGAACAGAAAATTAGTATCGGGCCGCACTGCTGGAACAACCCGAATGCGGAGCTGTGCGTACCACAAACCATTGATGCCGGGGCAGAAGGTCGCGCGGTGGTGAATCTTAACCGCTTCGACCTGGCGATGCTAAAACCGTTTATGCCGGAGACAACCCAGGCCAGCGGCGTGTTCACCGGTAAAGCCGATGTGAGTTGGGACACCACCAAAGAGGGGCTGCCACAGGGGCAGGTCACTCTGAGCGGACGTAACGTGAAGGTCACGCAAAGCGTGAATGATGCCCCGCTCCCCGTGGCGTTTGAAACGCTGAATCTGACCGCCGACCTGCACAATAACCGTGCCGAGTTGGGCTGGCTGATTCGTCTGACCAACAACGGGCAGTTTGACGGACAGGTGCAGGTAACGGACCCGCAAGGGCGCCGTAATCTGGGCGGTAACGTCAATATTCGCAACTTCAATCTGGCGATGGTGAACCCCATCTTCTCGCGCGGTGAAAAAGCGGCAGGGATGATCAACGCCAACCTGCGGCTGGGCGGCGATGTGCAAAGCCCGCAGTTGCTCGGACAGCTGCAACTGAGTGGTCTGGATATTGACGGTAACTTTATGCCGTTTGACATGCAGCCAAGCCAGTTAGCCGTTAACTTTACCGGAACACGCTCCACGCTGGCGGGCGTGGTGCGTACGCAGCAGGGAGAAATTAACCTGAGCGGCGATGCCGACTGGAGTCAGATAGACAACTGGCGGGCGCGTGTCGCGGCTAAAGGCAGCAGGGTGCGTATTACCGTACCGCCGATGGTCCGCCTGGACGTATCGCCGGACGTGGTCTTTGAAGCCACGCCAAGCCTGTTCACCCTCGATGGCAACGTGGATGTGCCGTGGGCACGTATCGTGGTACATGACCTGCCGGAAAGCGCGGTTGGGGTTTCCAGCGATATGGTCATGCTTAACAATAATCTGCAGCCGGAGAAACCACAGACCGCCGGTATTCCGATCAACAGCAACCTGAACATCCACGTTGGTAATAACGTGCGTCTTGACGCCTTTGGTCTGAAAGCGCGCCTGACGGGCGATCTGAAAGTGGTGCAGGATAAGCAGGGGCTGGGGCTTAACGGGCAAATTAATATTCCGAGCGGTCGCTTCCACGCCTATGGTCAGGATCTGATTGTGCGTAAGGGCGAGCTGTTGTTCTCCGGTCCGCCGGATCAGCCATTGCTCAACATCGAAGCGATTCGTAACCCAGATGCTACCGAAGACGACGTGATCGCTGGCGTTCGCGTCACCGGTACCGCCGATGAACCGAAGGCGGAGATCTTCTCCGACCCGGCAATGTCGCAGCAAATGGCGCTTTCCTACCTGCTACGTGGACAAGGGCTGGATAGCGAACAGAGCGATAGCGCAGCGATGACTTCAATGCTTATTGGTCTGGGGGTTGCACAAAGTGGTCAGGTTGTGGGTAAAATCGGGGAGACATTTGGCGTAAGCAATCTGGCACTGGACACGCAAGGGGTGGGCGACTCATCTCAGGTGGTTGTCAGCGGATACGTACTGCCAGGTCTGCAGGTGAAATATGGTGTGGGTATATTTGACTCCTTAGCGACACTCACGCTACGTTATCGTCTGATGCCTAAGCTATATCTGGAAGCAGTGTCTGGCGTAGATCAGGCACTTGATTTGCTCTATCAGTTCGAGTTTTAGCAATGCGAATATTTGTCTACGGCAGTTTACGAACCAAACAAGGCAACAGCCACTGGATGACCAATGCCCTGTTGCTGGGAAATTTCAGTATCGACAACTACCAGTTGTACAGCCTGGGCCACTATCCAGGCGCCGTTCCGGGAAATGGGACAGTACACGGGGAAGTTTATCGTATTGATAACGCCACGCTGGCAGAGCTTGACGCTCTGCGTACCCGCGGCGGTGAATACGCACGCCAGTTAATTCAAACGCCGTACGGAAGTGCATGGATGTACGTGTACCAACGTCCGGTTGATGGCTTAACGCTGATTGAAAGCGGTAACTGGTTAGACAGAGACCAGTACTGATATATCGCCTACCAGAATAAACAACGCCGCCCTCGGGTGGCGTTGTTTTATTCAGGATTTAAAACTCCACGCGCGCGCCGAGGTTATAGCGGCGGCCTTCCACCTGCGCGGATTCATTCCATGCAGTCGTCAGTTTCGGATCCTCATCCAGCACGTTGTAGATCCCTGCCATCAGCTGCGTGTGCTTATTGAGCTTATAACGTACGCCTACGTCGACCATCGTGTAGTCATCGTACTTATAGTTATTGCCGCTGTTGCGGTTACTGCTGCGGTAATTCACCGTACTCCATACGTCCAGACTCTGCGTTGCCGCCCAGTTCAGCGACAGGTTCGCCATATGGCGCGGATAATCGTTGAGCGCGTAGCCTTTGTTTACGCCGCTTTTCTGCTCGCTGTGGTTCCAGGTGTAGTTAGCATTGGCTTTCACATCTGCGCTAATCTGCCAGTCGGCATTAAGCTCTATACCGTACACATCCGCCTTGCTGACGTTGAAGTATTTACTGACGGAGTCCGCCTTGTAGCCATTCACGGAGCACTGATTCGTCGATGTGGTTTCGCAAATGGTTTGTTCGGCAATTTTGTCTTTGAACTGCGTGTAGAAGACGGTGCTATCCAGTGACAGCGCATTCCCCGTCCAGTAGAGGCCCAGCTCAGAGTTAACGCTTTGTTCTGGTTTCAGATCGTCGTTACCGACGGTCAGGAAGGGATAAGGTACAGTTGAGCCGTATGGGGTGACAAAGTCGCTGGATGTCGCACGCAGCTCAGGTTTTTTATAACCTGCGGAAACGCCGCCCTTCAGCGCCCAGTCATTGCTGAAGGCCCAGTTACCGTACATTTTCGGCGTAATATGTGTGCCAAAGTTATCATCTTGGTCCATACGCGCTGATGTGGTCAGGATGAAGTCGTCAATGCTCCAGCCGTCTTCAGCAAACAATGCCCAACCGTTACGGCTGATTTTGGTCACTGGCTCAGATCCGGGCAGCGTTTTGTTGGCCACATCAAAGCGGTCATTCAGCTCTTCGCGGGTGAAATTCGCCCCAACGGTCAGTTTATGGTTGTCGAGCGTGAAGGTGGTTTGCGAATTGGCGACGTAGTTCTCCATCAGCACATACTGCGGCGACTGGCTGTCATAAACGTACTTCGAACGGCCTTTTTCATAGTTTATGTAGTTGGTCGTTGCGATGGTGTCGTCGGCATACCAGCCGGTATGCGTTAGGGTGGCGGCGTTACGATCGAACAGCCATGACCACGGCGCACCGCGCTTTTGGGTACGGTTTTTCTCCTGCTCACCGGTGACCACATTGAGGTCGAACAGGTTATTTTCGCTGGCGGCCAGGCCCAGCGTCATATCAACGGATTTACGGTTGTGTTTGCCGAAATAGTTATTGCGATCGTCATCGCGACGGTCGAGCCAGTCGGCCGCTACGCTAAGGCCGAGAACATCGGGCACAATCGGCCCCATGGTAAACAAATTCATCTGGCTGGTATTACCCAAATACTGGTGCTCCTGAAGCCAGGTATTGGCGGCAATTGCCGTTGTCCACTCTTTTGCGCCATACGGTTTTTTGGTAATCACGTTGACCACACCGCCGATGGCATCTGAGCCGTACAGCGAGGACATGGGCCCGCGGATAACTTCGATACGCTCAATGGCCTCCATCGGCGGTAAGAAGTTGGCTTCAGTACCGATGTCATGTCCGTAAGGGCGAGATTCACCGGTATTTTGTTTGACGCTGTTGACCATAAAAGCGGTATAGGACGGGTCCATGCCGCGGATCATAATGCTGCCAGCGTTCATGCCGCTGCTGTTGGTAACCGAGACGCCAGGAAGGTTTTTAATCGCTTCACCAATGCTACGGTCCGGCTGAATATCCAGTGTTTTACGATCGATAACGGAAATGGTGGCCGGCGCTTCGCGCTTTTGCTGCGAGAACCCGGATGCGGTGATCACCATTTCATCTTCGCTATTGCGTGAGGTTTCGGTGAGTTCTTCTGCCTGAGTGGGGAAAATAACACCGCCTGAGAATGCAACGATCCCTGTCAGCGTAATAAGTTGACGCGTTTTCATAATATAGACACCTGAAAAGTAAAAAATAAAAGCATCACCTTGCAGCCCAGAAAAGCTGCAAGGTGTAAGAAGCGTTTTTAATTATTAATATTTGGAGAGGTCGATTTTTAGCACGTAGTCGGGCTTCACACCTGCCATTTTTTCCGGCTGTTTGACGCTGACATACAGGGTGTTGGCATCAGACGAGAGCGCCAGGCTATTAGGTAACGCATTGGTTTCAATGCTTTGTTTTACCTGATAAGTCTTGCTGTCCACAATGCTGATGCGTTTTGCATTTCGGTGGGTGATATAAACTTCCTGGCGTTTTTCGTTATATATCACCGCCAGCGAGTTGATAACCTTAATGGGGGCAATAACCTTACCGGTATTAATATCAACAACCAGTACATCCGCTAAATCAGGATCGGTCAGGAATGCGCGATTATTTTTTGCATCCAAAGCAATATTCAGGAAAAAATGTTTTTTGCCTGGTTCAATGCTAAAGCGGCTAATAATTTGATGGTTGGTGGTATCCAGTGTAATAAGTTCGTTGCGGCCATTTACGACATACAGGCGGTTCTTATTTGCATCGACGGCCATGCCGGTCGGATACTGGCCCATGTTTTCAAGGGTAGCGATTTTCTCGAGCTTTTGCGTATCCACCACCCAGACAATACCCTTTTCAGCCACGCCGGAAACGTACAGGCGGTGATGCTGTTTATCGAGCACCATTTCGCGGGTATGGACAATTTCTTTCGGGTTTTTGGCTTCGCTCAGTTGCAGTATCGCCAGCTCTTTCCCGCTGCGGGTATCGATAAGCGTGACCGAACCTTCCAGTGTGTTGCCGACATACAGCACCTGATTTTCTTCATCCAGGGCAGTGGCAAAGGCACGACGGCTGGTTTCGATAACTTCAGTCGTGGTGAGCTTTTCCAGATCGAGTTTATAGATAAGCCCGCTGGTTTTATCTTTATCAAACGACGGCGACGAGGCAGCAAAAAGCGCATTCTGCTGGCTATCAACCGCCAGTTCATACACGCCGTTGCCAACGTCGTGGGTCAGAAAATCTTTCTCAGGTAGCGTCTGCGCCACGCTGGACAGGCTGGTAAATAACAGTGCTGTGGCGAGAGCCACGCAGGAATAGCGTTTCAGGGACTTCACATTGTGGAGGTTCATTGACTTTTATTCACATTTATTTACATGTTGTGAATGATAATGAGATCTAATCTCATTCGCAATTAAGATAAATGAAATGTGACTACCCAATCTGGTAGGTCAAAAAGAAAACAGCGAAGGGGAGGGGAAAAGAAAGTAGAAATTAAAAAACCCTTACTAACCAGGGGCTGGCGTTCAGGGCTTTATGCTAACGCGAACTTACTTCTTCGCGCGCTCGAAGGAAGCAACGATTTCAGCTTTAGCAGCTTCAGCGTTGTCCCAACCGTCAACTTTTACCCATTTGCCCGCTTCGAGATCTTTGTAGTGTTCGAAGAAGTGGGTGATCTGCGCTTTCAGCAGTTCCGGCAGGTCGTTCACGTCTTTGATGTGATCGTATTCTTTGCTCAGCTTGGTGTGCGGTACTGCAACCAGTTTCGCATCTTCACCGGATTCGTCAGTCATTTTCAGTACGCCAACCGGACGGCAGCGGATCACTGAACCTGGCTCCAGCGGGTACGGAGTCGGGACCAGAACGTCTACCGGGTCACCGTCCAGAGACAGGGTGTGGTTGATGTAACCGTAGTTGCACGGATAGAACATCGCGGTGGACATGAAGCGGTCAACGAACAGGGCGCCGCTCTCTTTGTCAACTTCGTATTTGATCGGATCTGCGTTGGCAGGGATCTCGATAACAACGTAGATATCTTCCGGCAGGTCTTTACCGGCAGGGACGTTGAGTAAGCTCATGTCTGTTTCCTTTAAATAAGCTATGGCAAACAAGTGGCGGGTATTATAGCCAACTCGCGCGGAATGTCTCCGCTTGTTTTCGCTTTCTCTGCGTGCATTTTCTTCTTTTTACCACTCTCTCATGACAGAAAAATCCATATCTTCAGCCGCATTTTTCATAGCGAGATGAAAGCGATTACAAAGTTGTGATTAACGTTTTATTTACTTTTTTGAAGTGTGATGTAACGCAATCCGTTACATGCTCAATTGTCTATAGTTTTTTCGCGACGGTTTATTAACCAACAATAATCACCCTACGAGGACGCACTTATGTGGAAGCGCTTACTTTTAGTCACAGCAGTTTCGGCAGCCATGTCGTCTATGGCAATGGCAGCCCCTTTAACCGTAGGATTTTCGCAGGTTGGCTCTGAATCCGGCTGGCGCGCCGCAGAAACCAACGTCGCGAAAAGCGAGGCCGAAAAGCGGGGAATTACGCTGAAAATTGCTGATGGCCAGCAAAAGCAGGAAAACCAGATTAAAGCAGTCCGCTCATTTGTTGCGCAGGGCGTCGACGCTATCTTTATTGCGCCGGTCGTGGCAACGGGTTGGGAGCCGGTTTTAAAAGAAGCTAAAGATGCCGACATTCCGGTCTTTTTGCTCGATCGTTCCATCGATGTAAAAGACAAATCTCTCTATATGACCACCGTCACCGCTGACAACGTGCTGGAAGGCAAATTGATCGGCGACTGGCTGATTAAACAAGTGGACGGCAAGCCGTGTAACGTCGTTGAGCTGCAAGGGACCGTTGGGGCCAGCGTGGCGATCGATCGTAAGAAAGGCTTTGCTGAAGCTATTGCCAGTGCGCCAAACATCAAAATTATTCGCTCTCAGTCCGGCGACTTTACCCGCAGTAAAGGGAAAGAAGTGATGGAGAGCTTTATCAAAGCGGAAAACAACGGCAAGAACATCTGCATGGTTTACGCCCACAACGATGACATGGTGATCGGTGCGATTCAGGCGATCAAAGAAGCGGGCCTGAAACCTGGCAAAGATATTCTCACCGGTTCTATCGATGGCGTACCGGATATCTACAAAGCGATGATTGACGGTGAAGCCAACGCCAGCGTCGAACTGACGCCAAATATGGCTGGCCCGGCATTCGACGCGCTGGAGAAATTCAAAAAAGACGGCACGATGCCTGAGAAGCTGACCATTACCAAGTCGATCCTCTATCTGCCGGATACGGCGAAAGAAGAGTTAGAGAAGAAGAAAAACATGGGCTACTAGTTTTGCTGTCGGTCTTGCGTAGGCCGGATAAGGCGTTACGCCGCCATCCGGCATTTATTGCCTGATGGCGCTGCGCTTATCAGGCCTACGAAACGCCGTGATTTCGTAACGGAGGAATGCCATGACCACCGACCAACATCAGGAAATCCTCCGCACCGAAGGATTAAGCAAATTCTTTCCCGGCGTCAAAGCGTTGGATAACGTGGATTTCAGCTTGCGTCGTGGCGAGATTATGGCGCTGCTGGGAGAAAACGGAGCCGGCAAATCGACGCTCATCAAAGCGCTGACCGGCGTTTACCATGCCGATCGCGGCACAATCTGGCTCGAAGGCCAACCGATCTCCCCCAAAAACACCGCCCATGCCCAACAACTGGGGATTGGCACCGTGTACCAGGAAGTGAACCTGCTGCCCAATATGTCGGTTGCCGATAACTTATTTATTGGTCGTGAACCGCGGCGTTTTGGCCTGCTTCAGCGCAAGCAAATGGAAAAACGCGCGACGGAGCTGATGGCGTCATACGGTTTTTCCCTCGACGTACGCGAGCCGCTGAACCGCTTTTCCGTGGCGATGCAACAGATCGTCGCCATCTGTCGGGCAATCGATCTCTCCGCGAAAGTGCTGATCCTCGATGAGCCGACTGCCAGCCTTGATACCCAGGAAGTTGAAATGCTGTTTGGTCTGATGCGACATCTGCGCGATCGCGGCGTCAGTCTGATCTTCGTCACCCACTTTCTCGATCAGGTTTATCAGGTCAGCGATCGCATTACCGTCCTGCGTAACGGCGGCTTCGTTGGCTGCCGTGAAACCCGCGAGCTGCCTCAGATCGAACTGGTCAAAATGATGCTGGGGCGCGAACTGGATACCCATGCGCTACAGCGTGCGGGCCGCACCTTGCTGAGTGATAAACCGGTGGCGGCATTCAGCGGCTTTGGCAAAAAAGGCACCATCGCGCCGTTTGATCTACAGGTGCGTCCCGGTGAGATCGTCGGTCTCGCCGGACTACTGGGATCCGGGCGAACGGAAACGGCGGAGGTGATCTTCGGTATTAAACCCGCCGACAGCGGAAGTGCGCTGATCAAAGGCAAACCGCAGACTTTGCGATCGCCGCATCAGGCTTCGTGTCTGGGGATCGGTTTTTGCCCGGAGGATCGCAAAACGGATGGCATTATTGCCGCCGCCTCGGTGCGGGAAAACATTATTCTGGCGTTGCAGGCGCAGCGTGGCTGGTTGCGGCCTATTCCACGGAAAGAACAAAACGAGATTGCCGAGCGGTTTATCCGCCAGCTCGGAATTCGCACCCCCAACGCTGAGCAGCCGATCGAATTTCTCTCCGGCGGCAATCAGCAAAAAGTACTGCTCTCGCGCTGGTTACTGACCAAACCGCAGTTCCTGATCCTTGATGAACCCACGCGTGGGATCGACGTCGGCGCGCATGCGGAGATCATCCGCCTGATCGAAACGCTGTGCGCGGATGGTCTGGCGCTGCTGGTCATTTCATCCGAACTGGAAGAGTTAGTGGGCTATGCCGATCGGGTCATTATTATGCGCGATCGCAAACAGGTGGCCGAGATCCCACTGGCTGAACTGTCCGTACCGGCGATCATGAACGCCATTGCGGCCTAAGGAGACTATGGTGATGCCTCAATCTCTCCCTCAATCCAATCCGCCTAAACGGCGGTTCCGTTGGCCAAAGGGGATGCCACAGCTGGTGGCGTTACTGCTTGTGTTGCTGGTGGATAGCCTGGTCGCCCCGCACTTCTACCAGGTGATTTTGCAGGATGGTCGTCTGTTTGGTAGCCCGATTGATATTCTCAACCGCGCCGCTCCCGTTGCACTGTTGGCGATTGGTATGACGCTGGTGATTGCCACCGGCGGCATCGATCTTTCCGTGGGGGCCGTCATGGCTATTGCTGGCGCTACTACTGCGGCGATGACGGTGGCCGGGCACAGTCTGCCGGTGGTGCTGCTTGCCGCCTTAGGCTCCGGCATTCTGGCTGGGCTGTGGAATGGGATTCTGGTGGCCATCCTCAAGATCCAACCGTTTGTCGCCACGCTTATCCTGATGGTGGCCGGGCGTGGAGTGGCGCAGCTTATCACCTCCGGGCAGATCGTCACCTTTAACTCGCCCGAACTGTCATGGTTTGGCAGCGGCTCGCTCTTACTGTTCCCTACGCCGGTAATTATTGCACTTCTCACGCTGGTGGTGTTCTGGCTGCTGACGCGGAAAACGGCGCTGGGTATGTTTATCGAAGCGGTGGGTATCAACATTCGTGCGGCAAAAAACGCCGGGGTGAACACCCGTATTATCGTGATGCTCACCTATGTGCTGAGCGGCCTGTGCGCGGCTATCGCTGGCATTATCGTCACGGCGGATATCCGCGGGGCAGATGCCAATAACGCCGGATTGTGGCTGGAACTGGATGCCATCCTGGCGGTGGTTATCGGCGGCGGTTCGCTGATGGGCGGGCGCTTTAACCTGCTGCTGTCGGTGGTAGGCGCATTGATTATTCAGGGCATGAACACCGGGATTTTGCTGTCGGGCTTCCAGCCGGAACTGAATCAGGTGGTCAAAGCCGTGGTGGTGTTGTGTGTGCTGGTCGTGCAGTCACAACGCTTTATCAGCCTGATAAAAGGAGTGCGTGGTCATGATAAAACGTAATTTACCGCTGATGATCACCCTCGGCGTGTTTGTGCTGGGCTACCTTTACTGCCTGACGCAGTTTCCCGCTTTTGCTTCCACCCGGGTCATCTGCAATATCCTGACCGATAACGCTTTTTTAGGGATTATTGCCGTGGGCATGACCTTCGTGATCCTCTCTGGCGGGATCGACCTTTCCGTTGGCTCGGTGATCGCCTTTACCGGCGTATTTCTGGCGAAGGCCATTGGTTATTGGGGGATTTCCCCGCTGCTGGCGTTCCCTTTGGTTTTGCTGATGGGCTGCGCGTTTGGCGCGTTTATGGGGTTACTGATTGATGCGCTGAAGATCCCGGCATTCATCATTACCCTGGCGGGAATGTTCTTCCTGCGCGGCGTCAGCTATCTGGTCTCAGAAGAATCCATCCCGATTAACCATCCGGTTTATGACACGCTCTCAAGCCTGGCATGGAAAATTCCCGGCGGTGGTCGCCTGAGCGCGATGGGATTGCTGATGCTGGCGGTTGTCGTCATCGGCATATTCCTGGCGCACCGTACGCGCTTTGGTAATCAGGTTTACGCGATTGGCGGCAACGCCACCTCTGCCAACCTGATGGGCATCTCAACCCGCAGCACCACTATCCGCATTTATATGCTGTCTACCGGGCTGGCGACGCTTGCCGGCATTGTTTTTTCCATTTATACCCAGGCGGGCTATGCGCTGGCGGGCGTTGGCGTTGAGCTGGATGCGATTGCTTCAGTCGTGATTGGCGGAACGCTGCTCAGCGGCGGCGTGGGAACGGTGTTGGGTACGCTATTTGGTGTGGCGATCCAAGGGCTGATCCAGACCTACATTAATTTTGACGGAACATTAAGTTCCTGGTGGACGAAGATCGCGATTGGCATTTTATTGTTTATTTTTATAGCGTTACAGCGTGGTCTGACGGTGCTTTGGGAAAATCGTCAGAGCTCGCCGGTTACCCGAGTGAGTACGGCGGCAACACCAAAGTAACATCCTGATTTTTCACAAAACATTTAAATACCTAAACTTTTTCCGGTTGTAGTCGATAGGTTCTGTACAGGTCTGTTTTAACCCTACAACCGGAAATATAACGATGCCAAAATCCCTTTCAATTCGATCAAGTTTGTTGGTGTTATTGTCTTTGCTGACGTTCCTTCTGTTACTGACCGGTGGTATGGGGCTATATGCCTCTACACGCGTCATTACCTCATTGATCTATCACGGTATTATGAGCGCTGCGATGTTGGCCGCTATCGCATTGCTGGCGGTTATTTGGTTTATGCTGCGAAATAAGTTTCTCAAACCGTTGGATACCATGGTTGAGCAACTGGAACGCCTGGCAACGGGGGACTTATCGCCGGTTGCCGCGCTGTCGGCCAGCGCCGAATTCAACCGCCTGAACGCGGCAATGGATGACATGCGCCATGCGCTGGGCGACTCGGTACAGCGCGTACGCGATGCCAGTTCGCAAATTGATATTGGCAGTCGTGAACTAACGGCCGGGAACCAGCATCTGGCGCAACGCACTGAATCAACGGCCACTTCGCTGGAGCAGACCGCCGCCAGCATGGAAGAACTCACGGCGACGGTGAAACAGAATGCGCAGAACGCGGAACAGGCGCACCAGCTGGCAAAATCGGTGTCGGATACCGCCGATCGCGGCAGCGAGATGGTGTGCTATGTGATCGAGAAAATGCGCGATATTTCCGGCAGTTCCAGCCGAATCGCCGACATCCTCAGCGTAATTGATGGCATTGCTTTCCAGACCAATATTCTGGCGCTCAATGCTTCCGTTGAAGCGGCGCGAGCTGGTGAGCAAGGGCGGGGCTTTGCGGTTGTTGCAGGTGAAGTGCGTAATCTGGCCAGCCGCAGCGCCGAGGCGGCCAAAGAGATCCGTACGCTAATCAGCGACTCACACACCCATGTGGGGGAGGGCAGCGAACTGGCGCAGCAGGCGGGCGAAACCATGGATGAAATCGCGACCGAGGTTATGCGTATGACCAAACTGATGCGTGAAATTGCCAGTGCGTCCCAGGAACAGAGTCGCGGCATAGAGCAGGTGAATATCGCGGTGATTCAGATGGATGAAACGGCGCAGCAAAACGCGGCGCTGGTACAGCAGTCTTCAGCGGCTACCCGCTCGCTGGAAGAACAGTCTTCAGCGCTAATCGAAGCAATGGCCGTATTTAAGCTACAGAAAGCGTAACCGGACGATGGATTTTGTAGGCCGGATGGCGGCGTAAACGCCTTTATCCGGCCTACGTTCGTGCGATGAATGATACTTACGCGTCCGGGAACTCGCGGATAAAGCGTTCTACATCTTCAACCATATGGTCGTTACCCACGAAGAAGGAGCGGCGCTGGTGCAGGCTTTCTGGGGTGATATCCAGAATGCGTTCTTTACCATCGCTGGCTTTGCCGCCCGCCTGCTCGGCCAGGAAGGCCATCGGGTTGCATTCATACAGCAGACGCAGTTTCCCCTGCGGGTGGCTGGCGGTGCTTGGATACAGGTAGATCCCGCCTTTCAGCAGATTGCGATGGAAGTCCGCAACCAGAGAGCCAATGTAGCGTGAGGTATACGGGCGATGGGTTGACTTATCTTCTTCCTGGCAGAATTTAATGTACTTCTTCACGCCGTTCGGGAATTTGATGTAGTTGCCTTCGTTAATGGAGTACGTGCTGCCTTTCGCCGGGAAGCGCATACGTTCCTGGCTGAGGCAGAATACGCCCAGAGAAGGATCGTAGGTGAAGGCGTGTACGCCACAGCCGGTGGTATACACCAGCATGGTGGAAGAACCATAAACAACGTAGCCCGCAGCAACCTGCTTGTTGCCCGGCTGCAGGAAATCCTCTTCCGTGACCGGCGTGCCGACTGGGGTAACGCGGCGATAAATAGAGAAAATCGTACCCACAGAGACGTTAACATCGATGTTGGATGAGCCATCCAGCGGATCCATCAGCACAACATATTTTGCGTGTTCACAGCCTTCGAAGACGACGATTTCATCTTCTTCTTCTGAGGCAATGCCCGCCACAATGTCGCGCGCCTTCAGTGCAGCTTTCAGTTTTTCGTTCGCGAACAGATCGAGTTTTTGCTGAACCTCTCCCTGCACGTTCTCAGCACCGCTGGCACCCAGGATATCGACCAGACCGGCCTTATTGATATCGCGGTGGATGATCTTGGCGCCCAGCTTTATTGCCGACAACAAAGCAGTGAGTTCACCGGTAGCATGAGAAAACTCGTGCTGCTTTTCGACAATAAATTCACCTAACGTTTTCATAACACTTTCCCTGCAATTTATGTGGAGTAAAGCGACCGCAACAATATTAACAAATATTTCCATTGCTGCGCTTAGGTGAATCGCGCCAGCAAACTGCGGAATATCCTGAAATGCGTTTCTCACTTGCCGGACATGTGCGTAAAATGGCCCCCAGATTAAAAAAGGATAGTGACGTATGCGCATTCATATTTTGGGAATTTGTGGCACTTTCATGGGCGGTCTGGCGATGCTGGCGCGCTCGCTCGGTCATGAAGTAACCGGTTCGGACGCCAATGTGTATCCGCCGATGAGTACCTTACTTGAGAAGCAAGGCATTGATCTGATTCAGGGTTACGATGCCAGCCAGCTCGACCCGCAGCCGGACCTGGTGATCATCGGCAATGCCATGACCCGTGGCAATCCGTGCGTGGAAGCGGTGCTGGAAAAGAACATTCCGTACATGTCTGGCCCGCAGTGGCTGCATGACTTTGTATTGCGCGATCGCTGGGTACTGGCGGTTGCGGGAACGCACGGCAAAACCACTACCGCCGGAATGGCGACCTGGATCCTCGAAGCCTGCGGCTATAAACCTGGCTTTGTGATCGGCGGCGTTCCGGGCAACTTTGAGGTTTCCGCGCGCCTCGGCGAGAGCGACTTCTTCGTGATTGAAGCGGATGAGTACGACTGCGCGTTCTTCGACAAGCGTTCTAAATTCGTGCATTACTGCCCGCGCACGCTGATCCTCAACAATCTTGAGTTTGATCACGCGGACATCTTTGACGATCTGAAAGCGATTCAGAAACAGTTCCACCACCTGGTGCGTATCGTGCCGGGCCAGGGACGCATCATCTACCCGGAAAACGACATTAATCTGAAACAGACGATGGCGATGGGCTGCTGGAGCGAACAAGAGCTGGTGGGTGAACAAGGTCACTGGCAGGCGAAAAAAATGACCACCGATGCTTCCGAGTGGGAAGTGTGGCTGGACGGTGAAAAAGTTGGCGAAGTGAAGTGGGGCCTGGTCGGCGAACACAACATGCACAACGGCCTGATGGCGATTGCAGCCGCGCGTCATGTTGGCGTCGTACCTGCGGATGCGGCCAATGCATTGGGCTCGTTCATCAACGCCCGTCGCCGTCTTGAGCTGCGCGGTGAAGCCAATGGCGTGACGGTGTATGACGATTTCGCCCATCACCCGACGGCCATTCTGGCAACGCTTGCCGCACTGCGCGGTAAAGTGGGCGGCACGGCGCGCATCATCGCGGTGCTGGAACCTCGCTCGAACACCATGAAAATGGGCCTGTGCAAAGATGACCTGGCGCCGTCGTTAGGGCGTGCAGACGAAGTGTTCCTGCTGCAACCCCCGCACATTCCGTGGCAGGTAGCAGAAGTGGCGGAAGCCTGCGTTCAGCCTGCGCACTGGAGTGGCGATGTGGATGCACTGGCAGATATGGTGGTGAAAACCGCACAGCCTGGCGATCACATTCTGGTGATGAGCAACGGCGGGTTTGGCGGCATCCATCAAAAACTGCTGGATGGCCTGGCGAAGAAAGCTCAGGCAGAAGAAGAGTAAAAAAATGCCCGGTGGCGCTACGCTTACCGGGCCTACAACGGATCGTAGGCCGGATAAGGTGTTTGCACCGCCATCCGGCACTTTCGGCGGACGAAGAGGTTAGGCCTCGTTTTCCGCCAGTTCACGCAGATACTGGAAGATCTGGCGGGAAGATTTTGGCGGCTTGTTGCCCGCTTTTTCTTTCCTGGCGTTACGCACCAGCGAACGCAGTTGCTGACGATCGGCGTCAGGCCACAGGTTCATCACTTCTTCGATAGCTTCATCGCTACCGTCAACCATACGGTCACGCAGTTGCTCCAGCTTATGGAAAACAACGACCTGTTGGTTGTGACGGTTTTTCAGCTTGTCCAGCGCCTGACGGATAGGATCAACATCGCGCTGGCGCAACATTTTGCCAATCAGCTGCAGCTGACGACGGCGACCTTCCATCTTAATACGCTGGGCCAGCTCAATCGCGGCACGTAAATCCGCATCGAGCGGGATTTTGTCCAGCGCGTTTTTCCCCAGTTTTACTAGTTCCACACCCAGGTGTTTTAACTCCTCGGCGTCACGTTTTATTTCACTTTTACTGACCCAGATAATTTCATCGTCTTCGTCTTCGATGTCATCACCGGGAACGTCGTCGAGCCAGTCTTCGGGCTGCTTAGTCATGTCAGGCTCCTTAAAAAAAGAGGCTAATGTTACCAGTTAAGATGCGCACTGAAAAACGGTTCTCTGTTAGACTTCAGAGAAACTCTCTCTACATTATGGCATTTGCGATGAAAGTAATCTCACAAGTTGAAGCGCAGCGTAAGATTCTGGAAGAAGCAGTCTCGACGGCACTGGAATTAGCGTCAGGTAAGTCGGATGGCGCGGAAGTCGCTGTGAGCAAGACCACGGGTATTAGCGTCAGCACCCGTTATGGTGAAGTGGAGAACGTCGAATTCAATAGCGATGGTGCACTGGGGATTACGGTTTACCACCAGAACCGTAAGGGCAGCGCATCGTCCACCGATTTAAGCCCGCAGGCGATTGCACGTACCGTGCAGGCCGCGCTGGACATTGCACGTTACACTTCGCCGGACCCGTGCGCGGGTGTGGCAGATAAAGAACTGCTGGCCTTTGATGCGCCCGATCTGGACCTGTTCCACCCGGCGGAAGTTTCCCCTGACGAAGCTATCGAACTGGCTGCCCGCGCTGAACAGGCGGCGTTGCAGGCCGATAAGCGTATCACCAACACCGAAGGCGGCAGCTTTAACAGCCACTATGGCATCAAAGTGTTTGGCAACAGCCACGGCATGCTGCAGGGCTATTGCTCCACGCGCCATTCCCTTTCCAGCTGCGTAATCGCAGAAGAAAATGGCGATATGGAGCGTGATTACGCCTACACCATTGGCCGGGCGATGGGCGATCTGCAAACGCCGGAGTGGGTGGGGGCTGACTGTGCTCGCCGTACCTTATCACGCCTGTCTCCGCGTAAACTTTCCACCATGAAAGCACCAGTGATTTTCGCCAATGAAGTGGCGACCGGACTGTTCGGACACCTGGTCGGCGCGATTGCCGGTGGCTCGGTGTACCGCAAATCCACCTTCCTGCTCGACTCGCTGGGCAAGCAAATTCTGCCGGAATGGCTGACCATTGAAGAACATCCGCACCTGCTGAAAGGGCTGGCGTCGTCGCCGTTCGACAGCGAAGGCGTACGGACCGAACGCCGCGACATTATTAAAGACGGCGTGCTGACTCAATGGCTGCTGACCAACTATTCCGCACGTAAGCTGGGGCTGAAGAGCACCGGTCATGCAGGCGGGATCCACAACTGGCGAATTCCGGGACAGGGTCTAAGCTTCGAGCAGTTGCTTAAAGAGATGGGCACAGGTCTTGTGGTTACCGAGCTGATGGGGCAGGGCGTAAGCGGTATTACCGGCGATTACTCGCGCGGTGCGGCGGGCTTCTGGGTCGAAAATGGTGAAATTCAGTATCCGGTGAGTGAAATCACCATCGCCGGTAACTTAAAAGAGATGTGGCGTAATATCGTCACCGTCGGCAACGATATTGAAACGCGCAGTAATATTCAGTGTGGTTCGGTCCTGTTGCCGGAGATGAAGATCGCCGGGCAATAATATCCGTCATACTTCAAGCTGTGGCGTGAATTATTGAGGGTATCTGGCGTTTGTTTATTTTTGAATAATAAAAAAGGAAGTGAGCAATGCGTAAACACCTGTTAGCGATCGTCGCGGCTTCAACGCTGGTTCTTGGTTCTTCTGCGTTTGCAGCCGATCTTGAAGACGATATGGGGATCCTCAACGACAACCTGAAAATCGTCGAAAAAACGGATAATGCGACTGAACTGAAAGATGCGTTAACCAAAATGCGTGCAGCCGCGCTGGACGCGCAAAAGGGAACGCCGCCGAAGCTGGAAAACAAATCTCCGGACAGCCCGGAGATGAAAGATTTCCGCCACGGCTTTGACACGCTGATCGGCCAGATTGACGGCGCGCTGAAGCTGGCGAACGAAGGTAAAGTCAAAGAGGCGAAAGCCGTTGCGGAAGAGTTGAAAACCACGCGCAACGAAAACCACAAGAAGTTCCGCTAATCTGCGCTATCCGGCCTGCATACCCGTAGGCCGGATAAATACCCCGCTACTGCACGCCCCATAAGTAAACGCTATCCCCATCACATTTTTTCATTTTTATCGTCCATTCATTATTCGCACTTCCTTCCATTTTGCTGCTCGCTCTTGCGATCTCAATCACATTCTTCCAGTGATAAATCGTGGTTCCAGCCCTTTTTGCGGCACAGATCACTATCGCTGCGCCTCTTTCCACTTCGAAGTGGAAAACAACTCACTACAAACTTTTAACCCCCGCCGCTAATTTACCCTCAGAGCCATTAGTGGGGTAAGACGAGTGAATAACGGAGCTGTAATGAATGACATGGGGGAATCGGTTGAACTGGCCGACCGCATGCTGGCGCAGGTGTATGCCTTGCTGCGTGAACGCAACATTATTCCCAACGCCGTACAGGAACAGATGCTGACGTCGCATGTTCGCGCCATGGCGCACCGCTCGGTAACGGGTGAACCCTTACCAGAAGTCGATGCCAGCTTGTTTGATGAAATATCTGCCGAATCAATGGCGCTTGCCCGCGACGTGGTCGCCGAGTTTGGCAATCTTCCTGAGGAAGAGGCCTGGCTGCTGTCGGTGCACTTCGAAGTCGCGAAAGACAACCTTTAAGGAGCAAAAGATGGAACAGATTACCGTAGTGATTGGCGATCGTCTGGGTAAAGGCCAGAAAGTGGCGGCAGGCGTAGAGAAAGCGGGTGGCCGTGCCGTTGTGGTGCCGGGGGTTGCGGCAGATATGAAGCTGGGTGACGTGATGAAAGCGGAAAACGCCACCTTTGGCATCTCGTTTTGCGGCAGCGGTGGTGCGGGGGCGATTACCGCGCAGACCAAATACGGCTACAAGGCGAAATACGGCATGCGCTCGGTCGATGAAGGGGTAACCGCCATCAACGAAGGGTGCAACGTACTGGGATTCGGTTTTATGGACAAAGAAGAACTCGGTGAGCGCCTGGTGCAGGCGTGGCAAAAGAAACACGGCGCTTAAGCATGAAAGAGCAATTCACCACCACGGTGAGAGTCACGGGTAAGGGCGAGACCAAAGCTCGCGCCTTTGCCGATGCCCTGAACCACGTTCAGGCTGCGGTGATGAAAGCGTCGCCGCATATCTTACTGCGTATTGAGCCACAGGATGTGCAGGTTGTTCAAGCGCGTGAATCGGTGCGTAAAGAGGCATTTTTATTCCTCTTTTTGCGCCGGGAAAGACGTACTTTCAGCGTGGAGCTGGACGTGACCGTCAACGTGACTGCCATCAATCTCGACAAGGTGGATTTCGTTACGCAACGCTGATTTTCTATTAAAAGGCATAATTATGTTCCTGATAATATTAATAAAATCGCTCATCATCGGTGGTCTGGTTGGCGTTGGTGTCGGCGCTGGGGCTGCACGCATGTTTCATGCGCCTACCACACAAGGGATGGGCGCGTTTCGTACTCTGGGAGAACTGAATTCCTGCGAAGGGGATCCGGCTTCTCACTTCTCGTTCGGCCTTGGCTTCTTCTTTAACGCCTGGGCTTCCTCCGTTGCGGCGGGGGCGTTCACTCAGGACGTCGACCATCGCATCATCCCCAACTGGGGCGCCGCCGCGCTGATGATTAAAAATCGCAACGTCGGTGAAACGCTGCACGACCCTAAACGCATGGCAATTGCCTGCGGTGTTATTGGGATGATCGTGGTGACCTTCCTGAACCTCACCGCGTCATCGGTACCGGAAGCGTTGCAAGTTACCGCCGTCAAGGTGCTGGTGCCCGCGGCTAACCTGCTGGTTAACACCGTGATGCCGGTGATCTTCTGGCTGGCGGCGATCGACGCTGGTAAGAAATCCGGCTTCTGGGCCACCGTTTTTGGCGGTGCGGCGCAGCTGATCATGGGCAACGCCGTCCCGGGTCTGGTTCTCGGCATTCTGATCGGCAAAGGTGTTGAAGAGAGCGGCTGGAACCACGTCACTAAAGTGATGATGGTGGCTATCGTCGCGCTGTTTGTCCTGAGCGGCTTCTTCCGCGGCTTCGACATGAAGATGATCGAATCCTTCCATCTGACCGTGCCTAACTGGCTCGAACTTATCCACAACTCGCTCAGCGGCAAATAACGGAGGTCATCATGGAACAGAATAAAGGTTTTTGGTTCGCTGACTGGTCGTTCCCGATCTTCGTGGGCCTGCTCTCCTCTGGCGTATTTGCCGGAACACACATGTACTACCTGTACGGTATTGGCGCATTTAACGAAGTGGCTTTTGTGGCGATGCTGAAGGCGGGAATGGACACCGGCTCCTACGGGGCGGTGGCGGCATTTGGCGCAAGCTTCCTGTTTGCCCGCATCATTGAAGGTTCGCTGGTGGGGATTTTGGATATCGGCGGGGCGATTCAGACCGGGGTCGGGTTAGGCGTTCCGGCGCTGCTGCTGGGCGCGGGCATTATCTTCCCGGTCGCCAACTTCGCCGCCTCGCTGGTCACCGGTCTGGTGATTGGTCTGGCGATTGGCTACATCATCATTCTGGCGCGTAAGTTCACCATCAACCAGAGCGACTCAACCTACGGTGCGGACGTCATGATGGGGGCCGGTAACGCCTCCGGTCGATTCCTGGGGCCGTTGATTATCCTCAGCGCGATGACGGCTTCTATTCCTATCGGAATCGGTTCTCTGGCGGGTGCGCTGCTGTTTTATCTGTGGCAAAAACCGATTACCGGCGGGGCGATCCTCGGCGCAATGATCCTCGGGTCCATCTTCCCGATTGCCATTAGCTAACTGTTGATTTGCAGGCCGGATAAGGCGGTTACGCCGCCATCCGGCAAAGGAGAGAGTGATGTTTGATTTACTCCTGCGCCGTGCGCGCCTCGTTGACGATACGGTGAGCGATATTGCGCTCAAAGACGGCAAGATCGCGGCCTTGGGCGACGTTGATGGCCCGGCGCTGAAAACCATCGAGCTGGGCGGCGAGTGTTACGTCAGCGCAGGCTGGATTGACTCCCACGTTCATTGCTACCCGAAATCCCCGATTTATCACGACCAGCCGGATAGCGTCGGTATTGCGACCGGCGTCACTACCGTGGTGGATGCGGGCAGTACCGGGGCGGATGACATCGACGATTTTTACACCCTGACCCGGGAAGCTGCCACCGAAGTGTATGCGCTGCTGAACATCTCCCGCGTTGGGCTTATCGCCCAGAACGAGCTGGCCAACATGGCCAATATTGACGCTGATGCGGTGCGAGAGGCGGTTAAACGCCACCCTGATTTTATCGTCGGTCTGAAGGCACGTATGAGCAGCAGCGTAGTCGGTGAAAATGGCATCACACCGCTGGAGTGCGCCAAAGCGATGCAAGCGCAGAACGGTGACTTGCCGCTGATGGTGCATATCGGCAACAACCCGCCGGATCTGGATGAGATCGCCGAGCGCCTGAGCGCGGGCGACATTATTACCCACTGCTACAACGGTAAGCCGAATCGCATTCTGACGCCGCAAGGCGAGCTGCGGGCGTCAGTGACGCGGGCGATTTCACGCGGCGTGCGTCTGGACGTTGGGCATGGCACCGCCAGCCTGAGCTTTGCGGTGGCAAAACGCGCTATCGAACTGGGCATTTTGCCGCACACCATCAGCTCCGATATTTACTGTCGCAACCGTATCAGCGGCCCGGTGCATTCCCTGGCGAATGTGATGTCGAAATTCCTCGCCATTGGTATGTCGCTACCGCAGGTCATTGAATGCGTGACCGCCAATGCCGCCGACGGTCTGCGCCTGAAACAGAAGGGGCGACTGCAGGTCGGTCTGGATGCCGATTTAACCCTCTTTACGCTTAAGCGCCAGCCAACCGTGCTGGTAGATGCAGAAAACGACAGCCTGCAGGCTGAACAACTGCTGGTGCCGCTTGCCGCAATACGTGCAGGCAAGGGCTACATGACCGAACAAGGGAGCGCGGAACATGCCTTCGATTTTTGAGAAATACGATTTAAAACAGGTGATTAATACCTCAGGCCGCATGACGGCGCTTGGCGTTTCCACGCCGCGACCAGAAGTGGTTGAAGCGGCGATGGCGGGGATGAACCACTATTTCGAGATGAAAGACCTGGTCAATAAAACTGGCGACTACATCGCGAAATTGCTGGAAGTGGAAGGGGCAACCGTTGTCTCCTGCGCCTCGGCGGGGATCGCCCTATCGGTGGCTGGCGTACTGGTTAAAGACAGCGACTGGCTGCTGGAGAATCTGCACGTCACGCCCATTGAGAACAACGAAATAGTGCTGCCCAGAGGCCACAACGTCAACTTTGGCGCTCCGGTGGGCACGATGGTGGCGCTTGGCGGCGGTAAGTTAGTGGAAGCCGGTTATGCCAACGAATGTTCCGCGGCGCAGCTGGCGGCGGCCATTACACCGCGTACGGCGGCCATTCTGTATATCAAATCTCACCACTGCGTCCAGAAAAGTATGCTCAGCGTGGAGCAGGCTGCGGTGGTGGCGCGTACGCATAATCTACCGCTGATTGTGGATGCGGCGGCGGAAGAAGATTTGCAGTGTTACTACCGGGTTGGTGCGGATTTGGTGATTTATAGCGGCGCCAAGGCGATAGAAGGACCAACCAGCGGTCTGGTGATTGGTAAAACCCAGTACGTTGAGTGGGTGAAACGCCAGACGGCGGGAATTGGCCGGGCTATGAAGGTGGGGAAAGAGGGGATTCTTGGCCTGACCTGCGCCATCGAACTGTATCTGAACGCGCAGAAAGAGAGCGGCGCGGAGATGGTCGAGAAAATGACGCCGTTCATTAATGCGCTGAACCAGTTTAACGGTGTGAGCGCCCGCGTGGTGTGGGATAGCGCAGGGCGTGACATCGCCCGCACGGAAATTAAGTTTGATGAAGCGGTAACCGGGATCGCTACGGGGGAACTGGTCGACGCGCTGAAACAGGGGGAGTACGCGATTTACTTCCGTGGTTACAAAGCCAATGAAGGCATTATCGAAGCCGATGTGCGCAGCGTCGATCGTGCGCAGCTGGAGATTGTGGCCCGTCGAATTGGTGAAGTGATTTCGCAGGAGAAAGAAGCATGAAACTGACCCCTAACTTTTATCGCGACCGCGTCTGCCTGAACGTGCTGGCAGGCTCCAAAGAAAATGCCCGGGATATTTACGCGGCGGCGGAAGGACACGTGCTGGTTGGCGTGTTGTCAAAGAATTACCCGGATGTCGCAAGCGCGGTAGCGGATATGCGTGAATACGCGGCCCTTATCGACAATGCGCTCTCCGTAGGGCTGGGGGCGGGCGATCCTAACCAGTCGGCGATGGTCAGTGAAATCTCCCGTCAGGTGCAGCCCCAGCATGTCAATCAGGTCTTTACCGGCGTGGCCACCAGCCGCGCGCTGCTGGGCCAGCAGGAGACAGTGGTCAACGGTCTGGTCTCGCCAACCGGCACGCCGGGCAAGGTGAAAATCTCCACTGGTCCGTTGAGCAGCCAGACGCCGGACGGTATTGTGCTGGTAGAAACCGCGATTGCGCTGCTCAAAGACATGGGCGGTAGCTCAATTAAATACTTCCCGATGGGCGGCCTGAAATGCCGTGACGAGTACATTGCGGTCGCGCAGGCCTGCGCCCGTCATGACTTCTGGCTGGAGCCAACCGGCGGTATCGATCTGGATAATTTCACTGAAATCCTGCAAATTGCCCTCGATGCCGGAGTGAGTAAAATCATTCCTCACATCTATAGTTCGATTATTGATAAGGTGAGTGGTAACACTCGTCCGGACGACGTACGCCAGCTGATGGCGATGACCCGGGCCTGCGTAGGCTAACTGACAGATGAGGAAACTGACGTGCGATTCCCCAACCAACGTTTAGCACAGCTGTTTGACATGTTGCAAAACGAAGCGCTTCCACAGGACGAGCTGGCGCAGCGGTTGTCGGTTTCCACACGCACCGTACGGGCGGATATCACCGCGCTAAACGCGCTGCTCACCCAGCACGGCGCACAGTTTGTCCTCAGCCGGGGTAATGGTTATCAGCTCAAAATTGACGACCCGGCAAGTTTTCACACCCTGCAAACGCAGCAGCCCAATACGTTGCTGAGTATCCCGCGGACCAGCCAGGAACGGATACACTGGCTGGTGGTGCGTTTTCTGACGTCGGCTTTCTCGCTGAAGCTGGAAGATTTAGCTGATGAATGGTTTATCAGCCGCGCGACGCTGCAAAACGATATGGCTGAGGTGCGCGAGCATCTGCAACGTTATCATCTGACGCTGGAAACGCGTCCCCGTCACGGCATGAAGCTGTTCGGCAGCGAAATGGCGATCCGCGCCTGTTTGACCGATTTGCTGTGGACGCTGGCACAGCAGGATCCGCAGCACCCGTTAGTAACGCAAGAAGCGCTGAATGCAGGGCTTACTGAACAGTTGCAACCCGTTTTGCAGGACATTTTTGCCCGTTTCCATATTCGTCTGACCGATGAGGGCGAGCTGTTTTTACGCTTGTACTGCGCGGTGGCGGTACGGCGGATTAGCGAAGGGTATCCACTCCCGGATTTTGCCGCAGAAGAGGCCGATCAATCGGTGTGCCTGGCCACGCGGGAAATCGCGGCGGTACTGCACCGCCTGGCAGACAAACCACTTTCCGTTTCCGAAGAAAACTGGCTACAGGTGCATATTGCTGCCCGCCAGGTTCAGGAGATCGCGCCCAGTGCTATCAATGCGGATGATGACGAAGCGTTGGTCAATTACATCCTGCGTTTTATCAACACCCAGTACAACTACAACCTGTTGAATGACAAACAGTTGCATGCTGACCTGCTGACGCATATTAAGACGATGATCACCCGGGTGCGTTACCAGATAATGATCCCCAATCCGCTGCTGGAAAATATTAAACAGCACTACCCCATGGCGTGGGACATGACGCTGGCCGCCGTCTCGGGATGGGGAAAATATACGCCGTACACCATCAGTGAAAATGAGATTGGCTTCCTTGTGCTGCATATCGGTGTTGGGCTGGAGCGTAGTTACAACATCGGTTACCAGAGGCAGCCGAAGGTTCTGCTGGTATGCGATGCCGGAAATGCGATGGCGCGGATGATTGAGGCGGTGCTGGCGCGTAAGTATCCGCAGATAGAGATCGTCGATACCGTAACGCTGCGCGACTACGAACAGCGGGAAAGCATCAGCGAAGATTTTGTCATCTCTACCGCGCGGATCGGTGAAAAAGATAAGCCGGTGGTGATGATTGCGCCATTCCCTACTGATTATCAACTGGAGCAGATTGGCAAACTGGTGCTGGTCGACAGAACCCGTCCGTGGATGTTGAACAAATTCTTCGATGCCGCCCATTTTCGTGTGGTTGACGAGCCAATGGATCAACAAACGTTGTTCAAAACATTATGTCGTCAGTTGCAGGATGAAGGTTTTGTCGACGCAGAGTTTCTTGATTCGGTGGTTGAGCGTGAGGCCATCGTCAGCACCATGCTGGGTGATAGCATTGCCTTGCCGCACGCCCTTGGTCTGTTGGCCAAGAAAACGGTGGTCTACACCATCCTCGCCCCACAGGGTATCGCCTGGGGCGATGAAACGGCGCACGTGATCTTCTTGCTCGCCATCAGTAAGAGTGAATACGAAGAAGCGATGGCCATCTACGATATCTTTGTCACCTTCCTGCGCGAACGCTCGATGACGCGGCTCTGCGCGTGCCGTAATTTCACCGAGTTCAAAGCGGTTGCGATGGAGTGTGTGAGCCGTTTTTGAGAAGCGTTATCCAGAATTCGATGTAGTGCGAATGTAATGCTAAACTGCATTACACATTCGATTTTACTGGAGGCATAATGGCCACGCTGAACGTCCGTCTGGATGACAAACTCAAAAATGAGGCTTATGCCGTGCTGGAAAAACTGAATATTACTCCAACGGAAGCTGTGCGATTACTGTTTCAGTACGTCGCGGAAACGGGGCGCATGCCGGTGAAAACCGTCACCCTTAGCGACAGTGAAGATGCACTCATTCAGACAGTCCGGGAAAGACTTGCCAGCCCGCAAAAGGGAATCAAGGTTAGTCTGGATGACTTATGAGCTGGAATTCGACCCGAGAGCCTTAAAAGAGTGGCATAAACTGGGTGATACGGTGAAGACTCAGTTTAAGAAGAAGTTGGCCGACGTGTTGTTGAACCCCAGAATTGACTCTGCCCGTTTAAATGGTCTTCCTGACTGCTATAAAATTAAGCTTAAATCGTCCGGGTACCGTCTGGTGTACCAGGTTCGGGATGAGGTTGTGGTCGTGTTTGTTGTCGCGGTAGGTAAGCGAGAACATTCAGCCGTTTATCACGATGCAAACAAACGGCTTTAGCGATTAACGCAAATGATGTACAACCTGGTTGCTGCTGCCGCGCCAGATCAGCGCTGGGTCTTTAAGATCCTGCACAAATTTGCCATCGACCAGCACGTTGATGAGATCCACCACCTGCATCTGTGCGGCGTTGAGTTCATCAAGCTTGTAGCCGGTCCACACCCAGATATCTTTTCCCGGACACTCAGCGTGAATACGCTGTACCAGTTGCAGAATATCCGGCACATTTTGCGGATGCAGCGGATCGCCGCCTGACAGCGAAATACCCTGGCGAGGGATCCGCGTGTCGTTCAGATCGGCAATGATTTTGTCTTCCATCTCTTTGGTAAACGGCTGGCCAGAATTGAGTCGCCAGGTGCTTTTGTTATAGCAACCGGGGCATTCGTGTACGCACCCGGAAACAAACAGGGTGCAGCGAGTGCCGGGGCCGTTAACGATATCGACGGGGTAATATTGATGAAACCTCATTTTTGCTTCTCATCCGCTTATCAATTCGCGCCATAGCTGCGTTAGCTGCATTCGTGCGCCCGAGTCACTTACTTATGTAAGCTCCCCGGGACCCACTCATTTGCTGCCTTGCTAAGACGTGAATTGCGTTGCGGAAAAAATGGCCCGAAAAGCATCGCATTGCCGGGCAATAATACTGTCGAAATTAACCTATCTGCCCATTACCTAAATGCTTAACGCGGCGCTTCACTTCTTCCTGCTTACCGGCGTTAAACGGACGTGCGTCCGGGCTGCCTAAATAACCGCATACGCGGCGGGTGACCGACACGCGCGCGGCATCGTGGTTACCACATTTCGGGCAGGTAAATCCTTTGCTGGTGCACTCGAACTCACCGGTAAAGCCGCACTCGTAGCATTCATCGATTGGCGTGTTGGTCCCGTAATACGGCACGTGCTGATAGCTGTAATCCCAGACGTCTTCCAGCGCTTTCAGGTTGTGCTGAATGTTTGGGTATTCGCCGTAGCAAATGAAGCCTCCGTTCGCCAGCGGCGGGTATGGCGCTTCGAAATCGATCTTGTCGTACGGGTTAACCTTTTTCTCCACGTCGAGGTGGAAACTGTTGGTGTAGTAACCTTTGTCGGTAACACCCGGCACCACGCCAAACTCGGCGGTATCCAGACGGCAGAAACGATCGCACAGGTTTTCACTTGGTGTGCTGTACAGGCTGAAGCCGTAGCCGGTCTCGTCTTTCCACTGATCGACCGCCTGACGCAGACGCTCCACAATGGCGATAGCTTTAGCGCGAAGCTGCTCGCTGTCGTACAAGTGTTTGTCGCCAAACAGCGCGTTGATGGTTTCGTGAATACCGATGTAACCCAGAGAAATCGATGCGCGACCGTTTTTAAAGATTTCAGACACGTCATCGTCTGCTTTCAGACGCACGCCGCAGGCCCCTTCCATATACAGGATCGGTGCAACGCGGGCCTTCACGCCTTCCAGACGCGCAATGCGGGTCATCAGTGCTTTACGTGCCAGCACCAGACGATCGTCGAGCAGTTTCCAGAAGGTGGCTTCATCGCCATGAGCTTCCAGCGCGATACGCGGCAGGTTGAGGCTGATAACGCCGAGGTTATTACGGCCATCGTGAATCTGTTCGCCGTTCTCGTTTTCCCATACACCCAGGAAGCTGCGGCAGCCCATTGGCGTTTTGAACGAGCCAGTCACTTTAACTACCTGATCGTAGTTCAGGATATCCGGATACATACGCTTGCTCGCGCACTCCAGCGCCAGCTGCTTGATGTCATAGTTCGGATCGCCAAATTTGTGGTTCAGACCGTCACGAATCGCAAACACCAGTTTCGGGAACACGGCGGTTTTACGGTTTTTCCCCAGACCGGCAATACGGTTACGCAGAATGGACTGCTGGATCAAACGCGATTCCCAGCTGGTTCCCAGGCCGAAACCGAAGGTGACGAACGGCGTCTGACCATTGGCGGTATGCAGGGTATTCACTTCATACTCAAGGGACTGGAATGCGTCGTAGCACTCTTTCTCTGTACGGGAATGCGCATAACCGTCGGCATCTGGGATCTGCCACTCTTCAGCGGTTTTACGGTGCTTGTTAAAGCTCTCGGTCACGAATGGTGCGAGAACTTCGTCAATACGGTTAATGGTGGTGCCGCCATAAATATGGCTGGCAACCTGCGCGATAATTTGCGCGGTGACGGCGGTTGCGGTGGAGATGGATTTTGGCGGCTCAATCTCCGCGTTACCCATCTTAAAGCCCTGCGTCAGCATACCTTTCAGGTCGATCAGCATGCAGTTAAACATTGGGAAGAACGGAGAGTAGTCGAGATCGTGATAGTGAATATCACCACGCTCGTGCGCCTGGACGACATCACGCGGCAGCAGGTGTTGACGCGCATAGTGTTTGGCGACGATACCGGCCAGCAGGTCGCGCTGGGTCGGGATCACTTTGCTGTCTTTGTTGGCGTTTTCGTTCAGCAGAGCAGAGTTGGTTTGCTCAACCAGACCACGAATTTCCTGGTTCAGACGGCCACGTTTTTCACGCTGTATATCACGGTCGTGGCGATATTCGATGTACGCACGGGCGAGTTGTTTGTACGGACCTGACATCAGCTGGTTTTCTACCGCTGTCTGGATCTCATTAATATCGACCTGGCTGCGCTCATTCATCTGGCTACTAACGACTTCTGCGACGGTGGCACAGTAATCTGCGTCATCGACTCCCGCTGCTTTAGCTGCACGCAGAATGGCTTCTTTGATGCGCTCTGATTTAAACGGCACTTTACAGCCATCTCGTTTCATCACATGCGGTGTCATGATCACTCCATATTTATAAGAACAGGTTATCCACAGAGGTTGGGGAAGCGGCCATGGCTTTATTCATCTCTATTGCCAATGACTTCCCGCAATCCAGACCCACTTTATCCACAATTCCACCGTGAGGCGGTGCACTGTAGTTGTAGCAATTGTAGTCGATTAATACAACATATTGGGTCGGCGTGCATTTTAAGTTCTATATGTAGTGATTTGCATCAAGGATGTTTACGATTTATTTGATGTAGCGCAAAGTAAAAATCGGAGCGTACAGATGACGGGCAGTACAGCCGATTGTAAATTGTAGGCAGAAAATTCTGATTAATTATTCAGCAAAAACAGAAGGGTAAGACCGGGCAGGTGTCACGCTGCCCGGAGCAGGCTGTTACGGCAGCGATTGCATCCAATGGATACCGGCGTTAACGAAGGCCGCAGAGGCGATAAGACCCAGGATGATCGGTACAACGCGATTACTTTTCACGTTAACCTCAGCTTCTTCCGCAACTGGCGTATCCCCTGGAGAGAGCAGATTCAGTACTTCTTCGGCGGAAGTGGCGCTGAGAATGGCTGTTCGTATCTCATCTTCAACCAACGATGAAGTAAGTTGGGTTAATAGCTGCATATGTGTCGTGCCTGCTTCTTCGGGCGGGATCGCAAGTAGAAACACCAGCCGCACCGGCTCTGGCCCTTCAAGACCTGGCCATTGTATCGGTTCGGGAAAAAGGGCGACGCAGAACGATGCTTGCACGACGGACTCACATTTTCCATGGGGAACGGCCAGTTCTTCTCCCAACGCTGTTGGTCCTTCCTTTTCACGGCGAAGAACGCTTTCAATAAAGGCTTCTTTGTTTGTAATTAATCCGCATTCGAACAAACCCGAAGACATATGCCGAATAATTGCATCGGGAGAAGATTGCGGTGGATCGATAAAAATTAATGCAGAGCGAGTAAGTGCCGAGAGTTCCATGTTATTCATCCGTTTGCGTCGCGGTACGAATCCATACTGTTTGCCAGCCTGTCAATTGGCAAACGCCATTAAAGGTTGATCCCGTCAAAAGATCCGTTCCTTCAACGGGCAAAGAAAGTGATTGTGTGATTCCAGTGACATTAACAACACAGTACAGGGTTTCCCCCGTTATCTGTCGTTTGACACCAAACAGCGCCTTCGGTAGTTCAAGGACTTGCTGAGAAGCTGAGGGCGAGAAAGCGGGATGTTGTTTACGAACTCGCAGTAACTTCGACAGTGCGGTATAGATCCTCGCTTGCAGGGATCCAGACGTGATTAATGCCTGGTGCGTGGCGGCGAAATCCAGCTTTTCACGGTTAATACGCCGGTTTATCCCTGACGTTTTCATCCCGTTCAGATCATTTTCGCTACCGAGAAGGCTGTGGTAGTAAATTGCAGGCACCCCCTGCAACATGAAGAGGATGGCGTGAGCAGCAGAAAATCTGGCGACTTGCACATCAGGACCTTCCCCTGGTTCGCTTAATGCGCTCAGGAAGTTTATATTCATTTCATAGGGTGACTGGCTGCCGTCAGGATTGGTACGCCAGGAAATACGCCCTTGCTTACGCTCTACTTCACTGACCAGAAACGTTTTTTCTTCTGTAGAGAGGATGTTTTCAACGGGCCGTAATCCAATGCCATCGTGGCTGGCGAGAAAATTGAAAAAAGTCGTGTTGTCGGGAAAGGTTTCTTGCTCCAGGCTTTTCGCCCATTGGCGTAGCCAGCTTGCATCACCGCGCAGGAAGGCGTGCAGTGTTAGCGGGGGTAATGGGAACTGGTATACCATATGCGCTTCATCCCCCGAACCCAGGTAGCTGATATTTTCCTGATGCGGCACATTAGTTTCAGTAATCAGCAGGCAGTCGGGCCAGGTCTCCTCCAGAATAGCCCGCCACAGTTTGATGATCAGATGGGTCTGCGGCAAATGAATACAACTGCTGTTTTTCTCTTTCCACAAAAAACCTACGGCATCGAGTCGAATCGCCTGAGCGCCGCGTGAGGCATACTCCAAAAGAACATCAATGCTCTCCAGTAAAACTTCGGGTTCATGAAAATTAAGATCGATCTGATCCGCGCTAAACGTCGTCCAAATATGTGCATTTTCCCCTGTCACTCGCTTAAAGGGGGTGAGCAGCGGTAGCGTCCGTGGGCGTATTACTTGGTTATAATCATCATTTGGATCGGCGTTAATAAAGTAGTTCTGATAGCGCGGCTCGCCGCGTAGATAGCCCTGGAACCAAGGGCTATGCTGTGAAATATGATTAATCACAAAATCGAACATTAAATTAAAATCGCCAGCCAGCGCTTCAATATCTGACCACTGTCCAAGATTGGGATCAATCTGCCGGTAATCCACCACGCTGAAACCATCATCGGAGCTCCAGGGGAACATCGGTAGCAGGTGAATATCGCTGATCGTCCCCTTTAACCACAGTTTTGCAAACTGGTGGAGGATCGCCAGTGGTTTTGCCCCTTTCGCACAAATACTATCGCCATAGGCAATCATCCAGATGCGGCTTTGATCCAACGGAACTGCCGTATGCGCTCTGGGTTTCCAGCGTTGGATGAGTTGCTCAATTTTTGCTGCGATTGCCTGATTATCTTCTTGCGGATAGAGCTGCGTCAGCGTCTCGCGGATTAATGTTTTGAGCTGGGATTTATTCATATTTTAACGTGACGCTCCGGCAGTGAGAAAAGGAAATCGCATGTAGCGAAAGGCTCAATTTTGCGACGGTGTTCAACGGGCTCTTCCAGGTAGTTAATCTGTGACATTTCTTGCAAGAATGGAGGGAGTTCAACCGGATGCACTCCGGCATTGAAAATACGTAATATTGTCCCGTTTACCGTCTGGGCGTGCGGGAGCGCCGAAAGGATGAGTGGTTCAGGCAGCGTCAGCAGACTGAATGTGTCCGGCAGTGAACGCTGTGTGAAATTGAGCGTGAAGCGTTCAAGACGATTGTCCAGCGTGTTCAGTTTCTGGTTCTGCCAACTGAAAGGCTGGCGAATCGCGCGGGCTTCAAGATGTCTTAATGTCAAGTGATCGCTGTGTTTGGAAAGAGCCAGCGTCAGGCTGAAGTGCAGAGGTTTGTGTAACTGAGCTTCTGGTGTGTAAACGACGGTATTATTGATCCCGGAAGCGCGCCCAGGCCTCCAGGCCAGCTCATCACGCCCCAAAACACCTGTCGATTTGAAGAGCGTCAGCGCCATCTGCGAGGTCCCGTTTTGCAGGATCTGAAACTCCTTCATGCCCAGGCTGTTAACGATCAGCGCCTTGTTGTTTTCCGCAATGGCTATAATTCCCTCGCTGGTTTCGATATCGACAGGTTTCTCGCGATAGTGGTGTCGCCAGTCTGCGGGGGCATCGGCAACGGGACGGTGAATAATGCCGAAAGGCTGTGAAGCTATTGATTCACTGGTGCGGATATCGCTGTTGATCAGCAGGCGCAGACGATGGTCGCAAACCTTGTTTTCCAGACGAGCATCAATGAAAAGTTGGGCTTCACCCTGGCGTAGCTCGCACACAATCTGTAGCGGGCAATCCTGCGTAGCGCGTTGGCTTAATGAATAGGGCAGGCTGAGGGTGATACCCAGCGTGAAACGCTCGAGGTGCTGGCTTTTTTCGCAGGCGAGAAGCGTAAATTGATTGAACAGCCTGGGGATATCGCCCTCCAGCGGTGAAAAATCGTAACTATCGCCTGCGTCTGCACAGTCCTCAAACATCAGCAAATCAGAGATAGTTCTGCCTGTACGTTTCTCACGTAGCGTCAGCGTTCCACCATCAAGGGTTAACTGATAATGATCATTTTCAATGTGGTTTTCAGCACAGTGATGCAGCGTAGAGACATCATGTGCAACCTCATGAACGCCAATATTGATATAACCCAGCGCAGGCAGTTCCGGGACGTTGATAGCGGCCTGTAAGCGGTAATAAGGTGGAAGTTCAACCTCTTTTTCACCTTGCGGCGTAACCTGAATGACGCGTCCTCCGGGGAGCTCCGTTTGTTCAATAATGCTAAATGAGAGGGGCTGTTCGCCAACGCAGAGTTTAAGGGATGGGGTGCGGCTGTATAGCGTGGCATAAACAATCCCGGACCATGGCGTTGCGCCAGGGTTCACCATAAAGAGATCGTTTTCCTGACAGCTGGCCATAGCCAACTCTTTCATAACCAGATTCCACAGGCTATGGCTAAGTTGTTCTGTCTGTTCCAGTCGATGCAGAATATCCCGGTTGGTCGCATCACTGTTACATCCACCTATGGAATCATGAGCATGATTGCGTAACAGGTTTTTCCAGATTTGATCAACCCACTGGAGGTTGACGTCAATACCATGATGGCGGGCCAACGCGATTGTTGGTTCCAGCTTGCCCAACAAAAAATGTTCAATATCGTAATTTTTCTTTTTAATGTCGTAGCGAACGGAACCGATGGTTTTGTGGATCCGCGTATAGCGTGGTGATTTCAATTCTCCTTGCCAGCAGGTAAATCCCTCGGCTTGCTGACGAAGCGTATCGACATACGTTTCCAGTGACGAGATCTGGTACCGATCTCCTTCAGAGGAGCGTTCGCTGACCGTTCGCAGTATTTCCGGCAATTTGGCATCAATGTTGACCTGATCGCCGCCGCAGGGCAGGAGCAGGTCATTCAGTCCTGAACGTTGACGGATGAGATTAACCATCGGAAAGATCTTTTCCCGCAGATGTGTGGCGTCTGGCTGAATATTTTTGGCCGCGCCATAACCGAAGGGCATCGCGCAGGCGATCACCTGCGAACCTGACGGCGCACGCCAGATAAACTGGCTCTGTGCCACCTGGGTATCATGATTAATGCCGCGCCAGAATACGATGTTATCCAGATTGCACCCGCGAAGTAGCGTCGGGAGCTGGCTGTTATGGCCAAAAGTATCGGGCAGATACCCCACCATCATAGCGTGACCTAGTTTACGCGCGGAAAGAATGCCGTACTTCAGGTTGCGGATAATGGATTCACCGTGAACGTTGAAGGTATCCGTCTGGGTAAACCACGGGCCGATAAAAAGCCGTTTACTTTTGACAAGCTGTTTCAGGCGGTCCGCATACTGTGGATTGACGGACAGAAAATCCTCAATAACGGCGGTTTGTCCGTCGAGATGGTAACAGGTGTAATCGGCGTTATTTTCTAATGTGTCGATAACATCGATAAAATTTCGCGAGGCCAGGATATTGCTGTCCTGTAAAGTGAAATACCACTCTTGATCCCAATGCGTATGAGCGATGACATGGATATGACTCATTTTACCTTCCTGAAATTGTTGCCAGTTTGGGACTGAAGAAAAGCACGCCCAACGCGCACACCAGAGAACCCGCGAAAACGCTGATCAGATAACCCGTAACGTTGGTGGCAAGCGGCCATCCCCAAATGGCAGGCAGCGGTAAGGATTGTTTGACACCTAACGTTGTGGCGATGAACGAGCCAGCCATCGCGCCGACCATAAAGACTGGAATCAGACGAGGGTTTTTCAGAATAAAGGGGATCGCACCTTCGGAAATACCAATGAAACCCAGCAGTAGCGAAGTACTGCCGATAGTTTTTTCTTCACTGTTAAATACGTTAGGAAGGCCGAAGCGGTTATTGAGCAATGCGGCAATGCCAACGCCGATTGAAGGGATGACGATAGCAAGCTCTCTGGCGGTTAAATCGAAAGTCTCGCTTACGCCGTTAAGCCCCAGCGCTACTGAACCTGCCGCTTTGTTAATCGGCCCGCCGAGATCGAAAGCGGTGCCCGCTGCAATCATCAGAGAATAAAAGCTACGTCCGGAGTCACCTGCGGAGGTAAAAAAGGCCACCATCGCCTGATTTAGTGCGCCAAAAATAGGGTTAATCAGGTACTGCATCACAATAACCAGGGTGATACCGGTGCAGAGTGGCACTATAAGCATGGTTTTTATGGTGGTGATTTGCGGACGTACCTTTATCGTGTCGTTGAGCCATTGCACCAGGTGACCGACAAAAAAGCCGATTGCGATAGCGCCAAAAAATCCCGAGGGCATAAAACCTTCAAGATTAAAAAAGCGTTTGTAGACTTCGTCAGACATTATTCCGCCGATAAGACCGGGGATTAGCGCAGGTTTTCCGGCGATAGAAAAGGCGAGGTACATGGCGAACACTGGGTACATAAATTTGATGACCATAAAGCCCAGTTTATCCAGTACCTCAAACGGCGTGCCGGCGATGGGGATAAATTGTCCGGTGATTTTCGCTACCGCCATGAGTAATCCACCGAGCACCACAACAGGCAACATATAGCTAATTGCCGCCATAATGTGGCCGATAAAGATCTGCCAATTGGAACGGCGTGCTTCTGGTTCGTTATCAACGTTGGTGATGCCTTTATTTAAAGCAAGCGCCTGATGAATATAACGATCGGTATTCTTGATTAATTCCTGCGTGCGCATTTTGAGATGCGGCATGTTATCAAAACGTTCGGCATCCTGGATAGGAACGTCAACCGCAAGGATGATAGCGTCAGCGCTGGCGATATCCTGACGGGTGAGCTTATTTTTAACTCCGTCGCTTCCTTGCGTCTCTACCTTAACAATAACGTCATTTTCTTTTCCCCAGGCGGCGATTTTGTTGGCCGCCATAAATGTATGCGCAATACCGGTAGGGCACGCTGTTACTGCAACGATTTTTTGTCTTATCATTGTCATATCTCTGAAAATAGAACTGCAGGAATTATAAAGAGAAATATAAATACCAATAAACGTTTGGTGATACTTATTGCGTATGGACATACCTGTATCATGATAGTGTGATTCACATTGCAGTGTCTGCTATAAGATACGAGTATGATTATTTTATCTTTGGTTAAAGAGTGCTGTTTTATGAATTCTTTTCATGGTAGTGAAAGATTAATATTTGAATATATACAGTGTCATGCACATGAAATTTCAGGGATTTCCGCTAAGGTGATTGCTACCGAGACATTCACCACCACCACGTCCGTAAATCGAGTGTGTAAAAAAATGGGGTATCAAAGCTATACCGAATTACGCTATCAATTCTCACGAGACAGACGCGTTGCCGAACCGGTAAAATATAGTGTTGGCAACGAAAAAGAAGAAGTCATTATACAACTCTGTAACCAATTGATTAATTCAAGCCATATATTTTTATATTCACGTGGCGCATCGTTGACCAGTTTGAATTATCTTTCTCGTTTTCTCTCGCTGGCGAGTTTGCCTCATTTAATTCTCAATGACATCCACCAACTTACCCGGGTTTCCCGAGGAACGCTGGTGCTCATCAGTAAGTCGGGAGAAACCGCCTCTTTAGTCGAAATGGCAAGAAATGCGCTGCGTAAAGGCTTAAAAATAATCGCAATTACAAGGAGAGGCTCTTCATTAGCTGCGCTGGCAACTCAGTGCTGGCCTCTGGACATTGATATCGATGCGATTTCCTTGTATCAACGAGAAGGTCAACTGGAACTGCTGACCGTCGTTGACCGCATCGGTTGCTATTTACTGCAACACGATGCGGCTTAAAACATTAGAGCTGCTTAACGATGCCAAGACGTACGGCGTAATCATTTTCATGATTCCCGTCGTCATTGATATACGTCTTATCAAGGGAAACTAGCTCAACATACGGGGTCCAGCCATCGTCCAGTTTATAATTAAACGCCAGCGTGTGTTCCCAGTACGTATCATCGCCCGTTCCCTGGTCAACACCATCCTGCCAGCGGAAACGAGGATTATAAGACATGCCAAATTTACCAATATTATAGGCAAGCCAGATATCAAATTGATGGGATTCACGGCGGGTATAACCGCTACCGTCTAATTCTCTGTCACTGTGTGAGTCGTTTACCGTATTATAACGATAGCGAGTTGAGAGGTTAATCCCATTATCAAATGATTTCCATCCCTGAATAAACGGGCGATAATGTGTATTATTGGTAGTAAATACTGTAACTAATCCTGGTGCAATCGCGTAACCATCACCCAGGTCAAAACGCCAGCGGGTTTCTATTTCTTGAGCTGCTTCAGTGACACCTTTATCATCGGGGTCATTACGATCGGTATCGCCAAAAAACGTGTCATTGTGATTTTGTGCAGCTTCAACGGAGAAATAAAAGCCATTATCGGCCTGGTGCATGACTTTAATTCTTGAATCATTTGCATCAGAGTTTGTGTTATGGCCAAAACGTAAATCAACAGCGGTATTCCCACACCATCCCTGGCTGCTAATCAGTAATGTTGAAATAGTACATGTTCTAATAAATTTTTTCATAATATCCTGCCGGGTTATATAATAAGAGGCAGGTGTATTTTTGTTTTATCCCCCAGAGTTTGTAAATTTTATCATGGTACATTTCGGGTATGGCTATACGTCCTGTCTGAAATGCGTAACAGAAGATACGGATAAAATTGCTTATCCGTATCTTAGCGCTATTACTTTTGCACCCACCAGACGGCTTCAAAAGGACGTAGCGTCATGTCTGCAGGTTGGCTGGCGACCTCGGCATAGTTGTGCATCAGCACCTGCCAGTTTCCGTCGGTTTGGGCTGGCTGCCAGTTCTGGAAAGTATCGCTCAGATTTGCAATGACCAGCAGCCGCTGCCCTTGCCACTCTCGTTGATAGCACCACAGATGCGGGCTGTCCGGTAGCAGATCCTGGTAGTCGCCCCAGGTGATAACCGGCTCCGCTTTGCGCAAGGCGATCAGCTGCAGATAGGTGAAGAACACCGAGTCGGCATCGCTCAACGCTGCCGCCACGTTGATGTCTGCCGCGTTGTCGCACAGATTGATCCACGGCTCACCTGCGGTGAAGCCCGCGTGTTTGCTGGCATCCCATTGCATCGGCGTGCGGCTGTTATCGCGTGATTTACTGGCGAGGATCGCCAGCAGCTCTTGCGCATCGCGTCCCTGGCCGTTCAGGGTGGCAAACATGTTATGGCTTTCCACATCGCGATAATCGGTAATCTGGCGGAAGTGTGGGTTGGTCATACCGATCTCTTCACCCTGGTAGATGTAGGGTGTGCCCTGCATGCCGTGCAGCACCATCGCCAGCATTTTGGCGGCCGGAACGCGGTATTTACCTTCATCGCCAAAACGCGACACGATGCGTGGCTGATCGTGGTTACACCAGAATAATGCGTTCCAGGCCTGATTGTGCATGCCCTGCTGCCAGTGGCGGAACAGAGTTTTAAGTGCCACATAGTCGGGTTTTGCTAACGTCCACTTCTCACCGTTGGGGTAATCCACTTTCAGGTGATGGAAGTTAAAGGTCATCGACAGTTCGCTACCGTTAAGTGCGGCGTATTGCTGGCAATGTTCCAGCGTGGTGGATGACATTTCGCCGACCGTCATCAGACCGCGTGGTGTGAACACGTCGCGGTTCATCTCACGCAAAAATTCATGTGCGCGTGGACCGTCGGTATAAAAACAGCGTCCATCGCCGTCGGGATCGTTCGGGAAGTCCTGATCTTTAGAGATAAGATTCACCACGTCGAGGCGCAATCCGTCCACGCCGCGATCGGCCCAAAACTCGCATACTTTCTTAAGCTCGGCGCGTACCGCCGGGTTTTCCCAATTCAGGTCGGCCTGCTCCGGAGCAAAGAGGTGCAGATAGTACTGCTCGCTTTCGGCGTGCCAACCCCAGGCGTTGCCACCAAATTTGGAACGCCAGTTATTCGGCGGGCAGTCTGGCGTGCCGTCGCGCCAGAGATAAAATTGACGATACGGACTGTCTTTATCCAGTGCCTCTCGAAACCAGGCGTGCTGGGTTGAGGTGTGGTTAAACACCATGTCGAGAATAATACGGATACCGCGCGCTTTCGCCTGCGCCACCAGTTCGTCAAAGTCTTCCAGCGTGCCGTAGGCCGGATCGACAGACATGTAGTCTGCGACGTCGTAACCGTTATCAACCTGCGGCGAAATATAGAACGGCGTCAGCCAGATGGCATCAACACCCAGCTTTTGCAGATAGTCGAGGCGCTGCGTCACGCCGCGTAAATCGCCAGTGCCGCTGCCGGTAGTGTCCTGAAAACTCTTAGGGTAAACCTGATAGATAACGCCGTTTTGCCACCAGTGGGGAAAATTCATGGTTGTTTCCTGGAAATACGCAGGGGCGCAACTGCGCCCCGAAGAAAAGTTAGACAATCTGTAATGTGCCCAGACGGTGTTTACGCTGGTAAACGAATGAGGTCAGTATCATTGGGATAACAACCGCAATGACCATCGCCATGCCAAAGACCTGCCAGTAAGTCGGCTGGATGGAGAGGATGCCTGGCAAACCGCCGACGCCAATCCCGTTTGCCAACACACCGTTCAGGCCGCACAGCAGTCCGGCGAGACCGGAGCCGATCATCGCGCACAGCATCGGGAAGCGGTATTTCAGGTTGATCCCGTACATTGCTGGTTCAGTTACCCCGAGATAGGCGGAGATCGCGGCAGGAACGGAAATTTCACGTTCGTTGTGTTTGCGACTGGAGATAATGATCCCGACCACCGCAGAGGCCTGAGCGATATTCGACAGGGCGATCAGTGGCCATACCGGCGTGCCGCCCATGCTCTGAATCATCTGCATATCGATAGCCAGCGTGGTCTGATGCACGCCGGTGATCACCAGCGGGGCGTACAGGAAACCGAACAGCGCCGCGCCAATCGGAGCAAAACTGCCGGTCAGCAGATGACGGACCGCAAACGCGACACCGTCGCCGATCATGCGGCCAAACGGACCAATAAAGGCATGGGCGAGGAACACGGCGAGGATCAGCGAGCACACCGGGACGATCACCAGATACAGGTAATCCGGGACGATGCGCTTCATGCGTGTTTCAATAAATCCGAGCGCCAGCCCGGCCAACAGAGCCGGAATGACCTGCGCCTGGTAGCCCACTTTCTCAATGCTGAACAGGCCGAAGTTCCACACTTCCGGCGCCTGCTGGCCGAGCAAATAGGCGTTCATCAGTTGCGGAGAAACCAGGGTCACACCCAGCACAATACCGAGGATCGGCGTACCGCCCATTTTCTTCACCGCCGACCAGCAGATCCCGACCGGCAAATAGAAGAAGATCGCTTCGCCAATCAGCCACAGGAAGTCATAGAGGGTTTTCAGCGAAGGATGCATCTGCGCCAGCGTCTGCCCGTTGCTCATGGGCAGATCGCCGATCACGTTACGGAAACCTAAGATCAGGCCGCCGCTAATCAGCGCTGGCAGCAGCGGGAAGAAGATCTCCGCAAAATGAGAAATCAGCTGCTCATGCCATTTCATATTCTGCCGCGCGGCCTTTTTCGCCTGCTCTTTGTCGGCGCTGGCATGACCGGTTGTCGCCAGCAGCGCCTTGTAGTAATCGCCCACCTCGGTGCCAATCACCACCTGAAACTGCCCGGCGTTGGTGAAGCAGCCTTTGACCATTGGCAACAATTCGATCTCTTTCGGCCTGGCGTTCGCAGGCTGATTCAGGACAAAACGCAGGCGAGTAATGCAGTGACTCACCGTAGCGATATTGTCGCGCCCGCCAACCAGCTCAATCAGCCGGTCGATGTCTGCTTGTTTTATTTTGCTCATGATGATGTGTGTTCCCCGTAGACCGGAAAAGACGCTGTTGCGTCGTCATTCGGCAACTCTCTCGTTGTTGGCGCCAGAGTATATCTTCGATGAATATTTAAAAATGGGAACGTTCCCGAAACGCAGCGAAGATCACAAATTAATGCTCAGAAAGCGATCAGGAGAGGGAGGAGGGAATAACGATTTGCCGTGGTTCGCTGCGGCCGTTGATCTGCTCGATCAGCTGCGAGGCCGCTTGACGTCCGGCTTCAGCGTATCCTGGATCGACGGTGATAATTTCCGGATGGAGGAATTTCATCAGCGGAGTGCTGCCCACGCTCGCCAGCTGCAGGTTCTCTATTCGCTGCTCCTGCAGGTACTTGCTGACGCCAAGGGCAAGGGTATCCGTCGCACAGACTAAGGCGGTGGTTTCCGGGGTGATGACGTTGGCGGCCTGCTCATAGCCCTGCTTCATGGCCAGACCCGGCAGCGCGGCCACAGGATGCAGTTTGTGTTTTTTACAGAATGCCAGGTAGGCCTCATGGCGGCGTTTACCGGTGGTCACATCGCTATGCGGAACACCAAGAAAGCTAATATGGCGATGCTCGCGTTTGTATAAACGCTGCATCAGGGTACGAATGGCACCCTCATCGTCATAGCAGACGGAGGCAAAGCCTTTGGCATCTCTTGCCAGCAGCACCAGAGAATCCTGCCAGGAGGCGAGCATGGCTTCAGTAATGCCGGTAAAACCGAACAGCACCACGCCGTCAATGTTACGGCGTCTTAGCATGCCGAGATGCTCCTCAACCAGCTCGGGTGAGAACTGGCTTTCCATCATGATCGGATCGTAACCCTGTTCATAAAAGGCGGGCAGCATGGTCTGCACGGCGAGATTTTCCGAAAGCGAGTCCAGTCGCGTGACGATAATCGCCACTACCTTGTCGCTTTGTCCGCGCATGGCGCGTGCGGAGCGGGAAGGGGAAAAACCGTGCTGGTTCATCACCGCTTCAACGCGCTCGCGGGTGCGTTCACTCACGCCGCTTTCATTGTTGAGCACACGGGAAACGGTTGATTTTCCCACGCCGCTTAAGCGGGCGATGTCTTTAATGGTCAGCCGATTTTGCATCCTGTTTTCCCGTGTTGCGTGTGAAGTTATGCCAAATAGAGAATAACTTTACTCAAGCGCGGCGCAATGGGCAAAGTCTGGTATACGTTTGGTTTAGTTTCCATGGTTTATCATACCGCCATAATTGCCACAAACCTTATGGTTTTCTGCGTATAATCCGCGACGCAAATCATTCACTTACCGGAGGCTATATGGATCCCGATCCCACCCCTCTCCCGAAATGGAGAAACAACCCTTTCCGGTAAGCTTGTCTTTCACTGTCTTACCGGAACTGTAAGACAGTGACGTTCTGACGTCCCTGTTGTGATTTTAATATTGCCACCAGGCAAGGCTTTGCCACGCCTGAAGGATTTACTGCGCCTGTTTATACTGGCGCAGAGGGACTGCCTATGTTCAAAAATATTACCCGCCAGCTGTTTGCCCGGCTAAACCGCCATTTGCCACATCGTTTGGTGCATCGCGATCCGTTACCTAATGCCCAGACCGTTGCCAGCATGCCGATCCCGCCATCGCTGAGCGAACATTGCCTGAAAATGGCGCTGATGGACGAAGAAGCGCTGTGGAAAACGTTCGGCGCGCACCCGGAAGGGTTGAACGCCGCAGAAGTGGAAAACGCTCGCGAATTACATGGCGAGAACCAGTTGCCGGCGCAGAAGCCGTCGCCATGGTGGGTGCATCTGTGGGTCTGCTACCGCAACCCGTTTAATATCCTGTTGACCATCCTCGGGGCGATTTCCTATGCCACCGAAGATCTGTTTGCCGCTGGCGTTATCGCGCTGATGGTCGTCATCTCTACGCTGCTGAATTTTGTGCAGGAGGCGCGCTCCACTAAAGCGGCGGATGCGCTGAAAGCGATGGTCAGCAACACCGCCACGGTACTGCGCGTTATCAACGAGAAAGGGGAGAACGGCTGGGTTGAACTGCCGATCGACCAGTTGGTTCCAGGCGATATTATCAAGCTGGCGGCAGGGGATATGATCCCAGCCGATCTGCGCGTGGTGCAGGCTCGTGACCTGTTCGTGGCCCAGGCTTCGCTGACCGGTGAATCGCTGCCGGTGGAGAAAGTGGCAACCAGCCGCGATCCGCAGCAAAGCAACCCGCTGGAATGCGATACCCTGTGCTTTATGGGCACCAACGTGGTGAGCGGCACGGCGCAGGCCATCGTGATTTCAACCGGAGCCAATACCTGGTTCGGGCAACTGGCGGGTCGTGTCAGCGAGCAGGAAAGCGAGCAGAATGCCTTCCAGAAAGGGATCAGCCGCGTCAGCATGCTGCTAATCCGCTTTATGTTGGTGATGGCGCCCATCGTGCTTATCATCAACGGCTACACCAAAGGTGACTGGTGGGAAGCGGCGCTGTTTGCCCTGTCTGTGGCGGTGGGACTGACGCCAGAAATGCTGCCGATGATCGTCACCTCGACGCTGGCGCGTGGGGCGGTGAAGCTGTCAAAACAAAAGGTTATCGTTAAACACCTCGACGCTATCCAGAACTTTGGCGCAATGGATATTCTTTGCACCGATAAAACCGGTACCCTGACTCAGGATAAAATTGTCCTGGAGAATCATACGGATATCTCTGGTAAACCCAGCGAACACGTCCTGCATTCTGCGTGGCTGAACAGCCATTACCAGACCGGGCTGAAGAATCTGCTGGATACGGCGGTGCTGGAAGGCGTGGACGAAGAGTCAGCCCGCCTGCTCTCTACCCGCTGGCAGAAAATCGATGAGATCCCGTTTGATTTTGAACGTCGCCGCATGTCGGTGGTGGTTGCTGAAGAAAACGATGTGCATCAACTGGTGTGCAAAGGTGCGCTGCAGGAGATCCTCAACGTCTGTACCCAGGTGCGCCACAACGGTGAGATTGTCCCGTTAGATGACAACATGCTGCGTCGGGTTAAACGCGTCACGGACACGCTGAACCGCCAGGGGCTGCGCGTGGTGGCGGTGGCGACGAAATACCTGCCAGCGCGTGAGGGCGATTACCAGCGTATTGATGAATCCGATCTGATCCTCGAAGGCTATATCGCATTCCTCGATCCGCCGAAAGAGACTACCGCACCTGCGCTTAAGGCGCTGAAAGCCAGCGGTATTACGGTGAAAATCCTCACTGGCGATAGCGAGCTGGTGGCGGCGAAAGTGTGTCATGAAGTGGGGCTGGATGCGGGCGATGTGGTTATCGGTAGCAGCATTGAAGGGTTAAGCGATGATGAGCTGGCTCTGCTTGCTCAGCGCACCACGCTGTTTGCCCGCCTGACGCCAATGCACAAAGAGCGCATTGTCACGCTGCTCAAGCGCGAAGGCCATGTGGTCGGCTTTATGGGCGATGGCATCAACGACGCCCCGGCGCTGCGCGCGGCGGACATTGGTATCTCCGTTGATGGCGCGGTCGACATTGCGCGTGAAGCGGCGGATATCATCCTGCTGGAAAAGAGCCTGATGGTGCTGGAAGAAGGGGTGATTGAAGGACGCCGTACCTTCTCTAACATGCTGAAGTACATCAAAATGACGGCCAGTTCTAACTTCGGTAACGTGTTTAGCGTGCTGGTGGCGAGCGCCTTTTTACCGTTCCTGCCGATGTTACCGCTGCACTTACTGATTCAGAACCTGCTGTACGATGTATCCCAGGTAGCGATTCCGTTTGATAACGTCGACGAAGAGCAGATCAAAAAGCCGCAGCGCTGGAATCCCAGCGAGTTGGGCCGCTTTATGATCTTCTTTGGACCGATTAGCTCGATCTTCGATATTCTGACCTTTTGCCTGATGTGGTTCGTCTTCCATGCTAATACGCCTGAACATCAGACGTTGTTCCAGTCTGGCTGGTTCGTGGTGGGCCTGCTGTCGCAAACGCTGATTGTGCATATGATCCGTACCCGTCGTGTGCCGTTCATCCAGAGTCGCGCCGCATGGCCGCTGATGCTGATGACGCTGGTGGTGATGGTCGTCGGCATTGCATTACCGTTCTCGCCGCTGGCCAGCTATCTGCAATTGCAGGCGCTGCCGCTGAGCTACTTCCCATGGCTGATTGCGATTCTGGCGGGTTACATGACATTAACCCAGCTTGTGAAAGGTTTTTATAGCCGTCGCTACGGCTGGCAGTAATCCTCAACGTCTCTGCAGGATGGTGTTAATACCATCCTGCATTTCTCTTTTTCATTCGAAAGATATTCTCCCAAAATATTAGTGTTTTATTTTTATTGAAATGCTAACGGGTGTTATTAGTATCAAATCGCCTTCTTTGCGTTGTTTTTGTATCAATAAAACGATCTGCATTGCAAAAATGAAACACTGTGCTAAAAATTTTAAGCATCTGCGATTTTTTGTGAACGCAGTCATCGAAATAAATTGTTACACCAGTTAGTCTGCGCAGGTAACGTCGTTAAGAAAGTTTCTCGCTGCCCGTTTTTAATTCCGGCAGTCATTTGCTCTGCAAGCTATTCCTGTTAATGGATATTATGAACTTCTGGAGAAGGACAAATGAAACTGACAAAAAACCTGTTAAGTCTGTGTATTGGCGCGTCTGTATTGCTGGCGAGTCATGCAACGCTGGCACAAACTTTTCGCGCCGCAGATGTGCATCCGGCTGATTACCCGAACGTTGTCGCAGTGAAACATATGGGGGAAAAACTTAGCGCTGCGACCGACGGTCGTCTGGAGATTAAAACCTTTCCAGGTGGCGTGTTAGGCGATGAGAAACAGATGATTGAACAGGCGCAATTAGGCGCTATCGATATTATTCGTGTCTCAATGACGCCTGTTGCCGCCATTCTCCCTGAAATTAACGTCTTTACCCTGCCGTATATCTTTCGTGATGAAGACCATCTGCATAAGGTTCTCGACGGTATGATTGGTCAGGAGATTGGCGACCGTCTGACTGCCAACACCAAATCGCGGCTGGTGTTCCTCGGCTGGATGGATGCCGGAACGCGTAACCTGATCACCAAAAATCCGGTGGTGAAACCGGAAGATTTACACGGTATGAAAATCCGCGTGCAAGGAAGTCCGATAGCGCTGGATACCCTGAAAGCGATGGGCGCTAACTCCGTTGTCATGGGCGTCAGTGAAGTATTTAGCGGCATGCAGACCGGCGTTATTGATGGCACAGAAAATAACCCGCCAACGTTTGTTGCGCATAACTATTTGCCGGTCGTGAAAAACTATACCTGGAGCAGACACTTTATTATTCCTGAGCTTTTTCTGTTCTCGAAAGCAAAATGGGATAAGTTGAAAAAAGAAGATCAGGATCTCATTATTAAACTCGCCAAAGAAGCACAGGTAGAGCAGCGAAAACTTTGGCAGGATTATAATGCGAAATCACTGGAGACCATGAAAGCCAACGGTGTTCAGTTCCACGATATTGATACGGACTATTTCTATAAAGCCACGCAGTCAGTGCGGGATAATTACGGTAAAGACCACCAGGATTTGATCAAACGTATTCAGGATGTGAAGTAATTCATCAGGTGGAGGATATCAACCCTCCGCCTGAATCTTTTGATTAATTCGAGGTGATAATTATGGGTGAATGCTATTCATCGGTAATGGATTTTCTTTATCGGGTGTCAATGTGGATTGCCGGTATCGCATTATTGGTCATGGTCGCCATTATCCCTATTGGCATATTCGCGCGTTATGTTCTGAATAATGCCCTGTCATGGCCAGAACCCGTCGCCATTCTTTGTATGGTGACATTCACCTTTATTGGCGCGGCGGTAAGCTATCGCGCAGGCTCGCATATCGCGGTGAGCATGGTGACTGACCGTCTGGGTGATGCTTCCCGCCGTTATTGCTCGGTAATCGCAGACGTTATGTTGGTGGCGATAAGCCTGTTTATCCTCTGGTACGGAACCAATCTCTGTATTGAACTGTGGGACCAGCCAGTGGCGGAATTCCCGCTTTTAAGCGCTGGACAAAACTATCTTCCGTTGCCGATTGGCTCTGCCATAACGCTGCTGTTTATCGCAGAAAAGATTTTCCGTGGTCCGCAGTACCAACGTCCCGTTGTCATGCTGGGATCGACCAGCTAGTTACCGCCCCCATTTCAGAAAGGAAAGCAGATGGATGCATTTATTCTCGTCTTTACGCTCGGCATTATGCTGGCGATTGGGGTACCGGTAGCGTACGCGGTTGGCATTAGCGCCATCATTGGGGCCTGGTATATTGATATTCCGCTGGAAGCGGTGATGATCCAACTGACCAGCGGGGTGAATAAGTTTTCGCTGCTGGCGATCCCCTTCTTTATTCTGGCCGGGGCTATTATGGCCGAAGGGGGAATTGCGCGGCGGCTGGTGAACTTTGCCTATATTTTCGTTGGCTTTATTCGCGGCGGACTGTCGCTGGTAAACATTGTGGCATCAACCTTTTTTGGCGCTATTTCCGGATCGTCGGTGGCTGATACCGCATCCATTGGTTCGGTAATGATCCCGGAAATGGATAAAAAAGGTTATCCGCGCGACTTTGCCGCGGCGGTAACGGCCAGCGGTTCTGTGCAGGCGATCCTCACGCCGCCCAGCCATAACTCGGTTATCTACTCGCTGGCAACCGGCGGCACGGTGTCGATTGCCGCGCTGTTCATCGCCGGGATCCTGCCGGGGCTGCTGTTAAGCCTCAGTCTGATGGTGATGTGTGTGGCTTTTGCGCACAAGCGCGGTTATCCAAAAGGAGAACGTGTACCGTTTCGCCAGGCGCTGAAGATTTTCGTTGATACGCTGTGGGGCCTGATGACCGTTGTGATCATCATGGGCGGTATCCTGTCAGGTATCTTTACTGCGACGGAGTCTGCGGCGATTGCCTGCCTGTGGGCCTTCTTTGTCACCATGTTTATCTATCGTGACTATAAATGGTCTGAGCTGCCGAAACTGATGTTCCGCACGGTGAAAACGGTCACTATCGTCATGATCCTGATAGGCTTTGCCGCTGCGTTCGGTGCCGTCATGACCTATATGCAGTTGCCGATGCGTATCACCGAAGCCTTCACCAGCATCTCGGACAACAAATACGTCATCCTGATGTGTATTAACATCATGCTGCTGCTGATCGGTACGCTGATGGATATGGCTCCGCTGATCCTTATTCTGACGCCGGTTCTGCTGCCGGTGACCAACGCGCTCGGCATTGATCCGGTCCATTTTGGCATGATCATGCTGGTGAACTTAGGGATCGGCCTGATTACGCCGCCGGTAGGATCGGTGCTGTTTGTGGCCAGTGCGGTGAGTAAACAGAAAATAGAGCAGGTGGTGAAGGCGATGCTGCCGTTTTACCTCGTGCTATTTCTGGTGCTGATGCTCGTGACGTACATTCCGGCGATTTCGCTGTTCCTGCCGAAATTGTTTGGCGTGATGTGATAAATGCCCGGTGGTGCTTGCGCTTACCGGGCCAACTTAAATCCATTCCGGGCTTCCATGCCCGTTTTTTGTGTTGCACCCAATACAGCTAAATATTTTCTGAATTATGGCATTGCCAGTGTCTTCCAACAGAATACGCTAGATTATAAATGTTAACATCTTGTCATGTTAATTATTCTCAGGAAGCATTATGATCGCTTATATATTGGGGAGAGAGGAGCCTGAATATAGTATTGATGTTGGAAGTGGTGAATGGTGCAGTGCGGGGCATTTTTCAGATCAATTTTATTATTATAAATATTACCTGGAGCAGTTGATTGATGGGAGCTTATATTTAAAGTATCGCTATCCTTTTGCACGAGAAAATTTACTGCATTATTTGCAAAATACGGGTGAAGACATACATATTAACTTAACTGATATGATGGGAAAATCAGCCCAGTTAAGGGATAATTATATGCAATTATTGGATGCAGCAAAGAGTTTTTGTAAAACATTACCGCCAGGTCAGCATGAGTTTACTTCTGCGCATGTTAATACTGATGATTTTATTTCTAGCGATCCAGACTTGTTTTATGCTATAGGAGGTTATCAATACTGGGGTAAAGGTCGGGTGCAAATTACCGAAGATAAGTATAAAAATACGATGAGCAATGGTAGTAGGTTATGTAGTTATAATTTGACATTTCAGTTTAAGTTTTTTGACAGGTATAACTGGAATGTTAGTGTCGCAAATTCTGGTGTTCGTTTAGGTAGTGTCGTTCCTGTGAATGATACTTTTATGGGGAGGTTTCATCAGGAGTGTCTGGCCAGAGAGTACAATATTTTTGGTGTCATTGAGTCAGAGGTAAAATGGCATGACTGAGCATAGCACTTTATTTTACATGGAAAAAATACTCACTTTCGCTTTAGTTTGTGCCTTTTGTTATATGCTGTATATTATTTCGGTTTGCTGGTTACCCGTGCGTGAAAGTCACTATCTTCTGGTTGTACAATGGTGCCGTAACGATGATTCAAATACCCACTATGCAAAGAATTTATCCTGGCATGGTTTATATGTTTATTTGGAGAAATCGTCTGGGAATATTATTGTAAGGGAAATGAACACTCCTCTACAAGATCCATTTCAGCCTTACCGGTACGTTTATCGTAAAATTGCACATGAAAATGATATATCCTTGGTCGCAGAGAAATGGGGGGTAATTAAGTGTCAGGGAAAAAATAAAGCGCTCATTGGTTCATCTGGTTATTCTTTTTTATGGGGACATGATCAATGAACACTTTTATAAGACGAACTACTCTAAAAATAATTTTTTTACTAATTATAATGTTCATCTGTGTTTTTTCTGTTAATTCAGTTGAAAGATATAACAATATTGTTAGTTTTAAAATTCACAATAAGATAGTTTATACATTGGAAAAGATGAAAAATGATAGTGATGATGATCTTAAAATTAATGTTTATAGTTCAAGGTTGAACTGGGTTTTAGGACAAACCTGTTTCTCAGAGAATATAGAATTACAGCAAAAAGAGGAAATAGAATTATATAATTGGGGAGTGGGGATAATCGAAAATGAAACCATCACCTTAAAGAATAATGGAAGAGAATTGATTTTTTCAGTTATAGGCTGCAATACTTAAGGAACCCTGCCAGAGCAGGGCTCTCTAATAAGACTTAGCGACGAACGGCGATCGCTTCAATCTCGATTTTCACGTCTTTCGGCAGACGGGCAACTTCTACGCAAGAACGCGCCGGGAAGGTCGCGTTGTGTTCGGTGAAGAATGCTTCGTAGGTCGCGTTTACGGTTGCGAAATCGTTCAGGTCTTTAACGAAAACGGTCGTTTTTACGATGTCGCCCACTTTCAGGCCTGCTGCTTCAACGATAGCTTTTACGTTTTCCAGCGACTGACGTGCCTGAGCGGACACGTCTTCTGCTACAGCACCGGTTTTCGGATCGACCGGGATCTGACCGGAAGTGATTACCATGCTACCCAGGTCAACGCCCTGAACGTATGGGCCGATTGCTGCTGGTGCATTTTCCGTCGCGATAGTCTTGCTCATGATTTCTCCTGAATTACAGCGGTAATAGAATGTTCCCGCTCATTATAGGGAGCCGGGATCTCATAACCAACCCCAATTAGTTGGCCAGCACCACATAATGCGAAAACTCTTTTTCACAGTATTTGCATTTGAGTGCGATGTCATCGGCACGCTTTTTCACTGCAAAACTGGAGGAAACCGGCTCAGCATGACTGATACAGTTGCTGTTCGGGCAAACCAGTACATTGTCGATACGCTCAGGCAGGCTCGGACGTGATTTACCCACCACGTCGTAATCGTCAATGCGGTTTACCGTTGCCTGCGGGGCGTACAGGGAGAGCTGGTTTACCTGCTCGTCGGTCAGGAACGTGTTTTCGATTTTAATCAGGTCCTTACGGCCCATCTCACCAGACGGCAGGTTCAGACCGATGGTGATACGTTGGTCGGTTTCCGTCAGTTTAAACAGCGTCAGCAGCTTAAAACCAACCTGTGCGGGAATATGGTCAATCACGGTGCCACGTTTGATGGCTTCAACCTGCAGTTTGTTATCGTGTGTCATCTCTTTTTCTCCCTTACAGTGCCAGTTCGCTATTCAGTACCAGTGCCAGTAACGCCTGGCGGGCGAAGATGCCGTTGCCAGCCTGCTGGAAATACCAGGCGTGCGGCGTCTTGTCGACGTCGGTGGTGATCTCATCGATACGCGGCAGCGGATGCAGTACCTTCATGTTCGCTCTGGCACCGTTCAAATCGCTGGCGCGCAGGACAAACTGCGCTTTCACGTTGGCGTATTCGGACGGGTCCAGACGCTCTTTCTGTACGCGGGTCATGTAGAGAATATCGACCTCCGCCATCACCTCTTCGATGGTGCCGTGCAGGCTCCAGGCGATACCTTTTTCATTCAACATATCCAGAATGTATTGCGGCATGGCCAGCGCGTCCGGGGCGATGAAGTAGAAACGGTTACCTTCGAACTTCGCCAGCGCCTGGGTCAGAGAATGGACGGTGCGGCCATATTTCAGGTCACCTACCATGGCGATGTGCAGATTGTCCAGGCGGCCCTGAGTTTCCTGAATGGTAAACAGGTCCAGCAGCGTTTGGGTGGGATGTTGGTTGGAGCCGTCGCCTGCGTTTAGTACCGGAACGTTACCGGAGAACTCCGTAGCCAGACGCGCGGCGCCTTCCTGCGGATGGCGCATTACGATGGCGTCGACATAGGTGCTGATGACGGAAATGGTATCGGCCAGCGTTTCGCCTTTTTTGCCCAGAGAGGTGTTGCTGCTGTCAGAGAAACCCACCACGCTGGCGCCCAGGCGGTGCATGGAGGTTTCAAAGGATAAACGGGTACGGGTTGACGCTTCAAAGAAGCAGCTGGCGATAACCTTATGCTTTAACAGCTCCGGCTGTGGGTTAGCTTTTAATTTCGCCGCCGTTGCGAGGACCAGATTGAGGTCATCGCGGCTGAGGTCGTTTATGGAAATGATGTGTTTTTGATAGAGCGGGTTAGCCATGTTTATCTCCTGACGCCTGGGCAAAAAAAAAGCCCCTCAATTGAGGGGCTCGGAATGGGTGATCAACGGAAAGAAAAACGGCAGGCCAGCGTCCTTTTTCAGACGCGGTAAGACAAAATGTCGTACACACTGAACCATACATCCTCCCGGCAAATTGTCCGCGATTATACTCAGCTCCGTTATGGGATCAAGCGGAAAATGCACAATTTATTCATCGCAAACGGTTCTTATGAATTTTAATTCATTTTAAATAGATAGTTAATCTGCTTGTGAACCAACCCCGTTCGCTGCACTACTCGCGGCGCGACCCAGACAATATTGCTGCCAGCGATAACACCCAGAATCTCTGGTAACGCATGATAATCGAGGATTCTGGCAACGGCACGGCCATAACCCGCTGCAGTATGAATGAGGATAAACTCGCTATTATGTTCCACGCTGACCACCATTTCAGCAATCGATCTGGCTGCATCAGGAGCGGGGCGTGATTGTGGATTTACAGAATAAATTTTTTGCCCTTTTGTATTTCTTATTTTTATAGCCCCAAGCAGTTTCAGCAGCCGGGATACCGTTGACTGGCTAATTCCGGTAAAACCATGCTGTTGTAGATCGCGGCGAAGCGCTTCCTGGGACAGGTAGCTTTTTTCAGTAATCAGGCGCTGACAAATCGCCAGTTGTTTCTGCTCTTTGGTCGAGTAATCATCGAATTCCTTCATAAAAACACCCTAAATTTATCATTTGTATCAATGTGATGGCGAAATTCACCACATTTGCAGTATCAATAACGGCTCAAACGGGCGGTTGTGCAGAAAAACGAGAGAGCGCTCAAAAAAGCCGTCGGGATCCGACGGCCAAAAGGGTTACAGCATCGCGCCGATACTCAGGACGGCCATGTTCAGTAACGTCAAAATGAGCAGGAGCGGGGCGACCCATTTCAGGTATCGCACGTAAGGAACGCGGGCGATGGCCAACCCGCCCATCACAACGGCTGAGGTGGGCGTAATCAGATTCACAATGCCGGAAGCGGATTGATACGCGGTGACGACCAGATCTCTGGGTACATGCGCGAAGTCGGCCAGCGGGGCCATAATGGGCATCGTGAGAACTGCCAGGCCAGAAGAGGAAGGAACCAGGAAGGAGAGCAAAACTTCCAGCCAGTAGGTCACATTGATGAAAATGGTGGAGGAAAGACCGGAGACGACATTTTCCGCGCTGTGCAGAATAGTATGGGTGATCATGCCGTTATCCATCACCACCACGATGCCGCGTGCAATACCAATAATTAGCGCGACGCCAAGCAGGTCACGTGCCCCGTCAATGAACGTGCCAGTAAACTCCTCCTCACTCATGCGGGCGATAACACCGACGATAATTGCAGATGCAAGAAAAACCCCGGAAATTTCAGCCATCCACCACCCGAGCACCGCCACCCCATAGATCATGACCGCAAAGGCAGCAGCAAAAATCAGCAGGATCCATTTACGCGTTGCTGTGAATTCAAGGTTGGCATTGGCGCGACTACCGAGAAAATGGACGCGGTTTTCCTCCATTTTATCTGCCACGATGGAAAGTTCAGGATGGCTGCGAACTTTGCGTGCATAGCGCATGACCCAGACCACGCAGATAACATAGCCGACGACCAGCAGCAGAATGCGCATCAGCATTCCCTGGGTGAAGGGGATCCCGGCAGCGTTAGCCGCGATAACCGTTGCGAAAGGATTGATTGTCGAGCCAAGTGTACCAATACCCGCGCCGAGCAGAACGGTGGCGGCGGCAACCAACGGATCAAAGCGTGCGGCCATCATTACCGGAACCAGCAATGTGTAGAATGGGAGTGATTCCTCCGCCATCCCGTAAATCGTACCTCCGGCGGCGAAAAGTCCCATCAGAATGGGGATCATCCACTCCTCTTTACCGTTCAACCTGACCGTCACGCGCTCGATACCTGCGTCGATGGCGCCTGTTTTGTTTACCACGCCGAGAAACCCACCAATAATCAGGACAAACAACGCCACATCAATTGCGCCTGCGGTGTAGGTTTCGTGGTTGTAAAGCCCGTCAATCGGCGCCAGCAGTACAGCGGTAAAACCTTGCGGATGCGCCTCTGTCGGGGCATAAGTACCGGCAACCGGCACTTCTTTGCCCAGAGTGGCATTCATCGCCATCTGGTATTTCCCTGCCGGGACTATCCAGGTCATAACGGCGACGAGTGCAATGAGAATAAACAGGATGGTATATGCGCTGGGAAATTTGAATTTGCCCATGATGTTCTCCGGATAGCTTGGGCATATGCCGTCAGGCGACATATGCCCGCTGGGGTTAGTCGCCGAGGGTCGCTACCATTACCGCTTTAATGGTATGCATCCGGTTCTCTGCTTCGTCGAAGACGATGGAATGAGCTGACTCAAAAACCTCTTCAGTGACTTCAAGCCCTTTCAGGCCGTAGGCCATTTCGATTTCACGTCCAACCTTTGTGTGCTCGTTATGGAAGGCGGGTAGACAGTGCATAAATTTCACATTGGGGTTACCGGTTGCGTTGATGACCCGCTGGTTAATTTGATAGGGCGTCATCAGGCTAACGCGTTCTGCCCAGGCTTCTTTGGGTTCGCCCATAGAGACCCATACATCGGTGTAGAGGAAATCAACGTCGTATACGCCTTCTTCAACATCCTCTGTGAGCGTAATGCGTGCGCCAGTCACGCTGGCAATTTCACGGCATTCGGCAACCAGCGCCTCGTCAGGCCAGAAGGATTTAGGTGCGACCAGACGGATATCCATCCCCATTTTCGCTGCGCCAACCATCAGCGAATTACCCATGTTATTGCGGGCGTCACCGAGATAAGCGAAACTCAGTTCCGGCAAGGTTTTACCCGGCGCGTGTTCCAGCATGGTCATCAGATCCGCGAGGATCTGGGTGGGGTGAAATTCATTTGTCAGTCCATTCCAAACGGGAACTCCGGCAAATTGCCCCAGCTCCTCCACAATGTCCTGGCCGTATCCGCGATATTCAATGCCGTCGTACATGCGGCCTAGCACGCGGGCGGTATCTTTCATTGATTCTTTATGGCCGATCTGCGATCCGCTTGGGCCGAGATAGGTTACCTGTGCGCCCTGATCGAAAGCGCCGACTTCAAAGGCACAGCGGGTACGGGTTGAGGTTTTTTCGAAGATCAGCGCGATATTTTTACCCACCAGCGTCTGTCTTTCACGCCCGGCCTTTTTTGCCGTTTTTAACTCGATAGCCAGATCGATCAGGTACTGGATTTCCGTTGGGGTGTAGTCCAGCAGTTTGAGAAAATTGCGATTTTTCAGGTTAACAGTCATGAAAATGTCCTTATGTAGGCCGGATAAGGCGTAGTCGCTATCCGGCAAAAAGCCCTACGCGTTTGCGTCGGTGGTTTCGAGCCGAATGAGCGTGCCTTTGTCTCCGGCGAGGATGGCCGGACCGTCAGCCAATGAGCCGATGCCTGCTATTCCGTGACAGCGAGAGACAAATTCCGCGCAGGCGGTGACTTTGGGGCCCATTGAACCGGCGTCGAATTGCATTTCGCCGAGCAGTTCCGGTGTGACCTGGGCCAGCGGGCGCTGGGTAGGTTTGCCCCAGTCGAAATACACGGCATCAGCGTCGGTCAGGATCAGCAGCGCATCGGCGTGGATTTGGCTGGCGAGCAGGGCGGCGGAGAGATCTTTGTCGATCACCGCTTCAATACCGTGGTAACCATCAGCTTTTTCCACCACCGGGACACCGCCGCCACCGTTGCAGATAACCAGATGATCGCGGGCGATCAGTGTGCGAATAGCGTCACTTTCAACGATACGTTTAGGTTGTGGAGAGGGCACAACGCGGCGGAACGCTTTGCCATCAGCTTTGAAAACCCAGCCTTTTTCCGCCTGCAATGCGCTAGCCTGGTGAGCGTCGTAAATCGGCCCGATATATTTGGTGGGATTGCTGAAAGCCGGATCGTGAGCATCGACTTCAACCTGTGTCAGCAGCACACTAATTTCACGCTGTGGAAGCTGGTTTTTCAGCGCCTGTTGCAGCATATAGCCGATCATTCCCTGACTTTCCGCGCCGAGAATATCGAGCGGATAGGGGGTAACGCTGGCATACGCGCTGTTTTGCAACGCTAAAAGTCCAACCTGGGGACCATTGCCGTGTACCAGGATCACGCGCCACTGTTGCGTGAGCTGCGCGATAGTCTTTGCCGCCAGCTCAATATTCTTGCGTTGGATGTCAGCTTCCAGCGGCTCGCCGCGTTTAAGCAATGCATTGCCGCCCAGAGCTACAACCAGGGTAGGTTTGTTTTCCATGACTTTTCCTTAAATACCGTCGCGTTCCAGTGGGCAGCTCATGCAGCGTGCGCCGCCGCGTCCGCGTCCAAGTTCGTCGCCAGGAATGGGTAAAACAGTGATGCCTGCTTTGTCGTATTTCTCGTTGGTCCAGATGTTGCGCTCGTAGCCCACGACCACACCGGGGCGCAGCGTCAGGACGTTGTTTGCGTCATTCCACTGTTCGCGTTCAGCTTCGAAGGCATCGCCGCCGGTGGTGATCAGGCGAATTTGGTCGAGGCCAAGCGCTTTCTCGAGAGCGTTGAGCAGCGTATTTTCCTGCGTCCTTTTCAGTCCGCCGCGACCGTCTGGTGTCAGGGTCCAGCACTGCACATCCGGACGTACTACTTCCGGGTAGACGGAGAAGGTATCGATATCGATGTGGGTCATTACGGTATCGAGGTGCATGCAGGAGCGATGTTTAGGCAGTTCGACCGCGATGACGCGTTCTGCCTGACGATGGCTGAATAGCGACTGGGCAAGGAACTCAATTCCCTGCGGCGTTGTGCGTTCCGACATACCGATGAGAACGGCACCGCGACCAATGACCAGCACATCTCCACCTTCTAATGTGGCGTGGTCGTAATTAATATTTTCATCGCCGAAATATTTAATAAATTCACCATCAGCAAATTGGGGGTGCCAACGGTAGATCGCCCGCAGGTTATTGGTTTCTCGTTGCCGCGCTGTTTTTGCCATTGGGTTAATTGACACACCGTTATATATCCAGCATGAGGTGTCGCGGGTAAATAAGTGGTTTGGTAATGGCTTCATAATGAAATCATTAATATCGTGAGTATCGACCACCATATTTTTGATTGAGGCAGGAATTTCTCCATAGGTCAGCCCACCGCTTAAATGCCGGGCGAGTTCCCGGTGCTGCATATCTGCAAGCCAGGCGCGAATATCCGTGGCGAAAGCGGGGCCAAGGCGATAATCAGAAATTTGTGTATCCAGCAGCCAGCTTTTGGCATCAGGGATGTCCAGGGTTTGTGTCAATAAATCAGTGAGTAACAGAACCTCAATTCCCTGTTCACGCAACGTGTTGGCGAAAATGTCATGCTCTTCTCCTGCACGTTCTACCGAAAGAACATCATCAAAAAGCAGTTCCTGACAATTTGAGGGCGTCAGCCTTTTTAAACTGAGGTTAGGGCGATGTAGCATCACGCTACGTAATTGACCGATTTCCGACCCGACATAATGCTTTTCCATCATTATTCCTTTAATACTATTTTAAAAAATAAAGAGGAGATGCCTGCAAATAATATTTATCGCAGTCATGATTTTTCAGCTGATTTCAGAATCTATATTTAGATCTTATTTGATGATGAAATGTGATTTATTTCACAGTCAGGTCGATATTTGGTTTTTGTTGTTTAATTTATGATATGGCTCTGAGAATTAAAAAAATAAAAATATGAATAATTGAATGACTACGCGGGAATATGTCTTGTTATTTATTGTTGTTAATTTTATGTATATATCTAAAAGTGTTGTGATATAAATAATCTATTGATTTATTTGTGTTTTTTTCTGTGTTGTGAATTATTATGCGAATCTATAATTTTATTATTTGTACGGTAAAGTTTATTTCAAAATAAATATGACGATGGAGAAGGATAGCGAAGGAGATGTGAACTGTGAGCGACGGCTGGTTTTTCTAACAAATCTTTTGATAACAGTGAGTTACTGATGTATTCGGAAAAGGGTAGCTGAAAGTTATGCAGAGTTTATGCATAACCTGTTGCTGAGAGTTAGCAATTAATTAACATCATCAGCGATAAACATGCGTTGACGCAAAATATCGGCAAATAGCAGTGGTATGGCAGCGCATTTTTTCGTATAACAACCAAAATGAAACGATGTTTTAATTAAGGGGTTTGAGATGATTGTCGGCAATATTCACAACCTGGATGCCTGGCTGCCGGAAGAGCTGCGTCAGGCGATTGAACACATTAAAGCGCATGTGACGGATGCGACGGAAAAAGGTAAGCACGACATCGACGGCGATCGTCTGTTTTATCTGATTGCTGAAGATATGACGGAGCCGTTTGCACAGCGCCGCGCCGAGTATCACGCGCGCTATCTGGATATTCAGATCCTGCTCAAAGGCCAGGAAGGCATGACCTTCAGCACGCAGCCTGCGGGCGTGCCGGAAACTGACTGGTTGGCGGATAAAGATATCGCCTTCCTGCCGGAAGGGGTACAGGAGAAAACGGTGGTGCTGAACGAAGGTGATTTCGTGGTGTTTTATCCGGGCGAAGTGCATAAACCGCTGTGCGCGGTCGGTGCTCCAGCGCTGGTACGCAAAGCCGTGGTGAAAATGCGCGTGGCATAAGCGTATTTGCCGGGGGCGGCTTCGCCTTGCCCGGCCTACGGGAGCGCGGTTGTAGGCCGGATAAGATGCTTAGCATCGCCATCCGGCATTCTTTTCATCTATGCCCTTACTTCGCTAATGTCGCCACCATCACCGCTTTGATGGTGTGCATCCGGTTTTCCGCCTGATCAAATACGATGCTGGCGGATGATTCAAAGACCTCATCCGTCACTTCCATACCGCCGTGCAGACCATATTCCTGCGCCATTTGTTTGCCAAGCGTGGTTTGATCGTCATGAAACGCGGGCAGGCAGTGCAGGAATTTCACCTGCGGATTGCCGGTCAACGCCATCATCGCGCTATTAACCTGGTACTTACGCAGCAGCGCAATACGTTCTGCCCACTTCTCTTTTGCTTCGCCCATTGATACCCAGACGTCGGTATAGATGAAGTCCGCGTCTTTCACGCCCGTGGCGACATCTTCGGTCAGCGTAATATTGCCGCCGTTTTTCTGTGCCAGCGCTTTGCACTCCGCAACCAGACTTTCCTCTGGCCAGCAGGCCTGTGGCGCGACCAGGCGCAGATCCAGCCCGGTTAACGCGGCGGCTTCCAGCATGGAATTGCCCATATTGTTACGGGCATCGCCGGTGTAGACCAGCGTCATCTCATTAAACGCTTTACCCGGCAGGTGTTCCTGCATAGTTAACAGATCCGCCAGCAGCTGAGTGGGATGAAACTCGTTGGTTAATCCGTTCCACACCGGAACTCCGGCATATTCCGCCAGCGTCTCGACAATCTCCTGGCCGTGGCCCCGATACTGAATACCGTCGTACATGCGGCCGAGTACGCGGGCGGTGTCTTTGATCGACTCTTTATGGCCAATCTGGCTGCCGCTTGGCCCAAGATACGTCACGCGCGCGCCCTGATCGTATGCGGCAACTTCGAAAGAGCAACGGGTACGGGTTGAGTCTTTTTCGAAGATGAGCGCGATGTTTTTACCGGTGAGCTTAGCGACTTCAGTGCCGTTTTTCTTATCCGCCTTCAGCTGTGCGGCGAGCTGGAGCAGTGACGTGAGTTCAGCAGAGGTGAAATCAAGCAGTTTCAAAAAATGTTTCTGATAAAACGCAGACATGGTTCCCTCACATGGCTTAGGCCATTTATTGAATTAAAATTCAATTTATATGGATGTTTATTCATTTGCAACCTTGTTTAACAAATCTTTCCTGGAAAGGTGGAGGCAATGACAGCGGTATGTGACAATAAGAGTATCGGCAGGACATTATGAGGAACGAGCCATGGCAAACCCGGAACTACTGGAAGAACAGCGTGAAGAAACACGCTTGATTATTGAAGAGTTACTCGAAGATGGCAGCGATCCAGACGCGCTGTACACCATTGAGCATCACCTTTCCGCGGATGACTTCGAAACCCTGGAAAAAGCGGCAGTAGAAGCCTTTAAGCTGGGTTATGAAGTGACCGAGCCGGAAGAGCTGGAAGTGGAAGAAGGCGACACGGTTATTTGCTGTGACATTCTGAGCGAATGTGCACTGAATGCGGAGTTGATCGATGCTCAGGTTGAGCAGCTGATGAACCTGGCAGAAAAATATGATGTGGAATACGACGGTTGGGGCACCTATTTTGAAGACCCGAACGGCGAAGAAGGCGAAGACGGCGACGATGAAGACCTCGTCGACGAGGATGATGACGGCGTGCGTCACTAAGTCATCTACTGACCTGCGGTAGCCCAGGCTGCCGCAGGCCAAGGACAACGTATGGATTACCTGCAAATACTCTCCCCGATCCACAATTTCCTGCACTGTAAAACGCCCCAGGCCTGGCTTGATAAAGCGCGAGACCCAGCGAATCTGCCTCTGTTATTGACCGATCACCTCGTCTGTGAGCTGAAAGCGGCGCAAACGGCGATGCTGCTGGTGCGTAAGTATGTCGCGGATAAACAGGGATCGCAGGCGCTGCTGGACTGGCTGAAACCCTATGAAGCGTTTGCTTTCAGAGAAGGGGATGAGCCGGATTTTATCGCGCTGAATAAACAGATAAGCAAAAGCGTGATGCCGAAAACCGACGACCCGTGGGGACGCAAGCTTATCGACAGCATGGTTTTGCTGATCAAAGAAGAGCTGCATCACTTCTGGCAGGTGCGTGAGGCGATGATGAGCCGCAACATTCCCTATATTAAGATTACCGCCAGCCGTTACGCTAAAGGCATGCTCAAAGAGGTACGCACCCACGAGCCGCTGACGTTAATCGATAAACTGATTTGCGGGGCTTATATTGAGGCGCGTTCCTGTGAACGGTTCGCCGCGCTGGCACCGTATCTGGATGACGATTTGCAGGCGTTTTATCTGTCGCTGCTGCGATCCGAGGCGCGGCACTATCAGGATTACCTGGCGCTGGCGCAGCAGGTTTCTGTCGATGATATCAGTAGCCGGGTGCGGTTTTTTGGCGAAGTAGAAGCCGCGTTGATTACCTCTCCCGACGATGAATTCCGCTTCCACAGCGGCGTGCCAGCTTAGTTCCTTTCTTTGACGCGCGGTGCTCATCGTCGCGCGGTTTAATCCTTCCTGTTTCTGTTAGCAAAATCTGGTGGCTGGAAATCGCTCGCTGCTGCCGTAATAATCAAAACACACGAAGGGGAAATATATCCCTGTATCAGAGACGATTTAGCATAAGGATGGTTAATGAACTGGGCACACGTTTTGTTGGCAGGTTATATCGGGGCGGTGATTGCTATCGTCGTCGGCATGTTTCGTAAAAAAGGCTGGCTGGGCAAGATCTCCGGCGCGGTGGTCTTTGTGGTGGCGATTATTGCGTGGAATCTGTTTGATGTGCACTACCTGATCCCACGCGAAAGCCCGGATTATGGTCTGACTGAAGAGCAGCAGTTTGAAAAGGCGATGCTCTCTAATCCGGCGTTTCAGGTAATTAAGGAGCAGGAACCTGAACTGACACAAAAAATTATCAGCCAGGCAGCGCAGATGAAGAAAGCAGGGAGTAGCGAACAGCAGGTTATCGACGCGATACAACCGCAAATTCTTCAGTTGCAAATGGCAAGATTGCAGCAGGCGCCAGATGCTAATGTCATTGAATATATGAAGATTAACCTTGAGCAGATCGCAGCTGTGGCCAAAATCGGTGATGATGAATGCTTCCGCTTTCTGTTTCCGGCGGTAAAAGGTGGAATTAATCCGGCACGTCTGGTTCCGAGTGAGATCATGGATCGTCGTATGGCGAGTGACATGAGCATGATGTATGCCTCTCACGGCCCGAAAAAACATACGGTCACGGCAGAAGAGAAACAGCTGGCGTTGCAGGATCTGCAAGCAATAAGCCCTGGGCTGGTACAGCGTTATGGGCCGGATATTCAGATCATGGCCGATCCGACTAAAGCGATCGGCAAAGAGAAGATTGCCTGTGAGATAGTGCAGGATCTCTGGTCACAGGTACTGAAGCTGCCAACCGCTCGCGCGGCTGGCGTTATTAGACTGATGCTCTCAGCCGAGATGCAGTAACGCGGCTAAAGCCTCTCGGCGTAAGGTCAGAGGGGCTTTAACATCCGCACTTCACAATCTACGTGCCCAGTGCAGCCCAGCGCTTCGCTGATATGCTCAAAGCCTAAATGCTCATACAGGCGGATTGCCTCGGTCAGAAACGCTGTAGTCTCCAGATAGCACTGCTTAAAACCCTGCTCGCGGGCATGTTCGAGCGCCATCAACGCCAGTTTTTTCGCCAGCCCCTGACCGCGCGCGCTCGACAGGAAGTACATCTTTTGCAGCTCGCAAATGTCCGGTTCACTACATCCTAACGGTGCAACACCACCGCCGCCCACGACTTCACCGTTTTGCTCAACCACCCAGTAGGCCGCGCCCGGCTGGCTGTAAACCTGGAATAATTCATCCAGATTAGGATCGGCAACGGTATAGCCTTTATCGGCGGTAAGCCCGTATTCAGCGGAAACTTTGCGGATAACGCGGGCAATTGCGGCGTTATCATCGGCAGAAATTCGACGCAGCGTTGCCGCGACGGAGGTAATGGCACTCATAGCGAACTCATGACATAAAAGTGAGACATATGCAGTTAATACCACTGCGGTAAGGGGAAGCGCAAGCGAGGATAATTCAATAAAAAGCCTCTGAGCATACGCGTCAGAGGCTTTATCGTCTGTGGTGCCGGATAGCGCTGAGCTTATCCGACCTACGTTGACGGTGCCCGTTTGCCGGATAAGCTCAGCGCTATCCGGCATAGGCGATTACAGCGCGGCGATGACCGCCTGCTGCTCAATCAGCTTCGCTTTGGCTTCTGCGTAACCGTCCAGCTTCTCACGCTCTTTGGCGATGACCGCTTCCGGTGCGCGGGCTACGAAACCTTCGTTGGAAAGTTTGCCTTCGATACGGGCAATCTCACCTTCGATTTTCGCCACTTCTTTTGCCAGACGCGCCAGCTCATCTTCTTTGTTGATGAGGCCAGCCATCGGGATCAGCAGTTCGGCGCCGTCGATGATTTTGGTCACGGAGACCGGACCTTTGTCATCGGCTGGCAGCACGGTGATGCTTTCCAGACGTGCCAGGTTCAGCAGGAAGCTGCGGTTGTCGTTCACGCGGCGCATCGCATCAGCGCTGCAACCACGCAGCAGCAGCTCCAGCGGTTTGCCCGGGGCGATGTTCATTTCTGCACGGATGTTACGTACGGCAACGATCGCCTGCTTCAGCCATTCGGTATCGGCCAGCGCGGCTTCATCAACCTGTGCGGCGTTATATTCCGGGAACGGCTGCAGCATGATGGTATCTGCAGTGTTGCCACAAATCACTTTCACGCGCTGCCAGATGGTTTCGGTGATGAACGGAATGATTGGGTGCGCCAGGCGCAGCAGACCTTCCAGCACGGTAACCAGCGTATTGCGGGTGCCGCGCAGTTCAGACTCGGAACCGCCGTTCATGACCGGCTTGGTCAGCTCCAGATACCAGTCGCAGAACTGGTTCCAGGTGAACTCGTACAGAATGCCCGCGGCGATGTCGAAGCGGAAGTTATCCAGCGCTTCGCGGTACGCTTTGATGGTCTGGTTGAATTCAGCGAGGATCCAGCGATCCGCCAGCGACAGGGTCATTTCGCCGCCGTTGAAGCCGCAATCCTGATCTTCGGTGTTCATCAGCACGAAGCGACTGGCGTTCCACAGCTTGTTACAGAAGTTACGGTAACCTTCCAGACGCTTCATGTCCCAGTTGATATCGCGACCGGTAGAGGCCAGCGCCGCCAGGGTGAAACGCAGGGCGTCGGTGCCGTGCGGCTCGATGCCGTCCGGGAACTGCTTCTCGGTACGCTTGGCAATCTTCTCAGCCAGCTGCGGCTGCATCATGTTGCCGGTACGTTTCTCCAGCAGTTCTGCCAGAGAGATACCGTCGACCATATCCAGCGGGTCAATCACGTTGCCCTTGGATTTAGACATCTTCTGACCTTCGTCGTCACGGATAAGACCGGTCATGTAGACGGTCTTGAACGGAACCTGCGGCTTACCGTTTTCATCTTTGATGAAGTGCATGGTCATCATGATCATGCGGGCAATCCAGAAGAAGATAATGTCGAAACCGGAAACCATCACGCTGGTTGGGTGGAACTGACGCAGCGCGTCGGTGTTTTCCGGCCAGCCCAGGGTAGAGAAGGTCCACAGCGCGGAGGAGAACCAGGTATCAAGAACGTCTTCGTCCTGACGCAGCGCAACGTCGGCGCTGAGGTTGTTCTCCTGACGCACTTCGTCTTCGGTACGGCCAACGTAGACGTTGCCGTCGTTGTCATACCATGCCGGGATACGGTGACCCCACCACAGCTGACGGGAAATACACCAGTCCTGAATATCGCGCATCCAGGAGAAGTACATGTTTTCGTACTGCTTCGGTACGAACTGGATGTCGCCGTTCTCAACCGCTTCAACCGCCGGTTTCGCCAGCACGTCGGCACGGACGTACCACTGGTCGGTCAGCATCGGTTCGATAACTACGCCGCCACGGTCGCCGTAAGGTACGGTCAGGTCGTGCGGTTTAATTTCTTCCAGCAGGCCCAGCGCATCAACGGCGGCAACCACCGCTTTACGCGCGGCAAAACGTTCCAGCTTCTGGAACTCAGCCGGGATTTCGTTGGAATAAACGTCGGATTCTTCGCCTTTGGTGTCGTACACTTCCGCAGTTTCACGGATGTCACCGTCAAAGGTCAGAATGTTGATCATCGGCAGGCCGTGACGTTTCCCAACTTCGTAGTCGTTAAAGTCGTGTGCCGGGGTGATCTTCACGCAGCCGGTGCCTTTTTCCATATCGGCGTGTTCATCGCCAACGATCGGAATGCGGCGGTTAACCAGCGGCAGGACAACGAATTTGCCGATCAGATCTTTATAACGCGGATCTTCCGGGTTAACGGCTACGCCGGTATCACCCAGTACAGTTTCCGGACGAGTGGTAGCGACGACCAGGTAATCTTTACCGTCTGCGGTTTTTGCGCCGTCAGCCAGCGGATAGCGGATGTGCCACATGGAGCCTTTAGACTCGCGGTTTTCCACTTCCAGGTCAGAAATAGCGGTGCGCAGTTTCGGGTCCCAGTTGACCAGACGCTTGCCACGGTAGATCAGATCTTCTTTGTACAGGCGAACAAAGACTTCTTTCACGGCATTGGAAAGACCTTCGTCCATAGTGAAGCGCTCGCGCTCCCAGTCAACGGAGTTGCCGAGACGGCGCATCTGACGGGTAATGGTGCCGCCGGATTCCGCTTTCCACTGCCAAATTTTGTCGATAAACGCTTCGCGACCGTAGTCGTGACGGGTTTTACCTTCTTCAGCGGCAATCTTACGCTCAACCACCATCTGGGTAGCGATACCCGCGTGGTCGGTACCGGCCTGCCACAGGGTGTTTTTACCCTGCATGCGCTGGTAGCGAATCATGGTATCCATGATGGTTTGCTGGAAAGCATGACCCATATGCAAACTGCCGGTGACGTTCGGCGGCGGGATCATGATGCAGAAGGACTCTTTGCTTTCATCGCCGTTAGGTTTGAAATAGCCCTGCTTTTCCCAGTGCTCGTAAAGCGGCTGTTCGATATCTTGTGGGTTGTATGTCTTTTCCATTATTTCCAGGTTGCCGTATTCAGGTTAAAACCAGCCACGCGGTAAGCTTTGTAGCGATCGCGTGCCGATTGTTTCAAAGAATCTTCGTAAGGAACGAAGTCTATCACTTCTGTGAAAGCGGTGGCAAAATCTGCAAAGCCAACGCGCAAACTGATGAGCAGGTCGCGCGGGCTGCTATTGCGTTTCTCCGGCCAGGCAATTTCTACCGGCGCGCCGCCTCTGGGGCCTTCGCCCGCCAGATTATGCGGAACAAAACTTTCTGCCGGTCTCGCCCACAGGGCTTCATCCAGTCGAAGAGCCTGCTTTTCGTTTTCACAGGCGATCAGCACGCGCTTGCCAGCCCGCCAACGTTCTGCGGCAATTTCACACACCAGTTGTTCAACGGCGCTGAGGCCGTCGATGGTGTTGTCATTGTCCAGAATATAGAACGTTGCGTTTCTCATGATATGGGGCTTCTTGTGGTGGATTTAAATGCAAAGCCGGGTGGCGCTATGCTTACCCGGCCTACGGTTGAGTGACGACGTTGTAGGCCGGGTAAGGCGAAGCCATCACCCGGCGTTTTACATCACTCTTCGCCGTTAAAACCGGCACGATTGAGCAGGAACTGCGACAGCAACGCGACCGGACGACCGGTTGCGCCTTTGGCTTTCCCTGAACGCCATGCGGTACCGGCGATATCCAGGTGCGCCCAGTTGTACTTACGGGTAAAGCGTGACAGGAAGCAGCCCGCGGTAATGGCACCGCCAGGACGTCCGCCGATGTTCGCCATATCCGCAAAGTTGGACTCTAACTGCTCCTGGTATTCATCACCCAGCGGCAAACGCCACGCGCGGTCACCAGCCTGCTCGGACGCACCGATCAGCTCATGCGCCAGCGGGTTGTGGTTCGACATCAGGCCGGTGATGTGATGGCCCAGCGCAATTACGCACGCGCCGGTCAGGGTCGCAACGTCAATCACTGCTTCTGGCTCAAAGCGCTCGACGTAGGTTAACACGTCGCACAGCACCAGACGGCCTTCGGCATCGGTATTGAGCACTTCAACGGTCTGACCAGACATGGTGGTCAGCACATCGCCTGGGCGATATGCGCGGCCACCTGGCATGTTTTCGCAACCCGCCAGTACGCCGACAACGTTGATGGGGAGCTGAAGCTCTGCCACCATGCGCATCACGCCATATACCGCTGCTGCGCCGCACATGTCGTATTTCATCTCATCCATGCCTTCGGCAGGTTTGATGGAGATACCGCCGGAGTCAAAGGTTAACCCTTTACCGACCAGCACAATCGGACGCGCGTCTTCGGACGGATTGCCTTTGTACTCGATAACCGACATCAGCGACTCATTCTGCGAGCCGTGACCGACGGCCAGATAAGAGTGCATACCCAGCTCTTTCATCTGCTGCTCGCCGATCACACGGGTCACAACATTTTTGCTGTAGCTGTCTGCCAGCTGGCGCGCCTGAGAGGCCAGGTAGGCGGCGTTACAGATGTTCGGCGGCATGTTGCCAAGATCTTTGGCCGCTTTAATGCCGGCGGCGATTGCCAGACCGTGTTGGATCGCACGCTCACCGCTGGTCAGCTCGCGGCGGGTCGGCACGTTGAAGACCATTTTACGCAGCGGGCGACGTGGCTCGCTTTTGTTGGTCTTCAGTTGGTCAAAGCTGTACAGCGTTTCCTGTGCCGTCTCAACGGCCTGACGCACTTTCCAGTAGTTATTGCGCCCTTTGACGTGCAGCTCAGTCAGAAAGCAGACGGCTTCCATTGAGCCAGTATCATTCAGCGTATTGATGGTTTTCTGAATGACCTGCTTGTACTGGCGCTCATCAAGTTCGCGCTCTTTGCCACAACCAATGAGGAGAATTCGCTCAGACAGAACGTTAGGAACATGGTGCAGCAACAGGGTTTGACCCGGTTTGCCTTCCAGTTCGCCACGACGCAGCAGTGCGCTGATGTACCCGTCGCTGATCTTGTCGAGCTGCTCTGCAATCGGAGAGAGGCGGCGTGGTTCAAAGACACCCACGACGATGCACGCACTCCGCTGTTTCTCCGGGCTACCGCTTTTTACACTGAACTCCATGCACTACGCTCCTGAATCTTAAAGACAACGGCGGTGGCTACGGATAGAATTGCAAGCTTTCGTAACTCATACCCGCTGTTGCGGTGACTTCGTGTTAATCTTAACGTTATTACGGCATTGGCACGTCAGAACAATTTCTGAGAGGTGGATCCGTTGAGTATAATGATCTTAGCGACGATTTCGACGACTCAAGAGAATAAATGACGTTTAAGCCATGAAACAAGCTAAATTCCGGCAAAAGACGGGTTTTTACGGGCGTATTTAAAGTGATAATCATAAGATATCTGGTTCGGGAAACGCTCAAAAGCCAACTTGCGATCCTATTCATCCTGCTTTTGATCTTCTTTTGTCAAAAGTTGGTCAGGATCCTTGGTGCGGCTGTTGACGGTGATATCCCGGCAAATCTGGTGCTCTCGCTGCTGGGGCTGGGCGTGCCAGAAATGGCGCAACTTATCTTGCCCTTAAGCCTGTTCCTCGGGCTGTTGATGACGCTGGGCAAACTGTATACCGAAAGTGAAATTACGGTCATGCACGCCTGCGGGCTGAGCAAGGCCGTGCTGGTGAAAGCGGCGATGGTGCTGGCGCTGTTTACCAGTATTATTGCGGCGGTCAACGTGATGTGGGCCGGGCCGTGGTCCTCCAGGCATCAGGACGAAGTCCTGGCGGAGGCGAAAGCGAACCCTGGTATGGCGGCGCTTGCTCAGGGGCAATTCCAGCAGGCGACCAACGGCGGTTCGGTGCTGTTTATCGAAAGCGTTGACGGCAGCAACTTCAAAGATGTGTTCCTTGCGCAAATCCGCCCGAAAGGTAACGCCCGTCCTTCGGTGGTGGTAGCGGATTCCGGACATCTTACTCAGACGCGCGATGGCTCTCAGATCGTGACGCTGAACCAGGGCACGCGCTTTGAAGGTACCGCGCTGCTGCGCGATTTCCGCATTACCGACTTCCAGGATTATCAGGCGATTATCGGTCATCAGGCCGTGGCGCTGGATCCAAATGATACCGACCAGATGAACATGCGTACGCTGTGGACGACCGACACCGATCGTGCCCGCGCGGAGCTGACCTGGCGTATCACGTTAGTATTCACCGTATTTATGATGGCGCTGATGGTCGTACCGCTGAGCGTGGTGAACCCGCGTCAGGGTCGCGTGCTGTCGATGTTGCCAGCAATGCTGCTCTATTTGCTGTTCTTCCTGGTTCAGACGTCGCTTAAGTCGAATGGTGGTAAAGGTAAGCTGGATCCAGTGTTCTGGATGTGGACGGTTAACCTGGCGTATCTGGCGCTGGCGATTGTGCTTAACCTCTGGGATACGGTGCCGATGCGCCGCTTGCGTGCCCGTTTTATGCGTAAAGGAGCGGTATAATGCAGCCTTTTGGTGTACTTGACCGCTATATCGGTAAAACCATTTTCACCACCATCATGATGACGCTGTTCATGCTGGTGTCGCTCTCCGGGATCATCAAGTTCGTTGACCAGCTGAAAAAAGCCGGGCAGGGGAGCTACGATGCGATGGGCGCCGGGCTGTATACCTTGCTCAGCGCGCCGAAAGATATCCAGATCTTCTTCCCGATGGCGGCGCTGTTGGGGGCATTGCTGGGGCTGGGCATGCTGGCCCAGCGCAGTGAACTGGTGGTGATGCAGGCTTCTGGCTTTACCCGTATGCAGGTGGCATTGTCGGTGATGAAAACCGCGATTCCGCTGGTGCTGCTGACGATGGCCATTGGCGAATGGGTGGCACCGCAGGGTGAACAGATGGCGCGTAACTACCGTGCGCAGCAGATGTACGGCGGCTCGCTGCTCTCTACCCAGCAGGGTTTGTGGGCGAAAGACGGTGACAGCTTTGTCTACATCGAGCGTGTGAAAGGCGAGGCCGAGCTGGGCGGGATTAGCATCTACTCGTTTAACGACAAGCGCCGTCTGCAGTCCGTTCGCTATGCCGCAAGCGCGACGTTTGACCCGGAGCAGAAGGTCTGGCGTCTGTCGCAGGTGGATGAATCCAACCTGACCAATCCGAAACAAATCACCGGCTCGCAAACGGTGAGCGGCACCTGGAAAACCAACCTGACGCCCGACAAGCTCGGCGTCGTGGCGTTGGATCCTGACGCGCTGTCGATTAGCGGTCTGCATAACTACGTGAAATACCTGAAGTCGAGCGGCCAGGATGCCGGACGCTACCAGCTCAATATGTGGAGCAAAGTCTTCCAGCCGCTGTCCGTAGCGGTCATGATGCTGATGGCGTTGTCGTTTATCTTTGGTCCGCTGCGTAGCGTCCCGATGGGCGTGCGCGTGGTGACAGGGATTAGCTTCGGCTTTGTGTTCTATGTGCTGGACCAAATCTTTGGCCCGCTAACGCTGGTGTACGGCATTCCGCCGATTATCGGCGCGCTGCTGCCAAGCGCCAGCTTCTTCCTGATTAGCCTGTGGCTGATGCTACGTAAGTCGTAATATCTCCCCCTCCTGCTGTGCGGGAGGGGGCTTTCTGTTAACGCTTTCTCCCGCCCATCAAACTCCCCAACATGCCGCGGATTATCTGATTGGTAACCTGTCGTGCCGCGCTTTTCGCCACGCTCTGCACCACGCCATCGCGCTTACCGCCGCGCGGCCCGGTGCTGCCAAACAGAATATCCTTCAACCCACCGAGAATACCGCCATCCACATCGACAGCTTTACCGTTGGCGGGAGGCGTATTTTGCTGCCCGGTACTGGCCTGCACACCTTGCTGTAAACGTTCATAGGCGGACTCTCGGTCGATATCTTCTTCATATTTGCCGTACAGCGAAGAGTGATTAATCAGCCCGTTGCGCTCGTCGTCCGTCACCGGTCCCATCCGTGAGCATGGCGCAATCACCATTGCTCGTTCAACCACCGATGGGCTGCCTTTGGCGTCCAGAAACGACACCAGCGCCTCGCCGGTGCCCAGCTCCTGAATGGCTTTTTCGGTATCAAATGCCGGGTTGGCGCGCATGGTTTGCGCCGCGCTTTTCACCGCTTTCTGATCTTTCGGCGTGAACGCGCGTAGGGCGTGCTGCACACGGTTCCCCAACTGACCAAGCACGTTGTCCGGAATATCCGACGGGTTTTGCGAGACGAACCACACGCCGACCCCTTTCGAGCGGATCAGACGGATCACCTGTTCGATTTTATCCAGTAGCACCTGCGGAGCATCGTTGAACAGCAGGTGCGCTTCATCGAAGAAGAACACCAGTTTTGGCTTCTCCAGATCGCCCGCTTCCGGCAGTTGTTCGTACAGCTCGGAGAGCATCCACAGCAGGCTGGCGGCGTACAGTTTGGGCATCTGGTAGAGCTTCTCGGCGCTGAGGATATTAATCATCCCTTTGCCGCTGGCGTCGGTACGCATCCAGTCTTTGATGTCCAGCATCGGTTCGCCAAAGAAGTGTGCTGCGCCCTGCTGCTCCAGCGACAGCAGCCCGCGCTGGATAGCCCCGACCGAGGCGCTACTGATATTGCCGTACTGATTCTGGAAGGATTTAGCGTTATCGCCAATGTACTGGGTGATGGCCCGCAGGTCTTTGAAATCGAGCAGCAACAGACCCTGGTCATCGGCAATGCGGAAGATAATATCCAGCACGCCGGACTGCACGTCGTTGAGGTTCAGCAGACGGGCCAGCAGCAGCGGGCCGAGGTCAGACACCGTGGCCCGCACAGGGTGACCTTTTTCGCCGAAGATATCCCACACCGTGACAGGATTAGCATGCGGTTGCCAGTCGGTAATGCCGATGTTTTTCAGGCGGGCTAGCAGCTTGTCAGAGGCTTGTCCTTCCTCGGCCACGCCGGTTAAATCACCTTTCACATCAGCCATAAATACCGGCACGCCAATCTCGGACAGCGATTCGGCCAGCTTCTGTAGCGTGACGGTTTTACCGGTCCCGGTCGCGCCGGTAATCAGCCCGTGACGGTTGGCCATGCCTGGCAGTAAAAACAGTTCGGTGTCCGGCGTGCGGGCAATTAGCAGGGGTGCGCTCATTGAGATTTCCTCCATTTATCCTGCCTGGAGTATAGGCAACCGTGACGCACTCTTCACCGCTAAATTGCGGAGATTGTGAGGAGAATTTAACCTGTCTGGAATAGCGGGGAGAATAGCCGGGAAGCTTACGCTACCCGGCAATGGCGATCAGAAGTCGGCTTTCAGCACCACGCGGTAGCGGGCTTTGCCATCACGCACGTGCTGGATAGCTTCGTTAATTTGCGACATCGGGTACAGTTCGGTGGTGGGCGACACCTTGCTGCGTCCGGCAAACTTCATCAGCTTGCGCAGTTCGAACGGCGTACCGGTCGCCGAACCGGAGATGCTGCGATCGCCGGCAATTAAGGTGAACGCCGGAACCGACAGCGGCTTCAGCACCGCACCGACGGTATGGAAGTTACCGCCGTAGGCCAGCGCTTCAAAATAGGGCTGCCAGTCGAGATCGACGTTAACCGTGTTAATAATGAGATCGAACTGGCCCGCCAGCGCTTTTAGCGCATCCGGATCGCGGCTGTTGACCACTTTATCCGCCCCCATCGCCAGCACTTCCTGCTCTTTCGCCGGATTGGAGCTGAACGCAGTCACTTCACAACCCATCGCGTGTAACAGCTTGATGGCGATATGCCCCAGGCCGCCGATGCCGATCACCCCGACGCGGCTGGTGGCGGTGATATGGTGCATCAGCAGCGGTTTGAACACCGTGATGCCGCCGCACAGTAATGGGCCAGCTGCCGCCAGATCGATACTCTCCGGTAGAGGGATCACCCACTGCCAGTCAGCCCGCAGCTTCTCGGCAAAGCCACCGCGATTAAGAATCGTGGGCACGGACCCTTCCAGACAGTTAATCTGATTACCGCTGATACAGGCGTCGCAGTGCCCGCAGCTGCGCGCCGTCCAGCCAACGCCGACGCGTTGGCCCACTTTCAGGCCCTTATCCTGCGCCGCGCTGCCGAGCGCCGCCACGCGACCAATCACCTCATGCCCGGCAACCAGCGGATACTGAGAGAATCCCCATTCGTTGTCGATCATCGACAAATCAGAATGGCAGATACCGCAGTAATCGACCTGGACTTCGACATCTTCCGGCTTAAGCTCGCCCGCATCATATTCATAGAGTTCGAGTTCGCTGCCCGCCGCTTTTGCAGCGTAGCTTTTTATCATCGACATCGTATTTCCCTCAGTATGGTGTTGAACTGGAAGTGTAGAGCATGGGGAAACGGGACGCTTCGCAGAAGGGGGGATTAAGGCTGTTATTGCGTGGGCTAAACCGTGATGCTGATTGCAGGTACGAAAGGTAATGCTGAAATTTTCAACACTTAGCAAGCCAGACACACGCTGGCGCTTGCATGGTGGCGCATGACAGGTATAATCCACAACGTTTTCCGCATCCCTTCCGTGCCGGAGTGGCGAAATCGGTAGACGCAGTTGATTCAAAATCAACCGTAGAAATACGTGCCGGTTCGAGTCCGGCCTTCGGCACCATCGGAACATCAATAGACGTCAACGGACGTCTTTTTTTGTGCCTGAATTCCAGTATCCGCAAGGCCTTGCCCCGCTTTTCAGTCAACCGACATCAATCTGAGTTACCCCACATCAACATGCTTGTGAGTATAGAACCGAGTATATATGCTGGTTCGATAATGCTTATATACTCACGGCAGCTCATGGAAGGAGAACTTTTATGGCTCTGACAGATATCAAAGTGCGTTCTGCAAAACCGCAGGAAAAGGAGTACACCCTTGTCGATGGGGATGGCATGTTTTTGCTTATTCACCCTAACGGCTCAAAATACTGGCGGTTTCGCTTTCGCTTTGGTGGCAAGCAACACCTGATGGCGTTTGGGGTTTACCCTGAAATATCCCTCGCTGATGCTCGTCAAAAGAGGGAAGAGGCCAGAAGGCTTGTTGCTGCTGGAATCGATCCTCGTGAACACAAGCGGGCCGTGAAAGAAGAACTGGCGAAAGAAGATATTACCTTTGAGTCAGTTGCCAGAGAGTGGCATGCCGCTAATAAAAAATGGTCAGAAGAACATAGCCGAAGGGTGTTAAAGAGCCTGGAAGATAATTTGTTCCCAGCAATTGGGAAGCGGAGTATTGATAGTTTTAGCACGCGCGATCTCCTTGTTCCTATTAAAGGAGTTGAGGCTACAGGGCGTTTTGAAGTGGCTTCGCGTCTTCAGCAGCGTACCAATGCGATTATGCGTTATGCAGTGCAAAGCGGTTTGATCGATTACAATCCTGCTCAGGAGATGGCTGGGGCAGTTGCCTCCAGTAACCGTGTTCATCGTCCTGCACTTGAGCTGAAACGCTTACCTGAACTACTCCACAGAATAGATAGTTACACGGGACGCCCTTTAACTCGTCTGGCTGTTGAACTCACCTTGTTAATCTTTATTCGTTCAAGTGAACTGCGTTTTGCGCGTTGGTCTGAAATAGATTTTGAAACGGCAATGTGGACAATTCCGGCTGAACGAGAAGCTATTGAAGGAGTGAAGCATTCGGAACGTGGCTCGAAAATGCGTACTCCTCATTTAGTGCCACTTTCTCGTCAGGCACTGGCAATCCTTAAACAGGTTCACAAGCTTAGTGGCGAGCGCGATTTTGTTTTCGTTGGAGATCACAATCCTTGTAAACCGATGAGTGAGAATACAGTGAACAAGGCGCTGCGCGTGATGGGATATGACACTAAGATTGAGGTTTGCGGTCATGGCTTCAGGACCATGGCATGTAGCTCGTTGATTGAATCTGGATTGTGGTCGAGAGATGCAGTTGAACGGCAGATGAGCCATATGGAGCGTAACTCTGTGCGGGCGGCTTATATTCATAAGGCGGAACATTTGGATGAGAGACGATTGATGTTGCAATGGTGGGCGGATTATCTAGATGTGAATCGGGAGAAGGGGATTAGCCCGTTTGACTATGCGAAAGCGTAGTTAAATTGGAAGACTATTCGCAAAAAAGCACACTTTTGTTGGAATTTAAAATGCACTGTATATAATTACAGTTAGTTTGTTTCATAATCAATGCCTGGATACCAAGGAACTGGCCTTAGTTAGAAAAAAAAGGTGGCCATCGGGACTGGTTTCCGTTAGGATCTTCGGATCAAAAAGTGATGAAAAAGTCGATATGAAAAAGAAACCACTGAAGCAGTACAAGGTATCCTCGTTTTTCGCAGGGATTGGTGGATTCGATCTTGGTCTTGAGAAAGCAGGGATGGAAGTTGTTTTCCAATGCGAAATCAATAAGTTTTGCCAGAAAGTACTTAGAAAGAATTGGCCAAATGTACCATTACATACTGATATTACACAACTGAATGCTGATGAGATCCCAGAAAGCAGTGTTTGGTGTGGTGGTTTTCCTTGCCAGGATGTGTCGTCAGCTAACCAAGGAAAACGGAAAGGTTTAGAGGGAGCCCGAAGCGGCTTATTTTATACATATGCAAAACTCATCGAAGAAAGAAAACCTGAATGGCTTGTTATTGAAAATGTTCCCGGACTGCTCAACAGCCACAATGGACAAGACTTCAAAGTTGTCATCGATACGTTGGTCGAACTCGGGTATGGCGTTTCGTGGAGAGTATTGGATGCAAAATACTTTGGAACACCCCAGCGTAGAAGAAGAGTGTACATTGTCGCAAGTCTTGGAGACATGCGCTCCGCTCGAGTCCTTTTTGAACCCGGAGCAACTAGAATCGTTGATAAACAGGGCCAAGGAGAGAGGGCAAATGCTTCCGGAGCCTCTGATACAGGCCTATCAAAAGCAGATATCTATTCTATCCAGCATGCAAGTATCGGACGAAAAGCAACCGCAGGACCTCAAGCAAAAGGATACCGGAACGACGGAGAAACCTACACTCTTGACTCAAGAGGAAGTTCAGATGCTGTATGTGCGCCGGATGCTGCCTTCCGAGTACGAGCGTCTGCAGGGATTTCCAGAGAACTGGACTCTAATCGATTCAGAGCAGTAGGGAACGCTGTCGCGGTCCCTATTGTTGAATGGATAGGAAAAAGAATTGTCCTGGTAGATCAGCAGATGCTTAACGAGGCATTATCGTAACAGTACTATTATCTAAACGTAAAAATGATCCTTCGAATAGTTCAGGGCGCGGTGCGCCCTGATCTGTTAGAAATCTTACAAATGTTGAATAGTTAGTAAATAATGTCTTTGAATCATCAATGATCAACGGAATCGGGCCAGGTCGTGGTTCATCCGATGTATCTTCCTTGAAAGCTAAAATGCATAATGTCCAGTTATGGGCTTTTAGATCCCTGAGATTGGCATTCCTAAAACGTCTATGTAAATAGTCATAGAGTAAGCTACCTACAGCAAAAACGATTTTCCCACCAGTTTGATCAACAACATTCCCTTTCACAAGAAATTGTTCTTGTTGTCGTCTCCATGCGTTGGTTTCGATAGTATTTGCTGCCACTGGCCTTCTTAGAATTTCATTTGTTGGGATTTCGAGATCAGCCCAAGCGGCAATATGGCGAGTAATGGCACCTGTGCTGCTTGTTTCTCCGCCACCTTGCATTTCGAGGAGGACTTCATCAACTCTTCCTCTACCGGAAAAGTTTCTCATAACGTAGTCTGCGTGGTAGCTATTATCTGAATCAGGTAAAGGAATATTGACTTCTCTTTTTACGCCAATCTCTGAGTCTTGCAGTTCAGGATCCTGATAGATCAGTTTTGCTACTTTCCTTAGAATGTCTCTTTGATGTTCAACCAAGACATTGTCGACAAGTTGTGTACGCTCACCTGAGATGATCGTCTTTTTTTGGCGGGTAGAACAAAGTCTATGTTCACAGACGATCCAAATAGTACTGTCTGGTTTGCGGACGGAGCAGACTGGATGATTATTTTTACTTACTTTGTCACAGGTACGGTCCATAAAAGGGCATTGCGCCAGCGTGCCCTTTGAAACGGGAAGAATCTGTTGTTCCACGTCTGTTCTTTGGCCTAAATATTCCGCGATACTCACTGCCATTGCTCATTCCTCATTCAGGAGCGGTTTGCTATATGATCTCAGCGGGTAGCAATTTATGTCAATGAATTCATAGTATTTTTGTATCATGGGTGTCAGTTTTCATTGGAATTGAATGAGGTTTTGATTCGACGCCGCTCATCTCATGACAGTACTTAACATTTTCAATGTGATAGTGAAGCACATATGTTACGTAAGGCGTGTTAGGGGGATGGTTTCCGTCACACGATGAGTATCATTTTGCATGAGCAGGGATTTAAATCGGTTTGCGTCGAGCTACAACTGGCTCACGTCGATAAGAACTCAATTCGTGGAACGTATGACAATGCTTAATATCTGGAGGCGAGGCGGGAGATGATGCAGTGGTATGGTGATTTTACTAGTAATTTAGGCAAGGAAGGAATTATTAAAAGCTGATATGTTGAAAGGCAGTCTCGAAAAGCAATCACATCCATCTAGGTGTCTGGACGGATGTAATTCAATATATGCTGCTAACTGCAATAGTTGGAAACCAGAGAAGTAGTGACTATTGATACAAATTTTTTGCCTAAGTCAAAACTTGGTCTGACTATACACTGATGCTATTTTCGACAAAACTAAATAAGGGAGGTAAGTATGTTTGAGGCGATCCAGCCACTGGATATATACAATAAGAACATCAACATACTGATTGGCTCAGGCGCTTCAGCAGACTTATTCCCGACGCTGTCCCTAGCCATCAAGAATGCAGATGGACGACGAGAAACGATCGAGACGCTCGCCACACAGTTTGAAAACTCGCCAGAAAAGCGAACCGCTTTATTCATGCACTACTACAACACATGTATTTTTCCAGTGCAGACATTCAACCCAAGTTCCGTTACATCAGATAAAGGAAAAGAAAATCTCAAGAATTATGAGGTTTTTTTAACAACCCTTTTGGGGTTGTTGGATAGAAGGAAAGATCTCAACCGCAAAATCAATATTTTTACCACTAACTATGATGGATGTCTGTCCCATACAGCTGACAGCCTTCTCATGAAGGGCTCACATGATTTTGTGGTGAATGATGGTACCTCCGGTTTTCATACGAAGCATCTTCATTCCAAAAACTTCAGTACGTTTCAATGTCAAACTGGAGTATTTGAACGAAGCAACTATGGCATCCCACAGCTAAACATTATCCACCTTCATGGTTCGGTTTACTGGTCAAAAAGCGGTGATAAGATTGAAGTCAATTACCGCAATGATTTTATTAACCTCTTGACAGAAGAGACACTCGGAAATTTGAATGGATATTCCGAATTTCTAGGTGCCGATGGCAACAGAACCGAAGGCATTCCATCCTTGGCATTCAGTCAAGATCAGATAGATATTTTCTGGGGGGAGTACAATAAGCTACCTATTGTCAACCCCACTAAGTGGAAGTTTTACGAAACTGTCTTCGAAGAACACTACTACCAAATGCTCAGGCTATTAAGCTATGAGCTTGAAAAACCAAATTCTATCCTTATCACATTTGGCTTTTCGTTTGCTGATGAACACATTCTCAGGCTTATCCAACGCTCCCTCTCCAACCCACAACTTCATACTTTTATTTGCTGTTATAGCAATAATAGTGCAAATAGCATGCGGGAAGAGTTTAAATCTTGGAAAAACGTCCAAGTAATTGGACCCGCTGAAGATATGAATATGGACTTCACCAATTTCAATAAATATGTTTTCTCACTCAAGCCAGACACTTATGAACCTCAATTAAAAGCTGAAGAGGAGGATCTGATATGAGTATCATCGTAGGTGAGGTCATTGCAGTGAGTGGAGTACGTATCTCCCTTCGAATTTTTGAAGACTCCAATCATGAGACAATTTACTACGGAGGAGTTAAGTACAGAGGTATTTCACTTCGGGAGCACGTATCTATTCAGCGAGGTTTTATAGATATTGTCTGTCTTGTTGAAGGTGAATTTTTGGATGAGAAAAGGCTAGAGACAGATGCCGAGAAGATCCAATACGTACGAAAAGTGGATGTTCGCCCCATTGGTTATATAGTGGATGATAAGTTTTTTGAAGGTGTGAAGTACATGCCGATGATCAGAGACAAGGCATCTCTACTCAGCGAATTTATGGTAGGGAAAATTTATGGAGCGGACGGAAAAACAGGTTTTTCTATTGGCTCTATGCTTAAGGAGAATGTACCCATCAACCTCCCATGGATGCGATTATTCAACAGCCATTTGGGCATATTTGGTAACACTGGGAGTGGTAAATCTAATACGCTAGCTAAACTTTATACTACACTTTTTAATGAGCGGCTCCAAGCATTACAAAACAAGAGTCAGTTTGTTATCATAGATTTTAATGGTGAATACACGGAAGATCAGCTACTACCAGCCAAGAATAAGCAAATCACAGTGCTGGACTCTAAAAAATCAAAGCACAAATTCAAGATTGAAGGTGCTCATTTTTGGGATGTCGAAACTCTAAGTCTCCTATTTCAGGCAACTACGAACACACAACAGCCATTTCTGCGTCGCGTTCTGTCTGGTAAGGAAAAATTTAAAACTACCCCACTCAAAAGATATGTGGAAAAGGTTTTTGAAAAAGTTTTTAGTACAGGCGAAGCGAAATCAGATGCTTTAGACCTGAGCCGTGAAATTGCACGCATGATTGACTGCGAATTGCTTCAAGACCATTTAAAAGGAATCATTTATTTTAATAAAGATAAATATTTTAAGCATGCCAGCGGTACGTACTATAATTCAAATGGCAATGGATTTGACGCTAACATCAAGCCTATTCTTGATGATAATGTTAATTTAGATGGAATTGATCAATTCGACGAACTAATCTTGAGGTGCTACCTCCAACTTTGTTCAGATGTTGTATTTGGCTACGCCCAATACGAACACATTCAACCAGTGCTTGCCAGGGCCAAATCATCTATATCGGCTCTGCGTAATGTTCTTGAAATCGTCGATGTGCCACAACCACCACATCTCTTACATGTCATCTCTTTAAAGAAATGCAAGAATGAGATAAAAAAGATCTTACCACTGCTTGTTGCTAAGAATTTCTATACAAATCACAAAGATGCCGAGACTCTCAAGAGCCCTCCAAGCCGGACTCTTCACCTTATCATTGATGAGGCACACAATATTTTGTCAGAGCAGTCCACCCGTGAGCATGAAATCTGGAAAGACTACCGGCTTGAACTCTTTGAAGAAATAATCAAGGAGGGACGCAAATATGGCGTATACCTTACACTATCTAGTCAGCGGCCTGCCGATATTTCACCTACTATTGTTTCCCAGATTCACAACTTCTTCATACATCGATTAGTGAACGATCGCGACCTTATGCTGCTAGACAATACTATCAGCACGTTAGATTCCAGTTCTAAGACTCTCATACCGACTCTAGCCAAGGGCTGCTGCGTAGTCACTGGAACCGCTTTTGATCTTCCAATGATATTGAAAATTGACCCGCTGCTGAAACAGCATCGACCCAGCAGTGATGATGTGAACCTTGAAGAACTCTGGGCACTGCCTCCCGCTTAATACAGCGACTTTGCAATTGTTGTGTATTGTAACTCTAACAAAATGTGCCCTGCGAGTGTCTTCGGGGCTTTCTGGCATAGAAGGTTACTCTGGATTATCTCTCTTTCCATGAAAGATGTAGAGAGTAGCTTTTTGTTTATTTCATATATGAAAATTCAAATGTATTTTTGACATTGTACTGTTATAGAGAGAAACTGCGAGATAATAGCAGGAGGACCTATGCCACAATTATCATCATTACAGCTCTTCAAAAAACTCTCCGATGAAACCCGTCTAGGGATCGTACTGCTGCTCAGAGAGATGGGGGAGCTGTGCGTGTGTGATCTCTGTACGGCGCTGGAGCAGTCGCAGCCCAAGATCTCCCGTCATCTGGCAATGCTCCGGGAAAGTGGTCTATTGCTGGACCGTAAACAGGGCAAGTGGGTTCACTACCGCTTATCCCCGCATATTCCTTCCTGGGTCGCCCAGGTGATTGAGCAGGCCTGGTTAAGCCAACAGGACGACGTACAGGTCATCGCCCGTAAGCTGGCATCAGCAAACTGCTCTGGTAGCGGCAAGGCTGTTTGCATCTAAAAAATTTGCCTGAACATATATGATTTTACGAATGTGAGGTATTCAGAATGAAGACGTTAACGGTGTTTGACCCGGCGATGTGCTGCAGTACCGGCGTATGTGGCTCAGATGTCGATCAGGTTCTGGTTGATTTTTCTGCTGATGTGCAGTGGCTGAAAGGACGTGGCGTACAGGTTGAACGTTACAACCTGGTGCAGCAGCCGATGAGCTTCGTTGAGAACGCAAAAGCGAAAGCATTTCTTGAAGCGTCTGGCGCTGAAGGACTTCCGCTGCTGTTGCTTGATGGCGAAACGGTGATGGCGGGGCGATATCCCAAACGCGCTGAATTGGCGCGCTGGTTTGGTATTCCGCTGGAGAAAGTAGGAGTGGCTCCGACAAGCTGCTGTGGTGGTAATACTTCCTGTTGTTGATTATGTCAGGAGGACATATGAAATTCTTACAGAATATCCCGCCTTACCTGTTTTTCACTGGCAAAGGAGGAGTAGGTAAAACCTCAATTTCCTGCGCGACGGCTATACGCCTTGCAGAACAGGGTAAGCGGATTTTGCTGGTCAGTACCGATCCGGCCTCCAATATCGGCCAGGTATTCGACCAGGCTATTGGCAACACGATCCAGCCCGTGGCTGCGGTGCCAGGCCTTTCAGCGCTGGAGATTGACCCACAGGACGCCGCCCAGCAATACCGCGCCAGAATCGTTGACCCTATTAAAGGTCTTTTGCCAGATGACGTCGTTAACAGTATCAGCGAGCAGCTTTCAGGAGCCTGTACGACTGAGATTGCGGCGTTCGATGAGTTTACTGGCTTACTGACCGACGCTTCTCTGCTGACCCGCTTCGATCACATCATTTTTGATACAGCGCCGACGGGCCACACGATTCGCCTTCTCAAGCTTCCCGGTGCCTGGAGTAGCTTCATTGAAAGTAATCCAGATGGTGCTTCCTGTCTTAGCCCAATGGCCGGGCTGGAAAAGCAGCGTGAGCAGTATGCTCATGCGGTAGAGGCGTTATCCAATCCTGAACGTACCCGCCTGGTTCTGGTTGCACGACTGCAAAAATCTACGCTGCAGGAAGTCGCCCGCACCCATGAAGAACTCGCCGCAATTGGACTGAAAAACCAGTATCTGGTGATTAATGGTGTGCTGCCTAAAGCCGAAGCTGAACATGACGCCCTGGCCGCTAAAATATGGCAACGGGAACAAGAGGCGCTGGCAAATCTTCCTGCTGGGTTATCTGGCTTGCCGACAGATACACTATTCCTTCAACCGCTGAACATGGTTGGTGTCTCCGCATTGAAAGGCCTGCTCAACGAACACGCTGAGATAGCATCGCTTCCTGAACAAAGCATACAGAACAAGCCAGAGAATATGTCGCTGTCTGCCATGGTTGATGATATCGCCCGCAGTGAACACGGTTTGATTATGCTGATGGGCAAAGGTGGCGTAGGTAAAACCAGGATGGCTGCTGCTATCGCCGTCCGACTTGCGGACATGGGTTTTGATGTGCATCTCACCACCTCAGATCCTGCTGCACATCTCAGTACAACGCTTAATGGCAGCCTCAAAAATCTGCAGGTCAGCCGAATCAACCCTCACGATGAAACTGAACGCTATCGTCAGCATGTTCTTGAGACGAAAGGCAGGGATCTGGATGAGGCTGGGAAACGGCTGCTCGAAGAGGATTTACGTTCTCCTTGCACAGAAGAGATTGCGGTGTTCCAGGCGTTCTCACGCGTAATTCGTGAAGCAGGCAAACGGTTTGTGGTCATGGATACGGCACCTACCGGGCATACGCTATTACTGCTTGATGCTACCGGGGCTTATCACCGTGAGATTGCCAGGAAGATGGGGGATAAAGGTCATTTTACCACGCCGATGATGCAGCTTCAGGACCCGGAACGCACCAAAGTCCTGCTGGTCACTCTGCCTGAAACCACACCGGTGCTGGAGGCGGCAAATTTACAGTCCGATCTGGAACGTGCGGGAATTCATCCCTGGGGCTGGATTATCAATAACAGCCTTTCTATTGCACAGACTCAATCGCCACTGCTTTGCCAGCGTGCCCGACAAGAGCTTCCTCAAATCGAGGTTGTGAAAAACCAGCATGCAAGCCGCATAGCGTTAGTACCGGTAATGGCTGCAGAGCCCACTGGTATCGAGAAACTCAGAGAGCTGGCCGTTTAATTTTTTTGTATATACAGGGCGGCAAAGCCGTCCTGTCTGGAGGATGTATGTTACTGGCAGGCGCTATTTTTGTCCTGACCATCGTTTTGGTTATCTGGCAACCGAAGGGATTAGGGATCGGCTGGAGTGCGACGCTGGGCGCGGTACTGGCGCTGATATCTGGTGTAGTCCATTTTGGTGATATCCCTGTAGTGTGGAATATCGTCTGGAATGCGACGGCGACCTTTATTGCCGTGATAATTATCAGTCTGTTGCTCGATGAATCCGGCTTTTTCGAATGGGCGGCGCTACACGTTTCACGCTGGGGCAATGGTCGTGGCCGTTTACTGTTTACGTATATTGTTCTGCTCGGCGCAGCGGTAGCTGCACTGTTTGCCAACGATGGCGCGGCATTGATTCTGACACCAATAGTCATCGCCATGCTGCTGGCATTAGGTTTCAGTAAAGGGACTACGCTGGCATTTGTCATGGCCGCCGGGTTTATTGCCGATACGGCCAGTCTGCCGCTTATCGTGTCGAACCTGGTTAACATCGTCTCGGCGGACTTCTTTGGGCTGGGCTTCACAGAATATGCGTCGGTAATGGTGCCGGTGGATATTGCCACGATTATCGCCACGCTGGTGATGCTGCATCTGTTCTTTCGCAAAGACATTCCGCCAACGTATGACCTGGCTCTGCTGAAAGCACCGGCAAAAGCGGTTAAAGATCTGGCAACCTTCAGAACAGGCTGGATAGTGTTGATTCTTCTGCTGGTTGGGTTCTTTATCCTCGAGCCGCTCGGTATTCCCGTTAGCGCGATTGCGGCTGTCGGGGCTGTCATCCTGTTTGCGGTAGCGAAACGAGGCCATGCCATTAACACTGGCAAAGTGCTGCGCGGTGCGCCATGGCAGATCGTCATCTTCTCGCTGGGGATGTATCTGGTGGTCTATGGTCTGCGTAACGCCGGACTAACAGAATACCTCTCCGGTGTGCTGAACGTGCTGGCAGATAAAGGGCTTTTGGCCGCGACGTTGGGTACCGGCTTCCTGACGGCTTTCCTGTCTTCCATCATGAACAACATGCCTACCGTGCTGGTTGGCGCGCTCTCTATTGATGGCAGCACCGCAACCGGTGTTATCAAAGAGGCGATGATTTATGCCAACGTGATTGGCTGCGATCTGGGGCCGAAAATTACACCGATTGGTAGCCTGGCAACGCTGCTTTGGCTGCATGTTCTTTCACAGAAGAACATGACCATCACCTGGGGATACTATTTCCGCACCGGGATCGTCATGACTCTGCCTGTTCTGTTTGTAACGCTGGCCGCGCTGGCGCTACGTCTCTCTTTCACTTTGTAATGAGATACTGATATGAGCAACATCACCATTTATCACAACCCAGCCTGCGGCACATCACGTAATACGCTGGAGATGATCCGCAACAGCGGTACTGAGCCAACCGTGATTCTTTACCTTGAGACTCCACCTTCATGCGAGGAACTGGTCAAACTCATTGCCGATATGGGGATCACGGTACGGGCACTGCTGCGTAAAAATGTCGAGCCGTATGAGGAACTGGGTCTTGCAGAAGATGAATTTACTGACGATCAGCTCATCAACTTTATGTTACAGCACCCGATTCTGATTAACCGTCCGATTGTGGTGACGCCACTGGGAACGAAACTTTGCCGTCCTTCTGAGGTGGTTCTTGATATCCTTCCAGATGTGCAGAAAGGGGCGTTCACCAAGGAAGACGGCGAGAAAGTCGTTGATGATGCAGGTAAACGACTGAAATAAAGATGAAGGGGCAAATGCCCCTTCATCTTTATTTCGTCAATTATTCCAGTAGGTCAATACCAATTGGTTCTTCACTATGTAACGCTATTACCCCAGCATATCCATCAGCGGATCGTAGAACGTGATGGCGTGTGGCAGGTCGCCGGGCATAATGTAAGAAAACATCGTCTCTCCTTTATGGAATCAGGGGAGTGAACATAGTCTGCCTAAAATACTCAGGCTTTGTTCTTCACTCGTCTGCTTTATGAGCCCAGGCGGGCATTGCCGTCAGATAACGTTTTGCACGCTTCTGTGCTTCTTCCGGGCCGACTTTTTGCCAGGAATCAAGGAAGCTGGCTAAACCTGATACCGCTTCTTCCCAGGGTTTAAGATTGCCGTTACTGTCACAGCAGTACGCGCAATATTGATCGCTGGCACTGTGTGCATCGGGTGCAGACATCGGCATCCCGCAAGCCTGACAGAACTGTTCATGTTGTGACATATGATGCTCCTTATGGTGACGTGCTGATTAATAAACATACAGAGTATGTATTGTGCAGGTGTTGCATCTGGTCAAAGCCAAGGCGAAGCCCCCGGTAACTCCAGTCAGAAATACCGGGAACCTGTTGTTACCTGGCGATGAGCGCGAATACGCCCCAGCCAAAGTATTCCCGCGCGTACGTTACGTGGCGTTTCGGCGAGATGTTTAGCTCGGCCCTGACTTCGGCGAAGAAATCGTCGTCAGGATTGGCTTCCAGCCAGCGGCGCATGGTCAGCCATTTCGCGGCCTCATACCGATCCCAGCCTTCCTGGTCCGCCAGTACCATTTCCACCACGTCGTAGCCGAGGTCGTCAAACGCGCTGACAAGCCCTGGAAGCGTCAGGAAATCGCTTGTCGAGCTGACGCCGCAGGCCTGGGCTATCTCGTCCGTTGCCGGAAGCTGGCACCAGTAAGGTTCACCGATGAGCATGATGCCGCCCGGTTTAAGGCTCTGCGCCAGCAGTTCGACTGTCCCGGCAAAGCCTCCGGCAATCCAGGTCGCGCCGACGCAGGCTGCCACGTCACATTTTTCATTGGCGACGTAACCCGCCGCATCATTATGAATAAAATGTACGCGTTCGCTGACGCCGAGTTCTTCCGCGCGGCGTCTGGCCTGCGCGGTGAAGAGCGAACTCATGTCGATGCCAGTCCCCGTAATGCCATGATCCCGGGCCCAGGTGCAGAGCATCTCGCCCGAGCCGCTACCGAGATCAAGAATGCGGGTGCCCGGCTTCATGCGCAGCACGCGACCCAGCGTGGCGTACTTCTCTTCGGTGAACGGGTTATGAATGCGGTGCTCACTTTCGCTGATGGTAAAAATACGTGGGATATCCAATTTGGAATTCCTTTTATTGCGTTGAGTATTAAGAGGAAGTTCCTCTGAGGCTTTTGCTTTTTCGGCTAGCAGAGCAAACAGCTTTCCTTCAAATGTTTCGCTGACTGACCAGTCGTGGCTTTCAGGAGGAGGAAGCAGGTTAAATCCGGCATTGTCGAGCAGGCTGACGTACTCGTCATCGCGCCATGCCGTCATCTGGCTGCCGAAACAGGTGGTTTGGCCGTTTGCCTCTATGGCCCAGAACTTTGTTGAGCTGGTCTGGGCTTCTTCATCCCAGTCATGTTCAGTCAGCAGCAGATGAGGGACGCCCAGAAACAGCCCGTCCGGACAGCGTTGCCAGCTTGCTTCAGCCATTCCCTGACGCTTAACTTCGTCGAAAGTATGGACTTCAGTGAGCAGCCTGCCGCCCGACTCCAGCCACAGCGCGCAGCGACTGACGAGTGAGCGCGCATCCGCCGCGCTGAAAACATTCAACTCCCCGAATATCATCATGATGAAATCGAAAGATTTATCGGGCCAATATGCGCGGACATCCTGCTGAACATAGTCGATATTCAATCCGGCGTGCTGCGCCTGCTGGCGGGCCCAGCTCACTGATGTCGGTGAGAAATCCACGCCGGTGCAGTGAAATCCACGCTCTGCTAAGCGGTGGGTGTAAAAGCCGGGACCGCAGCCGAGATCGAGAATACGTGCGCCTGGGGGTAATAGGCTGGCGATCCAATTCACCTGCCGCTCAATGACCTCCTGCCTGCGGCTGGCCCAGTCGTGATCCTGCGACAAATGGTTCGCGAGCATGCGCTGGCTAAAGGCCGGTTCGTCCCAGGGAATTTTGCTCTCCTCCGCCGACAGTTGAATGTGTCGGGATGAGGAAATAAGGGTGCTGATATCCATTATGCTCTCCTTAGCGGTTATCGAGCTGTGAGCGAACGTTATTCAGCCCGGTGGTGTTGATGCGGTAGGGCTGACCATTGACGGACTTGATAAGTATTTTGGTTTTGAGTTTTTTGAAGACGGTGAGCGTGCAGTCGGTCAGCAACAGCCCTTCGCGGCTGTAGCATTCAACGGAAGTGACGCGGCCTGAAGAATCGCGGACGTGCGCAATATGTCCACCTTTAGCGAGAACGTGTAAGGTACGTTGTTCCTGACGGGATAAATTCATACTGAAGAACCTGTTTAATCATCATGTGCAAAACGTGCAAACACACGGCGGTGTCCGCATTCGATTTCGGCGCATTGATAATCAGTCCGGCCTGAAAAGGTCGGTAAGCTGATTATCGGATGATTACATTCTCCAGCATCAAGGCCTCGGGTTGAGTTGAAAGGTATTTACGGAGCGAATAGTAACACGTAGTTTTAGCAGGGATATGTTTCAGTAGAAAAAGTGTGATGTACTTCGGAAATCGAACGCCAGCCCATTTACTGAAAAAAGCAGATGAAACTGACGAATGCAGGTTTTAGTACCCCTTATATGGCCTCATTGGCTTTTCCCCTCCGGAGGTTATTCTCCTTTTGTTAAATCCAGAACATAAATATGCTCACCCTCTTCGATGCCTGAAAAATGAAAGCCAGTCCTGATAAGTAATTTTATTGAAGAGGTATTTTCCGGATCCACACCGGCTTTGATGAGTGAAAAACCGTTCTCTTTTATCCAGCCGATGGTGGCGGTAATGGCTTCAAATGCATATCCCTGGCGAGCATGAGCGGGGGTGATGGTATAACCGAGCCAAAATACATCGCATTGCTGACGTAAATAGATATCACCAATCAAAACCTGCGTCAGCTTGTTGACGATGGCCAATTGAATTCCCTGAGTAAGCGTAAGAACGCCCAGCAATGCTGATTCATAGTCCTCTTTTGTTAGCCCCTTAAATCCCTGATATTTCATCCACTCAGCATCATTACGATACAGCATAAAACTATCAATTTCGTGTGACTGAAATGGTCGAATGATGCATCTTGACGATATTATTTGCATAAGGCTTCCTGTTTAGTGATTCTCCTGCCCCAGTCTCTGCGACTACAAGAGTTACCGCCTGACGCTACGCCCGACGGCTACTCTCTGACTATGTCCGGTGCGTCGCCGCTTTCATACACAACACGAAAACTGTCAGTTTGATGTTCAACCCTCATCGGCATAGTACACAAACGCCAGCTTATTCCCGTCCGGATCGCGTACATAGGCACTATGGAATCCCTGTCCGTATTGTGGCCTGTGCCCCGGTGTACCTTCATCCCTGGCGCCCAGACTGATAGCAAGTTCGTACAACTGCTGGATGTGTTCAAACGAGTGGGTATTCAGTGCGACCATCGTGCCATTACCAACGCTCGCTGGTTGCTGGTTAAAGGGCCTGCCGACGCACAATCCGATGGTATGGTTATTGCTGAACGTCCCCCAGGATGCGCCTTCTTCATTACGGCCTGCCTTTGGATGTCCAAGCAATTCCATCAGCGGATCGTAGAACCTTATGGCGCGCTGTAGATCGTTAGTACCCAGCATCACGTAAGAAAACATAAACCCTCCTTACTCACTTTTGTATTATTGTTCCTGACAGCCTGACGGTGATACTGACTGGCTCTGATGCTGCCCACGCAGCATAAGCAGGCGGGCAACTGATATGATGACGGCTATACCGGCCAGCAGCGCCGCGCCGTGGAAAGCAATCCTGCCGCCGGCATGGAAGTAAACCCAGCGGGTTATTTCAATGCTAAGAGCAATTATGCCGAGCGCCAGAATATTCAGCGTGGCAGAAACGGTGCCTTTTGGCAGGTTATGAGAAAAGAGCGTGAAGCGAAACAGCACCGGATAGAGCAGTCCAATACCCAGGGCATAAAAGCTCGTTCCCACTACTGACCATAGCCAGACGTGTGGCCATAGCAGGTTGCCGACCAGCAAAGCCAGCAAGCCAGCAAACTGTATCGGGACAGTACCCCAGATAAAACGCGGTGACGTCGGGTCTTTGATAACATTCGCTACAATCACACTGGCGATAATGATCCCACTAAACACGGGCACCTGTGTCCAGGCATAGGTACCGGGAGACATACCCCCGTGCTCAATCAGGATCACGGGGGAGAGCGCCACCCAGGTGATGATGGGCAGGTTACCAAAAGCGACTGCCAGTGAGCCGGTCAGCACCACTGGATGGCGAAAGGCCGCGATGAAATCTGACAGCACTTCACCCGGTTTGAATTCTCTTCCCTGAGATATAACTGTTTCCGGCATTTTGAACAGTAGTAAGAACCATGCTACCAGACCAAACACACCGATGATGGCAAAGAGCAGTTTCCAGTGAATGAACGCCATCAGCGCAGCGCCGGCCACCGGCCCGATTATTGGGGCGAGCAGAACAATGGAGGTCAGCGCAGCCATGATCCTGATGGAATCTTTTTCATCAAAGGCCTCCTGTATTGATACATAACCAACGGTGGAGATAAAACAGATGCTGGTGCCCTGAATAAAGCGGGCGACGAAGTATTGTTCGATCGAGGTGACAAACAGCATGCTCAGGCATGCCAGGGCAAAGATCATTGCACCCGTGAGCAGGACCGGGCGGCGGCCAATCCTGTCGGAGAGTGGCCCCAGGAGCCACTGTAGCGCCAGTCCGCCTGCCATATACAAACTGACTGATGCTGGAGCCAGCGTAACATCCGCCTGTAACTCATTTATAATGTTAATGACGCCCGGCTGAATAAGGTCCGTTGTCAGGTAGGCTGAAAAATCGTAGATGATCATCGCCAGTGGAAATAATAGCACGCTGCCATACCTGCCAATGCGTCCCGAAAATGGCTTCATAAACGGGTTCTCCGATTTTTTATTATTGAATGGTTATTATCAACTTAGATCGTGCAGTTCCTTATCCATCGCAGGAGTTAGTCTGAGATCAAGAAATTCTACTTCCAACCCCTTGCGCTGAGGTGTACAACACATGATTCCCGTTTTGACAGGGCCCGTAGGGAAATGGCATAAGCGAAGTAATGGCCAGTGCTGTCCATCTGAGGAGTACTGCAGTCGTAACGCATCTTTTTTACGGGTCAGACGCAGCCAGAATTCCTTCGGATCCCCAGGAAAGAGTCCTGTAGCCCAGTCGGAACATCCCTGCGTGAGTACACTCCCGATTGCAGGTGCGCCATCGTTGAATTCGATGCCAGCTTTGAGCCAGTGCTGTTCGTCAGAGAGAATCATAATTCCGGCCTGGTCATAGAGTGTGGTGAAGTTTGCGCGGATCCTGACCTGAAAAGTAAAATCACCTGTTACATCAGTAGCGTAGATGTGGCCGGTAAAACGCTCAAACCCGTACCAGGTACGGCACCAGAAATCAGTATGCTCATCTGTGATTACCGATAGGGCGTTATTTTCGTAGCACCATACGGCGGGCTCATTGATCCATTCAAACTTGCAAATCATCATTGTTCTCCTGTCATGCGGAATGCAGCATAACGATAGTTTAAAATGTCAGTTCCATTTCAAACTGGCATAACGTTTCAGCCTGATAACCCGCCGCAGTAAATAATGGTGCCAGCGTTTCTGGGATCGCGGCTGATGTACCTATGCCAGGCCATCTGGCATTGATTTTCTGAAGCATTCTTTTAGCCCGTCCCTGGTAACGATACACCGGTTCCACAAACAAACAGCGGAGCTGAGGTTGTCCCATGAACTCCGCGACAGCACACCATGCATGTTCGTTATCCCTGAGGATGTCGCAGGGAATAGACAAGAGCGGCAGGGGGCTGGCCAGCCAGGGAAGATCATCATCTGGTGCAGACCAGACGGTACGCAGGAAGTCATCAGCAGTCTTGGATTCCATATCCCCTGAAGGTATTTCCGGACGAGACTGTGGATCTCCCCGGTATTTGCACAGATGTCGACGAACCTGAAAACCGAGCGCGTGATAGAGAGCGATTGCCCGGGTATTTTCGTGCATCACTTCCAGTCTCACGCTGGATAACTTTTTCTCTTTTAAGGAGGTAAACAGAGGAGTAAGCATCTGTTTTGCCAGTCCTTGGCTCCGGTACTCAGGCAACACACCAAATGCTGCCAGACGCGCTTTGTCCATTCTGCGGGTTACGATGGCTATTGCCGCCGGGTTATCATTGACCAGCCAGACAAACGAGTCTTCAAGGCTGAGTCCTTCGGAAATGAAACGTGAGGCAAACATTTCCGGTGGCAACGCAAACGGTGTCAATGTTTCATTAAAGCTGTCTGCAAGAATACGGCACAGCTCAGTAATGCTGCATTCAAGGGCTGATACCGGAATAACGGTCATAGATAAAGCTCTCCATTGCGGTTACCGGGAGCTACAGGGGAAAATATGCTCCCTGTTTTCTCAGACAGTGAAGCTGATTTCTACAGAGCGGGCACTGCGATCGCCCTCACCATGGTAAACAGCTTCGATGTTGTTACCGTCCGGATCCAGAACAAAAGCGGCATAGTATCCCGGATGATAGGTTCGTTCTGCAGGTGCGCCGTTATCACGTCCGCCATGATTTAGTGCTGCGTGGTAAAACGCGTTCACCGATTCACGGTCTGCGGCCTGAAAGGCCAGATGGTGCCGTCCTGTAGGCACCCCGCCAGACTCCGAACTTTTTACCGACGAAATGACCAGTTCGTCGGCCCAGATATAATCGTCATCGGTAATAACCATGGGGATCTTAAGTTCCGCCAGAACAGCAGTGTAAAACGCTTTGCTTGCGGCAAAGTTGTTTACCACGAGCTGGATATGGTCGATAAGTCTGCCACGATGCAGCGTATAGTTATCCATGGTTCATTTCCTTATTCAGATTCTGTCAGTCAGGTCTTTACCTGTGAAACTCAACAGAGGCACAACTCTACGTAATGATTGTGTTGTTGGAAAAAAAAATACGTTAAGTTTTGTGCTCTGAACCCGACAGATATCAGAAAATCATTCCAGATTTGGTCTTTGTACAGGAATTGCTATTCCGTTATTCGCTGATGACCAGGCTCTCAATTGCCAGTTGTAATATAACGAGCAGGGATGAGATAAGAGCAAGCCATTTTACAGGGCGTAGTTTACGTTCAGGTATAGAGAGCGTGTGGAGTATGGCATGACGCTTCATTTTATTGTGTGACATGCTGCCTCCTGAAAAAGAGCCGCCTGCACAGGCTACTAAACAATGAAAAAAATTATTCCACAAACAAGGCACTTATGAGCAAGGTTAATTGCCGTGGAGCTAACGTAACGGTCGAGGCGGTAAAAACAAGCCACAAGTGGCTAACCGTTTTCCTTCTGAGTTGACAGCTTCACCCTGTAGAACTGTTCGTTTGTTAGCCAGAACAGGTTAACGGATAAAAACAGTATATCCATATCAAATGAGTGGTTGTTTAGCATTTATTTAAACAATACTAATCGAATAATGTGCGCTCAAATAATAATCAATCCGGAACTATCCAGAAACGCTAATTGATAGGCGCTTATGAGAACTGGAGAGATGACTCCTTCTGATGAGCCACAATGCAATCACACCCCGGTCAGTTGATTCTCAGGTTTAATAAGCGTGATTAACCAGTACTATAATGATGGCTCAACGTAAGACGCGTCAGTTTGTTGTTGACTCTCCTGTAAGGTAAGACTGTAAGGTTCACATACTCATTCAGGGAGATAGTTACATGTATCAAATAGGGCTGTTTTCAAAGATCTGCCGTGTGACGATAAAAACGCTTCATTACTATAATAAAATTGGTTTACTTGTTCCTGCCTATATTAATCCTGAGAATGGTTATCGATTTTATACTTCTGACCAATTAATGAAATTCCATCAGATTGCGAGTTTACGTCAGCTTGGATTTACCATAACAGAAATAGTTACTCTTACTCAGGATGAAAATTCCTGCCACATAATTGAACGGCGACGCCTTGAAATACAGAAACAAATTCGAGACATGGACGATATTCTCTCCCGAATTAACCACTATCTGCAACATAAAAAAAAGGAAGGAATTATGTTATATCAAGCTGTTTTGAAAGAGATCCCGGAATGTATTGTTTACTCCAAGCGTTTCATTGTTCCTGATTTTTCCTCATATCTCAAATTAATTCCGCATATAGGACAAGAGGTTGTGAAGGCAAATCCAGATTTAACTTTAGCAACCCCAGCTTATTGCTTCACTCTTTATCATGATAAAGAGTACAAAGAGAAAAACATGGATGTGGAGTTCTGTGAAGCTGTTGATGATTTTGGTAAGAATGAAGGGAGTATTTTTTTTCAGGTAATCCCTGCCATAACAGCTGTAACTGTAATACATAAGGGACCATATGATTCATTAAGAAATGCTTACATTTACCTTATGCAATGGGTTGAAGATAATGGTTACTTGTTAACAAATTCACCAAGGGAAAGCTACATCGACGGCATCTGGAACAAACAAGACTCCGCAGAGTGGATGACTGAAATACAGTTCCCTGTAGAGAAAGTTTAATCGAGATGCATGCTGGCCCGGTTAAGGGCCACCAGCTGATAACCATTCAGATTGGAAATTCCCAGGCGGGCATTGCCGTCAGGTAACGTTTTGCCTGCTTTTGTGCCCGACTTTTTGCCAGCAATCAAGGAAACCCTGCATCGCCTATGACCAGTGTTTAAGATTGCCGTTGCCGTCGCTGCGGTACGCACAATATTTATCACTGGCACTGTGTGCATCGGGTGAATACATCGCCATTCCGCAGGCCTGATTAAACCACTTGTTCTGTGTCATCATGTGCTCCTTCAGTCAGTTGATTGTCTGCTAAACATACAAACTTACTGCACTGTCTTTAACGGGTCAGATCAACAGCTCCTGATGGAACGGAACCACTATGAACATTGATTGAGCTCATTTACCAGATAAGTTCCATTTTGATAGGCTCGACTTAACTCGTTGACCATTTACAGGATTGTAACGTTGGAAATCTTTTTTTAACCTGCTGAAAAATATCTCTTAAATATTTTTCATACACAAACATTCATGGTCCGTTTAGTACGGATCCGGTTTTGTATGGGTTAAAAAAGGTACGTTATGAAAGTTACATGGACCGTCACGCCTGTGGGGTATCAGCGCATCGCGAAACGATGCCCTTCATGCAACATTAAACGGGACTTCACGCCGTCAGGTGCATTTCGGGTTAATTCGCAAAAGAAGGTGCTGGACGTGTGGAGTATCTATAAATGCACACACTGTGATTACACCTGGAATATCTCCCTGTTTTCGCGTCTGCACGTCAGCAAAATTGACCGCCAGCTTTATCATCGGCTAATGACAAACGATGCCGCTACGGTTCAACATTTTGCCTGTGATATCGCGACGCTGAAGCGGAACAACGCCGAGCTATCGGGTCGGCCTGATTTTACCGTTCAGGAGCGCTGGCAGTTAAGCATCACCGCCCACCAGCGGGTTCACGTTAGTGTCAGGATCTCCCGTACATTTCAGGTAAGTCTGCTGTCGATTTTGAAGCAACAGCTCATGCTGAGCGCTGGTGAGATTCAGAGAAGGGTGGAAGCAGGGCAGATTAGCGGCGTTACGATGAAGATGCTTAAATCGAGAAAGCTGAAGTCATCGGAATATGGATTCCAGTTGTCTGCGGAAACTTTATATGCCAGGCGCAGGATTGTTCTGACGCATCGTTAAAAACATGAAGCTCCCCTGAGGTAATAAACGCCCGTGTGGCAGCGGTTCAACATAATGCCAAATAGGCCGGGGATAGGGGAGCTTCAGTTTTTCAGCTTCAGAATTGAGAACTTTAGTGAATGGGGTGATAAACGATATCGCTTGAATTGTGCCGAGTCTGAATGGTGCTTTAAGGATTGGGGTATTGGCAAGGCGTAGCTTAATTGAATTGGTTGTATCATTGGCCGCGCGAATCCTTAATGCGCTGCTGTAACCATAATTCGACCTCGCTTTGCTTCCAGCGGGAACTGCGGCCCAGCTTAATTGGTCTCGGAAACAGGCCATCTTTTATCAGCTTGTAAAACCATTTATCTGTCAGCCCCGTTAGCTTCGTGATGAACCGCATATCCACAAGTTGATCATCGAGCAAAGAAATATGTTCTGTCATGATGCTGTCTTCCATTGTGGGATTAGCCCGAGTTGGTGGGTGATTGCTCGTTACCACCAGCCCTTCCACATCAATGGATTGATACGTAAAAAAGTGCAGAATGTAGGTTACAACGTGCGAGGACGCCCCAGTCCGCTGGGCGGCGGTACCTCACTGGCTCCGTAGTGATAGTGACCGTGCTTTTGCTCTTCTTTGGCGAGGTAGCTGATGATGTAGCGCAGGTTATCGATGGCTTCGGTATCACCGTAGTTCACCGGCCTATCAATACTTACTTCATAAGTGGGTTTGTACACGCAGCGGTTGTAATAGCCTTCTCGTTGCGTTATTTCCCGCCATATTGTTCCTACTCTCTCAGCTATTGGGTAGGTAGCCTGGTTAAGGTGCCTGTCGAGATAGAACACGATATGAGCATGGCACCCGTGGTCTACAGAGTTCTCAAGTACCCAGAAATATCCTGCCAGATTTGTGTTCTGCAGGGTGCGTTCAACCAGCATACGTACTTCTCGTTCGGTTTCGTTCCATGAATGACGTTTATAGCGCTCCGTACCTTTCTGATAGAACAGGTCGAGTCTGAGTGCCTGTATTCGGGAATATCGGTTCAGTAGTTGATTCAGGTGGTCATTGAGTAGAGACAGCAGAAACCAGTTCATCGTGTATCTGGAATTAAAAGGGTAAGGTGTGTGCATTGATTTATCCTTTGTCTGGTAGTGTTCAAAGGATTGGGATGAGATGTAATTTTTAAGAGAAGCGGGGATGCAGCAGATAAAGGAAAGTGTGTATCCAGGGGAATACAGGCAGGGTTGCTTGTTGGGGGAAGGAGCTATGAACAGGGTGGTATAGAGACAGGGAGTCCCCCTTAATTATACTAAAAACCCAAATGTTCATATTTGCTGTTGAACGATGCTAATGAGGTGAACAGAGGACGATCCTAGGGTAAAAATCACAGGAATAATGCAGTAAGGTGTCAGAGTATTATCACAATAGAATCAGGGGGATATCAGTAAAAAATCAGCCATTCCTCAGCCTGTGACCCGCCTCCCTCTACCTAAAAGATGCTCATGCTAATCTGTGTCCAGGAGCCAGAATTAGAGGGAAGAGACGATGTTGCATTACGATATGATCCGCTACGAGATAATGTATCTAAAAATGCTTGGTGCGCTTTCCAACACTGATTACTCCTTACAGTGGAGTACTTATGATTCGCCGGATCAGTTTCGACGTTTAATCTCTGAGATCCTTGAACGGCATTTCCTGGGCGATCAGGACAGGATCAAAGTTGGTCGGAAAACTCTTAAAGAATGGGCTGAGCTGCTACTGATTGATAAAGATTATTTTGATTGTTTCAAAGGTACACCAAGAGCATTGTGGTTTGCTCACCATTATATTTTTGAATACCCGGTATTATCTGCAGGGCTGACGCTTGGTGGGTTGGGGAATGACGTCGGTTGTTCTGGTAGTTTTAATTCTCTTTTAATGGACGATAATATCTTCACAAATCTTGATTTCTCTAATTTGAATACTGACCTGGACGATATAGATTGGGACCTGATAACAAATCCACAGGCCACTGCTTCAAAGAAACCGAAACGCGTTTTCTCCCGATTTTATCTGAACGCGGGAGCTAGTACCTCTCTGTATAACCCCACTCCGGTAACTGAGCGTGAACTCATCAATGGTGTGATGAGGTACATTGATGAAGCGCCATGCTCACTTGGAGATAAGATCTCTTATTTCAAAAAACTGCATGAGCGCTGGCTTGAGCAATATGATTTTTTTCTGACAGATTTTGACTGGATGTCACGTGATGACGAAATTCAGTTAGTCTATCTCTGGGACTATCTCAAAGGAAAAGGACGAATAGCAGGCTATCTTCGCCCTTATAATACCTCTATGCGTTATGACATGATTATTGCGGCTATAGATGTGTGGAACGTCCAACCTGAAGAGAAGCTGGAGTTTATTGAGAAGATGAAACATGCCTGGCAAGCGGCGAAATCTTATCGGCGATCTGCTAAATAGCGTTGTGATCCCAGCGGTTTCTTCGTCTGATTTCTCAGTATTGTTATGAATCTTAATCGACCAAGGTTCTATAGCTGTCTCTCTCTTGCCCGTTACGTACAGAGCACCGTAGCCGAGGCATGGAAGTTAGAACTTTTACTTCTGGCTCGAAGCGTACAAACTGACTGATCTGAAGGTCCGCTGTGAGCGAAAAACGGACCTTCAAATCCGAACCGGTTCGATTGATTAACCTTGGCTGTCAGTCAAGCCATCGTTAACATGAATCCGATCGAAAATTCCTTATCGCATTTTTTACAAATACGCAGTGTCAAGAAAGACAGATTCTGGCTCATGACAAGTAGAGTGGTTCATTTGTATAAAGAGACTTCGCCTTCAGGACGCGTTTTGAACCTGCGATGCATCCACAGGTATTGCTCAGGAGCACGGAGAATTTCATGCTCGATGATCTTATTCATATAAGCCGCTGCGGCGACCTTGTCTTCCCCTGGATAGCCTGACAACGGATTGCTGATATACATGTGATAACCTTTTTTATCGCTACGTCGAATCATGCTAAGTGTGATTAAGTGTGCACCAGCGAGCTTTGACAGAGCATACGTTCCGTTCGTCGTTGCTGCTTTTTTTACCGAGAAAAAAGGTGCAAAAACGCTTCCTTTAGACCCATAATCCTGGTCTGGTGCAAACCAAACGGCTTCACCAGCTTTTAGCGCATGAACAAAACCAGATAAATTACGGCGATTAATCATAGCTTTATTTGAACGCATACGCCCTTTTGTCTGTACCCATTCCATTAATGGATCATTGTGTGGGCGATACGTTGCCATCATAGGATGACATAACCCCATTACCCTTCCACACAACTCAAGGGACATAAAATGAATCCCGACAACCATTACTCCTCTTGTCGCGCCGGTCAGGTTTTCAAGCCCTTCAACATCAAACCATTTTTTGACTCTCGCATCGCTCCAGAACCAGGCCATTCCTGTTTCCATCAGTCCCAGCCCAAGAGAAACAAAGTTTTTATTAACCATCTGGCTCCGGGCAAACGGTGTCATCTCGGGGAAGCACAGTTCGATATTTCTAATCGCAATTCCTTCTCGACGTTTCAGAAAGGGTCTGGATATTTTTCCAAGGCCAGAACCCAGAATATGTAAAACCGGGTAAGGAAGCTGAACGAGAAGCCACAGCAGACCCAAACCAGACCAGGTAAGCCAGTGGCGAGGATGAAGTAAATTATGAGTAAACGTCTGTGCCATAAATTTCCTTAATGCTAATGAAGGTTATAACGCAAAAGGAAAACAATGAGGCAATTCGTCTTTAGCGATACATTTTGTTTTAGACAATTTAAACCCATCTAAATTCAGAGAAAATAATTTTGAAATGCCTGGTAAAGGATTTAAAGAGCCAGGATGAATTGTAAGCCAGCAAATTTATTCTGTTATAAATCCATGGTTTTATCATTGATACTCAAGAAATTGTCTTCTTGATTCATCATCATCAAGGTACTCAAAAGAAAGAAGCCGAATTTTGGTAAGTTTATAAAACCACTCGCAATCGTTTCGTTGAATACTTTCGCCTGGTTTGAAACATATCCCTGAAGCCACCCGGATAATCGCATATTTACCATTACTAAACCTGACCCGGTGAATACAGAAAGGTTGGCCAGCCTGTCCGTGACAGCTGTTCGACAGGATATGCCCTTCAATAAAAACAGATTTTTTAGATTTCATTATCATACCCTCGACAACTGCAGTACAGGAGAAATGTTGTCATTTCCCGACATCACTGTCGTTAAGTGGCAGAAGCTGATCAGCCGCCGATACACCAGCATTCTGAAGGCCTGAACAACAGTCCGCAGGCAGGGCACTCAAGAACCGCATCTTTTCTTAGTTTACCTGCTTTCTGATCGGCTCTGTGTGCGCATACCGGGCAGGCAACATGAACCGGTCTTTCTTTAAAATACCTGAGCCCATTTGTATAAGACATAAATAATTCTCTGAGGAATAGAGTGATTATTATACGCTTTAATAGAAAAATAACTGGCATAAGTTATGTTAAGTTGTGTCTGAATCAGGATATCAGATATTGAAAATTGAACATCTTATTTATGATACACTACCCTTCCGTGAGAAATTTAAGATGAAATCAGAAGACACCCTTGACTGGTATCCGGCACAACTACCGCCTGTGAAAATTATTCTTGGCGAAGCCGTGCTGGCTGTGGGTAAACAGGGCCGGCCGATTAATACACGCACCTTGCTGGAATACCTTCAGGTCATGCAGGACAAACAAAAAAGGCGGGATGACAAAATCGCCATGCAGACTGCGATTGATGTTCTCAGGGATAATCAGCGCATTAACGGCAGACGTTAATGCACCTCCGGGATCAGTGTCAGTTCTGAATGATCTCAACCGTATGGTTTTGTCCATCATCCTTCAGCGGTATTCTGTCATCAGGGAGGAGAACACCATCCAGCGTCACGCAATATTCTGCATCGCCGCGTGAAACACTAATCTGATAATGGCTTTCACCATATTGATAGGCCATAGAAAAAGACGACCACTCATCCGGTAACCTGGCATGAACACTAAAGTCAGTGCCGGAACGTTTTATCCCCAGTAACTCCTCGGTAAGTAAACGCCAGGCCCAGCCTGCGGAACCGGTATACCAGCTCCACCCTGCACGTCCGGTATGGGGAGCGACGCTGTAGACATCAGCACTCATGACATAAGGCTCAGCTTTATAAATCCCGACAGAGTCCGCATTCAGGGTATGATTTATAGGGCTGAGCATTGACCAGAGTTGCCAGGCTCGTTCGGCATTCCCCATTAGGGCAAAGGCCATCACTGCCCAGATGGCGCCATGCGTATACTGCCCTCCGTTTTCCCGCACGCCGGGCAGGTACCCCTGTATGTAGCCCGGATTTGGACCGTGTCCGTCGAAAGGAGGCGTTAACAGTTTGATCAGCCCTCCTACGTTATCCACAAGGTGCTTATCCAGCGCCTGCATGGCCTTTGCGCACCGTCCCGGGCTCGCGGCGCCGGACAATACAGACCAGCTCTGCGCAATCGCATCAATCCGGCAGTCCTGTGAGGTTTTCGAACCCAGGGGAGTACCATCGTCAAAATACCCGCGCCGGTACCATTCCCCATCCCAGGCGTGGGCTTCGAGATTACTTTGCAGGCGCAGAGCCTGTGAACGGCACATCGCGGCGACGCTTTCATCCAGCCTGCGCTCCGCCAGCGCTGCAAACCGCTGCAAAATGTCGTACAGGAAGAAGCCCAGCCAGACGCTTTCACCTTTGCCTTCGATACCCACCCGGTTCATCCCGTCATTCCAGTCACCAGCCCCCATCAGCGGCAGGCCATGCTCCCCGAAGCGAAGTCCATAGTGAATAGCTTTGACGCAGTGTAACCAGAGTGTCTCTTCGGTGCCGCTGATGACCGGCGTGTCATAGACAGACTCTTCACCAGGCTGAAGCGAGCGTCCTTCCAGATAAGGAATGCGTATTTCCAGTGCATCCATATCCCCCGTCGTTTCAACATAGTGGCAAACAGCAAGCGGCAGCCAAAGATAGTCATCGGAACAGCGGGTACGCACACCGTTGCCGTGTGGCGGGTGCCACCAGTGCTGCACATCCCCCTCGATAAACTGCCGTGATGCACAGAGTATTATCTGTTCACGCATCCGGTCCGGAGCAGCGTGGCTCAGAGCCAGCGTATCCTGCAGCTGATCGCGAAAACCAAATGCACCGCCAGACTGATAGTAGCCACTCCGGGCCATAAGACGGCAGGCGACCGTCTGATACAGCAGCCAGCCATTAACCAGTAAATTTACGGACGTGTCGGGGGTGTTAACTACGATTTTATCGAGAACATTGTGCCAGTGATTATGAATCCGGTTCAGCTCCTGGCGGACCGTATCCTCGTTCATGTAGCGGGCCAGCGTCTCCTGAGCACAAACATCATTCTCCTCTGCGCCGAGGATAAAAATAAACGTCCTCTGGTCCCCGTCAATTAATGTAACCGCCGATTGCACCGCTCCGCAGGGATCCAGACCGGCCCCCGTCTTACCAGAAAGCTTTTGCAGTTTCATGGCCGAAGGGGCGTGAAGGGAACCATTACGGCCAATAAACTCCCGGCGATCCCCTGTCAGAGAACAGTCATTACCGCTGACGGCAAAAAATGCAGTTCGGCCGCCACCATTATCACCATAAAAGTTATTCGCAAGCACCCCGCAGCCACCGGGCGTTCTGGCCACATGTGTCACAATGTGAGGGGCTGAGCGCGTTCGTGTTTCTCCGAGCGTCCACTCTACATAGCCTGTGACGGAAAGTTGACGTGTCCGTCCCGAAGAGTTACTGAGCGTCAGGAGCACCAGTTTAACCGGATCTTCTTCAGCAACCAGGACCGTCAACTCGCTGTCTATACCACTCTCACGATGGGCAAAAACGCTGTAGCCAAAACCATGGCGGGTCAGGTAGTCACCGTGTCCGCGAACAGGTAAAGCCGTCGGCGACCAGCACTCCCCGCTCTCTTCATCGCGCAGGTAAAATGCCTCGCCGCTGCGATCGCTCACCGGATCGTTCTCCCACGGCGTCAACCGGTATTCATGGGCATTCTCATACCAGGTATAGGCCTGCCCTGCCTCTGAGATCACACTGCCAAAACGAGAATTTGCCAGTATGTTCGACCAGGGAGCCGGTGTAAGCGCATTTTCCCGAAGGACGATCTGATACTCCCGCCCATCCTGAGAAAATCCACCGTACCCATTGAAATGGCATAACTGACTGGTATCAGGGCTCCAGTCCGTATGTTGATTACGCTCGCGCACAGCACGCGGAATGAATGCCCTTGCCGGCGATTTCAGGGTATGAATACGCTGGTTAAGCTGCTCATTAATACCCCCTGCGCGGTCATCAAGATAAAGACAGGCCACGCTCATCAAAAGCAACTTATCCTCAGCGGAGAGATGCTCACCGTTCCGGACAAAAAGCCCGCCCTTTTTATCCAGCAGACTGGCTTCAGACCCGGCATAAATTAACTCCATAATCTGATTTTGTAATCCCTGCTGGTAGCCGCCGGGGCTGTTATTCAGGATAACCAAATCAACATCCAGCCCTTTCTGTCTCCAGTAACGGTGTGCCTGAATCAGTGTGGTCACTGAGGTGATACTTTCCTCGCTGGTTATACTCAGCAGCACTATCGGCAGATCCCCTGAAATTGCCCAGCCCCACAGTCCGGACTGGCCACGCCGGTTGCGGCCTATCGCCTGGCCTTCGGCGCGCAGCTCCTGGACAGGGTAAAGCACAGCGCTGGCGAGACTATTGAACAACGTGGCATCATCTTCACTGGCGTTCATCTGGCGCAATACCACCAGACTGTGAGACCAGGCCAGTTCAAAGACGCGATCGGCGATAGGGTAATCGCGATATTTCTCCAGCAACGCCAGGCTCTGCTGACGGGTCTCGCTGATGCCATAAATGATATCAATCGTAACCGGCTGCCCTGGCTGCAGAATGATGGCGTTGCGAATTGCCAGTATCGGATCCAGCACCGAGCCCGACGTGTTGCCTAGCATCCCTCCCGTCTCTATTGCCTGTGCATTCGCAGGGTTTCTGCCACGTCCAATAAACCTTGCCCTGTCCGTTTCAAACGACACGTTATGTCGGTTATCGCCGTGCACCACCATCATGTGAAACAGGCAAGGGCCCGGTTCATCCGGTGAGCGCGGGCGCCGGTGGCAAAGAATAGCGTCACGCTCTGGAGCCAGCTCAGTCTGAATAAACAAATTGCTGAATGCCGGGTGTGCCAGATCGCTGGCATCAGGTGCCAGTACCACTTCAGCATAGGTTGTCAGCTCCAGAGAGCGAGGCTTACGACCACGATGAATCAGTGTGAGCCGTCGCAATTCAACATCATCCTCCGGAGAGATCACCACCTGAGTTTTGACGCTGAGTCCCCCTAAGCTGCGTCTGAATTCTGCCCCCGCATCGGTGAACAACACTTCCTCGTCTTGTCCGCTGGTGTAGCCTGTTGGTTGCCAGGTATTGCTCCACACATCTCCCGTCTGGGTATCGCGGATGTAGCAGAATGCTCCCCAGTTATCACGGGTGGTATCACTGCGCCAGCGCGTTAGTGCAATATCATTCCAGCGACTGTAACCACCGCCGCCCGCGGTCAACATCAGATGATAATGGCCGTTGGACAGGAGTTGAATATCCGGGGAGGGGGTATCCACGCTATAGAAAATACGGGGTTCATAGCGAACGGGTTTGACCATGCCCTCATGAGATTCAAAATGACGGCGCGGACTGTACAGATCGACCGCATCCGGCACGCGCTCCTGTAACAGCAGAATCGCTGACCGGAATACCGTGCTGGACATAAAGCGTTCAGTCATGGGGGCGTCAAGCAGCACATGAGCCAGCGCCTGAAATGCCATACCCTGGTGATGCGCCATCCAGGACTGTACCACCGCATAGAGCTGACCGGTTGCAAGACGTGAGGGGGTATAGTCCAGCGCTTCATAAAAACCGTATTCTCCGCGTGCACCATTTTTTTGCAGCCTGAACAGGTTCTCACAGGCTCTCTGTGGGGAAACCATCAGCGCCAGCAGCGTGGCGTAAGGAGCAACAACCATGTCATCGGCAAGTCCCCTGCGTAGACCGAGCCCCGGTACGCCAAATGCCTGATACTGATAATTATGCTGAACATCAAAAGCATGATAGCCAGACTCTGAAACACCCCATGGTACCCCGCGTTCTTTCCCCCAGTTAATCTGGCGCATAACCGCCGACTGACTCATTTCATCGAGCAGGCTGCCGGGCCAGGTGGGCATCACCAGATTCGGCATCAGATATTCAAACATGGATCCGCTCCATGACATCAGGGCAGTTTCATTATCAATCGTGGTAAACAATCGACCCAGCGCGTACCAGCTTTTAAGAGGCAGCTGATTAGTCGCAATGGCAAGAAAACTGGTCAGGCGGATTTCAGACGGCAGGAGATCGTAGTGGCTTTTGTCAGGCATATTGGTGTCACAGTTATAACCGACGCTGAGCAGACTGGTTGCTTCACTGTACAGAAAGGCGAAATCCATCCGGGCATGCTCATCCAGCCGCTGTTCCAGCTCGGTGATAATATTGAGTCGCATTCGGGCCTGCTCCGCCACTGACGCCGGAGGCGTTCCTGTACCGGTTAATGTCGGACGGGCAAGCTCGCTCAGCGTCGGCAGCGTCTGTTCATTCCAGGATGCAGGCAACCAGCCAAGCAACAGAGACCACTCATGGCAAAGCTGAACCAGTTGATGCTCCAGATATCCAGCCCAGCGCATCTGAAGAGGAGATCCCTGATGACATGCGCTGGTCAGATGGTTGCACTGGGTGCGCATGCTTTTCAGTTCGCTGAAAAGCGCCTGCGGAGAGAGCGACACCGCGTTCAGGCAATGCTTGCGCAGCAGTCTCAGGCTGTCAGGTGGGTTCTTACCCCACTGTTTTTCCAGAATATCCAGCGTATCGTTCAGTCCTGCCAGTATCTGTTGGTTGCTTAAAACAGGTTGATGACGCATGGCGGACAGGCCTGCACGCAGGGTCAATAAATGCCCGGCCATATTGCCGCTGTCGACGCTGGAGATATAGCGTGGACTGAGGGGGACCAGCGTACGGGTGTCATACCAGTTGTAGAGATGGCCCCGGTAGTGCTCCATTTTATCCATCGTGTCGAGCGTGAGCGACACGCGCCGGAGCACCTCTCCGCCAGGCAGGTAGCCAAAGTCCCATGCCGTCAGGTTAGCCATAAGTGAAAGACCAATATTGGTAGGAGAAGTTCGGTGTGCCACCGTCGGTTGTGGTATTTCCTGATAATTATCAGGCGGAAGCCAGTTCTCTTTTGCTGTGGCAAATGTTTCAAAAAAAGCCCAGATTTCACGGCTTGTCTGGCGTAACAGCTGTTTTTGTTCCTGATTAGGCGAAAAAACCTTACGCACGGGCTGGCGACTCAGCCAGCTCATCAGCAGCGGTGCCACACACCATACCAAACCGATCGGTAACGCAATCCCCAGCAGCTGTGGGGCAAATTGTCCGGTCAGTATTGTCAGCGCCACGCCACCGGCAACGTTCAGCCACATCGCCTGATAAAAACGTGCAACAGTGGGTCTGGCCTGACTGCTGTCCTGGCTGTGGCTGACCCACTGGCTGAGGTGACGCCTGCTTATCCCCAGTCGCCATAGCGTCACGGCGATCGCTTTCAACGAATATCCGGCTTCGTGCGGCAGTATCGCAAAATTAAGGCTGATACCTGACAAACGCTTCAGCGCGCCCGCCCCCACCAGTAACAGATGCGGCTTCACGCAGCGACGCAGAGGTTTATGCAGAAGGTCATGGCTGATGCAGAGGATGGCTGGCAACAGCCATATCAGCAACAGTATGCCCAGCCAGTAAACCGGATTGGGTACCCAAAGCAGAGTGAAGAACAGCAATATCAGTAAGGAGGGGGCGACCAGACTGCGACGTAGATTATCGAGTAATTTCCAGTAAGAAAGCGCGGTCAGCGGATTCCTGACCCGGGTTCCATCGGCTTTTCTGACGCGTGGTTTTAGCCAGTTAAGCAGTTGCCAGTCACCCCGGATCCAGCGTGAACGTCGTGCAACATCCGACAGATAATTATTAGGGTACTGTTCGTACAGTAACACCTCGCTCAGCAGACCCGAACGTGCATAGCATCCTTCAAGCAGATCGTGGCTGAGTACCAGATTTTCCGGGCAGATGTTGGTAGTGGCCTGCATAAAAATATCAACATCGTAAATCCCTTTGCCCACAAACGAGCCTTCCCCAAAGAGATCCTGATAAATATCCGAAGACATCATCGAATAAGGGTTATTGCCCGGTACGCTGCTGCGCAGGGCTGCGTAACGCCCCTGACCGTTGCGTGGTATCTCCTCCGCAAGACCGGGCTGTAAAATACCGAATCCTTTGACAACCCTCTGGCGTACCGGATCATACTCAGGCGTATTCAGCGGATGCGCCATCGTCGCGACGAGTTTGTGTGCCGTATCGCGCGGGAGCACCGTATCGCTGTCCAGGGTAATGACGTATTTTATGTGACCCGGTAAAAGGTGGGCAGGCATCTCTGCAACGCTGACGAATTGCGTTCCGGGATGGCGCAACCAGCTGTTCAGTAACGCCAGTTTTCCCCGCTTGCGTTCATAGCCCATCCACGCGCCTTCCGAGGGGTTCCATTCAGGCTGGCGATGTAACAGATAAAAACGTGGTCGGCCGGAGGGGTAGCGGCGATTAAGCGCCTGCGTATCGGCGATAGCCTGTCTGAGCAGCGCGTGACTTTCCGGCGAGGGTTCATTTTCAGAATCAGCAAAATCAGTGAGCAGCGCGAACCTGAGATTTTCGTTTTCATTCCCCAACCAGCAGACTTCAAGACTGGTGAGGAGCTGGCTGAAACTTTCGTGGCTGGTCAACATGCAGGGAATGACTAACATGGTGGCACTTTCAGCGGGAATGCCGGCTGAAAAATCCATCCCCGGCAAGGGTCGAGGAACGCGAAAACGGGTGGTTGCATCACTGAGCAAATCGCTCATTAACTGAGTTAATGCGATAATCAGAGGTAATATCACCGCGATCAATAGCCAGTCTGCGCCCTGCATGGCGGTTTCGTGCAATATTGCTGCGGTCGCTGCGGTTGTCAGCAACGCCAGGCTTCCAAGCCATGACAGCAGGGTTATTCTGTTGAAACTGTGCCGCAAGCGTATGAGCCTTGAGGCGTCTGCCAGGAGATGAATATCCAGCGCCTGTCGACCTTCGCCCGCAAGATAATAACCAACATGATGTTCCGGTGTATCGGGCGCTTTTTCCTCTGAAAGCGCCAGCACCTTCTCAGCAACCTCAGGCTCGCTGAGACCGCTGTCCCTGGCCAGAACCTCAACTACGTGCCGGTAATGATCCCGGGTATTGAAGTGCATCCGGGGATAGATGCCGGCAGGATCATTGCGTAATGCCTGTTCGACAACGCTTATCGTTTCGGCGAAATCAGCCCAGTCCGTTTCACTCAATAAACGCAGGCCCGCGATGCTGTTACTGACGGACAGCTGGCTGGCGGCAAGCTGCTGATTGAAACTATGTATGAGAACGTCAGTGGTGATCCCCTGTTCCCGAAGGCACTGATCAACCCAGGTCAGAGGTAACGACAGCGCGTTGCCATGCCCCTGCAGGCGCCGCACCAGCTCTGCGACAAACGCACTGGTTAACGGAGGTCGGGAGCGCGCCATATCGGCAACCACCATGATTAAATCACCAGGCGCACTCTCTGCGCATTCGACAATCCTTGTTATCCACGTATCAGCAAGGTTTCTGTCCTGCTGCGCTTTTATCACTTCCATACTGATACGACGAAGATTTTCAATCAGCGCAAGGCGCAGCATTCCCGGTAACGCCCAGACTTCACCCAGCGTCAGCGGCGTCACCTGTTGATAGGCAGTGAGATAGCTGGTCAGGCTGGCGGCATCCCAGCGGCCATCGCCGTGAGCAATGGCCTCTGATGCAATATGATAAATTCGTGGGCAATTCAACGGCGATACAAGCGACGGAAGACCTTTGCCAAAGCTTTTCGGCAGATGCTGGCGGACAGTGCGGATTTGTTCCTCAATCAGATAATAATTGTCCAGCAGCCATTCACCGGCGGGCATGATACTGGTCTTTTTACCCGCGTTAAGCTCATAGCAGTTTTGGGTAATGATGGCCTCATTGTCGCCAAGCCGTTTCAGAAGATAATAAGGATGCCTATCCGGTGATACTTTATGAGTCCGCGCCAGCTTCTGGCCGTAGCGTTCCATCTGGACGGTCGAAAAGAGTTCTGACCGCGGCGAGCTTTCACCGGCAGGATCGTTCGCCGAAAACGTTATGTTTTCGGCAGCATTCATCAGAATACGGGAGCGGTTAAACCACGCTCTGGGGATCATTTTCATAGCATTGCTCTGATGCGACGTTAGCGCGCAGGAGCAGTTGAGAAATCAGTTCAGAAACGTTCTCTCAGGATGGGCGTCAGGCATCAGGGATTTAACAGCTGCCGGAATCTAACATAAGTATAGGACATGAGCTCTGTTCTGCGGTTTTGGTCGAGCTAGCGTCGGGAGATAAACAGAGCCTTACATCCGGGGCAAAGCATGGTCTGGTTGAGCCGGATTTTTGACAACGGTTGTACTGATTTTAAGCCACAAACAGGACAGGCAGCAGTGGCAGTAGACGCACTGCTGAAGAATTTCATTGCGTAATTGATAACAGACATAACCATTAACCTTTCAATGAATGAGCTTCACCGTACCACATGTGGTTAAGTTTTAATCTATCTATTTTGACACACTGAAAATCAGGAAAGATAAATGTTCGCAGCCACAGGCCCCCTGAGACCGTTTATCCGGCAAAACTCTATGCGGCTTCCAGGGATGAGTAATTCTGATTCGCGAGAGTTAACGGCTGAAATGTGAAGCAGAACGTCTTTTCGTCCATCAGATGGGATGATGAGGCCTTTACCACTAAGAATATCAAAGCTTTTGACAATTCCTGTCATTTTATGGGACAAGTCAATTCCTTATTGAAAACACGTAAAGACTATACATTGAAAATGGCATTCAGCCACTTTTATTTTCCCTACAGGACCTCTGGACGGCTAAAAGATAATTTGCTTATATCGATTCCCTGTGCCTTAATGAATCCCATCAGTTCGATGTACTAATGAAAGTTAGAAATTTTCCGGGCAGTTCTCATTACCAGGCGCTATCGTTGATATCCCCTCTTTTGAGTCCATATGTTTAATCTTATACGTTTACTATCAATACAATCATGTATAACGGAGTCAGTATGACCTCTAGAATTATGGGCCTGGTTAAATGGTTTAACGAAGACAAAGGTTTTGGCTTCATCTCTCCTCTTGATGGCAGCAAAGATATCTTTGTCCATTTATCTGCACTTGATGGCGACAACTTTAAAACTTTATTTGAAGGTCAGAAAGTTGAATTCGCCATTCACCGCGGAGACAAGGGTCCTGCTGCTGCAAACGTAACACTTTGCGATAAATAAATCATTGTGGGTCTGCGATAACGATGAAGGATTATTCCTGAGTAGACAGATCCATAACTTAAATCAGATGAAAGTCGTTTATTCATAATATCTGATCAGCATATTTTTCAAAATTATGAGTATGCTAACCGATGTGATGAAGTGCAGTACTACTGCATAAAAAGTCTAAAAGCACAAACTAACCACATGTTAAATAAGAAGTGCGTAATGGCTTTGACCTTAATGGCATCTGCCAGTTAATATCCACGAGAGAACATGGTAATAGAATATGATTAAAGTCCTTGTTTTCTTTAATGCTGAATCCTGTAAAGTCATGACCGTTCTGGAAGGTATATCCTCTATCAGGCAGGAATATCCAAACGGTGAAGAAACACATCTTCGGATTATGTCTGCAGGTTTTCCTTCCTTAACTGGCGATCATGGTATTGTTTACGTGGCTACTGACAGGGAGTTAACGTCACAGGAGATACTTGATGCGGCCAGGAAATATTTATAGCATTTTTGTCATGCTCTCTGCTCCACGTTTAATTGCATACTTACCCTATTTATCAGAATCGAACAAAAAATGAGTTGAAAACATTTATGGCCTGCTAACAGCAGGCTTTTTTTTACATTACACTTTTTTAGAAACACCTCTATAAAGAGAGAGTAATTCGCTACCTTCTGACAAAATGCAGGTGTCTCTCCCCTGCGTGCCATCTTGCCATTTGTGAAAAAACCTTGCTAAGCGGCGGCGCTGTCTCTCCTCATTTTAAATCTCATCAGGTGTGACTGAAGCAATAAGTTATGAGGATATAAAAAGGCTCTCCGGATGACTCCTGGCATCATAGTTTTAAGTACCTTCAAAAATGCATGGACATTTCGTATGAGTTGTAATTTAGTTCTTGCACATTCTTCTTAATTTTTCTTGCGATAAGAGATTTATATAAGTAGTCTAAACCTCGTTAATAACAATATGTCCCAAACGGATTAAAATGCTCAGTAAGAAAAATCGTGTTGATGAGCAACCGTCGACATTGGTATTTGCTGAACAACGAAAAAACTTTAAAAGGTCTCTTTATGTCAGATGCTCTAACACAGTTAAACAATATCCGTACCTTACGTTCTCAGACTCGTGAAATGTCATTAGATGTACTGGAAGATGTTCTGGAAAAGTTTAAAATTATTCTTATAGAACGACGAGAAGAAGAGACATTACGTCTTGCAAATGAAAGTCAGCGCCGCGATAAACTGGAAACACTTCGTCAGATGATGCTTGATGAGGGTATCGACCCCTCCGAACTTTTAGCTGCTATTGGCTCTCTGGGTAAGGCTAAAAGGACGCGCTCCCCCCGCCCCGCGAAGTATCGATATACTGACGAAACTGGAGAGTCAAAAACATGGTCAGGTCAGGGGCGAATGCCGAAGCGGATCTCAAATCTGATTGCTGAAGGTGGGGAATTAAAAGATTTTGAAATCAGCTAAAAAGAGCCGGGTATAACCCGGCTCTTTTTTGTATAGGCCGCAAGTTGCCTTAGAGAATAGCCGAGAAACATTTATTTCCGTCGATGTAGCCGAGGAGCTGTTTAAAATCACAGTGCAGCTTAAGGGACAAACCGGTTATCTTGCTGATCGTTACAGCGAGCGAAATGAGAACCATCAGGAGCTTTCATTCCGAGTCAATCAGGACAAAAAATAACGTATGTTCTTCGTGAATCCATACTGCATGAGCTTAACAACGTCTGCTATTGGTACGGAGCGGACCGACCAGCTTGTTGTCAGGTCCGCTTTGAGCGAAAAGCGGACCCTCAAATCAGGGCCCGCCTGTTTTTATCTGAGCATCAGCAGGGGCTGACTGCTATTAGATAGCATCTCTGATGTGTTGCTGCCGATAAAGAATCTGCGCAGGCGTGAATGTCCGTACGCTCCCATGACCATAAGATCAATCCCGTGTTCCCTGGCGTAGCGGCACAGTGCATTAGCCACGGTATCGGCTTTCAGCAGACTTGCCTGACTGGTTATGCCAGCTCTTTGCAACAGAGACTGAGCTGCATCCAGCGATTCTGAATTTCCATTCACCATCACCAGGTGGCACGTAAGATTTAAGAACAATGGACTTACAGAAAGTCGGCGCAAATTTTCCAGACTCGCCTCACTTCCGTCATAGGCGAACATTACGCGTGAAGGGAAAGAAAAGGTTTCGGGTACGATTAACACAGGATTTTTTTGCAGACGAATGACATTCTCAATATGGCTTCCGACCGGATTAGATGCCCCGCGGCGCCCCAGCACCATAAGACGCGTATCACCCAATTCAGCCAAAATCCCGTCCAGCGCGCCATGTTTTTGCAGTTGCTTTGGCTCCGGTAGCCCCTTCTCTGTCAGCAGCTCAGCACAATTTTTCAGGATGGCTTTACCCTGTACCATCAACAATCGGTTACGTTCGCCCTCAATGCGAACCAGCTCTTCTGTAAAATGTTCCCGACTGTCTAAGCCGATGGTTCCTGTCAGGTCCGAAACCACAGGTTGGTCACTTTTTTCCAGTACATGAAGAAGGGCCACAGATATCTTCAACGCGGAGGCCGCCCAGGCCGCATATTTACAGACGGCCTGTGTTGATGACGAACCGTCCACGCAGGCAACAACGGTATTATTCATTTCATGACTTACGGGCATTAATGACCTCCCATTTACCTGTATTTCTGTGAACCAGACTTCGGATGAGCGAGTGAAGTTCGATAAAGAGCCCGTCAGTAACGCTCTGGAGAAGATTTGTTCCCTGACGGGTTATACGTTCGGCATCCAACTGACTGAATCGGAATCGGTGCACAGCGCAGGCATCATCGCTCAGGATTTGGAAAAAGTGTTACCCGTTGCTGTAAGTTCTGGCGGGACCGGCACAACGCAGAATGGAGAGGAGATTAACGATCTCAAAACCGTGGACTACAGTGCGATGAGCGCCCTGTATGTTGAGGCCATGAAGGAGCTGGCCAACCGGGTAAAAAGTATAGAGAGTGAGCTTGCCGAACTCAAAGCCCTGGCCGAGATATAGTGTATTAGCTCAGACTTGACCTGACAGATTTATCTGGCAGCACACTATCAAATCTGACAGTCTACTTTGAGCGAAGAGCGGACAAAGTAGCAGAGGGAAAGCATCAATGTTAATGTCCGGAAAGTTCATGTTAAAACTCTGTATGACATTTTTCATCGACGATTAAAAAGGGCTCTTAATGGCTACTGTTGAGGTATTAAAAGTAAAGTATCCAGGCGCAGATGCCTGGCAAATGGGAGACAGCCCGGAACTGGCCAGCGAGCTTGCGGACCTGATTAAAAAAGGGATTAAAACGGCCTCCTGCGGATCCTTTGCCTCTTACCAGCAAGAAAAGTCTGCCCCGAGGATTGGAAGCTATAACATTATCCTTGATGGCCTGAATGCCCCGGTCTGCGTGACCCGGCTGGTTTCAATGCGACTGGTGCGTTTTTGTGATGTGACTGAGGAGTTTGCCCGCAAAGAAGGTGAAGGCGATTTAAGCCTTCAATACTGGCGAAATGAGCATCAGCGATTTTTTACCCGCGAAGGTCATTTTTCTAAAGATATGGAGTTGATCGCAGAAGAATTTGAAGTGGTTGAAGTGCTGTAAGACGAGAGAGTCCGGCTGGCGTCTGCTGCTATTAATAACAATGTCCGCTCCTGGCACTAAGCGGACATCGTTCAGTTCTGGATTGCACAATTTCCTTTACGTGTTAACCTAATATTCCAAATAATTTCAGACAGATATTATCTCAGTGAATCCCCGCCTTCCTGACTGGAACGCGGGGTTTTTAATTCTTCACGCTGAGACTACTGTATGAATAAAACTGATGGCCTTCAGGCCTTGGAAAAACCGCTGGCATCGCTTCCCTCTACGCTTCGCGAGCTTATTCTTGAACGTATCCAGAACCTGACCCATTACGAGCCGGTGATAGGCATCATGGGCAAAAGTGGTGCTGGTAAATCCTCTCTTTGCAATGAACTTTTCCGGGGCGAGGTGTCACCGGTGAGTGACGTGAACGCCTGCACTCGCGACGTACTGCGCTTCCGGTTGCGCAGCGGTCGTCACAGTCTGGTGATTGTCGATTTACCGGGTGTAGGTGAAAACGGGCGACGGGATCATGAGTACCGAGCCCTGTACCGTCGAATGCTGCCGGAGCTGGACCTGGTGCTGTGGGTCATTAAGGCCGATGATCGGGCACTGACCGTGGACGAGCAGTTCTGGCTCGGTGTGATGCAACCTTACAGGCAAAAGATACTGTTTGTGATTAACCAGGCCGACAAAATCGAACCCTGCTATGAATGGGATACCCTCACCAGCAAACCTTCAACACACCAACAGGGAAATCTTAAAGCGAAGCAGGCTGCGATTATGGCGATGTTTAAACCACATCATCCGGTCTGTGCGGTGTCCGCCAGCACTGGATGGGGCATTGAGGATATGGTGGCAGCCATGATGCGCTGTCTGCCTGACCGCGCCACCAGCCCGGTGGTGACACAACTGCACGGGAGACTCTGCACAGAGCCGGTAAAGTCGCAGGCCCGTGACAGTTTCGGTGACGCTGTGGGCCGTGTTTTCGATACGGCTGAGTCATCGTCATTGCTGCCTGCGCCACTGAAAAAGGTGATTCGTACCGTGCGTGATGCGGTGGTGTCGGTCGCACGAGCCGTCTGGGACTGGATATTCTTCTGATATCGCAATTTTCTCTGCGAATGATGAACTGGTTGTTAATGATGTGTTGATTGTGGACACGTCCTTTCCACTGCGTTTTATCATCAATTAAATCAGGCGAAGCATCATTATCTGTCAGACGAGCGCCCACAAGGCTGGACTGCTCATAAAAAATAGTTCCGATGTTGTCCATACCCTGTCCACTCCTTCCTTTAAAGTAATCATTATTAATTCAGAGAGTTAACTTCTCAGGAGAAATCTTTCATGACGCTTCAGGAGCGGCGACATGACCGGCTTGCCGTCAGGTTGTCGTTGATTATCAGCCGCCTGGTGTCCGGTGAAACTCTGTTTATTCGCAAACTGGCAACTGAATTCGGGGTGTCAGAGCGCACGTTACGTCGTGACTTTCGGGAACGTCTGATGTATCTCGACCTGGATTATTATCAGGGGCAGTGCAGTCTGCGCTCGGATATTCACAGTACGCGGCAGGAAATAGATATTCTGACCTTTGCTCACCGCACGGGGCTGGCCGGGGTTTTCCCGGGCTTTGACCGGCGACTGGTCAGCAGCCTGCTGGATTGTGATGATCGACCCTGTCTGGTATGGCATCAGGACAGACCTCATCCTCCGGCAGGAAAGCTCTCCTTCTACAGGCTGGTCAGAGCTATTTCGGGATGTCAGCGCATCACCATTCTGACTGAAGGGGAGCGTCATGAGGCCGTTGCACCTTACCGGCTAATCGCTCTGGACGGTTACTGGTATCTGGTCGCTGAACATAACAGGCAATTACGTGTCTTCCGGCTGGATGACATTCATCTGGTAAGGCCATCCCGGGAAACATTTATTCGCAGTGAGCTTCTCCATCAGTTGTCGGAGGATAAGCATTTTATCTCTGCCTTACCTCATTTCCGTTTTATTCAGCAGTCGCTGAATTCATTTTCTCCCTCAGAAAGTCGGGGGCAATCCGGACAAACTGATTAGAGATGGTCTCCATAATTAAATGTAAGGTTAATCTAATGAAAAAATTGAAATTATTGTCTTTACTGCCAGTCATATTGTTTCCCTTACTTTTTGCAGGTAATACTTACGCAGCACGTCCTTATATCGAGTTCCTGCCTGCAGCAGTGAATAACAAGAGTGGGAATATATTCTGGTGTGATGCGCACCGCCAGGTCAGAAAACTGTGTACGGCGACGGAAGTGGATTCAATGGGATGGTTTATTGTTGTTCGCTCGAAACCTTCCAGAGATTGTCCGGGCGGCCTTTGGGGGTGGATCACTCCCAGTAAAGACGATGTGGCAACAGGGTATACCATTACGCCAGGTAAAGAATTCAATCTCACCATGAAGGATATGTGCAGTCCCGATATGAAAGTAACGTTCCGCCCGAATAAAACGGACCCTCGTTATGACGATCTCGTCGGGATTTATGCCGGGAAAGAAGCGTTTCGCTACAAACAAATAAAATAATCCAACTGTTTTTTCGTTACTTTATTGTTTTAAACAACAAAAGCTTTATTACATGATTTGAGGACAACATTATGCGACTGCCTTACGTGATATTTACATTAGCTATGCTGGCTTCTGTATCAACAGCACAGGCTATTCCCAATATGTGGACGAGTGGTTTTGGGATGGGCGTGACCGAATATATCATTACCAGCCCGGAGAAGGTGGTGTTTAATCTGAATTGTACTGGCAATCCGGATGCGCAGAATATTCTGCAACACGGCGTTAATCTCAACCTGCCTGATGGGACATCAGTAAGTTCTCATGACGACGGGACGGAAATAACGGTCGTCATGGATAACAGTCAGTTCCCATTACCTTCATCCCTCGGCTGGAGGAATGGCGATAACGCCTGGGTGTCATTTATTGACGCCCTGAGTCAGGCTGAGAATTTTGATGTTTACGTCAACGATAAAAAAGTCGGCACCTTCAGTCCGGGGCTGAAGAATACGCAAAAAGAGCTGTCTGACCTCAGTGAGTGCCGAACCACACACTACAGCGATTAGTTACTTACATTTCAGACCTCTCCACCCCACAACATACCAACACCAGATAGCAACAGGCCATGCTCCTTCGGGAACATGGCCTTTTCGTTTTTAATTCATTATCAGATAAGGAGTTAGCTATGCGATTAGCCAGCCGCTTTGGTCGTATAAACCAGATACGACGTGACCGGCCTCTGACCCATGAAGAGCTGATGAGTCATGTACCCAGCGTGTTCGGGAGTGACAAGCATGAATCTCGTTCAGACCGTTATACCTACATCCCGACCATCACCATTCTCGAAAGCCTGCAGCGTGAAGGCTTTGAGCCGTTCTTTGCTTGCCAGACAAAGGTCCGTGATCAGAGCAAGCGGGAACACACCAAACACATGCTTCGTCTGCGTCGAGCCGGGCAACTTACCGGGCATCAGGTACCGGAAATCATCCTGCTCAACAGCCATGACGGATCCTCGAGCTACCAGATGCTGCCGGGGCTGTTTCGTGGCGTCTGTACCAACGGCCTGGTCTGCGGTCAGTCATTCGGAGAAGTGCGGGTGCCGCATAAAGGTAATGTCGTCGAGAAGGTGATTGAAGGGGCTTACGAAGTGCTGGGGGTCTTTGACCGGGTGGAGGAGAAGCGCGATGCGATGCAGTCACTGGCGTTGCCAGAACCAGCCCGTAACGCCCTGGCGAATGCCGCGCTGAAGTATCGATTTGGTGAGAACCACCAGCCGGTAACGGTATCGCAGTTGCTGACCCCACGTCGCCGGGAGGACTACAGCGATGACCTGTGGACCGTCTACCAGCGCGTGCAGGAGAACCTGATAAAAGGCGGTCTGTCAGGGCGAACCGCACATGGGAAAAGCAGCCGCACCCGTGCTGTTACCGGCATTGACGGCGATGTGAAACTCAACCGCGCCCTGTGGGTGATGGCAGAAAGCATGCTCGAGTTTTTCGGGCGTTAAACAACAGTTCCTGCATAAGGAGATAGTTTAATGAATACACAAAATCATCAGTTCGCGGAGCATACCGCAATTACTGCCTCAGTGGTCCCAGACGAGTTACGCATCGGCTTCTGGCCGCAGCACTTTGGCTCCATCCCGCAATGGATAACTCTTGAACCTCGCATTTTCGCCTGGATGGATCGCTTCTGTGACGAGTACTGCGGTGGAATCTGGTCCTTTTACATGCTCAGTAATGGCGGTGCGTTTATGGCCCCTGATGCTGACGGTGACGATAAATGGCATCTGTTCAACGGCATGAACGGCAATGGTGCGGAAATAAGCGGAGAGGCTGCCGGTATTGCGGTCTGCCTGATGGCATACAGCCACCATGCCTGTCGCACCGAGTGTGACGCGATGACAGAGCATTATTATCTTTTACGCGACTACGCGCTGAATCATCCGGAATGCAGCGCCATTATGCATCTTATCGACTGAGGAATGCTTTACATGAATACCGCATTATCCCCGATGTCATCACAGCCTGAACTCTTTCCGCTGCCGGTTATGGCTCAACCTAGTTGTCTGCTTCCCGCGACATCCGGATTGACGCCCTATGCCCAACGAACCATTCGCCGCGCTATCAACTTGCTGGATAAATATCTGCGCCAGCCCGGTATATCCTTTACCTCAAGTACTGCTGCCCGTGACTGGCTTCGGTTACAGCTGGCAGGACAAGAACGGGAAGTATTTATGGTGCTCTATCTCGATAACCAGCACCGTTTACTGGAGAGCGAAACGCTATTTGCCGGTTCGGTTAACCATGTCCAGGTCCATCCCCGTGAAGTGGTGAAGTCAGCGCTTCGTTTCAATGCTGCCGCTGTCGTGCTGGCACATAACCATCCATCCGGCGACCCGGAGCCCAGCCAATGCGATCGCAACATTACCGATAGGCTTAAAGAAACGCTGGCACTGGTTGATGTGAACACGCTCGATCATCTGGTCATCGGCTCAGATGACATTGTGTCATTTGCAGAGCGAGGCTGGATATGAGGGCACTTCAATGAAATCTACTGACTCAGAGAACGATTCATTTCTAAAATGGGGACTGAATCGTAATGTGACACCTTGCTTTGGTGCTCGTCTAGTACAGGAGGGAAACCGGTTGTACTATCTGGCTGACCGGGCCAGCATTACCGGTGAATTCAATAATGCAGAATCTTTGAAGTTGGATGAAGTACTCCCACATTTTATCAGCCAGATGGAGTCGATGCTGACTACTGGTGAAATGAACCCTCGCCATGCCCACTGTGTCACTCTGTACCACAATTGTTTCACCTGCGAAGCCGATACCCTTGGTAGTTGCGGCTACGTATACATCGCCATTTATCCCACACAACGCTAACTAATTTCACGAGAGCAAGCATGAAAACTCTACCTGCAATAACTCCGCAGGCGGCGACGCTATGTCTGTCGCCTGTGGCAGTCTGGCAAATGTTACTGACACGCCTGTTGGAACAGCACTATGGTCTTACACTAAACGATACGCAGTTCAGTGATGAAACGGTTATACAGGAACATATCGATGCCGGTATTACTCTGGCTAATGCCGTTAACTTTTTGGTGGTGAAATATGAATTGGTTCGTATCGATCGCAAAGGACTTAGCTGGCAAGAGCAGTCCCCATATCTTCGGGCTGTAGATATTCTCCGGGCACGACAGGCAACTGGCTTGTTGCGACGAAACAGTAGTAACTCCGGATTGTGAATTGTCTTCCCGGTGTACACAGCCGACCTTTCTTCCTTGTTTATTCTTTAGATAATGTGCCTGCAGGTATTGGGGCATTTGCTTTTATAGGAAAAAATACCATGCAAACTGAAGCTGAAGTTTTAACTGATCGAAACATTATCTAGGATGCTACCTCTCGATAGTAAAAAACACTCCTGGCTGAAACGATGCTATCGGGTATAATTGCTGCATCATATCTGAGTTGGTTTATATACTCTGTTACTCGGTGATTTTGGAAAGAAAGCTGTTGAGTATATAACTGAGTATACATAACCAATCCATTAATAATAAATTGCTTATAATTCAGTTTGTTAATTTATAAAGGTGAGTCCGGCCTTCGTATCATGAGTGAGTGCCGGTGTGGTGATATGTTTGCGGATAAAGTCTTTCAATACTGTGTCCGGGTCGTTGGCTGAATGCACGACACCAGCAACGGCACAGGCTTCCCGGCCTAAGCATGTGTAGCATCTGAATAGCGCTTTATCGTGAGTCTGTATGGACCTACCCTTTGCAGTTTCTCATGATAAAAACACTGTTTCCTTTTCATGTGTTGCCAGTAATCTATCAAAATCTTAAAGTGTTTCGCACCCCGGAGCCATTTCTGCGCAGCTTTTTTATTTCCTTTGTCACCATGTGAATCGTTATAAATATATTTGTATAATCGCGTGACGTTATTTTTTCTTGACTAACCAATCCTGAAAATACTGATATCTCATGTCATTAAGTAAAGGTATTGGATTCAAATGTCCAAAAAAACATATTTTTTGAGATGGCGGGCTCCCTTTCCTCTGATTGATATCAATGTACTGATTCTTCTCATAAAATACAGTTCTCAGATATTAGCAATATTTTGGAAGAAAAATGAAAAAGATAATCATGCTCTCAGTCATCTTATGTTTATGCGGGTGCGCCGATAAGAGTTCCCCTGAACGCCATTCACTGTATTTTGCGCGTCATGATCCAACAATGGTTGGAGGAAACTATCGAGCAGATCCTATGGCAACAGCCGAACTTAATTTACATACTTACCAGGATATCTATAAGCAAGGGCAAGATGCCAAATCTAAAGGCGTGACTCCAGTCCAGGCTCATGAGATAGCTGAACAAGTTTACATGTCAGGTGTGAATGCAACGGGGGGAGAGCAAACCTATATGCATCTTAAAGAACATAAAACTCAAATAACGCCGGATGAGAGAGCATCTCAATTATGGGGACAAACCCTAAAAGAGACATTTTTAGATGGTTATAACGGAGTTAAATAAATTTATATCGATGTTGTTCGGTAAGGCCGATGAACAGTCATGTGGGCATGGTGAGAATAATATTGCTAGTTGTTGTTATTGTGTTGAACGGGGGTTCCCATGGTTCCAAATGGATGTGTCAAAGCAAACGCTCTAAGTAACTGTACATTCGAAATCAAAACAAAAAATTAGCCTATTTATAATTATGCTTCGATAGTGCAACGGTCTATTCAAGATAGATTTTATGATGCTGCCAGTCATGAAGGGGGATACCCTGCATGATCTTACCCAGCATTAATGCACAGGCAGTACTGCACAAAGTCTTTACCGCGCTCGGCATCACCATAGTGCAAAGCGCGGAAAAGAAATAAATCAGCCCTCAGGTTTTGCGAGATGGATAAGCGTGTCGACACGCGCGGGGGAGAGCGGTTCGCGCGGCTGCGGCAGCGGCCAGCCGTACAGCCAGCGGGCGCTGGTGGCGCAGACTTTCCCCTGGCAGGCCCCCATTCCACAGCGTGAGGCGAGCTTTGCCGCCTGCCAGCTTTCGGCGTTTTGCACGTCGCCACAACGAATATCCTCACACCGGCAGAGCAGGGTATCTGCTGTGGTCACGGCTTTTAGCGACTCCGGCAGCGCAAACGTCGTATGCAACGCCTGGGCAAAACGCTGCCAGCGGGCGCGCGCGGAGATGGCGCTTTGGGCCTTGTGCGGACAATCTGCTGCGGTATAACCGGCAATCTCTCCCTCGGCTAACGCCAGCTCACTGCCGCCAAAGCCGGTGCATTCTCCTGCCGCATAGATATCCTGCACGCTGGTGCGTTGCTCCGCGTCGACCCAAATAGCCTGATTTTCTGTTTTGCAGCCAAAGATTGCGCCAGGTTCTATATTCGGTACCAGTCCATAGCCAATGGCCAGCCTGTCGCAGGCGATCTCCCGGGTTTGTCCCTGGTGGCGCACGGTCACTGACTGAAGACAGGGATCCCCCTGCGCATGGATGACCTGGCTTGCCGGATGATAACGGGCTGGAAAGAGCTCGCCGAACTGACGCAATTTTTCAGGCCAGCGCCAGAGCCCGGTTGCGAAACGGGCCAGTGCGCTCATCGGTGCCTGTTCGATGATGGCGACAATATTCCCGCCTGCGCGTTTCACCGTACTGGCGACCGCCAGCAGAAGAGGACCGCTGCCTGCAATGACCACGTGTTCCCCCTTGAGCTGCAGGCCGTGTTTTATCTGCGCCTGCAGGCCTCCGGCCCCCGTCACATTGGGTAGTGTCCAGCCGGGAAAAGGCAGCGAGAGTTCTCTGGCGCCGCAGCATAAAATCAGCCGCTGCCAGCGGATTTCGCCGCAGTCGTCTGCGGTTTCGAAGACTACGGAATGTGGGGTGGGGCGGGCAATTAGCCGGGCACCGCTCAGCAGCGTAATGTGGGGATGTTCCGCCACCGCCTGACGAAGCCGTCTGGCGTGCCGGGGGAGTGAGACCTGCGGCCCGTCGCGCCAGATTTGCCCGCCGGGGCGCGGGTTGTCATCAAGGATTATCACCGATTTTCCACAGCGTGCGGCAGCCACTGCCGCCGACATTCCGGCTGGCCCTGCGCCAAGGATCAGGATCTCACAGTCAACGCTTTGCATGATGGCTCCTTTCAATCACCATTTCGGGCTGGCATTCCGTCTGGCAGGCCAGCACCCGGTGTCCATTCACCGTGACACGGCACTCCTGGCAAACACCCATTCCGCAGAAGGGGGCACGTAGTTGTCCGCTCACCGAACGACGGGTCGCGCCGTTGCCCACCAGGGCCAGTGCTGCTGCAATACTCATTCCGACGGGAACCTCACAAGTCTGGCCGTCGATAATCACGTTCAGGGTCGTCATGCGATGGCCTCCTGCTTGTGCAGGCGAGCGGGGAGCCAGGCGTCCGGGGACACCGCCGGGCGCTCGCCAAGGATCTGGGCGCAAAGTAACTCGGCGGTTGCTGGCGCGGTTGTGACGCCCAGTCCTTCATGCCCCAGCGCCAGCCAGATACCCGGACGTGCAGGATGTGGGCCAATCAGCGGGTTGCCGTCAGCCGATGCCGCCCGAAAACCGCTCCAGCAACGGATGATATTTAGTGTCTCCAGAGGGGGTAAAAAATGGCGTGCTCGCGCCAGCATCTGTGCCAGCAGGGGGAGGTCAACCTCGCGGTCAGTGTTATCAAACTGGCGGGAGGAGCCAATCAGCAACTGTCCGGTGGGGCGTGGCTGAATGTTAAATGCCACTGAGGTGCCGCCTGCATGGGCGCTGGCACCGTATCCCAACTCTACCAGCTGGTGGCTGAGCAAGGGGCCGTAGCGGTCGGTGATCGCCAGCTGACCTTTTTTGGGTCTGAGCCAGTTTTCACCCAGCAGCGTGTTGGCACTCAGACCGCTGGCGATGATGATGGCGCGCGTGCGCAGTCGTTTGCCGCTGTGTAGGGTGACGTAAGGGGCATCAACAGAGAGGGCGCTATCCCGAAGATGCGTTAAATCGGCATCGTTAATAAACCAGCGGGCGACGTTTGGGGCGTAAACTATCCCGTCGCCGGGGACCCACAGCCCGCCAGCGAGTCCGGCGGTGAGCAGCGGTTCGCGTGCGGCAAGCCGATCGCGGGTCTGCATTTCGCTGACAACCTGGTATTGTGCCATCCGTTGTTGCTTTTCTTCTGCCAGCGCAAGCTCTTGCGGCGTTTCCGCCAGCCACAGCGTGCCGCATCCGCGCCAGGCACAGCTTTCCGGCATCCGGGGCGTCAGTTTGCGCCAGCTCTCCAGAGACCAGGCGGAGAGTGCGAGCTCCGCAGGATCGTCATCCATGCACACCAGGTGGCCCATACCCGCCGCCGTCGCGCCCGCATTGCCGTCATCAATCAGCGTGACTCGCTGCCCGCGAGCGGCCAGTTGCCAGGCGCAGGCGGCCCCGATAATCCCGGCACCGATGACGATGACGTCACTTTCGATCACAGTGAGATCCCCCAGCAGAACGGATCTTCAGGATTGAGGATCAGCTTGTTATCGCCACAGACCCATGCCTCTCCGCGGATCGTTGGGACGATCTTGTCGCCATGCGGCACGAAATGCGCCGTAAACTCGCTGCCGATGATGCTCGCCTGCCGCCATGATTCTCCGGATTTGAGTTTTCCGTCCTCTGCCAGGCAGGCCAGTTTGGCGCTGGTGCCGGTGCCGCAGGGCGATCGATCCCAGGCTTTACCGGGGCAAAGAACAAAGCTGCGGCTGTCCGCGCGATCATCTTCTGCAAACAGTTCGATATGATCGATAATGCCGTCATGTTCACCACGGATGCCTGCACGATCTAACCCTTCACGGATTGCCCATGCGTACTCCGTCAATTCAGGGATCTTTTCCGGCGAGACCGCGAACGGATGATCGTTGACGAGGAAAAACCAGTTGCCGCCCCAGGCGATATCACCCGTTACCGTACCGTGGACGGTTTCAACCTGTACCTGCTTACGCCAGCGGTAGGCCGGCACGTTTTCGACCGAGACGCTGCCATCTTCGTGCAGCGTGGCGGTCACATCGCCTACCGGCGTTTCAATCAGATGTTTACCGGGTTGAATACGCCCAAGCCATGCCAGCGAGGCAATCAGCCCGATGGTGCCGTGACCGCACATGTTCAGAAAGCCGCAGTTGTTAAAGAAAATGACTCCCGCCGTGGCCTGTGGCGAAACCGGTTCACAGAGCAATGCACCGACCAGAACGTCGTTACCGCGTGGCTCAAGAATAATGGCTTTACGCCAGTCGTCGTAGTCGCGGGAAAAGCGCTCCCGACGCTCGCTCATGTTCCCGGTTCCCAGATCCGGAAAGCCGTCGATGACCAGGCGAGTGGGTTCACCGCCGGTGTGAGAATCAATCACTCTCAGTTCACTGTACTGCGCTGTCATAGGATCTCCGGAAAGTTAATATTTTGTTGCTAAATGCTGACGCAAGCCTTGCGTCCCGGCTTGATCGCTTTCGTCACCGCAAATGACGAAATCAGCATAATGGCCGCTGTCATCGTTAAGTTGTTATCATATTTATTTGTTATTAATCATTTCGTTAGTGGTGTGGTAAACCAAAAAAGGCAACCGCGCCAGTGGCTGGAAAAGGGGAAGTTATAAATCTACGGCAGGATCGCAAAACGCAGTAAGGATGCTTGCTCGGTTAACGAAAAGTTAATAAATATTCAAATCACTAATCGGGAGGAAGCATGATGTCCTGTGTGATTAATGATGTGCGGGCCCCGTCGCCGGTGCCGGAAGTGGCTGAACTTAGCCAGATATGTGAGGGGTTGGCGCGTCAGCGTCCGGACAATATCCAGACGTTGCTCCATGCGATGGCATTGATTGCGCCGCTGCTCAATGCCATTCCGAATGTGGTTTTTTTTATCAAAGATGTGCAGGCCCGCTATTTGATGGTCAATATGACCCTGGCACGACGCTGCGGGTTTAAGACGGTGGTTTCTCTGCTGGGTAAAACCTCTGCTGATGTTTTCCCTTCAGCGCTTGGGCTGGGCTATACCGAGCAGGATATGCGGGTGCTGCGCGAAGGGGTAACGCTACGCGATCAGCTGGAAATGCATCTCTACAACGGTCGTGAACGCGGCTGGTGTTTGACCCAGAAGCTGGCGCTGCGGGATGCGCAGGGCCAGGTCATCGGTATGGCGGGGATTTCACACGATCTGCAGGAAGCGCAGGCGCGTCATCCCGCGTGGCAGCGGCTGGCGATCGTCGACGATCATATCCGCAACCATTATCACCGTCCCATCGCAATGGAAGAACTAACCGCCCTGAGCGGCATGTCGGTGGCGCAAATTGAGCGCTACTGTAAGCGTATTTTTCATCTCACTCCGCGCCAGATGATCCACAAAGTTCGGCTGGAAAAAGCCACCGAACTGCTGGCGGGCGATACGCCGATTACCGATATTGCGTTGCAGTGCGGTTATACCGATCACAGCGCGTTTAGCCGCCAGTTTAAGGCGATGACGGGCTCTACGCCGCGTGATTTTCGCATTACGCTTGCCGGGTAAGACACACTCACTGTGCTAATTTCGTCATCAAAGAGGAAGAAAACCACCAAGCAGTCGGTCGCCTGAAACGTCAATCTGTCAGTGAATACTCACCATTCATTCACTTTCAATTAACAAATTGACGACAAGGAACCGAACATGAGCAAGAAAGCCATTCACTGGAGCGGTGTATTCCCGGCAGTCAGCACCCAGTTTCGTAGCGATTATTCCCTGGATCTGGATGCCACCCACACGGTGATGAAAAACCTGGTCAAGGATGGTGTTTCTGGCCTGGTGGTGTGCGGCAGCGTGGGGGAGAACACCTCTCTGACCACGCAGGAAAAGCTGCAGATCATCGAAGTAGCGAAAGATGCTGCGGGCGGTCAGATCCCGGTCATTGCGGGGGTGGCCGAATTCACCACCGCGTTTGCACAGAAGATGGCGAAAGAGGCAGAGCGCGTGGGCGTCGACGGTATTATGGTGATGCCTGCGCTGGTGTATTCCTCAAAACCGCATGAAACAGCGGCCCACTTCCGCAGTGTGGCTACGGCTACCGACCTGCCTATCATGGTGTACAACAACCCGCCGATTTACAAAAACGACGTGACGCCGGACATCCTGGCGACGCTGGCCGACTGCGACAACATCGTCTGCTTCAAAGACTCCTCCGGCGATACCCGCCGTTTTATCGACTTGCGCAACTCCGTTGGCGACCGCTTTGTGCTGTTCGCTGGGCTGGATGATGTGGTGGTCGAGAGCATTGCCGTTGGGGCGGAAGGCTGGATCTCCGGAATGTCGAACGCCTTCCCGCGTGAAGGGGAGACGTTGTTCCGCCTGGCGAAACAACAGCGTTATGAGGAAGCGATGGCGCTTTACCGCTGGTTTATGCCGTTGCTGCATCTGGATGCGCGTCCGGATCTGGTGCAGTGCATCAAGCTTTGTGAAGAATTGCTGGGGCGCGGCAGCGCCATTACCCGTCCACCGCGTCTGGCGCTGGAAGGGGATACCCGTGCGCAAGTGGTGGCGATTGTTGAGAAGGCGCTGGCGACCCGTCCACAGCTGCCGGATGTCGGCCTTTAAGTAAAGGAGTGATGATGACGCTACCTCTCTCTGTTTCGGGTCAGCAGTTTATCGCCGGACGTCGCGTGGCAAGCGGTGAGGCGACGCTGCCAAGCCTGCGTGCCGCTGACGGCAAGCTGACCGGATACCATTTTTACCCGGCCTCTCGTGAGGAGGCCGCCGCCGCGGCGGAGGCGGCTGACCAGGCGTTTCCTGTCTATTCACAGACTGCGCCGGACGTGCGTGCCCGCTTTCTCGATACCCTTGCCGACGAGCTGGATCTGCTCGGTGAGGATTTTTTCGCCATAGCCCACCAGGAAACGGCGCTGCCGCTGGCGCGGTTACAGGGAGAGCGTACCCGTACCAGTAATCAGCTGCGCATGTTTGCCGGGGTGCTGCGTCGGGGCGATGCCTTTGGCGTACGTATTGATACCGCACTCCCTGACCGCCAGCCGCTGCCGCGCCCGGACCTGCGTCAGTATCTGACCGCGCTTGGCCCGGTGGCGGTGTTCGGGGCCAGCAATTTTCCGCTGGCCTTTTCTACGGCAGGGGGCGATACCGCATCCGCGCTGGCGGCGGGTTGTCCGGTGGTAGTTAAGGCCCATCCCGGGCATATGGCGACGGCGGAATTGACTGCCCAGGCGATGGTGCGTGCGGTCGTGGCATCTGGCCTGCCTGCGGGCGTTTTTAACATGATTTTCGGCACCGATATTGGCGCGGATCTGGTTCGCCATCCGGCGATTCAGGCGGTGGGTTTTACCGGTTCGCTGCGCGGCGGTAAGGCGCTCTGGCAGCTGGCGCAGCAGCGTCCGCAGCCGATCCCCGTCTTTGCGGAAATGTCGGCCATTAACCCGCTGATTATTCTGCCGCAGGCCGTCGCCACACGGGCAGAAACGCTGGCTAACGAGCTGGTGTCCTCTTTCACTTTGGGATGTGGGCAGTTTTGTACCAAGCCGGGGCTGATCCTTGTCTTACGCGGCGAGGGTATGTCCCGCTTCACAAAGTCATTGAAGGACGCGGTTGACCAGGCACCGGCACAGATCATGTTGAATGCCCCGACGCTTGCCCATTATGAAGATGGTGTCAGTGCGCTTGAGGCGCATCCGCATATTCAGCGTTTGGCAGGGTCTGATGAATCGGTCATCGGCTGCGCGCAGGCTCGGCTGTATCAGGCTCCGGCTTCACTGCTGCTGGCACAGGATCCACTGTTACAGCAGGAGGTATTTGGCCCGCTGGCGGTGTTGGTCGAGGTTGCCGATGAGGCGGAGTTGCAGTCCATTTTGCGCGTGATTCCGGGCCAGTTGACGGCAACCGTGCACGCCGAATCTGATGATGGGCCGCTGGCGCAGCGCCTGCTGCCAGCCCTCACTGAAAAAGCGGGACGCGTTTTGTTTAACGGTTATCCGACCGGCGTTGAGGTCTGTGATGCCATGGTGCACGGCGGTCCGTGGCCTGCCACCACCGATGCTCGCGGTACTTCGGTAGGGACGCAATCCATCGACCGTTTTTTACGCCCGGTATGCCTGCAAAATGTGCCTGCCGAGCTGCTTCCGCCTGCTGTCCAGGATGACAACCCTCTGAACCTGCTGCGCCTGATTAACGGGCAGTGGACCCGGGAAGCCATTTCCCCCTCTGTTGACTGAAGGGCATGACCATGACGATTCACTCTACGCACCAAACACAGGCCCGCGTTGCTGAGGTGGGTAAATTTAAAAAGCAGCTAACGCTAACCGACCTGACGTTTATTGGGCTTGGGGCTATCTTCGGTTCCGGCTGGCTGTTTGCCGCAAGCCATGTGGCATCGATTGCCGGACCTGCGGGCATTGCCTCGTGGGTCATCGGCGGGATTGCCGTTCTGCTGCTGGGGATTGTCTATTGTGAGCTGGGCGCGGCACTGCCTCGTGCCGGGGGGATTATTCGTTATCCGGTTTTTTCCCACGGTGAGTTGATGGGGTATCTGCTTGGATTTATTACGCTGATTGCGTTTTCAAGCCTCATCTCTATAGAGATTGTTGCCGCGCGGCAGTATGCGGCAGCATGGTTCCCGATGCTGACTCAAACTGGTTCAAGCGACCCAACGTTGCTGGGATGGGTAGTGCAGTTTTTGCTGCTGTGTTTGTTCTTCGGGCTGAATTACTACAGCGTAAAAACGTTTGCCCGTTCCAATAACATCATCAGTATTCTGAAATTTTTGGTGCCGCTAGCGGTCGTTGTGACGCTATTTACCTTTTTCAAACCTGAGAACCTGCACGTTCAGGGGATTGCACCCTTTGGTATGTCGGGCGTTGAGGCTGCGATTAGCGCCGGTGGGATCATCTTCGCCTACCTGGGGTTGACGCCAATTATTTCTGTGGCGAGTGAAGTAAAGAATCCGCAGCGTACCATTCCGGTGGCGCTGATTTTATCCGTGGTGCTGTCGACGATTATTTACGTGCTGTTGCAGTTGGCATTTCTTGGCAGTATTCCGACCGAAATGCTGGGTGGCGGCTGGGCGGAGATCAGCAAGCAATTTTCGCTGCCGTACCGAGATATCGCCATTACGCTCGGTATGGGCTGGCTGGCGTTTATGGTGGTGTGCGACGCGATTGTCTCCCCAAGTGGTACCGGCAATATCTACATGAACGCCACGCCGCGCGTGATTTATGGCTGGGCCAAAGCAGGCACCTTCTTTAAGACGTTTACCCACATCGATAAAGAGTCTGGCATTCCCCGTCCGGCGCTGTGGCTGACCTTTGCATTGTCTATCTTCTGGACATTGCCGTTCCCGTCATGGGAACAACTGATAAGCGTGGTGTCGGCGGCGCTGGTACTGAGCTACGCTATTGCCCCGGTCACGGCGGCGGGGCTACGCCGTAATGCACCGGATTTGCCGCGTCCATTCCGCGTGCGGGCCTTCGGGATTATCGGTCCGGTGTCGTTTGTGATTTCGGCGCTGATTGTATTCTGGTCTGGCTGGGGCACGCTGTCATGGCTGCTGGGGCTGCAGATTGTGATGTTTGTCGTCTATGTACTTTGCAAATCAAAAGTGCCGGTGCACACCGTGAGTCTGGCACAGCAGGTGAAGTCGTCTCTGTGGCTTATCGCCTTCTACGCGCTGATTATGCTCTTTTCCTGGTTGGGCAGTTTTGGGGGTTCAGGGGTGATTGGTCATCCGTGGGATACGGTGGTGGTAGCGGTGATGTCGCTGGGAATTTACTACTGGGGCGAGCGAACCTGTCTGCCGCAGGCTAACTTTACCGGTGATGAAGAAGAGTAAAGGAGTCGGTCATGGAGATGGTAAACCTCTCGTTAACAGAGGCTTATGCGCTGGCATATAAGGTGCTGCGCGGGAACGGATTCAGTGAAGCGCATGCCGTGGCGATCGCGACAAACGTGACCCACGGTGAGCGTGATGGCTGTGCCTCGCATGGTTTGTGGCGGTTGCTGGGGATTGTGGAGACGCGACGTAAAGGAAAGGTGTCACCTGACGCTGAGCCGGTTATCACCGATACCGCGCCGGCCATTGTGAAGGTGGACGCCGGTGGGGCATTTTCCCTGCTGGCATTCGAGCGCGCGCTTCCACTGCTGATAGAAAAGGCGCGCCACAGCGGTATTGCTGCCCTGGCGATTAACCGCTGTGTGCACTTTTCGGCGCTGTTTGCCGACGTTGAGCCGCTCACCGAGGCGGGGCTGGTGGCGCTGGCGACGACACCCAGCCATGCGTGGGTTGCTCCCGCAGGCGGGACGCAGCCGCTTTTTGGCACTAACCCGATAGCATTTGGCTGGCCGCGTGAAGAAAAACCCCCGTTTATCTTCGATATGGCCACCAGTGCAGCGGCACGGGGTGAGATCCAGCTCCATCAACGGGCAGGAAAAGCGGTGCCGGAAGGGTGGGGGATTGACGGTGATGGTCAGGCCACCACCGACGCGCAGGCGATCCTCGACGGTGCGATGTTGACGTTTGGCGGGCATAAAGGGTCGGCACTGGCGGCGATGGTGGAACTGCTTGCCGGACCGCTCATCGGCGATATGACCAGCGCGGAATCGCTGGCGTGGGATAAGGGGGCTGGCGGGTTGCCCTATGGTGGCGAGCTGATTCTGGCCCTGGACCCGGCCCGCTTTCTGGGAGCGGACGCCCCGCAACATCTGGCGCGTGCCGAGCGACTCTTTGCCGATATGCAGCGGCAAGGGGCGCGTTTGCCGGGCGAGCGTCGCTATCTTTCCCGTACGCGTACAACTCGCGACGGTGTGGAAATAGCCCATTCTCTGTTCAAGGATATATCCGCGTTAGTGAAATAATTATCGCGAGAACAGGAGGGATGATCTCCCTCCTGTTATACGTGTATCGTTACATATTGCTTTTTCACACTGTATTTTGAGCGTAAAGTCGCCCTGCCAGGATCTATGCAGAGAGGGAAATCGGGTATGGTGACAGATAACGAGGTATTGGAATTTTTTCGGGAGGAGTTATCTCTCGCGGTAACGTTTACTTTCAAGCCTATCCCGATTGAACTTGATACGCCGCTGCAAGGTTACGCTGAATGGGATGAATTACCGTATGCCATTGAAGATTTTGGAGAGAAATATAACGTTGATGTTTCAGTCATTGATTTCGAGGCCTATTACCCATGGGAAAGAGAGTCGGTCTATCGAAAGTGGTTTACCAAAGAACCCATCAGGCAAGTGTCAAAACCACTTACTGTGCGTATGTTCGCCGAATCAACCAGAGCAGGTCGCTGGTTATATAATTGATTTTAGTGAGTTTTAAAAATGGCTGTACCCGTTAATTATACCGACGCCAGGAACGAACGCGCCACGGCATAATGGAATGATGTTGCAGCCCACTCTAAAAAGGCGCCCACAGGCGCCTTTAGCAAGACCGTTACCCCTTCGACGCTTTCCCCGCAATCACCGCGATAAACTCCAGCACCTGTTTTTGTTTGCGTGCTGACAGCTTTTCTACTTTGCGCAGCGATTTCATCAGCGCTGACTCTTCGGGCTGGGGCGTTTGGGCGGTGAGCACGATGCAGCCTTGCATTACGCGCACATCAACGCGGGTGCCGGTGTTGAATCCGGCGGCTTTCAGCCACTGACCCTTCATCACGATGGACGGAAACTGAACGTACTTCACCGGCAAACGGCTGTAATCGGGATAACGGCTCGCATATCCCACCTTCAGGCGACGGTTATCTGCGGCGTGCACTTCTGGATCAAACGAAACTGCAATACAATGCGTATCAGTCATGGTGGCTATTCTCCGATAATAGTTACTGCGATTAGCGATGTGGGGGTGTTGGTAGCACCTTCGCATCGCGCTAATAAAACCCCTGTAAATTACGCCAGTAGAATGGGGGAAGTCCAGATGTAAATAAGATGAAATAAGCGCGAATAGCACGCTTTCGGAATAAATAGAAAACGCCTTCACCCCAATAAATCCAGTATTATTCATCGTAGTTATTCATTATCTTTCACACACCTGAGTATCCCCACGTTCCAGAAAACAGTACCTGTCTTCATCAGGCCAAAAATGCGATCTAACTCACTGAAGCAAATAGCAAACTCTGAAACAACACCGTTTTGTACACTTTGCTTTACACTTTTAGTGATGTAAATCACAAATATCACTCCGTGAAGTGATCCGACTCTCACAAAATGAGGTGTACTCATTCAGCAATACATTACGAGCACAGCCTGGAAAGTTAAGTTTTCAGTATTTCCACTCTCCGCAGACACACTACGCCGAATGGCAAATCGAAACGCAAAAAAAAACTTGTTGAATATTAACGGGTAAAAAAAAGGCGTGTGATTTGCATCACTCACATTTACAGCTTTTTAAATTATTGCCAGTGATTAATGTTGACCGGGCTATTTCCATAATCAATCAAATCTTGCATAGTGCCTCCACATTATTTCTCCCCCTGGATCAGGAGGCGAATAGTTATATTTCATCAGACTTTATTGATGAACCAGGTATGCTTTACTTCACATTAATACGTACATGACCACTGTTACTGGAGAAACAAAATGAATTATCCGGCAGAACCCTTCCGTATTAAAAGCGTTGAAACTGTATCTATGATCCCGCGTGATGAGCGCCTTAAGAAAATGCAAGAAGCGGGTTACAATACTTTCCTGTTAAATTCGAAAGATATTTATATTGACCTGCTGACCGACAGTGGCACCAACGCAATGAGCGACAAGCAGTGGGCCGGAATGATGATGGGTGATGAAGCGTACGCGGGCAGCGAAAACTTCTATCATCTGGAAAGAACCGTGCAGGAACTGTTCGGCTTTAAACATATTGTTCCGACTCACCAGGGCCGCGGCGCAGAAAACTTATTATCACAACTGGCTATTAAACCAGGGCAATATGTTGCTGGTAATATGTATTTCACTACTACCCGTTATCACCAGGAAAAAAATGGTGCGGTGTTTGTCGATATCGTTCGTGACGAAGCGCACGATGCCGGTCTGAATATTGCGTTTAAAGGTGATATCGATCTTAAAAAATTACAAAAGCTGATTGATGAAAAAGGCGCAGAGAATATTGCGTATATTTGCCTGGCGGTGACGGTTAACCTCGCGGGCGGCCAGCCGGTCTCCATGGCGAACATGCGTGCGGTGCGTGAACTGACGGCAGCACACGGCATTAAAGTGTTCTACGACGCTACCCGCTGCGTGGAAAACGCCTACTTTATCAAAGAGCAAGAGCAGGGCTTTGAGAACAAGAGCATCGCCGAGATCGTGCATGAGATGTTCAGCTACGCCGACGGTTGTACCATGAGTGGTAAAAAAGACTGTCTGGTGAACATCGGCGGCTTCCTGTGCATGAACGATGACGAAATGTTCTCTTCTGCCAAAGAGTTAGTCGTGGTGTACGAAGGGATGCCATCTTACGGCGGTCTGGCCGGACGCGACATGGAAGCCATGGCGATTGGCCTGCGTGAAGCCATGCAGTATGAGTACATTGAGCACCGCGTGAAGCAGGTTCGCTACCTGGGCGATAAGCTGAAAGCCGCTGGCGTACCGATTGTTGAACCGGTGGGTGGTCACGCGGTATTCCTCGATGCGCGTCGCTTCTGCGAGCACCTGACGCAAGATGAGTTCCCGGCACAAAGTCTGGCCGCCAGCATCTATGTGGAAACCGGCGTACGCAGTATGGAACGCGGAATTATCTCTGCGGGCCGTAATAACGTGACCGGTGAACACCACAGACCGAAACTGGAAACTGTGCGTCTGACTATTCCACGTCGTGTTTATACCTACGCACATATGGATGTCGTGGCTGACGGTATTATTAAACTTTACCAGCACAAAGAAGATATTCGCGGGCTGAAGTTTATTTACGAGCCGAAGCAGCTGCGTTTCTTTACTGCACGCTTTGATTACATCTAAAAAATAGTTATGGCCCCATCACATGATGGGGCTTTTTTGTATTCATTTTCCATGAACAGGAAGCCTTTGCGGTGCCCGTTACCGTGACATAACTAAAAAAAAGTAAACCCTGACTCCGACATTTTTATTATCCGCATGATGTACAAATGACAGCTGTAATTATAACGAATAGTCTACAGGAACATTTATCATGGATATTAATGCCATTGAGCGACAGAGTAGTACCCCCGGACTGATTAGCGGAACCATGTTGGTTATCGCAACCGTAGTGGGTGGCGGGATGTTCTCCCTGCCGATTGCGATGGCCGGCGTATGGTTCCCCGGTGCGTCTGTTATTCTTCTGTTTATCGCCATCATGATGTTATTAACCGGTCTGATGCTGGTTGAAGTTAATCTGCATTATGGCGCCGGTGCCAGTTTTAATACCTTTACTCAGGATTTATTAGGCCGTAAGTGGAATATCGTGGTCGGTATCGCTTTCGGCTTTGTGCTGTATATTCTGACCTATGCCTATATTTCCGGATCGTCAGCGGTGATGGCGCAAACCGTGTTCAAATACAGCGGCGTGCGCTTTCCGGCGAATATCTCGGTGGTGATCGTCAGTATGCTGGTCGGCGCGATTGCTTGGTATAGCTCCTTGCTGGTCGGACGTATCACTACCGTGTTGATTATCGGTAAGTTTATTGCGTTCTTTGCTACTTTCTCTGGGCTGGTTGGTCATATTGAGGTGGCGAAACTTGTCGACAGCGTGGCGGTGGCGCTGCCCAACTCACAGTACCTGCCTTACATTCTGATGACGCTGCCGTTCTGTATTATCTCGTTTGGTTTTCACGGTAACGTGCCGAGCCTGGTCAAGCTCTATGGCAAGAGTGGAGTCCCAAATATCACGCGTTCGATTATCATCGGTACGCTGTTTGCCCTGCTACTGTATATCTTCTGGCTGGGTGTCACGATGGGTAACATCAGTCGTTCCGCGTTCCCGCCAATTATCGCCAAAGGCGGCAATATCGATGTGTTTGTCGAGGCCATCAGTGAGCTGTTCACCAGCCGCTATATGGATCTGATCCTGACCTTCTTCGGCAACTTCGCAGTAGCCAGTTCTCTGCTGGCGGCGACGCTTGGCTTGTTCGATTATATCGCCGACCTGTTTCACTTCCCGGATGACGGCATGGGCCGCCTGAAAACCGCGCTGGTGACCTACTTCCCGCCAGCCGCCGTGTGCTTCTTCTTCCCGAACGGTTTTGTGCACGCGATTGGCTACGCCGGTCTGGCCTTTACCATCTGGAGCGTGATCCTGCCGCCGTTCCTGGTGAAAGCCGCGCGGAAACGTTTCCCGACCGCCAGCTATACCGCGCCCTGTAATAACACCGTGCTTAACCTGGTGATTGTCTGCGGAGCGGTTGTCTATCTGACGGTTGTTCTGGACGTATTTGGTCTGCTGCCAACGTTTCGTTAGACGGAGTCAAAATGAAAAACGTGTTGTCTGTTCAGTCGTCAGTCGTTTATGGCTATGCCGGAAATAAAGCCGCCGTGTTGCCGATGCAGCTCTCGGGGATCGATGTCTGGCCGTTTTACACCGTACAGTTTTCCAACCACACCCAGTACGGGATGTGGCAGGGCATGGCGATGCCGCACGGTGAGTTGAGCGCCATCATCAGCGGGCTGGATGATCTGCAAAAGCTGGCGCAATGCGACGCCGTGCTATCCGGGTATCTCGGGGATAAACGCCATTGTGAAGAGGTGAAGCACGCGGTCACCACCATTCGCCAGCGTAATCCGCAGGCGCTCTATTTTTGCGATCCGGTGATGGGCGATCCGCAAAAAGGCTGCATTGTCGCGCAGGGCGTAGAGTCCTTTTTTGTCGATGACGCCATTCAACTGGCTGACATTATGGGGCCGAATCTCTATGAACTGGGCGTGCTGACGGGCAGACAACTGCGTGGTTTTGATGAGGTGGTGGAAGCTGCGCAGCAACTGGTGGCGTGGGGTGTGAAGAAGGTGCTGGTGAAGCATCTCGGCGACTGTTCGCGGGACAAACAGGCGTTTGAAATGCTGCTGGTGACGCCGGAACAGACGTTACACATTGCCCGGCCGCTGTATACCTTTGCCAAAATGCCGGTGGGCGTTGGGGATCTGATTTGCAGCGTGATGCTGGCCTCACTGCTCAATGGTTATGAGGACAAGCTGGCGCTGGAGCGGACTACCAGTGTCGTCGATGCGGTGATGCGACTGACAAAAGAGCATGATTCGTACGAACTGCGACTGATAGATGCGCGTCACCAGATAATGGATCCGCAGATTCGCTATCAGGCAACGGTGCTGTAGCACCGCAAGGAGGCTCTATGTTTCTGACATTGCTGCGATTTCAGCATCCGCTGGTCTACCGTTTTGCGTGGCTTCGTCTGTGGGTGGCGGTGTTAAGAGCATGCGGTCTGCGTAAGAGAAAGGGGTGAGCATTTTACGCTACTGTCGCTGCCGGATGCGGCTAGCGCCTTATCCGGCCTACAAATGAGTGTGAAACGTAGGCCTGATAAGCGAAGCGCCATCAGGCATAAGTGCCCGGTATTACACGCGGAAGTAGCGTGGTGGAATCAACGCGGAAAAGGCGTCGAACTTCTTCACCATCTTTTTCCAGAACAACATAACAACAATCCTCGATTTGAAACATCGGCGCTATTTTAGTCAGCGCCGACAAATCGTAAAGTCTGTCGCCTCGTTCCGTTCCTGGGGCGGTGTAAACCTTTTTGGTCACCGCGTCGTCAAATACGGTTGCCGCGAATTTGACGGGGTTGACAAGGGGTTACGCCATAAACCAGTAATAAAACAGACCGACTTTCAGGCCGAGGATCACAATGTAGGCGCAGCAGTATTTCATGGTGCCAGACATGATCTGGTTGGCCTGACCGTCCATTTTGGTGGCAGAAACCGCGATGGCGATGCTTTGCGGCGAAATCATTTTCCCCCCCGTAGCGCCAGAGGTATTGGCCGCCGCCAGCCAGTTGGGATCGATATGTAACTTGCTGGCAGCTATGGTTTGCAGCTTGCCGAACAGAATGTTCGAGTTGGTATCGCTGCCGGTCACGAACGTGCCCAGTGCGCCAATCACCGGGGCGAGGAAGACGTACGAGCTGCCGGTCAGATCGACAATCGACTGGGCCAGCGTGGAGATAATCCCGCTGAGATCCATCACCGTGGCCAGCGCGACGATCGCCATAATTGCGACGATAGAGTTTTTAAGCTGGAAAATCGTTTTGATAAATACTTCCAGCATCCCGCGTGCGGACGCTCCCTGAATAAAACCGCCGATAATGGTCGCAAAGATGATCAGCATCCCTGGTGTGGTCACCCATTCAACTTTTAACGCCATTGTTTTGCCGTCAGCCAACGTGAAATGCAGCACCGAAGCCAGTTGGGACGCCGCGCCTTTTATTGTCGGGAACAGCGGCGAACACAGCAGGATAAACACAAAAATAAACAGATAAATAGAGCCAACCCGGAACAACACTTTTGCCGAGCGCGGCGTGGTTTCACGGGTATGGCTGACCTCAATGCGCCACTCGGGATCGGTTTTCCCTTTGCGCAGGCGACTGACCATCGCCACGGCAAACAGGCTGACCAGGCTACCGGCAAAGGCGGGTAATTCCGCGCCAAGATGGATGGCGACAAAATATTGCGGAACCAGCGTGGAAATGCCGCAAATCAACGTGATCAGAAATACGCCGCGAATGGCTTTCAGGCCACCGCCAATAATGCAGACAATCACAAACGGCAGCAGGATATTAAACAGCGCGAGCTGCAGAATAATGGTTCCGCCTAAGGTATAAACCGGCAGATTAACCTGCTCTGCCAGAATAGAAACTGGGATCCCAACCGCGCCAAATGCGGTGGGAACGGTATTTGCCACGAGAGAGGCAATCGCCGCCTTCAACGGGTTGAATCCCAGCGCAATGAGAATGCCGATCGGAATAGCGACCGCCGTGCCATAGCCCGCCGCGGCTTCAAGAAATCCACCAAAACACCATGAAATCAGCAGCACCTGAATACGCTTATCTTCGCTAATGCTGGCGAGAATATCGCGCAGAATATCCAGCGCTTTGGTCGCCTGCATGACGTTATAACTGAAGATAGCGCCGAGGATCACAATTACGATCGGCCATAGTCCCTTCAGTGCGCCATAGCCTATCGCGGCTTTCAGATTCTGTACGGGCATTTCCCAGAATATTGCCGATAGTGCAGCGGTGAATACCAAAGAGATCAGTACGGAATAATGGATGGGCATTTTTAATTTCAGTATTAAAAATACCATCAGCAGCAAAGGAGAGAGTGCCAGAGCAAACATTAAATATTCGTGCATTACAATTCCCGATTTGCTTTTTTAGACTTAACTATATTTAGGGGGAAGGAAGCTACCTTAATAATAAAATAAAAAATGCAAACTGAATCGCTTCAGTGAAATAAAGTTACAAAGGTTAATAATTGTATAAATAATGTTATTTTTTTATTAAATATGAATAACCACTAAATATAATAATACCCATTAGAGTTAATCATTAATAGGTATGAAACGGTCTTTGCAATAAATGAAATAAGCGTTTTGGCATCCAGTAAAAGAACGGAGTATGAATTATGTGGTAGTGGTAATTTCATTAAAAAAATGTGAGCGGTGCCGAAAGAAATAAAATGGGGTATTGCATGTGGATATTGATTGAGGGAATATTCTGTTTTGTCATACAAATGAACTTATGGCCATTTTCACTGGCCCTGATATAAGGAGCGGAGAGCCGCCCTCCATGAAACATACTGATAATAAGACCTTTTTGACTACTCTTACCCAATTGGTTGGCCCTGCTCATATCCTCACCGAACCGTCAAAAACTGCGCGTTACCGTAAGGGTTTTCGCTCGGGTCAGGGTGATGCTCTGGCGGTGGTTATCCCCGGCTCTTTGCTTGAACTCTGGAAAGTCCTTAGCGCCTGCGTTGAGGCCGATAAAATAATCCTGATGCAGGCGTCGAACACTGGCCTGACCGAGGGTTCGACGCCCAATGGTAATGATTACGACCGCGAGATCGTCATTATCAGCACGCTGCGGCTGGACAGTCTGCATGTGCTGGATGAGGGTAAGCAGGTGCTGGCTTATCCGGGCACCACGCTGTATTCGCTGGAAAAGGCGCTGAAGCCGTTTGGCCGTGAGCCGCATTCGGTGATTGGCTCTTCGTGCATCGGCGCGTCGGTTATCGGCGGTATCTGTAATAACTCCGGCGGTTCTCTGGTCCAGCGTGGCCCGGCTTATACCGAGATGTCGCTGTTTGCCCGTATTGATGAACAGGGACGCTTGCAGCTGGTCAATCACCTCGGCATTGAGCTAGGTCAGACGCCAGAGCAAATCCTTGCCCGGTTGGATAACAATGCGATTGAAGCCGTGCTCGTCAACCATGACGGGCGTCACGCGCACGATCACGACTATGTTAGCCGCGTGCGGGACATCAATGCCGACACGCCAGCACGTTACAACGCTGACCCGGATCGCCTGTTTGAATCCTCTGGCTGCGCGGGCAAGTTAGCGGTGTTTGCCGTACGTCTGGATACCTTTGAAGCCGAGAAGAACCAGCAGGTCTTTTATATCGGTACCAATCAGACTGATGTCCTGACTGAGATTCGCCGCCACATCCTGGCGAATTTTACAAACCTGCCGGTTGCTGGGGAGTATATGCACCGCGATATCTATGATATTGCAGAGAAATACAGCAAAGATACCTTCCTGATGATCGACAAACTTGGCACGGACAAAATGCCGTTCTTCTTCAACCTGAAGGGGCGTACCGAGGCCATACTTGAGAAGGTGAAGATCTTTCGCCCGCACTTTACCGACCGCGCGATGCAGGCTTTTAGCCATCTGTTCCCGAGCCATCTCCCGGCGCGGATGAAGACCTGGCGCGATAACTATGAACACCATCTGATGTTGAAAATGTCCGGTGAGGGTGTGGCCGAAGCCCAGGCATGGTTAACGGACTATTTTAAATCGGCCGAGGGCGCGTTCTTTACCTGTACCGCGGAAGAGGGCAGTAAGGCGTTTCTGCATCGTTTTGCCGCCGCGGGTGCTGCCATTCGTTATCAGGCCGTTCATTCTGACGAGGTTGAGGATATTCTCGCGCTGGATATTGCATTGCGCCGCAATGATACCGAATGGTATGAGCATTTACCGGCGGAAATTGACAGTCAGTTGGTGCATAAACTCTATTACGGCCATTTTATGTGCCATGTATTCCATCAGGATTATATCGTTAAAAAAGGCGTAGATGCCCACGCGTTAAAAGAACAGATGCTGGAATTACTGCGCCAACGCGGAGCGCAATATCCGGCGGAGCACAATGTCGGCCATCTGTATAAAGCGCCGGAAAATTTGGCACGTTTTTATCAGGAAAATGATCCGACCAACACTATGAACCCAGGTATTGGTAAAACCAGCAAACATAAAAACTGGGCATGAAATACGAATGAACATTTGTTTGATATCGCGATATCAAGCGCAATAAACAGAAATGAAGCAATGGAGTAGTTATTGTGAATGTAAATTTCTTTGTCACCTGTATTGGTGACGCACTGAAATCACGGATGGCACGAGACTCCGTATTGCTGCTGGAAAAACTGGGTTGTCGCGTTAATTTCCCCGAGAAGCAAGGGTGTTGCGGTCAGCCAGCCATCAACAGCGGTTACATCAAAGAGGCGATCCCCGGGATGAAAAACCTGATCGCCGCGCTGGAAGACAACGACGATCCGATTATCTCCCCGGCGGGCTCCTGCACCTATGCGGTAAAAAGCTACCCGACGTATCTGGCCGATGAACCGGAATGGGCGCTGCGTGCTGAGAAAGTTTCCGCGCGTATGCAGGATCTCACCTCCTTTATCGTCAACAAACTGGGCGTGGTGGACGTTGGCGCCAGCCTGCAGGGTCGCGCTGTGTATCATCCTTCCTGTAGCCTGACCCGCAAACTAGGGGTGAAGGAAGAGCCGCTCACGCTGCTGAAAAACGTGCGCGGACTGGAGCTGTTGACGTTTGCTGATCAGGACACCTGCTGCGGCTTTGGCGGAACGTTCTCGGTCAAGATGGCCGAGATATCCGGTGAGATGGTGAAAGAGAAAGTCTTACATCTGATGGATGCAAAGCCGGAATATTTGATTGGCGCAGACGTCAGCTGCCTGCTGAACATTGGCGGCCGACTGCAAAGGGAAGGCCAGCCGGTCAAGGTGATGCATATTGCTGAAGTGCTGATGAGCCGCTGAGGGGAAAGAGATGTCGATAAAAACCAGCGATGTAGAATTTAAACTGCGCATTCGTCAGCAGATAGAAGATCCGATCATGCGCAAAGCCGTGGCTAATGCGCAGGAGCGTATCGGCGCAAATCGGCAAAAAATGGTTGATGAGTTAGGCCACTGGGAAGACTGGCGCGATCGCGCCAGCCAGATCCGCGATCACGTTCTGAGCAACCTCGATGCTTACCTGTATCAACTCTCCGAGAAAGTGACGGAAAACGGCGGGCACGTCTATTTCGCCAAAACCAAAGAAGATGCCACTTGCTACATTTTGCAGGTTGCGCAAAGTAAAAATGCGAAGAAGGTGGTGAAGTCCAAGTCGATGGTGACCGAAGAGATCGGCGTCAACCATGTGCTGCAGGATGCTGGAATCCAGGTGATCGAAACCGATCTCGGGGAATATATCCTGCAACTGGATCAGGATCCGCCTTCGCACGTCGTGGTCCCGGCGATTCATAAAGATCGCTATCAGATCCGCCGCGTGTTGAATGAACGTCTGGGGTATGACGGCCCGGAAACCCCGGAAGCCATGACCTTGTTCATTCGTCAGAAGATCCGTGAGGATTTCCTCAGTGCTGAAATCGGCATCACCGGCTGTAACTTTGCCGTGGCGGAAACCGGCTCGGTGTGTCTGGTGACCAACGAAGGCAACGCGCGCATGTGCACCACGCTGCCGAAAACGCACATTGCGGTGATGGGCATGGAGCGTATCGCACCGACCTTTGCCGAGGTGGATGTGCTGATCACCATGCTGGCACGCAGCGCCGTGGGTGCACGTCTGACGGGCTACAACACCTGGCTGACCGGCCCGCGTGAGGCGGATAATGTTGACGGACCGGAAGAGTTCCATCTGGTGATTGTCGATAACGGTCGCTCGCAGGTGCTGGGCTCAGAGTTTCGCGATGTGCTGCGCTGCATCCGCTGCGGAGCCTGTATGAACACCTGTCCGGCGTACCGCCACATCGGCGGACACGGCTATGGCTCTATCTATCCTGGACCTATCGGCGCGGTGATTTCTCCGCTGCTCGGCGGCTATAAAGATTTTAAAGACCTGCCGTACGCCTGTTCTTTATGCACGGCCTGCGACAGTGTCTGCCCGGTGCACATTCCTCTGTCAAAACTGATCCTGCGTCATCGCCGGGTGATGGCCGAGGAGGGCATTACCCCGAAAGCTGAGCGACGGGCGATCAAAATGTTCGCTTATGCCAATAGCCATCCGGGGCTGTGGAAAGTGGGGATGATGGCGGGCGCGCATGCGGCGAGCTGGTTTATCAATGGCGGCAAAACCCCGCTCAAGGTTGGCGCGATTGGTGACTGGATGGAGGCGCGCGACCTGCCTGATGCTGACGGCGAGAGCTTCCGTAGCTGGTTTAAAAAACATCAGGCGCAGGAGAAAAAGAATGGATAACCGTACCGCGTTTTTAAACACCATCGCCCAGGCGCTGGGTCGCCCGCTGCGTTTCGAACCGCAAGCGGATGCCGCGCCGGTTAACAACTATGCCAACGAGCGCCTGACCGAACTTAGCCCGCAGCAGCGCTGCGATGCGTTCATCCAGTTCGCCAGCGAAGTGATGCTGGCTCGCTGCGAGCTGACTCGCGAGGACCAGGCCGCAGACGCGGCGTTACGCCTGTGTGAAGAATTGGGTCGACAGCCAGTGGTGTTGAGCGGCGACAGTCGGCTGGTGGATCTGGGTATCACCGAACGCTTGCAGCAGGAATGCAACGCCGTGGTTTGGGATCCAGCGCGAGGTAGCGAAAATATTACCCAGGCCGAACAGGCGAAAGTCGGCGTGGTGTATGCCGAATATGGCCTGACGGAGTCCGGTGGTGTGGTGCTGTTTTCTGCGCCCGAACGTGGGCGCTCCCTGAGCCTGTTGCCGGAGTCCTCGATTTTCGTGCTGCGTAAAAGCTCCATTCTGCCGCGCGTGGCGCAGCTGGCAGAAAAACTGCATCAGAAAGCACAGGCCGGTGAGCGTATGCCATCGTGCATTAATATCATCAGTGGACCCAGCTCGACGGCGGATATTGAACTTATCAAGGTGGTTGGGGTACATGGCCCGGTGAAGGCGGTGTATCTGATTATTGAGGATTGTTGAGACAGAATGGAAAACCGCTCTGGCGCTGTGGGCCAGAGCGGTATCAACGTTATGCAATCATGCTGATGATCAACACGATAATCAGGCCAACCACGGAGTTCACCAGCTCCAGCAGACCCCAGGTTTTCAGCGTATCCTTCACCGACAGGTCAAAGTAGCCTTTGAACAGCCAGAACGAAGCATCGTTAATATGGGTCAGGGTGTTGGAGCCCGCCGCCGTTGCCAGCACCAGCAATGCCGGGTCGACGCCGACCAGTTGACCGGTTGCCGGGTCGAGGATCGCTGCGCTAATAATCCCCGCCGCCGTCATGGCTGAGACCACGCCCTGACCCGTTGCCAGACGAATCAGTACGGTTATCAACCACGCCATGATGTACGGAGAAATGTTGCCGTGCGACATCAGCATGCCGATGGTATCGCCGATGCCGGTATCGATAATGGTTTGCTTCAGTACGCCGCCTGCGCCGATGATCAGAATCACCATGGCGATGCTTTTCACCGCGTTTTCAAAGGCGTTCATCACCCACTGCATGTCGTGACCGCGCGCGGTACCAAACAGCACGAAGGCGACAACCATGGCGATAAACATCGCAATCGGCGAGGAGCCTAAGAAGTTGACCACTTCCCACGCCTGCGTCCCTTTCACCAGCCAGATGTTGGCGATGGTGGTGGAGATCATGATGATCGCCGGGATCAGCGGCACCAGGATAGAAACACCGAAGGACGGCAGGTTGTTCTGGTCAACCGGTACGTCGGCCTTCATGAATGACGGCGTTGGACGATCGAGGTTGCCGAGGAATTTCGGCAGGATAAGCCCGGCGCAGATCACGCTCGGAATGGTCACCAGAATACCGTAGATGTAAACCATGCCCATGTCAGCGCCGTAGGCATTAACCAGCGCGACCGGACCCGGCTGTGGTGGGAACAGAGAGTGGGCGGTGGTGGCGGCGGCAACGGCAGGAATCGCCAGCTTGAGGAACGGAATCTTCGCTTCTGCGGCAATGACGATCACCAGCGGTGCCAGCATAATAAAGGCGACTTCATAAAACATCGCCAGACCGAAGATCAGACCAATAATGATCACCGACAGCTGCACATAACGTAGACCGAGTCGTGCCAGCAGCGTATGGGCAATCTGATGCGCCGCGCCGGAGTCAACCATCAGCTTACCGATGACTGCCCCGAATACCACGATAATCGCCAGCTCACCCAGCGTGCTGCCAAAACCGGATTTCATGGTGTGCAGTAGCTCCATTAAATCCATTCCTGCCAGCATACCGACCGAGAGTGCCGCCAGCAGCAGGGCGACCATCGAGTTTATTTTGAATCTTAAATTGAGCACCAGCATCAGGCCGATGCCGAATACAACCCACAGAATATTGAGAACGTGCATATAACGTCTACCTTACTTTGGTTGAACCATTATGATTTTGGTTGAGATGTTACATATATTGGTCAACCTATGATGCGATGAATGTCACATTTCGTTACATGTTTACATTAATACTGGCTTGCATGGCCGTAAAAAGGCGATCTAATCAACAGGTATTGTGATTTGGTTAACCAATTCGGCGCTTCAGGTTGACATGTAATGCCAAAAGGAGGAATTTATGTGCCATATCGTCGAGTCCATAACGTAAACGAGGAATAAAACATGGAACAGACATGGCGCTGGTATGGTCCTAACGATCCGGTCACCTTAGCGGATGTACGTCAGGCGGGTGCAACGGGCGTTGTTACCGCCTTGCACCATATCCCGAACGGGGAAGTGTGGACGGTTGATGAGATCCTAAAACGCAAAGCCATTATTGAGCAGGCGGGCCTGGTATGGTCGGTCGTCGAAAGCGTACCGATCCACGAAGACATTAAAACCCGTTCCGGCAACTATCAGCAGTGGATTGCCAACTACCAGCAAAGTCTGCGTAACCTTGCCCAGTGCGGCATTCGTACCGTGTGCTACAACTTTATGCCGGTTCTCGACTGGACCCGTACCGACCTGGAATACGTCCTGCCGGACGGCTCCAAAGCGCTGCGTTTCGATCAAATTGAATTTGCCGCCTTTGAGCTGCATATCCTCAAACGCCCGGGTGCGGAAGCGGACTACACCGCCGAAGAGATTGCGCAGGCGAATGAACGCTTCACCACCATGAGCGAAGAAGACAAAGCACGTCTGACCCGCAATATCATCGCCGGGTTGCCTGGCGCGGAAGAGGGCTACACACTCGACCAGTTCCGCCAGCATCTTGAACGCTATAAGGATATTGATAAAGCTGCGTTGCGTGAGAACTTTGCCGTCTTCCTGAAGGCGATTATTCCGGTAGCAGAAGAAGTGGGTGTGCGTATGGCGGTACACCCGGACGATCCGCCGCGCCCAATCCTTGGCCTGCCACGCATTGTTTCCACCGTGGAAGATATGCAGTGGATGGTCGATACGGTCAACAGCATGGCGAACGGTTTCACCATGTGTACCGGTTCGTACGGCGTACGTGCGGACAACGACCTGGTCGATATGATCAAACAGTTTGGCCCGCGCATTTACTTCACCCATTTACGCTCCACGCTGCGTGAAGATAACCCGAAAACCTTCCATGAAGCGGCGCATCTTAACGGCGACGTCGACATGTACGAAGTGGTGAAAGCGATCGTTGAGGAAGAGCAGCGCCGTAAAGCCGAGGGCAAAGAGGATTTGATCCCTATGCGCCCGGATCACGGTCACCAGATGCTTGACGACCTGAAAAAGAAAACCAACCCAGGCTACTCCGCGATTGGTCGCCTGAAAGGCCTGGCGGAAGTGCGTGGCGTTGAGATGGCTATCCAGCGCGCTTTCTTTAGCCGCTAAAGCAGTGTTGCCGGTCGCCTGTCTGGCCGGCTTTTTTCTTTTCTCTCCGTTGGTCTTTCCGACGGGATCTGGAGTTCACGATGACAACGACAATTGCCAATAGCAACCTGCCGGTTGCACGCCCCGCATGGGACAGCTCTCGTCTGCAATCCCGCATTGTTCACCTGGGATGCGGCGCTTTCCACCGCGCGCATCAGGCGCTGTACACCCACCATCTGCTGGAAACCACCGACAGCGACTGGGGTATCTGTGAAGTTAACCTGATGCCGGGTAATGACTGCATACTGATTGAAAACCTGCGCAAGCAGCAATTGCTGTATACCGTGGCGGAAAAAGGCGCGGACAACACCGTGCTGAAAGTGATCGGCTCGATGAAAGAAGCGTTGCACCCGGATCTTGACGGTTGTGACGGTATTTTACAGGCTATGGCGCGCCCGCAGACGGCAATTGTCTCGCTGACGGTCACGGAAAAAGGCTACTGCACCGATGCCGCCAGCGGCCAGTTAGATCTCAATAACCCGCTGATTAAACACGATCTGGCGAATCCGGCCGCGCCGAAATCGGCGATTGGTTACATCGTACAGGCGCTGCATCTGCGTCGTGAGCAGGGGCTGGCGGCATTTACCGTGATGTCCTGCGATAACGTGCGCGAAAATGGCCATGTGGCGAAAGTTGCGGTGCTGGGCCTGGCGCAGGCGCGCGACCCGCAGCTGGCGCAGTGGATTGAAGCGAACGCCACTTTCCCATGCACCATGGTCGACCGCATTGTTCCGGCGGCGACGCCAGAAACGTTGCAGGAGATTGCCGACCAGTTGGGCGTTTACGATCCGTGCGCTATCGCCTGCGAGCCGTTCCGCCAGTGGGTGATTGAAGACAACTTTGTTAACGGTCGCCCTGACTGGGACAAAGTCGGTGCGCAGTTCGTTGCCGACGTAGTACCGTTTGAAATGATGAAACTGCGCATGCTCAACGGCAGCCACTCTTTCCTCGCTTACCTGGGCTACCTCGGCGGCTATGAAACTATCGCCGATACCATGACCAATCCGGCGTACCGCAAAGCGGCGTTTGCGCTGATGATGCAGGAGCAAGCGCCGACGCTGTCGATGCCGGAAGGTACCGATCTCAACGCCTATGCGACGCTGCTGATCGAGCGTTTCAGCAACCCGTCTCTGCGCCACCGTACCTGGCAGATTGCGATGGATGGCAGCCAGAAACTGCCGCAGCGCCTGCTGGATCCGGTGCGTCTGCATCTGCAAAATGGCAGCGGCTGGCGCCACCTGGCGCTGGGCATCGCGGGCTGGATGCGCTACACCCACGGTGTGGATGAACAGGGGCAGGTCATTGATGTTGTCGACCCGATGCAGGCTGAATTCCAGCGCATTAACCAACAGTTCCAGGGGGCCGAACGCGTGACGGCGCTGCTGGGGTTAAGCGGCATTTTTGGTCATGATCTGGCGGAAAACGCCGATTTTGTGGAAACGATTATCGCGGTGTATCAACAGCTGTGTGAACACGGCGCACGCGAGTGCGTTGCAGCGTTAAGCGCTGACGCATAACCTCCCAGGTATGACGGGTCAATCAAAATACTGATTTGGTTGACCCGTTTTCTGTTTTTGGCTTCCCGCAAATGCTATAGTTCAGGCGAAAAAACGTTATTGGTAGGCCGGATAAGGTGTGCGCAGCCATCCAGCCTCCGGATTCTGAATTGACGCATCTGACGGACATAACACGATGAAATCGAACACTTCTCAGCAAAGACCCTACCAGGAAGTGGGTGCAATGATCCGCGATCTGATTGTCCAGACGCCGTACCAGCCCGGTGAGCGTTTGCCGCCGGAACGTGAAATCGCCGAGAGACTCAAGGTCACTCGCACGGTGGTGCGCGAAGCGTTAATCATGCTGGAAATTAAAGGTCTGGTGGACGTGCGTCGTGGCGCCGGGATCTACGTGCTCGACAATGCAGAAGCTCAGACTATCGACAGTTCGGATGTGAATCATTGCAATGATGCTGGCCCGTTTGAGCTGCTCCAGGCGCGACAGTTGCTGGAAAGCAATATCGCAGAATTTGCCGCGCTGCAGGCCACCCGCGAAGATATCGTCAAAATGCGCCAGGCGTTGCAACTGGAAGAGCGGGAGCTGGCTTCCAGTGAGCCCAACGGTTCTGAAAGCGGTGACATGCAGTTCCATCTCGCTATCGCCGAGGCCACGCATAACAGCATGCTGGTGGAGCTGTTCCGCCAGTCATGGCAGTGGCGCGAGAACAACCCGATGTGGATCCAGCTTCATAGCCATCTCGATGATACCCACTATCGTAAAGAGTGGATGGGCGACCATAAACAGATCCTGGCGGCGTTAATCAAAAAGGACGCTCGCGCGGCCAAGCTGGCGATGTGGCAGCATCTGGAAAACGTCAAACAGCGCCTGCTGGAGTTTTCAAATGTTGATGACATCGACTTCGATGGCTATCTGTTTGACTCCTGGCCGCTGGATAAAGTTAACGCCTGATTTTACCACCTCTCCCACGCGGGCTGTTTCGGCCCGCTCGGCATTGCATAGCAACCTTTCTTTTCACGTCTTAAACCTCATGTAAAAAATGGTTTCCATAGTCTTCAATGATCATTTTTTTCGCCGCTCCTGTGTGATGTAAATTGATTTTCATCAATTAAAAACAACTTATTTTTGCTTGCGAAAAAATGCGCTATTTACCTTATTTTTACCTTTTTGTGCTTATTTTTAGACAATACAGGTCTGTATTAAGTGAGAATCAAAGTGATTTCCGCTGCAGATAGTGCAGGGCCGCCTGGCATAACAGCGCATAAAAACAGGTGGTTTGCGTAAAAGTAGACATTAATAACGGCATGTAACCCATTGTCTGTAGTGATGTTTGGATTGTGCATCATTATTAATGTGAATGATTCGTGGCTTTTTAATCATATGAATAAAAATGGATATATGTAAAGCTAACATTACACATTATTCTATAATCAAGTTATCTTTCATTTGAAATAACGTTCCAGTTTTTTGTTCTTTATTAACAGTTTCATTACTATTGTGACTGTATTTTGCCGTTGACATGTTTTTACACTGACTGCATATTTCATCGCCATAAGCGTGTTTGCGTTCAGGAGATGACTATGCCCTCTCGAGATTACCCTGATATCCGAAAAGCCAGGGGAACCCGATCAAAAGATATGGTTCTATTAAGTGCCCGTGTCGATACTTCTCTATGGGAATATGTTCGGACACTGGCATTTGAAACCCGTAAAAGTAAACAAGACATTATTGCCGAGGCATTAATGTTGCATCGCTCTATTAATGAGAGCACAAACGAAGAACCTAAGTAATTACTCTCTGTTCGGGTTTTATTTAAAACCCAAAGTTGAAATATGTCTTGCCACTTCATTATTGCCTTTATTGGTATATTTTTTGGTGTGTTATTGGTGTTTCCCCTTATCTGGAGGGGACTTTTTTATGTGGGCATTCTGCCTTCATAACAAAGTTGATAGCAAAATTCACAATTAAAAGTGAGTAACAACATGAAAAAGACAGTAGTGGCATTAGCTGTAATGGCATTAGGGGTAACCTCCGTTCATGCAGCGGAAATTTATAATAAAGATGGCAACAAACTGGATCTGTACGGCAAAGTAAAAGCGGTCCATTCATGGACTGACGGCACCGATGCCGATGGTACCTACGCGCGTCTGGGTTTTCGCGGTGAGACACAAATCAACGATCAACTGACCGGTTATGGCCAATTTGAAAGTCAGTTTGATGCCTCTAAAGCAGAAGGTTCTCAGAATGGCGTTAATACACGTCTGGCGTTTGCTGGCCTGGATTATGGCCATGACGTTAGTTTTGACTACGGTCGTAACTACGGTATCGCTTACGACGTGGGAGCTTACACTGACACTCTTTCAGAGTTCGGCGGTGACTCCTTTGAAAATACTGACCGCTTCCTTACTACACGCACTTCTGGCGTTGCAACACTCCGTACCAAAAATCTGTTTGGTGCCGTTGATGGTCTGAGCGTTGGCGCGCAATATCAGGGTCAGGATGATACCAATAAGGATCCGACGAAACAGCACGGTAATGGCTACGGCTTCTCGCTGGGCTATGACAATATTGCAGATTCTGGCGTATCTGCCATTGCGGCCTACACAACCAGCGCGGTGACTGCTCAGCAGAAAAAAAATGGCTGGGATGGCGAAAACGCAGAGTTCTGGGGCGCGGGTCTGAAATATGATGCTAACGCTATCTACGTTGCAACCATGTACGGTGAGTCCCACAACCTGATTCAGGATGCGGACAAAGCTGAGCACTTTGAAGCGATGGCGGCGTATGTGTTTGATTTCGGTCTGCGTCCGAACGTGGCTTACGTCCACGCGCGTGACAACAACAATAATGACCTGACCGAATACGTAGCGCTGGGTACAGACTACTACTTCAACAAAAACATGGTTGCTGATGTGGGTTACAAAATTAACCTGCTCGATGGCGCTGACGGCGACAACCAGGTTGTTGCGGGTCTGACCTATCAGTTCTAAGTTTTTTGTTCTGCTATGAAAAAGGCGTCTTGTTTAAGACGCCTTTTTTACCTCTGCGGTGTTTAAACCGGCTGATTCTCTTTCATCTGTACACTGCGAAAAAGCCATTGCCAGATGCCCACTTTTACCCATGCAACCACGCAGAGGATCAGATAAAAAAGTGGATTATGCGTAATGGTAACGCGCATGACTTCCATTAAATCCACATGCAAATTACCGGCAATGGCCATATTGATAACAAAAATAGAGGCTACCGCGCTGGCCAGTAAAATAAATATGGCCTGTAGCTTGGTTATCTCCGGTAACCTGCCAGAGGCCCATTGCCATAAGAATGTTGTTGATAACAGGAAGATAATAAACAATCCCAGTGCGCCAAACAGGCCAAAGTCTTTATAATCCTTTAGCGTGCCAATTAAACCCGCCAAAATAATTAACCCCAGTAGTATTTTTTTAAACCACGACATGTACTTTTCCCGACGATGGTGTTGATGTTGAACTAATATGTCCATTTTTACGCATTTTAAATTGAGTTTATAAATGAACAGTCGGGAATTATAAATTGTCTGACGGGTAATTGCCGATTATTTGCGGTTTATTAAATGCTGACATTTAATTGTGGACTAATCCGAATATATCTTCTTTAGACGTTAGCCGGTTATACCCTTTTGGGCGAGGCGAAACGCTGTTTGTATAATTGCGTGAGGCTGATAACTGCCGCAATAAACAACGCGACCGCGCCGCACACCGTGGCGTTAACGATCGCCTGTGCGCCGCTTCCCAGCAGGCTGGTTAATAGCGGACCAAGTATTTGTCCAATGCCGTAAGTCAGAGTGACCAGGCCCAGCAGATTAATATTGCGCGGTACGCTTAGTTGACGGGCAAGCGGCATCACCAGTGAAGTGGTTCCCATAAACGTTGCGCCAAACCCCATGCAGCTTATCACCAGCAGCGGCAAGGAGCCGCTGGCGAGCGTCATGACCACGCAGGCGCTTTGAATCAGCAAATTCGCCGTCAGGCATTGCAATACTCCCCAGCGTCGGGCGGCCCACAGCCAGGCGAAACACCCCGGAATTATCGATATGCCGACCAGCGACCAGAGATGGGCAGTCAGCAGCGGCGAACCGGCGCTTTTCGCCATCAGCGGCAGGTAGGTGGCGACAATGATGTAGCCAAACCCGGCCAGCCCGTACAGTAGAGCCAGCAGCCACCAGGACATAGGCTGATGCTCTGTTTTTACCGGGGCCGCGGCGGGGAGCACGTGGTCGCGAGATGGCAGGAGTATAACCAGTAGCACAAAGAACAGAGCCGAGGCTGCCGCCGCGCCCAGCCAGAGCGTGTGCGATGAAAGCGCAAAATGCAGACCGCTAATGACATATTCATTGCCCAGCAAAATGCCTGCACCAACGCCGGAGAACAATGCCGCGATCACGAAGGGATGCCGGGTATGATGCAGAACGATCATTGAGCCAAAGATCATCATACCGGCACTGGCGACACCCGCCAGAAAGCGGATCAGCATCACCAGCGCGGGCTGCGTAAAGCTGGCCATCGCCAGAATCAGCCCTGCGGTAGCGAGCGCGGACGTTAGCAACATCGGGCGTAAGCGTGAAGGATGATGGAAGAGCCCGAAGGAGAAAAGCAGGCTTCCTGCCAGATACCCGGCGTAGTTGGCGCTGGCAATCCAGGAGAGTTGGTCAAACGTAAATTGACCTTCCAACAGCAGCACCGGCAGCATTGGCGTATACAGAAAGCGCCCAATTCCCATACCCAGCGTTAAGACCAGCATGCCAAAAAGCGCGACGCTGATGGCATGACGATTTGAATCTGGGCTTCCCTGGGACATACGGACTCTCATTTCGCGCTGTTAACTGATAATTGTTATATTACATGCGTAAATGATAATGAAAAGTAAAATAAAACTAAGTCCCCTGGTACGTTCAGGAAGGGGGAAAAGTGGCAAGGCAGCGCCAGCCTCCGTTTTCAAGACGGTAGATAGATTCGGTATGACCCGGAATTATCCACTCATCCTCCTTGCCAGCAACGCAGTCGATGTAAATGCACAGCCCGCAGCCACCGCGTAGCTCGCGGGGAATATCTGCCACCCGAAAGCACATACCCGCAGCCTGTAGCGCTTTACGCGTTTTGATGACGCCGAGGGTAGAATGAAACAGGAACAGTGCTTCCTTCACTTACGTTTCCCCTGACGCTGGCCTATTAACGCGGCCCCAATCGCCCCGGCAAACTGCGCATCGGGATGCGTGTGTACGGGAATGCCAATGTGGCCTTCAAGCATACGGGCAAAGGCGTGACAGTGGCTTACTCCCCCGGTAAATAAAAGTGGAGCCTGCCCTGAAAGCCGCCCGATGAAATTCGCGCTGCGTCGGGCCATCGCGTTGATCACTCCCGCTAAAATTGCCTCCGGCGCGACACCTGCAGAACGCAGGCTGATGACCTCCGACTCGGCAAAAACCGTACACATGCTGGTGATGGCATGTGGTTCGACGCCAGCGGTAATCGCATCTAACTGCTCTACGCTGGCGCCGAGCGTACGCGAGATGACTTCCAGAAATCGTCCGGTCCCTGCCGCACATTTGTCATTCATTAAGAAATCGCTGAGGTTGCCATCATCATCTAACTGGATGACTTTACTGTCTTGGCCGCCGATATCAATCACTGTGCGGGTGCCGGGAGCCAGCAAGCGTGCTCCCAGCCCGTGGCAGGAAATTTCAGTGACCTGTTTGTCGGCATAATCCACAAGCTGCCGTCCGTAGCCAGTGAGGGTTAAAAATGGTCTATCGTCCAACCCCGCCTGCAGCGTTTCCCATGCCTGAGCGATCGCTTCGGCAGGGCGAAATGGCGTTGGGCAGAGGAAGCGACGTCTGATGACGTTCCTTTCCAGCAAAATACCTTTAGTCGCCGTGGAGCCGGAATCGATCCCTATTGAGTATGTCATCCCTGTTCCTCACAACATTTCAATGAACGCGGCGACACGAGTGCTAAGTTGGCCGATATCCGAGCTGGAATAGTCGGTTTCAATAGCGATATAGGGAATGTTGTGCTGTTGGCGGACGTGTCGTTTGATGGCGAGTGATTCAACGGCGTAAGTGTGGCAAGCCTGTAAAATGACATCGACGACGCCGTCAGCCTGGTACTCTTCAACCATTTGGCTGAGCATTTGCAGACGTTGATCGTTAGGGGAAATACATGAGCAGCCTATGGCGAGGTATTTATCGGTCAGAGCGTCGTAGACGTCGCCAGTTTCCTCCACGCACTGTTCAGTGGCTTTCGCACCGGTACAGTTTTCATAACCCACCACCCAACCGCCGTTTTCTTCAATGGCACGAACCACTTTTTCTGCCGCGCCGCCGATGGGGCAGCCGGTTATCAGTATGCGTGGACGCGACGCCAGACGTTTTCCGGCCTGCCATTCCTGATGTACCCGCTCGGCCATGCTATTAAGCTCGTCGATCAGTGCTTCTTTATCAAAGCGGAAGGTTGCACCGTAGACGACTTTCAGAATGTCACTGCCGCTGAGTGCGGGTGGGTTGAGCTGACCAACGCGGTAGAAGTTCGCCAGTGCACGACGTTCCTGGTTTTTGAGAATGACGGCTTCACGTAGCGCGGCTTCGGTAATCGGGGTGCCAAAACGGGCTTCGATTGCCTGCTGCAGACGCAGGATCTCGGCTTTCCACAGCGCCCGCGAAGCCGCATCACTGGCGCTGTTGGGCAGTTGCATCACATGTACCGCTTTAAATTCAGCCATGTACTCGTACATCTTCTTTTTACCATCGCAGGTCGTTTCGCCCACCACCAGGTCAGAGAAGTAGAAGTACGGACATTTATCCGTTTTACCAAACCCGTAGCTGCTTTTGATCAGCGGACACAGGTTTCGTGGCAGATCTTTTTCGGCCTCTTCAATCGTTTCATCAGAGGTTGAGCATAGCGAAACGACGACCGCACCTGCCGCCATCGCTATCTCCTGCGGCATAAAGGTGCAATAGGTCCCAACGAGCGGGATACCCTGCTCTTTAAGATCCATTACGGTGAGAAAACCTTTCTGACGGGCGTCGGAGAATTGATTAAAAATGGCGGGTAAATCGGTGATTAGCGACATGATTTTCCTTCCCCGTAACACGGGAGACAGTAAAAAGACGTCGCATTATAACCATGCAATTTATCTGGCTTTATTGATGTACAACAATTGTGCGCTTACAGATTACGACTGTAGACCCGTGAAACTTCCCCCCACGGATGATAGCCCGGCCCGTCAAAGTAAAATCCCGCTTTCTCGTATAAACCTTCCAGGTCAGTACACAAATGGAGCTGCATAAAGCCTAGCTGTTTAGCCTGCTGCGCAATATGTTCAATCAGGCGAAATGCCAGACCGTGACCACGATAGCGAGGATCGACATAGAGCGCGCATAGCCACGGCCACAGTTCGCCGCGACTGATAAAATCATTAGTGATCAATCCGGCGCAGCCAACGATGCTGTCGCCGTCCTGCAGCCAGTACCACTGTGGTAGCGGGTTCTTTGCGCCAATGCAACGATGCAGCGCATCTTCGTATACCTTCACGGAGTCTTCTGAGGCCCATTGTTGCTGAAAGTAGGCGGTGACCTCGTGCAGTTTTTCCGGTGTTTCGCGCAGGGAAAAAATGCGGATGTTCATCGTCATTGAATTTTTCTCCTTAAAAATTCGCCAGCGTCAGCAGGGAAGGAATTTGCGACAACAGATATAACACCAGCCCAATAGAACCGCCAACCAGCGTGCCGTTGACGCGGATAAACTGCAAATCTTTACCGATGTTCAGCTCGATTTGCTGCGACATATCGCGTGCATCCCAGCTTTTCACCGTGTCGCTAATATGGCGCGTCAGGAAGGTGGCGAACTCTGGCGCCACTTTATGTGCGGCCTGCTCCAGATGCCCATTCAGTGAGGCGCGCAGGGCGCTGTCGGCTACCAGCGTTTCGCCAAACCACTGCCCGGCGCTGGCGATGCGCTGCTTCACGCGGGAATCGTCGGCGTTAATGTCGGTTTTCACCCACTGGCGCAGGTCTGCCCACAGCTCGCCAAGATAACGGTTGAAGGCTTCATCTTCCTTCAGATAGCTTTTCAGGCTTTCGGCCCGCATGGCCATCTCCGGATCGTGTTTGAGTTTATCGATGAGCTTAAACGTGGCGCGATCGAAGGCATGGCGGATCTGATGCGCGCGATCGTGGCTGATGTCATCCAGCAAGGAGTTAACGGCATCAGACACCAGCTCGGCGCTGTGTTCGCCCAGCCATTCGGTCGGCAGGATTTTTGCTTTCAGCGGATGTTCGGTTTCCAGCCAGTGCACTACCTGTCGGGCGATAAACGCCCGCGAGCTGTCGCGCTGGAGCAGGGCGATCAGTTGGCTAATCAGCGTGTCGAGCAGCACCTGATGGCGATTGTTTTTGGTCATGCTTTCCAGCATCAGCGCACTGGTACCGGAGAGATCGACCTTGTCGATGGCCTTGTGCACCGCCCGTTTGATCAGCCGTTGAATGCGCGAGTCGTCGGTCAGTTCGAGAAAACCGCTCATGATCTGCAACAGATGCTGGCCAATTCGCTGGGCGTTTTCCGGCTGGCTGAACCAGTTGCCGATCAACAGCGCCGGTTCATGGCGGCGGATCAGCGCGACCAGAGACTGGGTGTCGAGAAATTTTTCCTGCACAAACTGACCGAGATTTTCGCCGATCCGATCCTTATTGCGCGGGATAATCGCCGTGTGCTGCGAGATAAATGGGATCGGCACCCGACGAAACAGCGCCACCACGGCAAACCAGTCCGCCAGCGCGCCGACCATCGCCGCTTCGGCGATCGCTTTGATCCCCAGCACCCAAAAGTTAGGCGGTAGAAACAGCGTGATGACGAAGGTGGCAGCGGCAATCAGCAGTAATGAGAGCGCCAGTCGCTTGGCGCGTTTGAGTTCAGCAATTTTATTCATAGGCTTAAGGATAGAGCCAGACGGGGGGATCGCGCAAAAAATGTGGAGCGCCTCCCATTTTCAGGTGGGCTGGGCTTACTCAGGGATCCAGTTGTCCCAGGCGGGCAAGGGTCCGAGTTCCGCCACCAGAAAATCGATAAACGATCGTACCTTCGGATTGCTGTACTTGCTGGGAAAGTACAGCGCATACAGGGCGTGAGTTTCACAGGTGATGGTCCCGTCGAGCATCAGCGGCGTTATCTCTTCTTTTTGAATATGATCGCCAATCAGATAGGTGGGCAAATACGCCACTCCCTGATCTTCTAACACTGACTTCAGCAATACCAGGCTGCTGTTGGCCTGGATCGGCATATGCAGTTTCAACTGATGCAGACGATCCTGTTCATCCGCCACTTTCAGTACCGGCGTGAGGCCTGGATAAACCAGACAATCATGATCCACCAGATCGCTTCGACGCTGGGGCATGCCTTTTTTGGCAAGGTAGCCGGGTGAGGCACAGTACGCCCAGCGAACAGGCACCAGCTTGCGCATCGCATAGTTCTGCGGCGGTGCGGTGGAGATGCGCAGGGCGATGTCGAAATCCGTTTCGTTCAGATTCACGAAGTTATCGTTGAGATCGATATACAGATTCACATCCGGAAACTGGGAGCGATATTTATCTACCAGGTTCACCAGCCGGGAATAACCAAACGCAATTGAGCAGGTTATGCGTAATTCACCCTGCGGGCTGTGATAATAACCTGAAGTGGTATTCAGCGTTTCATCGAATTCTTTCAAAAGCTTATTAGCGCGATTGAAGAGATATTGCCCGGCGTCGGTCAGGGTAATACTGCGGGTGGTGCGTTTAATTAATGTCGTGCCCAGCGTGTCTTCCATCGCGGCCAGACTTTTGCTGACCGCAGACGGCGATACGTTGAGCTGCGCCGCGGCTTCTGACAATCCTCCGCAGTCGACGATTTTAGTAAAAAACTCCAGATGCTTGAGTGAAATCGGCGTACTCATAGTTTCCTTTAATTCACAAGTGATTTGCAAAAACGGTACGAATAGGCCGTTACATTCGCGTTTTAAACATGCAACTATTGAATCACAGGAAACAACTTGCTGGCAAAATGAAAAAATAACAACTTAGGTGAGTTACGTCACAAAATAAAAGGAGGCAAAACGGAAACTCATCACATTGTGAATTTAATCTCATTAATTATTATTCTAAAGGTACCGATTATGTGGTCACGACTCGAACCCTACAGATCGTCGATTATTTTATTAGTTGCTCTGGTGATTGGCGGCTTATTAGGTATTTATGCCCCATCGTTTGCAAGTAAACTCCAGCCAATAGGTCAGATTTTCCTGAACCTGTTATTTATGATTATTGTGCCGCTGGTGGGGATCAGCGTTATGTCTTCGATCGCCAGTATGACCGACCTGAAAAGGCTGGGGCGTATTATGGCGATAATCTTTATTGTTTCGATCGCAATGGCCTTTATTCCAGCCGCCGGGATCGTTGCGTTGGCGCTATGGTATAACCCGGCGCAGGGCGTCACTATCGATCTCTCGCAGTCGGTGCAGGCGGGCAGCGGCAAGATGGATTTTGTCAGTATGATCACCACCAGCGACTTTATCGGACTGTTTTCTAAATCCAATATTCTGGCGCTGATCGTAATGGCGATCATCGCCGGTGTGGCGATTGGTCAGTCGGATCAGGCCGGTAAACGCATTGCGTCGCTGCTGGAAGATGCCAATACCGTGATCATGAAGATCGTCTCGATCATTATGAAGGTCGCGCCGATTGGTCTGGGCTGCTACTTCGCCGCCACCATGGCCAGTCAGGACTCTGCACTATTATTAACCTTTGCCCGCGCCATCGGCCTGTTTATGGTTGCCACGCTGGTCTATTTTGTTTTTGGCTCGATTCTCTATTCGTATATTGGCGGCGGTATTCCGGCGGTCAAAGCCTTCTGGCGTAACGCGATTGAACCGTCTGCGACCGCGCTGGGGACCTGCTCTTCGCTGGGGACGCTCCCGGTGACGCTGCGTGCCGGTAAGGCGATGGGGATCAACCCGGAAATCGTTGATGTCTCCATTCCGCTGCTGGTTAACCTCAACAAGGGCGGCGTAGCGATGATTGCTGCGCTAAAAATTGTCTTTATCTATTCCGTGCTGGGCATGGAATTCACCACCGAAACCTTCTTCCTGACGATGCTGATTGCGGTGCTCTCCGCCATTATCGTTGGCGGCGTGCCGGGCGGGGCGTTCCTCGGTGAAATCTTTATCGTCACCACGCTGGGCCTGCCGATGGAAGCAATCCCGATGCTGGTGGTGCTTGGCACCATTACCGATGCGCCGGCCACACTGATTAATGTTATCCATGATTTGAATGCGGCGCAGATTGTTGAACGGTTCGCAGGAAAAAAGCAGACCAACACTGAAATAAACTCTACTGCTGCGGTGGTATAGGTTTCACACGGATTAAGAACAGGAGATGTTATGAAAGACGCAATGAAACTTGAAACGCACCTGGTTGTTGCCGGTCGCGATAAACGCTACACCCAGGGAGCGGTGAATCCGGTTATCCAACGCGCCTCTTCACTGGTATTTGATACCGTGAAGGACAAGAAATTTGCCACCGCTAATCGCGCGAACGGCGAGCTGTTTTACGGCCGTCGCGGAACCTATACCCACTTTGCTTTCCAGAAGGCAATGAGCGAACTGGAAGGCGGCGTTGGCTGTGCGTTGTACCCATGTGGTGCTGCGGCGGTGACCAATGCGATTCTGGCGTTTGTTCAGGGGGGCGATCATATTCTGATGACGGGTGCGGCCTATGAGCCAACCCAGGATTTTTGCAATAAGATACTGAGCAAATTCAACGTGGAAACAACGTATTACGATCCGCTGATTGGCGCTGGCATCGTCGATCTTCTGCGTCCGGAAACAAAGGTGGTGTTCCTCGAGTCCCCGAGTTCAATCACCATGGAAGTTCAGGACGTGCCGGGAATGGTGAAGGCGATCCGCGCGGTGAATCCGGAGATTGTCATTATGATCGACAACACCTGGGCGGCGGGCGTGCTGTTCAAAGCGCTGGATTATGGCGTGGATATTTCCATTCAGGCAGGAACGAAGTACACCATCGGCCATTCGGACGCCATGCTGGGCACGGCGGTGTCCAACGCCCGTTGTTGGGATCGTCTGCGCGAGAACTCCTATCTGATGGGGCAAACGCTGGATGCCGATACGGCCTACAACGGTAGCCGCGGATTGCGCACCCTGGCGGTACGTCTTAAGCAGCATCAGGAGAGCAGTATCCATATTGCCCGCTGGCTGTCGGCAAGGCCGGAAGTGGCGCGGGTGAATCATCCGGCATTACCGGAATGTCCGGGCCATGAGTATTTTCAGCGTGATTTTACCGGGAGCTCAGGCCTGTTCTCGTTTGTGCTGAAAAAGAGACTGACCGACGAACAGATGGCGAATTTCCTCGATAACTTCTCGCTGTTCCATATGGCCTATTCGTGGGGCGGATTTGAGTCGCTCATTCTGGCGAACCAGCCGGAAGAGCTAAATAGCATTCGCCCGGCTGGAGAGGTGGATTTCAGCGGCACGCTGGTCAGGGTGCATATCGGCCTTGAGGATATCGACGACCTGATTGCCGATCTGGACGCGGGATTTGCACGCATTGCGTAAGGTGAGGTGAGCGTAGCCGGATGCGGCGCAAACGCTTATCCGGCCTACATAGTTGTCGTAGGCCGGATAAGCGGGCAGGTTAGTTTTCAGTGGCTAACGTCGTTGCCTCATGCTGACGTACGCGTTTGAGTAAGCCTGCCAGCGTGAACACGACAGCGATCCCCGCCGCAACCGCCAGCAGATGAAACGAAATCCTGCCGCCGTTAAACCATAGCCAGCGTCCAATTTCGACAGCAACCGCCATCACCGTCAGGATCACCATATTGAGAGACGCCGAGACCGTACCTTTAGGTAAGTTGTTGGAAAAAAGCGTAAAGCGGAACAGCGTCGGGAAGATCATCCCAATACCAAACGCATACAGGCTGGTCCCCAGCACCGACCACAGCCAGACGTGCGGCCACAGTAAATTGCCGGCAATTAGCACCGCCAGCCCGCTTAGCTGAATGGGGACTGCCCGCCAGATAAAGCGTGGTCGGGTCGGATCTTTCACGAAACGAACCACCACCATATTAGCGACGATCACTGCGCCGAACACCGGAGCCTGTGCCCAGGCAAACTCCGATGTGCTCATACCGCCTGCGTCGATCAGAATAACCGGCGAGACCGCCACCCAGCTCATCATCGGGATATAGCTTAACGCCAGCGTGGCAGCGCCAAACAGGAACACCCGGTTGCGGAAAACGTCGCGGAAATCACGCAGTACGCCGCGCGCGCTGAACGGCACCGCACCGCGCTGGACGGTTTCCGGCATGGCTAACGTTAACCCAATCAGGGCGATAAGCCCCATGACGGCAATGATGGCAAACAAGATCTTCCAGTGTACAAAGTGCATCAGCGCCGCCCCGGAAAGCGGGCCGATAACCGGTGCAACGAGCACAATGGAAGTGATTATCGCCATTAACTTAATGGCCTTCGTTTGCCCAAACGCCTCCTGTACCGTGACATAGCCTACGGTCGCGATAAAGCAGATGCTGGTGCCCTGCACAAATCGGGCGACCAGAAATTGCGTCATTGAGGTGGTGAACAGCGTGGCAGCGCAGGCGAGGGTAAAGATTAACGCCCCCGCAATCAGCACCGGTCGACGGCCAATTCGGTCGGAAAGCGGCCCCAGCAGCCATTGCAGCGCCATGCCGCCCGCCAGATAGAGGCTCACCGCTGCGGGTGCCAGGCTGACATCGGCGTTGAAATCACGTACCACATTGATGATGCCGGGCTGGATCAGGTCCGTCGACAGATAGGCGGCGAAGTCATATAAAATCAACGCGACAGGAAAAAATAGCGTTGTGGCGCGTTGGGAGAAAAACGCGAGAATCCGTTGCATAAAACAGCTCCTTGTCGGGAGAAAACCCTCAACGGGAATAGCGAAATTCAATACCGTCTTTGAGACGTCAGACCGATGACAGAAAAAAAGCAGACTGCAAATGTACTGAATTTCATGTAATCAAAAACGCTGTCTGCGCGAAGCGCAAACAGAAGATACGTTCACTGACGCGGGGTCAGAAAACGTAACGATTACAGGTAACAATCAGCACATCGCACCTCAGGAAGAGTAAGTTGAACGGGTAATAACCTTCCGCAGTGTAATGCGGATTGGATATTAATTAAACGAGTTTATCCGGTTTATGTGCAGAAAATCGCCCTGCAAATCAGACTACGATGCTCTGCAAAAACCGCAGCGCAATAGCACAACCGAAAATAATCAATACCCCCCCAGCGATACGCTCTACCCATAATATTCCTCTGGTTAAGCGCCGCTGGATCTGCGGTAAACCGATGAACATCACGATCAGCAGATCCCAGTACAGCACCACGCTGGTCATCCAGATCCCGCTCATGGTTTGTTGCAGCAGCGTCACCGACGGACCGAGCAGGGCGGTCATCAGCGCCAGATAGAACAGCGCATTTTTTGGGTTGAGCAGTGACGAACCCAATCCCAGCAGCAGCTGTTTACCAAATCCTGGACAGGTAGACTGGGCATCTGCTCCGGTCAGCGTTTGCGGGCGGCTGCGTATCAGCAGGCTGCCAATCCACAACAAATAGAGCGCGCCCAGCAGCTCAATAATGGTAAACAACAGGGGAAGCTGGCGCAGGATCCCCCAACCGATAATCGCCAGCAGGATATACAGCCCGTTGCCGATAGCGATCCCCACGCACAGCCCGGCGCTGCCGCGCATCCGGTATCGTACGGCGTAACCGATCAGTAAAAAGAAGTCCGGCCCAGGGCTAAGCAATGCGACGAAATGCGCCAGCGCCAGCGCGGGAAAAGCAGACGGAAAAAGTTCAGCAAGCAGTGACATAGCAACCTCAGAGAATGAATCTGAGATCACCGTACGCCTGACACAGCGTTAATTATTGTCTGATATTGATCGTCCCAAGGCGTACTGGCGCGGTGTGGCGGCGGTGTAGCGAACAAAGGTGCGATGGAAATGGCTCTGGTCGGCAAACCCGCTCTGGTAGCCGACATCGGCAATTTCGTCCCCGGCCCGCAGCCGCTGGCGAGCATAGTCAATCCGTATGATGTTCAGATAACTTCCTGGCGTCAGCCCGGTGTCCTGCTTAAAGGTACGGATCAGCGTCTCTTTACGCATGTGACACTCATGTGCCAGCTCATCGAGTGAGGGCGGTGCGAGCAGGCTGGATTGCAACCGTTCGCACAGATATTGGCTGGTGGCGCTTAGGTTTTCTGGTGTGACCGACTGCAACGGCAGCGAGTGAAGCAATGCTTGCGCGGCATCCGTTATTTGCGCGGTTTGCCGTTGCGGCATGAGCGCCACAAGGTACATATAGCGCTGGAATAATTGCGCATCGCGGATAACGGGATCACGCGTGCAAAGCAGCTGATTGGTGTTCTGTGCAGGCAGATTAGCAAGACACCACTGGGTATCAAGATAAAGCATGTGATAGCTACGAAACTGTCCGTTAACTGGATTACAGCTGTGAGGTGCCAGCGGCGGGATCACAATCAGATCGCCCACCTGCAGATGGTATTCCTTGCCATCACACAGGCAGCACGTTTCCCCCTCGAGAATTGCCCCAATCGAGAGCTGAGAGTGGTGATGCCGCTTATAGGCCTGCTGGCTTTGCCAGGTACTGCGCAGTTCCAGCCACGGCAACTGCTCATCACGCCAGAACGATTGTGGAATATCCCGGGTATGCGTCACACCGTGTCCTCCCTGTAAGTGATGATTTGTTATAGCACAGGCCGAGTGGTGAAAAAGTAGGAATGTGCATTGAGATGGCGATTTTGCGTGACGTGTTCCAGACAAATGCAGACGTTACATAAGGACGTTGATATCCCGGAAATTGCCTCGCAAAGAGAGAAAGTTGCAGGTGAGGGGACGATTTTACGGCGCTACAGTCACGGCATCTTATTTCCAGGTGATGGATCGCCATGAACAAAGCTCCCACTTCCACTCCGCACGATGCGGTTTTTAAAACGTTTTTACGCCACCCTGAGACTGCTCGGGATTTCCTACAAATACATCTTCCCGCTTCGCTGCGCGAGCTTTGCGATCTTCAGACGCTTAAACTCGAGTCAGACAGTTTCATTGAAGAGGGTTTACGTGCGTATTATTCCGATGTGCTGTGGTCGGTGAAAACGACGGATGGGGATGGATATATTTACGTGGTGATTGAACACCAAAGCACACCGGATGCGCATATGGCATTCAGACTGATGCGCTATGCGGTAGCAGCCATGCAGAAACATTTAGATGCCGGGCATCAGCAATTGCCGCTGGTGGTGCCGATGCTGTTCTATCATGGTGCTAAAAGCCCGTACCCTTATTCACTGTGCTGGCTGGATGAGTTTGCCAACCCGAAGCTGGCTCGTAAGCTGTATGCTGCGGCGTTTCCGCTGGTGGATATTACGGTCATACCGGATGACGAAATTGTGCAGCATCGACGTATGGCGCTGCTGGAGTTAATCCAAAAACATATCCGTCAGCGCGATCTTATGGGGCTGGTTGAGCAAATTGTTTCCTTGTTACTTACCGGACTGACTAATGACAGCCAGATAAAGACGCTGTTTAATTATATTTTACGAACTGGCGATGCACCTCGATTCAGTGAGTTTATTCGCGGGGTTGCCGAACGTTCACCGCAGCATAAGGAGCATTTGATGACGATTGCGGACAGATTGCATGAGGCAGGGCTACAAAAAGGCAGGCTGGAAGGACTTATAGAGGGGAAACGAACTGAGGCGTTGCGTATTGCCCGCACCATGCTGGCTGATGGCATCGATATCAGCACGGTGCAAAAAATTACCCGGCTTTCCGCTGAAGATATTCAGGGCGTAAGCCATTAGATATGACTTAAACCGCCTAATTGCCAGCCCGGAAACACCGGGTGCTCCGGTTTACTCTATCGCCGTTTTTACCGCCTCGCCGAGCTTTTGCATCACTTCCCGATGCTTCTCGTTTGGCGGCAACGCGCAGTTGATGCGTACGCAGTTACGATACTTCCCCGATGCGGAGAACAGCGAACCCGGCGCAACCTGGATTTTCAGGCGACAGAGCTGCTTAGCGACACAGACCATATCGACCTGGAGCGGCAGCTCGACCCACAGCATAAAGCCGCCTTTCGGACGGGTGACGCAGATCCCGCAGGGGAAGTATTCCCGTACCCAGCAGGTGTAGATCTCCATATTACGCTGATAAATCTGGCGCATACGCCGGATATGCCGATGATAATGACCTTCGCGCACAAAGGAAGCCGCTGCCAGTTGCGTAGCGGGAACGTTAGTTCCAATGACGGCGTACTTCATGTGCAGCAGTTTGTTGTAATAGCGACCGGGCACCACCCAACCCACGCGCAGACCGGGGGCGACGGATTTGGTAAATGAACTGCAGAGTATTACCCGACCGTCGCTGTCCCAGGAGTGGATCGTGCGCGGGCGCGGATACTCTGTGGCCAGTTCGCCATACACATCGTCTTCAAAAATCACAATATCGTGCCGTTGGGCGAGGGCGAGCACCGCCCGTTTACGCGCATCCGGCATAATAAATCCGAGCGGGTTGTTGCAGTTGGGAACCAGCAGCACACCTTTGATCGGCCACTGATCCAGCGCCAGCTCCAGCGCTTCAATACTGATCCCGGTATCCGGATCGGTTGGGATCTCAATCACCTTGATCCCTAAGCCGCGCAGTAGCTGCATCGTGCCGTAGTAGGCCGGTGATTCAACGGCGACAATATCTCCGGGCTGGCAGACCGTCAGCAGCGCCAGCGACATCCCGCTCTGACTGCCGCTGGTGATCACAATATCGTCTGCATTGACCACTGAACCGCCGTCCAGCATCAGCCGCGCAATCTGCTGACGCAGTTCACGGCATCCGGATATTTCATCGTAGCCCAGTATCGCGCGCAGATTATGCTGCGCCACGCGGCTGAGCTCGCGCCACAGCGGCTTCAGGCTCGGTTGATCAATGTCGGGCACGCCGCTGCTAAACGGGATTATCGATTTGTCCGCGTTGCCCTTTAGCATATCCAGCACCTGATCCCACTGGGTGATTTCGACCGGACGCTGCACCGGGCGCGACATCGGTGGCACGGGTGGCTGCGCTTTTTGTGGCGCGACAAAATAACCGGATCGCGGCTGGGGCGTGATCAGCTGGCGCTGTTCCAGCGTCTGATACGCCTGCTGGACGGTGCTGATGCTGACCCCGTGCTCCTGGCTCAGGCTACGTACCGAGGGCAGTTTTTCGCCATGGCGATACAGCCCTTGCTCAATGCGTTCGGCCAGCAGGTTGGCCAGATGTTGGTAACGCGTCATGCTGTATCCCTCATGGGTACCATACAGATTAAAAAACCGGTACAGATTGGCGTGAAAAAAGCGATGCAGAACTCTTTTTAACCAATCTGTATGTTAAATAAAAGTACTTTGTGAGTCTGTATTGTTTTGGACCAGATCCGTGAAGATAGAGCCTCTGGCAAGGTGGGGAGGCAAGGTATGGAATTTCACGAGAATAAAGCAGAACAGCCGTTTATTGGGTTTGTACTGATCTGGCGGGCATACAAGGCGTGGCGGCTGCGAGCGCAAACGCGGCGCGTATTGCAACAGATGAGCGACGAGCGGCTGCGGGACGTCGGGCTGCGACGCGATCAGGTGGAGTGATTTTCTTTCATCGACAGAGGCTGGGGGGTTATCGCCCCGGCCTCTTTTATATTCACGATATTTATCAATTCATGCTTCTGGTTAGTCCGTTTCTTGATACTTATCCTGATAAGTATTATTTTCTCTTCAGCGATGAGAGGAAAGAAAGATGACTGAAGATGAACTGTTTGCCCGCCGCCCGATGGGGATGCGCATGGCAATGGTGGTGCGCCAGTGGCGGGCCATTATTGATGCTGCCATCACCGATACTGGCCTGACGCAATCCAGCTGGACGGTACTGATGCAGTTGTATCAACTGGGAGACAACGTCTCGGTTAGCGAACTGGCACAAATGCAGGGCATTGAACTGCCGCCGCTGATGCGCACTCTCTCGCAGCTGGAAAAGCAGGGCTATCTGCTGCGTTCTACATCGCCTTATGACAAACGCATCCGCCTGCTAACGCTGACCGCGCAAGGCCGCTCAAGGCTTGAAGAACTAAACCGGGTGATTGAGACATACCAACATCGCGTCACCTGCACCATTCCTGAAGCGGAGCTTGCCTCCTTCAGTGCGACCTTAAATCAACTCGCCTGCAATTTGCGGACAATCCGCGAAGAAGACAATCAACACTAAAAAACTATGATGACCCCAGAACAAAAATTTGCCCGTTGGGTAAGGGTGAGTATTACCGCTTTCCTGGTAATATTCGCCTGGTTTATCGTTGCCGATATCTGGATCCCGCTGACGCCGGACTCCACGGTAATGCGTGTGGTAACACCCGTTTCCTCACGCGTTTCCGGCTACGTCTCGCAGGTGCATGTACATAACAATAGCCAGGTGAAGAAGGGCGATTTGCTGTACGAACTGGATCCGACGCCATTTATCAATAAGGTCGAGGCGGCGCAAATTGCCCTTGAGCAGGCGAAGCTGGGCAACCAACAGCTGGATGCACAGATCGCCTCTGCCCGCGCCAACCTGCGCACCGCGCAATTCAACGCCCGCAACGATAAGACCACCTTAGACCGCTATCAGCGCCTGAGCGCCATGCAGAACGTCTCGCAATCCGATCTCGACAAGGTGCGCACCGCCTGGCAAACCAGCGAGCAGTCGGTAGCGGCGCTGAATGCCAGTATTCAGAACCTGCTGATCCAGCGCGGCGAGCGCGATGACAAGCATAACGTGACGCTGCAAAAATACCGTAACGCGCTGGAAGAGGCGCAACTGAACCTCGGCTGGAGCAAAGTGTATGCACAAAGCGACGGCACGGTGAGCAATCTCCAGCTTAGCCCCGGACTGTATGCCACCGCCGCCACGCCGCTGCTGGCGTTGGTCAGCCATCAGACCGATATCGTGGCTGACTTTCGCGAGAAAAGTCTGCGCCACACTCGGGTTGATACCGATGCCGCCGTGGTGTTCGACGCCATGCCGGGCAAGGTTTTCTCTGCCCGAGTCACCAGCAGTGATGCCGGTATTCTTGCGGGTCAGGAACAGGTTAACGGCCAGTTGTCGCAACCGGAACAGTCCACCCGTTGGGTGCGCGATGCTCAGCGTATGCGCATTCATGTGGCGCTGAACGAACCGCTCGACACGCCGTTACCGACCGGGGCGCGCGCCACGGTACAGCTGTATAACAGCGAAGGGATGTTCGCCCGCACCTTTGCCGGGGCGCAGATCCACCTCGTCAGCTGGCTGCATTATGTCTATTAACACGCTGGCCCATGTCTTTACGCCGCACGGGAATATTGTCTACACCGCCAATGATTTTCGCCAGACCCTGCGTATCTCCATTGCCGGGACAATCGCGCTGAGTATCTCGACATTCTACAACGTGCAGTACGGCGTATTTTTTGTGGTTTATCCGCTGATGTTGCTGTCGCTGGTGCCGGTGTTCAACCGCCATGTGGCAACACAGTTTGTGTTCAGCGCGGCGGTGAACTGCGTCGAAATGGTGCTGATTGTCGGCTATCTTTCACAGTGGCCGCTGATGATGACGCTGGTGGTGTTCGGCCTGTATGTGATGCGCTTTCGTTTTATGAGCAAAGGCCCGCTGTTTCTGCTCGGCTCGATGGGCGTGGTGTGCCAGAGCACGATGCTCAACTTTATGAGCTATCCCACCACCAACTGGCATACGCTGATGTTCTCCAATATGGAAGCCTGCGTCATGGCGGTGGCGCTGAGCGCGCTGCTGCATTATCTGATCCCGGATGTGGAACCTCGCCTACCGCCGCCGCGCATTGAGAAAGATGCCGCCCGGGTTCGCCACGAGTCGCTGCTTTCCGGTACGGTGGCAACGATGATTTTTGTGGTCTTCCAGATCTGCGATTTGAGTGATTCGCTGTCGGCGCTGATGGCAGGGATTTTGATCCTGTTTCCGATGCACTATCGCGGCGCGGTGATCAGCTCGATCTGGCGAGTGGTCGGCGTGGTGCTGGCCTGCCTGTATATTCTGCTGGTGCAGCTGCTTATCTATGATTTCAGCAACCACATGTTGCTGATGATGCCGCTGATTGGTCTTGGGCTGGCGTTTAGCGCCCGTCTGCACGTAATGGAAAAAGTCGGCGCGGGCGTGGGTTTTGCCAGTATCACCACCATCGGCATTATGTTTGGCCAGAACCTGCACCCGGATCAGGACCTGGTATTCAGCGATCTGTACCGTATCACCTCCGTCACCGTCGCGCTGGTGGCAACGTTAACCATGGTATTTCTGGTACACCGGGTGTTGAACTGCTTTGCCGCGACGCGGTTTGTGATTACTGAGTGAGTGGGCAGTGAGTGCCGGATGGCGGCTGCGCCTGATCCGGCCTACGGGAAAGTGGAATTTCCAGGCCCGGTAAGCGTAGCGCCACCGGGCAATTCAGCAGGGGGTTACTTCTTCAATCCCGCAAACGCGGCTCGGATCTCGTCTTCCGGCAGGTTAATACCGATAAACACCAGCTGGCTGTGCGGTTGTTCGTCGCCCCACGGGCGGTCCCAGTCGGCGCTGTACAGGCGCTGGACGCCCTGGAATAGCAGACGGTTCGGTTCGCCTTCAATCCACAGCATACCTTTGTAGCGCAGTAGCTTTTCGGCGGATTCCAGCAGCAGGTTTTCCATCACACGCGACACGTCGCTGATGTTTACCGGGTAATCCAGTTCGACGACGATCGAGGAGATATCGTTTTGCTTGTCGGCGATAAAGTGGAAGCGCGGTTTGGCGCTGACCACGTTCTCTTCCAGCATAAAACCGTTGGTGTCGAACAGCAGGGAGAGGTCGATATCGCCATGCGTCACGGTATACACCGGGGCGCGGGCGTTGATGCGCGCCAGGCGCTCACGCAGTTTTTCGCTTTCTCCCGCGACGTCGGTTTTGGTCAGCAGGATGCGATCGGCGTAGCCGACCTGCGACTGGGCGATGGTGAACTGGTTCATCTGCTCGTCGGCATGTACCGCGTCAACCAGCGCAATTACGCCGTCCAGCAGGTAGCGTTCGCAAATCACTTCATGGGAGAAAAAGGTCTGAATGATCGGGCCGGGATCGGCCATGCCGGTGCATTCGATCACCAGACGGTCGAAATTGATGGTGCCTTTGTCGAGGTTGTCTAGCAGGTCTAACAATGCGTCTTCCAGCTCACTGGAGCGGGTACAGCAAATGCAGCCGTTGGTCAGGGTTTTGATCTGCGTAGCGCGATCGCCAATCAGCTGATCGTCCACCGAGACTTCGCCGAATTCGTTTTCGATAACGGCAATCTTGTAACCGTGCTGCTCGTTGAGAATATGGCGCAGCAGGGTGGTTTTACCCGCGCCAAGAAAACCGGTGAGTAGGGTAACTGCAATCGGGGTCATTCACTTCTCCTTCTAACAGCAACTGCTTCCGCCGCTACCGTAGCGGGCTTCCTGGCGCTCGCGGAAGAATTCTTCGTAGGTCATGTAAGGCTTATCGGGATGGTTGGTCTTCATGTGCTCGACATAGTTGTCGTAGTCCGGAATGCCAATCAGCATCTTCGCCGCCTGACCGAGATATTTCTTTGCCTGACCTAAAGTACCAAACATAAAACGCCCCGGATATATGTTGAGCTCGTAGATGCAGGCTATTTTACTTGCCATTTTGACCGTGGGCAGTGCTCGCAATCCTCACGTACTGCGTGTACGCTCCGGTTGCTGCGCGCTGTCCGCGGTCAAACTGACTGCGCCAATTACGCCTGCGGCACTAAGTGATTGAGGCCGGGTAAGCGCTCGCCACCCGGCTTCAGATTAGTGGTGTGAAGAGGTCTTCACGCCGCCTTCCGGCACCGGTACATACGGTGTCTCTTTATCAGAGCGACCGTCGATGGCGCGGGCTTTCTGCCAGGTACGGAACCCGTAGAAAATGATGCTGTACACCACCACCAGGAACAGAATACTCAGACCTGCGTTGGTGTAGTTGTTGACGACGATGTGGTTCATGTTGGCAATCTGCTGCGCGGTCAGTTCGCCGCCGTTAGCAATCTTCTCTTTGTACTGATTCGCCATGAAGAAGAAGCCTTCCATCTGCGGGTTGGTGCTGAACAGTTTCAGACCCAGCGCCCAGGTGGTGCAGATAAGCAGCCATACTGCCGGAACAACGGTAACCCAGATGTATTTGGTGCGCTGCATTTTAACCAGCACCACGGTGCCCAGCACCAGTGCCACGGCAGCCAGCATCTGGTTAGAGATACCGAACAGCGGCCACAGGCTCTTAACGCCGCCCAGCGGGTCAACAACGCCTTGATACAGCAGGTAACCCCACAGGCCTACGCAGCCCGCAGTACCTACAACGCCTGCAACCAGGGAGTCGGTTTTCTTCAGGAACGGCACGAAGTTACCCAGTAAATCCTGCAGCATAAAGCGGCCAGAACGGGTACCGGCATCCAGTGCGGTCAGGATGAACAGCGCTTCAAACAGAATACCGAAGTGGTACCAGAAGCCCATATCAGCCATCGGCAGCACTTTGTGGAATACGTGAGCGATACCCACAGCCAGCGTCGGTGCGCCACCTGCACGGTTCAGAACGGACGGTTCACCGATGTCTTTCGCGGTTTGCAGGATCTGCTCAGGCGAAATGACGAAGCCCCAGGAGCTGACGGTCGCTGCCGCATGTGCGGTAACATCTTTCAGCTGCGCCATAATCAGCGGTGCGTTTTCGCCGCTCATTTCATGCAGGTTCGGCATGGTGATGCCAAGTCCTGCAGGCGGGGTGTTCATCGCGAAGTACAGACCCGGTTCGATGATAGACGCGGCAACCAGCGCCATAATCGCCACGAAGGATTCCATCAGCATCGCGCCGTAACCGATAAAGCGCGCATCGGTTTCACAGGCCAGCAGCTTCGGTGTGGTACCGGAAGCAATCAGCGCGTGGAAGCCTGATACCGCACCACATGCGATGGTGATGAACAGGAACGGGAACAGAGCGCCTTTCCACAGCGGACCGGTACCATCAACGTACTGCGTCATCGCCGGCATTTTCAGTTCCGGGTTGAGGATAACAATCCCCACCGCCAGACCGACGATAACGCCGATTTTCAGGAAGGTAGCCAGATAGTCACGCGGAGCGAGGATCAGCCATACCGGCAGCAGCGCAGAGATAAACGCGTAACCGATCAGGGTAAAGGTAATGGTGGTGTCTTTAAAGGTCAGCGCCGGGCCCCAGTACGGGTCATGCGCAATCACGCCGCCGAAGTAGATAGAAGCAACCAGCAGCACAATACCAATCACCGACACTTCACCCACACGCCCCGGTCGCAGGAATCGCATGTAGATTCCCATGAACAACGCGATAGGTACGGTTGAGCAGACGGTGAACACACCCCACGGGCTTTCCGCCAGCGCTTTTACCACGATCAGCGCCAGTACTGCGAGGATGATGATCATGATTAAGAAGCAGCCGAATAGCGCAATGGTTCCCGGGATCGGGCCCATCTCTTCTTTGATCATCTCACCCAGAGATGCGCCGTTACGGCGGGAAGAGATAAACAGCACCATGAAGTCCTGCACCGCACCGGCCAGCACGACGCCTGCCAGCAGCCACAGCGTACCGGGCAGGTAGCCCATCTGCGCGGCCAGTACCGGCCCAACCAGCGGACCTGCACCTGCGATAGCGGCAAAGTGGTGGCCAAACAATACGTTACGGTTGGTTGGAACGTAGTTCAGACCGTCATTGTTGATGACCGCTGGCGTAGCACGCGTTGGGTCAAGTTTCATCACCTTTTGGGCGATGTACAGGCTGTAGTAACGATAGGCCACCAGATAAACAGAAACTGAGGCGACCACGATCCACAGGGCACTAATGTGTTCACCCCGACGTAATGCCACTACCGAGAGGCAGAATGCACCGATGATTCCGAGAATCACCCAGGGTATGTGCTTGAATATCTTTTTCGTATCCATAGTAAAACCTGGTATCTAATTAATAATTGGCCGAAGCCGCGTGGGTTTGATCTTGTGTTTGAGGAGGTTATTTGACTGCTATGTTGGGGGGATCTTGCCAGAGAATTACGCGCGTAAAGTAAGGTAAATAAGTGAGCGGTTGTATGTCAGCTTAAGCGGTCCCAAGTGTCAGTGAGCGGTAAGCGGTAGGGGTTAACGGGGATATTTATGTGATTGAGATCACGGCATTATAGCGTTTGCCTGTCTACATGCCGTGTTTTCCCACTGACAAAGCACCTCACTGAGAGACTCAGATTACGATATAACAGTAAGGCGTATGTTCGATGTCTCTGAGCAACACATGTTTCTTACGTGATTTAGTCAGGTAATATTTTTCATCCAGATAGTAGTCAATGAGTTCATCGAGGCGCTCTTTATCTATGCGGGGCGTTACCCCCAGCGTCCAGAAGCTACGCAGCTCTAATTCCGAACGTTTGATTTTTGCGCTTTTAACCAAATCAGCAATCATATTTCTGACGCAGCTTGTCGGATCCTGGTTCTGTTTGAGTTCAAGCGCAATGTAGCTATCCTGCGTCCAGCCTTTTTTCCGCAACAAGAAATCTGCACGCACTGACAAACGCTGTGGATTTTTCCGGAGATCGCAAGCAAGAGTTTGTTCACGCCACCATTCATGACCCGTCGAAGCCAGCAGATTGGCAAATTCTATCTGCATCCAGACTTCCCAACCGGAGATGTTGTACTGATCGATGATATTGAGCTTTTGGCGAATATCTTCACGTTCAAAAAAGTGGTGTGCGAGGGTGGATAGGTGATCAAAATCGCGATTTAACATAGAAGCATCCTTTCCTTCAAAAACCGGAATCCTACACCTAAGACGTAATGGAACGACTAATTTTTTGCGTAATTTGTCATAGGGAACGGTATTTAATGTGAAAACGATAATTCTGTGGCAATTGCTGGCACCATAAAGTTTTCTCTTTCCAGGCCGAAAACCAGAGTATCTGTCTAGCGGAAAGAGAAAACATGTTAAAACGAATGAAGATTGTTACCAGCTTACTGCTGGTATTGGCGCTATTTGGCCTTTTACAGCTCGCCTCTGGCGGCTTGTTTTTTAACTCACTTAAGAATGACAAAGAGAACTTTACCGTTCTGCAAACCATTCGCCAGCAACAGTCTGCGCTGAACGCCACCTGGGTTGAGCTGCTGCAAACGCGTAACACCCTGAACCGGGCAGGCATTCGCTACATGATGGATCAGAGCAATATCGGTAGCGGCGCGACCGTTGCCGAGCTGATGCAGGTGGCGAGTACGGCGCTGAAGCTGACGGAAAAAAACTGGGCGATTTACGAGTCTCTCCCGCGCGATCCGCGCCAAAGCGAAGCCGCTTTCCAGGAGATTAACCGCACCTATGACATCTATCACGGTGCGCTGGCGGAGCTGATCCAGTTACTGGGTGACGGGAAGATCAACGCATTCTTTGATCAACCGACGCAGAGTTATCAGGATGGTTTTGAGAAGCAGTATATCAATTACATGCAGCAGAACGATCGCCTGTATGACATCGCGGTGGAAGATAACAACAGTTCTTACAGCCAGGCGATGTGGGTGTTGGTTTGTGTGCTGATTACCGTACTGGCGGCGATTATTGCGGTCTGGTTTGGTATCAAACTGACCCTTATCTCTCCAATGAACCGTCTGATCGACAGCATTCGTCATATCGCCAGCGGCGATTTGGTGAAGCGTATTGAGGTGGAAGGTTCCAACGAGATTGGACAGCTGGCGGAAAGCCTGCGCCATATGCAGGGTGAGCTGATGAACACCGTGGGTGACGTGCGTAACGGTGCCAATGCGATTTACAGCGGGGCCAGCGAGATTGCGATGGGCAATAACGATCTCTCCTCGCGTACCGAACAGCAGGCTGCATCTCTGGAAGAAACCGCAGCCAGCATGGAACAGTTGACGGCGACCGTGAAGCAGAACGCCGAAAACGCACGTCAGGCCAGCCATCTGGCGCTGAGTGCTTCTGAAACCGCGCAGAAAGGCGGCAAAGTAGTGGATAACGTGGTGCAAACCATGCGCGACATCGCATCCAGTTCGCAGAAAATCGCCGACATTATCAGCGTCATCGACGGCATTGCCTTCCAGACTAACATTCTGGCACTCAACGCCGCGGTAGAAGCGGCACGTGCGGGCGAGCAGGGCCGTGGATTTGCGGTAGTTGCGGGTGAAGTACGTAACCTGGCCCAGCGTAGTGCGCAGGCCGCGCGCGAGATCAAGAGCCTGATTGAAGACTCGGTCAGCCGTGTGGATGTGGGTTCAACGTTGGTTGAAAGCGCCGGTGAAACCATGGATGAGATCGTCAATGCGGTAACCCGCGTGACCGATATTATGGGTGAAATCGCCTCTGCTTCTGATGAACAGAGCCGCGGTATTGACCAGGTTGGTCTGGCTGTTGCCGAGATGGATCGCGTGACGCAGCAGAACGCCTCGCTGGTGGAAGAATCCGCTGCCGCCGCTGCGGCGCTGGAAGAACAGGCCAGCCGTCTGACTCAGGCCGTTGCCGTGTTCCGTATTCAGCATGACCAACAGCGTGCGCGTGACGTCGCGGCCGTTAAACCGGTTTCAACGGTCCAGCCGCGTAAAGCCGCGGTGACGGATGCCGGAGATAACTGGGAAACGTTCTAAACCTGTGATGCCGGATGGCGCTGTCGCTTATCCGGCCTACAGGAAAGTTACGTGGTTGCCGGATGGCGCTATCGCTTATCCGGCCTGTGGGGAATGTTACGTAGGCCCGATAAGGCGTAGCCGCCATCGGGCAATTAGCGCAACATCAGGCGCATGGCGCAGCGCGATTCATATGCCAGTCCATGCGCCGCTTCCTCTTCTCTTTTCTGGCGCAACGTTGCAGGCAGCGTCTCGTCAGCCAGCATTTCAAAACCCAGTCGCGCGTACCATGGCGCATTCCACGGCACATCGCGGAAAGTAGTCAGCGCGAGCGACGTATAACCTTTCTCACGCGCCTGTTCGGCAACATACTCAATCAATCCGCGGCCAATTCCTTTCCCCTGCCACTCCAGATGCAGCGACAGTTCAGCAATAAATAGTGATGACCCCAGCGTTTCGGCAACCAAAAAACCGACCGGAAGCGCATCGACCTGCGCCAGCCAACTCATGCCTGCGGCGGCAAATGCCTGATGTTGGGCAAGCGATATAATCTGGTCGTCAGCAATCCACGCCAGTTCGGGGATGAGTAAAAAACGTTGCCCCGCAGATCGTTCGATGGCGGGAAGAGCGGCAGTGTCTGCCAGAGTAGTAGCGCGCAAGGTGATGTTCATACGAGGAGCATAACATGCCCGATAAACGCGGTGTTATCGGGCATCTGGAGGATTAATCTTTACGCGGATCGCTGATGGGCTGGCGAACCAGGAAGATGTAGGCGAGGGCGCCCACCATGGTGACGCAGCCGCAGATGATCAGCGCCAGGCGGAAAGAGTTGGTGGTATCAACAATAAAACCGGTGACGATCGGTGCGAACGACGCGCAGATAAAGCTGGCAAAGTTCTGGATACTGCCCACGGAAGCGGTCATACGTGAGGCGACGGCGACGTGAATCAGGCCCCAGCACGAGGTACCGGCGAAGTGGATACAGAACAGCGCCATACCGATCAGTAACACGGCGGCCATCGACGTTGTGGCCTGTGGCACGACAAAGGTGAAGGCGGCAGAGCAGAACATCCCGGCGATAATACAAATTTTACGGCTCTTAATCGGCGCCATACCGCCTTTCACCAGCCAGTCGGTGACGAAACCGTTAATCAGCATGCCGGCTGCGCCAAACAGGAATGGGATCGCCGCCATTAATCCGGTGCTTTTTAAATCCAGGTTGTAGGAGGTTTGCAGGTAGCCCGGCAGCCAGGCCAGATATAACCATGCGGTGTAGTTGATGCCGCTAAAGCCCAGCATCATGCCCCACATGGTACGGTTGCGGAACAGGCTACGCCATTCGGCAAAGCTCAACGGATCGCGGCGGGCATTGACGCTACCAGCGTTCAGGTACGCTTGTTCCGTGGCGCTCAGCTCAATTTGCTCGCGGTTGCGATACAGCATGTACCAGCCGATGGCGAGGAAAATACCCAGCACGCCAATGGTGATGAACATCCAGCGCCAGCCCATTACCAGCATCATGGCAGCCAGAATCGGTGGGCTAATGGCAACGCCGATGGTGGAGGCGGCGTTGAATAATCCCATCGGGCGGCCGCGCTCTTTGATGTTAAACCAGTCGTTGATGACCTTTACGCCGCACGGGTTCATTGGCGCTTCGCCGATCCCCATCCCGATACGCACCAACACAAACTGGGTGAAGCTGTGCACCATGCCGGACATCGCCTGAAACAGCGACCAGAAGAACATCCCCAGCCCCAGCATAATGCGCGGACCTTTGCGATCCAGTAGCGGGCCGCAGGGCAGTTGCGCAATGCCGTAAGCGAGAGAAAATACCGACAGCAGCACGCCGATTTGCGTGGCGCTCAGACCCAGTTCTTCACGAATCGTTAAGTTGGCGACCGACAGAGAACTGCGGTCGAGATAATTAATTACCGCAGCCAAAAATAATAAAATCATGGCTGTGGTCTGAATACGTTTTATTCGGCTACTGCGTTGCACCATGCCCTCAGGCGGAACATTAATATCCGCAGATGACGACGTGCCAAACGAAGAACTTGGGTCGAGGGTAATATTATTTTTTTCCACGCCGGACTCCTGAACCTCAATAATTTATTTTTTACACAGCAGGACTGTGCAGTATTGAAAAAATACCAGTGATGAATCAATTTGCTCATCACCGCTCACAAAATTTTTTAATGCAGTCGACTTAGCGTGAGCATAGGCAAGAGGTATTTTTCAGGCGTTTTTATTTTTATAAAATCGTGCTCCCGGTAATGATTTGCTGTTTTTTATCGGTACTTAATGCGCGACGGTACGATCCTGGTTGATGGAGCGAATCATCGATTGTTTGGCTGAATTCAAATGGTTACAGAGCGCCAGGGTGGCATCCAGGTCGCTACGACAGATCAGCGCGCTGAGGATGGTCATATGCTCATCAATGGCAATGATGTTACGCTGCTTAAGGTCGCTCTCATCCCACTGATAGTGGAAGTGGAAAATCACAGAGATAATTTCAAGTGATTGATTAAAAAATACATTATCGGCAGCAGAGAGTAGCAAAGCATGGAACTCACGATCTAGCTGCGAGAACATGCGAAAGCTGCTACCGATGCTGTCGCGCAGGATCCGATGGCGTTCCAGCAGCGTTTTAGCCTGCAACCAACGCGGGTCATCGTCCGGCAGATTGAGAAAATGCTGCAGAGAATGCGTTTCCAGCATCTCTCTGAGTTCAAACAGCTGTTCCGCATAGGCCTGATCGAACTGCTTCATGCTCCACTGACCACGTTTTTCGTTTTTAATCAGGTTGTAACGTTCGAATTTTAAAAGATATTCCCGCACTACCACCGGGCTGACGCCTGCGGCCCTGGCAAGCTGCAGTTCGGAGAAGCTCTCGCCTGCGCGCAGCTGTCGCTGGTTGATCATGGTAAAAAACGCTTGTTCAAAAATCCGGTTTTGCTCGGTCATGGAGGCGGTAGTACACGCAAAACCGTCGTCATGGTCGGGTTTTCGCACGATGACATAGTGGCTGCCGACCTGGGTCAGCACGCCACACTCACCTAAGTGGCTCAGCATATGGCGCACGGTGGTGCGGCTGATGTTGTACATCTCCGCCAGTGCGCTTTGTGAGGGGAGTGGGGAAGGGATATGACCACGCGCCATATCATCGATTATCTGGTTAATCACATTGTGGCGTAAGTTCTGCGAACGGCTCATGGCTTCTCCTTTTTATCTATTAAAACCCGATTTAAAACATTTTTATGCGCTGAGATTCACAGATTGTGTTTCTGCTTTCTCCGTCTTTTTTATTTTCGTTGATATCTGAGGCAACAAAAAACAGGAGAGCAGAATCATGTCTACGATGAATACGTTGATTTGCCAGGAGCCTAAAAAATTAGTCTGGAAAGAGCGCGAAATACCTATTCCGGGTGAGGGTGAGGCATTAATTAAAATTAAGTCGGTAGGGATTTGTGGTACCGATATTCATGCCTGGGGTGGCAATCAGCCTTTTTTCAGTTACCCGCGTGTATTAGGTCATGAAATATGTGGGGAAATTGTCGGTCTGGGTAAGAATATACAGAATCTGAAAAATGGTCAGCAGGTGGCGGTTATTCCTTACGTGGCCTGCCAGCAGTGTCCGGCATGCCTGAGCGGGCGCACTAACTGCTGCGAGAAGATTTCAGTGATTGGCGTGCACCAGGATGGCGGTTTCAGTGAATATCTTTCTGTTCCGGTGACCAACCTGCTGGATGCGCAGGGGATTGACCCGCAGGCGGCGGCGCTGATTGAGCCTTACGCCATCAGCGCGCATGCGGTACGCCGGGCGGCGGTGGCGCCGGGTGAGCAGGTGCTGGTGGTCGGCGCGGGTCCGATTGGTCTGGGGGCGGCAGCGATTGCCAAAGCCGATGGCGCACAGGTGGTGGTCGCCGATACCAGTCCAGCACGCCGGGAGCACGTGTCTTCCCGGTTGGGACTCCCGGTTATCGACCCATCCGCTGAAGATTTTGATGCGCAACTGCGTGACCAGTTTGGCGGTTCGCTGGCGCAAAAGGTCATTGATGCCACGGGGAACCAGCATGCGATGAATAACACGGTGAATTTGATTCGTCATGGCGGCAGCATCGTTTTTGTTGGGCTGTTCAAAGGTGATTTGCAGTTCTCTGACCCTGAGTTCCACAAGAAAGAGACCACTATGATGGGCAGCCGCAACGCCACGCCGGAAGATTTCGCCAAAGTAGGCCGTCTGATGTCGGAAGGCAAACTGACCGCCGACATGATGCTCACGCACCGTTACGCGTTTGCCACACTGGCAGAAATCTACGAACGGGATGTGATTAACAACCGTGAACTGATTAAAGGCGTGATCACGTTCTGAGAGGGAAAATACGATGAAAACATTGAATCGACGTGATTTTCCGGGGAACAGCTACCCAACACGCGTGATCCAGTTTGGTGAAGGTAACTTCCTGCGGGCGTTTGTTGACTGGCAACTGGATATCCTCAACGAGCAAACCGATCTGAATGCTGGCGTGACCATCGTTCGCCCGATCAATACCGATTTTCCGCCGTCGCTGAATACCCAGGACGGGCTGTATACCACGCTTATTCGCGGGCTAAACGAGCAGGGCGAGGCGGTGAGTGAGGCGCGGCTTATCCGTTCGGTGAATAACGAAATCAACCCGTATCAGGATTTCGCGGCGTATCTGGCGCTGGCGCACAATGCGGACATCCGTTTTGTGTTTTCGAATACCACCGAAGCCGGAATTAGCTATCACGCAGCAGACCGCGTGGATGATGCGCCGCCGGTGAGTTTCCCGGCCAAACTGACGCGCCTGCTGCTGGAGCGCTTTAACCACTTTGCGGGCGCGGTGGATAAGGGCTGGGTAATTATCCCGTGCGAGCTTATCGACTATAACGGCGAGGCGCTCAAAACCCTGGTGCTGCGGTATGCGCAGGAGTGGCAGCTTCCTCCGGCATTTGCCGACTGGGTGGAGACGGCAAACACGTTCTGTTCCACGCTGGTCGACCGAATTGTCACCGGCTACCCGCGCGAAGAAGTCTCTGCGCTGGAGACTACGCTTGGCTATCACGATGCGTTTCTCGATACCGCAGAGCATTTTTACCTGTTTGTGATCCAGGGGCCGCAGTGGCTGGCCGAGGAATTGAAGTTAAAGCAGTGTCCGCTGAACATTCGTGTGGTGAGCGATATCAAACCGTACAAAGAGCGCAAGGTCGCCATTCTCAATGGCGCGCACACCGCACTGGTGCCGGTCGCGTGGCTGTGCGGGCTGGGGACCGTTGGCGAGGCGATGCAGGATGCTGATGTCCGCCATTTTGTCGAGCGGGCGATTAGCGAGGAGATTATTCCGGTGTTGGATCTCCCGGCGGATGAACTGCGCGAATTTGCCGATGCGGTAAGCGGGCGTTTTCAGAACCCCTACATTCGCCACCAGTTGCTTTCCATCGCGCTTAATGGGATGACTAAATTCCGCACCCGAATTTTGCCGCAGCTGCTGGCGGGTCAGCAAAATGGGCGCTGGCCCATGCGGTTAACGTTTGCCCTTGCCGCGCTGCTGGCGTTTTATCGCGCTGAGCGCGACGGGGAACGTTATCCGATACAGGATGACGAGCAGTGGGTAAGCCTGTATGCCAGCCTGTGGCCGCGAGTGGGTAATGATTTAACGCTGCGTGAACTGGTGGATGCCGTGCTCGGCGATGCGGTGCACTGGGGAGAAGATTTGACGTTGCTGCCTGGGCTTGCCGGGCAGGTGACGGCCAATCTGGAGATGATTCTGGTGCAGGGCATGCGCCAGGCGGTGAAAGGTCTGGAATAAGGTTGCCATGCAGCGCCCGGTGTGGTGTTGGGCGCTGTTTTTTTTCAGACAATACATTCGGTTAACGATAGGCCTGATAAGCAAAGCGCTATCAGGCCTATCATGTTACGAACCCTGAGCCACGACTTTGATTTCAACCATTCCGATCCCCAACTTACGCGGTGAGTGACCGAGAATATTGCCCTCGTTGGTGGCGACCGGATCGGGTGGAACAATTACCAGCGTATCGGCATCCGCCGGGTTATCAAAATGCAAAGTGGTGGTGGTGACGTCATGGCCTAACACCAGCGTCTGTTCCTCGTTGCCAACGCGCACGGGAATAGGGCGATTGGCATTGTCGCCGAAAGCTTTCGCGGTAATGACCAGATCGAATTTCTTCGGCAGCGGGGCCTTGTATTCGATGGTCACCTCTTTGCTGAGCTGCGCATTGGACCAGCGTCCCCAGGATTCGGGGCGTGATATGCCGCTAAACTGTTTGACCTCTTCCGGCGCACCCGCCACGTTGAAAACGAAGCTATCTGCTTTGTAGCGAATGTCGTTATCGACAATTTTCAGCGTATCAACGTTACCTTTATAGCGCTCCATGTCGATCACCGTGTCTTTAAATACGGTTTTACTTTTCCACTTAGCTTTATCGACGTGCTGTACGATTTGCTGTCCGCCCAGCTGCCCCTGCGATACGCACCAGTCGGTAGAGAGCGCCAGCTCTGGAGCCCACAGTTGTGCCATTTTGTAGCAGCGATCGACCCAGACGAAGTTATCGCGTGGGGCGAAATCCGCCAGCTGGAAGCGCAGTGGAGCCGAATATTCGCTTTCTGGCAACGGCTCAACGCGTTTGTCCGAGACGCGCAGCAGCAGCGGCAGACGGAAATGGCTGCCGGAGAAAGAGATCATATTTTTGTCCTGGTCGACGGTGAACTCTTTCATCTCTTTCGGGAAATTCCACAGGCGAATGATATCGGGCTTCCACGCCAGCATTTTTTCTTTGATGTTCAGGAACACTTCCGACACGGATTCGCTCGACAAGCTGCTGCGGCCAAGGCCGATAAAGTTATCACCGCCGAGAATATCCAGTACCGTTGCGCCGTTATCCATCGTGTTACGCTTTACCGCCAGCGTGTCCTGTTGCGGTTGGTCGCCGCGCAGTACGAAGAACAGGTTGTTGCGATCCTGCTTGTTCAGATACTTCCACGCGGTGTTGTTCATCGCCAGATGATCGGAAGACACCACGATAACGGTATCTTTAAACCACGGAGATGCTTTGATTTTATTGATAAATTCGGCAATGTTTTCCTGGCTGCAGCTGACCGCGCTGAACGACTGGTTGGCTTTTCCGTCGATGTCATAACGTTTACGGTTGCAGCTACGTGAGATAAATCCATCCGGATGATGGGTATCCACGGTCAGGGTAAACAGTGAAAAACGCTGGCCCGAACGTGAAAGCTCTTCGAATTTTTTCCACGCTTCGTCCAGCACGGTATCGTCGTAGAAACCCCAGTCGTTACGATAGGCCGGGTCCGCCACCACGCTTTTTAACTCCTCTGCACCGTACAGATGATCAAAGCCGTGAGATTTCAGAAACACGTCTTTGCCAGCAAAGCGCAGGTTGGCACCCTGCACAAAGTAGTTCTGATAGCCGGAGTTTTTCAGGATATCGCCCAGACAGACATTGTTGGGGAAGAAGCTGGATACTGATGCCGAGGCGTTGCCTTCAAACGGCGCAAACAGCGGAATACCGCACTGGGAGGCGACCATGCCAGCGATGGTGTAATCCGTACCCGGCAGTTGCATGGTGTTGCTGAAATCCAGACCTTCATTTTTCAACGCGCCGAGTTCCGGGGTCAGATCCGGGAACGCGTCGTTATTAAAATATGTGCGTTCGAGGCTCTCACCGTAGATATACACCAGGTTCAGCTTCGGGTTGGGAATGGTTTTCGATGGCTCTTTATAATACGTCGGGAAATCAGGATCGCCATCGCGCGACTGCGACTTCACCAGTTCGGTTATCTGGTGAAACGCTGGGCTGGCGTCAACGGAGGCCAGCGCCAGCAGCAGGGCCAGCAGACTGTAACCCACATGATGTGGATGATGGCGACGGCGGCGTAGGATCCAGCCGAGAGCGACAAAAACGGTCGTCAGCGCCAGCGCGATCCCAACGCCCGGCAGGATATATTTGCCGATACCTGCACCGGTCAGGCTGTTGGTCAGCGTATAGAGAACCGCGTCATTGATCCCGTCGCCGGTGAAATAGTCACTGGCGTACAGCGTGATATTCAAGACAATAAAAATCCCCAGCACCGTTAACGTGGCGGCAAACCACCAGGTGTTGCGACCCGCTTTCCAGGCGTAAATCAGCACTGAAGCGAGAAACAGAGTGATGGAGATTAATTCTGACAACGGTCGATCCTCAGTAAACCGGGCAATTGCCTGGCAGGCTAATCATTTGATGAGAGAACAATGTAATAGCGTTGTTACATTGCTGCAATTGTAGTGACATTAAATTACGTTGTTATTCAGAATTGGTTTAGATATGCGAGTTTTTGTGGGGAATTACTATTTATTTGGAATGTGAATGTATTAGCGAAAATCAGTAGATGCCGCGCAGGTTATACGCGGCATGTCGTGCGTCAGGAAATGAAGTTCATACCCTGTTTTAACACCAGATCGCAGGCCTTAGTTTTTACCTGCTTTGCCAGCGAGCTGTTGCCAATTGTGTTCAGATCCAGCTGTTGACCATCTTTGGCGTTGAGCAGACCCTGAATACCATCCATATAGTTGGTATCTTGTTTCTGTTCTGGCGCGCTGAGGCCCAGTTTATCCAGCACCTGATTTTTGACGTTTTGCGTGTCGGTGACCGAAGCCAGTTTCTGTTTCGCGCAATATTCCAGGATCCCGGCGGCGTTATTCATGCTGCTGGAGGTCAATGACTGATTGCTGCCATTCAGCAGGCTGGTCAGGGAAGAGAGCGACGAGCTGCTTTGCGAGCCGGAGCTTTGTTTGCTCAGCTCACTGGCCGCGCTGGAGAGCGAATCCTGCCAGGAGGCGGCGAAAACGCTGGTGGAGATGAGCGTACTGGCGGCAAGCGCACAGCACAGCAGACGTTTGGTAGTTTTCATCATTATATGCAACTCGTGTTATGCCTTTTCAGCGCAGTATAGCGCTGGCAGTCTTAGGAGTGGTCCTAATACGTTAATACTCTTTACCGGTTACCCGACTACGGTAGCTTTCCCAGTTAAAAATGACCCACAGGCTGTTGCCAAGGCGCATACGATCCATCACACGCTCGCCCAGTAGCTTGTTCATTTCATCCATATTGCTGTTAGTTAACATGCCGGTAGGTCGTTTTGAGGATGAACGCCGATCGACGATCTGATTGATGATCACTTTTTCATAGCGGGATTCGGTCTGCATGCCGATCTCGTCGATCACCAGAAGATCCACATTGCTCAGATCGTTGAGCAGCTGTTCTTCGCTGGTTTCACGATTGCTGAACGTTTCTTTCATCGCCGACATGATATCGGCCACGGTAATGATCAGTACCGACTTGCCGCGCAGCAGCAGTTCGTTGCAGATGGCGGCGGCTAAATGGTTTTTGCCGGTGCCGGGTTTGCCGGAGAAGATAAAGCTGGCGATGTTGCCGTCAAACTCTTCAACGTACTGGCGGGCTTTGCTCAGGGCATTCATCTGACCTTCGCACTCTACCCGATAGTTTTCGAACGAACAGTTCTGATGCAGCGGACGGATACCGGAACGGTTGAATGTGCGCTGCATTTTCATGGCCCGGTTTTCGCGGGCCAGCGCTGCGGCACGAATTTCACCTTGCTCTTTTTGCCATGCCAGCAGCTCCTCGCCCGTTTTAAAGGCGGGCTCGACATTAGGTGGCATCATTTTTTGCAGACGTTTCATCAGGTCGCCAACGTTTTTCATCGTTATCCTCTAAAACCCGGTGGAATGTGGCTGTCAGGTTCACTGACGCTGTTCACATCGCGCTTTGGCATTCCGCCATTGCTGGCCCGTCCAATCTGAATGCTGCGCGCCAGTTTTTGCTGCCACTGAATATGGTGAAAGACTTTGCCTTCAGCCTGCCAGTAGGCAACAAATGAAGCCAGTTCTTCAGCAGTAACCGGCTCTCGTAACGCAACGCCCCATAAAGCGGCCTGACGCTGAAAGTCGGCATCAGGCTGCCAGGCTGCGTACATCGCAAATTTCCCCATTGGCACGGCAACGGGAGCGGCTTGCGGCTCTTCATAAAATTGATCATCCAATGTCACATCGCTTCCCGGGCGTGACAGTTTCTCCTCAAGCGCCAACAGCTCAGCCAGTCTCGCAGGCGTCACCGCGTAAAACGCTGGTGCATTGTTAGCGAATACGGCTACGGCGCCACCCGCGGACTTGGCCAGCACGGCGTGGTGATCGTGTAGTAAGGCGTCAATGCTCGTGACGTCTGGCGTCAAAATTTTGCAGGGCATAATGTTTCTCAATACTGAACAACAACCGAGAAGGGGACTGCTTTTATAGTAACACAGAGAAGAAGGAGAGCAGCAGATGAGGGGGGAGATTCCCCTCTCTGCATGGTATTAAAGAAAGTGCACCGTCAAACGCGTGGGCGTTTGCGATACAGCCATAATCCTGGCACGGATAGTCCGATGGAGAGCGCGCCGACAATCGATGAGGCTTTCAGAAAATTGGTCAGCAGGGTAATCATCAGCACTTCGCTGTAACCAAAATGGCCGATTTTTACGGCTGATATCATGGCGGTGTAGGCGGAGATCCCAGGGAACATCGGGATCACTGCTGCGACGGTGAAGACTTTTGGATGCGCCAGATACCAGCGCGACCACTGGATCCCAATGCAGCCGACCAGCAGTGATGCCATAAAGGTTGACCATTCAATATTAAACCCTGCGGTCATCATCACCATTCTTGAGCCGTGGCCGAGCGCGCCGAGTAACGCACACCAGGGGAGAGCCCGATGAGGGACATTGAATACCATGGCAAAGCCAAGCGCCGGGATTGCCGACAGGATCATGTCCTGCATCAGCGCCAGTATGAAATCGATCACGCCCATCCGCGCAGCCCCCATAAGGTCATCGACACGATCACGCCAATACAGGTCGCCAACGTAAGCAGACTGGCAATAGCCCAGCGAGCAAGCCCGGTATTAATGTGTCCCTTAAACATATCCGCGACGGAGTTGATCAACGGAAAGCCCGGAACCAGCAGCAGCACGCTGGCGGCCATAGCGATAGTCGGAGTATTGCTAAAGGCCGGCAACGTCAGCAGCAAACCTGAAATGGTGGTCGCCACAAATGCGGTGATGCAAAAATTGATTTGTGGGTGCAAATGCCGGGACGCCAGAATCTGGCGGATATACATCGCTACCATGCTGGCGAAAAAGGTGATCACTGCACCATCCCATCCGCCGTTATTGAGTTTACAAAAGCAGGCGCAGGACAAACCGACCATGAAGGCGACCAGCCATCTTGGATAGCGTAGCGGCTTAATCTGGCTAAAGCGTTTCTCTACCCCTTTAATATCCAGAAGTTTATGTTCCGCCAAAATGACAATGTGCTGCACTTCCGTCACGACGTGCATATTAATGCCGCGATCCTGATTTTTTCGCGTTGATGTCAGGCATTGCCCGTCTTTAATGGTGGTCAGGACGATAGCGTTAGAGGAGATGGCGCTTTCTACGCTATCCATGCCAAGTGCCAGCCCGAGGCGGGTGGATAACTCGTCAACCAGAGCGCTTTCTGCCCCATGCTGAAGTAAAAAAAGTCCGCATTGAATACATAACCGTGTAACCGTTCGCTGTGACGACTGCTCTGTTTGCATGGCTCGCTCTGACTGAAAAGGGTCTCTTTGAGTGACGAATATCTTCTTTTTATCATGAAGCATGAGCCCGCTGGCTCTGGCTAAGATCAATCTTTGTGTCGAAAAAAGACACAGGTGATACAGTTATGGCATCTTAACTCCCCCGTTTGATAAGGTTCAGGGGGAGATATGTTTGAAATGTAGCGTTATTTTCCCGGATGGCAAATACGTAAGCCATGCTAACGATCTATTGTAGTTATTATAATTGTACAGATAATGTATTCATGAGTGATTATGTAATAATAGCTTGCCAGTTTGGCATTATTTGGATTGTAGTGCCAATACTTTTATTTTAGAAAATACCAAGGATAAGCAATTCACCCCGTTTATTGTTCGGAGTATTTTCCTGTGAGTTAAGATTGTTAATCTACCCGGGAGAATTTAATTAAGTACGATTGCGGACTGGTGAGTGTGGAGGGGATATGTTGCCAGGACGCTGCAAAAACGCAATTATTATTAGTAAATCACCGATTATACAAACCGGACTTAAAGGTATAATGCAGGGACAGTTCTCCGATTACGAACTTACCTACTGTCGTTCTGTTGAAGAACTGACGTTATTGCAGCTACGGTGTGCTGATTTGGTGATTGCTGATTTAACCGGAGACTGTAATTATCCTCGTTCAGTCTGCGAACAATACTATTCTTTATTATCTCAATACCGTGATATTCACTGGGTATTTCTCGTATCTCGTATTTTTTATCCTCTGGCTGTTGAGCTACTGATGTGTCCTGTCAGTTCGCTGCTCTCTGACGCAGAGTCGATTGAAAGTTTAGTGAATGTCATTCACGCGGGAAATACACGTGCAGAGAGAATAAGCAAGGCGCTGCTCTCTCCGCCCGCTATGCCACAATTGTTAGATCATAGCGCACGATCTATCGTTCTCACTCTCTCTGAAAGGAAAGTATTGCGCCTCCTTGGGAAAGGCTGGGGAATCAATCAGATTGCGACGTTACTGAAGAAAAGCAATAAAACAATCAGCGCCCAAAAGAATAGCGCAATGCGTCGCTTGTCGATAAATAGCAATGCAGAAATGTATGCCTGGATAAATAGTTCTCAAGGATCGCGAGAACTTAATTTACCTTCAGTTTATGGAGAACCCACGGAATGGAAAGCAGAATCATCAAAAGAAACGTTGCGCTGGTAGAAAAGTGCACGATGAGCAGCGTGGGTATTAAGAGTTTATTTAATACCATGCCGGATGACCAATATAAACTTCATCTCTTTTCTAGCCAGCCCGCTTTTAGTCAGGCAATGTTAAAGATGTCGTTTTCGGCAGTTATTTTTTCCCTATCTGCAATCAGAACCGATCGCAGGGCAGGGTTGGCTTATTTAACGGAGCTGGCGATAAATTATCCGCGGATTCGCCGTGTGGTGATTGCCGATGATGACGCTGAAGCGCGTTTAATTGGTTCCCTGTCCCCCTTGCCGTTGGATGGTGTTGTGAGTAAAGCGTCTTCGTTAACAGTGTTGCAGGACGCGTTATTTACGGCGTTAAGCAGCCCTGGTCGGGGAACAGAAGGCACGAAAAACCATTGGTATATTAATCAAAGCCGTATGCTCAGTCCGACAGAGCGAGAAATACTGCGCTTTATGTCGAATGGTTATTCGATGCCACAGATTGCCGTTCAGCTTGAACGGAACATCAAAACCATTCGGGCACACAAATTTAATGTGATGTCCAAACTGGGTGTAAGCTCGGATGCCGGGTTACTGGATGCGGCCGATATCCTGCTGTATCTGCGTGCTGGCGAGCCAGCACCTTTTATGCAGGCGGTTTCGTGACGGGCAACGTTGACGTGTTTCTTGCCGGGTTTGGCAATCAGTTTAGTGTCTGAAGCATTACTGACACACGTCAACCCAGGTGGCAGAAGTCAGTTCAGCCATTCTTTCAGGCGTGATGCGAACCGCGCTGTGGATGGCACCTGCGGCGGGAAGCACTTCGGCGTAGTGCTTCAGAGAAACATCACAGTACACTGATATCGGTGTTTCTAATCCGAAGGGGCAAACGCCGCCAACGGGGTGCCCCGTCGCGTTCACGACCTCATCACTACTTAACATTCGGGCTTTGGCACCGAACGTACTCTTTAGCTTTTTATTATCCAGTCGGGCATCACCTTTTGCCACGACCAGGATGATATCGTTCTTCACCTTTAGCGAAAGTGTTTTCGCTATCTGGCCAGGTTCAACGTTATGGGCTTTTGCTGCCAGATCAACGGTTGCAGTACTCTGGTTTAATTCGATGATCTCGATATCCGGTGCATGTTGCGCCAGAAATTGGCGTACTGATTGCAAACTCATTCTTCTCTCCAAATAGCCTACAGGCAGCTCTGCACAGCATAAAACTGCAGGATGTAATTTGTCATAGGGGCAACCACACTGTAAATATTTTATTGTAACAACATAGCAACATGAGCAGTTTTTCGATCGTCTTCACAATCAAAGAAACCGGTTACAGTAACCGGTTGCAGAATGTTGAAATGACGATTATTACTGAAGTTGTCATTTCCTCTGTATCACATAATAAGAGCCATCTATGAAACTTAACTCGAAAAGCGGTAGCGCTGGTGTTCCTCCCGGCACGGTTGCGAAAAGTGGTAATGGGCTTTACGTGGTGGTATTGATACCAGCACCGTTGCAGGGTTTTGCACAACGGGAGAACGGCTATGTCTACTAACCATGCTGTGTTTAACGTGATTTTCCGTTTTGTTGAAAACTACGTTAGTCCTGTCGCCGGGCGTATCTCTTCGCAACGACATGTAATGGCCATTCGCGACGGTTTTATTTCGGCGATGCCTTTTATGATTGTAGGCTCTTTTCTGCTGGTTTTTGCCTATCCGCCGTTTTCTCCGGATACCACCTGGGGATTTGCCCGCGTGTGGCTGGATCTGGCAAAACAGTTTGAAGGCCAAATTCTCACCCCGTTTGATATGACGATGGGGATTATGTCGGTCTACATATGTGCGGCTATTGCTTATAACCTGGGCAAGCACTATGTGAAGTCGCATCAGTTAGATCCGTTTATGTGTGCGATGCTATCAATCATGGCTTTTTTGCTGATTGCCGCGCCAAAAACCAAAGGCACAATGCCGGTTGATAGTCTGGGAGGAACGGGGATTTTCACCGCCATCCTGGTGGCCATTTACTGTGTTGAAATGATGCGCTTCCTGAAGGCGCACAACATCGGCATCCGTTTACCCGATCAGGTGCCGCCGATGATCAAAAACTCCTTCGATCTGCTGATCCCGGTGCTGGTGGTGGTACTGACGCTGTACCCGCTGAGCCTGGTGATACAGTCGCAGTTTGACATGCTGATCCCGCAGGCCATTATGGCCATCTTTAAACCACTGGTGTCGGCTGCAGATTCTCTCCCAGCGATACTGCTGGCGGTACTAATTGGCCATTTGCTGTGGTTTGCGGGTATTCACGGCGCGGCAATTGTGTCGGGAATGCTGCAAATGTTCTGGCTAACTAATCTTGGGATGAACCAGTCAGCGCTGGCGCAGGGCGCGCCGTTACCGCATATCTTTATGGAAGCATTCTGGACGTTCTTCATTGTGGTCGGAGGGTCAGGTGCAACGATGGGGTTGGTGATTTGCTATCTGCGTAGTCGTTCGGCTCATCTACGCTCGATAGGGCGTCTGAGCGTAGTCCCCAGCATTTTTAATATTAATGAACCGGTGATTTTTGGTACGCCGATTGTCATGAACCCGGTGTTTTTTATCCCCTTCCTGTTGGCCCCGATGGTGAATGCGGTACTGGCCTGGGCGGCGATGAAACTGGATTTAATTGGGCGGGTCATTTCAGTGGTTCCCTGGACCGCACCGGCACCGGTTGGCGCGGCATGGGCGTTAGGCTGGGATTATCGTGCGGCGATCCTGGTGGTGCTATTGGCGCTGGTGTCGGCCGTTATCTACTTCCCGTTCTTTAAGGTCTACGAAAAGCAGTTATTAGCGCAGGAAAAAGAAGAAGCACAGCGTATAGAAGAGGAAAATCAACAGGTTGCATAAATGACAGCGAGGGGCTATGGCTCCTCGCTTATTTCAGCGTGCAGTCTCCGCATTGCTGAACGTCAGGCAGGCGATAGCGTTGGCAGCAGGTTCTGCGTACTAACAGCCCCTCACGCGGAACAACAGTACGCCACAGGGGATTATCCTGGCCGCAGGAAAGTTGTTTCTCAAAAAAGCAGGTCTGGCGCAGCGTGGTCAGCAGTTCTTCCCCTAACAACGGCTTCATTTCCGTTAAATACCAGTGAATTAAATATCCGGTGTTGCTCCAGATAAGCTTCGCGTTGATCTCACCCGTCGCTTCCAGCGCCTGCACAACCGGCGTCAGCGCTGAGAGAATCAGCGTTTCCATGCGTCGTTGAGGAGACAGGGCTGTAGCCTGGTGATCCTGATGGACGTCGATCCAGAAGCAGGCCGCTCGGCCCGTTTCGTGAAACTCTACGCGCATATGTTCAGGAGAGACGTCGATAGCCTCTTTTTGCGTTAGCAGGGCCACCATTAACGGAGGCATCATCAGGCCGATATACCATTGCGCCCAAAGAGAAATCAGGGGCTTATTTTCGCGGGGCAGCGTGGGCTGGTTGCGATAGATATGGTCCGAATAAACGGCCAGCAGCGAACTAAGCGTCGCCGGTTGTGTCCATTCATGCAGCGTCATTGCACCTGGCACAGGCGTTTCGTCAAGACGAATGAAGTCCAGCAGGTGCTCGCGAGTTTTGGCTATCGTTGCGCGTACGGCAGCAGCCAGCGAGGGCATCTCTGAGGGGAGATGGCTACGCCAGATGACATCTTCAACAATCGGTGCGGAACGATAAGCCATGTCTATATAAGGATGTTAATCTTAATGATAATGATTGCTAATCCTATAATTGACATTGAGCGATGGCAAGATCTTTGTCGCCATCCCGAGCGGCACCGCACAGAAAGCTCAGGTAGAGGGGCAGTTTACCCGCAGCTCATCGCTGACCAGGGTATTGTTACGCCCAAGATTCTTGGCCTCGTAAAGGGCTTTATCCGCTTTGGCGATAGCAGCATCAATATCCTGTTCTACCAGAGGCGCAATGCCGATACTGACGGTTACGTTGGTTGCCACGCTCTCATTAAACATGTGAGGGATTTTAAGGTCGTACACTTTCTGGCGGATACGTTCGGCGGCAGCCTGGGCCTGCAGTGGATCAACCGCGGTCAGCAAAATCATAAACTCTTCACCGCCAAAACGCGCCACCACATCCCGGGAACGTACGGAGTCTCGGATGGCGGCAGAAACACGGCTCAACGCCTGGTCGCCCATCATATGTCCGTAATGATCGTTATAGGCTTTGAAATGGTCGATATCTAACAGCAGAACGAAGTGCCTTGAATTACTCAGGGCCAACAGCGTATCGAGCCGGTGTTGCAGCCCCCGGCGATTATACAAACCGGTTAGCGGGTCGAGCATGCTGAGCCCGTTCAGGGTTTCCCGTTCCTCCAGCAGTTTGTACATCAGTTGCTGAGCGAATCCATCGTAGCGCTTTTGTATCACATGCTGGATGGCGATACCGGCCATAGGCAGCGCCATAAAATAGAAAATCCGCAAACCATGCTCGCTGCCGTTAAGCCATAAACAAATGGCGACGGAGGGGAGTGAGTGGAGCGTAAACGCGATGATATTATTGGCAAAAGCGATAGAGCCAATAAACAGTACGCTGAGAAGCGCTATTAACAGGAAATAATAATCATTCTGACCTAGAGCGTTATATTTCAAGAATATATGTAACGCCCATAACAAGCCAAAAACGATTGATATAAAAGGGAGATTAATTCTTTTATCCGCGTATTTCCCATGCCAGACCAGCAGCAGTGTACTTATCACCAGCATCAGCAAAGCGGGTATTGATAAGGCTTTGACGGCAAAAAGTGGGAAAAAAAGCGTAAACAGCGCGGAGACTGCGTTGAGCAGCAGAAACAGTCGTAAAGAGAGTTGGTATTTTTTGGTGCGCAGAGTTCGCCAGGATTGTACTGTCATAGGTAAATATTGTTAGTTATCTGCAATGTACGAAGGTGTGTTGGTAAATAAAACAAATAACGAACGGGGTATCATTCGCAGAGGTTTTTATTGTTTTTAGTTGAAGAGCTAACCGGTGAGCAATTTATCACCTTGGATTATTCATGTCATCAATCGTTAAGTAAAACTCATATAATTGATAGTGCTTCACGGCTGACAAATGAGAAATTTTATCATATGATATTGGTTATCATTATCAATGTCATAGGTGAAATCATGTTGCAACGTACGCTGGGCAGTGGATGGGGTGTTCTGCTGCCGGGAATGCTGATTGCCGGGATGGCATATAGCGACCTGTCGGTCTACGTATGGAAGGTGATGATTGTATTAGGATTACTGCTGACTTCGCTCATGCTGTACCACAAACGTTTACGGCACTTTGTTTTGTTACCTTCATGCGTCGCGCTGATTGGTGGCATTGTTCTGGTAATGATGAACTGGAATCAGGGATGAACAAAACAGAGCAGGAAATCGAGAGGGAAATAAGATAATTGGTGCGAGGGGGGGGACTCGAACCCCCACATCCTAAGGACACTAACACCTGAAGCTAGCGCGTCTACCAATTCCGCCACCTTCGCACAGTCATCTTATTTTTTTGATATCGCCTCGTTGGTGCGAGGGGGGGGACTCGAACCCCCACATCCTAAGGACACTAACACCTGAAGCTAGCGCGTCTACCAATTCCGCCACCTTCGCCCAGTGCGAGCAATATCAACGTGGATTATGGTGCGAGGGGGGGGACTTGAACCCCCACGTCCGAAAGGACACTAACACCTGAAGCTAGCGCGTCTACCAATTCCGCCACCTTCGCATACCATCGACACTAAAAAAGTATCGTTACCACGGGGGCGAATTCTAGAGATTTTATGCAGGGCGTCAACAGTTAATTTTCGAACTTAACGTGATTGCCGAAAAAAAAGGCGTTTCTTCGGTTTTGGCGTTTTATGCAGGCCGGATAAGCGATAGCGCCATCCGGCGTTGCTCGGTGTCACGTCGGATGGCGGCGTAAACGCCTTATCTGGCCCGGATCAGTTAGGCTTTTTTCGCCTGGCGCGTCATCACGGTGCGATAGACCTTGAAGCGTCCGGTCTGCGCGATAACTTCGTGGAAGCCAAACACTTCATCCAGAACCTTCGGATAAGGCAGGAAGGCGTTTGCCACGATACGCAGCTCACCACCGCTGTTGAGATGACGCACGGCGCCACGAATCAGTGTTTGTGCGGCATCAAGGCTGGTCTGCATTCCGTCGTGGAACGGCGGGTTGGAGATGATCATATCAAAGCGACCCGTCACGTCAGAAAAGACGTTACTGGCGATGACGTCACCTTCAATGCCGTTGGCTGCAAGCGTTGCGCGGCTGGCTTCAACGGCGGCCGCGCTAACATCGCACAGGGTTAAGCGCACTTTCGGCGAGTGGCTGGCTAAGGCGACGGAAAGAACGCCTGCGCCACAGCCGACATCCAGCACTTTGCCTTTGGTGTGTGGCGTCAGCGTGGAGAGCAGCAGTTGGCTGCCAACATCCAGGCCGTCACGGCTGAAGACGCCCGGCAGCGTTTTGATGGTCAGATTTTCTGTCTGGTATTCATCCCAGTATTTTTCTGCATCAAAGACCGGCTGTTTTTCCAGACGACCGTGGTACAGGCCACAGCGACGTGCGCTGTCGACTTTGTTTAACGGTGCGTATTCGGCCAGCATCTGCTCTGCGCTACGTACGCCGCTGCGATTCTCACCGACAACAAAAATATCGGTGCCCACCGGTAACAGCGACAGAATGTTCATCAACTGGAACTGGGCTTCCGGCTTATTCTTCGGCCAGTAGTAGATTAGCGTATCGCTATCGGCAACGTCATCGGCCTGCGCGACGAGGCTGAAGCGGACGTTGTCGCCCATCTGGCGGTTAAGCACCTGCCAGTGGTGAAGTTGCTGAGTGTGCGCTCGGCTGGCGGCGCTGTCAAAATGGGCAGGCAGGTCATCCTGCAAATCACCGGCAAACAGAATACGGCTTTGTTCGAAATCATCACTGTGGCGCAGCAAGACTTCACTTGCCGGGGTAAAAGCAGACATGGAATGCTCCTTAAATTGTACAGCGGGGGATTATAGTTGTTTGATGGCACGGATTCGACAAATTTGCTATATTTGCGCCCCTGATAGACAGGAGTGTTTCGCTATGACATCCCGACGAGACTGGCAGTTACAGCAACTGGGCATTACGCAGTGGTCGTTGCGTCGTCCTGGCGCACTGCAGGGCGAGATCGCGATTTCCATTCCTGCGCATGTCCGTTTGGTGATGGTTGCTGCACAGTTACCCGCGCTAACCGAACCGTTGATCAGCGATATTTTACGCGCATTAACCGTTAGCCCGGATCAGGTTTTACAACTGACGCCTGACCGTGTCGCCATGCTGCCGCAAGGCAGTCGCTGTAATAGCTGGCGGCTGGGAACCGAAGAGCCGCTGCTGCTGGAGGGCGCTCAGGTCAAGAGCCCTGCGTTTAATGAATTACGGGAAAACCCAGCGGCACGCGCCGCGTTATGGCAACAAATCTGCGCATATGAACACGATTTCTTCCCTCGAGCCGACTGATTTACCCGCAGCATTTCAGATTGAAAAACGCGCCCACGCTTTTCCGTGGAGTGAAAAAACATTTGCCAGCAACCAGGGCGATCGCTACCTCAATTTTCAGTTGAGGGTTGACGACGTGATGGCCGCCTTTGCAATTACGCAGGTCGTACTGGATGAAGCGACGCTGTTCAATATCGCCGTCGATCCTGACTTTCAGCGCCGGGGCCTGGGGCGTGAGCTGCTGGAGCACCTGATCGATGAGCTGGAAAAGCGTGGCATTCTGACGCTGTGGCTTGAAGTACGTGCCTCGAATGCGGCCGCTATCGCGCTGTACGAAAGCTTAGGCTTTAACGAGGCGACGATCCGTCGCAACTACTATCCAACGGCCGATGGTCACGAAGACGCCATCATCATGGCGTTGCCAATCAGCATGTAAGACAAGGTGTAATGATGAAGAAGTGGGACTGGATTTTCTTTGATGCCGACGAAACGCTGTTTACGTTTGACTCGTTTACCGGCTTACAGCGGATGTTTCTCGACTATAGCATTACCTTTACCGCTGAAGATTTTCAGGACTACCAGGCCGTAAATAAACCGCTGTGGGTGGATTACCAAAACGGCGCGATTACCTCATTACAACTGCAGCATGCCCGTTTTCAGAGCTGGGCCGAACGCCTGAAGGTTGAACCGGGCCAGCTTAATGACGCATTCATCAATGCGATGGCGGAGATCTGCTCACCGTTGCCGGGGGCGGTTTCTCTGCTCAATGCGATTCGTCATAAAACGAAAATAGGCATCATTACTAACGGCTTTACCGCATTGCAGCAAATCCGCCTTGAGCGGACGGGGCTGCGCGACTATTTCGACCTGCTGGTAATTTCTGAGCAGGTTGGGGTGGCAAAACCTGATTCCCGTATTTTTGACCATGCGCTGGAGCAGGCGGGTAATCCTGACCGTTCTCGCGTGCTGATGGTGGGTGACACCGCAGAGTCCGATATTCTTGGCGGCATTAACGCCGGGCTATCCACCTGCTGGCTAAATACGCACCACCGCGAGCAGCCAGCGGGCATTCAGCCGACCTGGACCGTAGCGTCATTAAGCGAACTGGAGCAGCTCCTGTGTAAACACTGATTGCCTCCCCCCCGTTGATGGGTAAAATAGCCGCAATTTTTCGTATTCAACTTGCCCGGCCCGTTGCCGTGCTTACCTAAGAAGATTTGACTATGACGTTGTCTCCTTATTTGCAAGAGGTGGCCAAACGCCGCACTTTTGCCATTATTTCTCACCCGGATGCCGGTAAAACGACAATTACTGAAAAGGTACTGTTATTCGGACAGGCCATTCAGACCGCCGGTACGGTAAAAGGCCGAGGCTCCAGCCAGCATGCAAAATCTGACTGGATGGAAATGGAAAAGCAGCGTGGTATCTCCATTACCACCTCTGTGATGCAGTTTCCGTATCATGACTGCCTGGTGAACCTGCTGGACACCCCGGGGCACGAAGACTTCTCCGAAGATACCTATCGTACCCTGACGGCGGTGGACTGCTGCCTGATGGTTATCGATGCCGCAAAAGGCGTCGAGGATCGTACCCGTAAGCTGATGGAAGTTACCCGTCTGCGCGATACGCCGATCCTGACCTTTATGAACAAACTCGACCGTGACATCCGCGATCCGATGGAGCTGCTGGATGAAGTCGAGAACGAACTGAAAATCGGCTGTGCGCCAATCACCTGGCCGATTGGCTGTGGTAAGTTGTTCAAAGGTGTCTATCACCTTTATAAAGATGAAACTTACCTGTATCAGACCGGTAAAGGCCACACCATTCAGGAAGTGCGCATTGTTAAAGGTCTGAATAACCCGGAACTTGATGCTGCCGTGGGTGAAGACCTGGCGCAGCAGTTGCGCGACGAGCTGGAGCTGGTGCAGGGTGCGTCCAACGAGTTCGACCATGAGCTGTTCCTCGCGGGCGAAATCACCCCGGTCTTCTTCGGTACCGCGCTGGGTAATTTCGGCGTTGACCATATGCTGGACGGCTTAGTGGAGTGGGCGCCTGCGCCGATGCCGCGTAAAACCGACACCCGCGTCGTCGAAGCTTCAGAAGAGAAGTTCACCGGTTTCGTGTTCAAAATTCAGGCCAACATGGACCCGAAACACCGTGACCGCGTGGCGTTCATGCGTGTGGTATCCGGCAAGTATGAGAAAGGCATGAAAATGCGCCAGGTGCGCATTGGTAAAGACGTGGTGATCTCCGATGCACTCACCTTTATGGCCGGTGACCGTTCTCATGTGGAAGAAGCGTATCCGGGCGATATTCTCGGTCTGCATAACCACGGCACTATCCAGATCGGCGATACCTTTACCCAGGGCGAAATGATGAAGTTCACCGGTATTCCGAACTTCGCACCGGAGCTGTTCCGTCGTATTCGCCTGAAGGATCCATTGAAGCAGAAACAGTTGCTGAAAGGGCTGGTTCAGCTGTCAGAAGAGGGTGCAGTGCAGGTATTCCGTCCGATCGCCAATAACGATCTGATCGTGGGCGCGGTGGGTGTGCTGCAGTTTGACGTGGTGGTTTCACGTCTGAAGAGCGAGTACAACGTTGAAGCGATTTATGAATCCGTCAACGTGGCGACTGCGCGCTGGGTAGAATGTTCTGACGTGAAGAAATTCGAAGAATTTAAACGTAAGAACGAAATTCAGCTGGCGCTGGATGGCGGCGATAACCTCACCTATATCGCGCCAACCATGGTTAACCTGAATCTTACCCAGGAACGTTACCCGGACGTTCAGTTCCGTAAAACACGCGAACACTAATCGACCTCTCAGGGCACGGTATTCGCCGTGTCCTGCAACTTTCCCTGTCTTTTAAATCCCTTGCGGAATGTTCTTAAAACCTCGCATTTTTCTTTTGCTTGCCTGTTTTTTAATCGATTTTGACTGCGATCACGAAATCCTGAACTATATTTAACAATGTGATGACATAAATATCGGCGTTTAATGCTTTTTAGGCTGCCTGTTGCAGCGTCTATTGCTGATATTTATTCCACTTACAAGATTAGTTGCTGGTTCAGGCCGTATAACGGCAGAGCATAGCTTTTAGCAAAACATACAGGAATACATCGATGACAATGACAGGACTTAAGATTTCTAAAACGCTGCTGGCCGTGATGCTGACCTCCGCTGTTGCAACGGGTTCTGCTTATGCAGAAAACGCCACGACGGATAAAGCGCAATCTGGCGTCGAAAGTGCGGGGCAGAAAGTCGATAGCTCTATGAACAAAGTCGGTAATTTCATGGATGACAGCACCATCACCGCGAAAGTAAAAGCCGCGCTGGTGGACCACGAAAGCATTAAGAGCACCGATATTTCCGTTAAAACAGATCAAAAGGTGGTGACACTAAGCGGGTTTGTTGAAAGCCAGGCACAGGCCGAAGAAGCGGTGAAAGTGGCGAAAGGCGTTGAGGGCGTGACCTCCGTTAGCGACAAACTGCATGTGCGTGATAGTAAAGATACCTCCGTTAAAGGCTACGCGGGCGATACGGCCATCACCAGTGAGGTAAAAGCCAAGCTGCTGGCCGATGATATCGTCCCTTCCCGCAAGGTGAAAGTTGAGACCACTGATGGCGTTGTGCAACTTTCAGGCACCGTCGATTCACAGGCTCAAAGCGATCGTGCTGAGAGCATCACTAAAGCGATTGATGGCGTGAAAAGCGTTAAAAACGATCTTAAAACTCACTAATTAGACTTAATTCGTCCTCCTGACGTTTGTCGGGAGGCGTGTTGTGCACCACACTGAAAATATCGCCGATGGGCAGCCTGAGTGCTCATATCAAGCGGTGACATTAACTATGGTAAAGGAGAAGCATATGTTTCGATGGGGCATCATATTTCTGGTTATCGCGTTAATTGCCGCTGCACTGGGTTTTGGTGGACTGGCGGGTACCGCTGCAGGCGCAGCGAAAATTGTGTTTGTCGTGGGGATCATTTTGTTTTTGGTCAGCCTGTTTACCGGGCGTAAACGACCCTAGCCCATCCCCTTTATTCTTCAAGCTACAGGTGCGTTGGCTGCGCGCGCTCACCCGAATCACTTACCAGAGTAAGCTCATCGGGACTCACGCACTTGCCGTCTTCCTGTAACTCGAATTATTTTGGGGATTAACCGTAAAGATATCTTGCTACTAAGCCAGTCCATTGGACTGGCTTTTACGGTTTTAGCGTCAGGCAATTTGCGTTACTTTGTTGCTCTATTACAAAAACAACAGGAAGGCAGAGGTGGGGCAGAGAATACCCGTCACGCTCGGTAATATTGCGCCGTTATCGTTACGTCCGTTTCAACCAGGCAATATGGCGCTGGTGTGCGAGGGTGGGGGACAAAGAGGTATCTTTACCGCTGGCGTACTGGATGAATTCATGCGCGCGCGGTTTAATCCTTTTGATCTCTTCTACGGGACGTCCGCTGGCGCGCAAAACCTTTCAGCCTATCTCTGTAACCAGCCCGGTTACGGTCGCAAAGTTATTATGCGATACACCACCCGACGCGAATTTTTTGACCCGGTGCGCTTTGTGCGCGGGGGAAACTTAATCGATCTCGACTGGCTGGTGGATTCGACTGCGTCCCAGATGCCGCTGGAAATGGACAACGCCGAGCGCCTGTTTGCTGCGGGGAAAGCGTTTTATATGTGCGCCTGTCGGGGCGATGACTACACGCCGGGCTATTTTTCACCGAACAGGCAAAACTGGCTCGATCTTATTCGTGCCTCCAGCGCGATTCCCGGGTTCTACCGCACAGGGGTTGTGTTGGACGGCGTAAACTATCTGGATGGTGGGGTCAGTGACGCCATACCGGTGCAAGAGGCGGCGAAGCACGGAGCAAAAACGCTGGTGGTTATCCGCACTGTGCCCTCGCAAATGTACTACACCCCGCAGTGGTTCAAACGTATGGAGCGCTGGCTGGGTGAAAGCAGCCTGCAACCGCTATTGAATCTGGTCCAGCACCATGAAGCCAGCTATCGTGCTATCCAGAGTTTTATTGAGAAGCCGCCGGGTAAGCTGCGTATCTTTGAAATCTATCCGCCAAAACCACTCCATAGTATGGCGTTGGGCAGCCGTATTCCGGCGCTGCGGGAAGATTACAAAACCGGACGCCTGTGCGGTCGTTACTTTCTGGCGACAGTCGGCAAGCTGCTGGCGAAAAATGCGCCGCTACCTCGTCAGACGCCGAAGATTGTGGTGCCGGGGCCGGTGGTGGTTCCTCCCGCTCCAGTGGCCAACGACGCCCATCCGCCGGTGGTGACCAATGCGCCTCAGGCGAACGACACGACGTTTGATAATGAGGATTTGGCGTGAGTTATCGTTTTATCGATACGCATTGTCACTTTGATTTCCCGCCGTTTACCGGCGATGAATCTGCCAGCATTCAGCGCGCGGCGGAGGTTGGTGTACAGAGCATTATCGTTCCGGCCACCCAGGCGGCGAATTTTCCCCGCGTACTGGCGTTAGCGGAAAATTATCCCCCATTGTTTGCCGCGCTTGGTCTGCATCCCATTGTTATTGAGCAACATAGCGATGACTGCCTGGACCAGTTGCAACAGGTGCTGGATAAGCGCCCACAAAAGCTGGTGGCGGTAGGCGAGATTGGATTGGATCTGTATCGGGACGATCCGCAGTTCGACAAGCAAGAGCGGGTGCTGGAAGTGCAGCTAAAGCTGGCGAAACGGTACGAATTGCCGGTGATCCTGCATTCGCGTCGCACCCATGACAAGCTGGCGATGCACCTGAAACGTCATGATTTGCCACGAACTGGCGTGGTGCATGGTTTTTCCGGGAGCGTGCAGCAGGCAGAGCGCTTTGTGCAACTGGGATACAAAATTGGCGTGGGCGGCACCATTACCTATCCGCGCGCCAGTAAAACCCGCGAGGTAATGGCGCAACTGCCGCTGGAGTCGCTGTTGCTGGAAACCGACGCGCCGGATATGCCGCTCAACGGTTTTCAGGGGCAGCCTAATCGCCCGGAGCAGGTAGTCAGAGTCTTTGACGTCTTATGCGAACTGCGCCCGGAACCTGCGGACGTGATCGCTGACGCGCTGTATCGTAATACCACGGCGTTGTTTAACGTGTGATTGGATGGCGTATCCGGCCGACAAAAATGTGCGCTCTGTAGGCCTGATAAGCGAAGCGCATCAGGCATATCTTCGTCGGATGACTGTAGTGTTTTTTCCAGCCTACAAATGATGTCGTCGCATCCGGCAATCACAGGTACAGCGCCGGGAAAATCAAATTATCCACCCCGCGCTCGCGCAACCTTTGCGCCAGGTGTTCCACATCCTCCGGCGATGCACTCGGCCAGTCCTTCGCTTCGCCATACACCCCGTGCGCATGAAAGGCATTCAGCCGCACGGGTACGTCACCGGTGCGTTTGATAAACGCCGTCAGCGCATCGATATGCTGTAGATAATCCACCTGACCAGGAATCACCAACAGGCGCAGTTCCGCCAGTTTTCCCTGCCCGGACAAAAATGTAATGCTTTGTTTAATCAGCGTGTTATCGCGTCCGGTAAGCTGCCGATGACACGTGCTGTCCCAGGCTTTTAAATCCAGCATTACGCCGTCGCACACCGGCAGCAGCTTCTGCCAGCCAGTTTCGCTCAGCATGCCGTTGCTGTCGACCATGCAGGTCAGGTGTTGCAACTGCGGATTGGTTTTTATCGCGGTAAATAGCGCCACAATAAAGGGGAGTTGGGTAGTCGCTTCACCGCCACTAACAGTTATCCCTTCGATAAACAGTGACGCTTTACGAATATGTTGCAGCACTTCATCAACGCTCATACTCTGCGCCATCGGCGTGGCCTGCTGAGGGCACATATGCAGGCAGGTGTCGCACTGCTGGCATACATCGGACTGCCACCATACTTTCCCCGCGCTCAGGCTCAGCGCCTCATGCGGGCAATGCAGCACACACTCCCCGCAGTCGTTGCAGCGTCCCATCGTCCACGGATTGTGGCAATTCTTACAGCGCAGATTACATCCTTGCAGAAACAGAGCCAGGCGACTGCCCGGCCCGTCGACGCAGGAGAAAGGAATTAGCTTACTTACTAAAGCGCATCTGCTGTTCATGGCTAATCACGCGAGGTTGTCGTTCCAGAATGCGCGTATTGCGCGCGGCTTCTTCGCCCAGCCAGGTGGTGTTGGTGCGAGAACCTTCGGCGCGATATTTTTCCAGATCCGACAGCCGCACCATATAACCCGTAACGCGAACCAGATCGTTGCCGCTCACGTTGGCGGTAAACTCGCGCATTCCGGCTTTAAACGCCCCGAGGCACAGCTGCACCAGCGCCTGAGGATTACGCTTGATGGTTTCATCCAGCGTGAGAATGTCGCTGATCCCGGCGTGATAAAACGCGTGATGTGGCGCGACGGTTTGCAGATGGGTGATCGGGTCCGGCTCATCGCCATAAGGCAGGCGTGCGCCCGGCGTGGTGCCGATATCAGAACTTATCCCCGACTGTGCATGCAGCATCGCGCGCTGCTTCCAGCCATATTTCACCGGGGTGTTTTCGACAAATTCCGCCAGTTGGGCGCTGATGCGATAGCCGAGCTGATTGGCGAACTCATCTTTCCCATAGCGCGCATTCTGTCCCGCCTTATCGCACAGCAGGTTCACCGCCTCCGCCAGGCCGTACATCCCGAACATAGGCACAAAACGTTCGGGATCAATCAACCCTTCCTGCACGAGGAAGCTATTCTCAAAGAAATGTGATTTCTCATAGAGGAATTCACATCGTGAATCAATGATGGCGATTTGCTGCTGGCAGTAGTGCGGTAGGGTGCGCGTAAAGAAGTCATCGACAGAGGTGCTGCGCTCTGCGATGGCTTTCAGATTAAGCCTGACCAGCGTGCTTCCACCCCCGGCGAGCGGCAAAGAGTTGTAACAACTGACGACGCCATACTGACCTTTTGTGAAAATTTTATCATTTTCAGGGCCATTGGAAATATGTGGCTTACTGCACTCGCAGATATTTTGTGCCACGTTGAGCAGCAGATCGTCAGGTGTGATTTGCGGGTCATAAATGAATGTCAGATTAGGTGAGACCTGCTTTAACTCTGCATCTGCGCGTAAAATTGCACGGGTGACTGGTGTATCTGCAGGGCCGATATTGGCATGCATAAACGCGTCTGGCAGGGTTCTGTCGAGATAACGCCAGAAACGTTTTATTCGAATATCGATCTCTTCTTGTGTTAGAATTCTAACATACGGTTGCAACAGGGCATCGAGCTGACCGAGATAGACCGGCATCGACGTCACTGACGGAACATGGTGGTAAAGAATAGTGAGTAAGGATAACGCGTCATCAAGATCCCTGGCGCCTTCCAGTTCCAGCCACGATGAACCATTGGCCAGAAAACGCGCGTAATCGGGTAAAACATAGCGCGGTTTGAACGGGGCATGACCTTCGTACATATCGCAGATTACCCCATCATCCAGCGCCTGACGTGCCTGTGCAGGCAGTTGCGGGTAAGGCAGCGCGCTTTCAGCTTCCAGCGCCAGAAAGTGGCGTTTCTGCTCAGGGCTGAGCACTGGGCTGGTCACGATTTGTTGGCAACGCTGTTGCAGCGCGAGTTCGCTTGAAGTGGGCATCGTTGATTCCTTTTTGTCCCGAAGGTGTGACGCCATTGTAGAAAGCAACGCCGCCACAACCTTTGATCCGGATGCGCCTGATGCCACCGCATCCCTTTAGAAAAGGTGATTTATTTGAAGTAGATCTCATTAGAGTAATGCAAATCTGTATGTGGTTTTCATTAACTGTGATGTATATCGAAGTGTAATAGCGAGCGGATGTTAGAATACTAACAAACTCGCAAGGTGAAATTTTATACGGCGATGCCGTTGGAGAATGTTATGACCGATTTAACAGCAAGCAGCCTGCGTGCACTGAAACTGATGGACCTGACCACTCTGAATGACGACGACACCAATGAAAAAGTGATCGCGCTGTGTCATCAGGCGAAGACCCCGGTTGGCAACACTGCCGCAATCTGTATCTATCCGCGTTTCATCCCTATTGCGCGTAAGACCCTGAAAGAGCAGGGCACGCCGGACATCCGCATTGCAACAGTAACCAACTTCCCGCATGGCAACGACGACATCGAGATTGCGCTGGCTGAAACCCGCGCGGCGATTGCTTACGGTGCAGATGAAGTTGACGTGGTGTTCCCGTACCGTGCGCTGATCGCCGGTAACGAGCAGATTGGTTTCGATCTGGTTAAAGCCTGCAAAGACGCGTGTGCGGCGGCAAACGTGCTGCTGAAAGTCATCATCGAAACCGGTGAGCTGAAAGAAGAAGCACTGATTCGCAAAGCGTCTGAAATCTCCATCAAAGCCGGTGCTGATTTCATCAAAACCTCTACCGGTAAAGTGCCGGTCAATGCGACGCCGGAAAGCGCACGCATCATGATGGAAGTGATCCGCGACATGGGTGTTTCTAAAACTGTAGGTTTCAAACCGGCTGGCGGTGTGCGCACTGCAGAAGATGCACAGCAGTTCCTGGCGATTGCCGATGAACTGTTTGGCGCTGACTGGGCTGATTCTCGTCACTACCGTTTTGGCGCATCCAGCCTGCTGGCGAGCTTGCTGAAAGCGCTGGGTCACGGCGACGGCAAGAGCGCAAGCAGCTACTAAGCCTTATATTGCCGGAGCTGTAGCGACGTAGACCGGATAAGGCGCAGCCGCCATCCGGCATTAAGACGACTGCCGGGTGGCGCGTTGCTTACCCGGCCTACAACGGCCTTCTACTCTTTTCCCCTGGGGGTTACCGTGTTTCTCGCACAAGAAATTATTCGTAAAAAACGTGATGGTCATGCGCTGAGCGATGAAGAAATTCGTTTCTTTATCAATGGTATTCGCGACAACACCATCTCTGAAGGGCAAATCGCCGCCCTGGCGATGACCATTTTCTTCCACGATATGACAATGCCTGAGCGAGTTTCGCTGACCATGGCAATGCGTGATTCAGGAACCGTGCTGGACTGGAAAAGCCTGCAGCTGAACGGCCCGATTGTGGATAAACACTCTACCGGCGGCGTGGGTGACGTAACGTCACTGATGTTAGGCCCGATGGTTGCTGCGTGCGGCGGCTATATTCCGATGATCTCCGGGCGTGGCCTGGGGCATACCGGCGGTACGCTCGATAAACTGGAAGCGATTCCTGGATTTGACATCTTCCCGGACGACGCGCGTTTCCGTGAAATTATTAAAGACGTGGGTGTAGCGATTATTGGGCAAACCAGCTCGCTCGCACCGGCGGATAAACGTTTTTATGCCACCCGCGATATTACCGCGACGGTGGATTCCATCCCGCTGATTACTGGTTCCATTCTGGCGAAAAAACTGGCGGAAGGGCTGGATGCGCTGGTGATGGATGTGAAAGTGGGCAGCGGCGCCTTTATGCCGACCTACGAGCTTTCTGAAGCTCTCGCTGAAGCGATTGTCGGTGTGGCAAACGGTGCGGGTGTACGTACCACCGCGCTGTTAACCGATATGAACCAGGTGCTGGCCTCCAGCGCAGGTAACGCGGTCGAAGTTCGCGAAGCGGTGCAGTTCCTGACCGGTGAATACCGCAATCCACGTCTGTTAGACGTCACCATGGCGCTGTGCGTGGAAATGCTGATCTCCGGCAATCTGGCGAAAGATGACGCCGAAGCCCGTGCGAAATTGCAGACGGTGCTGGATAACGGCAAAGCAGCAGAGATTTTTGGTCGCATGGTTGCGGCGCAGAAAGGCCCGACCGATTTCGTCGAAAATTATGCGAAGTACCTGCCAACGGCAATGCTCAGCAAAGCGGTATATGCTGATACCGAAGGCTTTGTCAGCGCGATGGATACCCGTGCGCTGGGGATGGCGGTCGTTTCCATGGGCGGCGGTCGTCGTCAGGCTTCGGACACCATTGATTACAGCGTTGGCTTTAGTGACATGGCGCGTCTGGGCGACAGCGTAGACGGACAGCGCCCGCTGGCGGTGATCCACGCCAAAGACGAAGCCAGCTGGCAGGAAGCGGCGAAAGCGGTCAAAGCGGCAATTAGCCTTGACGATAAAGCGCCAGAAATTACACCGACAGTCTATCGTCGTATTACCGAATAACTGTATACTGATCTGATCGCTTTTTTGCGGCGCAGATGTATGGAGAACAAGATGAAACGTGCATTTATTATGGTGCTGGACTCCTTTGGTATTGGTGCGACTGAAGATGCGGATCGCTTTGGCGACGTAGGTTCAGACACTATGGGACACATTGCAGAAGCCTGTGCGAAAGGTGAAGCTGACAATGGTCGCAAAGGTCCACTGAATCTGCCTAACCTGACCCGTCTGGGCCTGGTGAAAGCTCACGAAGGTTCTACCGGTAAAATTGCTGCTGGTATGGACGGTAACGCGGAAGTGATTGGTGCCTACGCATGGGCGCATGAACTTTCTTCCGGGAAAGACACGCCGTCTGGCCACTGGGAAATCGCGGGTGTCCCGGTTCTGTTTGACTGGGGATATTTCTCAGATCATGAAAACAGCTTCCCGCAGGAACTGCTGGATAAACTGGTAAAACGTGCCAACCTGCCGGGCTACCTCGGCAACTGTCACTCTTCCGGTACCGTGATCCTGGATCAACTGGGTGAAGAGCATATGAAAACCGGCAAGCCGATTTTCTATACCTCCGCTGACTCCGTGTTCCAGATTGCCTGCCACGAAGAGACGTTTGGCCTGGATAAACTCTACGAGTTGTGCGAAATCGCACGTGAAGAGCTGACCGAAGGTGGTTACAACATCGGTCGCGTTATCGCACGTCCGTTTATCGGTGATAAAGCCGGTAACTTCCAGCGTACCGGTAACCGTCACGACCTGGCCGTTGAGCCGCCAGCACCGACCGTGCTGCAGAAACTGGTCGACGAAAAAGACGGTCACGTGGTTTCCGTCGGTAAAATCGCGGATATCTACGCTAACTGCGGCATCACCAAAAAAGTGAAAGCCACCGGTCTGGACGCGCTGTTCGACGCCACCATCAAAGAGATGAAAGAAGCGGGTGATAAGACCATCGTCTTCACCAACTTCGTTGATTTCGACTCTTCCTGGGGACATCGTCGCGATATCGCCGGTTATGCTGCGGGCCTGGAACTGTTCGACCGCCGTCTGCCTGAGCTGATGGAGCTGGTGGGAGAAGATGACATTCTGATCCTGACCGCCGACCACGGCTGTGACCCGAGCTGGACCGGCACTGACCACACCCGTGAACACATTCCGGTACTGGTTTACGGTCCGAAAGTGAAACCTGGTTCTTTGGGCCACCGTGAAACCTTCGCGGATATCGGTCAGACGCTGGCGAGCTACTTTGGTACGTCACCGATGGACTACGGTAAAAACATGCTGTAATACCCGTTGTCTTTCGCGCTGTAGATGCGTTGACTTCATTCGCTCACCCCGGTCACATAGTTAATCTATGCTCCCGGGGATTCACGAATTCGTCGCCTTCCTGCAACGCGAAATCCTTAGGGTATTTCACTGTTTTGCATACGTTTTGTAGGCCTGATAGGCGTAGCCGCCATCAGGCAATAACAACAAGATAAGGACAAAAAATGGCAACTCCACATATTAATGCAGAAATGGGTGATTTCGCTGACGTCGTATTGATGCCGGGCGACCCGCTGCGTGCAAAGCATATTGCTGAAACTTTCCTCGAAGATGTTCGTGAAGTGAACAACGTTCGCGGCATGTTAGGTTTCACCGGTACTTACAAAGGCCGTAAGATCTCCGTTATGGGTCACGGTATGGGTATCCCGTCCTGCTCCATCTACACCAAAGAGCTGATCACCGATTTCGGCGTGAAGAAAATCATTCGCGTAGGCTCCTGCGGTGCTGTGCGTATGGACGTTAAACTGCGTGATGTGGTTATCGGCATGGGTGCATGCACCGATTCCAAAGTTAACCGTATCCGTTTTAAAGATCATGATTTCGCTGCTATCGCTGACTTCGACATGGTGCGTAACGCAGTTGATGCAGCAAAAGCGCTGGGCGTAGACGCGCGCGTGGGCAACCTGTTCTCCGCTGACCTGTTCTACTCTCCGGACGGTGAAATGTTCGACGTGATGGAAAAATACGGCGTGCTGGGCGTAGAAATGGAAGCGGCGGGCATCTACGGTGTTGCTGCGGAATTTGGGGCGAAAGCGCTGACCATCTGCACCGTGTCCGACCATATCCGTACTCACGAGCAGACCACTGCCGCTGAACGTCAAACGACCTTCAACGACATGATCAAAATCGCACTGGAATCCGTTCTGCTGGGCGATAAAGAGTAAGCGTTGTTTTGCCCGGTGGCGCTGCGCTGGCCGGGCTTACCATTCTTCTCGTAGGCCGGATAAGGCGTAGCCGCCATCCGGCATTTTTCAGGTCAGTGCTTAACGCACCGCTCCGGCAATCCATGCCGACAGCTCACGTAACTCTTTCTCCTGCTCCGGGAAATCAACCAGCAGCGCCTCGCACTCCTGTTGCAGCATATCCGCCCGGTACAAGCATCCTTGCAGACGACCCGCCAGCGCTTCTAACGGCGCGGGATTAAGGCTGTCGGTAAACACCTGTGTACGCGTGATATGCCCTTTTTCAACGTCGAAATGCAGCTCAACGCCGCCCCAGGTAAAACGCTCGTCCAGCAGGTGCGAGAAAGCAGGTGCCTGACCAAAATTCCACTCCCAACTGCTCTGGCGGGCAAAGGTTTCGGCGAAGTTCGGTAGATCCGGGGTTTTATCCGGCGAGATAATTTCTGCTTCGACATGTTCGCCGTAGTGGGCAAAAAAGGCTTCCGTGATTGCCTGACAGACCTGTTCATGGGTGATGCCCGGCAACAGTTCTGTTAGATTCGCCACACGTGAGCGGACAGAGGTGATCCCCTTTGCAGCGAGTTTCTTTTTGTCGGGATTGAGATAATTTGCCAGGCGGCTGAGATCGGCATTTAGCAGCAGCGTGCCGTGGTGGAATCCGCGATCTTTCGTTTCCCGATAAGCAGAGCCGGAAACTTTGCGATCGCCGTCTGGCGTTTTCACCACCAGATCGTTACGCCCGGAGGCGTCTGCCGTAACGCCCAGAGAATTCAATGCGTTGAGGACAATCGCGGTGGAAATGGTTTTGTCGTACTCCGGTTTACCGGCCATAAAGGTAAAGCAGGTATTGCCCAGGTCATGGAATACCGCGCCGCCGCCGCTGCTGCGCCGGGCGAGCCGCACGTTGTCTTCCTCCATACGGCGGGTATTACACTCTTTCCACGGGTTTTGCGCCCGGCCAATCACCACCGTATCGGCGTTACGCCACAAGAACAGGACGCGCTGCGTGGCGGGCATCTGGCGAAAAATGCACTCTTCGACCGCGAGGTTAAACCACGGATCGTAAGAGTCTGAGATAAGCAGGCGTAGTGTAGTCATGGTTGATTTCCCTTCTGTTTTACAGTTTTTACTGCTTTTACTCTTTCTTCTCGTTGTCTTCTTCCTGCACCGGTTTGTTGGCGGTTAGCAGGAAAGGGGATTGCTGCCAGCGAGTGCGCTTGCCTTGCAATAACGTACGGGTGAGCACCACACCGATCGCTAGCGCCAGCAGCAGCATCAGGCGTAAGATGTTGGTGGTGTTATCTACCTGCTTCGCCTCGGTGGCGAGCGTGTGGGTATCCAGCGTCAGGCGCAAATAGCCCAGCGGACCATTTTTCCCCTGAATGGGTTCGACAATCTGCTGGTTAAAATAACCCCCGGCTTTTTTGCCGTCGAGCGCCAACCGGTCGCGAACGTTGACGCTTTCGCCGGAGCGCGTAATCAGGTCTCCTTGTTCATCGTACACGCCAGCGTCCAGAATACGGCTACTTTCCGTCAACTGTGTGAGTACCGCTTTAATGCGTTTTTCATCCGGCGTTTCGGTACGCATCAGCGGAGCAACATTTAGCGCGACCTGGCGGGCCAGGGTGCGGGCCAGCTCTTCGAGCTGCGGATTACGCTGCTGCTGGTGACTTTGACTAAACCAGGATGCGCCCTGCATCAGGGCGACGAGCAGCGCAAGACAGAACAATACAATCACTGCACGATGAAGTCGGAATTTCAGTTTTGCGCGAGCCATATTCCACCTGCTGAAAATTTGAGACTTAATGTTGCCAGAAGCGCTGGTTACAGGGTAGCCTCATGCGTTATTTTCCCCTGATGATTCCGACCCGAACGATTTTACAGGAGCTTTAATGCCTAACATAACCTGGTGCGATCTACCTGAAGATGTTTCTCTGTGGCCAGGTCTGCCTCTCTCTTTAAGTGGCGATGAAGTCATGCCGCTGGACTACCACGCGGGCCGCAGTGGCTGGCTGCTGTACGGTCGTGGGCTGGATAAACAACGTTTAACGCAATACCAGAGCAAACTGGGCGCGGCGATGGTGATTGTTGCAGCCTGGTGCGTTGAAGATTATCAGGTGATTCGCCTGGCGGGTTCGTTAACGCCGCGCGCGGCAAAACTGGCGCATGACGCCAAACTGGATGTTGCACCATTAGGCAAAATCCCGCATCTGCGCACGCCGGGTTTGCTGGTGATGGACATGGACTCGACGGCAATCCAGATCGAATGCATTGATGAAATTGCTAAACTGGCTGGAACCGGCGAGATGGTTGCGGAAGTCACAGAACGCGCAATGCGCGGCGAGCTGGACTTTACCGCCAGCCTGCGCAGCCGCGTGGCGACGCTGAAGGGCGCTGATGCCAATATTCTGCACCAGGTGCGCGAAACGTTACCGCTGATGCCTGGCCTGACTCAACTGGTGTTAAAACTGGAAACGCTCGGCTGGAAAGTGGCTATTGCCTCTGGTGGCTTTACCTTCTTTGCCGATTACCTGCGTAATAAACTGCGTCTGACGGCGGCGGTGGCAAACGAGCTGGAGATCATGGACGGTAAATTTACCGGCAATGTGATCGGCGATATCGTCGATGCACAGTACAAAGCCAATACCCTGACTCGCCTGGCACAAGAATATGAGATCCCGATGGCACAGACGGTGGCGATCGGCGACGGTGCCAACGATCTGCCAATGATCAAAGCGGCCGGGCTGGGCATTGCGTATCATGCTAAACCCAAAGTGAATGAAAAGACGGAGATTACTATCCGTCACGCTGACCTGATGGGCGTATTCTGCATTCTCTCCGGCAGCATGAACCAGAAATAACGAGGTAAAACGTGGCAAAAGCTCCTAAACGCGCCTTTGTTTGTAACGAATGCGGGGCCGATTACCCGCGCTGGCAGGGGCAATGCAGCGCCTGTCAGGCCTGGAACACCATTACCGAGGTGCGTCTTGCCGCGTCGCCGACGGTGGCGCGTAACGAGCGGCTCAGCGGCTATGCCGGGAATGCTGGCGTGGCAAAAGTGCAGAAGCTGTCTGACATCAGCCTTGAGGAACTGCCGCGTTTTTCCACCGGATTTAAAGAGTTTGACCGCGTGCTGGGCGGCGGGGTGGTACCCGGCAGCGCTATTCTGATTGGCGGTAACCCCGGCGCGGGGAAATCAACGCTGCTGCTACAGACGCTGTGTAAGCTCGCTGAGCAGATGAAAACTCTGTACGTTACCGGCGAAGAGTCCCTGCAACAGGTGGCGATGCGCGCGCACCGGCTTGGCTTGCCGACAGCGAATCTGAATATGCTGTCGGAAACCAGTATCGAACAAATTTGCCTGATTGCCGAAGAAGAACAGCCGAAACTGATGGTGATCGACTCCATTCAGGTAATGCACATGGCGGATATTCAGTCTTCGCCGGGCAGCGTGGCGCAGGTGCGCGAAACGGCGGCTTACCTGACGCGCTTTGCCAAAACGCGCGGTGTAGCGATTGTCATGGTCGGCCACGTCACCAAAGATGGCTCGCTGGCCGGGCCGAAGGTGCTCGAACACTGTATTGACTGTTCGGTACTGCTCGACGGTGACGCCGATTCCCGTTTCCGTACTCTGCGTAGCCATAAAAACCGCTTTGGTGCGGTGAATGAGCTGGGCGTCTTTGCCATGACCGAACAGGGGCTGCGTGAAGTCAGCAACCCTTCCGCTATCTTTTTAAGTCGTGGCGATGAGGTCACCTCCGGCAGTTCGGTGATGGTTGTCTGGGAAGGCACGCGTCCGCTGCTGGTAGAGATTCAGGCGCTGGTCGATCATTCAATGATGGCAAACCCGCGTCGCGTGGCGGTCGGTCTGGAACAGAACCGTCTGGCGATTCTACTGGCGGTGCTGCATCGTCACGGTGGCTTGCAGATGGCGGATCAGGACGTGTTCGTTAACGTAGTCGGCGGCGTAAAAGTCACCGAAACCAGCGCCGACCTGGCGTTGCTGCTGGCAATGGTTTCCAGTCTGCGCGACAGGCCGCTGCCGCAGGATTTAGTGGTCTTTGGCGAAGTGGGGTTGGCGGGTGAAATCCGTCCGGTACCCAGCGGGCAGGAGCGTATTTCGGAAGCGGCGAAACACGGCTTTCGTCGGGCGATAGTTCCCGCCGCTAACGTACCGAAAAAAGTACCGGAAGGGATGCAGGTCTTTGGCGTTAAGAAGCTTGCGGATGCGTTAAGCGTGTTTGACGACCTATAATCAAATACCCGTACGTACTGATTTTGTAGGCCTGATAAGCGAAGCGCCATCAGGCAGTGTTACGCGATTTTTCCAGCAGGAGGCTCTTGTGTCATTTGATTATCTGAAAACCGCCATTAAGCAAAAAGGCTGTACCCTGCAACAGGTGGCGGATGCCAGTGGCATGACCAAGGGATACCTAAGCCAACTGCTGAATGCCAAAATCAAAAGCCCCAGCGCGCAAAAGCTGGAGGCGTTGCACCGTTTTCTCGGGCTGGAGTTTCCGCGCCAGCAGAAAAATATCGGTGTGGTATTCGGTAAGTTTTATCCGCTGCATACCGGTCATATCTATCTTATCCAGCGCGCTTGTAGTCAGGTCGATGAACTGCATATCATCATGGGCTATGACGATACGCGCGATCGCAGCCTGTTTGAAGACAGCGCCATGTCGCAACAGCCGACGGTGCCCGATCGTCTACGCTGGCTGCTGCAAACCTTTAAGTATCAGAAAAATATCCGTATTCATGCCTTCAACGAAGAAGGCATGGAGCCGTATCCGCACGGCTGGGACGTGTGGAGCAACGGGATCAAAACGTTTATGCAGGAGAAAGGGATCCAGCCAAACTGGATCTACACCTCTGAAGAATCAGATGCCCCGCAGTATCTCGAACATTTGGGGATCGAAACCGTGCTGGTGGATCCCAAGCGGACGTTTATGAGCATTAGCGGTGGGCAAATCCGTGAAAACCCGTTTCGCTACTGGGAGTATATTCCGACCGAAGTGAAGCCGTTTTTCGTGCGCACCGTGGCGATCCTCGGCGGGGAGTCGAGCGGCAAATCGACGCTGGTGAACAAGCTTGCCAATATCTTTAACACCACCAGTGCGTGGGAATACGGGCGTGATTATGTCTTCTCCCATTTGGGCGGCGATGAGATGGCGTTACAGTATTCTGACTACGATAAAATCGCCCTGGGACAAGCGCAATACATTGATTTTGCTGTTAAGTATGCCAATAAAGTCGCGTTCATCGACACCGATTTCGTGACCACTCAGGCCTTCTGTAAAAAGTATGAAGGGCGAGAACATCCGTTTGTGCAAGCGCTGATTGACGAGTATCGCTTTGACCTGGTGATCCTGCTGGAAAACAACACCCCATGGGTGGCGGATGGCTTACGCAGCCTTGGAAGCTCAGTTGACAGAAAAGCGTTTCAGACGCTGCTGGTCGAGATGCTGCAGGAAAACAATATCAATTTTGTGCACGTTAAGGAGCCTGACTACGACGGTCGCTTCCTGCGCTGTGTGGAGTTGGTGAAAGAGCTGATGGGTGAGCAGAGGTAGGTTTTAATGCCGGATGGCGCTTCGCTTATTCGACCTACAAGTCGCACTAACCTCGTAGGCCGGATAAGGCGTAACGCCGCCATCCGGCGCTTAACGCTAATTACTTAGAAATACGCTTGTACTTAATACGTTTCGGCTCCAGCGCATCGGCGCCCAGCGTACGTTTCTTGTACTCTTCGTATTCGGTGAAGTTACCTTCAAAGAACTCAACCTTACCTTCATCCTGGTAATCCAGAATGTGGGTGGCGATACGGTCGAGGAACCAACGGTCGTGCGAGATAACCATCGCGCAACCCGGGAACTCCAGCAGGGCGTTTTCCAGCGCGCGCAGGGTTTCGATATCCAGGTCGTTGGTTGGTTCATCGAGCAGCAGCATGTTGCCGCCAACCTGCAGCAGCTTCGCCAGGTGCAGACGACCACGCTCACCACCGGACAGCTCGCCGACGCGTTTGCCCTGATCCACACCTTTGAAGTTGAAGCGGCCCACGTAGGCACGGCTTGGCATCTCGGTGTTGCCAATGCGCATGATATCCAGCCCGCCGGAAACTTCTTCCCACACGGTTTTGCTGTTGTCCATGGCGTCACGGAACTGGTCAACGGAGGCCAGTTTGACGGTTTCACCCAGCGTGATGGTGCCGCTGTCAGGCTGTTCCTGGCCGGACATCATACGGAACAGGGTAGATTTACCCGCGCCGTTCGGACCGATGATGCCGACAATTGCACCTTTCGGCACGGAGAAGCTCAGGTCGTCAATCAGCACGCGATCGCCGTAGGATTTACGCAGGTTGGTGACTTCAACGACTTTATCGCCCAGACGTGCTCCAGGTGGAATAAACAGTTCGTTGGTTTCGTTACGTTTCTGGTATTCGGTGTTGTTCAGCTCTTCAAAGCGTGCCAGACGGGCTTTACCCTTAGACTGACGGCCTTTAGCGCCCTGACGCACCCACTCCAGCTCTTTCTCAATGGATTTACGGCGAGCCGCTTCCTGAGAGGCTTCCTGGGCCAGACGCTGATCTTTTTGCTCCAGCCAGGAAGAGTAGTTACCTTCCCACGGAATACCTTCGCCGCGGTCAAGCTCCAGGATCCAGCCGGCAACGTTGTCGAGGAAGTAACGGTCGTGGGTAATCGCCACCACGGTGCCTTCGAAGTCGTGCAGGAAGCGTTCCAGCCACGCGACGGATTCCGCATCCAGGTGGTTGGTCGGTTCGTCGAGCAGCAGCATGTCTGGTTTTTCCAGCAGCAGGCGGCACAGCGCAACGCGGCGGCGTTCACCACCGGAGAGATTCTCAATTTTAGCGTCCCAGTCCGGCAGACGCAGGGCGTCAGCGGCACGCTCAAGCTGCACGTTCAGGTTATGGCCGTCGTGCGCCTGGATAATTTCTTCAAACTTGCCCTGTTGTGCGGCCAGTTTATCGAAGTCGGCGTCCGGCTCGGCGTACTTGGCGTACACTTCATCCAGACCTTTCAGTGCACTAACCACTTCGGCAACCGCTTCTTCAACGGATTCACGAACGGTATGTTCCGGGTTCAGTTTTGGTTCCTGCGGCAGGTAACCGATTTTAATGCCTGGCTGTGGGCGAGCTTCACCTTCGATATCGGTATCAATACCGGCCATGATGCGCAGCAGGGTAGATTTACCCGCACCGTTCAGACCGAGAACACCGATTTTGGCGCCAGGGAAGAAGCTCAGTGAGATGTTTTTAAGAATATGACGTTTCGGCGGAACGACTTTGCCGACACGATGCATGGTATAAACGAATTGAGCCACGTGGACTTCGCCTCTTTTATAGTGATGAATAGAGTTATCAAAGGCGAAGTGTAGCCTTTTTCATTGCCCAATCCCAGCCAGCAGATCTCACTCGCAACAAAAGTAAAAAAGTGTCCGTGACGTGGCGCATTCTGCAATGTCTGGTTAGCATGAATTAATTAAGCGGCATGATGCTGCACAGACGTAACATGAGAAGAGGAAGAGCTTGTGGACAAAGCCAATCAATTTACCTGGCGCCTGCTGGCAGCCAGCGTATGTCTGCTGACGGTCAGTCAAGTGGCGCGAGCCGATTCCCTGGATGAGCAGCGCAATCGCTATGCGCAAATTAAGCAAGCCTGGGACAACCGACAGATGGATGTCGTAGAGCAGATGATGCCCGGCCTGAAGAACTATCCTCTGTACCCGTATCTGGAATATCGTCAGATCACTGACGACCTGATGAATCAGCCCACGATTACTGTCACCAATTTTGTGCGCGCCAACCCGACGCTGCCCCCGGCGCGTACGTTGCAATCGCGTTTTGTGAATGAACTGGCGCGCCGCGAAGACTGGCGTGGACTGCTGGCGTTCAGCCCGGAAAAACCGGGTACCACGGAAGCGCAATGTAACTATTACTTCGCAAAATGGAGTACCGGGCAAACCGAAGAAGCCTGGCAGGGCGCAAAAGAGCTGTGGTTGACCGGGAAAAGTCAGCCGAACGCCTGTGACAAATTATTTGGCGTATGGCGCGCCTCAGGCACTCAGGATCCGCTGGCGTATCTGGAGCGTATTCGTCTGGCGATGAAAGCCGGGAATACCGGTCTGGTGACGGCGCTGGCCGGACAGATGCCCGCGCAATACCAAACCATTGCCTCCGCGATCATCTCGCTGGCCAACGATCCGAATTCGGTGATGACTTTTGCACGCACCACCGGTGCCACGGATTTCACCCGACAGATGGCGGCGGTCGCCTTTGCCAGCGTGGCGCGTCAGGATGTGGAAAACGCCCGCCTGATGATCCCATCCCTGGTGCAGGCGCAACAGCTTAATGACGAGCAAACCCAGGAACTGCGCGACATTGTTGCCTGGCGTCTGATGGGCAATGACGTCACCGACGAGCAGGCCAAATGGCGTGATGATGCGATTATGCGCTCCAATTCCACTTCGCTTGTGGAGCGCCGCGTGCGCATGGCGCTGGGAACCGGCGATCGTCGTGGCCTGAATACCTGGCTGGCGCGTCTGCCAATGGAAGCAAAAGAAAAAGACGAGTGGCGCTACTGGCAGGCGGATCTGCTGCTGGAGCGCGGACGCGATGCGGAAGCCAAAGAGATCCTGCACCAGCTCATGCAGCAACGTGGTTTCTATCCGATGGTGGCGGCACAGCGTCTGGGCGAAGAGTACGAGCTGAAAGTGGATAAAGCACCAGAGAACGTTGATTCTGCGCTGACTCAAGGCCCGGAAATGGCGCGCGTGCGCGAGCTGATGTACTGGAACATGGATAATACCGCGCGCAGTGAATGGGCGAATCTGGTCACCAGCCGTACCAGGTCCGAGCAGGCTCAGTTGGCGCGTTACGCGTTCAACAATCACTGGTGGGATCTGAGCGTTCAGGCGACGATCGCCGGTAAGCTGTGGGATCATCTGGAAGAGCGCTTCCCGTTGGCCTATAAAGATCTTTTTACCCGTTACACCAGCGGCAAAGATATTCAGCCAAGCTATGCGATGGCGATAGCGCGTCAGGAAAGCGCCTGGAACCCGAAAGTGAAATCACCGGTTGGCGCCAGCGGGCTGATGCAGATTATGCCGGGCACGGCGACGCATACGGTGAAAATGTTCTCGATTCCTGGTTACAGCAGTCCGAGCCAGCTACTGGATCCTGATACCAACATCAACATCGGAACCAGCTATTTGCAGTACGTGTATCAGCAATTCGGCAATAACCGCATCTTTGCGTCGGCAGCCTATAACGCCGGTCCGGGGCGCGTTCGTACCTGGCTTGGCAATAGCGCTGGCCGCATTGATGCCGTCGCGTTTGTCGAAAGTATTCCGTTCTCAGAGACGCGTGGCTACGTGAAGAATGTGCTGGCTTACGATGCGTACTATCGCTATTTCCTGGGCGATAAACCGGAGTTGATGAGCGACGCAGAATGGCAACGTCGTTACTGATCGTATCGATTGTGTTATGCTATCGTACTCGTTAAAGAGTACAAAAGGGGGAGGCAAGTGCGCTTCCCCCCGCAACGATGGCGATATCTTATGACTCAGCAATCACCCTATTCAGCAGAGATGGCAGAACAACGTCACCAGGAGTGGTTACGTTTTGTCGATCTGCTTAAACACGCCTACGAACAAGATTTACACCTGCCACTGCTCAATTTGATGTTAACGCCGGATGAGCGTGAAGCGTTGGGTACGCGTGTGCGTATCATTGAAGAGCTGTTGCGCGGCGAGATGAGCCAGCGTGAGCTTAAAAACGAGCTCGGGGCGGGGATTGCCACTATTACGCGAGGGTCGAACAGCCTCAAATCCGCACCGGTGGATCTGCGTCAGTGGCTGGAGCAGGTGTTGCTCGGGAAAAATTGATCCGCCGGATGCGGCTTTGCCTTATCCGGCCTACGATTGAACATCCGGCACAATGCTATAAATACACCGCGTTATGAAACGGGCTGAGCGCCAAAATTACCGCCTGGTGATAGACGCTTGAGCGCGTCAGCTTGCCCGCGGTAAAGACGCCGATTGCGCCCTCTTTACGGCCAATCTCATCAATACCTGTATAGTCCGACATCACCGGGCCGAGTGCTTCACCTTTACGGACTCTGTCGAGAATGACAGTAGGCAATGGCAGCGTGGCTGAACGGGCTTCACCACGCTGAATGCCGTTATCAATCACCACCCAACTAAAGGTGGCGTCATCGTCAATTCCTGCTTCAATGGCGACCCAGAAATCAGCCTGCGGGTGCAGGCGGCGAGCGTTATCAACGCGATTTCGTGCGCCAGTGCGCGTTTCCTGGTTTCCGAAAGGTTGTTCCGGCACGCCACTCTCGACGGCGACGGGTTCAATATGGCAGGATCCTTCCCCGAAAATCTCTTCAAATGCCCGCAGAATTGCCTGAATTTTGGCAGGATTGGTGGTCGCAGAGATAACCTTGTGCATAATTAAGCTCAGTTTGAAAATTCATCGCAGAGTCTACTCAAAGTATGACGAGTATATAACGGAAAAAAAGCATGTTACAGGTATACCTTGTTCGCCATGGCGAAACGCAGTGGAACGCCGAGCGACGTATTCAAGGCCAGTCAGACAGCCCACTAACCGCTAAAGGTGAACAACAAGCCATGCAGGTGGGTGAACGCGCCCGCTCGTTTGGTATTACGCATGTCATCAGTAGCGATCTCGGTCGTACACGACGCACCGCAGAAATCATCGCCCAGGCCTGTGGCTGTGATATCACCTATGACTCCCGTCTGCGCGAGCTAAATATGGGTGTGCTGGAAAAACGTCATATCGATACGCTGACGCCAGAGGAAGAGGGCTGGCGTCGCCAGTTGGTGAACGGCACGGTGGATGGGCGTATCCCGGAAGGGGAATCGATGCAGGAATTGAGCGATCGCGTCAACGCGGCGCTGGCATCCTGTCTGGAATTGCCGCCGGGAAGTCGTCCGCTGCTGGTCAGTCACGGTATCGCGCTGGGTTGCCTGGTGAGTACGATTCTGGGATTACCGGCATGGGCTGAACGTCGCTTGCGTCTGCGCAACTGTTCTATTTCTCGCGTTGATTATCAGGAAAGCTTATGGCTGGCGCCGGGATGGGTGGTTGAAACGGCAGGGGACATCTCACATCTGGACGCCCCTGCGTTGGATGAACTACAGCGCTAGCGGCGAATCGGAATCAGGAATTCGCAGCGCAGGTTGATCGGGCGATCTCCCGCTTTGGCATCTTCTGCCGGGTAGTATCGCTCGATATCCTGTCCTTTACGGCGCGTCAGGTTCAGCATCGGCATGCATGTGCCGTAAACCGTCAGGATAAATTCCTGCACGCCGGTTCCCAGCCCTTCGTAGGTAAACATCACGTACTCGCCACCTTGTAGCAGGATAGGCTGCGCCGATTGCACATAACCATTGGCCTGTTCCGGCGTCAGAGCAGTGGTGTAAAACACTTCCTGTTCGTCATCTTTTTCAATGCTTGGGCGCGTTTCGTTAAGCCCGTACAGCACTGGCGGGATCGCAGGAGCCTGAGCAAGGAAGTCGCGCCAGAACTGAATACGCATTTCATGACGGAAATCTGAAATCTGTTCCAGCGAGCAGGAATAGCTTTGTGTGGTGCCGAGCAGTTGCGTATCTTCAAGCGTGACAAACTCGTGCGCAGGCATCGCAAATTCACCCAGTCGCATTGGCGGGCGAATACCAAACGCACTCCATTCCGGGGAGCGACGATACAGCGCAGGCGTTTGGGAAAATTGTTTCTTGAACGCGCGGGTAAAGGTTTGTTGAGAATCAAAGCGATACTGCAGCGCAATATCCAGAATTGGACGCGCAGTCAGGCGCAGCGCCACTGCGGACTTCGATAAACGACGGGCGCGGATATAGGCGCCAATAGCATGGCCCGTCACGTCCTTAAACATTCTCTGCAGGTGCCACTTGGAATAGCCTGCTTTTGCCGCCACATTGTCAAGCGACAAAGGCTGATCCAGATGACCTTCCAGCCAGATTAATAGGTCGCGAATAATGCCAGCCTGATCCATAAAATATCCTCATCCTTTCGACAACGAGCACCCGACATCAGGTATGAGGATAATAGCATTTTTTGCTGTTTTAGCATTCAGTGTTTTTTTTGCTCATAAGTGCTTTTTTCGGACATACGAAAGCGTGATTATTGTAATCCTGTGATCTGTATACGTTTTATCTTAGAATGTCGAATAATTACACAGAGTAACTTTTAAGAATGGTAACAATATGAAATATAAGAGCTTAGTCATTTCCTCAATTCTGCTGATGTTGGCGCAGGTTGCCCATGCGGAGCAGATTGGATCTGTCGATACGGTGTTCAAAATGTTTGGCCCGGATCATAAAATTGTGGTCGAAGCGTTTGACGATCCGGATGTTACCAACGTTACCTGCTATGTGAGTCGGGCGAAGACCGGCGGCATCAAAGGTGGTCTGGGGCTGGCGGAAGATACCTCCGATGCCGCCATTTCCTGCCAGCAGGTTGGGCCGGTAGAACTGAGTGACAGAATCAAGAACGGTAAAGCTCAGGGTGAAGTGGTATTTAAAAAACGTACCTCGCTGGTGTTTAAATCTTTACAGGTCGTGCGTTTTTATGATGCGAAACGTAATGCGCTGGCCTATCTGGCCTATTCAGATAAAGTGGTCGATGGATCGCCCAAAAATGCCATTAGCGCGGTACCCATCATGCCGTGGCGGCAATAACTAGGAAGCACAATGCAACAGCCGTTGATCTGGTTGGTTGAGGATGAGCAGGGAATCGCTGATACGCTTATCTACATGCTGCAACAGGAAGGATTTAGCGTAGAGGCGTTTGAGCGTGGATTTCCCGTGCTGGAGAAATCTCGCCAGCAATGCCCTGATGCCATCATTCTGGATGTCGGGCTACCGGATATCAGTGGTTTTGAACTGTGCCGACGTTTACTGGAACGCCACCCGGCGTTGCCGATCCTCTTTTTGACCGCTCGCAGCGATGAAGTGGATCGCCTGCTGGGGCTGGAAATTGGCGCGGATGACTATGTTGCCAAGCCTTTCTCGCCGCGTGAGGTGTGCGCTCGTGTGCGTACGCTGCTGCGGCGGGTGCAAAAATTCTCCACGCCTTCATTGACGACGCGCTGTGGGGATTTTGAACTTAATGAGCTGGCCGCGCAGATTACCTGGTTCGGCATACCGTTGAACCTGACGCGCTATGAATTCCTGCTGCTGAAAACATTGCTGATGTCGCCGGGGCGTATTTACTCCCGTCAGCAGCTGATGGATTTAGTCTGGGCCGATGCGCAGGATACCTTTGACAGAACGGTTGATACTCACATCAAAACGCTGCGCGCCAAGCTGCGGGCTATCAATCCTGAGCTTTCCCCCATCAACACACATCGCGGTATGGGATACAGCCTGAGGAGCTGCTGATGCGCATTGGCATGCGTTTGCTGCTCGGCTATTTTCTGATTGTTGCCGTCGCCGCCTGGTTCGTTCTGTCGATCTTTGTGCAGGAAATTAAACCCGGCGTCCGTCGGGCGACCGAAGGAACTTTGATTGATACTGCCACGCTGCTGGCTGCACTGGCGCGTGATGACCTGCTCTCTGACTCTCCGGCTAACGGCAAGCTGGCGCAGGCATTTGCGCAACTGCATAACCGCCCATTTAACGCCAACATCAGCGGCATTAACAAAGTGCGTAATGAATACCATGTCTACATGACGGACGCGCAGGGCAAGGTGTTGTTTGATTCAGCCAACCAGGCCGTCGGTCAGGACTACTCCCGCTGGAACGACGTGTGGTTAACGCTGCGTGGACAGTATGGCGCCCGTAGTACGCCGCAGAACCCGAACGATCCGGAAAGCTCGGTGATGTACGTTGCCGCGCCGATCGTAGACGGTGGGCGTATTATCGGCGTGCTCAGTGTCGGCAAACCAAATGCGGCGATGGCGCCGGTGATTAAACGCAGTGAACGGCGAATGCTGTGGGCCAGCGCCGTATTGTTGGGCATTGCCCTGGTGATTGGCTTCGGAATGGTATGGTGGATAAACCGCTCCATTGCCCGGCTGGCGCGTTATGCCGACTCCGTTACCGAGAATCGCCCCGTCCCACTGCCTGATTTAGGCAGCAGCGAGTTACGCAAACTGGCGCAGGCGCTGGAAAGTATGCGTCTGAAGCTCGAAGGCAAGAACTACATTGAGCAATATGTCTACGCGTTAACGCATGAGCTGAAAAGTCCGCTGGCGGCCATTCGCGGCGCGGCAGAGATACTGCGCGAAGGCCCGCCGCCGAACGTGGTGGCGCGCTTTACCGATAATATTCTGACGCAAAATGCGCGCATGCAGGCGCTGGTCGAAACGCTGTTACGCCAGGCGCGACTGGAGAATCGACAGGACATTACGTTGACGGCGGTGGAGATAGATACGCTTTTTGCTCAGCTCAAAGAGGCGCGTAGCGTGCAGCTGGCGGCAAAAAACATCACGCTGACCATTCTGCCTTCATCGCTTAGCGTCGCTGCCGATCCCGCGTTACTGGAGCAGGCATTGGGGAACTTGCTCGACAACGCTATCGATTTCACGCCGCAGGGCGGGACGATTACGTTGAGCGCGCATCAGCAGGAGGAGCAGGTCACATTGCAGGTTACCGACAGCGGTAGCGGGATCCCTGGTTTTGCGTTGCCGCGTATTTTTGAGCGCTTCTACTCGCTGCCCCGCGAGAATGGACATAAGAGCAGTGGTTTGGGGCTGGCGTTTGTCAGTGAAGTTGCACGACTGCATGAAGGTACGGTGACATTATCTAACCGACCAGAGGGCGGCGCACAGGCCTCGTTTACACTTCACCGTCACTTCACATAGCTTCAAATTCTCCGCACATAGCTGTTCTACCTTGCTGATATTGCAAAGGAGAACGCTATGTTTAAATCACCCCCGTTTTGGAAAATCGTCACCTTAGGCGGCGCCATATTACTGCTGTTAATACCACTGACGATGGTCAGGCAGATAATCGTTGAGCGATCGGATTATCGCGATGAAGTCGAAGATGCTATCCGTCAAAGCACCAGCGGGCCGCAAAAGATGGTTGGGCCGCTGATTGCCGTCCCGGTGACGGAACTGTATATCGAGCTGGAAGGCGACAAACAGATCCAGCGTAAGCGCAGTTATATCCATTTCTGGCTGCCGGAGTCGTTGGTGGTTGAGGGGAATCAGAACGTTGAAGCGCGTAAAATCGGTATTTATGAGGGCCAGGTCTGGCACAATGATCTCTCGGTGAAGGCCGAGTTTAGCGCTGAACGCTTGCGTGATTTAAACCATCCTAACGTCAGCGTCGGCAAACCGTTCATCGTGGTTGGCGTGGGGGATGCGCGCGGGATCGGTGTGGTGCAAGCGCTGCAGGTCAATGGGAAATCGTTGGCCGTTGAGCCAGGGACAGGGCTGGATGGAGGGGCTCAAGGGATCCACATTCCGCTACCTGACGCGAGCTGGGCGGAGCAAAACCTGAGCATGGCGCTGTCGCTGAATTTGAGCGGAACCGGAGATTTCTCCGTTGTTCCGGTTGGCCGTAACAGTGAAATGACCTTAACCAGCAATTGGCCGCATCCCAACTTTCTGGGGGATTTCCTCCCGGCGAAGCGTGAAATCAGTGAGTCAGGATTTAAGGCCCGGTGGCAAAGCAGCTGGTTCGCGAATAACCTCGGCGAACGCTTTGATGGCGAAAAGATTGGCTGGAAGGGAATGCCTGCATTTAGCGTCGCCGTCGCCACGCCGGCGGATCAGTATCAGTTAACGGACAGAGCTACCAAGTATGCCATCCTGCTGATTGTGCTGACCTTTATGTCTTTCTTCGTGCTTGAAAGTATGACCAGCCTGCGTCTGCACCCTATGCAGTATCTGCTGGTGGGGTTATCGCTGGTGATGTTTTATCTGCTGCTGCTGGCATTGTCTGAGCATATTGGTTTTACGGCGGCGTGGATTACGGCAAGTCTGGTAGGCGCATTGATGAACGGGGTATATCTGCAGGCAATATTACAGAGTTGGCGGAACAGTATTTTATTCACCGTAGCGCTACTGGCGCTGGATGGCGTGATGTGGGTGCTGCTACGTTCACAGGACAGCTCTTTACTGTTGGGAACCGGCGTGCTGTTGGTCGCGTTGTGTGGCGTGATGTTCCTGACGCGTCATCTTGACTGGCACTCGCTCGCACAGCCAAAACCAAAGCCGACAGAAATTCCGGAGCCTCAGCCTGCACAGAGTGACGCGTTTCGCTTGTGGAAATAGGGCGGTGGTGAAATGAAAAACGGCGCATAACGCGCCGTTTTTTTACCTGTGAGGATTGAATTAATCCTGCAGGTCGCCGCAGAAACGGTAGCCTTCACCGTGAATGGTGGCGATGATTTCTGGCGTATCCGGCGTTGATTCGAAATGTTTACGAATGCGGCGGATAGTCACGTCAACGGTACGGTCATGTGGCTTCAGTTCGCGACCGGTCATTTTTTTCAGCAGTTCTGCGCGAGACTGGATTTTGCCCGGGTTCTCACAGAAGTGAAGCATGGCACGGAATTCGCTGCGTGGCAGTTTATACTGCTCGCCGTCAGGACCAATCAGAGAGCGGCTGTTGATGTCCAGCTCCCAGCCGTTGAACTTGTAGCTTTCGACGCTACGGCGTTCTTCGCTGACAGTACCCAAGTTCATGGTACGGGACAGCAGGTTACGAGCACGGATAGTCAGTTCGCGCGGGTTAAACGGCTTGGTGATGTAATCGTCTGCGCCGATTTCGAGGCCGAGAATTTTATCGACTTCGTTATCACGACCCGTCAGGAACATCAGCGCAACGTTAGCTTGTTCGCGAAGTTCGCGCGCTAACAGGAGGCCATTTTTCCCAGGCAGATTGATATCCATAATCACAAGGTTGATGTCATATTCAGAGAGAATCTGATGCATTTCCGCGCCATCTGTCGCTTCGAATACATCATAGCCTTCTGCTTCGAAAATGCTTTTCAACGTGTTGCGTGTTACTAACTCGTCTTCAACGATAAGAATGTGCGGGGTCTGCATGTTTGCTACCTAAATTGCCAACTAAATCGAAACAGGAAGTACAAAAGTCCCTGACCTGCCTGATGCATGCCGTAAATTAACATGATCGGCGTAACATGACTAAAGTACGTAATTGCGTTCTTGATGCACTTTCCATCAACGTCAACAACATCATTAGCTTGGTCGTGGGTAGTTTCCCTCTGGACCCGACAGTGTCAAAAACGGCTGTCATCCTAACCATTTTAACAGCAACATAACAGGCTAAGACATGCCGGACACCCAATAAAACTACGCTTCGTTGACATATATCAAGTTCAATTGTAGCACGTTAACAGTTTGATGAAATCAACGTATCCAAATGTTTGCTTTCATCACAAAATTGCAATATTACAACTAGTTGCACGAGCTAATTAATAAATGTAATGAATCCAACCAATGCGATCCATTTTAAAATAAATTATCATGGATAAACAGAGGGATATACAACTTTTGTTAACATAAAAAGCAATAGTACAGTTTGGAAATAGTTTAGCATTTTTTATCGGATGCGAAATCCTTTTTCAGTGACTTCTGTTAAAAAAATGTAAATTTGCGCTGCGTAATATGTTGACGTGCGTCACATTATTACTCGCAGACTGACCAAAAAGAGTATCGAAATGCGTTTAACAATTATTCTGGTTGCCCCTGCCAGAGCGGAAAATATTGGTGCGGCTGCCCGTGCGATGAAGACCATGGGATTCACTCAATTACGGATCGTTGATAGCGAGGCTCACCTGGAACCCGCCACGCGATGGGTCGCGCATGGTTCGGGCGACATTATTGATAATATTAACGTTTTTCCAACGTTGGCCGAGGCGCTTCACGACGTTGATTTTACCGTTGCGACCACCGCGCGTAGCCGGGCGAAGTTCCATTATTACGCCACCCCGGTCGAACTGGTTCCCCTGTTACAGGAGAAATCAGTGTGGATGGATCACGCGGCGCTGGTGTTTGGTCGTGAAGATTCGGGGCTGACCAATGAAGAATTAGCGCTGGCAGATGTACTCACTGGTGTACCGATGGTCGCTGACTATCCTTCACTCAATTTGGGGCAGGCGGTGATGGTGTATTGCTATCAATTAGCAGGTTTAATACAACAACCGGCCAAAAAAAGTGAAGTGACGGATGAACTTCAGCTCCAGGCATTGCGCGAACGTGTTATGCGTTTATTAGCCACGCTGAACGTTTCTGACGACATTAAACTCACGGACTGGTTGCAACAGCGAATGGGTCTGTTGGGGCAGCGAGACACGGCAATGTTGCACCGTTTTTTACATGATATTGAAAAAAACATCACAAAATAAAATTTTGAACAGTTTTTGTTGTGTAGTGTTTTGTTCTTGGTTCAAGTGGGCTGGACATGCAGTATTGGTTGAAAGTAAAAGGGCAAGCAGTTGCTCGTGAACAAGTTTCGGAATGTGATCAATTTAAAAATTTATTGACTTAGGTCAGCAGATACTTTAACCCTAAAAGAATACAAGACAGACAGATAATAATTACAGAGCACACAACATCATGAAACGCATCAGCATCACTATTACCACAACCATCACCATTACCACAGGTAACGGTGCGGGCTGACGCGTACAGGAAACACAAGAAAAAGCCCGCACCTAAACAGTGCGGGCTTTTTTTTCGACCAAAGGCAATGAGGTAAACCATGCGAGTGTTGAAGTTCGGCGGTACATCAGTGGCAAATGCAGAGCGCTTTCTGCGGGTTGCCGATATTCTGGAAAGCAATGCCAGACAGGGGCAGGTCGCGACCGTTCTTTCTGCCCCCGCAAAAATTACCAACCATCTGGTGGCAATGATTGAGAAGACCATCGGTGGTCAGGATGCTTTAGCCAATATCAGCGACGCCGAACGCATTTTCTCTGAGCTGTTGGTGGGTCTTGCCGCCGCACAGCCGGGTTTCCCGCTGGCGCAGCTCAAAGCCTTTGTTGAACAAGAATTTGCCCAGATTAAGCATGTCCTGCACGGCATCAGCCTGCTGGGACAGTGCCCGGACAGCATCAATGCCGCGCTTATCTGCCGTGGTGAAAAAATGTCGATTGCTATCATGGCAGGCCTGCTGGAAGCACGCGGGCATAACGTGACGGTCATCGACCCGGTGGAGAAATTGCTGGCAGTCGGTCATTACCTCGAATCTACCGTTGATATCGCCGAATCTACGCGCCGCATTGCCGCCAGCCGTATTCCTGCGGACCACATGATTCTGATGGCAGGGTTTACCGCCGGAAATGAAAAAGGTGAGTTAGTGGTGCTGGGGCGAAATGGTTCTGACTACTCTGCCGCTGTACTGGCCGCCTGTTTGCGCGCTGATTGTTGTGAGATCTGGACCGATGTGGACGGTGTATATACCTGCGATCCACGTCAGGTACCCGACGCCCGACTGCTGAAGTCGATGTCTTATCAGGAAGCGATGGAGCTTTCTTACTTCGGCGCCAAAGTGCTGCACCCGCGCACCATTACCCCTATTGCCCAGTTCCAGATCCCGTGCCTGATTAAAAATACCGGCAATCCACAAGCGCCCGGTACGCTGATCGGTGCCAGCAGTGATGACGATGATTTGCCGGTAAAAGGTATTTCTAACCTTAATAACATGGCGATGTTTAGCGTCTCCGGCCCTGGAATGAAAGGCATGGTGGGCATGGCGGCGCGCGTTTTTGCTGCAATGTCGCGTGCGGGCATCTCGGTAGTGCTGATCACCCAATCCTCTTCTGAATACAGCATCAGCTTCTGCGTCCCGCAGGGCGACTGCGCGCGTGCGCAACGCGCCATGCAGGATGAATTCTATCTCGAACTGAAAGAAGGCCTGCTGGAGCCGCTGGCGGTGACTGAGCGTCTGGCCATCATCTCGGTCGTTGGCGATGGTATGCGTACCCTGCGCGGCATCTCGGCGAAGTTCTTTGCCGCGCTGGCTCGTGCGAACATCAATATTGTAGCGATCGCCCAGGGCTCGTCTGAGCGTTCTATTTCGGTGGTGGTGAATAACGATGACGCGACTACCGGCGTACGCGTGACCCATCAAATGCTGTTCAACACCGACCAGGTGATTGAAGTGTTTGTGATTGGCGTAGGCGGCGTGGGCGGTGCGCTGCTGGAGCAGCTTAAACGTCAGCAAACCTGGCTCAAAAAGAAGCATATCGATCTGCGCGTGTGCGGCGTGGCGAACTCGAAGGCCCTGCTGACCAACGTCCACGGTCTGAATCTGGAAAACTGGCAGTCGGAGCTGGAGAGCGCGAAAGAGCCTTTCAATCTTGGGCGCTTAATTCGTCTGGTGAAAGAATACCATCTGCTCAATCCGGTGATTGTCGACTGTACGTCAAGCCAGGCGGTAGCAGACCAGTATGCCGACTTTTTGCGCGAAGGCTTCCATGTGGTTACGCCGAACAAAAAGGCCAACACGTCGTCGATGGATTACTACCATCAGCTGCGTTTTGCCGCCGCGAAGTCTCGTCGTAAATTCCTGTACGACACCAACGTGGGCGCGGGCTTGCCGGTTATTGAAAACCTGCAAAATCTGCTCAGCGCGGGCGATGAACTGCAACGATTCTCAGGCATTCTTTCTGGCTCATTGTCGTTTATTTTCGGCAAGCTGGATGAAGGCATGAGCTTCTCGCAGGCCACAACCCTGGCGCGTGAGATGGGCTATACCGAACCCGATCCGCGTGACGATCTTTCTGGTATGGATGTGGCTCGTAAGCTGCTGATCCTGGCCCGTGAAACCGGTCGTGAGCTGGAGCTTTCTGACATTGTCATTGAGCCGGTTCTGCCAAAAGAGTTTGATGATTCCGGTGATGTTTCCGCGTTTATGGCGAAATTGTCGCAGCTGGATGACGCCTTTGCCGCGCGCGTGGCGAAAGCCCGTGATGAGGGGAAAGTATTGCGCTATGTTGGCAATATTGAAGAGGACGGCGTCTGTCGCGTGAAAATAGAGGCAGTAGACGGCAACGATCCGCTGTTCAAAGTGAAAAACGGTGAAAACGCCTTGGCGTTTTATAGCCACTATTATCAGCCGTTACCGTTGGTTCTGCGCGGATATGGCGCGGGTAACGATGTGACGGCGGCGGGTGTCTTTGCCGACCTGCTACGCACCCTTTCATGGAAGTTAGGAGTCTGACATGGTGAGAGTTTATGCCCCGGCTTCCAGTGCCAATATGAGCGTCGGGTTTGATGTGCTCGGTGCGGCGGTAACTCCGGTGGATGGTTCGCTGTTGGGCGATGTGGTGTCCGTTGAGGCGGCTGACCATTTTAGTCTGAACAACCTCGGCCGTTTTGCCAACAAATTGCCGCCTGAGCCGCGAGAAAACATTGTCTACCAGTGCTGGGAGCGATTCTGTCAGGAGCTGGGTAAAAGCGTTCCGGTGGCGATGACGCTGGAAAAAAATATGCCGATTGGCTCCGGGTTAGGCTCCAGCGCCTGTTCCGTCGTGGCGGCGTTAGTCGCCATGAACGAACACTGCGGTAAGCCACTCAACGATACGCGCCTGTTAGCGATAATGGGCGAGCTTGAAGGGCGTATCTCCGGCAGTATTCATTACGATAACGTTGCCCCGTGCTTTTTGGGCGGCATGCAGTTAATGATTGAAGAAAACGGCATTATTAGCCAGCAGGTGCCAGGCTTTGATGAGTGGCTGTGGGTACTGGCGTATCCGGGGATTAAAGTGTCGACGGCAGAAGCGCGGGCGATTCTCCCAGCGCAGTATCGTCGTCAGGACTGTATCGCTCACGGGCGGCATCTGGCTGGGTTCATTCATGCCTGCTATTCCCGTCAGCCTCTTCTGGCCGCGAAGCTGATGAAAGACGTCATTGCTGAGCCGTATCGTACCCGCTTGCTGCCAGGCTTTAGCCAGGCGCGTCAGGCGGTAGCCGAAATTGGCGCACTGGCCAGCGGTATATCTGGCTCAGGGCCGACGCTGTTCGCCTTGTGCGATAAGCCGGATACGGCGCAGCGCGTAGCAGACTGGCTGGGTAAAAATTACCTGCAAAATCAGGAAGGCTTTGTTCATATTTGCCGGCTGGATACGGCGGGCGCACGGGTACTGGGATAATCAATGAAACTGTATAATCTGAAAGATCACAACGAACAGGTCAGCTTTGCACAGGCCGTCACGCAAGGGCTTGGCAAGAATCAGGGATTGTTTTTTCCGCATGATTTGCCGGAATTCAATCTGACAGAAGTCGATGAGATGCTGAACCAGGACTTTGTTAGCCGCAGCGCTAAGATCCTGTCCGCATTTATTGGTGACGAGATCCCTCAGGAAATTCTGGAAGAGCGCGTGCGTGCGGCATTTGCCTTTCCGGCACCGGTTGCTCAGGTTGCCACGGATGTCGGCTGTCTGGAACTGTTCCACGGCCCAACGCTTGCATTTAAAGACTTTGGCGGGCGCTTTATGGCGCAGATGCTGACGCACATCAGCGGCGACAAACCGGTCACCATTCTGACGGCGACCTCCGGGGATACCGGTGCGGCGGTTGCACATGCCTTTTATGGCCTGAAAAATGTACGCGTGGTGATCCTCTACCCGAACGGCAAGATCAGCCCATTACAGGAAAAACTGTTCTGTACGCTGGGCGGTAACATTGAAACTGTGGCGATTGATGGTGATTTTGATGCCTGCCAGGCGCTGGTGAAACAGGCGTTTGATGATGAAGAGCTGAAGGTGGCTCTGGGACTGAACTCGGCTAACTCAATTAACATCAGCCGTCTGCTGGCGCAAATCTGTTACTACTTTGAGGCGGTGGCCCAACTGCCGCAAGAGGCGCGTAATCAACTGGTGATTTCCGTTCCCAGCGGTAACTTTGGCGATCTGACCGCCGGGCTGCTGGCGAAATCACTGGGCTTGCCGGTGAAGCGTTTTATCGCGGCGACTAACGTTAACGATACGGTTCCGCGTTTCCTTGCAGAAGGTGAGTGGGCGCCGAAAGCGACCCAGGCAACGTTGTCGAATGCGATGGATGTCAGCCAGCCGAACAACTGGCCGCGCGTGGAGGAACTGTTCCGCCGTAAAATCTGGCGTCTGAATGAGCTGGGTTATGCCGCTGTCGACGATGCGACGACCCAGGACACTATGCGTGAGTTACATGAGATAGGCTACACCTCAGAGCCGCATGCGGCAGTGGCTTACCGCGCGCTGCGTGATCAGCTAAACCCTGGCGAGTATGGCCTGTTCCTTGGTACTGCGCATCCGGCGAAGTTTAAAGAAAGCGTTGAAGAAATTCTTGACCTGACGCTGGCGTTGCCAAAAGAACTGGCGGAACGTGCGGACCTGCCGCTGCTTTCTCACCACCTGCCTGCTGATTTTGCTGCGCTGCGTAAGCTGATGATGACCCGCGGATAACGGTTGTGCCCGCTGGCGCTTTGCTTAGCGGGCCTATAAATCTGTATGCCGGATAAGGCGTTAGCCGTCATCCGGCATGTAAATTATTGCTCGTGGCGTTTAAATACCAGTTCGCCATTCCCTGATGCTTCTTCATCAAAGAAATAGCCTTCACTGTTAAATGCAGTCAGTTGCTCCGGCTGCGTTAAGCGGTTCTCAATAATGTAGCGAGTCATCAGGCCGCGCGCTTTTTTGGCGTAGAAGCTGATGACTTTGAACTTGCCGTTTTTCTCATCAAGGAAGACCGGTTTGATAAGCTCAGCATTGAGCTTTTTCGGTTTCACAGATTTAAAATACTCATCCGAAGCGAGGTTGATCACCACGCTGTCGCCTTGCGCTTCAAGTGCTTCGTTAAGTTTATCGGTGATGGTATCTCCCCAGAACTGGTAGAGATCTTTACCCTTCGCATTAGCCAGACGAATGCCCATCTCCAGACGGTAAGGCTGCATCAAATCCAACGGACGCAAAACACCGTATAGCCCGGACAACATCCGTAAATGCTGTTGAGCGAAGTCGAAATCCGCCTCGCTGAAGGTTTCAGCCTGCAGCCCGGTATACACGTCACCTTTAAACGCCAGAATGGCCTGACGTGCATTGTCCGGCGTGAAGTCAGGCTGCCAGTCATGGAAACGGGTGGCGTTCAGATCCGCCAGCTTGTCGCTAATCCCCATCAGCTTGCCAATCTGCGGTGCAGAGAGCTGGCGCGCCACGTGAATAAGCTGCTGGGAGTGATCCAGCAACTCGGGCAACGTATGACGTGTCGTTGCCAGCGGGCTTTGGTAGTCGAGCGTTTTTGCAGGTGAAATCAGAATCAGCATATCCAGTCCTTGCAGGAAATTTACTGCGACTTTAGCAAAAAAAACGACTGAATTGATCGATGGTTGCGATTGCCGCGCTATTCGCGCGGCGTTTCATCCCAGCTATCGGGCGCAAGCTGTTGTCTGATATCAGGATAACGGCGCGGATCGAATTCTGGGCGCACTCCGAGTTTACGCTGGCGCAGATAATCGCTGGCTATGGTATGGACAACCGGAGAAAGCAGCAGAATCGCCGTCAGGTTAGTAATGGCCATACAAGCCATAATGATGTCGGCCAACTGCCAGACGAGTGGGAAGCTGACTAACGTTCCCCCAACAACGGTACTCACGGTAGCGATACGTAATAGCCAGATGACGCGCATGTTGTCCAGCTTCAGGAAAATGAGGTTGTTTTCCGCATAGATGTAGTTGGCGACGATAGAGCTAAAGGCAAACAGAATCACAATAAAAGCCACGAATCCGGCTCCCCATTCACCCGTGAGCGTTACCATGGCTCTTTGCAGCAACTGGATGCCTTCCATTGGCACATAAGTGGTGCCATTACCCGCCAGTAAAATGATCATTGCGCTGGCCGTACAGATAATCAGCGTGTCACCTAATACACCGATCATTTGCACAATGCCTTGTGCCGCAGGATGCGGTGGCCAGGATGCTGCCGACGCGGCTGCGTTCGGGGTCGAGCCCATTCCGGCTTCATTCGAGAACATACCGCGTTGAAAGCCGCTGGCAATCGCCTGGCTCAGCGTATACCCGGCGGCACCGGCCGCGGCTTCCTGCCAGCCAAAGGCGCTTTTTATGATGGTCATGATAATGCCGGGGAGCTGTCCAAAATGCCAAAGGCAGATGGCGATACTGCAACCAACCCACAGCAGCGCCATCATCGGAACAAACCATTGCATCAGGCGAGCAACGCCTTTAATGCCGCCGACGATGACCAGTAATGACGCGATTGCCAGTGTGATACCGGATAAGAGGGGAGGGATGTCAAAAGCAAAGGTCAACGCACGAGAGACCGAGTTCGCCTGAACGCTGTTAAAAATCAGGCCATAGGCAATGAGCAAAAAGATGGCAAACAGCACGCCCATCCAGCGCATGCCCAGCCCACGGGCCATATACCATGCAGGACCGCCGCGAAACTGTCCCTTGCTGTCGCGTTCTTTGTACAGTTGGGCAAGCGAGCACTCAGCGAATGACGTTGCCATACCAATGACCGCCGAGACCCACATCCAGAAAATGGCTCCCGCGCCGCCGGCGGCGATCGCCAACGCCACACCCGCCAGATTTCCGCTACCGACGCGCGCGGCAAGACTGGTGCACAAAGCCTGAAAGGAAGTTAAACCACCCGGTTGCGGGCTGATGCTGTTTTTAAGACTTTTGCTAAACTGGCGAATGTAGCGGAACTGCACGAACCCTGTACGCCAGGTGAACCAACATCCTGCGCCAAGCAGGAGGTAGATCATCACCGAACCCCAGAGTATTTCATTAATAAATGAGAAAAAATCAGGCATTAACATCCCTCTTGTTGATGCCGGTAAGCGCGAATAATCCCGTGTAAGCGCTACCAATTATCGACCAGTATATACCTTATAAGCAGATTGATTGCGGGAGTTTATCATAACAATCGTTATATCCTTAATTGCGCATCACGGGCTGTGAGATGCGTAATCAGGGCTGAGCGGCTGGTCGGACAATCCAGGCGGTTGCGCTGAGAGTGCGTCGTGCTATCATCAGGGAAGATCGGTTACATCCCCCTAACAAGCTGTTTAAAGAGAATCGCTATCATGACGGACAAATTGACCTCCCTTCGTCAGTTCACCACAGTAGTGGCCGACACCGGAGACATCGCGGCAATGAAGCTGTATCAGCCTCAGGATGCCACAACTAACCCTTCTCTCATTCTTAACGCAGCGCAGATCCCAGAATACCGCAAGCTGATTGATGACGCTGTAGCCTGGGCTAAGCAGCAGAGCAACGACCGCGCGCAGCAGATCGTCGACGCGACCGACAAACTGGCAGTAAATATCGGTCTGGAGATCCTGAAACTGGTCCCGGGTCGTATCTCTACTGAAGTTGACGCTCGTCTGTCCTACGACACCGACGCGTCCATCGCGAAAGCAAAACGTCTGATCAAAATGTACAACGATGCTGGCATCAGCAACGATCGCATTCTGATCAAACTGGCTTCAACCTGGCAGGGCATTCGTGCCGCTGAGCAGCTGGAAAAAGAAGGCATCAACTGTAACCTGACTCTGCTGTTCTCCTTCGCGCAGGCGCGCGCATGTGCCGAAGCAGGCGTATACCTGATTTCTCCGTTTGTTGGTCGTATTCTGGACTGGTACAAAGCTAACACCGACAAGAAAGAGTATGCACCGGCAGAAGATCCGGGTGTGGTTTCCGTAACTGAAATCTACGAGTACTACAAACAGCACGGTTACGAAACCGTGGTGATGGGTGCGAGCTTCCGTAACGTCGGCGAAATCATTGAGCTGGCAGGCTGCGATCGTCTGACGATTGCACCGGCACTGCTGAAAGAGCTGGCGGAAAGCGAAGGTACTATCGAACGTAAACTGTCCTTCTCTGGCGAAGTGAAAGCGCGTCCTGCACGCATCACCGAAGCTGAGTTCCTGTGGCAGCACAACCAGGATCCGATGGCTGTAGACAAACTGGCGGACGGTATCCGTAAGTTTGCTGTAGACCAGGGTAAACTGGAAAAAATGATCGGCGATCTGCTGTAATCATTAACGCGTGGCCCTGACAGGGGTCACGCTACCTCTTCTGAAACCTGTCTGTCCTTCCCTTCGCAGTGTATCATTCTGTTTAACGAGACTGTTTAAACGGAATAATCATGAATACTTTACGCATTGGCCTGGTTTCCATTTCTGACCGTGCTTCCAGCGGCGTTTACCAGGATAAAGGCATCCCGGCCCTTGAAGAGTGGCTGGCATCTGCCCTTACCACCCCTTTTGAGCTGCAAACGCGGTTGATCCCGGATGAACAGGCGATCATCGAACAGACCTTATGTGAGCTGGTTGATGAAATGAGCTGTCATCTGGTGCTGACTACCGGTGGAACGGGCCCGGCCCGTCGCGACGTAACGCCTGATGCCACGCTTGCCGTAGCCGACCGCCAGATGCCGGGCTTTGGCGAGCAGATGCGCCAGATAAGCCTGCACTTTGTGCCAACGGCTATTCTCTCCCGCCAGGTTGGTGTGATTCGTAAACAGGCGTTGATCCTGAATCTGCCTGGCCAGCCAAAATCGATCAAAGAAACGCTGGAAGGCGTGAAAGATGCCGACGGTAAGGTTATCGTGCCGGGTATATTTGCAAGTGTACCGTATTGTATACAGTTGCTGGATGGGCCGTATGTGGAAACCGCACCGGCTGTTGTAGCATCTTTTCGCCCTAAAAGCGCAATACTCGATACAAACGCCTGAAAGTAGGCCGATCGTGACATAAGTGCCAATGATGGTGGAGTATTGAATTGTTTACGATATAGTAATTTTTGCTTTACATATATCGACAGACAGATTCAATAACTCCACTGACTTATGGTTTGCTATGTCACAACACACTCGACCGCTGAATCGCCAGGATTATAAAACTCTTACGCTTGCTGCTCTCGGCGGTGCGCTTGAGTTTTATGATTTCATTATCTTCGTCTTCTTTGCCGCTGTTGTTGGCGAACTCTTCTTCCCGGCAGACATTCCTGAATGGCTACGTCAGGTGCAAACCTTCGGCATTTTTGCCGCCGGATATCTGGCGCGTCCGCTGGGAGGCATCATCATGGCGCACTTTGGCGATCTGGTCGGGCGTAAAAAAATGTTCACCCTGAGCATTTTGCTGATGGCGATACCGACGCTGGCGATTGGTCTTTTGCCTACCTACGCCTCAATGGGGATCCTCGCGCCGCTGCTGTTACTGCTGATGCGTATTTTGCAAGGCGCTGCCATCGGCGGAGAAGTGCCGGGCGCGTGGGTGTTCGTGGCGGAACACGTACCGGAGCGCCGCATCGGCATTGCCTGTGGCACGCTGACCGCCGGGCTGACGGTAGGGATTCTGCTGGGATCGGTGGTTGCAACGCTGGTGAATACCAGTCTGACGCAGCAGGCGGTGCATGACTACGGCTGGCGTATCCCGTTCCTGTTGGGTGGCGTGTTTGGGCTGGTGGCGATGTACCTGCGTCGCTGGTTGCAGGAAACGCCCATCTTCCTCGAAATGCAGCAGCGTAAAGCGCTGGCGCAAGAGCTACCGGTGAAGTCGGTGGTGAGCAAGCATAAAAAAGCGGTGGTCATTTCCATGCTGCTGACCTGGCTGTTATCGGCCGGGATTGTGGTGGTGATCCTGATGTCGCCAGTCTGGTTGCAGAAGCAGTATGGCTTTGCACCCGCGCTAACGTTACAGGCCAACAGTGTCGCCACCATTATGCTGTGCGTCGGGTGTCTGCTGGCCGGGTTTATTGTCGACCGGGTCGGCGCCAGCAAAACCTTTATTGTCGGCAGCCTGCTGCTGGCCTGTTCAAGCTGGTTTTTCTATCAACTGACCGGCAGCCATCCTCAGCACTTGTTCTTGTTATACGGGCTGGTAGGGTTGTGCGTTGGTGTGGTGGGAGCAGTGCCTTATGTGATGGTGCGGGCGTTTCCGGCAGAGGTCCGCTTTACCGGAATCTCCTTTTCTTACAACGTGTCGTACGCCATTTTTGGTGGTCTGACACCAATCGCCGTGACGATGTTAATGAGCGTGTCGCCAATGGCTCCGGCCTGGTATGTGCTGGCGTTATCGCTGGTGGGGTTAGGTCTGGGGATTTGGCTGCGACAGGATATTTATCATCGCGATACGAGCGTACAGGGAGAGTTACAGCGCTTGTAAGGAGTATCCCCCCGTTCGGGGGGATAGCGTCAGATTAGTGCGCTTCACCGATCGGCAGGATGGTACGGCCAAACTGTTCGTTCAGCACTTCACCCATCGCCAGGTAAATGGCGCTTGCGCCACACACTAAGCCAATCCAGCCAGCAACGTGAATGATCGCTTCGTTACCTGCAATGTTGCCAACCGCCAGCAGTGCGAACAGCACTGTCAAGCTCAGGAAGACAAACTGCAACGCGCGGTTAGCTTTCAGCGTGCCGAAGAACATGAACAGTGTGAACACGCCCCACAGACCCAGGTACACGCCCAGGAACTGACCATTGGTTGCATCCGCCAGGCCCATTTTCGGCATGATCAGGATTGCAACCAGCGTCAGCCAGAACGAACCGTAGGAGGTAAAGGCGGTTAAACCGAAGGTGTTGCCTTTTTTATATTCCAGCAGACCGGCAAAAATTTGCGCGATTCCGCCGTAGAAAATGCCCATCGCCAGAATAATAACGTCAAAGGCGAAGAAACCCGCGTTGTGCAGGTTAAGCAGAATGGTGGTCATGCCAAAGCCCATCAGGCCCAGCGGTGCCGGATTAGCCAACTTAGTGTTGCCCATAATTCCTCAAAATCATCATTGATTGAATGGTGAAATAGTTTCCCCAAATAACGATCACTGTCTTTGGGGCGCGGCATGATAATCAGGGGAGAGGGCACTGTCTATGATCTAACGAAGGGAAAATGAAATATTTTCCCTGTGATGGGCATCACGCTTGCGCGTGGTTGATCATTCTGCGCAGACAGGCGATTTGTAGTACTACCGGGATCGTCACGCGATAGGCGCTGCCGCTCACCGCTTTAACCCCGTTTACTGCGGCGCCGACCGGGCCGCCAAGTCCGGCTCCACGCAGCAATCCGTGCCCGATGACGCTTACGGCGGCGTGTGTGCGTAGGATCTTGCTAAGCTGGCTGGAGAGCAGGTGAGATACACCCGTTGCCAGATGACGATCCTGCATTAATAGCGGCAAAAGTTCTTCCAACTCAGAGACTTTTGCATCAACCGCCTGCAAAAAGGCCTGTTTATGCTCCGCATCCATTTTTTGCCAGGCATTACGTAAAAAGTGTTCCAGCAGATATTGTTCGATTTCGAACGTGGACATCTCTTTGTCGGCTTTAAGCTTCAGGCGCTTCGAAACATCAAGCAAAATGGCCCGATACAGTTTTCCATGCCCACGGAGTTTATTGGCAATGCTGTCGCCACCATAATGCTGAAGCTCGCCGGCAATCAACTGCCAGTTACGGCGGTGCTGCTCCGGGTGTCCTTCCATCGATTTAAATAATTCGTTGTGGCTCAGTACGCTCGACAGACGGGCTTTCCCTTTTTCATTATGCGTAAGCAGGCGGGTAATATTGGCGAGTTGCTCCTCACTACAATGCTGAAGAAAGTCGAGATCGTCGTCATTCAAATACGTGACATTCATGTTTTCTATGGCTTCTGTATAAAAATGAGTGAAATTAGTCGTCGCCAATAACTTTCAGCGTTGCCATATCAGAGGAGTTTACCGACTGGCCTGAGAAGGTGATTTTGGACACGCAGCGTTTATTGTCGTTATCGCTATTAATATTGATCCAGTTGGTCGTTTGTCCCTCTTTAATGGATGACGGGACGTTCAGGCTTTGGCTGGAAGTGCGTACTGCTTTGAAGTAGACGGATGCGCCGTTAAGTTTAATATCGCCGCGATCGGCGGTGAGCTGAATGCGTTTTACAACCCGGCAAACGGGAATTCTCAGCGTGAGATCGTTGGTTGCGTTGCGGGGCATCGCAATCATACCCAGAACTTTATGATCGTTAGCGTGCGCGGCGCTGCTCAGCAGCAGGCCCATAAGCAGGCTGGTGGAAAGGGTTAACACGGATTTCATGGAATTTCTCTTTGGCGGCTGCAAAAGTGCGTAACTTCAGACCATCTTACCGCCGCCGGAGAAACGATTCATGCTCGTAATCTTTTCTTTTTATTACAATTTTTATATGAATGGCTTTATTTATTTAATTGGTGGTGCGAATTAATTCTGGTTGGCAACTATTCATTTTTTAATCTTTTAGCCTTTTTTCTGTGATTTTATTGCCACAAGGCTAAAAAAAATTTTCATGCCCCCCTTGATGACGTGGGTTACGACCCCATCTTGTAGACAACCGCAGTGGTGAGTCTGAAAAAAAAACGATTCAGGGTAGTTGAAACCGCACGTTTCGCCCTTATTACAGATTCACAACCACATGATGACCGAATTTTTAGTGGAGACGTTTAGATGGGTAAAATTATTGGTATCGACCTGGGTACTACCAACTCTTGTGTAGCGATTATGGATGGCACTACTGCACGTGTGCTGGAGAACGCCGAGGGCGATCGCACCACGCCTTCTATCATTGCTTATACCCAGGATGGTGAAACTCTGGTTGGTCAGCCGGCTAAACGTCAGGCAGTGACAAACCCGCAAAACACCCTGTTTGCGATTAAACGCCTGATTGGCCGCCGCTTCCAGGACGAAGAAGTACAGCGTGATGAAGCCATCATGCCGTACAAAATCATCGGTGCTGACAACGGTGATGCATGGATTGACGTAAAAGGTCAGAAAATGGCACCGCCGCAGATTTCTGCTGAAGTGCTGAAAAAAATGAAGAAAACGGCTGAAGATTACCTGGGCGAACCGGTAACTGAAGCGGTTATTACCGTACCTGCATACTTCAACGATGCTCAGCGTCAGGCAACCAAAGATGCTGGCCGTATCGCAGGTCTGGAAGTAAAACGTATCATCAACGAACCGACCGCGGCGGCACTGGCTTACGGTCTGGATAAAGAAGTCGGCAACCGTACTATCGCGGTTTATGACCTCGGTGGTGGTACTTTCGATATCTCTATTATCGAAATCGACGAAGTTGACGGCGAAAAAACCTTCGAAGTTCTGGCAACCAACGGTGATACCCACCTGGGTGGTGAAGACTTCGACAGCCGTATGATCAACTACCTGGTTGACGAATTTAAGAAAGATCAGGGTATCGATCTGCGTAATGACCCGCTGGCGATGCAGCGTCTGAAAGAAGCCGCTGAGAAAGCGAAGATCGAACTGTCTTCCGCTCAGCAGACCGACGTGAACCTGCCGTACATTACTGCAGACGCGACTGGTCCGAAACACATGAACATCAAAGTGACCCGTGCGAAACTGGAAAGCCTGGTTGAAGACCTGGTTAACCGTTCTATCGAGCCGCTGAAAGTTGCTCTGCAGGATGCTGGTCTGTCTGTTTCCGACGTTCAGGACGTTATCCTGGTTGGTGGTCAGACTCGTATGCCGATGGTACAGAAGAAAGTTGCTGAGTTCTTCGGTAAAGAGCCGCGTAAAGACGTTAACCCGGACGAAGCAGTGGCAATCGGTGCTGCCGTTCAGGGTGGTGTATTGACCGGTGATGTGAAAGACGTGCTGCTGCTGGACGTTACCCCGCTGTCTCTGGGTATCGAAACCATGGGTGGTGTGATGACTCCACTGATCGCGAAAAACACCACTATCCCGACCAAGCACAGCCAGGTGTTCTCTACCGCTGAAGACAACCAGTCTGCGGTAACCATCCACGTGCTGCAGGGTGAACGTAAACGCGCCGCTGATAACAAAGATCTGGGTCAGTTTAACCTGGATGGTATCAGCCCGGCTCCGCGCGGTATGCCGCAGATCGAAGTTACTTTTGACATCGATGCCGACGGTATCCTGCACGTTTCCGCGAAAGACAAAAACAGCGGTAAAGAGCAGAAGATCACCATCAAGGCTTCTTCTGGTCTGAACGAAGAAGAAATTCAGAAAATGGTTCGCGAAGCAGAAGCGAACGCAGAATCTGACCGTAAGTTTGAAGAGCTGGTTCAGACCCGTAACCAGGGTGATCATCTGCTGCACAGCACTCGCAAGCAGGTTGAAGAAGCAGGCGACAAACTGCCAGCTGACGACAAAACTGCCATCGAGTCTGCACTGACCGCGCTGGAAACTTCTCTGAAAGGCGAAGACAAAGCGGATATCGAAGCGAAAATGCAGGCGCTGGCACAGGTTTCCCAGAAACTGATGGAAATCGCTCAGCAGCAGCACGCACAGCAGCAGGCTGGTGCAGCAGGCGCTGATGCTTCTGCAAACAACGCGAAAGATGACGATGTTGTCGACGCCGAGTTTGAAGAAGTGAAAGACAAAAAATAATCGCCCTTTGAACGGGTAATTACTGGCACGGGCGAAGAGGTTTCCTCTCCGCCCGTGCACGCATGTTAGGGGCAGATAAAAAGAGATGGCTAAGCAAGACTATTACGAGATTTTAGGCGTTTCCAAATCAGCGGAAGAGCGTGAAATCAAAAAGGCCTACAAGCGCCTGGCCATGAAATTTCACCCGGACCGCAACCAGGGTGATAAAGAGGCCGAAGCCAAGTTTAAAGAAATCAAAGAAGCGTACGAGATCCTGACCGATGCGCAAAAACGTGCGGCTTACGATCAGTACGGTCATGCAGCGTTTGAGCAAGGCGGCATGGGCGGCGGCGGTTTTGGCGGCGGGGCTGACTTCAGCGATATCTTTGGTGACGTGTTTGGCGATATCTTTGGCGGCGGTCGTGGTCGTCAGCGCGCCTCACGTGGTGCTGATTTACGTTACAACATGGATCTCACTCTGGAAGAAGCCGTGCGTGGCGTCACCAAAGAGATCCGTATTCCTACGCTGGAAGAGTGTGACGTCTGCCACGGCAGCGGTGCGAAGGCAGGCACTCAGCCGCAGACCTGTCCAACCTGTCACGGTTCTGGTCAGGTACAGATGCGTCAGGGCTTTTTTGCCGTACAACAGACCTGTCCACACTGCCAGGGCCGCGGTACGCTGATCAAAGATCCGTGCAACAAATGCCACGGTCATGGTCGCGTTGAGAAAAGCAAAACGCTGTCCGTTAAGATCCCGGCAGGGGTTGATACCGGCGACCGTATTCGTTTAGCGGGCGAAGGTGAAGCCGGTGAACATGGTGCGCCAGCAGGTGATTTGTACGTTCAGGTGCAGGTAAAACAGCACCCAATTTTCGAACGTGAAGGCAATAACCTGTACTGCGAAGTACCGATTAACTTTGCGATGGCAGCGCTTGGCGGCGAGATTGAAGTCCCGACGCTGGACGGTCGCGTGAAGCTAAAAATTCCGGGCGAAACGCAAACTGGCAAACTTTTCCGCATGCGTGGAAAGGGCGTCAAGTCTGTACGCGGTGGCGCTCAGGGCGACCTGCTGTGCCGCGTGGTGGTTGAAACCCCAGTAGGCCTGAACGACAAGCAGAAGCAACTGCTCAAAGATCTGCAGGATAGCTTTGGCGGCCCGACCGGCGAACAAAACAGTCCGCGCTCCAAAAGTTTCTTCGACGGTGTGAAGAAGTTCTTTGACGATCTGACGCGCTAATTCAGTGCCTTCAATTTGATAAAAAGCCTGAGATTGAAAGATCTCAGGCTTTTATTTTGAGTTTGACCCGTCCTGAATAGCGTTGACACGTTGCAGACTTACCTATTCAACAATGATATTTGTCTCTGCTTTCTCCGGTAAGGTATGTGCGACACTTGCAAATCCGGGTAATGTCTTCCATACCAATGGGTCTCCAATAACAAAAATGTGTTTTTTAGCCCGGGTAAGGGCCACGTTCAGAAGATTAGGTTTGCTCGAAGCCCATTCTGCGCCGCCGCGATTGTGTACATCACATCCGAGAACAAAAATAACGATGTCATTTTCTTTCCCCTGAAAAGTATGGACTGTACCAACACAGCTTTTTTGCCACTCTTTAATTTCTTTATGTTTTAGTCGTGGTGAGTATTGTTGCCAGCTGGCCAGCTCTCTTTGTTCAATCAGTTCCAACAACGCATATTTAACAGCCTTGAATGGGGTAATAACGTAAATAGACCCCAGCTCTATATTTTCCGTGAGTAGACGGTCCAGCAGCGTAATCAGGCTTTGACCGTGACTATCTCGGTACTGCTTGTCTCCCAAACCCCCTCTTGAAACCAACCAGTGGTTTTCAAGTTCGCCATTGACGAGACGACTGCAGATTTTTTCTGTATCAAGCCCGTGAATCATCCGATTATTGTATGCCAGTTTATTAGCAATACTGAACATGGGTTCGATACAACGGCGATGTACCCATAATGGGATCCCAATCCAGATGTTATTGTTCATCATCTCTAATTTACAGCCCCAATGATTGACGCGATCGGCAACCTGTTGGACTGAGAGCTTTTCTGGATTCCACTTTTCAGCATGCTCGTGTAGAAGGTCCTGACAAAGGTGCCTAACCAGTGATGGAGAGGTGGTGAATACAGGCTCAATCTGTAATGGATCGCCCACAACGAGTACGCGTTTGGCGCGCCAGATAGCGCCGACGGCCTGTTGAGGTGATGCCTGGCCAGCTTCATCGATCATAACCCAGCCAAGCTCGCCGCCTTTTACTCCATGAAGCATACGTCCCACTGAGGCAAAGGTTGTAGAGAGTACCGGGACAAACATGCATAACGTTTGCCACCAGGGGAGTGGCGTGGGCTCAAGATGAGGGGAATTTAAAAAATTCCTCAGGCGGAGCAGGAACATTTCTCTAAAGCGATCAACGCTCCCCATTGCCTCGTAAAGCCAGGCTTGATGAAGATCCATCGCAGCCATAAACAACAGTGAGCGTTGGCGGTTGATCTGAGCGTTTTGCCAGAATGCGGTGCGCTGTAAGCCAGCATTATCGATGGGTATATGGCTATCAGGTAGAGCTATTCCTGAAAACTTATCCTTCAGGCCCCGCAATTTTTGTTCTATTTCCTCACGCTGCAGGGCGATCCTGTCTATTTCTTGCTGTAAGCGGCGTTTTTGGGTGTCTACCTCATTCAGTTGTTTACGCTGTTCAGCAACGTGCTGTGTTTTGTGTATTAATGATGCGCTAAGCATTAAAAGATGCTGTTGTGTGTTACGTAATGATGTCTGGTAAGTCTGTACCTTTTTACGATTGAGCAAACGAGTCAGCAGTCCAGGTGCATCGGCTTCCTCTATTTTTTGCTGTTGCCTGGCATGCTGAATTTGTTTTTCAATTACGTCCCGCTCAGCTTCAAATTCCTTAAGTGCGCTAAGCCGCTCTTCACATCGCACTGCCGCTTTTGCCATGTCCGAAGATAAAACATCAGATGAACAGTCAGGTTTTTTTGCCAGCAGTTCAGCTAATTCTGCTAACTGTTTTTGCAGCTCTTCTGTTGTTTTCAGGCAGTGAATGAAATGCTGCTTTGCTGCGGTGAAAGAGAGTTTATTGTGGCAAGACTTCCAGCGCCAAAGGCTGAGAAAGTTTTCGTTGTCCGGTCTAGCCATTTCGACTGATGTGTCGCGTAAAAAATGCTCATCAAACAGTAGTCTTTGGGCGAATTTTGTACGATTTGTTTTTCTTCCAAGAGCTACTGAAATTAATCCCCAACACTGTTTTTCTGTCGCAAGAGGACGAAAGAGATGGTAATTACGCTCAGTTCCTTTTCCATCTTTATCTCTTTTATGTGCAGATTTGGGTAGGGATTTTGCTGCAACTTGATTTGCGGTCGGCGACAAATAGTCAAGAGAACGAAATTCTTCGGCCAGCGATTTCTTTTGCGGTAATTCGTTAGAGATATTTTCTACGGCTGCATTATTGGATGAGGCCACAATCATTTCGAAACCGGTCAGCTCCGGGACGATAAAGCCTTCATGGGTCAGCGTATCTTCCACATTACTGAAGCCCGCAAGGACTCTCGCTCGTTCAACGACATTATGCGCAACTAAATCACGCAGCAACGTCGTTTTCCCCGTTCCCGGAGGCCCATTTACTGATAGTAATCCACCTTCAGCAAGCTCTTCTACCGCCGTGTTAATTGCAAACTGCTGCATTAATGACATCGCGTGCTCTGGCTCCGAAGGCCAACGCCCCAGAGGCATTTTAGTCGGATGCAGCTTATCGATAATGGCTGTTAGTCCTTCCTGAGAATAGAGATCAGGGTTTCTGTGAACACGGTGAGTGAGGTAAGTATTGAGTGTTCGGCATCGAGTGTCTTCCAATGATGACATTGCATCTTCAATATCCTCAAAAAAGAAGCTATTTAAGATAGGAAGTACTAATGTCTTTTCATTGTCGCTTATGAGGTCTTCCGTTTCGCTAGCTTCTTCTTGTTCCGTGTCCTGACTTTCGCTGTTGCCATTAAACCAGTCAATTTGTATTGCATATTGCCATTCAGGTTTAAAGTCTGCCCAAGATGTTAAATGAAGGTCGAGCAGTGTGAGAATATCGCTCGCGCGCAGTACTCCTGGGCCTTTTTCCCTAACGGGTTCTAGCGTAACGCAGAAATCATTGAAGGTATTGGCAAGATGCATACAATCGGCTGCGAAGACTGATGAGTCGAGTTTATGAAATTGACGTTTTTTTAGGTGGCCCAACGCCCAGGGTAGCGAACTTACTGACAGTTTATCACTCGCGGGTGCGCCTTCTCCATTCAACTGCATCTTAGCAAAACAGGTTGTCCCTTCCTGATTCAGGCGCTGTTCGCATTCTTCGTCATGTTCCTCATTTGTTCCAAGAACCTCCTGACTGAGGCTGCTGACGATATTTTTCTCGAATAATCCTACGTGGACAATAAATGATGCCTTAGATGGAATGTTATATTGCTGGCGTAATTTGTCTGAATGCCACGGAAGTGAAGCATCACCTAATGTAATTAGTTTTTTTAGTGAAATAAGCAGGCTTTTATCTTTTTTTTCAAGCGTATAAGGCTGAAAAAATTCAATACGTTGCCAGGTTCTCAGTATTTCTTGTGGGCGAGGTGTCGAATCCATCTTAGCTCTTTGATTATTATCCTAATATCAATGAATACGAGAATACTCTGATCCAGAATTTTTAGTAGATCTAAGTGGCGGATATTGTTCTCTTCTGCGGTAATGGCCTCGGCAGACCATCTTGATTACGGCTAAGACTACCGATCGTAAAAACCGATCTATCCATCATGAATAATCTAATTTTAACGAGCTTTTTGAGGGTGTAAGATAGTATTTACGAAGTATTCACCCAATAGAGAGAATAAAAGTGAAACATCTGCATCGTTTTTTTAGTAGCGACGCCTCGGGGGGCATCATTCTGATCATCGCTGCCGTGGTTGCTATGCTGATGGCAAATATCGGGGTAACCAGTGGATGGTACCACGCCTTTCTGGAAACGCCCGTTCAACTGCGGGTTGGCGCACTTGAGATCAACAAAAATATGCTGCTGTGGATCAATGACGCGTTGATGGCGGTGTTCTTCCTGTTGATTGGTCTGGAAGTAAAGCGCGAGTTAATGCAAGGTTCGCTGGCCAGTCTGCGTCAGGCGGCGTTCCCGATCATTGCTGCTATCGGAGGCATGATTGTCCCGGCATTGCTGTACCTGGCGTTCAACTATGCCGATCCCATCACCCGTGAAGGGTGGGCGATCCCGGCGGCAACGGATATCGCTTTTGCGTTAGGTGTGCTGGCGCTGTTGGGCAGCCGCGTTCCGCTGGCGTTGAAAATCTTCCTGATGGCGCTGGCGATTATTGATGACCTCGGCGCTATCGTCATCATCGCACTGTTCTATACCAGCGATCTCTCGCTGCTGTCGCTGGGCGTTGCTGCGTGCGCGATCCTCGTTCTGGCGGCATTGAATCTGTGCGGTGTAAGACGCACCGGTATTTATATTCTGGTCGGCGTGGTGCTGTGGACTGCCGTATTGAAGTCGGGCGTGCATGCGACGCTGGCGGGGGTGATCGTGGGCTTCTTCATTCCGTTGAAGGAAAAACACGGGCGTTCACCGGCGAAGCGACTGGAGCATGTTCTGCATCCGTGGGTGGCATACCTTATCCTGCCGCTGTTTGCCTTCGCCAACGCGGGCGTTTCACTGCAGGGCGTCACTATTGATGGACTGACCTCGATATTACCGCTGGGGATCATTGCGGGTTTGTTGATCGGTAAGCCGTTGGGTATCAGTCTGTTTTGCTGGCTGGCGTTACGCCTCAAGGTGGCGCAATTGCCAGAGGGAACGAATTTCCAGCAGATTATGGCGGTCGGCATTCTGTGCGGCATTGGCTTTACGATGTCGATTTTTATCGCCAGCCTGGCGTTTGGCAACGTCGATCCTGAGCTGATTAACTGGGCGAAACTGGGGATCCTGATTGGCTCCTTACTGTCGGCGGTTATTGGTTACAGCTGGTTACGCACCCGGTTGAACGCGTCAGCCTGACGGGTAGCCCTTTCGTGACAATTTTCAGGGAGAGAGTATGTCTCATATAAACTACAACCACCTGTACTACTTTTGGCATGTCTATAAAGAAGGCTCGGTGGTTGGTGCAGCAGAAGCGCTTTATCTGACACCGCAGACCATTACCGGGCAGATTAAAGCGCTTGAGGAACGCTTGCAGGGAAAGCTGTTCAAGCGCAAGGGGCGTGGGCTGGAGCCCAGTGAGTTAGGCGAATTGGTTTTTCGTTATGCGGATAAGATGTTCACCTTAAGCCAGGAAATGCTGGATATCGTGAACTACCGCAAAGAGTCTAATTTGCTGTTCGATGTTGGCGTGGCGGATGCATTATCGAAGCAACTGGTCAGTAGCGTACTGGATGCCGCTGTGGTTGAAGATGAACAAATCCATCTGCGTTGTTTTGAGTCAACGCACGAGATGCTGTTGGATCAACTCAGCCAGCATAAGCTGGATATGATTATCTCCGACTGTCCGATTGATTCAACGCAGCAGGAAGGGTTGTTCTCAGTGCGGATAGGCGAATGCAGCGTGAGTTTTTGGTGCACCAAACCGCTGCCTGAGAAACCATTCCCGGCCTGCCTTGAGGAGCGTCGATTGCTGATCCCTGGGCGTCGTTCGATGCTCGGACGTAAGCTGCTGAATTGGATTAACTCACAAGGATTGAATGTCGAAATCCTCGGCGAGTTTGATGACGCTGCGCTGATGAAAGCGTTTGGGGCAACGCATAACGCCATTTTCGTTGCGCCTACGCTGTATTCGCACAATTTCTATGCCGATGATTCTATTGTTGAAATTGGACGCGTAGAGAATGTGATGGAGGAGTATCACGCCATATTTGCGGAAAGGATGATCCAGCATCCGGCGGTGCAGCGTATCTGCAATGCGGACTACTCGGCGCTCTTTACGCCAACGAACAAATGACAGACATAAAAAAACCCGCTTGCGCGGGTTTTTTCACAAAGCGACAACAAGCAGGCGATTAAGCCAGTTTGTTGATCTGTGCAGTCAGGTTTGCTTTATGACGTGCAGCTTTGTTTTTGTGGATCAGACCTTTAGCAGCCTGACGGTCCACGATTGGTTGCATTTCGTTAAATGCTTTCAGTGCAGTAGCTTTGTCGCCAGCTTCGATAGCTGCGTATACTTTCTTGATGAAAGTACGCATCATAGAGCGACGGCTAGCGTTGTGCTTGCGGGCCTTTTCAGACTGAACGGCGCGCTTCTTAGCTGATTTGATATTAGCCAAGGTCCAACTCCCAAATGTGTTCTATATGGACAATTCAAAGGCCGAGGAATATGCCCTTTTAGCCTTCTTTTGTCAATGGATTTGTGCAAATAAGCGCCGTTTAAATTACAGCACTCGTTGCGTAGTGATGGCGCAGGATTCTACCAGCTTGCGTGCTGTGAATACAGCTTTTCGACGAGAAAAATTGCATTGGCGTGCCCGTGGAGGTCTGCAATTTGTTTCATAACAATGAAAACAATCCTCTTTCTGTTTCGTAGAAACAATCGCCGGTTAACGTTGACCGCGGTACAGGGTATACTTTCACGATTTTCACTGTTTTGAGCCAGACATGAAGCTGATACGAGGCATACATAATCTCAGTCAGGCCCCGCATGGGTGTGTGCTGACTATTGGTAATTTCGACGGCGTGCACCGTGGCCACCGTGCGTTGCTGCAAGGCTTACGGGAAGAAGGGCGCAAACGCAATTTACCGGTGGTGGTGATGATTTTCGAACCACAGCCGCTGGAACTGTTTGCGACGGAGAAGTCACCTGCGCGCCTTACCCGCCTGCGGGAAAAACTGCGTTATCTGGCGGAATGCGGCGTGGACTACGTGCTGTGCGTGCGTTTTGACAGGCGCTTTGCGGCATTAACGGCGCAGACCTTCATCAGCGATCTGCTGGTTAAGCGCCTTGGTGTACAATTTCTTGCCGTTGGCGATGATTTCCGCTTTGGCGCTAGCCGTGCGGGCGATTTCTTGTTATTACAGGAAGCGGGCGCTGAGTATGGTTTTGATATCACCAGCACCCAAACCTTCTGCGAAGGCGGTGTGCGCATTAGCAGCACCGCGGTACGTCAGGCGCTTGCAGAAGATAACCTGCAACTGGCCGAAAGCCTGCTTGGGCATCCTTTTACTATCTCAGGACGTGTCGTTCACGGTGATGAATTAGGGCGCACCATCGGTTTTCCGACGGCAAACTTACCGCTGCGTCGCCAGGTTTCTCCGGTGAAAGGGGTTTATGCGGTTGAAGTGATGGGACTGGGTGACAAACCGTTGCCCGGCGTCGCCAACATCGGCACCCGCCCGACGGTAGCAGGCGTACGCCAGCAGTTGGAAGTGCATCTATTGGACGTTGTAATGGACCTGTATGGTCGCCATATAGATGTAGTACTGCGTAAAAAAATACGCAGCGAACAGCGATTTGCCTCGCTGGATGAGCTAAAAGCGCAGATTGCGCGTGATGAGTTGACTGCCCGTGAATTTTTTGGGCTAACAAAACCGGCTTAATGCCTATACGAGTTTTAAATACGGAACCGAGAATCTGATGAGTGACTATAAATCAACCCTGAATTTGCCGGAAACAGGGTTCCCGATGCGCGGCGATCTCGCCAAGCGCGAACCGGGAATGCTGGCGCGTTGGACTGATGATGACCTGTACGGCATCATTCGTGCGGCCAAAAAAGGCAAAAAAACCTTCATTCTGCATGATGGCCCTCCTTATGCGAATGGCAGCATTCATATTGGTCACTCGGTTAACAAGATTCTGAAAGACATTATCGTGAAGTCCAAAGGACTCACGGGCTATGACTCACCTTACGTTCCGGGCTGGGACTGCCACGGTCTGCCGATCGAGCTGAAAGTGGAGCAGGAATACGGCAAGCCGGGCGAGAAGTTCACCGCCGCTGAGTTCCGTGCCAAGTGCCGCGAATACGCAGCGACCCAGGTTGACGGTCAGCGTAAAGACTTTATCCGTCTTGGCGTGCTGGGCGACTGGTCGCATCCGTACCTGACTATGGACTTCAAAACCGAAGCCAACATCATTCGTGCGCTGGGTAAAATCATCGGCAACGGTCACCTGCACAAAGGTGCGAAGCCGGTGCACTGGTGCGTTGACTGCCGTTCCGCGCTGGCGGAAGCGGAAGTTGAGTATTATGACAAAACCTCCCCATCCATCGACGTAGCGTTCCACGCTGCCGATCAGGATGCGGTGAAGGCGAAATTTGGCGTTTCTGACGTCAACGGCCCGATCTCTCTGGTTATCTGGACCACTACCCCGTGGACGTTACCGGCGAACCGCGCAATCTCTCTGGCACCTGATTTTGACTATGCGCTGGTGCAGATTGATGGTCAGGCTGTGATTCTGGCGAAAGATCTGGTTGAAAGCGTCATGCAACGTATTGGCGCGGCTGAATACACCATTCTCGGCACCGTTAAAGGCGCTGAGCTGGAACTGCTGCGCTTTACCCATCCGTTTATGGGCTTTGACGTGCCGGCTATCCTTGGCGATCACGTTACGCTGGACGCGGGTACCGGTGCGGTCCATACCGCTGGTGGCCACGGTCCGGATGACTACGTCATCAGCCAGAAGTACGGTCTGGAAATCGCTAATCCGGTTGGTCCGGACGGCGCATACCTGGCGGGTACCTATCCGGATCTGGACGGCGTGAACGTCTTTAAAGCCAACGACAAAATCGTTGCGCTGCTGAGCGAAAAAGGTGCGCTGCTGCATGTTGAGAAGATGCAGCACAGCTACCCATGCTGCTGGCGTCACAAGTCACCGATCATCTTCCGTGCGACGCCACAGTGGTTCGTCAGCATGGACCAGAAAGGTCTGCGCGCTCAGTCGCTGAAAGAAATCAAAGGCGTGCAGTGGATCCCGGACTGGGGTCAGGCGCGTATTGAATCGATGGTTGCCAACCGTCCTGACTGGTGTATCTCCCGTCAGCGTACGTGGGGCGTGCCGATGTCTCTGTTTGTTCACAAAGATACCGAAGAGCTGCATCCGCGCGCTATCGAACTGATGGAAGAAGTCGCCAAACGCGTTGAAGTTGACGGCATCCAGGCCTGGTGGGATCTCGACCCGAAAGATATCCTCGGCGACGAAGCTGACCAGTATGTCAAAGTCCCGGATACGCTGGACGTGTGGTTCGACTCCGGTTCAACCCATTCATCCGTCGTGGACGTGCGTCCTGAGTTTGCAGGCCATGCGGCAGATATGTATCTGGAAGGTTCTGACCAGCACCGTGGCTGGTTCATGTCTTCCCTGATGATCTCCACCGCCATGAAAGGCAAAGCACCTTATCGCCAGGTACTGACCCACGGTTTCACCGTTGATGGTCAGGGCCGTAAGATGTCCAAATCTATCGGTAACACCGTTTCTCCGCAGGACGTGATGAACAAACTGGGCGCGGATATTCTGCGTCTGTGGGTTGCTTCTACCGACTATACTGGCGAAATGGCCGTTTCTGACGAAATCCTGAAACGTGCTGCCGACAGCTATCGTCGTATCCGTAACACCGCGCGCTTCCTGCTGGCGAACCTGAATGGGTTCGATCCAGTGAAAGACATGGTGAAACCGGAAGATATGGTGGTGCTGGATCGTTGGGCGGTAGGTTGTGCGCAAGCGGCACAGGAAGAGATCCTGAAAGCCTACGAAGCCTATGATTTCCACGAAGTGGTACAGCGCCTGATGCGCTTCTGCTCCGTAGAAATGGGCTCGTTCTACCTCGACATCATCAAAGACCGTCAGTACACCGCGAAAGCGGACAGCGTGGCGCGTCGTAGCTGCCAGACTGCACTGTTCCATATCGCTGAAGCGCTGGTTCGCTGGATGGCGCCAATCATGTCCTTCACCGCCGATGAAATCTGGGGCTACCTGCCGGGCGATCGTGAGAAGTACGTCTTTACCGGTGAATGGTACGAAGGTCTGTTTGGTTTAGGCGAAACCGAAGCGATGAACGATGCCTACTGGGACGAGCTGCTGAAAGTGCGCGGCGAAGTGAACAAGGTCATCGAGCAGGCGCGTGCGGATAAGAAAGTCGGCGGTTCTCTGGAAGCGGCAGTGACCCTGTACGCTGAACCTGAACTGGCGGCAAAACTGACCGCGCTGGGCGAAGAGTTGCGCTTTGTTCTGCTGACCTCCGGTGCGACGGTTGCGGATTATGCAGCGGCTCCTGCTGATGCTCAGCAGAGCGAACTGCTCAAAGGTCTGAAAATCGTACTGAGCAAGGCCGAAGGTGAGAAATGCCCGCGCTGCTGGCATTACACTACCGACGTCGGCCAGGTGGCGGAACATGCAGATATCTGCGGACGCTGTGTCAGCAACATCGCCGGTGATGGCGAACAACGTAAGTTTGCCTGATGAGTAAGCCTCTTTGTTCAACAGGACTACGCTGGCTGTGGCTGGTAGTAGTCGTGCTGATTATCGATTTAGGCAGCAAATACCTGATCCTCCAGAACTTTGCTCTGGGGGATACGGTGTCGCTGTTTCCGTCGCTTAATCTGCACTACGCACGTAACTACGGTGCGGCGTTTAGCTTCTTAGCTGACAGCGGCGGCTGGCAACGTTGGTTCTTTGCCGGCATCGCTATCGGTATTTGCGTCATCCTGATGGTGATGATGTATCGCTCGAAGGCGACGCAGAAGCTGAACAACATCGCGTATGCATTAATCATTGGCGGGGCGCTGGGCAACCTGTTCGACCGCCTGTGGCACGGCTTCGTGGTTGATATGATTGACTTTTACGTCGGAGACTGGCATTTCGCGACCTTCAATCTGGCCGATACAGCTATCTGTATCGGGGCAGCATTGATTGTCCTCGAAGGCTTCTTACCGTCGAAAGAGAAAAAAGCCGCATAAAAAAATGCCGGATGGCGCTATGCTGATCCGGCCTACAATATACTGCGATGCTTGTAGGCCCGGTAAGCGTAGCGCCACCGGGCAAACAGGCGGCAGCAATTTTAAAGAGCAACCTGCATGTCTAAATCAGTACAGAGTAACAGTGCGGTGCTGGTGCACTTCACCCTTAAGCTCGACGATGGCTCCACCGCAGAGTCAACCCGCAATAACGGCAAGCCTGCGCTGTTTCGCCTGGGCGACGGTTCTCTGTCTGAAGGACTGGAACAACACCTGCTGGGGCTAAAAGAAGGTGATAAAACCACTTTTGCTCTGGAGCCGGATGCCGCCTTTGGCGTGTCAAGTCCGGACTTAATTCAGTATTTCTCGCGTCGGGAATTTATGGACGCGGGCGAGCCAGAAATTGGCGCTATCATGCTCTTTACCGCAATGGACGGCAGTGAGATGCCTGGCGTGATCCGCGAAATCAACGGTGACTCGATCACGGTTGATTTCAACCATCCGCTGGCCGGGCATACCGTTCATTTTGATATTGAAGTGCTGGAAGTCGAACCGGCACTGGAGGCGTAAAATGCAGATCCTGTTGGCCAACCCGCGCGGTTTTTGCGCTGGCGTAGACCGCGCTATCAGCATTGTGGAAAACGCGCTGGCTATTTATGGCGCGCCGATTTATGTCCGTCACGAGGTGGTGCATAACCGCTATGTGGTGGATAGCCTGCGCGAGCGCGGCGCTATTTTTATCGAGCAAATCAGCGAAGTGCCGGATGGCGCGATCCTGATTTTCTCCGCTCATGGCGTGTCTCAGGCGGTGCGTAACGAAGCCAAAGGCCGTGACCTCACGGTTTTTGATGCGACCTGCCCGCTGGTCACGAAAGTGCATATGGAAGTTGCCCGCGCCAGCCGTCGTGGCGAAGAATCCATTCTGATTGGTCACGCCGGGCACCCGGAAGTCGAAGGCACGATGGGTCAGTACAGCAACCCGCAAGGGGGAATGTATCTGGTTGAATCACCAGATGATGTGCTGAAACTGAATGTGAAAAATGAAGGCAAATTATCCTTCATGACTCAGACAACGCTTTCCGTTGACGACACTTCTGACGTTATTGATGCTCTGCGTCAACGCTTCCCGAAAATTGTCGGGCCGCGCAAAGACGATATCTGTTATGCCACCACCAACCGTCAGGAAGCGGTTCGCGCGCTGGCGGAACAGGCTGATGTTGTGCTGGTGGTCGGCTCGAAGAACTCCTCTAACTCCAACCGTCTGGCTGAACTGGCCCAGCGAATGGGGAAAGCAGCGTATTTGATTGACGATGCGACCGACATCCAGGAAGCGTGGGTGAAAGAGGCGAAGTGCGTAGGCGTGACGGCCGGAGCCTCGGCGCCGGATATCCTGGTGCAAAACGTGATTGCTCGCCTGCAGGAGCTTGGCGGTGGGGAAGCTATTCCGCTGGAAGGCCGCGAAGAGAACATCGTTTTCGAAGTGCCGAAAGAGCTGCGTGTGGATGTTCGTGAAGTAGAGTAAGTCTTTCCGGTTACGATTATGAGAAGATGCCAGACTTAACGTCTGGCATTTTTTTATGGAGAAACCATGCGCTTACCGATCATTCTTGATACCGATCCCGGCATTGATGATGCCGCCGCCATTGCCGCCGCGCTGTTTGCCCCTGAGCTGGATCTGCAACTGATGACCACGGTAGCAGGCAATGTGTCGGTGGAAAAAACCACTCGCAATGCGTTGCAACTGCTGCACTTCTGGAATGCGGATGTTCCACTGGCGCAGGGAGCATCGATGCCGCTGGTGCGACCGCTGCGTGATGCCGCTTCCGTGCACGGCGAGTCTGGTATGGAAGGGTATGAATTTGTCGAACACGACCGCCAGGCGATGGCAAAACCCGCCTTCCAGGCGATTCGCGATGCGCTGATGCATGCCCCGCAGCCCGTGACGTTGGTGGCGATTGGCCCGCTGACCAACATTGCGCTGCTGCTGACCCATTATCCTGAATGCGTATTTAACATTCACCGTCTGGTGATTATGGGCGGCTCTGCCGGGCGCGGGAACTTCACACCCAACGCCGAGTTTAATATTGCTATCGATCCCGAGGCCGCAGCGAAAGTCTTCCAGAGCGGGCTGGAGATTGTGATGTGTGGGCTGGATGTCACTAATCAGGCTATGCTCGCCCCGGACTATCTGGCGACGTTGACTCAGCTTAACCAGACGGGAAAAATGCTGCACGCGCTGTTTAGCCATTACCGTAGCGGCAGTATGAATACGGGGCTGCGAATGCACGATCTGTGCGCCATTGCCTGGCTGGTGCGCCCGGAACTGTTTACCCTGCAGTCGTGTTTCGTGGCGGTTGAAACCCAGGGTGAATATACCTCGGGTACGACGGTGGTGGACATCGAAGGACGTTTGGGGCATCCGGCAAATGCGCAGGTTGCGCTGGGCCTGAACGTGGAAGGTTTCCAGCAGTGGGTGGCAGAGGTGCTGGCACTGGCCCCTTGAGGCTGTGATCCGGCCCGCAATATGCAGACAGAATTAGCAGGTTAATCGATTAATCTGCTAATCTGATCCTGTTGTTCTCCTCGGGCCGGAGACACATATGAACCTTTCTTTTATCCAGCCACCGCAGGTGGCGTGGGCAAGCGGCGCTTTGGCCGATGGCCCGTTATTGCACAAATCTACCCGTATTCAGGATCTTACTGACGTTTTTGCCGATGAAAACGCCCGTCAGCAATTGGCTGGCGAGCAGGTCGTGTATGACGTTGAGATGCTGGATACGTCTTCCGCTGAAGGTGAACTCTACACCGGCGTTACCCATCTTTATCCTGGCCGGGTCGGCTCCGAGTATTTTATGACCCGCGGGCATTTCCATGCGCGCCGCGAACAGGGGGAAGTCTATTTTGGTCTGCGTGGCACCGGTTTGCTGCTGTTGCAAACCGAACAGGGCGACGCGAGGCTGGAAAAAGTATTCGCCGGATCCGTCCACATTATCCCCGGCTTTACCGCGCACCGGTTAATCAATACCGGGGAAGAGGTGCTGTCGGCGATCGCCGTATGGCCGGGGATTGCGGGCCATGATTATGCGGCGCTCACCAGGGGCTTCAGAATAAGAGTCTTTGAGGAAAATAAGAGGGTTCAGGCGAAGGAGGTACAGAATGGCTGACTTAGCGCATTCTTACGGCCTCGATATGACGGTTCATCATCACCCGCTTGGTTTTAGCTATGGGGATGAGGTTACCGGGCCGATGCCGGAAATTCGTCAACTCGATGACATCCGCGCCTCGCTGCGCGATCCGCACTGTGAAGGGCCGCAAGAGGTGTATGCCATTGCGATGGATGTGGCGCGAATGCAGGATCGCGAAGAGCTGAAAAAGCGGATGCTGTTGTTTGGCGTGGTGACCTATGCGGCGGGACGGTTGGGGGAGGAGCCGGTACGTAGTCAGGGACATATTCATCGTATCAGCCAGCACAGCGGCTGGTCCCCGCCGGAGCTGTACGAAATCTGGCAGGGAAAAGCAATAATCTATATGCAGGAGTATGTTGAGGACGACCCAGGCCGCTGTTTTGCTGTAATCGCCGGACCCGGTGAGAAAGTGTTGGTACCTCCCGGTTGGGGGCATGCGACCATATCCGCAGATCCGGATGTCCCGTTAACCTTTGGCGCGTGGTGCGATCGTGAATATGGTTTTGAGTACGACGCCGTGCGCGCGCATAAAGGGTTGGCGTGGTACCCGTTACTGCAGGGAAACAACGTTATCTGGCAGCATAATCCGCGTTACATTCCCGGACGACTGCAGGCCATTACGCCCCGACAATATACGGAGTTCTCGATTACTTCCGCACCTGTTTACCAGCAGTTCATCGAGGACCCGGCGCGATTTCAATTTATCTCGCGCCCGGACAAGCATCCCGAGCTGTGGCAAAACTTTCACCCATAAAGAGCCGGGGCATAGCCCCGGTACTGATTTTGTCTGGCCTACAAACTGAAAAACGCGGCACAGTACAGTAGGCCGGATAAGCGTACGCGCCATCCGGCAAATGACAGGCACTACCCCGCAAACAGGCCCGTGGCGACGCCGAGGGCGGCCAGTATCAACAGTAAAATCATCGCTTTCACTGGCGACACACCACGCTTGGCCATCAGATACCAGGTGCCAAGTACCACAATCAGCGGCAGTAACTGCGGGAAGATACCGTCCAGCATTTGTTGAACATGGATATTCACCCCATCTTTGGTAATAAATTCCAGCCCGGTGCCAAGCTTAACGTAACTTGCCGCCACGCCCCCCATGACAAACACGCCCAGCAGCGATAACGCTTCACGCAGACGGGCAGACTTGCTGCTCACCAGCATTTCCACCGAGCCGGAACCCATCTTGTAGCCTTTCAGGAACAGGAACCACGAGCCGGGAATGATGATAGCCAACCAGGCAACGGTATAAAACAGTGGCCCCAGAATATTACCGCCGGCCGCCAGGGCCATACCGATGCTGAGCAGGATAGGGATCAACATGCCAGGGATCATTGAATCGCCGATCCCGGCAATAGGGCCCATCAGACCAACTTTCAGGGTATTGATGGTCTCCCCATCGATCGGCTCACCGTTCGCTTTTTTCTCTTCCAGCCCCAGCACCATGCCATTTACGATCGCGCCTATCTGGGGTTCCGTATTATAAAACGAGGCGTGGCGGCGCAGCATCTCAGTTCGTTGGGCCGCGTCGGGATAGAGCTTTTTCGCCACCGGAAGCATGCTCAGACAAAAGCCAAAAGATTCCAGACGTTCAAAGCTCATCGACGACAAGTTGTGCATCATCCATGCGCGCCAACAGCGGCGAAGATCTTTACGCGTAAGTGTACGTTCTTCCATCAGAATTCATCCTCATCAACATCGGCTACCGACTTTGCATTCGCGGCCTGCGGCGGTTCCGGTTTGTAGTTGTAATGGATCAACGCCAGCAGTGAACCGACGATCACCAGCGCGACCATGTTGAGTTTTAAAAAGACGATACAGACAAAACCGACGAGGAAGTAGATCAACATGGTGTAGTTTTTGATGATCTGCTTGAGCAAAATCGCGATCCCGACGGCGGGTAAAATGCCGCCCAGTACGTTCATCGTCGACAGAACAATTTTCGGCAAACTGTCCATAAAGCCGCTGATGTATTGCGCCCCGAAGTAGACCGCAATAAAGGTCGGAACAAAACGCAGGACAAAGTTTGTCACCTGTGGCCAGACGGCGCTGTTCAGGTAAATACCGCGTTCATCGCCCCGTTCCAGCGCCACATCTGCCCGGTGATTCCAGAAAGAGTTCAGTACCATCATCGCGTTAAACAAAATGGTTCCGGCGATACCGATTGTGGCCGCCAGCGCGACCGCGACTTCAGGGCCTTTTCCGGAAAGGATCCCTAAAGCAATTGCCGGGTAAGCGACAAAGTTGAGGTCGGCGGGCATTGAACCGCCGGGCGTGACCATCGCGATATACACCGCCTGAACCGCAACGCCAATCATGATCCCGGTTTTAATGTCGCCGAGAATAATCCCGACCAGCATTCCGGAAATCAGCGGGCGGGTGATCAGGTACCAGCCGCCGGTCAGTCCCAGCAGCCAGGGACTGCTGAGGGCGCCGAGATAGCAAAGTATGCCAATCAACGTAGCTTCGATAATCATCGTGCGCTCCTTATTTCAGCTTCTGACGTGCGTCCTGCCAGCTGTAGCAACTGGCATCAGGCACCAGGCGAAACTCAACCAGGTGCCCATGCTGCGTTAGCCAGTCAAAAGCGGCAATTTCATCCCCGTTGACCGACTGATTCGGGCCGATGGTGGTGGTATCAGCACGAGCACTCATTGGACCCACATTAATCTTGCCGTTGGCATTTTTCAGGCTGATACCCGCTTCTTCAATGCGTTTGAGCGTCACGGGGGATTTACCAATGACAAAATAACGCTTCTCGCTGGCAATGACTTTTGGCAGTTTTTCAATCGCGGTGGCCGTATCAAACAACCAGACTTTGGTGTCCTGTACGGCGCCTTTCATCACCGAAGAGAGCAGAGGGTCGGCCGCGACGGCGTCGTCTATAGCGACAATTCCGTCACAGGGCAGCTCTTTGGCCCAGCGTGTCACGAGCTGCCCATGGATTACGCGGTCATCGATACGTACAAAAGAAATACTCATAGTGGTTTCCTTTAAAAATCGTCGGACTGAACGGATAAAACCGGGGCGGCTTTAATCAGCGTGGGTACCGTCAACGCCAGCAGCTCGACGGCTGCGGCGTGAACGTCCGTTAAATGGCAGATCTCTTCGCTTTGTAACAACATTGGGAAATTGACTCCCGCCACAACGGCAACGGGAGGAACCGTTTGTGCAGAAAACGCATGATGGCAGGCGACATTCCACGGTGTACCGCTTTGCATGTCACACAGCACCAGAACGCCGTCAGCGTCTTTCCCGGCACTTGCGAGAACTTGAGAAAATGTCTGCTTAAACCCTTCGATACCTGCCTGTTCACTCAGCGTGACGGGGTAAACATGCGGTAATTCTCCGTAAACCATACGACCGCTGGCGAGAAGCGCTTCCGCCAGGGGACCATGGGTGGCAACAATAACGTTAATCATGCGCTTATCCTCTGACCCAGGCTTTAATCGTGGCAAGCTGTTGACCGATGCCTTTGCCAAACGGCGAAATGCGATACTCTCCAACGGCAGCAGGGATGATAAAGGTCTCTGCATAGTTGACGACAAACGGGGCAAACGCGCCGCTCGGGCTTTCAACAACGGCCTGAGCACCTTCGACCAGATTCAGGACGTTTACGCCGCCATGGGTATGGTGAGTGACCGGTGCCGTAAACCAGTGGCGACGCGTTTCGATAAACTCGCGTTCGTGCATCCCGGTTCTTTCTTCTCGCCAACCTTCTCCTTCAGCGATAGGTTCAATGCGGTTGACCAGGTTGTCGTGCACCCATTGCGTGTCACGCTGCCAGTCAATAACCTGCTGACCGTGATCCAGATGCACCGGGCGTGGTAAGCCGTCTAACCCTAAGCGACCCCAGTCCCACAGTTTGAAGGTGAAAATATACGGCGTTGCGCTGATCTCCAGCACCATGGTGCCCGCTCCTGAACAGTGAACAGTTCCGGCGGGGATCAGGAAGTGATCGTGTTTATGCGCAGGGATCTGATTCACGAATCGTTCATCATCAAACGTTTTTTCACCACGCCCCGCGGCCCGGAGATCGTCGAGCATATCCTGCGGCGCGATCCCGGTTTTGGTGCCGAGATACACCACGGCGTCTGGCTCGGCTTCGAGAATGTAATAGCTCTCATCCTGGGTATAGTGCATGCCAAACTGCTGCTGAATGTATTCGGTGAGCGGATGAACCTGAAAGCTCAAATTCTGGCCGCCAATAGTGTCAAGAAAGTCAAAACGGATCGGGAATTCCGCGCCAAAGCGCGCGTGAACTTTTTCGCCCAGCAGGGGACGGGGAAGGGTCAGCACCAGATCCTGAGAGGGGATCTCGATCCGCACGTTGCCAAAACGCAGTAACAGGCTGTTTTCCTCGGGCACGCAATCAAAACACCACGCGTAATTGGGGGCTGAGGGATCGAGATCGAAGCGTTGTTTCATCCATTGCCCGCCCCAGACGCCTGGGTCAAAGAAAGGAGCAACGCGAAACGGTTGTTGGGTGGTTTGTTGCAGACCGGCGCGTAGCGCGTCGCCGCTGACCATCGCGGGACTATTTTCTACCGTGGTATCGAGCAAATAATCGGCGCGTTTGAGTAACGGCGTTTTGTGTTTGTCGAAGACCCGCCATTCAATGAAAAAAGCACGTTTGTAACGACGAAGAATATCTTCATCCTGGTTTTCTGCCCCCCAGTTACCCAGCCCGTCATGGCGCATGCGCTGCTGAATTTCCCAGCGCGGAAGGTCAGCATAAACAAGCACGTCACCCGGGTGTGCCAATGCAGCGCCAGAGCCGTATACCACGACCAGCCCTTCACTAACGGCATCAATCTGTTGGCGAAGCTGGCTGAGTTTGTCGCTATCAAAAAATTCATCCAGGTGATGGCAGGAAAGCACGCCGAATACGCGATCGTCGGTCAGGTTACGCGCCAGTAAATCATGCAGGGCCTGCTCATCGCGGCGGGCGGATTCAATATTCAACACCAGTGCGGCATCTAATGTCGTCACGAGCTGTTGCTCCAGCTCTTCAAGCCGCACGCCCGGATAGCAATCCACGATCAATACGGTTTTGCTTGCGCCAGAAACTTTGGTGTTAATCACTGAATGGATCGACGACCAACCCTGCCAGGCGTGGTTGTCATAGCCCTGAACGTTAACCTCAGGGAATTTATTATAGGTTGTACGCATTTTCTGTCTCCGTGTTGGCTTATTTAAGATTAATCGATTAACCTTATTTTCATAGTGTGGTTAACGCGATTAACCCGCCATAATCAGAATCCCGTGCGGTGAAAAGCACGTTAGCGTGATGTGAATCACACGTATAAAGACAAGATTTCGGTTATTCGATTAACCTTCGCAATAAATCAGGAGAAGTCATGACAACAGTCACGTTGGCGCAGGTAGCGGAACGCGCGGGAGTCTCCACGGCAACCGTTTCAATGGTATTGCGTAACCGGGGGCGTATTTCTCAGGCCACGCGTGACCGCGTGCTCAAAGCGCTGGACGATGCTGGCTACGTTTATAATCAAACCGCCGCCAACCTGCGTAACCGGAGCAGTAATCAGGTCGGATTGTTGTTACACGATATCACTAACCCTTTTTATGGTGAGATGACGGCAGGGCTAAGCCATGAGATGGAGAGGCATGACCTGCTGCTGTTTCTGGCAAACAGCGAAGAGTCAGGAGAACGGCAGCAAAAATTTGTTGATTCGTTGATGCGCAATAATGCCTGCGGCATGGTGCTCTGTGCGGCGCGCGAAACGCCGACCTCCTTCTTCGAAGCGCTGAAACGGCGCAATATTCCCGCCATCATGGTGGTCCGTCCCCTTAGCGATCCTGATTTTGATTTTGTGGGCACTGATAACTTTCTCGGTACGCAAATGGCCACTACCCATTTAGTCAAAATGGGGCACAAGAATATTGCGTTTATTGGGGGCAGCCCAAGTTCCGGGAGCCGGGCGCAGCGTATCGGTGGATTCACCAGCACGTTGCTGGAGCACGGAATATCGCCGAATCCGCAATGGATAGTGGCGACGCAGGCCAGCCAAATTGACGGCGCAAAAGCGGCGGAGTCGCTTCTTCTGCGCTTCCCGCAAATTACCGCCGCCGTTTGTTACCAGGATATCGTGGCGCTTGGGGTCATGCAGGCATTACGTAAAATGGGGCGCGAACCTGGGCGTGATTTTGCGCTGGTGGGGTTCGACGACATCACTGAAGCGGCGCTGGTTCAACCTGCGCTCACCACCGTGTCGGTGGCGGCAAAAGAGATAGGTCGCAAGGCCGGGGAACTGCTTTATAGTCGCATTCAGGGAAATGACGAACCACCGAAACGTATTATTCTACCGCCTGCGCTGGTGGTCAGAGAATCATGTGGTTTTAGCTGATCGTCATGCCTTTTACTGATATCTCTGCCTGTTTATCATTAAATTCTAATTATCGACGTTTTCGGCTGGCGGCGCAGCGTTGTGCTGGTTAATCTGAAAACGATTTACGTAAAATTAACAAAAGAGAATAGCTATGCATGATGCACAAATCCGCGTTGCCATCGCGGGAGCCGGAGGACGCATGGGGCGTCAGTTGATTCAGGCCACTCTCGGCATGGAAGGCGTACAGCTCGGCGCGGCGCTGGAGCGCGAAGGCTCGTCCTTGCTGGGAAGCGATGCCGGAGAGTTAGCGGGAGCCGGGAAAACGGGCGTTACCGTGCAAAGCAGTCTTGAAGCGGTGAAAGATGATTTCGATGTTTTCATCGATTTTACCCGCCCGGAAGGCACGCTGGCGCATCTGGCGTTTTGCCGCCAGCACGGTAAAGGGATGGTGATTGGCACCACCGGCTTTGATGACGCCGGTAAACAGGCTATTCGCGATGCTGCGCAGGAGATTGCTATCGTTTTCGCCGCGAACTTTAGCGTTGGCGTTAACGTCATGCTTAAGCTGCTGGAGAAGGCGGCGAAAGTGATGGGCGATTACACCGATATCGAGATTATTGAAGCCCACCACCGCCATAAAGTTGATGCGCCGTCAGGCACTGCGCTGGCGATGGGCGAGGCAATTGCCGGGGCGCTGGATAAAGATTTAAAAGAGTGCGCTGTCTATTCGCGTGAAGGTTACACCGGTGAGCGCGTACCGGGCACGATCGGTTTTGCCACGGTGCGGGCGGGGGATATCGTCGGGGAGCATACCGCAATGTTTGCTGATATTGGCGAGCGTATTGAGATCACGCATAAAGCGTCCAGCCGCATGACTTTTGCCAATGGCGCAGTGCGATCGGCGATTTGGCTAAAATCAAAGTCAAATGGTCTTTTTGATATGAAAGATGTGCTTGATTTACGCAGTTTATAGCTTTCATTACCCTTCGTGATGTGGTTATTGTAATCATAATTATTTGATTACATAGGGCAATATTTTATTGCCCTTTTATTTTTAGCTTTTTAGTATGTTTTTTCTTTCAGATTGGTGTTTTTATATGTTTTGTTGGGTGTTTTTGTTATCTCAATGTAAATTTTGACCAAATGGTCCACTTTTTTCTCTCTTACATTCTGTTTTTACACTCTTTGCCTGCCGCAAGCGTTTTCCACCCTGAGTTAGCTGATCTTTTTGCCTGTTAAATCGTGTGATTTATCCCAATGGCGTAAAATAATAATAAAAATTACCCTTTTGGGTAGACTTTTACGTGGGCTATCTCTAGAATGCCGCCGTTTGCCAGAAATCCATAGGTAAGCAAATTTGCATTGATTCATGAGGTGTTAATGAATTAATATGCAAATAAAGTGAGTGAATATTCTCTGGAGGGTGTTTTGATTAAGTCAGCGCTATTGGTTCTGGAAGACGGAACCCAGTTTCACGGTCGGGCCATAGGGGCAACAGGTTCGGCGGTTGGGGAAGTCGTTTTCAATACTTCAATGACCGGTTATCAAGAAATCCTCACTGATCCTTCCTATTCCCGCCAAATCGTCACTCTTACTTATCCTCATATCGGTAATGTCGGCACCAATGAAGCCGATGCAGAATCTTCTCAGGTACATGCGCAAGGCCTGGTCATCCGCGACCTGCCGCTGATTGCCAGCAACTTCCGCGATACCGAAGACCTCTCTTCTTACCTCAAGCGCCATAACATTGTGGCGATTGCTGATATCGATACCCGTAAGCTGACGCGTTTGCTGCGTGAAAAGGGTGCACAGAACGGCTGCATCATCGCGGGCGATAACCCGGATGCGGCGCTGGCACTGGAAAAAGCAAAAGCTTTCCCTGGCCTGAATGGTATGGATCTGGCGAAAGAAGTGACCACCGCGGAGCCTTATAGCTGGACGCAGGGGAGCTGGACGCTGGCCGGTGACCTGCCGGAAGCAAAATCCGCTGATGAGCTGCCGTTCCACGTTGTGGCTTACGATTTCGGTGCCAAACGTAACATTCTGCGTATGTTAGCGGACCGCGGCTGCCGCCTGACGGTTGTACCGGCGAAAACCTCTGCAGAAGAAGTCCTGAAGATGAATCCGGACGGTATCTTCCTGTCCAACGGCCCTGGCGACCCGGCGCCGTGCGACTACGCAATTACCGCGATTCAGAAATTCCTCGAAACCGATATTCCGGTATTTGGCATCTGCCTCGGCCATCAGCTGCTGGCGCTGGCGAGCGGTGCGAAGACCATTAAGATGAAGTTTGGCCACCACGGCGGCAACCATCCGGTAAAAGATATTGATAACAACACCGTGATGATCACCGCACAGAACCATGGTTTTGCCGTAGATGAAGCGTCGATGCCTGCCAACCTGCGCGTGACCCACAAGTCACTGTTCGATGGCACCCTGCAGGGGATTCATCGTACCGACAAACCGGCGTTTAGCTTCCAGGGGCATCCTGAAGCGAGTCCGGGTCCGCACGACGCTGCACCGCTGTTCGACCACTTTATCGAGTTAATTGAGCAATACCGTCAGTCCGCGAAATAATCAGGAGTAAAAGAGCCATGCCAAAACGTACAGACATAAAAAGTATCCTGATTCTGGGCGCGGGTCCGATTGTTATCGGTCAGGCGTGTGAGTTTGACTATTCCGGTGCGCAGGCGTGTAAAGCCCTGCGTGAAGAGGGTTACCGCGTTATTCTGGTGAACTCAAACCCGGCAACCATCATGACCGACCCGGAAATGGCCGATGCCACCTACATCGAGCCGATTCACTGGGAAGTAGTACGCAAAATTATTGAGAAAGAACGCCCGGACGCGGTGCTGCCAACCATGGGCGGTCAGACAGCGCTGAACTGTGCGCTGGAACTGGAACGCCAGGGCGTACTGGCTGAGTTCGGCGTGACCATGATTGGCGCAACGGCGGATGCCATTGATAAAGCGGAAGACCGTCGTCGCTTCGATATCGCGATGAAGAAGATTGGTCTCGACACCGCGCGTTCAGGCATCGCTCACACCATGGAAGAAGCGCTGGCGGTTGCCGCTGACGTTGGCTTCCCGTGCATTATCCGTCCTAGCTTCACCATGGGCGGCACCGGTGGCGGTATCGCCTACAACCGCGAAGAGTTCGAAGAAATCTGCGAACGCGGTCTGGATCTTTCCCCAACCAACGAGCTGCTGATTGATGAATCACTGATTGGCTGGAAAGAGTACGAGATGGAAGTGGTGCGTGATAAAAACGACAACTGCATCATCGTCTGCTCCATCGAAAACTTCGATGCGATGGGCATCCATACCGGTGACTCCATCACCGTAGCACCTGCCCAGACGCTAACCGACAAAGAATATCAAATCATGCGTAACGCCTCGATGGCGGTACTGCGTGAAATCGGCGTAGAAACTGGCGGTTCTAACGTCCAGTTTGCGGTAAACCCGAAAAACGGTCGCCTGATTGTCATCGAGATGAACCCGCGCGTATCCCGCTCCTCGGCGCTGGCGTCCAAAGCTACCGGCTTCCCGATTGCGAAAGTCGCTGCCAAGCTGGCCGTAGGTTACACCCTCGACGAACTGATGAACGACATCACCGGTGGCCGTACTCCGGCCTCGTTTGAGCCGTCCATCGACTACGTTGTGACGAAAATTCCACGCTTCAACTTCGAGAAATTCGTTGGCGCTAATGACCGTCTGACCACGCAGATGAAATCTGTCGGTGAAGTGATGGCGATTGGCCGCACCCAGCAGGAATCGCTGCAGAAAGCGCTGCGCGGTCTGGAAGTGGGCGCGACCGGTTTCGACCCGAAAGTAAGCCTGGACGACCCGGAAGCACTGACTAAAATCCGTCGCGAGCTGAAAGACGCTGGCGCTGAGCGCATCTGGTACATCGCCGATGCCTTCCGTGCTGGCCTGTCCGTCGATGGCGTGTTCAACCTGACCAACATTGACCGCTGGTTCCTGGTGCAGATTGAAGAGCTGGTACGCCTGGAAGAAAAAGTCACCGACCTTGGCATCAACGGGCTTGACGCTGACTTCCTGCGTGTACTGAAGCGTAAAGGTTTCGCCGATGCGCGTCTGGCGAAACTGGCTGGCGTTCGCGAAGCGGAAATCCGCAAGCTGCGTGACCAGTATAACCTGCATCCGGTTTACAAACGCGTGGATACCTGTGCGGCAGAATTTGCCACCGACACCGCTTACATGTACTCCACCTATGAAGATGAGTGCGAAGCGAATCCGTCCGTCGACCGCGATAAAATCATGGTGCTGGGCGGTGGTCCAAACCGTATCGGTCAGGGCATTGAGTTCGACTACTGCTGCGTACACGCCTCGCTGGCGCTACGTGAAGACGGTTACGAGACCATCATGGTCAACTGTAACCCGGAAACGGTTTCAACCGATTACGACACCTCCGACCGCCTGTACTTCGAGCCGGTCACGCTGGAAGACGTACTGGAAATCGTGCGTATCGAGAAGCCGAAAGGCGTCATCGTACAGTACGGCGGCCAGACCCCGCTGAAGCTGGCGCGTGCGCTGGAAGCGGCAGGTGTGCCGGTTATTGGTACCAGCCCGGATGCCATCGACCGTGCGGAAGACCGCGAGCGTTTCCAGCAGGCGGTTGACCGTCTGAAGCTGAAACAACCGGCGAACGCTACCGTAACCGCCATTGAGATGGCCGTTGAGAAGGCGAAAGAGATTGGCTACCCGCTGGTGGTGCGTCCATCGTATGTTCTCGGTGGTCGCGCGATGGAAATCGTCTACGACGAAGCCGACCTGCGTCGCTACTTCCAGACCGCGGTCAGCGTTTCTAACGATGCGCCGGTATTGCTGGACCGTTTCCTTGACGATGCGGTTGAAGTGGACGTGGACGCTATCTGCGACGGCGAAATGGTGCTGATTGGCGGTATCATGGAGCACATCGAACAGGCGGGTGTACACTCCGGTGACTCCGCATGTTCCCTGCCAGCGTACACCCTGAGCCAGGAAATTCAGGATGTGATGCGCCAACAGGTGCAGAAACTGGCCTTCGAACTGCAGGTTCGCGGTCTGATGAACGTTCAGTTTGCGGTGAAGAATAACGAAGTTTACCTGATTGAAGTGAACCCGCGTGCGGCGCGTACCGTTCCGTTCGTCTCCAAGGCTACCGGTGTACCGCTGGCGAAAGTCGCGGCGCGCGTGATGGCCGGGAAAACGCTGGCACAGCAGGGCGTAACCAAAGAAGTAATCCCGCCGTACTACTCGGTAAAAGAAGTGGTGCTGCCGTTCAACAAATTCCCGGGCGTTGACCCGCTGTTAGGGCCAGAAATGCGCTCTACCGGGGAAGTGATGGGCGTGGGCCGTACCTTCGCGGAAGCGTTCGCCAAGGCACAGTTGGGCAGTAGCTCCACCATGAAAAAACAGGGTCGTGCGCTGCTCTCCGTTCGCGAAGGCGATAAAGAGCGCGTGGTTGACCTTGCGGCGAAACTGCTGAAGTTTGGCTTCGAGCTGGATGCGACGCACGGGACCGCGATTGTTCTGGGTGAAGCGGGTATCAATCCACGTCTGGTGAACAAGGTGCATGAAGGTCGTCCGCACATTCAGGACCGTATTAAGAATGGCGAATATACCTACATCATCAATACCACCGAAGGTCGTCAGGCGATTGAAGACTCCAAGCTGATTCGCCGCAGCGCGCTGCAGTACAAAGTGCATTATGACACTACGCTGAACGGCGGTTTCGCCACAGCAATGGCGCTGAATGCTGATGCTACCGAGAAGGTGACGTCGGTTCAGGAAATGCACGCGCAGATCAAAAAGTCGTAAATAAAGGGTCCGGCGGATATTGCTCTAACCGGACCTGTAATATAATTTTGAAAGGGTTTCTGTAAAGAAACCCTTTTTTATCTTGCGTAAGGTCATTCCTGGACAAGTCCGTTTACGTAACCACATTTTCAATGTAATAAGCACGATATTGCTCACACTATTCAATATTTAAGTCGCATACTATCCTTCATATCCACAATTTTAATATGGCTTAGTTTTTATTAATTTGGACAGGCCGTAGCCAGATTTTTAATTTGTGAAATGGTGTGCTTATGTGTGAAAAATATGTTGAAAGACCGCTTTATTTGTTAATTGCCGACTGGATGATGGCTGAGGATCGTTGGATTACCGCCAAGGAAATTTCCCGCCATTTTGATATTGAACACTGCAAAGCAATTAATACGCTCTCTTATATTCTGTCGGAAGTGGGAGAAATTGTTTGTGAAGTTAAGATGATCCCGAATCAGATTGCTGGTCGGGGCTGCCAGTGCCAGCGTCTGGTAAAAGTCATTAGTATTGATTCTCATCTCTACCGCCGATTGAATCACAATTTGCAGGAAAAAAAGGTAAGTGTGGCGAAAACGCCGCGCCTGTCCGCTGTTCCTCCAACAGAGCTTAATCGTGAGCAGAAATGGCAGATGATGCTCTCCAAGAGTATGCGTCGCTAATAATTAGTTTGCCTGATGGTGGCATAAACGGTGATTGACGCGTAGGCCGGATAAGCGTGAGCGCATCCGGCATCAATTACTGTGCTGATTTGGGTTTTACGTCCGTCGTGCCTTTCAGGCGCGGCCGGTTTTCTTCGACCCGCGTTAAGGGCAGCGTTTCGTGTAGACCAGTTTGGCAGCGGATTGCAAGATCCTGATATTCTTTGGTGTTTAGCCGTTTCCAGTGCAGTTCCTGGTCTGTGACTTCACGCAATACGCGAGCGGGTGAGCCTACCAGCATCTGCCTTGCCTCTCCCTGAAATCCGGCTTTGACAAAGCTCATGGCGGCGACAATGCTCTCTTCGCCAATCACTGCGCCGTCCATAATGACGCTGTTCATGCCGATCAGCGCATCTCTGCCCACCACGCAACCGTGCAGGATTGCGCCATGGCCGATGTGCCCGTTCTTATGCACGATGGTATCGGTGTCGCAGTAGCCGTGCATAATGCAGCCATCCTGCAGATTAGAACCTGCCTCCAGGATCAAGCGACCATAATCACCACGCAATGACGCGTGCGGGCCAATATAAACACCGGCACCCACAATGACATCGCCAATCAGTACGGCGCTGGGATGGACAAAGGCATCCGGATGTACCACCGGAATCAGGCCCTCAAAGGCGTAGTAGCTCATCGTTTTATCTCGGTTTTATTGCCGGATAAGCGAATCGCTATCCGGCATCGGCACATTAACGACCTTTCCACACCGGGTCGCGTTTTTCGGCAAACGCCTGCGGTCCTTCAAGCGCATCTTGCGAATGCAGCACTGATGGATAGTGCTTCAGCACGCCGCTGCGGATGTAGCGGTAGCCTTCTTCCACCGGCATTTCGCTGGTGGTGCGGTAAATCTCTTTCAGTGCGGCGATCGCGAGCGGGGCGCTATTCACCAACTGCTGCGCCAGTTCACGCGCGCTATCCATCAGTTCGCTCTGGCTGACAACGCGGTTGACGATGCCCCAGCGCAGCGCTTCTTCGGCGCCCATTCGTCTGCCGGTCATCACCATTTCATTGACGATTGCCGGTGGCAGCAATTTAGGCAGACGCAGTACGCCACCGCTGTCAGGCACGATGCCGAGCTTGGCTTCCGGTAGCGCGAAGCTGGCGTTTTCCGCGCAGACGATAAAATCCGCCGCCAGCGCCAATTCAAAACCACCGCCAAACGCATAGCCGTTAACCGCAGCGATGACCGGCTTATCGAGGTCGAAAATTTCGGTTAAACCGGCGAAGCCGCCTGGGCCAAAATCGGCGTCCGGCGCTTCACCTTCAGCCGCTGCTTTTAAGTCCCAGCCCGCAGAAAAGAATTTCTCACCGCCACCGGTGATAATCGCTACGCGTAATTCCGGGTCGTCACGAAAATTAAGAAATGCTTCACCCATGGCAAAGCTGGTTTTGGCGTCAATGGCATTGGCTTTAGGCCGGTCGAGGGTAATTTCCAGGATCGGGCCGTTACGGGTCAGATGTAATGATTCACTCATAGTTCATCTCCAGATAAATAGATTTCCCGGCAGGAGGAGTTCCTGTCGGAAGGGTTATTTCAGATTTTTTTTGATTATTTTTCCTGAACAATTGCGCGGCAGGTCGGTTCTTATCTCCATAAAAGAGGGAACCTTGAATTTCGCCATATTGTTTTCGCAGAAGCTGAAGAACTCGGCTTCACTTAATGTTTCACCTTCATTAAGGACGATAAACGCTTTAATGGCTTCATCACGGATTGAATCTTTAATACCGACAACCACAATGTCCTGAATTTTCGGATGTGCAGAAATAATATTTTCCAGCTCGACGCAGGAGACATTTTCCCCGCCGCGTTTAATCATGTTGCAGCGTCTGTCGACGAAATAAAAATAGCCATCCTCATCCTGATAGCCCGAATCACCGGTATGTAACCAGCCCCCAGGTTCCAGCGCTTTGGCGGTCGCCTCCGGCTGCGCGTAGTACTCTTTGAAGATGGTTTTGCCCGGCACGCCTTTAATGCAGATTTCGCCAATTTCTCCGGCGGGCAGGGGACGGTTGTGATCGTCACGGATTTCGGCTTCATAGCTAAATCCCACGCGGCCAATGGAGGGCCAGCGTCGTTTGTCACCGGGACGGTCGCCGATAATACCGACGATGGTTTCAGTCATACCGTAGGAGGTCAGCAGCCTGACGCCAAAGCGTTCGGTAAAATCGTCTTTTTCCTGCTCAGATAAATTGAGGTAGAACATCACTTCGCGCAGGTGATGCTGTCTGTCGGTTGGTGCAGCGGGCTGCACCATTAGCGTTCTTATCATCATCGGAATGCATTCGGTAACCGTCGCCTTATATCTATGCACCTGATTCCAGAACGCCCTGGCACTGTACTTCTCTAGCAGCACAAAGGTGCTGCCTGCGGAGAATGCGGGCATTGCGGCGGTACACTGACAGTCGATATGAAAAGCGGGCATCACCGTCATGTAGACGTCATCATTACGCAGAGCAATTTGCCAGGCAGAGTAATAGCCCGCAAAACGCAGGTTGTAGTGGGTAATTACCACCCCTTTAGGTCGAGAGGTGGTGCCTGAGGTAAACAGAATTTCCGCCGTATCGTCAGTGGATAACGCAGGTGTATAGCACAGCGTGGCGGACTGGCGGGATTGCAGTTGGGTAAAGTGACTCACGCCGTCGTCAGCCGGAAGCTGTTCGCCAATCAGACAGATATGATTAAGCGGGGTGCTATTTTCCAGCCGTATCTGGCGGTACATATGATAAAACTGGGCGCTGGTGACCAGCAGGCTTACCTGGCTGTTTTGCAGGATCCAGGCACTTTCTTCACCCAGCAAGCGGGCATTAATCGGTACCATGATGGCGCCAATTTTTGCCAGCCCAAACCAGCAGAAAATGAATTCCGGACAGTTATCCAGATGCAATGCGACCTTATCGCCCTTGCGGATCCCTAAGGAATGGAACAGGTTTGCCGTGCGGTTAATCTCTTCATTGAGCGAGGCATAGCTAAACTGCCGAACGACTCCTTCGCAGGATTCGAAAATTAACGCCGTTTTATCTCCGTACACCCCGGCCAGGTCGTCCCACATCTGACGTAAGTTTTGTCCGCCAACGATATCCATATTGCTTTATCCACTGAAATCAGGCGTGAGCGCTAACCAACGAGCGGTCAGCGCGTCGCGTTTATTCCTCAACTCTGGCCAGGCCTTTGCCGACCAGCTCATTTATGTCTGCTTCGCTATAACCAATGTTTTTCAGAATGGCGGCAGTATCCATGCCATGTGACGGCATGCCGCGCCAGATTTTCCCCGGGTTGTTTTTAAATTTCGGCATGATGTTTGGCCCTTTGCAGGTGCGACCGTCCATCGTTTGCCACTGAGTGATAGATTCACGGGCAACGTACTGCGGGTTGCCTTCCAGTTCTGGAATGGTCAGCACCTTCGCGCAGGCGATGTTCAGCTCAGCAAAGCGCGCCTGGACTTCGGCGATGGTGTGCGTTGCCAGCCAGGCGTCCAGTTTCTCTTCCACGAGCGGGCCGTAAGGGCATTCCACACGATGAATAAGCTGGGTGCCTTCCGGGACTTCCGGTGTGCCAAGAATGTGGGCGAGGCCAATATCCTTGAAGCACTCGTTGATTTGCGTGATGCCGACCAGCTCCATGACGATATAGCCATTGGCGCATTTATACAGGCCGCAGCCAGCGTAATACGGGTCTTTGCCTTTGGTCATGCGTGGGCAAATTTCGCCGCCGTTGAAGTAATCCATCATGAAATACTGACCCATGCGCAGCATCACTTCGTACATAGCGATATCGATGCTTTCACCTTTACCCGTTTCGCGCACTTTGTGCAGGGCCGCCAGCGCCGCTGTCGTTGCTGTCATCCCAGAGAAGTAATCGGCGGTGTACGGGAAGGCGGGCATTGGCTGATCCACGTCGCCGTTTTGGATCAGATAGCCGCTGAACGCCTGTGCGATGGTGTTATACGCCGGAAGATTGGTGTACTCCTCGGTACCAAACTGGCCGAAGCCGGAAAGGTGGGCGATAACCAGTTTCGGGTTATGTTCCCACAGCACTTCATCGGTAATACCGCGGCGGGCAAAGGCCGGGCCTTTACTGGCTTCAATGAAAATATCGGTGGTTTCCATCAGCTTCAGAAACGCTTCCCGACCTTCATCTTTGAAAATATTCAGCGACAGGGCGTGCAGGTTACGGCGTGAGAGCTGTGGATAGTTAGGCTGCACGCGGATGGTATCGGCCCATGCGACGTTTTCAATCCAGATAACCTCAGCACCCCATTCGGCGAACATCTGTCCGGCGAACGGACCGGCAATTTCGATCCCTGAAAAGACAACGCGTACCCCGGAAAGCGGGCCAAAGGCTGGCATTGGTAAATGAGTCATCATTTTTCTCCTGGCATTTATGGGTGTCCATGTAGGCCGGATAAGGCGCTCGTGCCGCCATCCGGCCTACGAATCGTGCTGAATTAGCGGTATTGCTTGAGTACCGCACGACCCAACGTCAGGATCTGCATTTCGTCAGAACCACCAGAAACACGGTCAACGCGCAGGTCACGCCAGAAACGCGTGATGCGATGGTTACCCGCGATGCCTACTCCGCCCAGTACCTGCATAGCGGTGTCTACCACTTCGAACGCGGCATTGGCGCAGAAGTATTTACACATTGCCGCGTCACCCGAGGTAATGGTGCCGTTATCCGCTTTCCATGCGGCTTCCAGCAGCATGTTTTTCATGGAATTCAGTTTGATCGCCATGTGCGCGAACTTCTCCTGGATCAGCTGGAAACGGCCGATCGTTTCGCCAAACTGTACGCGTTGGTTGGCATAACGCGCGGCGTCTTCAAAAGCGCACATTGCCGTACCGTAGTTGGTCAGCGCGACGAGGAAGCGTTCATGGTCAAACTCTTCTTTCACACGGTTGAAGCCATTACCTTCCCGACCGAACATGTCTTTCTCGTCCAGTTCAACGTCATCAAAGGTGATTTCACAGCAGCTATCCATGCGCAGACCGAGTTTCTCCAGTTTGTTGACCTTGATACCCGCCTTGCTCATGTCAACAAACCACTCGGTATAAACAGGTTTATCCGGCGATGCACCATCTCTCGCCATCACTACGATGTACGGGGTATAGGCGCTACTGGTGATAAAGCACTTACTGCCATTAAGATAAACCTTACCATTTTTGCGTGTATAAGTGGTTTTCAGACTGCCAACATCCGATCCCGCTCCCGGTTCGGTGATAGCAGAGTTCCACATCTGCTTACCGGTGCCCTGGAACGCCATGATTTTATCAATTTGCTCCTGAGTTCCTTCACGCAGGAAAGTGTTAAAACCGCCCGGCAATTGGTACAACACGTAAGTTGGCGCGCCAAGACGTCCGAGTTCCATCCAGACGGCGGCAACGGTGACAAATCCCGCTTCCAGCCCACCGTGTTCTTCCGGGATCAACAGACTATCGATGCCCATATCCGCCAGCGCTTTTACAAAACGCTCAGGGTAGACGCTGTCGCGATCGCACTCGGCAAAATAAGCTTCCCAGTTCTCACTGGCCATCAGTTCACGAATACCGGCGACAAACAGTTCCTGCTCGTCATTTAAGTTGAAATCCATCTTTCAGCCTCTTGATCAATTGGGTTAATAAGAATTACTTGTCTTTCCAGTGCACTTTGGCGTCTTTAATAAAGGACAGCGTCACCATGATGTTGACGAAGAACAGCGGACATCCACCGGCGATAATTGCGGTCTGAATGGGCTTCAACCCACCCAGCGCCAGCAGAACGATGCCGATGACGCCGACCAGAACGGACCAACCGATACGCACCAACAGCGGCGGTTCTTCACCATCACGAACTTCGCGACAGGTGGACATCGCCAGGGTGTAGGAGCAGGCGTTAATTAGCGTGACGGTGGCAATAAAGCAGAGGATAAAGAATCCCCACATGGTGGCGGTGCTGAGCGGTAAAGCAGCCCAGGTTTCGATAATGGCGCGCGCCACGCCGTGTTGTTCAATCAGCTGCGGGATGTTGAGAATGTTTTTATCCATCAGCAGCAGCGTGTTGCTGCCAAGGACTGTCCACAGGATCCAGGTTGATGCGGTCAGGCCCAGCACCATCCCGAAACACAGTTCACGTACGGTACGACCGCGAGAAATACGCGCCAGGAAGATACTCATCTGGATGGCGTAAATAACCCACCACGCCCAGTAGAAAACAGTCCAGCCCTGCGGGAAGCCGCCTTTGCCGATGGCATCGGTGTAGAACAGCATGCGTGGCAGATGCATCAGCAGCATGCCGACCGAGTCGGTGAAGTAGTTCATGATGAAGCTGGCGCCGCTGACGATAAACACCCAGCCGAGCATCAGGAAGCTCAGGTAACTACGTACGTCGCTGGCGATCTTGACCCCTTTTTGCAGGCCGCAGGCCACGCAAATGGCGTTCAATATGATCCAGCAGGTAATGATGATGGCGTCGAGTTGCAGCGTATGCGGAATACCGAACAGCCATTGCATACACTCGGTTACCAGCGGGGTAGCGAGACCGAGGCTGGTTCCCATCGCGAAGATCAGCGCCACCAGATAGAAGTTATCGACGATGGTGCCGAACAAGCCCTTGGCATGCTTCTCGCCCACTAATGGCACCAGCGTGGAACTGGGACGGATAACGTCCATTTTGCGGACAAAGAAGAAGTAGGCGAATGCGACTGAAAGGAAGCTGTAGGTTGCCCACGGCAGCGGTCCCCAGTGGAACAAGCTGTACGCCAGAGCTATCTCTTTTGCGCCAACGGAGTTGGGGGCGAGAGCAAACGGCGGGGTAGAGATATAGTAGTAGATCTCAATGGAACCCCAGAACAGCACCGCGGCGGATGTACAGGACGCGAACATCATAAAAATCCAGCTGGCGGTACTAAACTCGGGTTTTTCGTCACCTAATTTCTTTTTCGAATACGGGCCAAAGACTAACCAGAACCAGCCGAAGAGCATGATGACCATATACCATTCGAATGCCCAACCCCAGACGTTGGTGACATAACTGAATACCGCATTAATAACGACGTTAGCGGCATCAAGATCTCTTACTGTTAGCCAACAAAGTATCCCAACAATTATTAATGGCGGAAAAAAAACCTTCGGTTCAATTCCCGACTTTCTCTTTTCATTTTTCATAAGTGAATTCCAGTGTGAAAACGAAATTTATTTAGCGTGCCCGTATGTGATCGTTTGTTTATTTGTTATTAATGATTTGTTGATAACTTTTTAACCTCTGGGGCGCCTCATTGAGTAACTCATAATGGGTATTCATTTCCGGTGATTCTGTTATCTGTGTCACACTTTTTTATGCTGGTTATTTTGTCTGAAAATCCAGGTATTTTCTTTATTAATCATTGTGTTGATGTTGGTTTTTTAACTTTTTTAAGTGACTGACGTTCAATATTGTTGAACCAGCAAACAATATTGAAAATTTTCGTGTTTGACATGTTTCTTTCAATATTGGTGAAGTACATAACACTATTGAAAGTTACGAATATCAATGTGTGACATTTTCAATATTGGTGATTAATGTTTTATTTCCGAATTAAAGAGCGTGATATCTGTATTTAACACCGCCGATATAAATACGTTTCCTTCATGATTTCTGGAGATGCAATGAAGATAATTACTTGCTACAAATGCGTACCTGATGAGCAGGATATTGCGATTAATAATGCTGATGGAACACTCGATTTCAGCAAAGCGGATGGCAAAATCAGCCAATATGATCTGAACGCGATCGAAGCGGCTTGCCAGTTAAAACAGCAGGTGGGAGAGGCTCAGGTTGTGGCCATGAGCGTCGGCGGCAAAGCGCTGACCAATGCAAAAGGGCGCAAAGATGTGCTCTCCCGTGGCCCTGACGAACTGATTGTTGTCATTGACGATCAATTTGAACAGGCGCTGCCGCAACAAACCGCCACCGCGCTGGCTGCCGCCGCACAAAAGTCAGGTTTTGATCTGCTTATTTGCGGCGACGGTTCTTCCGATCTTTATGCTCAGCAGGTTGGTCTGCTGGTGGGCGAAATGCTGAACGTGCCGGCGATTAACGGCGTGAGTAAAATCCTCTCTCTTACCGACAACACGCTGACGGTAGAGCGTGAACTGGAAGATGAAGTTGAAACCCTGAGTATCCCGCTTCCGGCGGTGATCGCGGTTTCTACTGACATCAACACCCCTCAAATCCCTTCCATGAAAGCCATTCTTGGCGCGGCGAAAAAACCGGTTCAGGTCTGGTCATCTGCGGACATTGGTCTGAACGGCGCGCAAGCGTATTCCGAACAACAGGTTGCCGCACCGAAGCAGCGCGAGCGTCAGCGCGTTGTGATTGAAGGTGACGGTGAAGAACAGATTGCCGCGTTTGTCGAGAATCTTCGCAAAATCATTTAATTATCAGGGGATGTTATGAACAAATTTTCCAGTGTCTGGGTATTCAGCGATACCCCTTCTCGTCTGCCGGAACTGATGAATGGTGCGCAGGCTTTAGGTGAAAACGTTAACACATTTGTACTCAGCGATGAGGACAGCGCGGCGGCATGCCATTTAGGCGCAGCTCATGTCTGGCTGCTCAGCGGCAAACCAGAAGACCGTATGGTTGAAGACTACGCCGATGCGATGGCCGAGACCATTCGTCAGCACAGCGAGGGCGGCGCGGTGCTGCTGCCGAATACGCGTCGGGGCAAGCTGTTAGCGGCAAAGCTGGGCTTTCGCTTGTCGGCTGCGGTTTCAAACGACGCCAGTGCAGTCGCGGTGGAGGACGGAAAAGCAGCGGTCAAACATATGGTCTACGGCGGCCTGGCGATGGGAGCAGAAACAATCGCTTCACCGTTTGCTGTGATCACACTCAGCAGCGGAACGTTTGACGCGCAGCAACCGGATACCGCCCGCAGCGGCGAGGTGCACACCGTCCAGTGGCAGGCTCCGGCTATTGCCGTGACCCGTACGGCAACTCAGGCGCGTCAGAGCAACAGCGTCGATCTCGACAAAGCCCGTCTGGTGGTCAGCGTGGGACGCGGTATTGGTAGCAAAGAAAATATCTCGTTGGCTGAAGCATTGTGCCAGACCATTGGCGCTGAGCTGGCCTGTTCGCGTCCGGTGGCTGAAAACGAGAAGTGGATGGAGCACGAACGCTACGTCGGCATTTCCAACCTGATGCTCAAACCAGAACTGTACCTGGCCGTGGGGATCTCCGGGCAGATCCAACATATGGTCGGCGCCAACGGCGCGCAGACGATTTTCGCCATCAACAAAGATAAAAATGCGCCGATCTTCCAGTACGCAGATTTTGGCATCGTTGGCGATGCGCTGAAGATCCTGCCTGCGCTGACGGCTGCTCTGGCGCGTTAAACCATTCGGGCAGGGTGCGAAAGTATCCTGCCACTGACAGGAGTACGTATGTCCGAAGATATCTTTGATGCCATCATCGTGGGTGCAGGTCTGGCCGGTTCGGTTGCGGCGCTGGTGCTGGCTCGGGAAGGTGCACAGGTGCTGGTCATCGAGCGCGGCAATTCTGCTGGCGCGAAGAATGTCACCGGTGGGCGCATGTATGCGCATAGCCTGGAGCGCATCATTCCCGGTTTTGCTGAGCAGGCTCCCATTGAACGCATAATTACCCACGAAAAACTCGCCTTTATGACCGACAAAGGGGCGATGACCATCGACTATTGCAATGGTGAAGAGGCCGCATCGTCGCAGGTTTCTTATTCCGTCTTACGCAGCAAATTTGACGCCTGGCTGATGGAGCAGGCCGAGGAAGCGGGAGCCCAGCTTATCACCGGTATTCGCGTGGATAACGTTGTGCAGCGAGAAGGCAAAGTCGTGGGCGTGGAAGCCGACGGCGATATTCTGGAAGCCAAAGTGGTGATCCTCGCTGACGGGGTGAATTCTTTGTTGGCAGAAAAACTGGGCATGGCCAGGCGCGTTGAGGCATCTCATGTTGCCGTTGGCGTAAAAGAGCTGATCGAATTGCCAAAATCGGTGATTGAAGATCGTTTCCAGTTACAGGGGAACGAAGGCGCAGCCTGCCTGTTTGCCGGTTCACCGACCGATGGTCTGATGGGCGGGGGCTTCCTCTATACAAATGAAACGACCCTTTCTCTGGGGCTGGTCTGCGGGCTTCATCATCTGAAAGATGCTAAAAAATCGGTCCCGCAAATGCTGGAAGATTTCAAACAGCATCCGGCGGTTGCCCCACTGATCGCCGGTGGCAAGCTGCTGGAATATGCCGCGCACGTCGTACCGGAGGCCGGTATGAATATGCAGCCTGAACTGGTGGGTGACGGAGTACTGATTGCCGGTGATGCTGCCGGAATGTGTATGAACCTCGGCTTTACCATCCGCGGTATGGATCTCGCCATATCAGCAGGCGAAGCGGCGGCGAAAACGGTGCTTTCCGCGATGAAGCGCGACGACTTCAGCAAGCAGTCGCTGGGCGAATACCGTCAGCATCTCGATGATGGTCCAATGCGCGATATGCGCATGTATCAGAAGCTTCCCGCTTTCCTTGATAACCCACGCATGTTTACCGCCTATCCCGAAATGGCGGTCAGTATCGCGCGCGACCTGTTCACCGTGGATGGTTCCGCTCCGGTGCCAATGCGCAAAAAAATCCTGCGCCATGCGAAGAAAGTGGGCTTCATCAACCTGATGAAAGATGGCCTGAAAGGAGTGACCGTATTATGACATCTCCCGTCAATGTGGACGTCAAACTGGGCGTCAATAAATTCAATGTGGATGAAGACAGCCCGCATATCATTCTCAAAACCGATCCTGATAAACAGACGCTGGAAGTGCTGATTAAGGCTTGTCCAGCCGGACTGTATAAAAAGCAGGACGATGGCAGCGTCCGTTTTGATTATGCCGGATGCCTGGAGTGCGGAACGTGCCGCATTCTCGGACTTGATACAGCGCTGGAAAAGTGGGAATACCCGCGCGGGACATTTGGCGTGGAGTTTCGCTACGGCTAATAAGTACGAGGTTGTGCACCCGTAGGCTGGATAAGACGCGTTAGCGTCGCCATCCGGCAATCATGTGGCGCCAATGCCGGATGGCGGCGTAAACGCCTTATCCGGCTTACAGATGACGCTTTGCCCGTGTTGAAACAGGAAGTCGCTATGCAGCAGCCCAGGAACTTTGATGACATCAAATTTACCTCTATTCACCGCCGGATAATGCTGTGGGGAAGCGGTGGGCCATTTCTGGATGGTTATGTGCTGGTGATGATTGGCGTGGCGCTGGAACAGCTCACGCCAGCATTGAAACTGGACGCACAGTGGATTGGTCTGCTGGGTGCCGGCACGCTCGCCGGTCTGTTTGTGGGGACGTCGCTGTTTGGCTACATTTCCGATAAGGTCGGGCGGCGCAAAATGTTCATCATCGATATTATCGCCATTGGTGTGATATCGGCGGCAACCATGTTTGTTTCCTCGCCCGTTGAGCTGTTGGTGATGCGCGTGTTGATCGGCATTGTGATTGGTGCCGATTATCCGATTGCCACCTCGATGATTACCGAGTTCTCCAATACCCGCCAGCGCGCTTTCTCCATCGGTTTTATCGCCGCGATGTGGTATGTCGGCGCTACCTGTGCCGATCTGGTCGGTTACTGGCTGTATGATGTTGAGGGCGGATGGCGCTGGATGCTGGGCAGCGCGGTGATCCCCTGTATTTTGATCCTGATTGGGCGCTTCGATCTTCCTGAATCGCCGCGCTGGCTGCTGCGTAAAGGTCGGGTGAAAGAGTGTGAAGCGATGATGATCAAACTGTTCGGCGAACCGGTGGTGTTCGACGAAGAGGCACCGCAGGAGACGCGCTTCCTACAGCTGTTTAACCGCCGCCATTTCCCGTTTGTACTGTTTGTCGCCGCTATCTGGACCTGCCAGGTGATCCCGATGTTCGCCATTTATACCTTTGGTCCGCAGATTGTTGGACTGTTGGGGCTTGGTGCCGGGAAAAGCGCGGCGTTGGGCAATGTGGTGATAAGCCTGTGCTTTATGCTGGGGTGCATTCCGCCCATGTTCTGGCTCAATAGCGCGGGCCGTCGGCCATTGTTAATTGGCAGCTTTATAATGATGACGCTGGCGCTGGCCGTGCTGGGGTTAATTCCTGATATGGGGGCGTGGCTGGTGGTGCTGGCGTTTGCCGTGTACGCGTTTTTCTCGGGAGGACCGGGAAATCTGCAGTGGCTGTACCCAAATGAACTGTTCCCTACCGATATTCGCGCGTCTGCCGTTGGGGTGATTATGTCCTTAAGCCGCATCGGCACCATTGTTTCAACCTGGGCGCTGCCGGTATTCATCACCAAATACGGGATCAGCAATGTCATGCTGATGGGCGCAGGAATTTCGCTGATTGGCCTGCTTGTGTCCATCGCTTTCGCCCCGGAAACGCGAGGTCTGACGCTGGCGCAAACCAGTCAAATGACGATTCGTAGTAAGCCCGTGACCCGGGCGGGCTATTAGGAGTGTTCTGTATTTTCCCTGCAACTCAGTTAGTTAGCCTACAGTTAACAGGTATATCACTGAAAACAACTGAAAAGCAGGGAGAACACCATGCAAAAACATATCCTGATCACCTCAATTTTTACCGCAGCAGCACTATTTACCGTGGCCGGTTGTTCCTCAAACCAGGCGGTTAAAACCACCGATGGTAAAACGATTGTCACCGATGGCAAACCGCAAGTCGATGATGATACTGGCCTGGTATCGTACAAAAATGCCCAGACGGGTAAGACGGAACAGATTAACCGCGATCAGGTTAAGGATATGAGTGAGCTGGATAACTAGTTCAGTTTTCTCCATTCAGCCACTCAATAATATTGACTGTTAGCCTGCGGATTAAGTGACTAAACTCACTGTTATTACAATAATGCAGTGAAACAGGCTAATCATGATCCTCATCATTTATGCGCATCCCTATCCGCAGCACTCGCATGCGAATAAGCGGATGCTTGAACAGGCAAGGACGCTGGAGGGCGTGGAGATCCGCTCGCTCTACCAGCTCTACCCCGACTTCAATATCGATATTGCCGCTGAACAGGATGCGCTGGCACGCGCTGATTTGATCATCTGGCAGCATCCGATGCAGTGGTACAGCACACCTCCATTACTCAAGCTGTGGATGGACAAGGTCCTTGCACACGGTTGGGCGTACGGCCACGGTGGAACTGCGCTGCACGGTAAACATCTGCTGTGGGCGGTGACGACCGGCGGCGGTGAAAACCACTTCGATATTGGCTCCCATCCCGGATTTGATGTGCTTTCCCAGCCTTTACAGGCAACAGCGCTCTATTGCGGCCTCAAATGGCTGCCGCCGTTTGCGATGCACTGTACGTTTATCTGTGATGATGAAACGCTGCAAGCGCAGGCGCGTCACTACAAACAGCGACTGATGGAATGGCAGGAGGCACACCATGGATAGCCATACGCTGATACAGGCGCTGATTTACCTCGGTTCGGCGGCACTGATTGTCCCCATCGCCGTACGGTTGGGGCTCGGGTCGGTACTGGGGTATCTCATCGCCGGGTGCATTATCGGTCCATGGGGCCTGAGGCTGGTGACGGATGCCGAATCCATCCTGCATTTTGCGGAGATCGGCGTGGTGCTGATGCTGTTTGTTATCGGTCTGGAGCTGGATCCGCAACGTTTGTGGAAACTTCGAGCCTCGGTGTTCGGCGGCGGCGCGCTACAGATGGTGGTATGCGGGGGCCTGATTGGTGTGTTCTGTATGTTCCTCGGCCTGCGCTGGCAGGTAGCGGAACTGATCGGCATGACGCTGGCGCTTTCCTCTACGGCTATCGCTATGCAGGCGATGAATGAACGCAACCTGATGGTTTCACAAATGGGCCGCAGCGCGTTTGCCGTACTGCTGTTCCAGGATATCGCCGCTATTCCATTGGTGGCGATGATTCCGTTACTGGCAGCGAGCGGTGCATCGACAACGCTTGGGGCGTTTGCATTGTCTGCCCTTAAGGTAGCGGGCGCACTGGTATTGGTGGTGGTGTTGGGGCGTTATGTCACACGTCCGGCCTTGCGTTTTGTCGCACGTTCGGGCCTGCGGGAAGTATTTAGTGCCGTTGCGCTGTTCCTCGTGTTTGGCTTCGGTCTGCTGTTGGAAGAGGTTGGATTGTCGATGGCAATGGGGGCATTCCTGGCCGGGGTGCTGCTGGCAAGCTCTGAGTATCGGCATGCGCTGGAAAGCGACATTGAGCCGTTTAAAGGACTGCTGCTGGGGCTGTTTTTCATCGGTGTGGGGATGTCTATCGACTTTGGTACGCTGATTGATAATCCCTTGCGCATTATCATTTTGCTGGTCGGTTTCCTGGTTATTAAAACCGTCATGCTGTGGTTGATAGCGAAACCGTTGCAGGTGCCGAACAAGCAGCGCCGCTGGTTTGCCGTATTATTAGGGCAGGGCAGTGAGTTTGCTTTTGTGGTGTTTGGCGCGGCGCAAATGGCAAATGTGCTCGATCCCGACTGGGCGAAATCGCTGACGCTGGCGGTGGCGCTATCGATGGCGGCTACGCCGATTTTGCTGGTGATTTTGACGCGTTTGGAAAAGTCGGCGACTGAGGAAGAGCGGGAAGCCGATGAAATCGATGAGGAGCAACCGCGGGTGATCATCGCCGGATTTGGGCGATTTGGCCAGATAACCGGTCGTCTGTTGTTGTCCAGCGGTGTCAAAATGGTGGTTCTTGATCATGACCCGGACCATATCGAAACGCTGCGTAAATTCGGCATGAAGGTTTTCTATGGCGACGCGACCCGGATGGATCTGCTGGAGTCTGCCGGGGCGGCGAAAGCTGAAGTCATTATTAATGCCATTGACGATCCGCAAACCAGCCTGCAGTTAACCGAAATGGTGAAAGAGCATTTCCCGCATCTGCAAATTATTGCTCGTGCGCGCGACGTGGATCATTACATCCGCCTGCGCCAGGCGGGCGTGGATATGCCGGAACGTGAAACCTTTGAAGGTGCACTGAAGACCGGACGTCTGGCGCTGGAGGGACTCGGCCTTGGGCGCTATGAGGCGCGTGAGCGGGCCGACGTATTCCGCCGATTCAATACCATGATGGTAGAGGAGATGGTGAAAGGGGAAAATGACGCGACTTCCCGCGCGGCCGTTTATAAACGCACCAGCGCAATGCTGAGTGAAATTATTGCGGAAGATCGTCAGCACTTATCGTTAATTCAACGCCATGGCTGGCAAGGCACGGATGAAGGTAAGCATACGGGCGACGTCGCCGATGAGCCGGAAGTGAAACCGTCAGCATAGGGTAAAAAATGTGATGTTCTGCAAACTTTACTGCTAATTGGCTGTTTTTGAACTACTGTAATGCTGGCGTACCACCATAAATAGGTCGGTTCGCCAGCAGAACGGAAAATTTTCCTGTTCATCCTCTTTCCGCCAGTCGACGAAAGATTGCGCTTTCCGTATAGTGGCGACAATTTTTTTGTATCCGGGAAATATTCAATGATCAGTCTGATTGCGGCGTTAGCGGTAGATCGCGTCATCGGTATGGAGAACGCCATGCCGTGGAACCTCCCTGCCGATCTCGCCTGGTTTAAACGTAATACCTTAAACAAGCCGGTTGTCATGGGACGCCACACCTGGGAATCAATCGGGCGACCGTTACCTGGGCGTAAAAATATCGTCATCAGCAGTAAGCCTGGCACCGACGATCGCGTGCAGTGGGTGAAGTCTGTGGATGAAGCAATTGCGGCCTGCGGCGATGAGCCTGAAATTATGGTAATTGGCGGGGGGCGTGTGTATGAGCAGTTCCTGCCAAAAGCGCAGAAACTGTATCTGACGCATATTGACGCTGAAGTGGAAGGGGATACGCATTTCCCGGACTACGAGCCGGATGACTGGGAATCGGTGTTCAGTGAATTCCACGATGCCGACGCGCAAAACTCTCACAGCTACTGCTTCGAGGTTCTGGAGCGTCGTTAATTTGGATGCCTGATGGCATATTCGTAGGCCGGATAAGGTGCGAGCACCGCATCCGGCAGACGACTATCAGGCGTTGACCGCTTCGCCAGGATCCAGCTTCAGATGGCGATTTGATGGCTGCACAAAGTACTGTTTGTCTTCCCAGCGCAGACAGGTGAGATCGCCTCCCCAGCAACACCCCGTATCCAGCGCGTAAATACCTTCTGGTGTGCCTTTACCCTCCAGCGATGCCCAGTGCCCGAATGCAATGCTGTACGCTTCACTGACAGGTCCAGGAATGGCAAACCACGGCTTCAGCGGGGCAGGTGCCTCTTCTGGTGACTCTTTGCTGTACATATCCAACTGACCGTTGGGGAAGCAGTAACGCATGCGAGTAAAAGCGTTGGTAATAAAACGCAGGCGCGCCAGCCCCGTGAGTTCCGGGGTCCAGTTATTGGGCATGTCGCCGTACATCGCATCAAGGAAGAAGGGATACGAGTCGCTCGACAGCACGGCTTCAACATCGCGAGCACAGTCTTTTGCCGTCTGAAGGTCCCATTGTGGAGTGATACCGGCATGCGCCATCACCAGCTTCTTCTCTTCATCTACCTGCAATAGCGGTTGACGGCGGAGCCAGTTAAGTAATTCGTCGGCATCCGGTGCTTCGAGCAGCGATGTGACCCTGTCTTTAGGTTTATTACGACTGATACCGGCGAATACGGCCAGCAGGTGTAAATCGTGATTACCCAATACTAACCGCACGCTGTCGCCCAGTGATTTCACGTAGCGCAAAACGTCCAGCGAGCCCGGTCCACGAGCGACCAGATCGCCGGTGAGCCATAGGATGTCTTTTTCGGAATTAAAGTCTACCTGATGCAGCAAGGCTACCAGTTCATCGTAACAGCCGTGAACGTCGCCAATAAGGTATGTCGCCATAGTTATTGTTTTAATGAATGAGTGTTGGAACGGCGAGTCGGAATACGGGAATGTCGATGGTAAAGGCGATGCCTTGTTCATCGATCATTTCGTAATGACCCTGCATGGTGCCCAGCGGCGTTTCAATCACCGCACCGCTGGTGTACTGGTACTCTTCGCCGGGTTCGATGTGGGGCTGGACGCCAACCACGCCTTCACCCTGAACTTCGGTTTCGCGGCCATGACCATTAGTGATCAACCAATAACGCCCCAACAGCTGCACAGGCGCTCGCCCCAAATTGCGGATAGTTACGGTGTAAGCAAAAACGTAACGTTCATCATCAGGTGAGGATTGCGCCTCAATGTAGACGCTTTGTACCTGAATGCACACTCGGGGCGAATTGATCATGTTTAACTCTCCTTCGATGGCGCGTTTTCTGACAGATAGTTAGCCATCCGGCAGTATTGCGCGACAGAGATATTTTCCGCTCGCATCGCCGGATCAATGCCCAGCTCTGTCAGTACTTCAACGCTAAACAGGTTGCCGAGACTGTTACGTACCGTTTTACGGCGCTGATTAAACGCTTCGGTGGTAATACGGCTCAGCACACGAACATCTTTAACCGGGTACGGCATCGTCGTATGAGGGACCAGACGCACAACGGCTGAATCAACTTTAGGCGCAGGCGTAAATGCAGAAGGCGGTACTTCAAGTACCGGGATCACATTGCAGTAATACTGCGCCATGACGCTTAATCGACCATACGCTTTACTGTTTGGCCCTGCAACCAGACGATTGACCACCTCTTTTTGCAACATGAAATGCATGTCGGCAATGGCATCAGTATAGGAAAAAAGATGGAACATGAGCGGCGTGGAGATGTTATACGGCAGGTTACCGAATACACGCAGCGGCTGCCCCATCGTTTGTGCCAGTTCGCCGAAGTTCATGGTCATGGCATCTTGCTGATAAATCGTCAGCTTAGGCCCTAAAAACGGGTGTGTCTGTAGGCGTGCTGCCAGATCGCGGTCGAGCTCAATGACCGTGAGCTTGTCCAGACGTTCGCCTACTGGTTCGGTCAATGCCGCCAGGCCTGGGCCGATTTCGACCATAGCCTGAGCTTTCTGCGGGTTGATAGCAGAGACAATACTTTCGATCACAAACTGATCGTTGAGGAAGTTCTGCCCGAAACGTTTACGGGCTAAATGGCCCTGATGGACTCGATTATTCATTGGTATTAACAATCATTTTGATGGCGAGATTAAGCGCCGTAATAAAACTGCCGACATCTGCTTGTCCACGACCCGCGAGTTCAAGTGCGGTACCGTGATCGACGGATGTGCGAATAAAGGGCAGGCCTAGCGTGATATTCACACCGCGACCAAATCCCTGGTATTTTAGCACGGGGAGACCCTGATCGTGGTACATTGCCAGCACGGCATCCGCGTGGTCGAGATATTTGGGCTGAAACAGCGTATCTGCGGGCAGCGGACCGTTTAATTTCATCCCCTGCGCACGCAGTTCATCGAGCACCGGAATGAGGGTGTCTATCTCTTCCGTTCCCATATGACCGCCTTCACCAGCATGCGGGTTAAGACCGCACACCAGAATATGCGGATCGGCAATGCCGAACTTGGTGCGTAAATCATGATGCAAAATGCAGATCACTTCCTGAAGCAGGGCGGGCGTAATGGCGTCGGCAACGGCTCTGAGCGGCAAATGCGTGGTTGCCAGGGCAACGCGCAGCTCTTCGGTCGCCAGCATCATAACAACTTTCTTTGCCTGTGAACGCTCTTCAAAAAACTCAGTATGCCCGGTAAACGGAACGCCTGCGTCATTGATTACGCCCTTGTGAACCGGACCGGTGATCAGCGCCGCAAACTCACCTTGCAGACAACCATCGCAAGCGCGAGCCAGCGTATCCACCACATATTGTCCGTTTTCTACCGCCAACTGACCCGCGACAACAGGTGCCCGCAGTGCAATCGGTAATAGCGTCAATGTGCCTGCTGATTGCGGTCTGGCTGGGGTATCTGGAGAGTAGGGGAGGAGTGAAAGCGGTAAACCGAGCATTACTGCCCGGTCACTGAGGAGTGCTGCATCCGCGCAGACAACGAGTTCTACAGGCCAATCGCGCTGGGCGAGCTGAACCACCAGGTCCGGGCCAATCCCGGCGGGTTCGCCGGGAGTGATAACAACGCGTTGAGTACAAGCCATTAGTTGCTTAGAACTTTAACGTAAGCGCTGGCGCGCTGTTCCTGCATCCAGGTTGCTGCTTCTTCCGAGAATTTACGGTTCATCAGCATACGGTAAGCTCTGTCTTTCTGCGCTGCGTCAGTTTTATCAACGTTACGCGTGTCCAGCAGTTCGATCAGATGCCAACCGAAAGAGGAGTGCACCGGGGCGCTCATCTGCCCTTTGTTAAGTTTGGTCAGCGCATCGCGGAAAGCTGGGTCGAAAATATCCGCTGCAGCCCAACCCAGATCGCCGCCCTGGTTGGCAGAGCCTGGATCCTGAGAAAACTCTTTAGCGGCTGCCGCGAAGGTAGTTTTACCGCTCTTAATATCTGCCGCGATTTGTTCCAGCTTCAGACGCGCTTGCTGATCGGTCATGATCGGCGACGGCTTGAGCAGAATGTGGCGGGCGTGAACTTCAGTCACGGAGATGCTCTGGCTTTGGCCACGCATATCGTTAACTTTCAGGATGTGGAAGCCGACACCGGAACGAATTGGGCCAATGATATCGCCTTTTTTCGCAGTGCTTAACGCCTGGGCAAAGATACCCGGCAGCTCCTGAATACGCCCCCAACCCATCTGGCCGCCTTTCAGCGCCTGCTGGTCAGCGGAATAAGTAATAGCCAGTTTGCCGAAATCACTACCGTTACGCGCTTCATCAACAACAGAGCGCGCCTGGCTTTCAGCCGCGTTAACCTGGTCGGAAGTTGGGTTTTCCGGTAATGGGATCAGAATGTGGCTCAGGTTTAGCTCGGTGCTGGCATCGTTTTGGTTGCCTACCTGTTGCGCAAGGGCATCCACTTCCTGAGGCAGGATAGTGACGCGACGGCGAACTTCGTTATTACGAACTTCAGAGATGGTCATCTCTTTGCGGATCTGGCTACGATAGGTTGAATAGCTTAAGCCATCCTGTGCCAGACGGCTGCGCATCTGATCCAGCGTCATGTTGTTCTGCTTGGCGATGTTGGCAATAGCCTGATCCAACTGCTCGTCAGAGATTTTAACACCCATCTTCTGACCCATTTGCAGGAGGATTTGATCCATGATCAAACGTTCCAGGATCTGATGACGCAGCGTGGCGTCGTCCGGCAACTGCTGACCAGCCTGACCCGCATTAAGTTTTACTGACTGCATTAAGCCATCGACGTCGCTTTCCAGAACGACGCCGTTATTGACGACGGCTGCGACTTTATCGACTACCTGTGGGGCAGCGAAACTGGTATTCGCGATCATGGCGATACCGAGAAGCAGCGTTTTCCAGTTCTTCATACTTTTTCCATTATTAATTAACCGCAATGCGGATTACGTTGTAAATCAATCAGATCATAAAGCGCTTTGATACGGCAAAATGTTCGAACGCAACATTTGAGTCGTGCCGAGACCGTAGTTAGAGCTCAGGCCGCGGAGTTCGATATTAAAGCCGATCGTGTTGTCATAAATCGCGTGCTGCATTTTGTCATCCCAACCGTTCAGCTTACGTTCGTAGCCGAAACGAATGGCGTAACAGCAGGAGTTGTACTGTAGGCCCAGCATTGAATCCGCTTCTTTGTTCACGTTGGTATCGAAGTAATAAGCACCAACAATCGACCAGCGATCGGCGATCGGGAAGCTTGCCACCGCGCCCACCTGCGAAATCCCGTTTTTATATTGATCTGCCGTAGAGTAGTAAGACGGCAAAGTAGCCTGAATATACTCCGAACTGGCGTAACGGTAATTCAACTGCAGCATACGGTTTTCATCGCGACGGTATTCAATACTGCTGCTGCTGGTTGCAACGCTGTCCAGACGCGTGTCGTACTGGATCCCGCTGCGTAAACCCCAGCGGTCGGAGATGCGCCAGTAGGTGTCGCCCGCCCATACCAGTGAGCCCGTTTTGTCGTCATTCTCCCATTTGATGTTGTCATCGCCGGTGCGAGACTCGGTGAAATAGTAGATTTGACCCACAGAAATATTAAAACGTTCAACGGCTGCGTCATCATAAACGCGAGATGTGACCCCAGTCGTCACCTGATTGGCGGAAGCGATACGGTCCAGGCCGCCATAGGTACGGTCACGGAACAGGCCGCTGTAGTCAGACTGTAGTAGGGATGAGTCATAGTTATAGATATGACTTTGGTCGCGATACGGTACATACAGGTACTGCGCGCGCGGCTCTAACGTCTGGGTATAACCTGGCGCCAGCATTTGCATGTCACGCTCGAATACCATTTTGCCGTCAACTTTAAACTGCGGCATTACGCGGTTGGCTGACTCGTCGAGCTTGTTAACGTTACTCGGGTTGTTGTTGTACCAATCCAGATTGGTCTGCTGGTAGTGCGTCGCCATCAGCTTCGCTTCGGTATTGATACTCCCCCAGTTATTCGACAACGGCAGATTGATCGTTGGTTCCAGGTGAACACGCGTGGCTTCCGGCATGTTGTCATTGGTGTTCACGAAATGGACCGCCTGGCCATAAATACGGGTATCAAACGGACCGACGTCATTCTGGTAATAGTTGACGTCCAACTGCGGCTGCGCAGAGTAACTGTTACTGTTTTGTGCGTCGAAGACCTGGAACTGCTTGGTCGATACCGTAGCGTCAAAGTTTTGTACCGCGTAGCCGACGCTGAATTTCTGCGTGGCGTAGCCGTCGGTACTGGAACCGTATTTGTTATCGAAATCGTTAAAGTAGCTGGTGTCGCTGACCTTGGTGTAGTCGACGTTGAAACGCCACACCTGGTCCATCACGCCAGAGTGCTGCCAGTAGAACAGCCAGCGACGTGAATTGTCATCCTTCGGATGTTCGTCCTCGTATACTTTATCGGAATTCAGATAGTCGAACTCCATCAAGCCCACACCCGCCTGGGTGAGGTAGCGGAATTCGTTTTCCCACATGATACCGCCACGACGGTGCATATAATGCGGCGTGATGGTGGCGTCCATATTGGGCGCAATGTTCCAGTAATACGGGAGGTAGAACTCAAAATAGTTATTGGTGGAATATTTTGCGTTCGGGATCAGGAAACCGGAACGGCGCTTATCGCCGACGGGCAACTGTAAATAAGGACTGTAAAAGACCGGAACCGGACCCAGTTTAAAACGGGCGTTCCAGATCTCTGCGACCTGTTCTTCACGGTCATGAATGACTTCGCTACCGACAACGCTCCAGGTATCGGAACCTGGCAGACAGGAGGTAAAGCTACCGTTTTCCAGAATGGTATAACGGTTTTCCCCACGCTGTTTCATCAGGTCGGCTTTCCCACGCCCCTGACGGCCCACCATCTGGTAATCACCTTCCCAGATGTTGGTATCTTTGGTATTCAGATTAGACCAGCCCTTCGGTCCCTTCAGAATAACCTGATTGTCGTCATAGTGGACATTGCCCAGCGCATCGACGGTACGTACTGGCTCCGGCTGGCCTTCAGCCTGCTTCTGATGAAGCTGCACCTCGTCGGCCTGCAGGCGGCTGTTACCCTGTGCGATGTCCACGTTGCCGGTAAACACCGCGTCATCGGGATAATTCCCTTTTGCGTTGTCGGCATTGATGGTGACGGGTAACTCATTAGTCTCGCCCTGTACCAGAGGACGGTCATAGCTCGGCACGCCCAGCATACACTGTGAGGCGAGATCGGCTGCCAGGCCCTGATGGCTATAGAGGGCGCTGGCAATCATGGTGGCCAGAAGAGTGGGAATACGTTTTTTCATACGTTGTATTTATTGTTCCATCATCAGTAGCGTCGCGCGTGACAAACGGTCACAGCCTAACTTATCTCATCTTCACTTCGCTAGTATTAATCCTGCCCATTTTATACCCGCCACCTTTCAAGCTGCATCTTCGTTGTCTTCCTCGTTCACCCCAGTCACTTACATGGGTAAGCTCCGGGGACTCACTACGTTGCCGCCTTGCTGCAACTCGAAATCCAACGTGTATAGCGTTTGTGGTGTTAGGCACGGCATTGAATGACAGGTATGATAATGCAAATTATAGGCGATGTCCCACAATTGACCGCAGCCGTAAATCGGTAAAAGCACCTTATATTGTGGGACATAGCCTGGCTGAGAGCATAAAGATTTGGGGAGTCTATGCAGTATTGGGGAAAGATAATTGGTGTAGCCGTGGCCTTAATGATGGGCGGCGGCTTCTGGGGTGTGGTTCTGGGGCTGTTAGTTGGCCACATGTTCGACAAAGCCCGCATGCGCAAAATGGCGTGGTTTGCCAACCAACGTGAACGCCAGGCGCTGTTTTTTGCCACCACTTTTGAGGTGATGGGACATTTGACCAAATCCAAAGGTCGCGTCACGGAAGCCGATATTCATATCGCCAGCCAGTTGATGGATCGGATGAATTTGCACGGTGACTCGCGAACGGCTGCACAACACGCCTTCCGGGTAGGAAAATCGGATAATTACCCATTACGTGAAAAGATGCGTCAGTTTCGCAGCGTCTGTTTTGGTCGATTCGATCTGATCCGCATGTTTCTGGAGATTCAGATCCAGGCGGCATTTGCCGATGGGTCGTTGCATCCTAACGAACGTGAAGTGCTGTATGTGATTGCTGAAGAGTTGGGGATCTCACGCACCCAATTTGATCAGTTCCTGCGCATGATGCAGGGCGGCGCGCAGTTTGGCGGCGGCTATCAGCAGCAGTCTGGCGGAGGTGGCTGGCAACAGGCGCAACGCGGCCCGACGCTGGAAGACGCCTGCAATGTGCTGGGTGTGAAAACGACCGATGATGCGACCACCATAAAGCGCGCTTACCGTAAGCTGATGAGCGAGCACCATCCGGACAAACTGGTTGCGAAAGGCCTGCCGCCAGAGATGATGGAAATGGCGAAGCAAAAAGCGCAGGAAATTCAAAAGGCATATGAGCTAATCAAAGAACAGAAAGGCTTTAAGTAAGGTGAATTGCCGGATGCGGCTTGCGCCTTATCCGGCCTACGTTAATGAATGTAGGCCGGGCAAGCGAAGCGCCCCCGGCATCAATTGGCTCTGCGTTTAAAAATCCGCCGGGACTTTAAACGTCATACTGTTGCCGTATTCGGGATGCGTGATGGTTAACATCTCTGCATGCAGCAACAGGCGCGGCGCTAACGCCAGAGCTTCTGGCGGAGCATAGAAACGGTCGCCCAGGATTGGATGCCCTAAAGCCAGCATATGCACACGCAACTGGTGGGAGCGTCCGGTAATGGGTTTGAGCACTACCCGGGCGGTGTTATCCGCCGCGAACTCCACGACTTCATACTCTGTCTGCGCCGATTTCCCGGTCTCATAACACACTTTTTGCTTTGGCCTGTTCGGCCAGTCGCAAATCAGCGGTAAATCAACCAGACCCTCGGCCGGAGCGGGATGTCCCCAGACGCGTGCAACATACTGTTTTTTCGGTTCGCGCTCGCGAAACTGGCGTTTTAGCTCGCGCTCTGCCGCTTTGGTGAGCGCGACTACAATCACGCCGCTGGTTGCCATATCCAGACGATGCACGGATTCAGCCTGCGGATAATCACGCTGAATACGCGTCATCACGCTGTCTTTGTGCTCATCCAGACGACCCGGCACAGACAACAAGCCGCTCGGCTTGTTGACCACCATAATGTGCTCATCCTGATACAGGATGACCAGCCAGGGTTCCTGCGGCGGATTGTAGTTTTCCATCCCCATGTATGGCTCCGTTACTGATGCGTCACGACGATCAGGCGCAGGGCGTCCAGACGCCAGCCCGCCTGATCCAGGCTTTCCATCACCTGCTGACGGTTGCTTTCGATTGCGCTAAGTTCGTCATCACGGATGTTCGGATTAACGGCGCGCAGCGCTTCGAGACGGGAAAGTTCTGCCGTCAGCTTCTCGTCAGCTTCTTTACGCGCCGCATCGATCAGCGCGCGGGCTGATTTTTCCACCTGCGCTTCACCGAGTTGCAGAATGGCATGAACATCCTGCTGCACGGCGTTGACCAGTTTGCTGCCGGTGTGGCGGTTAACGGCGCTGAGCTGACGGTTAAAGGTTTCGAACTCAACCTGTGCGGCAAGGTTATTGCCGTTTTTATCCAGCAGCATGCGTACCGGCGTTGGCGGCAGGAAGCGGTTCAACTGCAGCTGTTTCGGCGCTTGCGCTTCAACGACATAGACCAGCTCAACCAGCAGCGTACCAACAGGTAATGCTTTGTTTTTCAACAACGAAATAGTGCTGCTTCCGGTGTCGCCGGAGAGGATCAGATCCAGACCATTGCGGATCAGCGGATGCTCCCAGGTAATAAACTGTGCGTCTTCACGTGACAGGGCGACATCGCGCTCGAACGTAATGGTGCAGCCATCTTCCGGCAGCCCAGGGAAATCCGGCACCAGCATATGATCGGACGGCGTCAGCACGATCAAATTGTCGCCACGGTCATCCTGATTAATACCAACGATATCAAACAGATTCATGGCGAAGGCGATCAGGCTAGTATCATCGTCCTGTTCTTCAATACTTTCAGCAAGCCGCTGAGCTTTTTCACCGCCGTTAGAGTGGATCTCTAGCAGGCGATCGCGACCTTGTTCCAGTTGGGCTTTCAGCGCGTCATGCTGTTCGCGACAAGTTTTGATCAGATCGTCAAAGCCCTCGGTATTTTCTGGTTCAGCCAGGTAGCCGATCAGATTGTTATAGACCGTGTCATAGATGGTACGGCCTGTCGGGCAGGTGTGTTCGAACGCATCCAGACCTTCGTGGTACCAGCGCACCAGCACGGATTGCGCGGTTTTTTCCAGGTACGGAACGTGAATCTGAATATCATGCGCCTGACCAATACGGTCCAGACGCCCAATACGCTGTTCCAGCAGATCCGGGTTGAACGGCAGGTCAAACATCACCAGATTGCTGGCGAACTGGAAGTTACGCCCTTCGGAGCCGATTTCAGAACACAGCATTACCTGGGCGCCGCTATCTTCTTCGCTAAACCAGGCCGCGGCGCGGTCACGTTCAATGATCGACATCCCTTCATGGAATACGGCGGCACGAATACCTTCACGCTCGCGCAGAACCTGCTCCAGTTGAAGTGCGGTGGTGGCTTTCGCGCAGATAACTAATACTTTTTGCGAGCGGTGGCTGGTCAGGTAGCCCATCAGCCATTCCACGCGCGGGTCAAAGTTCCACCAGGTGCCGGTGTCGCCTTCGAACTCCTGATAAATCTGTTCCGGGTAGAGCATGTCGCGCGCCCGGTCCTCTGCACTTTTACGCGCGCCCATGATGCCGGAGACTTTGATCGCCGTCTGGTATTGGGTCGGCAGCGGCAACTTGATGGTATGCAGTTCGCGTTTCGGGAAGCCTTTCACGCCATTACGGGTGTTACGGAACAGCACGCGGCTGGTGCCGTGGCGGTCCATCAGCATCGAAACCAGCTCCTGACGCGCGCTCTGGGCGTCTTCACTGTCGCTGTTTGCCGCCTGCAATAGCGGCTCAATGTCCTGCTCACCAATCATGTCGCCTAACATGTTCAGCTCATTGTTACTCAGCTTGTTGCCTGCCAGTAACATAGCGATGGCGTCGGCGACCGGACGATAATTTTTTTGCTCTTCAACAAATTGGGCGAAATCGTGGAAACGGCTCGGGTCCAGCAGGCGCAGGCGCGCAAAGTGACTTTCCATGCCCAGCTGCTCAGGTGTCGCGGTTAGCAGCAGGATGCCCGGCACACGTTCTGCCAGTTGTTCAATGGCCATATATTCGCGGCTGGGCGCGTCTTCGCTCCATACCAGGTGATGTGCTTCATCGACAATCAGCAGATCCCACTCGGCGTCACACAGGTGCTCCAGACGCTGTTTATTGCGACGCGCAAAGTCCAGCGAGCAGATGACCAGTTGTTCGGTTTCAAACGGGTTGTAGGCGTCGTGCTGCGCTTCTGCATAACGCTCATCATCAAACAGCGCAAAACGCAGGTTGAAACGACGCAGCATTTCGACCAGCCACTGGTGCTGTAATGTCTCCGGGACGATGATCAGCACGCGCTCTGCGGCGCCGGACAACAGCTGTTGATGCAGGATCATCCCGGCTTCAATGGTTTTACCTAAACCCACTTCGTCTGCCAGTAAAACGCGAGGGGCATGACGGCGGCCAACATCATGAGCAATGTTAAGCTGGTGAGGAATCAGGCTGGTACGTTGACCACGCAAACCACTCCACGGCATACGGTATTGTTCGCTCTGAAATTTGCGTGCGCGATAGCGCAGAGCAAAGCGATCCATGCGGTCAATCTGGCCGGCAAACAGGCGATCTTGTGGTTTACTGAATACCAGTTTGCTGTCGAGCAGTACTTCACGCAGCGTGACACCGGTTTCTTCGGTATCCAGGCGGGTTCCGATATAGGCAAGCAGACCGTTTTCTTCTTTTACTTCATCGACATGCAGTTGCCAGCCTTCATGGCTTGTTATCGTATCGCCAGGATTGAACATCACGCGGGTCACGGGGGAATCACTGCGCGCATACAGACGGTTTTCGCCCGTCGATGAGAAAAGTAAAGTGACGGTTCGCGCATCCATGGCGACAACAGTACCAAGTCCCAATTCGCTTTCTGTATCGCTGATCCAGCGTTGACCAAGTGTAAAAGGCATATATGTTCGGCTCTATATCTTTAATTGCAGGCAATACTCGTCATTTTCCGGGCTAGTCCCCGTTATTGAGAGCATACGACCCCGCTACCAGGCTAATAAATCAGTGGTAGTGGTGTTAAATGGGTCCAGGAATGGAAAGGGCGCTATGGTACTGGATGGCGGCGGTTTCGTCACGCGTCAAAATAACCCCAGTTGTCCTGTGAGTAGTGTAGCAAAATTATCGTCAATAAAGGGAAGAATTCCCTCGGCAACGGGTTGGATCTGGCGGGTCAGATAATGCTCGTAATCGAGCACAGATAGCTGATAATCAACAGGTTCAGGGCCATTGACCGTCCAGACATATTTTATGGTTCCGCGATTCTGATACTGCGGTGGACGCCCCAGTTTTACATTCTGCTCATCGGCGAGTCGCGCGGCACGAACGTGTGGTGGAACATTTCGCTGGTATTCGCTTAACGGGCGGCGCAGGCGCTTGCGGTACACCAGTTGTTCATCCATTTCACCGGCCATCAGACGGTCAATAGTCTCGCGAACAAACTCCTGATAAGGTTCGTTACGAAAAATTCGCAGGTATAGCTCCTGCTGAAACTGTTGGGCCAGCGGCGTCCAGTCGGTTCGTACCGTTTCCAGTCCCTTAAACACCATTCGTTGCTCAGCACCGTCCTGAATCATCCCCGCATAGCGTTTTTTACTGCCGGTATCTGCACCGCGAATGGTCGGCATTAGAAAGCGACAAAAATGGGTTTCAAATTCCAGCTCCAGCGCGCTGGTCAGATTTTGCTGCTTCAGCGATTGCGCCCACCAGGTGTTGACATAGCTCACCAGCTCCCGACCAATTCGGGCTGCATCGTCTTCTGAGTGCGCCTTTTTAAGCCAGACGAAGGTGGAATCGGTATCGCCATAAATGACATCGTAACCCTGAGCCTCAATTAACGCTTTGGTCTGGCGCATGATCGCATGGCCGCGCATGGTAATGGATGAGGCCAGTCTCGGGTCGAAAAAGCGACAGGCGGTGGTGCCCAGCACGCCGTAAAATGCGTTCATGATGATTTTCAACGCCTGCGAAAGTGGCTTATTGCCGCGGCGTTTTGCTTCTTCGCGCCCGTGCCAGATCTGAGTAACGATTTCCGGCAGGCAGTGCTTTTCGCGTGAAAACCAGGCATCAAGGAACCCTTCGGTGCTGTGTTCCGGATCCGGCTGCGCCATTCCTTCGATAAGCCCCACCGGATCGATCAAAAAAGTACGAATTATTGAGGGGTACAGGCTTTTGTAATCCAGCACCAGTACGGAGTCGTATAAGCCTGGGCGCGAGTCCATCACGTAGCCGCCGGGACTGGCGTGCGCGGGGACTTCCCCCAGATTCGGCGCCACATAACCCGCCCGGTGCATTCGTGGCAGGTAGAGATGTCCGAAGGCGGCAACTGAACCACCGTGCCGATCGACCGGCAGACCGTTGACCGTCGATCGTTCCAGCAGAAATGGCATGATCTCGGTTTTATGAAAAATACGCGTGACCAACTCGCAGTCTTTGAGATTGTAGGTGGCAAGTGCGGGCTTATCCTGGGCAAATCGACGGTCAATTTCGTCCATTCTGTCCCACGGATTATCAATCGACTTCCCTTCGCCCAGCAGTTCCTGCGACACCGTTTCCAGTGAAAAGGACGAGAAATTCCAGAATGCGGATTTGAGTGCCTCGATGCCGTCGATAATCAGGCGACCCTTAGCCTGCGCGAAGAATACGCCGTTTTTGAAGCCATGCTCACGCCACTCCAGCTCGCTACTATCACGACCAAAACGCAGGGGAATGCGGTAACGTTCGGCGTGCTTTTGCAGGACGCGTAAATCGAATTGCACGACGTTCCAGCCGATTATCACATCAGGATCGTGACGGGCAATCCAGTCATTGAGCTTTTCCAGCAACTGCGGACGGCTTGCAACGTACTCAAGTTCAAAATCAAGCGTAGAGGCGTCGCCGTTTGCCGGGCCGAGCATATAGACAATACGCTGCCCACAACCTTCAAGACCGATGCAGTAAAGTTCGCCGTGGCGCGTGGTCTCGATATCCAGCGATACCCATTTTAGCGGTGGTCGATAGTCAGGGTTCGGCTTCAGGCGAGCATTAATTAGCATGCCATCACGCTTGTCGCCTTCGACCCAAACAGGGGAGGTGATAAAGCGCTCCATCAGATACCGCTCAGGTGGACGTACGTCGGCCTCATAGACGGTGACTGCGTTTTCGCGCAGCAGTTTTTCCAGCCGCATGAGCTGGCGATGTGAGCGGCAATACAGGCCGGAAACGGGCTGGCGGTGGAAGTCTTGCAACTGCAGCGGTGTCAGGCGATAGCCGTTTTCAGTGCGTAATAATGACGTTACGCGAGGAACCTGACTGGTGGGAATAAACGCGACCGACTCCTGAGGCGCGAGCATGACCTGCAGCGGCCCATTGTCTGTAGCCAGCCAGAATGAGACCTCAGTTCCCTGTGGGGTGTCCCGCCAGTGCCGGGTTAAAATAAAACCTGCTTGCGCCACGCTGCGTATCCATCAAAAAACCAGGCATTATTATAGCCTGGTTCTGATAAATTAGCTGTGATTTTATACAGTTGTCATGCTCAGAAGAGGTTACTGCCCGTAATACGCTTTAGCACCGTGTTTACGCAGGTAGTGTTTATCCAGCAGGGTTTTTTGCATATCCGGTAATTGCGGCGCGAGCTGGCGACAGAAGATCCCCATATAGGCGACTTCTTCCAGCACGATGGCGTTATGCACCGCGTCTTCGGCATTTTTTCCCCAGGCAAACGGACCGTGAGAGTGCACCAGCACGCCAGGCATCTGCGCGGCGTCAATACCCTGTTTCTCAAAGGTTTCAACGATTACATTGCCGGTTTCCCATTCATATTCGCCGTTAATTTCTTCGTCGGTCATTTTCCGTGTGCAGGGAATCGAACCGTAGAAATAGTCCGCATGGGTGGTCCCCGTGGCCGGAATCGACTGACCGGCCTGCGCCCAGATGGTCGCATGGCGCGAATGGGTGTGAACAATGCCGCCAATGGTCGGGAATGCCTGATACAGCAGACGGTGCGTTGGGGTATCGGAAGAGGGCTTCTTCTGGCCTTCTACTACTTCACCCGTGGCGATACTGACTACCACCATATCGTCGGCGGTCATTACGCTGTAATCGACCCCCGAAGGTTTAATCACAAACACGCCGCGCTCGCGATCGACGGCGCTGACGTTCCCCCAGGTCAGGGTGACCAGATTGTGCTTAGGCAACGCCAGATTGGCTTCCAGTACCTGACGTTTGAGATCTTCTAACATGATGCTCTCCGATGAATCTTGCCGGATGGCGCTACGCTTATCCGGCCTACAAATCGCACATTCTTGTAGGCCGAATAAGGTGTTTACGCCGTCATCCGGCAGTTGTTAACGTTTGAAGCCGTAATACACTTCGTTCCAGCGCAGCGCGTCCTTAAAGGCCGGCAGGCGGGTATCGTTATCGATCACCGCGATCTCGATATCGTGCATTTCAGCAAACTGGCGCATATCGTTCAGATCCAGCGCATGGCTGAACACGGTGTGGTGCGCGCCACCGGCGAGGATCCAGGCTTCAGAAGCGGTTGGCAGATCTGGCTGGGCTTTCCACAATGCGTTAGCCACCGGCAGTTTCGGCAGGTCGTGCGGCGTTTGCACTGTGTCGATGCAGTTAACCAGCAGACGATAGCGATCGCCGAGATCGATCAGGCTGGCAACCACTGCCGGACCGGTTTTGGTGTTGAAGATCAGACGGGCAGGATCGTCTTTACCACCAATGCCGAGATGCTGTACGTCGAGGATCGGTTTCTCTTCCACCGCGATGGACGGGCACACTTCCAGCATGTGCGAGCCGAGCACCAGATCGTTGCCTTTCTCGAAGTGGTAGGTGTAATCCTCCATAAATGAGGTGCCGCCCTGCAGACCGGTTGACATCACCTTCATGATGCGAAGCAGAGCGGCGGTTTTCCAGTCGCCTTCGCCCGCAAAGCCGTAGCCTTGCTGCATCAGACGCTGTACGGCCAGACCCGGGAGCTGTTTCAGGCCGTGTAAATCTTCAAATGTGGTGGTGAAGGCGTGGAATCCGCCCTGTTCCAGGAAGCGTTTCATCCCCAGTTCAATACGGGCCGCTTCCAGAACGTTCTGACGTTTTTCACCGTGGACTTGCGTCGCCGCCGTCATGGTGTAGGTGCTTTCGTACTCATCGATTAGCGCGTTGATTTCGCCGTCGCTAATTGCGTTCACTACCTGCACCAGATCGCCCACGGCCCAGGTATTTACCGAGAAGCCGAACTTGATCTGCGCAGCGACTTTATCGCCATCGGTGACCGCAACTTCACGCATGTTGTCGCCAAAACGGCAGACTTTCAGGTGGCGGGTATCCTGTTTGGACACGGCCTGGCGCATCCAGGAGCCAATGCGTTCATGCGCTTGTTTATCCTGCCAGTGACCGGTGACCACGGCATGTTGCTGACGCATACGTGCGCCGATGAAGCCGAACTCACGGCCGCCGTGCGCAGTCTGGTTCAGGTTCATAAAGTCCATATCAATGCTATCCCACGGCAGGGCGGCGTTGAACTGGGTGTGGAACTGCATCAGCGGTTTGTTGAGGATAGTCAGACCGTTAATCCACATTTTGGCCGGGGAGAAGGTATGCAGCCAGACCACCATCCCTGCACAGCGATCGTCGTAGTTAGCGTCACGACAAATAGCCGTAATCTCGTCAGGTGAAGTACCCAGCGGTTTTAACACCAGTTTGCAGGGCAGTTTAGCTTCAGTATTCAGTGCGTTAACGACGTGCTCGGCATGTTGGGTTACCTGACGCAGGGTTTCAGGGCCATACAGATGCTGGCTACCAATCACAAACCACACTTCATAGTTATCAAAAATCGTCATTGTCGTGTCCTTAATGTGTCAGGGTTGCCAGATCTACCGGGGCTTGTTGCGCCGGAGCGGCAGTCGGAAGGTATTGTTGTTCAGCGCTTACTGCCCACTGTTGATAGCGGCGATAAAGATGTTCAAAACGTTGAGCCTGCTCTGGGCGAGGTTGCAGCGTGTTTTCCACGGCGCTTGCCATCTGCTGCTGAGCGGCAGGGATATCAGCGTGTACTTTCGCGGCAACGGCGGCGAAGATAGCCGCACCGAGTGCACAGCACTGGTCTGAAGCGACAATCTGTAGCGGACGGTTCAGCACGTCACAGCAGGCCTGCATGATGACCGGGTTCTTGCGCGCGATACCGCCAAGCGCCATCACGTTGTTAACCGCAATGCCTTGTTCGGTGAAGCATTCCATGATGGCGCGCGCGCCAAAGGCGGTGGCGGCAATCAGACCACCGAACAGCGCTGGTGCGTCGGTTGCCAGATTCAAATCGGTAATTACGCCTTTCAGACGCTGGTTGGCGTTGGGCGTACGGCGACCGTTGAACCAGTCGAGCACCACCGGCAGATGCTCCAGTGATGGATTTTTCGCCCATGCTTCGGTGAGTGCAGGCAGCAGCTGTTTTTGACTGGCTTTAATCTGGGTCTGCAGTTCCGGATGCTGTGCGGCAAGCTGTTCCAGCGGCCAGCTCAGCACGCGGCTAAACCAGGCATAGATATCGCCGAATGCAGACTGACCAGCTTCGAGGCCAATAAAATTAGGCACCACGCTGCCATCAACCTGGCCGCAAATGCCTTTCACCGCACGCTCGCCAACGCTTTGCTTGTCGGCAATCAGAATGTCGCAGGTTGACGTGCCGATGACTTTCACCAGCGTGTTAGGCTGTGCACCTGCGCCGACCGCGCCCATATGGCAGTCAAAAGCACCGCCTGCAATCACCACACTTTCCGGTAGTCCCAGGCGCTGTGCCCACTCGGTGCACAGGGTGCCAACCGGCAGATCCGCGGTGAAGGTATCGGTAAACATTGGGTATTGCAGATGGCGGTTGAGGATGGGGTCGAGTTCGTCAAAGAAACTGGCTGGCGGCAGACCACCCCAGCTTTCATGCCACAGAGATTTATGCCCGGCGCTGCAGCGACCGCGACGAATATCCTGTGGGCGTACGGTGTTGGAGAGCAGGGCCGGAACCCAGTCGCATAGCTCAATCCACGAAACCGCAGCCTCGGCTACCGCATGGTCCTGACGAGTGACATGCAGGATTTTGGCCCAGAACCATTCGCTGGAATAAATGCCGCCGATATAGCGGGAATAATCGATCTTGCCCTGTGTATGGCACAGGCGGGTGATTTCTTCGGCTTCTTCTACTGAGGTGTGATCTTTCCACAGGACAAACATCGCATTCGGGTTTTCCGCGAACTCCGGACGCAGCGCCAGTACATTACCGTCTGCATCGATGGGTGCCGGGGTTGAGCCGGTACTGTCAACGCCAATACCGACCACTTCCGCGCGCTGCTCAGCGCTCAGTTCGGCCAGTACGGTTTTCAGCGCAGCTTCCATGGATTCAATGTAGTCGCGCGGATGATGGCGAAACTGGTTGTTTGGGCCATCGCAATACTGCCCTTCCTGCCAACGTGGGTACCACTCAACGCTGGTGGCGATCTCTTCGCCGGTGGCACATTCCACCGCCAAAGCGCGTACTGAATCACTACCAAAATCGAGGCCAATTGCAATCGCCATCGTCTTACTCCATCCAAAAATACGGGTATGGATAAACAGTAGTGAGTAGCGATAAAAACCGTCAGGCAGGATCCGCTAATCTTATGGACTAAAATGCTGTGGCATCACAAAGTGTGACGCTGTGCAAATAATCAATGTGGACATTTCTGCCGTAGTTATAGACACTTTTGTTAGCCGATTTTGACGTTGGCGTAGCACATGTTTTTTACAAAGAGCTTTTCACAAGCGGGATTGGTGGTCCATTACCGCAAATACAGCGGCCCGCAGGGGCGACAGCGATGATGTCTGGCGTAATATGGACAAATTGTTTCTTGGCAGGATATAGGGAGTATTGAAATTATGGCTGAAACGCAAAACGATCCCCTGTTGCCAGGTTATTCGTTTAACGCACATTTGGTGGCCGGATTAACCCCCATTGAGGCGAATGGATACCTGGATTTTTTTATCGACAGGCCGCTGGGTATGAAGGGTTATATCCTTAATCTCACCATCCGCGGCGAAGGGGTTATCAATAATCAGGGCAAGCAGTTTGTCTGCCGGCCTGGCGATATTCTGTTGTTTCCGCCTGGTGAAATTCACCACTACGGGCGCCATCCTGATGCCAGCGAGTGGTATCACCAGTGGGTTTACTTTCGCCCGCGCGCCTACTGGCAGGAGTGGCTGACCTGGCCGGCCATTTTTGGCCAGACCGGCTTTTTCCGCCCGGATGAAACGCATCAGCCGCATTTTAACGAGCTGTTTGGGCAGATAATTAACGCCGGGCAGGGAGAAGGTCGTTATTCCGAACTGCTGGCGATTAATTTACTGGAGCAGTTGTTGCTCCGGCGTATGGAAGCCATCAATGAATCGCTACACCCGCCCATGGACAACCGCGTCCGCGATGCCTGCCAGTACATCAGCGATCACCTGGCGGACAGCAATTTTGATATCGCCAGCGTCGCGCAGCATGTCTGCCTGTCGCCTTCCCGTTTGTCGCATCTGTTCCGTCAGCAGTTGGGCATCAGCGTATTAAGCTGGCGCGAAGATCAGCGCATCAGCCAGGCGAAGCTATTACTGAGTACCACACGTATGCCCATTGCCACCGTAGGTCGCAATGTTGGCTTTGACGATCAGCTCTATTTCTCTCGTGTTTTCAAAAAATGTACCGGTGCCAGTCCGAGCGAGTTTCGCGCTGGATGTGAATAAAAAGTGAATGATGTATCCTGAAAGTTGTCATAACTCGCAATCTATTCAGACAATTGATGGCTTGACGAAGTTGAGAGGGGTTATCAAAATCCCTGCTTCGTAAATTTGACGGACACATTATGCAAGCATTGCTGGAACACTTTATTCTCCAGTCCGCCCTGTACTCTCTGATCGCCGTACTTCTGGTGGCTTTTTTGGAGTCGCTGGCGCTGGTTGGCTTGATTCTGCCCGGGACCGTGATGATGGCGGGACTGGGCGCGCTGATTGGCAGCGGCGAACTGAACTTCTGGCATGCCTGGCTTGCGGGCATCGTCGGCTGTCTGTTAGGGGACTGGATCTCCTTCTGGCTGGGATGGCGCTTTAAAAAACCATTGCACCGTTGGTCGTTCATGAAAAAGAACAAGGCGTTGCTGGATAAAACCGAGCACGCCCTGCATCAGCACAGCATGTTTACTATTCTGGTGGGGCGTTTTGTCGGACCGACGCGTCCGCTGGTGCCGATGGTAGCAGGCATGCTGGATCTGCCTGTCGCTAAATTTATCGTCCCGAATATTATCGGCTGCGTGCTGTGGCCACCGTTCTACTTCCTGCCGGGGATCCTGGCGGGGGCGGCAATTGATATTCCTTCTGATATGCAGAGCGGGGATTTCAAATGGTTGCTGCTGGCGACGGCGCTGCTGCTATGGGTGGGCGGCTGGTTGTGCTGGCGCCTGTGGCGCAGTGGCAAAGCGGCTGTCGATCGCTTAACGGCGTATTTCCCACGCAGCCGTTTGCTGTATCTGGCGCCGTTGACGCTCGGGATCGGCGTGGTCGCGCTGGTGGCGTTGCTGCGTCATCCGCTGATGCCGGTGTATATCGATATTCTGCGTAAAGTTGTGGGTTACTGACGATACCTTTGCCGGATGAGGCATTCACGCCGTCACCCGGCAACGCATTATGCTTTAATGCCCAATAGCGCCGAGGCGCTGGCGTTGCCGCTTAACAGATCGTCCGTTTTGCCCTGCCAGGCGATGCGCCCGTCGGCGACTACAATTGAGCGGGACGCAATTCGCGCCGCATCTTCTACGCTGTGAGAAACCATCAGTAACGTCAACTGCTTCTCGCGACAGACCTCGGCGACCAGCGTTAGCATCTCCTGGCGCAGCGCAGGATCGAGCGCAGAGAACGGTTCATCAAGCAGTAAAATAGGTTGTTCCCGCACCAGGCAACGCGCCAGCGCCACGCGCTGTCTCTGTCCGCCGGAAAGCTCGCCGGGGAGTCGCTCCAGCAGTGAGTCGATCCCCATTTGTTGGGCGATGTGGTGCATTTTCTCCCGCTGCGATGCGTTCAGCTTCAATCCCGGATTAAGGCCCAGGCCAATGTTTTGCTGCACGCTCAGGTGGCTGAACAGGTTATTTTCTTGAAACAGCATGGAAACGGGTCGGCGTGAGGGCGGCGTGGCGGTGTGATCTTCACCTTCAATCATCATGGTACCGCTGGCGGGCGTGAGAAAGCCGGCAATCAGATTCAAAAGCGTACTTTTCCCGGCGCCGCTGGGGCCGAGCACTGCAATCTGCTCGCCGCGCGCGACCGACAGCGTAAAGCGCATGGGCAGATGGTGATAAAGCCATGTGATATCAATCAGTTTTAACATTTCGACCCGGCAATTTCTCAATAACGGTAAACAGCGTAAAGCACAGGATCAGCAGTAATAACGCCGTAACTGCGCCATCCTGACTGCGATAAGAGCCAATCTGCTGATATAAATAAAACGGCAGGGTGCGGAAATCCTCATTACCAAATAACGCTACTACGCCAAAATCGCCAATCGACAGAACGCAGGCAAACGCCATCGCCTGCGCCAACGGGCGCTTCAGGGCGCGCAGTTCAACCACTTTCAGGCGCGACCATCCCTCAATGCCCAACGACTGGCACAACATACTGTAGCGCGCAGTGACGTCACGCATTGGGTTTTCCAGCACCTTCAGTGCATAAGGGATCGCCATCAACGCATTGGTAAAAATAACAATGCCGTCGGCAGATTCGGGAAGCCCAATGGTGTTATTGAGCAGCAGAAAGAAGCCGGTAGCTAACACGATGCCCGGCATGGCGAGGATCATCATGCCGCTCAACTCCAGCATCTGGCCTGCCAGCAACTGCTGTCGGGCACGGAGTTCACGACTGCTCCATAACAGCATCATGGTGAGTACGACGCATAACGCACCTGCCGCCAGGGCAATGCGTAGCGAGGTTCCCAGCGCCTGCCACAGCACTGGCTGCATCAGTACATCCAGAACATGGCGGTTTAAGCCATCGACAATCACTGCCAGCAGCGGCGGCAGTAACAGCAACAGGGCAAGAATAATCAGGATTGCATCAGCCAGTCGGCTGTGCAGGCGATCGTCGGGATCGCGCCAGCCTTGTACCAGGGTAGCACCGGGAGCAATCGCGCGGCTCAGACGTTGACTGAGGAGCACCAGCGCCAAACAACAAACCATCTGGATCAACGCCAGTATGGCCGCGCGGGCAGGATCGTAATCAAAATTCAGCGCCTGATAAATAGCCAGCTCGATGGTCGTGGCCTGTGGCCCGCCGCCCAGCGATAAAACGGTGGCGAAACTGGCGAAGCACAGCATAAAGATGAGTGCCGCGACGGGCAGGATCTGACGACGCAGCCACGGCCATTCAACAAAACGGAAGAAATTCCAGCCACGCATACCCAGCTGAGCGGCTAACTGCCGCTGTTCGCCGGGAATGTTTTCCAGCGACTGTAACAGCAGGCGGCTGGCCATCGGCAGATTGAAAAAGACATGCGCCAGCAGAATGCCCTGCAAACCGTATGGCGAAAACGTCCACTCCAGCCCGAGTGTATGCCAGAGCGAGGCCAGCCAACCCTGGCGGCCGTAGACGCTAAGAATACCGAATACCGCGACCAGCACTGGCAGGATTAACGTCATCGCGCACAGACGCAACAGCGCCAGACGTCCTGGAAAACGGCGACGATAGAGCGCTCTGGCAAGGAAAATCGCCGGAACAACCGACAGCACTGCGGATAAAAAAGCCTGCCAGAAAGAAAAGCGCACCACGTGCCACAGGTAGTCGTCTTGCCACAGCGAGAGCCACTCTCCCTGCGGGGCGTTAAACCACAGTGCCAGAAATGCGGCCAGGGCAACGGCCACCATCAGCGTGGCGGCGGTAAGCCCTGGAACCAGCCAGCCGGGAATTAACGGCTGACTGCGCGTTGCCATTCGCTAATCCATGTCTGACGTTGAGCCGCAACCTGCTGTGGCGTAAATTCCAGCGAGGTAGCTGGCTTATTCAGTTGCTCGAATCCTGGCGGCAGGGCGACTTGCGTCACGGGATACATCCAGTTGCCGGTGGGAATCGCATTCTGGAATGCCGGAGACACCATAAACTTCAGGAATTTCTCGGCCAGTTCCGGCTGCTTGCTGGCCGCAGTACGGGCGGCGACTTCCACCTGCAAATAATGGCCTTCGCTAAAGTCGGCTGCGGCGTAGTTGTCTTTTTTATCGGCGATGATGTGATAGGCCGGAGAGGTGGTGTAGCTGAGCACCAGATCGCTTTCACCTTTCAGGAACAGGCCGTAGGCTTCGCTCCAGCCCTTGGTGACGGTGACGGTTTTTGCCGCCAGCTTCTGCCACGCCTCTGGCGCTTTATCGCCATAGACTTTCTGCATCCATAGCAGCAGACCCAGACCTGGCGTGCTGGTGCGCGGATCCTGATAAATGACGCGCCATTTTTGGTCGCTCTCTACCAGTTCTTTCAGGCTTTTGGGCGGATTCTTCAGCTTGTTCTTATCATAAACGAAAGCGAAATAGCCGTAGTCAAACGGAACGAAGGTATCGTTTTTCCAGCCGCCGGGTACGTTAACGGCGTCGTTTGCAACACCACTTTTGGCAAACAGTTTGGTTTGCGTGGCCGCTTCCAGCAGATTGTTATCCAGACCCAGCACGACGTCGGCTTTGCTGTTTTTTCCTTCCATGCGCAAGCGGTTAAGCAGCGAGACGCCATCTTCCAGCGCGACCAGTTTTAGCTCGCAGTTGCAGTCAGCTTCAAAGGCTTTTTTGATTGTTGGGCCCGGGCCCCAGTCAGCTGCGAACGAGTCGTAGGTATAGACGGTCAGTACAGGTTTGGCGAAGACAGGCGCTGCGCACAGCAGTAATAGCGGAAGACATTTTTTAAACACTTTGCACCTCAAGAGTTGGGTGGCAAAGGACTTGAGATAAGCCTCAAATCCCTTCGCCGGCATTATCCGGATCAGGTTCGACGGGTATCTCTCAGCCCATACACAGATCGAATGATTTTGTGTATGTTTTTTATTTAGCACCCCGTTGAGAACGGCGTTAGTGTAATGATTTTGTTGCTATGCGGCAATCAAGAGCCGGATCTAAGGATCCGGCGGAGCAAACCACGCCGATTTAAAATCAAACCAGCCGAGGGTATTCATGCGCAGCCCGCGCATACTGCGCTGTCCCTGAATGATCAACCAGTGGTGGATTAATGGCACAATGGCCTTTGTGGCGAGCAACTGTTGGCACCATGCTGCCAGGCTCATTTCGCCCGTTCGCCAACGAGCCGCATCGTTTTCCCAGTCCCGCGAGATACAGTTTTGCAGCAACGGGACTTCGCACAAATGGGCGAACAGCGAAAAGTCCAGCGGGAGGGTAAAGTTGGCGCTGTTGAGCCAGATATCGCTGACGATTTCACCTGCATGCCATTGATCGTAGTCGATCTCCTGAATATTCAGTTGTACCTGATGTTCCGCCAGCAACCTTTTCATAATCTGCGCGATAATCCGGTGTTCGATATGATCGCGATAGTAGGTGATTGTCAGCGTTTCCAGGCCTGCGGGTTTTTCACCGTGGCCAGGTTTCGCGTGGTGCCAGCGGGGGAGTAAACCATACGCGGGAAACCACAGTCGCTGGTACTGTTCGTCGGCGTGGCAGATTAAATTCGTTGGCGAGAGAACGCGGCTTGCCCACTCGCGTACCTCCTGATTAGCGCCACGGTGGCTACGCGCATCAAACAGCAGGTAGTAGCAGCCTTCTTCGAGGCGGCTTTCGATCGCCTTTTCATCCTCTGTGGGACCTTTTAGCGTCAACCCGCCGCCAGGTTCTTCTCCGATGTCGGGTAATACCCAAACGTTCACTTCGTCGATCAAGGCCCGGTAGCCAAAATAATCATCAAATGCATGAATTTTCAGTTGGTTACTGGTGTTGCGTATTACTGCATACGGACCGGTACCAATCGGGTGACTGGAGAAGTTGTTTAGTGTTTCCCATTCTCGCGGCAGGATCATGGCGGGGACCTGACCCAATAGCCAGGGAAGCCAGCGGTCTGGCTGGGCCAGATGGATATCCAGCGTCCAGGCCGTGGGAGAGACGATCTGCGTGATGTGTGAATACAGCGGCAGGGTGTTAATGCGCCTCAGCGAGGCGATAACATCTTCCATTTCCAGCTCGCGACCATGATGAAAATGGATCCCCGGGCGCAGGAAGAACCGCCAATGCAAAGGTGAAATTTGCTGCCAGTGATGGGCAATGTCCGCTTCCAGTTCCCCATTTTCCTCATTTACCCGAATTAAGGCACTGAAGATTTGCCGGGCGATATGGGTTTCGGAGCGGCGTAATGCCGTGCCGGGGAGCAGGTTGTGCATGGGGCGATAATAGAGAACGCGCATGATATGCCGACCCTGGCGAAAGCTGCGGCCAAGGTGGGAGACCAGCATTTGCCGGACGGCCGTTTTGTCACCGACCAGTTGCACCAGTTGATCGATGCGATCCTGTTCCAGTAGGTCTTCCGCGCGCTGCTGCTGGAGTGCTAACCCGGTATAGAGGAATGTCAGTCGCGAGCGTTTACCTCGTCCAACTTCAGCTTCCCACGTTAACCAGCCGCGATCTTGCATGGTATTAAGCAGCGTACGCATATGGCGGCGCGAGCAGCTCAGCAGATCCGCTAGCTCGTTGAGCGTCGTGTCTTGCGTCTTGCCGTCACAGCATTGCCACAGACGGATGAACTGTTGTTGCAAACGACCAGAAGACATAAAAGGGGAACTCCTGCGGAAAACTCAGCAATTTTATAATCCCTATATTAAGCCAATAATAGATTCCGATGAAGCGATGAGACAACGAAGGGGTCATCTATGCGTCAGTTCTGGTTGAAGTACTTTACCGCGACAGAAAAATCGTCCTGGTTGGCTTGCCTGAGCGCACCGCAGCGCTTAAAGATGCTCGAAGAGCTGATGCAGTGGGAGATGACAACTGACTCCTGAATTGGGAATTATTGCAGACATCATGTGTGACTGAGTATTGGTGCAGGCTGTATCCTGCCATTATCTCTGAGCATCGCTGGTGGCAATTTTTTCACATGGCAAGGCGCGAATAGTGAAATTTGGTGGACCAAATAAGGTGTGAGCAACACAGCTATGTGAAAAAATGGCCCCAGCCCTCCGGAACGCGTGTAAAAAACGCATACTCTGCGTTGTCAGGCTTGGGAATAGATTTCTATACCCAGCGCCCTCCGCCTGGATTATGCGTTTTTTACCCAGCGTCGATGCCAGATATAATGGCAGGATACAGCCTCGTTCACCCGCCAGCAGGTATTATCTGCTGGCTTTTTTCGTTTCAGCTGCGCTTAAAAGGAAAGATATGCTCTGGATTATGACCATGGGACGGCGCCTCAACGGCGTTTACGCGGCATTTATGCTGGTCGCTTTTATGATGGGCGTGGCGGGGGCATTGCAGGCACCCACGCTGAGTCTGTTCCTGAGCCGTGAAGTCGGGGCGCAGCCATTTTGGGTCGGGCTATTTTACACCGTCAATGCGATTGTCGGGATCGTCGTCAGCCTTGGCCTCGCGAAACGATCTGACAGCCAGGGCGATCGACGTAAGTTGATCATGTTCTGCTGCCTGATGGCAATTGGCAACGCGCTGCTGTTTGCCTTTAATCGCCACTATCTCACGCTGATCACCTGTGGTGTGCTGCTGGCCTCGCTGGCGAACACCGCCATGCCGCAGCTGTTTGCGCTGGCGCGGGAATATGCTGATAACTCCGCGCGTGAAGTGGTGATGTTTAGCTCGGTGATGCGTGCGCAGCTTTCGCTGGCCTGGGTGATTGGACCGCCGCTGGCATTCATGCTGGCGCTGAATTACGGCTTTACGGCGATGTTTTCCATTGCCGCAGGGATTTTTGCCATTAGCCTGGTGCTGATTGCGCTGATATTGCCGTCTGTTGCTCGGGTGGAGCAGCCTGTAGACGTGCCGCTGGAACAGACCGGCGGTTGGCAGAACAAAAATGTGCGCATGTTGTTTATTGCCTCCACGCTGATGTGGACCTGCAACACCATGTACATCATCGATATGCCGCTGTGGATAAGCCTTGAGCTGGGCTTGCCGGACAAGCTGGCCGGGATCCTGATGGGGACGGCGGCTGGGCTGGAAATTCCGGCGATGATTCTGGCGGGCTATTATGTGAAGCGCTTTGGCAAACGGCGAATGATGATCGCGGCCGTAGCTGCAGGCGTGCTGTTTTATCTTGGTTTGATCTTCTTTCACAGCCGTACGGCGTTGCTGGTGCTGCAACTGTTTAACGCGGTATTTATCGGTATTATCGCCGGGATAGGCATGCTGTGGTTTCAGGATCTGATGCCCGGACGTGCGGGGTCAGCGACCACATTATTTACCAACAGTATTTCAACGGGAGTCATTCTGGCAGGGGTGATTCAGGGAGCCGTTGCGCAAAGCTACGGTCATTATGCTGTCTATTGGGTGATTGCGGCGATTTCGGTGGTTACGCTGTGGATGACCGGGCGGGTGAAGGACGTTTAATACGTACCGGGAATTTCCCGGCGTTGCAGCGCTCGGCCTGGCGATATTTTGTATTCGTTTTTGTAGGCCGGATAAGGCGTTTACGCCGCCATCCGGCAACCTGTCCCTACGGCCTGATCGCGTTATGTTTATCAGGCCTATCCCTCTTTTTTTCATCTTGCACGTAAATGTAACATTGATCACATAACGATCATTTTCCTCTTCCTGGATCTTCTTTTTTTTACTGTTACGCGTATACAGTTACGCGTAACAGTTATTAAAAAAGGAGTTTTTTATGAAAAACCTATTCGACCTTACCGGCAAACGCGCGTTGATTACCGGTTCCGCTCAGGGCATTGGTAACCTGCTGGCCAGCGGTCTGGCGGCGCACGGTGCTGAGATTGTGATTAACGACATCACCCAGCAGCGGGCGCAGGCGGCGGCGGACAAGCTGGTTGCCGAAGGCTATCGCGCCGTGGGCTATGGATTTGATGTTACCAACGGGGAAGAGGTGGCGCGCGCCATCGCGCAAATCGAAAAGGAAGTTGGGGCCATTGATATTTTAATTAACAACGCCGGAATCCAGCGTCGTTATCCCTTCACCGAATTTCCGGAGGCTGAATGGGACAAAGTGATTGATGTAAACCAGAAATCGGTATTTCTGGTGTCGCAGCAGGTTTCCCGCTACATGGTGCAACGCCGCCGCGGGAAGATTATTAATATCTGCTCAATGCAAAGCGAATTAGGTCGTAAAACCATTACCCCATACGCGGCGTCAAAAGGTGCAGTCAAAATGTTAACCCGTGGCATGTGCGTGGAACTGGCTGAATACAATATTCAGGTCAACGGTATTGCTCCTGGCTATTTCGCCACCGACATGACCACTGCGCTGGTCAACGATGAAGCATTCTCTGCCTGGCTGTTCCAGCGCACGCCCGCCGCTCGCTGGGGTAACCCGGAAGAGCTGATCGGCGCGGCGGTTTATCTTGCCGCGCCAGCTTCTGATTTTGTGAATGGGCATCTTCTGTTTGTGGACGGCGGCATGCTTGCCGCGGTCTGATAAATAATGGGCCGCAGACGCGGCCTGACAGCGAAAACAATAATCCAAGGAGTGAGTATGAATATGCTCGCAAAACTGCCAGCGCGTCGCTGGTGGTATTTAATGCCGATTATTTTTATTACCTACAGCTTAGCTTATCTCGATCGCGCCAATTACGGCTTTGCCGCTGCCGCGGGTATTGAACATGACTTGGGGATTACTCAGGGAACAGCATCGTTAATTGGCGCGTTATTCTTTCTGGGCTACTTCTTTTTCCAGGTGCCGGGCGCGATGTACGCCGTTAAGCATAGCGTGCGCAAAATGATTTTTTACAGCCTGATCCTTTGGGGGCTTTGTGCCGCGGCGACCGGCTTTGTCAGCAATATCCCAACGCTGATGGCGATCCGCTTTATTCTCGGCATCGTCGAAGCGGCGGTGATGCCCGCGATGCTGATTTATATCAGCAACTGGTTTACCAAAACTGAACGCTCGCGCGCCAACACCTTTTTAATTCTCGGCAACCCGGTCACAGTGCTATGGATGTCGATAGTTTCCGGCTACCTGATTGAAGCCTGGGGCTGGCGCGAAATGTTTATTATCGAAGGTATCCCGGCGGTGATCTGGGCGTTCTGCTGGGTGATTCTGGTACGCGACAAACCGGCGGATGCGGGTTGGTTGAGCGAGCAGGAGAAACAGGCATTACAGCAGGCGATGGATCGCGAGCAGCGCGACATCAAACCGATGCGTAACTACGGTGAAGCGATGCGTTCACGCAGCGTCATTATGCTTTGCGCGGTGCATGCGCTGTGGAGCATCGGGGTGTATGGCTTCATGATGTGGATGCCGTCAATCCTCAAAAACGCAGCTCAGATGGACATCGTGGCGGTGGGCTGGCTGGCAGCGGTGCCGTATCTGGCGGCGATCTGCCTGATGCTGACTGTCTCCTGGCTGTCCGATAAGTTCCAGAACCGTAAGCTGTTTATCTGGCCGTTGCTGTTGATTGCCGCTATCGCGTTCTTTGCCTCATGGTTGTTGGGCAACCAGTCTTTCTGGCTCTCCTACGCGCTGCTGGTTGTGGCCGCTGCTTGTATGTATGCGCCTTACGGGCCGTTCTTTGCGCTGATCCCCGAACTGCTGCCGCGCAACGTCTCCGGCGTCTCGATGGGGATGATCAACAGTTTTGGCGCGTTAGGGGCATTCCTCGGCGCGTGGCTGGTGGGTTACCTTAACGGCGTGACCGGCGGGCCGGGTGTCTCCTACACCTTTATGGCAATTGCTCTGCTGGCGTCGGTGGTGCTGATGTACTGCGTTCGTGCACAAAATGAAACCACGTCGCCGTCGGCTGAGATGGCTACGCGTTAAGGTTGAGCGAGGAGTGCAGTCGCTAACCGGCTGTGATAAGGTTCTCTGCGAGCAGAATAGGCTGTTGGTCGTAGAGAACCTCATGAAAAACAATCGGATGACATTACAGGATATCGCTAATCTGGCCGGGCTGAATAAGATGACGGTCAGCCGTTATCTGCGTGACCCGAATCAGGTGTCGCAACGCAGTCGTGAGTTGATTTCGAAAATCATGGAAGAGAACAACTACATTCCTAACCGCGCCCCGGAAATTCTGCTCAACGCACGCAGCAAAACCATTGGTGTGCTGATCCCCTCGTTTCGTAATCAGATCTTTGCCGACGTGCTGGCGGGGATTGAATCCGTCACCTCGGCCTGCCAGTACCAGACGCTGATCGCCAACTACGAATATGATGCCGAGCGTGAAGAACGCGAGGTGCTGAATCTGCTCTCTTACAATATCGACGGCCTGATCCTCACGGGAAAGCTGCATACCGAGCGGATGATCCAATACGTACGCGCCAGCGGCGTACCGGTGGCGGAACTGATGGATATTAGCGGCCAGTATCTTGATATTCAGGTTGGGTTTGATAACGAAAAAGCCGCATTTGAAATGACGCAGGCTTTTATCGACAGCGGCAAACGCAGCATTGCTTTCTTTGGCTCGATGGACGACCCCCGCGACCTTAGCCGTTTTCGCGGCACCGAGAAAGCGCTGGCGGCGCAGGGACTGGAAGCGTACCACCTGGCGCCAAAAACTATTTCGTCGGTGGCGCTGGGACGCAAGATGTTCCAGCAGGCGATGGCGGAAAAGCCGGATATTGACGCTATTTTCTGTACCAACGATGACCTGGCGGTTGGCGCGCTGCTGGAGTGTCAGGCACAGCAGTACGATGTGCCGGGAAAAATGGCGATTGCCGGTTTCCACGGGCTGGAAATTGGCCGTGCGCGGCTGCAAAAAATCGCCAGCGTGATTACGCCACGCTTTGAGATTGGCAAAACGGCGGCGGATATTCTGATTAAGCGTTTGAACGGGAAAGATGCGCCGGGCAGCGTCAATCTTGGCTACCAAATCTATTACGGCGATACGCTGTAGGCGAAGAGAAGGGGCTGGCCACCGTGCGGTGACCAGCGGGAGAGATTACTGCATAAATGCTGGCTGCTTGTCTTCGTACTCGGTGATAGCCGCTTCATGCTGCAGCGTCAGCCCGATACTGTCCAGACCGTTCAGCATGCAGTGGCGGCGGAAGTCGTCGATTTTAAAGCTGTAGGACTTATCGCCTGCTTTTACTACCTGCGCTTCCAAATCCACTTCAAATTTAATGCCCGGATTGGCTTTCACCAGTGCGAACATTTCATCTACCTGCGCGTCGCTCAGGGTCACCGGCAACAGTTGGTTATTGAAACTGTTGCCGTAGAAGATGTCGGCGAAGCTTGGTGCGATCACCACTTTAAAGCCGTAATCGGTCAGCGCCCATGGCGCATGTTCGCGTGAAGAGCCGCAACCAAAGTTTTCCCGTGCGAGCAGAATGGATGCCCCTTTATATTCCGGGAAGTTCAAAACGAACTCAGGGTTCGGCTGTTGCCCCTTTTCGTCCAGGAAACGCCAGTCGTTAAACAGATGAGCGCCAAAACCGGTGCGCGTAACCTTCTGCAAAAACTGTTTAGGGATAATTGCGTCGGTATCAACGTTGGCGGCATCCAGTGGGACAACCAGGCCGGTATGCTGGGTAAATTTCTCTGCCATGGTAGTTTCCTTATTTGATGCTGCGAATGTCGGCAAAATGACCGGTAACGGCGGCAGCGGCGGCCATAGCCGGGCTGACTAAATGCGTGCGACCACCGCGGCCCTGACGACCTTCAAAGTTACGGTTACTGGTGGATGCGCAGCGTTCGCCAGGATTCAGGCGGTCATTGTTCATGGCCAGGCACATGGAACAGCCCGGTAAACGCCATTCAAAACCGGCTTCGATGAAGATCTTATCCAGACCTTCTGCTTCCGCCTGCGCTTTCACCGGACCAGAGCCCGGCACCACCAGTGCCTGCACGCCCGGCGCAACTTTGCGCCCTTTGGCGATTTCTGCCGCGGCGCGTAAATCTTCAATACGCGAGTTGGTGCAGGAACCGATGAACACTTTATCGATAGCGACTTCCGTTAACGGAATACCCGGTTTCAGCCCCATATACGCCAGCGCTTTTTCAGCCGATGCGCGCTCAACGGGATCGGCAAATGACGCCGGGTCGGGAATATTATCGTTCACCGAGATGACCTGACCTGGATTCGTTCCCCAGGTGACCTGCGGCGCAATCTCTTCTGCCTGCAGGGTAACGACGGTATCAAACGTTGCGTTGTCGTCGGTTTTCAGCGTTTTCCAGTACGCAACCGCGTTGGCAAAATCCTCGCCCTTCGGTGCGTGTAAACGACCCTGCACATAGTTAAAGGTCGTTTCATCCGGTGCGACCAGACCCGCTTTGGCACCCATTTCAATGGCCATGTTGCACAGGGTCATCCGGCCTTCCATGCTCAATGCACGGATGGCTTCGCCACAAAACTCAACTACGTGTCCGGTACCGCCTGCGCTACCGGTTTTACCGATAATCGCCAGCACGATATCTTTGGCGGTAATGCCAGGGGCTGCTTTACCGTTGACTTCAATCTTCATGGTTTTGGCGCGCCCCTGTTTCAGGGTCTGCGTCGCCAGAACATGTTCAACTTCAGAGGTGCCAATGCCAAACGCCAGCGCGCCGAACGCGCCGTGTGTAGCGGTGTGGGAATCGCCGCAGACGATGGTCATACCCGGCAACGTCACACCTTGTTCTGGTCCCATCACGTGAACGATACCCTGATACGGGTGGTTCAGATCGTAGAGCTCGACGCCAAATTCGTTACAGTTCTTAATCAGCTCCTGCATCTGGATGCGCGCCATCTCACCTGACGCGTTGATATCTTTGGTCTGGGTAGATACGTTGTGATCCATGGTGGCAAAGGTTTTACCCGGCTGGCGCACCTGACGGCCATGCGCGCGCAGACCATCAAACGCCTGCGGAGAGGTCACTTCATGCACCAGATGTCTGTCGATGTACAACAGTGGGGTTTCGTTTTGCGCCTCAAAGACGACGTGCGCATCAAACAATTTTTCGTACAACGTTTTGTCCATGATTACACCCCTTCTGCGACGTAACGGGCAATGATGTCGCCCATTTCATCGGTACTGACTGCGGCAGCGCCACGGGCTAAGTCACCGGTGCGAATGCCTTCTTCTAATGCGCGGTTGATGGCGCTCTCAATTGCGGTTGCCGCATCATTGGCATCCAGGCTGTAGCGCAGCAGCAGCGCCAGCGACAGGATCTGGGCGATAGGGTTGGCAATGTTTTTCCCGGCGATGTCCGGAGCGGAGCCGCCAGCAGGCTCGTACAAACCGAAGCCCTGCTCATTCAGGCTGGCGGACGGTAACATGCCCATTGAACCGGTGATCATGGCGCACTCATCAGACAGAATGTCACCAAACAGGTTAGAGCACAGCAACACGTCGAACTGGGATGGATCTTTAATTAACTGCATTGTCGCGTTGTCGATGTACATATGCGCCAGTTCAACGTCCGGGTATTCATTAGCAATTTCATTGACGATTTCGCGCCACAGAATAGACGTTTGCAGTACGTTAGCTTTATCAATAGACGTGACTTTACGGCGACGTTTGCGAGCGGATTCAAACGCGATACGCGCAATACGTTCAATCTCGAAACGGTGATAAACCTCGGTATCAAAGGCTTTTTCATGTTGTCCGCTGCCTTCGCGGCCTTTTGGTTGACCGAAGTAAATCCCGCCAGTCAGTTCGCGTACGCACAGGATGTCGAAACCGTTCGCGGCGATATCTGCCCGCAGAGGGCAAAACGCTTCCAATCCCTGGTAGAGCTTAGCAGGGCGCAGATTGCTGAATAATTTGAAGTGTTTACGCAATGGCAACAGCGCGCCACGCTCTGGCTGCTGGTTTGGCGGCAGGTTTTCCCATTTCGGACCGCCAACGGAGCCAAACAGAATGGCGTCAGCTTGTTCACAGCCTTCAACCGTTGCAGGCGGCAGCGGCTGACCGTGGTTATCGATAGCGGCACCACCCACGTCGTAGTGGCTGGTGGTAATGCGCATGTTAAAACGGTTGCGGATTGCGTCCAGTACCTTCAGGGCTTGCGCCATCACTTCCGGGCCAATACCGTCACCCGGCAAAACAGCAATATGATAATTCTTCGACATCACACGGTTTCCTTGTTGTTCTCGTTGTTCTGAGCTTTGCGTTGCAATTCTTTTTCGACTTCTTCGGCGCGCCAGATGTTGTTCAGCACATGCACCATTGCTTTAGCAGAAGATTCGACGATATCTGTCGCCAGACCGACGCCGTGGAAACGACGACCGTTATAGTTGGCAACGATATCCACCTGACCCAGCGCATCTTTACCGTGCCCTTTGGCGGTCAGGCTGTATTTCACCAGTTCGATGTTGTACTCAGTTACACGGTTGATGGCCTGATAAATGGCATCGACCGGACCGTTACCGTTCGCCGCTTCGGCCTTGACTTCTTCACCGCAAGCCAGCTTGACGGAGGCGGTGGCGATGTCGTTTGAGCCGGACTGCACGCTGAAGTAATCCAGACGGAAATGCTCTGGCTCTTCCTGCTGTTTATTAATGAAGGCCAGCGCTTCCAGGTCGTAATCAAATACCTGACCTTTTTTGTCTGCCAGTTTCAGGAATGCGTCGTACAGATTGTCCAGACTGTATTCATTTTCTTTATATCCCATCTCGTCCATACGGTGTTTCACCGCGGCGCGACCGGAACGGGAGGTCAGGTTCAGCTGTACCTGGTTCAGGCCGATGGATTCTGGCGTCATGATTTCGTAGTTTTCACGATTTTTCAGTACGCCGTCCTGATGGATGCCGGAAGAGTGGGCAAAGGCGCCGCTACCGACAATGGCTTTGTTTGCCGGAATTGGCATGTTGCAGATTTGGCTGACTAACTGACTGGTGCGCCAGATCTCCTGGTGATTGATGCGGGTCTGTACATTCAGGATATCTTTACGCACCTTGATCGCCATGATTACTTCTTCCAGTGAGCAGTTACCGGCGCGTTCGCCGATACCGTTCATCGCGCCTTCCACCTGACGCGCTCCGGCGTGAACGGCCGCCAGTGCGTTGCCTACGCCCAAACCTAAATCATCATGGGTGTGTACGGAGATGATGGCTTTATCGATATTTGGTACGCGTTCATACAGGCCAGAAATGATTGCCCCAAATTCGAAAGGCATGGTGTAACCGACGGTATCGGGGATGTTAATGGTTTTGGCACCCGCGTTAATGGCAGCTTCAACCACGCGAGCCAAATCGGCGATAGGGGTACGGCCTGCATCTTCGCAGGAGAACTCCACGTCATCGGTATAATTACGCGCACGCTTAACCATGTAGACCGCGCGCTCAATGACCTCATCCAGCGTACTGCGTAATTTCGTCGCGATGTGCATCGGCGAGGTGGCGATAAACGTATGAATACGGAAAGCCTCAGCAACTTTCAGAGATTCTGCGGCAACGTCGATATCTTTTTCTACGCAGCGAGCTAAGGCACAAACGCGGCTGTTTTTAACCTGACGAGCGATGGTCTGAACTGACTCAAAGTCGCCCGGTGAAGAAACGGGGAAACCCACTTCCATCACGTCAACGCCCATACGCTCAAGGGCCAGCGCAATCTGCAGTTTTTCTTTCACACTCAGGCTTGCCTGTAACGCCTGTTCACCATCGCGTAAGGTGGTATCGAAAATAATGACTTGCTGGCTCATGGTTTAGGTCCTTGGTTTCTTAGGGCGCCTTGCTTCGAGCATAAAAAAACCCGCGCAACGGCGCGGGTTTTTTGTCTTAACTGGAGCTGACTTAATGCTGAATGTCGTCCACCAGTCTACCGCGCAATGAAGATGCGTTTAGTAGTAGTAGACCGTTAAAACGAGCAATGTAAGTCATCAATTAAGCTCCAGGCGAATGCGATATGCTTTTAGTGGTACTGGATATGAAGACTGATGTCAACCCTCACCCCTGCAAATGCCTCGCCAGAGGGGGAAAGTTTCTGCAAAACTTAAGCGAATTGTGCTGAATTTTTCGGGGTACATAAAATTAATCAGTAGATGGTTGTACATATTTTTCATGGTTTGACATATTTGAGCATAATTATTTGCATTTATTGTAACGGCGAACTAAAGAAAAATTCACTCCTGGGATTTCATATCTTTATGATTTATCTGTTTTTATAGTAATCATGAATGGCTATGGGCGGTGTGACACCACATAATTGATAAATTAATGTTAACTTTTAATGTATTAATAATATAAAGATTTAATTAAAGCTTAAATACGTATTCACGATATGTATGATTGTATATTCGCCATGCTTATGGTTATATTGTTTTTGAAATTTAAACATATGAATCATCGTGCAGTGACTCCTGCCACACTGCGCTCGCATTGGTTTTTTGTTCATTTAGGTTTGTGCCTTTATGTTTTCCTAATTTTAATGTTTTTTCTTTTTCTCATCTTATATGTATGGTAAATCATATTAACGGAGATTATTTCTTCACTCCGTCTGGGAAAAGGGAGTTTAGAGTGACAGTGGAGTTAAATATGCCAGAAGTAAAAATAATAGATAAAACAAATATTATAGATATGGGAAAGCCACAGCTTCGCATGGTTGATCTTAATTTATTAACCGTCTTTGATGCGGTGATGCAAGAACAAAACATCACCCGTGCCGCACATACTCTGGGGATGTCGCAACCCGCTGTCAGTAATGCGGTCGCGCGCCTGAAAGTGATGTTTAATGATGAGCTTTTTGTTCGTTATGGACGCGGTATCCAGCCGACAGCAAGAGCCTTCCAGCTATTTGGTTCTGTTCGCCAGGCATTGCAATTAGTGCAAAATGAACTGCCTGGATCGGGTTTTGAACCAGCCAGCAGCGAGCGCGTATTCAATCTTTGCGTATGCAGCCCATTGGATAATATTCTGACGTCGTTGATTTATAATCGAGTTGAGCAAGTTGCACCAAACATTCATGTCGTATTTAAATCTTCACTCAATCAAAATACAGAGCATCAATTGCGTTACCAGGAAACTGAATTCGTTATTAGCTATGAAGAGTTCCGACGTCCTGAATTTACCAGTATTCCGTTATTCAATGACGAAATGGTGTTAGTGGCAAGTAAAAAGCATCCACGCATTAGTGGTCCTTTACTGGAAAACGATGTCTATAATGAACAGCATGCGGTAGTGTCACTTGATCGCTTCGCATCATTCAGCCAACCGTGGTATGACACACCGGATAAACAATCCTGCGTGGCTTATCAGGGCATGGCATTAATTAGCGTTCTTAATATTGTGTCGCAAACGCATTTGGTCTCTATTGCGCCACGTTGGTTAGTAGAAGAATTTGCCGATTCTTTAGAACTACAGATCCTGCCTTTACCGTTAAAATTGAACAGCCGCACATGCTATCTTTCGTGGCATGAAGCCGCAGGCCGGGATAAAGGACATCAATGGATGGAAGAGCTGTTAGTCTCCGTTTGTAAGCAGTAGCATTTGGCAGAGTAAACCGGACGGTGCATCCTGTTTATTCTGCTTTTAACTTTATATCTGAAATTTTATGCTGAACTCTATTTTTTACGTCTGTCAAAAAATAGAGTAATTGCTGTAAGTTCCCATTTTTAAGCGATTATTTATCATACTGATTGCTTATGCTGGTTTAATTCTCCGTTTATTCGCGTCTTTCCTCCTTTTTATTCTTATTTACTCCAGTGTCACCCCTTCGGAGTCAATTGCCATGCGTCATCGTCAGCGGTTAATGTGTTGTTAAACCGTAATTCATTATAAGAGTGAGGCAAGCCATGGAGATGTTGTCTGGAGCCGAGATGGTCGTCCGATCGCTCATCGATCAGGGTGTGAAGCAGGTATTCGGTTATCCCGGGGGGGCCGTCCTCGATATTTATGATGCGCTGCATACGGTCGGCGGTATTGATCATGTGCTGGTCCGCCATGAACAAGCTGCGGTACATATGGCTGATGGCCTTGCGCGCGCCACGGGAGAAGTAGGTGTCGTATTGGTCACATCTGGACCGGGGGCGACTAATGCGATCACAGGCATTGCAACGGCTTATATGGATTCTATTCCGCTGGTGATCCTCTCCGGACAAGTCGCAACGTCGCTGATTGGCTACGATGCCTTCCAGGAGTGCGACATGGTAGGTATATCCCGCCCGGTGGTAAAACACAGTTTCCTGGTCAAACAAACGGAAGATATTCCGCAGGTGCTGAAAAAAGCCTTCTGGCTGGCAGCAAGCGGTCGTCCCGGGCCAGTGGTGGTGGATTTGCCGAAGGATATTCTGAATCCGGCGAAGAAACTGCCTTATAGCTGGCCGGACTCGGTGAGTATGCGCTCGTATAATCCGACGACGACGGGACATAAGGGACAGATCAAACGGGCGCTACAGACGCTGGTTGCGGCGAAGAAACCTGTTGTCTATGTGGGTGGGGGCGCGGTCAATTCGGCTTGCCATGAGCAGTTAGCTCAGATTGCTGAAGCGCTGAATCTGCCGGTTGTCTCCTCGCTAATGGGGTTGGGCGCGTTTCCGGCCACGCATCGTCAGGCGCTGGGCATGTTGGGAATGCACGGTACCTACGAAGCGAATATGACCATGCATCATTCCGATGTGATCTTTGCTGTCGGCGTTCGCTTTGACGATCGAACGACGAATAACCTGGCAAAATATTGTCCGAATGCGACCGTGCTGCATATCGATATCGATCCGACCTCTATTTCTAAAACCGTTACTGCGGATATTCCGATTGTGGGTGATGCCCGCCTGGTACTGGATCAAATGCTCGAACTGCTGGAGCAAGAGAAATCACAGCAACCACTGGATGATAACCGTGACTGGTGGCAACAGATTGAGCACTGGCGCGCCCGTCAGTGTCTTAAATACGATACGCAAAGTGAAAGCATTAAGCCGCAGGCGGTGATTGAAACTATCTGGCGTTTGACGAAAGGGGAGGCGTATGTGACCTCTGACGTTGGCCAGCATCAAATGTTTGCCGCACTTTACTATCCGTTCGATAAACCGCGTCGCTGGATTAACTCAGGCGGCCTCGGGACTATGGGATTCGGTTTACCCGCGGCGTTAGGGGTGAAAATGGCGTTGCCGGATGAAACGGTAGTGTGCGTCACCGGGGATGGCAGCATTCAGATGAATATCCAGGAGTTGTCGACGGCGCTGCAATATGAACTGCCGGTGCTGGTGCTCAACCTTAACAATCGTTATCTCGGCATGGTCAAGCAGTGGCAGGACATGATCTACTCCGGGCGCCACTCACAGTCTTACATGCAGTCGCTGCCCGATTTTGTGCGCCTTGCTGAGGCTTATGGGCATATCGGTATCCAGATTAATCATCCAGATGAACTTGAGAGCAAGCTGGGTGAAGCGCTGGAACATGTGCGTAACCATCGTCTGGTGTTTGTCGATGTCACCGTCGATGGCAGTGAGCATGTCTACCCGATGCAGATTCGTGGGGGTGGGATGGATGAAATGTGGTTAAGCAAAACGGAGAGGACCTGATTATGCGCCGGATATTATCAGTATTGCTGGAAAACGAGTCGGGTGCATTATCGCGGGTGATTGGCCTCTTCGCCCAGCGTGGATACAACATTGAAAGCCTGACCGTCGCGCCGACCGACGATCCGACCTTATCGCGGATGACGATTCAGACGGTAGGGGATGAGAAAGTCCTTGAGCAGATCGAAAAGCAGCTTCACAAGCTGGTGGATGTTCTGCGCGTCAGCGAACTGGGGCAGGGTGCTCACGTTGAACGAGAAATCATGCTGGTGAAAATCCAGGCCAGTGGTTATGGCCGGGAAGAGGTGAAACGCAACACGGAGATTTTCCGCGGGCAAATCATCGACGTAACGCCATCTATCTACACCGTACAACTGGCGGGCACCAGCGATAAGCTGGATGCGTTTCTGGCAACCCTGCGTGAAGTCGCCAAAATTGTGGAGGTTGCCCGTTCCGGCGTAGTGGGACTCTCCCGTGGCGATAAAATTATGCGCTAATAGTCGACTGTAGGCCTGATAAGCACAGCGCCATCAGGCATCATCACGGAGATCATGCCGGATGGCGGCGTAAATGCCTTATCCGGCCTACATGTAACGTACCCGTTTGCGCTGATGCTACCTGTTGCGCTTTTTTTTTGCGAAATCAGCAGTAACCAGAGACAAAAGCGGTTGCCGCAGTCATTATTCTGCGCTTAGATGTTAAGAAGTTTAACCCATGCCATCTAAAAGGTTATGGTTTGTACATTTTACGCAAGGGGCAATTGTGAAACTGGATGAAATCGCTCGGTTGGCCGGCGTTTCGCGAACGACTGCAAGCTACGTTATTAATGGCAAAGCAAAGCAATATCGCGTAAGCGACAAAACGGTTGAAAAAGTCATGGCGGTGGTGCGTGAGCATAATTACCACCCGAATGCCGTGGCGGCCGGGCTGCGTGCTGGACGCACACGTTCTATTGGGCTGGTGATCCCGGATCTTGAGAACACGAGCTATACCCGGATCGCAAACTATCTGGAGCGCCAGGCGCGTCAGCGTGGGTATCAGCTGTTAATTGCCTGCTCTGAAGATCAGCCGGATAACGAAATGCGCTGTATTGAGCATCTTTTACAGCGCCAGGTCGATGCCATAATTGTGTCGACTTCCTTGCCACCTGAGCATCCGTTCTACCAACGCTGGGCAAACAGTTCATTCCCGATTGTGGCGCTGGATCGTGCACTGGATCGCGAACATTTTACCAGCGTTGTGGGTGCGGATCAGGATGATGCGGAAATGCTGGCGGAGGAGTTACGCAAATTCCCTGCTGAAACCGTCCTCTATCTGGGCGCGCTTCCTGAGTTATCCGTCAGTTTCCTGCGCGAACAGGGTTTTCGTACCGCGTGGAAGGACGATCCGCGTGAAGTCCATTTCCTGTACGCCAACAGCTATGAGCGGGAAGCGGCTGCGCAGCTGTTTGATAAATGGCTGGAAACGCACCCAATGCCTCAGGCGTTGTTTACCACGTCGTTTGCCCTGTTGCAGGGGGTGATGGATGTGACCCTGCGTCGTGACGGGCAGCTGCCGTCTGATTTAGCGATTGCGACTTTTGGCGATCACGAACTGCTCGACTTCCTGCAGTGCCCGGTACTGGCAGTGGCACAGCGCCATCGTGATGTCGCGGAACGCGTGCTGGAGATTGTACTGGCAAGTCTGGACGAACCACGTAAACCAAAACCAGGTTTAACGCGTATACGGCGTAATCTGTACCGTCGCGGTATTCTCAGCCGTAACTAAGTTTCCTCAATTGATGACGTCGGCGGGATAAGCCTCTGACGTCTTCAATTTTTCTATTCTCAGAAATAACCGCATTATATTTAAGAATATTCTTTAGAATTATCTGAAATTCATTCTTGAAATACCCCGAATTAAAAATGCAACTATCCATTTTTGGGTTATTGATACGTAACGACGCGTTACGCTTGTATTATTTTGTTACATGCGTGTATGGATTTGCCGAATTAACAAACACTTTGCTCTCATATTGCGGCCATCCGGTGCTTACCTCGGCCCTGCGCGGCGTACAGACCGATTAACTGGTACTGTTAACTCGCTGCATATTGTCCTAAAATGCCGCTCGCGTCGCAAACTGACACTTTATATTTTCTTTGGATGATATTCAGTTGTTTTAAACAATGATGAGTTGTTGGATTTTTTTCTTACAAATATTCATGACGTTAATTTGCTTCGTTTGCTGTACGGATTTTGTTCAACGCTGATATTAGCCGTAAACAATGGGTTTTTTGCTCCGCTAAGCGCCGCGACTTGCTTGACAAGGTTTTCCTCCGCTCCGTAAACTCCTTTAAGTGGGAATTTGTGGGATAAAGTGGTAATTGGGGGTGAGGCTGGCATGTTCCGGGGAGCAACGTTAGTTAATCTCGACAGTAAAGGGCGCTTATCCGTGCCTACCCGTTATCGGGATCAACTGCTTGAGAGCGCTACCGGTCAAATGGTTTGCACCATTGACATCCATCACCCGTGCCTGCTGCTGTACCCCCTGCCTGAATGGGAAATAATCGAGCAGAAGCTATCGCGTCTGTCGAGCATGAATCCAGTTGAGCGTCGCGTACAGCGCTTATTGTTGGGTCATGCCAGCGAATGTCAGATGGATAACGCTGGTCGATTACTGATAGCCCCCATTCTGCGGCAACACGCAGGGCTAACGAAAGAAGTGATGCTGGTTGGGCAGTTCAATAAGTTTGAGCTGTGGGATGAAACGACCTGGTATCAACAGGTCAAGGAAGATATCGACGCTGAGCAGTCTGTTACTGGCGCGTTGTCGGAACGATTGCAGGATTTGTCTCTATAAAATGACGGAAAATTATAAACATACAACGGTGTTGCTGGATGAAGCCGTAAACGGCCTGAATATTCGTCCAGATGGCATCTACATTGACGGGACATTTGGTCGCGGTGGTCACTCACGTCTGATCCTCTCCCAGCTTGGCGAAGAGGGACGTTTACTGGCAATCGATCGCGATCCGCAGGCTATTGCCGTTGCAAAAACGATTACCGATCCTCGCTTCTCCATCGTACATGGACCTTTTTCTGCGCTGGCTGACTATGTTGCTGAGCGTGGACTGACCGGTAAGATCGACGGAATTCTTCTCGATCTGGGCGTTTCTTCACCGCAGCTCGATGACGCAGAGCGCGGTTTCTCGTTTATGCGTGACGGTCCGTTAGATATGCGTATGGACCCAACACGCGGTCAGTCAGCGGCCGAATGGCTGCAAACCGCCGATGAAGCAGACATTGCCTGGGTGATTAAAACCTTTGGCGAAGAGCGCTTCGGCAAACGCATTGCGCGCGCCATCGTGGAGCGCAACCGCATCGAACCGATGACCCGCACCAAAGAGCTGGCGGAAGTGATTGCGGCGGCAATGCCGGTGAAGGACAAATTCAAACATCCCGCGACCCGTACCTTCCAGGCGGTGCGCATTTGGGTGAACAGTGAACTGGAGGAGATAGAGCAGGCGCTAAAAAGCTCGCTCAGCGTGCTGGCTCCAGGTGGTCGCCTTTCGATCATCAGTTTCCATTCGCTTGAAGACCGCATTGTGAAACGCTTTATGCGTGAACAAAGCCGTGGTCCTCAGGTACCGGCTGGAATACCGATGACCGAAGCGCAGATCAAAAAACTGGGCGGCCGTGAGTTAAGAGCACTAGGCAAGATGATGCCGGGTGAAGAAGAGGTAGCTGAGAATCCTCGTGCCCGTAGTTCAGTTCTGCGTATTGCAGAGAGGACGAACGCATGATCAGCAGAGTGACAGAAGCCCTCAGCAAAGTTAAAGGATCGATAGGAAGCAACGAGCGCCATGCCTTGCCTGGCGTGATCGGTGACGATCTTTTGCGGTTTGGGAAGCTGCCACTCTGCCTGTTCATTTGCATTATTTTGACGGCGGTTACCGTCGTGACAACAGCACACCATACGCGGTTACTGACCGCGCAGCGTGAGCAGCTGGTTCTGGAGCGAGATGCGCTGGATATCGAATGGCGCAACTTGATCCTTGAGGAAAACGCGCTCGGCGACCATAGCCGTGTTGAACGGATCGCAACGGAAAAGCTGCAAATGCAGCATGTTGATCCCTCACAAGAAAATATCGTAGTACAAAAATAAGGATAAACGCGACGCATGAAAGCAGCGGCAAAAACGCACAAACCAAAACGCCAGGAAGAACAAGCCAACTTTATCAGTTGGCGTTTTGCGTTACTGTGCGGTTGTATTTTGCTGGCACTCGGTTTTCTGCTGGGGCGCGTTGCCTGGCTGCAAATCATCGCGCCGGACATGCTGGTGCGTCAGGGCGACATGCGTTCTCTGCGCGTCCAGGAAGTGTCCACATCGCGCGGGATGATTACCGACCGTTCAGGTCGTCCGCTGGCGGTGAGTGTACCGGTGAAGGCGATTTGGGCCGACCCGAAAGAGGTGCATGACGCAGGCGGAGTGAGCGTTGGCGAACGCTGGAGAGCGTTGTCGACCGCGCTGAATATTCCGCTCGATCAACTGGCTTCCCGCATTAACGCCAACCCGAAAGGGCGCTTTATCTATCTGGCGCGTCAGGTAAACCCTGACATGGCTGACTACATCAAGAAACTGAAGCTGCCAGGTATCCACCTGCGCGAAGAATCCCGCCGTTACTATCCTTCCGGAGAAGTGACTGCTCACCTCATCGGCTTTACTAACGTCGACAGCCAGGGGATTGAAGGCGTTGAGAAGAGCTTCGACAAGTGGCTCACCGGGCAACCGGGTGAACGTATCGTACGTAAAGACCGTTATGGCCGCGTTATTGAAGACATCTCCTCTACCGACAGCCAGGCGGCGCATAACCTCGCGTTGAGCATTGATGAGCGTTTACAGGCACTGGTCTACCGTGAACTGAATAACGCCGTGGCGTTCAACAAGGCGGAGTCAGGCAGCGCGGTACTGGTGGATGTGAACACCGGTGAAGTGCTGGCCATGGCCAACAGTCCGTCCTACAACCCGAACAATCTCTCCGGTACGCCAAAAGACGCGATGCGTAACCGCACCATTACCGACGTGTTTGAACCGGGTTCTACCGTTAAACCGATGGTGGTGATGACCGCGCTGCAGCGTGGCGTGGTACGCGAAAACACCGTCCTCAACACTATCCCTTACCGAATTAATGGTCACGAAATCAAAGACGTGGCGCGTTATAGCGAATTAACCCTCACCGGGGTTTTGCAGAAGTCGAGTAACGTCGGTGTTTCCAAGCTGGCGTTAGCGATGCCGTCCTCAGCGTTAGTAGACACTTACTCACGTTTTGGGCTGGGAAAAGCGACCAATTTGGGGTTGGTCGGAGAACGCAGTGGCTTATATCCTCAAAAACAACGGTGGTCTGACATAGAGAGGGCCACCTTCTCTTTCGGCTATGGGCTAATGGTAACGCCGTTACAGTTAGCGCGAGTCTATGCAACGATCGGCAGCTATGGCGTTTATCGTCCACTGTCGATTACCAAAGTTGACCCTCCTGTTCCGGGGGAGCGTATCTTCCCGGAATCAACCGTGCGTACCGTCGTACACATGATGGAAAGCGTGGCGCTGCCGGGCGGCGGCGGCGTGAAGGCGGCGATTAAAGGCTATCGCATCGCCATTAAAACCGGTACAGCGAAGAAAGTAGGGCCGGATGGCCGCTACATCAACAAATACATTGCTTATACCGCAGGCGTTGCGCCTGCGAGTCAGCCGCGCTTCGCGCTGGTTGTTGTTATCAACGATCCGCAGGCGGGTAAATACTACGGTGGCGCCGTTTCCGCGCCGGTCTTTGGTGCCATCATGGGCGGCGTACTGCGCACCATGAACATCGAGCCGGATGCGCTGACAACGGGCGATAAAAATGAATTTGTGAATAATCAAGGCGAGGCAACAGGTGGCAGATCGTAATTTGCGCGACCTTCTTGCTCCATGGGTGCCGGGTGCACCGGAGCGAACACTGCGGGAGATGACGCTTGACAGCCGTGTGGCTGCATCGGGCGATCTCTTTGTCGCAGTATTAGGTCATCAGGCGGACGGGCGTCGGTATATCCCGCAGGCGATAGCGCAAGGTGTGGCTGCCATTATTGCAGAAGCAAAAGATGAAGCTACTGATGGTGAAATCCGTGAAATGCATGGCGTTCCGGTCATCTATCTTAGTCAGCTTAACGAACGTTTATCTGCACTGGCGGGCCGTTTTTACCACGAGCCTTCTGAGAAAATGCGTCTGGTCGGCGTGACCGGGACCAACGGTAAAACCACCACCACCCAATTGCTGGCCCAGTGGAGCCAACTGCTTGGCGAAACCAGCGCGGTGATGGGAACAGTAGGCAATGGCCTGCTGGGCAAAGTGATCCCGACGGAAAATACTACCGGCTCAGCCGTTGATGTCCAGCATGTGCTGGCGGGGCTGGCTGCGCAGGGCGCAACGGTTGGCGCGATGGAAGTCTCTTCACACGGCCTGGTTCAGCATCGCGTGGCGGCGCTGAAGTTTGCCGCATCAGTATTTACTAACTTAAGCCGTGACCATCTCGACTACCACGGCGACATGGAACATTACGAAGCCGCGAAATGGCTGCTGTATTCCACGCACCATTGTGGTCAGGCCATCGTCAATGCGGATGATGAAGTCGGTCGTCGCTGGCTGGCGAAACTCCCTGATGCGGTTGCCGTTTCGATGGAAGACCACATCAACCCGAACTGTCATGGTCGTTGGTTAAAAGCGGTTGACGTGAAGTATCACGACAGCGGGGCAACGATTCGTTTTACCTCCTCATGGGGCGACGGCGAAATTGAAAGCCGCCTGATGGGGGCGTTTAACGTCAGCAATCTGTTGCTGGCGCTGGCAACACTGCTGGCGTTGGGCTATCCGTTAGCTGATTTACTGAAAACGGCCACACAATTGCAACCGGTTTGCGGGCGTATGGAAGTGTTCAGCGCGCCGGGTAAAACCACCGTGGTGGTTGATTACGCCCATACGCCAGATGCGCTGGAAAAAGCGCTGCAAGCGGCACGTCTGCACTGTACTGGCAAACTGTGGTGCGTCTTTGGCTGCGGCGGCGATCGCGACAAAGGCAAACGTCCGTTGATGGGCGCAATCGCCGAGCAGTTTGCAGATGTTGTCGTGGTGACCGATGACAACCCGCGTACCGAAGAGCCGCGCGCCATTATTAACGACATTCTGGCGGGTATGCTGGATGCCGGACAGGCGAAGGTGATGGAAGGTCGCGCAGAAGCCGTGACAAACGCCATTATGCAGGCGAAAGAAAACGACGTGGTGCTGGTGGCCGGGAAAGGTCACGAAGATTACCAGATCGTGGGCTCGCAGCGTCTCGACTATTCTGACCGCGTGACCGCAGCGCGTCTGCTGGGGGTTATCGCATGATTAGCGTAACGCTCAGCCAACTGGCGGAGATCCTCCAGGGCGAATTGAAAGGGGCCGATCTGACCCTTGATGCCGTAACAACCGATACGCGTAAAGTGACGCCGGGCTGCCTGTTTGTGGCGCTGAAAGGCGAACGCTTTGACGCCCACGATTTTGCCGACAAAGCGCAAGAGAGCGGGGCGGGTGCTCTGCTGGTCAGCCGTCCGTTGAACACCAACCTGCCGCAGTTGATTGTTAAAGATACGCGTCTGGCGTTTGGTGAACTGGCGGCGTGGGTTCGTGCTCAGGTTCCGGCGCGCGTTGTCGCGCTGACCGGCTCATCCGGTAAAACGTCCGTCAAAGAGATGACGGCTGCCATTCTGAGCCAGTGTGGTAACACGCTATATACCGCGGGCAACCTGAATAACGACATCGGTGTACCGATGACGCTGTTGCGCTTAAACAACGATTACGACTATGCCGTGATTGAGCTCGGTGCCAACCATCAGGGTGAAATCGCCTGGACCGTCGGCCTGACGCGTCCGGAAGCGGCGCTGGTGAACAACCTGGCCGCCGCGCACCTGGAAGGCTTCGGCTCCCTGGCGGGCGTTGCGAAGGCAAAAGGTGAGATTTTTACCGGCCTGTCAGCGAACGGTATCGCCATTATGAATGCCGACAACAACGACTGGTTGAACTGGCAGAGCATCATCGGCGATCGCAAAGTCTGGCGCTTCTCCCCGAATGCGGCCAACAGCGACTTTTCGGCAACCAACGTTCATGTGACCTCGCATGGTACAGAATTTTCTCTGCAAACGCCGACCGGGAGCATTGATGTCCTGCTGCCGTTACCGGGTCGCCACAATATCGCTAACGCCCTTGCGGCGGCGGCGCTTTCTATGGCGGTAGGCGCGACGCATGAGGCGATCAAAGCGGGTTTGAAGGATCTGCAAGCGGTACCGGGACGTCTGTTCCCGATTCAACTCGCAGAAAATCAGCTGCTGCTGGACGACTCCTATAACGCGAACGTCGGTTCGATGACCGCAGCGGTGCAGGTGCTGTCTGAAATGCCGGGTTATCGCGTACTGGTCGTAGGCGATATGGCAGAGCTTGGCGCAGAAAGTGAAGCATGCCATGTACAGGTGGGGGTTGCTGCGAAAGCAGCAGGCATCGACCGTGTACTGAGTACAGGAAAACTGAGTCAGGCAATTAGCGACGCCAGTGGCGTTGGCGAACATTTTGCGAATAAATGCGCGCTGGCCGTGCATCTTAAAGCATTGATTGCAGAACATCAGGTCATGACGATTTTAGTGAAGGGTTCACGTAGTGCCGCCATGGAAGAGGTAGTACGCGCATTACAGGAGAATGGAACATGTTAGTTTGGCTGGCCGAACATTTGGTCAAATATTATTCCGGCTTTAACGTCTTTTCCTATCTGACGTTTCGCGCCATCGTCAGCCTGCTGACCGCGCTGTTCATCTCTTTGTGGATGGGCCCGCGCATGATTGCCCGCTTGCAAAAAATGTCCTTTGGACAGGTCGTACGTAACGACGGTCCGGAATCGCACTTCAGTAAACGCGGTACGCCAACCATGGGCGGGATCATGATCCTCACCGCGATTGTCATCTCCGTACTGCTGTGGGCATATCCGTCGAACCCGTACGTCTGGTGCGTGCTGGTGGTATTGATTGGCTACGGCATTATCGGTTTTGTCGATGACTACCGCAAAGTGGTGCGCAAAGATACCAAGGGACTGATTGCCCGCTGGAAATACTTCTGGATGTCGGTGATTGCGCTGGGCGTGGCCTTTGCGCTGTACCTCGCCGGTAAAGACACCCCGGCTACCGAGCTGGTGGTGCCGTTCTTTAAAGACGTGATGCCGCAGTTGGGGCTGTTCTACGTGCTGCTGGCGTACTTCGTGATTGTGGGTACTGGCAACGCGGTAAACCTTACCGATGGCCTGGATGGCCTGGCGATTATGCCGACCGTGTTCGTGGCCGCGGGTTTTGCGCTGGTGGCGTGGGCGACCGGTAACATGAACTTTGCCAACTACCTGCACATTCCCTATTTACGCCATGCCGGCGAACTGGTGATCGTCTGTACGGCGATTGTCGGTGCGGGGTTAGGCTTCCTGTGGTTTAACACCTATCCTGCGCAGGTCTTTATGGGCGATGTCGGTTCGCTGGCGCTGGGCGGCGCGCTGGGGATTATTGCCGTGCTGCTGCGTCAGGAATTCCTGCTGGTGATCATGGGCGGTGTATTTGTCGTAGAAACGCTGTCGGTCATTCTGCAGGTTGGCTCCTTTAAGCTGCGCGGACAGCGCATCTTCCGTATGGCGCCGATTCACCATCATTATGAACTGAAAGGCTGGCCGGAACCGCGCGTAATTGTGCGCTTCTGGATTATTTCGCTGATGCTGGTGCTGATTGGCCTGGCAACGCTGAAGGTACGTTAATCATGGCTGATTACCAGGGTAAAAAAGTCGTCATTATCGGTCTGGGATTGACCGGGCTGTCCTGCGTGGATTTCTTTCTGGCGCGTGGCGTGACGCCGCGAGTGATGGATACCCGCGCAACGCCACCTGGCCTGGATAAATTGCCGGAAGCGGTTGAGCGTCATGTTGGCAGCCTGAATGATGATTGGCTGCTGGCCGCCGATCTCATCGTTGCCAGCCCTGGTATTGCCCTGGCGCATCCTTCGCTGAGCGCTGCCGCTGATGCAGGGATCGAAATTGTCGGTGACATCGAGCTGTTCTGTCGCGAAGCACAGGCGCCGATCGTCGCGATCACCGGTTCCAACGGGAAAAGCACCGTCACCACGTTAGTGGGGGAAATGGCGAAAGCGGCTGGTGTGAACGTGGGCGTCGGTGGAAATATCGGCCTGCCCGCGCTGATGCTGCTGGATGACGAACGTGAGCTGTATGTTCTGGAGCTGTCGAGCTTCCAGCTGGAGACAACCTCCAGCTTACAGGCCGTAGCCGCCACCATTTTGAACGTCACCGAAGATCATATGGACAGGTATCCGTTTGGCTTGCAGCAGTACCGTGCGGCCAAACTGCGCGTCTATGAGAATGCGAAAGTGTGTGTGGTTAATGCCGATGATGCGCTGACCATGCCGATTCGCGGGGCGGATGAGCGCTGCGTGAGCTTTGGCATCAACATGGGTGACTATCATCTCAATCGTCAGCAGGGTGAAACCTGGCTGCGGGTGAAGGGCGAAAAAGTCCTGAACGTGAAAGAGATGACGCTCACCGGCCAGCATAACTATACCAACGCTCTGGCTGCGCTGGCGCTGGCGGATGCTGCGGGTCTGCCGCGGGCATCCAGCCTGAAAGCGCTGACTACCTTTACCGGTCTGGCGCATCGTTTCCAGTTGGTACTGAATCATAACGGCGTGCGTTGGATCAACGATTCAAAAGCCACCAACGTCGGTAGCACCGAAGCGGCGCTGAATGGTTTGCACGTTGACGGTACGCTGCACCTGCTGCTGGGCGGCGACGGGAAATCCGCCGACTTTATGCCGCTGCAACGTTACCTGACTGGCGACAACATTCGTCTGTACTGCTTTGGTCGCGATGGCGCACAGCTTGCCGCTCTGCGTCCTGAGGTTGCGGAACACACTGAAACCATGGAGCAGGCAATGCGTCTGCTCGCACCTCGTGTGAAGTCGGGTGATATGGTGCTGCTGTCACCAGCCTGCGCCAGCCTTGACCAGTTCAAGAACTTTGAGCAACGCGGTGACGTCTTTACCCGTTTAGCGAAGGAGTTGGGTTGATGCGATTCTCTCTCCCTCGTCTGAAAATGCCGCGCGTACCGGGACTGGGTGTCCTGGCGTGGATCTTCGCGGCACTTAAAGGCTGGGTGATGGCTTCGCGTGATAAAGACGCGGACAGCCTGATCATGTATGACCGCATGCTGCTGTGGCTGACTTTTGGTCTGGCAGCGATCGGTTTTGTGATGGTGACATCAGCATCGATGCCCGTAGGGCAACGCCTGGCAGGCGATCCCTTCCTGTTCGCTAAACGTGACGCGCTGTATATCTTCCTCGCGTTCTGTCTGGCGATGGTGACGCTGCGTCTGCCGATGGAGTTCTGGCAAAAGTACAGCACGACGATGCTGATCGCCTCGATCATCATGCTGCTGATCGTTCTGGTGGTGGGGAGTTCCGTTAACGGGGCATCGCGCTGGATCGCGCTGGGTCCACTGCGTATTCAGCCTGCGGAATTCACCAAGCTGTCGCTGTTCTGTTATCTCGCCAACTACCTGGTGCGTAAGGTCGATGAAGTGCGTAATAACCTGCGCGGCTTCTTAAAACCGATGGGTGTGATTCTGGTGCTGGCTGTCTTACTGCTGGCGCAGCCTGACCTCGGTACGGTAGTGGTACTGTTTGTCACGACGCTGGCGATGCTGTTTCTCGCTGGTGCGAAACTGTGGCAGTTCATTGCCATTATCGGCATGGGGATTTCGGCGGTGGTGCTGCTGATCCTTGCCGAACCGTATCGTATTCGCCGCGTAACCTCCTTCTGGAACCCATGGGAAGATCCGTTTGGCAGCGGCTACCAGTTAACACAATCGCTGATGGCTTTTGGTCGCGGTGAGGTTTGGGGTCAGGGGTTAGGTAATTCAGTGCAAAAACTGGAGTATTTACCGGAGGCGCACACCGACTTCATCTTCGCCATCATTGGGGAAGAGCTGGGTTATATCGGTGTGGTATTGGCACTTTTAATGGTATTCTTCGTCGCTTTTCGCGCGATGTCGATTGGCCGCAAAGCGCTGGAAATTGACCACCGTTTTTCAGGCTTTTTAGCCTGCTCCATCGGGATTTGGTTTAGCTTCCAGGCCCTGGTAAACGTCGGCGCGGCAGCGGGTATGCTGCCAACCAAAGGTCTGACGTTACCGCTGATCAGTTATGGTGGTTCCAGTTTGTTGATTATGTCGACGGCCATCATGTTTTTGTTACGTATTGATTATGAAACTCGTCTGGAAAAAGCCCAGGCGTTTACACGAGGTGCACGATGAGTGGTCAACCGAAGCGGTTAATGGTGATGGCAGGCGGTACCGGCGGGCATGTGTTCCCGGGGCTGGCGGTCGCGCATCATTTAATGGCTCAGGGCTGGCAGGTTCGTTGGCTGGGCACCGCCGATCGTATGGAAGCGGACTTAGTGCCGAAGCATGGCATTGAAATTGACTTTATTCGCATCTCCGGTTTGCGTGGCAAAGGTATCAACGCGCTGCTTGCCGCCCCCGTGCGTATTTTTAATGCCTGGCGTCAGGCGCGCGCCATCATGAAGCAGTTTAAGCCTGATGTGGTGCTGGGTATGGGCGGCTACGTGTCCGGTCCTGGCGGTCTGGCAGCATGGTCATTGGGCATTCCGGTTGTACTGCATGAGCAGAACGGCATTGCGGGATTAACCAACAAGTGGCTGGCGAAGATTGCAACGAAGGTGATGCAGGCTTTTCCTGGCGCTTTCCCGAATGCGGAAGTGGTGGGTAACCCGGTACGCACCGACGTGCTGGCGCTGCCGTTGCCCGAAGTGCGTCTGGCGGGGCGCGAAGGCCCGGTACGCGTGCTGGTCGTCGGCGGATCTCAGGGCGCACGTGTTTTGAACCAGACGATGCCGCAGGTTGCCGCAAAGCTTGGTGACGCGGTGACTATCTGGCATCAGAGCGGCAAAGGCGCGCAGCAAACCGTTGAACAGGCATATGCCGACGCGGGACAACCGCAGCACAAGGTCACTGAGTTTATTGATGATATGGCAGCCGCTTACGCGTGGGCGGATGTCGTAGTTTGTCGCTCCGGCGCGCTGACGGTAAGCGAAATTGCCGCCGCAGGTTTGCCTGCGCTGTTTGTGCCTTTCCAGCACAAAGATCGCCAGCAGTACTGGAATGCGCTGCCGCTGGAGAAAGCGGGCGCAGCCAAAATTCTTGAGCAGCCGCAGTTTACTGTGGATGCCGTCGCTAACACCCTTTCCGGGTGGTCGCGAGAAACCTTATTAACCATGGCAGAACGTGCGCGCGCCGCTTCCATTCCGGATGCCACAGAGCGTGTTGCTAATGAAGTGAGCCGGGCTGCCCGGGCGTAATTGTGGTGATGCCTTTTGCATCGCATGAACTAAGAAGTTAATGGCTAAAGAATGAATACACAACAACTGGCAAAACTGCGTTCCATCGTGCCCGAAATGCGTCGCGTTCGGCACATTCACTTTGTCGGCATCGGTGGTGCTGGTATGGGCGGTATTGCCGAAGTTTTGGCCAACGAAGGTTATCAAATCAGCGGTTCTGACTTAGCGCCGAACCCGGTGACGCAGCAGTTGACGAATCTGGGCGCCACAATTTTCTTCAACCATCGCCCGGAAAACGTACGTGATGCGAGTGTGGTGGTGGTATCCAGCGCCATTTCTGCGGATAACCCGGAAATTGTTGCGGCTCATGAAGCGCGTATTCCGGTTATCCGTCGTGCTGAAATGCTGGCGGAGTTAATGCGTTTTCGTCACGGTATCGCCATTGCCGGGACGCACGGTAAAACCACGACCACGGCGATGGTCTCCAGTATCTACGCGGAAGCAGGGCTGGATCCGACATTTGTCAACGGCGGTTTGGTGAAGGCCGCAGGCGTCCATGCGCGTCTGGGTCATAGCCGTTATTTAATTGCTGAGGCGGATGAGAGCGATGCGTCGTTCCTACATTTGCAGCCGATGGTCGCGATTGTTACCAATATCGAAGCCGATCATATGGATACCTACCATGGCGACTTCGAAAATTTAAAGCAGACGTTTATTAATTTCCTGCATAACTTGCCGTTTTATGGTCGTGCGGTGATGTGCGTTGACGATCCGGTGATCCGCGAGTTGTTGCCGCGAGTCGGTCGTCAAACCACAACCTATGGTTTTAGCGATGATGCTGATGTGCGCGTCGAAGATTATCAGCAGATTGGTCCACAAGGGCACTTCACGCTGCTGCGTCAGGGGATGGCCGATTTACGCGTGACGTTGAACGCACCGGGCCGCCACAATGCGCTGAACGCCGCGGCGGCGGTGGCAGTGGCAACAGAAGAAGGAATTGAAGACGATGCAATTCTGCGCGCGCTGGAAAGTTTCCAGGGCACCGGACGCCGTTTTGACTTCCTCGGTGAATTCCCGCTTGAGCCGGTAAACGGTAAAGCCGGGACGGCGATGCTGGTGGATGATTATGGCCATCACCCAACGGAAGTAGATGCCACGATTAAAGCTGCACGCGCGGGCTGGCCGGACAAAAATCTGGTGATGCTGTTCCAGCCGCACCGCTTTACGCGTACACGCGATCTGTATGACGACTTTGCTAATGTGCTGACTCAGGTCGATGCGCTGTTGATGCTGGATGTATACGCCGCGGGTGAAGCCGCGATTCCGGGGGCCGACAGCCGTTCGCTGTGCCGTACGATCCGTGGTCGCGGTAAGATCGACCCGATTCTGGTATCCGATCCGGCTCAGGTGGCAGACATGCTGGCGCCGGTATTAACCGGCAACGATCTGATTTTGGTGCAGGGCGCTGGAAATATCGGCAAAATCGCGCGTTCCTTAGCTGAAATCAAACTGAAGCCGCAAAACCCGGAGGAAGAACAACATGGCTGATAAAATCGCGGTCCTGTTAGGGGGAACCTCCGCAGAGCGTGAAGTTTCGCTGAATTCCGGCGCGGCCGTACTGGCAGGTCTACGCGAAGGTGGTGTGGATGCCCATCCAATTGACCCAAAAGAGGTTGATGTCACGCTTTTGAAATCGATGGGTTTTCAAAAGGTGTTTATTGCGCTGCACGGTCGTGGTGGTGAAGACGGCACGTTGCAGGGCATGCTGGAGCTGATTGGTCTGCCGTACACCGGTAGTGGCGTCATGGCTTCTGCGATTTCGATGGACAAACTGCGCAGCAAACTGTTGTGGCAGGGGGCGGGTTTACCGGTCGCGCCCTGGGTCGCGCTGACCCGCGCTGAGTTCGAAAAAGGTCTTAGCGATGAAACAGTTACGGAAATTTCTGCGTTAGGTTTGCCGCTGATTGTGAAGCCAAGCCGTGAAGGCTCAAGCGTAGGGATGTCAAAAGTTGAAGAAGAAAATGCTTTGCAGGGTGCATTAGCATTGGCTTTTCAGCATGATGAAGAAGTACTGATCGAAAAATGGCTCAGTGGCCCGGAATTTACAGTTGCGATACTTGGTGAAGAAATTTTACCGTCAATACGTATCCAACCCGCGGGAACCTTCTATGATTATGAGGCGAAGTATCTCTCTGATGAGACACAATATTTCTGCCCAGCCGGTCTGGAAGTCGAACAAGAGGCCTGTTTACAGGAATTAGTTCTGAAAGCGTGGACCACATTGGGCTGTAAAGGTTGGGGTCGCATTGACGTCATGCTGGACAGCGATGGCCAGTTTTATCTGCTGGAAGCGAATACCTCTCCGGGTATGACCAGCCACAGTCTGGTGCCGATGGCGGCGCGTCAGGCGGGCCTGAGCTTCTCGCAGTTGGTGGTAAGAATTCTGGAGTTGGCGGACTGATATGTCGCAGGCTGCGCTGAACACGCGAAACGGTGATGAAGAAGAAGTAAACTCCTCACGCCGCAATAATGGAACGCGTCTTGCAGGAATATTGTTCCTGCTGACAGTGCTGTGCACCGTGTTTGTCAGCGGCTGGGTAGTGTTGGGATGGATGGAAGATGCGCAACGTTTGCCTTTATCGAAACTGGTGTTAACCGGCGAACGGCATTACACGCGCAATGACGATATTCGTCAGTCCATTCTGGCGCTGGGCGCTCCGGGAACCTTTATGACTCAGGATGTGAACATCATTCAGAGTCAAATTGAACGCCTCCCCTGGATTAAACAGGCGAGCGTCAGAAAGCAATGGCCCGATGAATTGAAGATTCATCTGGTTGAATATGTGCCCATTGCGCGTTGGAATGACCAACATATGGTGGATGCTGAAGGAAATACGTTCAGTGTTCCAACCGGTCGGGCCAATAAGCAGGTATTACCCATGTTGTATGGACCGGAAGGCAGCGCAAGTGAAGTGTTGCAAGGGTTCCGCGATATGGGGCAGGTGCTGGCTAAGGATAGATTCACCCTGAAGGAAGCGGCGATGACCGCTCGTCGTTCCTGGCAGTTGACGCTGAATAACGATATTAAGCTCAATCTGGGCAGGGGCGATACGATAAAACGTTTGGCTCGCTTTGTGGAACTCTACCCGGTTTTACAGCAGCAGGCGCAAACCGATGGCAAACGGATTAGCTACGTTGATTTGCGTTATGACTCAGGAGCGGCAGTAGGCTGGGTTCCCTTGCCTCCTGAGGAATCTAATCAGCAACAGAATCAGGCACAGGCAGAACAACAATGATCAAGGCGACGGACAGAAAACTGGTAGTTGGACTGGAGATTGGCACCGCGAAGGTAGCCGCTTTAGTAGGGGAAGTTCTGCCCGACGGTATGGTCAATATCATTGGCGTGGGCAGTTGCCCATCGCGAGGTATGGATAAAGGCGGGGTGAATGACCTTGAGTCAGTGGTGAAGTGCGTACAGCGCGCCATTGATCAGGCCGAACTGATGGCAGATTGCCAGATTTCCTCGGTGTATCTGGCACTTTCCGGTAAACATATTAGCTGTCAAAATGAAATTGGTATGGTGCCCATTTCCGAAGAGGAAGTGACGCAGGAAGATGTGGAAAACGTAGTACATACGGCAAAATCCGTACGAGTTCGCGATGAACATCGTGTTCTGCACGTTATTCCGCAGGAATACGCCATTGACTACCAGGAAGGCATTAAAAATCCGGTAGGTCTTTCCGGTGTACGCATGCAGGCAAAAGTCCACCTTATTACCTGCCACAACGACATGGCGAAGAATATTGTCAAAGCCGTTGAACGTTGTGGTCTGAAAGTTGACCAACTGATTTTTGCCGGGTTGGCAGCCAGTTATTCCGTGTTGACGGAAGATGAACGTGAACTGGGTGTCTGCGTGGTGGATATTGGTGGTGGTACAATGGACATCGCCGTTTATACTGGCGGGGCGTTGCGCCACACTAAAGTGATCCCTTATGCAGGGAATGTAGTGACCAGCGATATCGCGTATGCCTTTGGTACGCCGCCGAGCGATGCTGAGGCCATCAAAGTGCGTCATGGTTGCGCACTGGGTTCCATCGTGGGTAAAGACGAGAGCGTTGAAGTGCCAAGCGTGGGTGGTCGTCCACCGCGTAGCCTGCAACGTCAGACTTTGGCAGAGGTCATTGAGCCGCGTTATACCGAGCTGCTCAACCTGGTCAACGAAGAAATTTTGCAATTACAAGAACAGCTTCGCCAGCAGGGTGTGAAACATCATCTGGCGGCGGGGATTGTGTTAACCGGTGGCGCTGCGCAAATTGAAGGTCTTGCGGCCTGCGCACAGCGCGTGTTCCATACGCAAGTACGTATTGGCGCGCCGCTGAATATCACTGGTCTGACGGATTATGCCCAGGAGCCGTATTATTCAACGGCAGTGGGGCTGCTTCACTACGGGAAAGAATCCCATTTGAGTGGTGAGGCTGAAGTTGAAAAACGCGTAACGGCATCAGTTGGCTCGTGGATCAAACGACTCAATAGCTGGCTGCGAAAAGAGTTTTAATTTTTAAAGAGACCAACGCACATTAACGGTCTCAGGCGACAGGCACAACGGAGAGAGAAACTATGTTTGAACCTATGGAACTTACCAATGACGCGGTGATTAAAGTCATCGGCGTCGGCGGCGGCGGCGGTAATGCCGTTGAACACATGGTGCGCGAGCGCATCGAAGGTGTTGAATTCTTCGCGGTGAATACCGACGCTCAGGCGTTGCGTAAAACGGCGGTTGGACAGACCATTCAGATTGGTAGCGGCATCACCAAAGGTCTGGGCGCGGGTGCGAACCCGGAAGTCGGCCGTAATGCGGCAGACGAAGATCGTGAAGCTCTGCGTGCAGCGCTTGACGGGGCAGACATGGTGTTTATCGCAGCTGGCATGGGCGGCGGTACCGGTACCGGTGCAGCGCCAGTGGTTGCTGAAGTCGCAAAAGATTTAGGTATTCTGACCGTTGCTGTCGTGACTAAGCCTTTCAACTTTGAAGGCAAGAAGCGTATGGCATTCGCGGAGCAGGGTATCACCGAGCTGTCCAAACATGTGGACTCTCTGATTACTATTCCGAACGACAAACTGCTGAAAGTACTGGGTCGCGGTATCTCCCTGCTGGATGCGTTTGGCGCAGCGAACGACGTGCTGAAAGGCGCAGTCCAGGGTATCGCTGAACTGATTACTCGTCCGGGCCTGATGAACGTCGACTTTGCAGACGTGCGCACCGTGATGTCCGAAATGGGCTACGCGATGATGGGTTCAGGCGTGGCAAGCGGTGAAGACCGTGCGGAAGAAGCGGCTGAAATGGCTATCTCTTCTCCGCTGCTGGAAGACATCGATCTGTCTGGTGCGCGCGGCGTGCTGGTCAACATTACTGCGGGCTTCGACCTGCGTCTGGATGAGTTCGAAACCGTCGGTAACACGATTCGTGCCTTTGCATCGGATAATGCGACCGTGGTTATCGGTACCTCTCTGGACCCGGATATGAACGACGAACTGCGCGTGACCGTTGTTGCGACTGGAATTGGTATGGACAAACGTCCTGAAATCACTCTGGTGACCAACAAGCAGGTACAGCAGCCGGTAATGGATCGTTACCAGCAGCACGGCATGGCGCCGTTGACGCAAGAGCAGAAACCGGTAGCGAAAGTGGTTAACGACAATACGCCGCAAACCACCAAAGAGCCGGATTACCTGGATATCCCAGCATTCCTGCGTAAGCAAGCTGATTAAGAATTAGCTGGAATTTGGGAATTGTGGCTCTTTGTGCTAAACTGGCCCACCGAATGTATAGTACACTTCGGTTGGATAGGTAATTTGGCGAGATTATACGATGATCAAACAAAGGACTCTTAAACGTATCGTTCAGGCGACTGGCGTCGGTTTGCATACCGGCAAAAAAGTCACCCTGACATTACGCCCTGCGCCGGCCAACACCGGGGTCATCTATCGTCGCACCGACTTGAATCCTCCGGTAGATTTCCCGGCCGATGCCAAATCTGTGCGTGATACCATGCTCTGTACGTGTCTGGTCAATGAGCATGATGTACGGATTTCAACCGTAGAGCACCTTAATGCTGCTCTGGCGGGCTTAGGTATCGATAACATCGTTATTGAAGTTAACGCACCGGAAATCCCGATCATGGATGGCAGTGCCGCTCCGTTCGTTTACCTGCTGCTTGATGCAGGTATTGAAGAACTGAGCAGCGCCAAAAAATTTGTTCGCATCAAAGAGACCGTTCGTGTCGAAGATGGCGATAAGTGGGCTGAATTTAAGCCGTATAATGGTTTTACGTTGGATTTCACCATCGACTTTAACCATCCGGCGATAGACTCCAGCACGCAGCGCTACGCGATGAACTTCTCTGCGGATGCGTTCATGCGCCAGATCAGCCGTGCGCGTACTTTCGGCTTCATGCGTGATATCGAATATCTGCAGTCCCGCGGCCTGTGCCTGGGCGGCAGCTTCGATTGTGCCATCGTTGTTGACGATTATCGCGTATTGAACGAAGACGGCCTGCGTTTTGAAGATGAATTCGTTCGTCACAAAATGCTCGACGCGATCGGTGACTTGTTCATGTGTGGTCACAACATTATTGGTGCATTTACCGCGTATAAATCCGGTCATGCATTGAATAACAAACTGTTGCAGGCGGTCCTGGCAAAACAGGAAGCCTGGGAATATGTGACCTTCCAGGACGATGCAGAACTGCCGTTGGCGTTCAAAGCACCTTCGACCGTACTGGCATAACGACATACGTTGTCGCATAAATTCGACTGGTAAATCTGGCACTCTCTCCGGCCAGGTGAACCAGTCGTTTTTTTATCTTCCGAATGCAAAACACCTTATCTGAAGCGACTTTTTCCCCACAGGTAGATTAAAATACCGTTCGATCGCTGCTTTCTTAAGCATATTTACCCGCGACTTGCTGTCATTACTGCTGTGGTGCGAACGCATTAATGGTAAGATTTGTGCGCAAAAAATGGTTTTGCATTTGTAACCCCAAACGCAGGGTATATCAGGTGGCAATAACGTGAGTGGAATACTGACGCGCTGGCGACAGTTAGGCAGACGGTACTTCTGGCCGCATCTCCTGTTGGGGATGGTCGCGGCTAGTTTTGGCCTGCCCGCGCTCGGTAATGCTGCTGAACCTAATACCCCCGCGAAGGCGACCGCCAGCAATCACGATCAAGGCGCTAAAGTTAACTTTAGCCAGCTTGCTTTGCTGGAAGCGACCAATCGCCGCCCAAATTTTACCGTCGATTACTGGCATCAACATGCCATTCGTACGGTTATCCGCCATCTTTCTTTTGCCATGGCGCCTCAGGCGTTGCCTGTTGCCGAAGAGCCATTGCCAATCCAGGCGCACCATCTTGCGTTACTGAATACGCTCAGCGCGATGCTGACGCAAGAAGGCACTCCGCCCGCGACGGTGAGTCGCGTAACATACGCCCACTTTACCTCTCAGGCCGCGTTTAGCGTTCCGGTCTGGATCAGCCAGCTGCAGGGTATCCGCGCTGGTCCTCAACGCCTCAGCTAAAAAAGAACCTCCCAACTTATAATTTTTGACTCCGCATCGCGGGGCGTTTGAGATTTTATTATGCTAATCAAATTATTAACGAAAGTATTCGGTAGCCGTAACGAGCGTACGCTGCGTCGTATGCGTAAAGTGGTCAATGTTATCAACGCGATGGAACCGGAGATGGAAAAACTCTCCGATGATGAACTGAAAGCGAAGACCGCTGAATTCCGCGCCCGTCTGGAAAAAGGTGCCAGCGTTGAGAGCCTGATCCCGGAAGCGTTCGCTGTGGTCCGCGAAGCGAGTAAGCGCGTGTTCGGCATGCGTCATTTCGACGTTCAGCTGCTGGGCGGTATGGTGCTTAACGATCGCTGCATCGCGGAAATGCGTACTGGTGAAGGTAAAACCCTTACCGCGACGCTGCCAGCTTACCTGAACGCATTAAGCGGGAAGGGCGTACACGTAGTTACCGTGAACGACTACCTGGCTCAGCGTGACGCCGAAAATAACCGCCCGCTGTTTGAATTCCTCGGCATGACCGTTGGTATCAACATGTCTGGCCTGCCAGCACCAGCTAAGCGTGAAGCCTACAACGCCGATATTACTTACGGTACCAACAACGAATACGGCTTTGACTACCTGCGTGACAACATGGCGTTTAGTCCGGAAGAGCGTGTTCAACGTAAACTGCACTATGCGCTGGTCGATGAAGTCGACTCCATTCTGATCGATGAAGCGCGTACGCCGCTGATCATTTCCGGCCCGGCTGAAGACAGCTCGGAAATGTACAAAAAAGTGAACAAAATCATCCCGCACCTGATCCGTCAGGAGAAGGAAGACTCCGACACGTTCCAGGGCGAGGGCCACTTCTCCGTTGATGAGAAAGCGCGCCAGGTTAACCTGACCGAGCGTGGTCTGGTACTGATTGAAGAGCTGCTGGTTAAAGAAGGCATTATGGATGAGGGCGAGTCGCTGTACTCTCCGGGCAACATTATGCTGATGCACCACGTGACTGCCGCACTGCGTGCGCACGTGCTGTTTACCCGCGACGTCGACTACATCGTGAAAGACGGTGAAGTTATCATCGTCGATGAACACACCGGTCGTACCATGCAGGGGCGTCGCTGGTCCGATGGTCTGCACCAGGCTGTTGAAGCTAAAGAAGGCGTAGAGATCCAGAACGAGAACCAGACGCTGGCATCTATTACCTTCCAGAACTACTTCCGTTTGTACGAAAAACTGGCCGGTATGACCGGTACAGCCGACACTGAAGCGTTTGAATTTAGCTCCATCTACAAACTGGATACCGTAGTTGTTCCGACCAACCGTCCGATGATCCGTAAGGATTTACCGGATCTGGTGTACATGACTGAAGCGGAAAAAATTCAGGCGATCATTGAAGATATTAAAGAGCGTACCGCAAATGGCCAGCCGGTACTGGTAGGTACTATCTCCATTGAAAAATCGGAAGTGGTATCTAACGAGCTGAGCAAAGCGGGTATCAAACACAACGTTCTGAACGCCAAGTTCCACGCCAACGAAGCTGCAATCGTCGCCCAAGCGGGTTATCCGTCAGCTGTGACTATCGCAACTAACATGGCTGGTCGTGGTACCGATATCGTGTTGGGCGGTAGCTGGCAGGCGGAAGTCGCCGAGCTGGAAAACCCAACTCCGGAACAAATCGCGCAGATCAAAGCCGAGTGGCAGGTTCGCCATGACGCGGTATTAGCTGCCGGTGGTTTGCATATTATCGGTACCGAGCGTCACGAATCTCGTCGTATCGATAACCAGCTGCGTGGTCGTTCGGGTCGTCAGGGGGATGCGGGTTCTTCTCGTTTCTATCTGTCGATGGAAGATGCGCTGATGCGTATTTTTGCCTCTGATCGTGTGTCAGGCATGATGCGTAAACTGGGTATGAAGCCTGGTGAAGCCATTGAACACCCGTGGGTGACCAAAGCGATTGCTAACGCGCAGCGTAAAGTGGAAAGCCGCAACTTCGATATTCGTAAGCAGTTGCTGGAATATGATGACGTTGCCAACGACCAGCGTCGTGCTATCTACACCCAGCGTAACGAACTGCTGGACGTAACTGACGTTAGCGAAACCATCAACAGCATCCGTGAAGATGTCTTCAAAGCAACCATTGATGCCTATATCCCACCGCAATCTCTGGAAGAAATGTGGGATATCCCGGGTCTGCAGGAACGTCTGAAAAACGACTTCGATCTTGAGATGCCAATTTCAGAGTGGCTGGATAAAGAGCCTGAGCTGCACGAAGAAACGCTGCGTGAACGTATCCTGGCAAACGCCATCGAAGTTTATCAGCGTAAAGAAGAAGTTGTGGGCGCGGAGATGATGCGTCACTTCGAAAAAGGCGTGATGCTGCAAACTCTCGACTCCCTGTGGAAAGAGCACCTTGCTGCAATGGACTATCTGCGTCAGGGTATCCACCTGCGTGGTTATGCGCAAAAAGATCCGAAGCAGGAATACAAGCGTGAATCCTTCTCTATGTTTGCATCAATGCTGGAATCACTGAAGTACGAAGTGATCAGCACCCTGAGCAAAGTTCAGGTGCGTATGCCTGAAGAAGTCGAAGCCATGGAGCAGCAGCGTCGTGAAGAAGCTGAGCGCTTAGCGCAGATGCAGCAGTTGAGCCATAAAGGCGACGATTCTGCCGCGGCAGAAGAGCTGGCAGCACAAACCGGCGATCGTAAAGTGGGTCGTAACGATCCGTGCCCTTGCGGCTCTGGCAAAAAATACAAACAGTGCCATGGCCGTCTGAGCTAAGAAAATAACTTACTGAAAAGGCGCAGAATTCTGCGCCTTTTTTATGGACGATCAAGATGAAAATACTGCAAATCGCCGTCGGGATTATTCGTAATCAGCGACATGAAATTTTTATCACCCAGCGTGCGGCTGATGCCCACATGGCCAATAAGCTGGAGTTCCCCGGCGGGAAAATTGAAGCGGGCGAAACGCCGGAGCAGGCGCTGATTCGCGAGCTACAGGAAGAAGTAGGGATCACGCCTACTCAAAGCGCATTGTTCGAAAAGCTGGAGTATCAGTTTCCGGACAGGCATATCACTCTGTGGTTCTGGCTGGTTGAAAGCTGGGAAGGCGAGCCGTGGGGAAAAGAGGGGCAACCGGCGCAGTGGATTGCGCAAGATGCTCTGAATGCGCAGGATTTCCCGCCCGCGAATGCACCGGTCATTGAAAAGCTGATTGCTGGCTAATGGTGCTGTAGGCCGGATAAGGCAACGCCGCATCCGGCAAATTATTGCGGGGGCGCAACGCTTATCCAACCTCCCGTTTTAGCAGAATTACTTCTGCTCTTCACTCCAGTCGTCGCTTTCCGACAGATCACCAGAGCTTGGGATGCGTTTCTCTTCTGCGGCCCACTCTCCCAGATCGATTAACTGGCAGCGCTTGCTGCAGAATGGACGAAATGGACTGACTTCAGCCCATACAACAGGCTTGCCACAGGTTGGGCAGTTGACGATGGTTTGTTCAGACATGTTGACTCCTTAACAGCACGCCAGTTCAAAATCGAGGCGCTCAGGCACCTGACCATTCTCGCTATCCAGCGGCATAAAGCGGATGGCAAAACGGCTCTTATGACCAGAAATTTGCGGATAAAGCTGCGAATCAAGCGGCAGGTGCAAGCGCAGCAGATCTGCATCTTCGCCGTTGTCCTGATAAAAACCATTCAGGCTGGTCTGCTTACGAAACGGCGCTGAGTTGCGAATTAAATCCAGTACCAGGGACAGCGCCTGATTGAGCGGATTCAGGCTGGCAAGCCAGGTTTCAACCTGCGCGTCACGATGCGACTGTGCCAGGTGTAACCAGATATGCAGAGTCGGCAGATCGAAACTGCAGCACCCGCCAGGAATACTTAAACGCTGACGTACGAGACCAATCAGACGATCTTCGCGCAGCGTCTGTCCAATACGCGGGGCAGAAATCAGAATGCTGCCTGCACTTTTTAACTGCTGACGTAATGCCTCGATCCGGCTTTGATCGACGCCGGGAACTTCGACCCAGGCCTGGAGTTTACGTTGCTGTCGCTCCAGTTCTTTGAGGAGTTCGGTACGGACTTCACCGCGTTCAAATACATCCAGTAAATCTCCGATATTGCGGAAAAAATGCAGTGCGCCGGCATGGTCAGCAATGGGCAAATTAACGGAGAGCTGTTGGATTAAAAACTCAATGCGCAGCCATGTACGCATCTTCTCATTGAGAGGGTGTTCAAAAAGGACCTGGGTGTGCATTACGGTTTTTCCTGTGAGACAAACTGCGACGCGCATTGCAAATAGAGCGCGTGCAGGCGGGCGACATCCGAGGCGATGGCCTCCGGTGCGCCATTATTATCAATAACATCGTCTGCCACGGCCAGACGCGCTTCACGCGTTGCCTGGGCAGCAAGAATTTGTTCAACATGCTCACGCGTGACGTCATCACGCTGCATGGTGCGTCTGAGCTGGGTTTCGGGGGTGACATCCACCACGAGTACGCGGTCGGCTTTTTTATACAGCGAATTTTCCACCAGCAAAGGGACAACCCACAGCAGGTAAGGGGAGGTTGCTTGCTGAAACTGGCGCTGCGTTTCCTGCTGAATAAGCGGATGAAGCAGGGTATTTAGCCAGTTTTTCTCCTCAGGATTGGAAAAAATGCGTTCGCGTAAAATGCGCCGCTGCAACGATCCGTCGGCGGCGATAACCTCGGAACCAAAATGATCTTCGATCGCCTTAAGAGCAGGTGTGCCGGGTTCAACCACCTGGCGCGCAATAATATCTGCATCAATGACGTTTATTCCGAGGTCAGCGAACGCATTTGCAACGGTGCTTTTACCACTGCCGATGCCGCCGGTTAAGGCTACCGTATACCTCATAGATGCCGATCCTGGAGTTTAAGTTTGATTATCAAACAGTTAAAAGTTATGCGTGCGAAGGCGAGGCTGCTGTAGGATTAACCTACTATTCGCCAGGTAAATTTATGGGATTGTAGCGTAAAAAAAGAGAATTTCGCAGTCTTGCGCGGCATTGATTAGTGCGTATGATAGCGTCACTGGAGTTGTGAGTTTCGATTTTTCGCCATTAACCCCAGGAATCCGCACATGCGTATCGAAGAAGATCTGAAGTTAGGTTTCAAAGACGTTCTTATCCGCCCTAAGCGTTCTACTCTCAAAAGCCGTTCCGATGTTGAGCTGGAACGTCAATTTACCTTTAAGCATTCAGGTCAGACCTGGTCCGGCGTACCTATTATTGCCGCGAACATGGACACTGTCGGGACGTTTGCCATGGCAACGGCACTGGCATCCTTCGACATCCTGACCGCTGTGCACAAACACTATTCTGTTGAAGACTGGGCCGCCTTCATCGCAGAGAGTTCTGCTGATGTGCTCAAACATGTAATGGTTTCAACCGGCACCTCTGACGCAGATTTCGAAAAAACTAAACAGATTCTGGCGCTCAACCCCGCGCTGAACTTTATTTGCATTGATGTGGCCAATGGCTACTCAGAGCATTTTGTTCAGTTTGTGTCGAAAGCGCGTGAAGCATGGCCGACAAAAACAATTTGTGCGGGCAATGTGGTCACCGGTGAAATGTGTGAAGAGCTGGTGCTCTCCGGTGCTGATATTGTCAAAGTAGGTATTGGCCCAGGTTCTGTATGTACCACGCGTGTAAAAACCGGCGTTGGCTATCCACAGCTTTCTGCGGTTATTGAATGCGCCGATGCAGCCCACGGTCTGGGCGGCATGATTGTCAGCGACGGCGGCTGCACGATGCCGGGTGACGTGGCAAAAGCGTTCGGTGGCGGCGCAGACTTCGTGATGCTCGGCGGTATGCTGGCTGGTCATGAAGAAAGTGGCGGCAAAATTGTTGAAGAGAACGGTGAGAAATTCATGCTGTTCTACGGTATGAGTTCTGAATCTGCCATGACGCGTCACGTAGGTGGTGTTGCACAGTACCGCGCCGCAGAAGGTAAAACCGTCAAGTTGCCACTGCGCGGCCCGGTTGATAATACCGCTCGTGATATCCTCGGCGGCCTGCGTTCTGCTTGCACCTATGTAGGCGCATCCCGTCTGAAAGAGCTGACCAAACGTACAACGTTTATTCGTGTACAGGAACAAGAAAACCGCGTTTTCAATAGCCTGTAAGAACAGGTCGTTCTGTGAAATGCCTGATGGCGTTACGCCGCCATCAGGCATTTGAATTTATCCCACCCCGCTCATCGCATCTCCCAAATGGAAAATCGGTAAATACATCGCGACGACCAGCGTACCGATGATAAGCCCCGTAATGACCAGCAACGCAGGCTCAAGTAATGCAGCCAAATTCTCCGCTTGAGCCAGGGTTTTCTCGCCGTGGTGATGCGCGAGATTGCGCAGCATTGCATCCAGCGAGCCGGAAGCTTCACCCGTTCTGACCAGCTGTATGCACAATGGGCTGAATTCATCGCTATTTTTAAGCGCTAACCAGATCGGTTTTCCTGAGCTGATGTCCTGCTGAACCAGTGCTAAACGTTGCGACCAGAAAGGGTTAGCCAGCGTTTCGGTAACACTCTCAAGACCCTGCAAAAAGGGAATGCCCGCATTTTGCGTTAACGCCAGAACGGTGAAGATCTGTGTGAGCTTTTGCCCTCTCACCATCGGCCCTATGACCGGGAGGCTGAGCAGTAATTTCTGACGCAGAACGAGCCAGTACGGTTTCTGATTTATCAGTTGATGTGCTGCAATCGCTACCAGGCCGAGTGCTATCGCCAGCCACCCCCATTGACCGCTAAAGTGCGCGATGGCAATAATCCACTGAGTGAGCGCCGGTAGCGGGGTGTTGAATGTCTGGTAGATGGCGGCAAACTCAGGGAGTACAAACTGCAGCATCGCAAATACGACCATCACCGCCATGGTGATAATGATAATCGGATAGCGCAGGGCTTTTTTAACTTTATCAGCAAGTTGCTGTTGTTTCTTTTGCTGGTAGGCGAGTTCAAAACAGCAGTCGTCCAGCTTACCCGTAAGCTCTCCGGTGCGGATCATTGCCAGGTAAAGGGGCGGAAAAACGTGTTGCCATTGTGATAACGAGGTGGAGAGGGTAATGCCCTGTTCCATATCGTAAGCCAGCGTACGCAGTAGCGCCTGCCACTGACTGCTGGGATGCTGTTCAGCAAGCAGAGCTAGCCCTGTTGAGAGCGTTAACCCTGCTTTTAGCAATGTCGCCAACTGGTGTATGGTTTCGGCACTTCTTGTGCGGCTCCAGTGCGAGGTTTTGACACGCATACGTTTAATGCGCAGCGGCGTAATCTGTTGTTCCTCAAGAGCCAGCATCAATGACGGTCGGGTATCGGCCCATAGCGTTCCTTCCAGCGATTTACCTTCGTTGTTAATGCCTTGCCAGCGCCAAAGCTGTTTAGCGGACATGTGGCATGCCCAGTACACGAATCAGCTCTTCAAATGTCGTTAATCCTTGCTCGACGGCCTGACAGCCATTCTCGAAAAGCGTTCTCATTCCTGATTGCTGGGCATCAGATTCAACTTCGTCTACGGGTGTGCCACTGGCAATACTCTGACGTAATGCCGGAGTAACAGGGAGTACTTCAAACAATGCCGTACGGCCATAAAATCCGTGATAACAATGTTTGCAGCCAGGGGCCTGCCAATTCGGTAGTGGTGTAGGCCAGATAGTTTTCGGGAGCGTAATAGGCGTACTTTGACGTTGTCGGCAATGGGGGCACAACTTTCTGACCAACCGTTGTGCAATGACGAGCGTCAGCGCGGAGGCAATCATCCAGCGTGCGACCCCCATTTGTTGCAGGCGTACCAGCGTTTCACTGGTGGAATTGGTATGCAGCGTAGAAAGAACCAGATGACCGGTTTGGGCGGCTTTAAGGGCTATTTCTGCCGTTTCGCCATCGCGGATTTCACCCACCATGATAATGTCGGGATCCTGGCGCAACAGAGCACGTAAGACTCCCTGAAAAGTCAAACCGGCGCGTGGGTGAATTTGCGTCTGGTTGAGGCCTGCGATCGGGATCTCTACCGGATCTTCCACGCTACAAAGATTCACATCCGGGGTGTTTCGGGTTTGCAGCGCACTGTACAGCGTGACCGTTTTACCGCTTCCGGTAGGTCCGGTAACCAGAATTAGCCCCTGAGGCTGCTGCAAAGCTTGCGCAAATGCGGCCAGCTGTGCGTCTTGCATTCCCAGCGCGGCGATCTCCAGAGTTTGATCGACCTGATGCAGTAGTCGCAACACGACTTTTTCGCCGTAGCGACAAGGCAGGGTGGCGATGCGAAACGAGACAGGTTCTCCTGAAATCTCAACGGTAAATTGTCCGTCTTGTGGAAGCCGATGCTCGGCGATATCCAGGCTGCCTAATACTTTTAACCTTGCGGTGATGGCAATGCCCATCTCGGTCGTTACTTCCGGTAAAGCGTGGAGTACGCCATCCACGCGTAATCTGATCCGATAGTGATTTTCCGCTGGCTCAAAATGAATATCAGAAGCCCGCTGCGCCAGAGCGGAATGAAACGTCTGATTCAGCAAGTCTGCCGCGCTGGCGCTGCTTTTCGTGACTACAGCCGGGAGCATTTTCTGCGGTGTATGCGTGTGGCCTTCCATTTGCTGACGTGTCCAGCAGACAATGTCGATGCGCCGGGTGGTGGCAAAATGCAGTGCATCCAGCAGTTCGTGTGATGGAGCGTCTACGACGGCGATATGCACCACTTCATTGTCTGCATCCAGTAATATTCCCTGATAACGTTGGCATAGCGCCGTAAGCTGGGTGGTATTCATCTCTGTTCCTTAGTGGTTATCAAAGCGGAAAACGTCATCACAGGCCTGTTGCAGTGCGCTGTCATTCTGGATGACGCAGTTACGGCTCCAACCGGTAATGCCGTTGGCATTGTCCCAGCCTGGCGTCATGGTGATGCTTAACCCGTTCAGGCTTTCCTGCCCACTAAGACTGACAACTCCGTTTTCAATGCTCATGGCTGAGACGTAACGGGTAGTCGTTGGAGAGGGAATACCATTCGTTCCGGCATCGCAGGTAGCTGTTCCGCCATGCTCCAGCGCACAAAGCTCAACCGCCGTACGATAGGGGACAAAGGTTTGCAGCATGTCTGTCAGCGCTGCTTTGCGCAGATAGTTTTGATAGGCCGGAATGCCGATGGCGCTAAGAATGGCAATAATGCCAATCACCACCATGAGCTCGATAAGCGTAAAGCCTCGTTGCTTGTTCATTGTTCGCTCCTTGAGTTTGCTGGCGCTACTTTGGCAAATCGACGGTGGGACGGCGAGTGACAAAAAACAAAACGGGAAAGCGGGTTCAGAGGATTTTTACGAGATTACAGAGTCAGACAATGTATTTGCGAAGGGGCTCGAAGAAACTGCTGGATGGCGGCGTAAATGCCGTATCCGGCTGGGGGGGAGAGGCCCGATAAGCGAAGCGCCATCGGGCAATACAATCAGCAATTAGCGAAATCGCATGGAGAGATCGAGTGCGCGAACATGTTTGGTCAGCGCGCCAACGGAGATAAAGTCCACACCGGTTTCGGCAAATTCGCGCAGCGTTTCATAGGTGACGTTGCCCGACACTTCCAGACGCGCCTGGCCGTTGGTGCGTTTTACCGCTTCACGCATTTGGTCAGTTTCGAAGTTATCGAGCATGATGATATCGGCTCCGGCTTTCAGCGCGTCGTCCAGCTCATCCAGGCTTTCAACTTCGACTTCAACCGGCACATCCGGGTGCAACCAGAAGGCTTTTTCGACGGCCTGACGTACCGATCCGGAAGCAATAATGTGGTTTTCTTTAATCAGGAAAGCGTCGGACAGCCCCAAACGATGATTTGCGCCGCCGCCGCACAATACGGCGTATTTTAGCGCGGTACGCAGTCCCGGTAGGGTTTTGCGCGTATCCAGCAGTTGGGTATTGGTTCCTGCCAGCAGGTCGACGTATTTACGCACCTCGCTCGCCACGCCCGATAGTGTCTGCACAAAATTCAGCGCAGTACGTTCACCGGTCAGTAACACGCGGGAAGGGCCGTCCAGTTCAAACAGCGGCTGGTTGGCCTTAATGCTGTCGCCATCTTCGACATGCCAGGTGATGTTAACATCATCGCCAGCAAGCTGAATAAAGACCTCTTCCACCCAACGTTTTCCACAAAAAACGCCATCTTCGCGGGTGATTACGGTGGCATGGGAGCGCATGTCTTCGGGTAAAAGCTGTGCAGTGATATCGTTATTGGCATCAACTTCTCCGCCTAAATCTTCACGCAGCGCCTGAGCTACAGCGGTAGGGATATCCAGATTTATGCGTTCCAACAGCGCGTCACGTCGGTAGTCAGGGTTATAGCGGCGAGGCGGCATGATAAAACTCCAAATTGCTAACGAATCATAAGGTGGAAACATGCTACCCTGAACCCGATATGAGCACCACCAATAAGGAGATTCTGCATGTTGTTAGACGAGGGTTGGCTGGCAGAGGCGCGACGCGTTCCCTCTCCGCATTACGATTGCCGCCCGGATGACGAAAACCCTTCTCTGCTGGTGGTGCATAATATCAGCCTGCCGCCCGGCGAGTTTGGCGGCCCGTGGATAGACGCGCTGTTTACGGGCACGATTGATCCTAACGCCCATCCTTATTTTGCCGGGATCGCCCATCTGCGTGTTTCGGCCCATTGTTTGATTCGTCGTGACGGTGAAATCGTGCAATATGTGCCTTTTGATAAACGCGCCTGGCATGCGGGTGTGTCGAGCTATCAAGGGCGCGAACGCTGTAATGATTTTTCAATTGGTATTGAATTGGAAGGGACGGATACGCTGGCCTATACCGATGCGCAGTATCAGCAACTGGCTGCCGTGACGAATACCCTGATTACGCGTTATCCGGCCATTGCTAACAACATGACAGGGCATTGCAATATTGCGCCCGAGCGTAAGACCGATCCCGGGCCGTCCTTTGACTGGGCAAGGTTCCGCGCCCTGGTCACCCCCTCGTCGCACAAGGAGATGACATGACGCTGTTTACAACATTATTGGTGTTGATTGTTGAACGCCTGTTTAAGCTGGGTGAGCACTGGCAGCTTGATCACCGGGTTGAAGCTTTTTTCCGCCGGGTTAAGCATTTCTCGATGATGCGTACGGTAGGCATGACTCTTATTGCGATGGGAGTGACGTTTCTGCTACTGCGCGCACTTCATGGGCTGTTGTTTAACGTTCCGTTGCTGGTGGCGTGGATCTTAATTGGCTTGCTGTGCATCGGCGCAGGCAAGGCGCGCCTTCACTATCACGCTTACCTGAACGCGGCTGCTCGCGATGATGCTCACGCCCGTGATGCGATGGCCAGCGAGCTGACGCTTATCCATGGGGTTCCGCCGGACTGCGATGAGCGTGAATTTTTGCGCGAGCTGCAGAACGCGCTGTTATGGAACAACTTCCGCTTTTATCTGGCGCCGTTATTTTGGCTGATTGTCGGTGGTCCGTGGGGACCTGTAACGCTGGTAGGTTATGCTTTTTTACGCGCCTGGCAGTCCTGGCTGGCGCGCTATCAGACACCGCACCAGCGTCTGCAATCAGGTATTGATGCGATCCTGCATGTGCTGGATTGGATCCCGGTGCGTCTGGCTGGCGTGGTTTATGCGCTGCTGGGACACGGCGAGAAAGCGCTGCCGGCCTGGTTTGCCTCGCTTGCTGATCTGCACACGTCGCAATATCAGGTGCTTACGCGTCTGGCGCAGTTCTCGCTGGCGCGTGAACTGCACACCGATAAAGTCGAAACGCCAAAAGCAGCCGTTTCGCTGGCGAAGAAGACCTCGTTTGTGGTGGTGGTGGTCATTGCGCTGCTCACCATTTATGGGGCATTAGTGTAGCGTTGTGCCGGATGGCGCTAACGCTTATCCGGCCTACAATGGAAAAACGTGTAGGCCCGGTAAGCGTTAGCACCACCGGGCAGTGCAACGGCCTAGTTCGTATCAGCAGGCGGCACGCCAAAATCAGGCATGCCGTTTTCGTCCCAGCGCACGAGCTTCAGACGAGTGTGGCGGTTTGGGTCGTACAGCGGATCGCCCTCGATTTCAGTGTAGTTTCTCGCGTGATACACCAGCACATCTTCACCTTCCGGCGTTTGTGTAAAGCTGTTGTGTCCTGGCCCAAACTGGCGGTTTTCATAACTGGTGGTAAAGACCGGGCGCGGTGATTTGTGCCAGTTCTGCGGGTTGAGCGGATCGGCGTTGAGGTCAATCCACAATAATCCCATACAGTAGTTCTCATCGGTGGCGCTGGCGGAATAGCTGATAAACAGCTTGTCGCCGTGAACCATGACGGCAGGACCTTCGTTGACCCAAAAGCCCCGGCATTCCCAGTCATATTCAGGGTGGCTTAGCATGACCGGCTCGCCTTTAATCGTCCATGGATTTTCCAGCTCTGCGAGATAGATATTGGAGTTTCCGGCGATATCGGGCGACTTCTGCGCCCAGAGATACCACTGTTTTCCCTGATGGTTAAAGGTGGTGGCATCAAGCGCAAAGGTATCAAACTGCGTTTTAATCTGACCTTTCTCCGTCCACTTTCCGGTCAGCGGATCGGCGTCGGCACATTCGAGCGCAAACATGCGATGCTGGAACATCCCCAGCTTGTCGAGCGACTGTGTGTGGGTGGCGGCAAAATAGATGTACCACTTGCCTGCCAGATGATGGATTTCGGGCGCCCAGATGAGCTGGCTCATGGGGCCACTTTCTGGTTTGCGCCAGATGACAACCGGGGCGGCGGTGCGCAACCCTTCCAGCGAGTCGGCCCGGCGTATCTCCAGCCGGTCATATTCAGGTACTGAAGCAATGAAATAGTAGTGGCTACCGTCACGTAAGATAAACGGATCGGCACGCTGTTCAATAAAGGGATTTGGCCACTGATTCATTAGGCTTTCCTTACGGTTTCAGTCGTTTTTATTTCGTGGTATTCATTCAGTTCACGGTAGTTGGCGCGGCGCTTTTCTAAATCTGTCTGGATTTGCAGCATAAACTCGCGGTCAACTTTCAGCAGACGGACTACACCTGCAGTAATCAGATAGCCTACGCCTGGTATGATGGTAAACAGCAGCATAATACCGTTAATGGCGGAGTCGCTTTGCGCTTTCGCCCCAGCGTCGTAGCCGTACCAGGAGAGCAGGAAGCCGACCATCGCTCCGGCAATCGCCAGGCCCAGTTTCAGGAAGAACAGGTTACCGGAGAAGCTGATTCCGGTGATGCGTTTACCGGTTTTCCACTCGCCATAGTCATCGACATCCGCCATCAGCGACCAGTGCAGCGGAGAAGGGATTTGGTGCAGGATGTTGAGCAGGAAGTAGAGCACCATAATCATCATGGTGGCTTTCGGATCGAAGAAATAAAACGCGGCAGAGAAAATCGCCAGGATAATATTGGTCCAGAAGAAGACTTTCAGTTTGCACCAACGATCGGTTAATACCTTCGCCAGCATACTGCCGATCATCATGCCGACCACACCAAGACTGATAAACAGCGTTGCGAACTGCGTGCTTTGCTGCATAACCCAGGTCACGTAGTACATGGTGGCAGCCATGCGAATAAAGCCCGGACAGACGTTGCACAGCGTTAACAGCAGAATTTTTACCCACTGATCGTTCTTCCACACGTCTTTCAGATCGGCTTTTAAATCGTCATTGGTCTGGACAGCAGGGCGCACGCGTTCACGGACCGTAGCGAAGCAAAACAGGAACATACACATGCCGATGAAGGCCAGAACCGCCATCGCCATCTGATACCCTTTGGCTTTGTCTTCCCCGCCGAACCAGTCAGCCATTGGCAGCAAGGTGAGGGACAGCAGCAGAGTTGCAATGCCTACCAACACAAATCGATATGACTGGCAGGCGACGCGTTCCTTCGGATCGTTGGTGATGACGCTGCCGAGCGAGCAGTAGGGAATGTTGATCGCTGTATAGGTGATAGAGAGCAGGAAGTAGGTAACGAACGCATAGATAACTTTGCTGTTATAGGTCCACTCTGGGGTGGTAAACATCAGTACGCTGAATAATGCGTACGGGAAAGCCATCCACAAAAGCCATGGACGAAATCGACCATATTTACTACGGGTGCGGTCGGCCATCGCGCCCATTATAGGGTCGGTAACGGCATCGATAACGCGTACTGAGAGCAGTAATACGCCGACCAGGGCAGGCGCCAGACCAAAAACATCTGTATAAAAATAGTTAACAAACAACATGATGGCGCCAAAGATGATGTTGCATCCGGCGTCGCCCATTCCATAGCCGATCTTTTCTTTCACCGTGAGCTTACTGGTTTCCATCAACTGCACTCCATTAATGAGATATGGAGAGAATTATTGTCTGGCACCGGTGTTTTTGCGTTGCAGGATAACGCCGCTGATATGGACTAAACAGTCGTGAGTGGGAAAGTGTGAGGCAGGTAACAACCCCCACCTGGTGCAGGTGGGGGAGGGGGGATTAATGCGCTTTAACCGCGCCGGCCGTTTTCTGTTTGCACAGGTAGCCGATGCCAAGAATGGCAATCCATACAGGGATTAAGTACACCGAGATCGCCATGCCCGGCGTCATCAGCATAATCACCAGTACTGCAGCCATGAAAATCAGGCACACCCAGTTACCCAGCGGATAGAGCAGCGCCGGGAAGCGGGTGGTAACACCCTGCTGCTGTTTGGCTTTGCGGAATTTCATGTGCGCCAGGCTAATCATTGCCCAGTTGATCACCAGTGCGGAAACTACCAGCGCCATCAGCAGGCCAAAGGCGGATTCCGGTGCCAGGTAGTTGATCAGCACACACAGCGCCGTCACCAGTGCGGAAACCAGAATGGTGTTCACCGGCACGCCGCGTTTATCGACATTCATCAGCGCTTTTGGCGCGTTGCCTTGCTGTGCCAGACCGAACAGCATACGGCTGTTGCAGTACACGCAGCTGTTATAGACAGAAAGGGCGGCAGTCAGCACCACGATGTTCAGGGCATTAGCAACAAAGGTATCGCCCAGCTCGTGGAAAATAAGGACAAATGGGCTGGTATCCGCCGTGACACGCGTCCACGGCATCAGGGAAAGCAGAACAGCCAGCGAACCCACATAGAAAATCAGGATACGGTAGATAACCTGGTTGGTCGCTTTGGGAATGCTTTGCTCCGGGTTATCCGCTTCTGCTGCGGTGATCCCGACCAGCTCCAGTCCACCGAAAGAGAACATGATAATAGCCATCATCATCACCAAGCCGGTGAAGCCGTGCGGCAGGAAGCCACCCTGGTCCCACAGGTTACTGACGCTGGCCTGCGGGCCGCCGTTACCGCTAAACAGTAACCAGCCACCGAACAGGATCATCGCTACAACGGCAATGACTTTAATAATGGCAAACCAGAACTCCATCTCACCAAACACTTTCACGTTGGTCAGGTTGATGGCGTTGATCAGCACAAAGAAGGCAGCCGCAGACACCCATGTTGGGATCTCCGGATACCAGAACTGGATGTATTTACCCACGGCAGTTAGCTCAGCCATGGCAACCAGCACGTACAGCACCCAATAGTTCCAGCCGGAAGAGAACCCCGCAAAACCGCCCCAGTATTTATAGGCAAAGTGACTAAATGAGCCTGCAACGGGCTCTTCAACCACCATTTCACCTAACTGACGCATAATCAAAAAGGCGATAAAGCCGGCAATAGCGTAACCCAGAATAATACCCGGTCCTGCAGACTGGATAACGGATGCGCTACCGAGGAATAACCCGGTACCAATCGCGCCACCCAGTGCGATTAGCTGTATATGGCGGTTCTTAAGGCCGCGCTTGAGCTGATCGCCATGCTGTTGACTTTCCATCATGAAACCTCGTGTGTGGTTTTACTCTTCATATTTCGAGTGCTTATTTTTTGAACTACGCAGCAATGCGTGTGTAAGTTTGCAATTCCGTTTGTTGTATTAATTTGTTTACAGATGCTATTGATGAAATGTTGCCTTAATACTTTTGTCTTGATCAGAATAATGATATGCGAGCGCGAATGCACCTGCTTTATGCGGGGAAGATGACGAGTTGAATAAAAAGAAACCATTTGTAAATGCGAGTTTATCTACCACAAAATTTCCATTTTGAATTTCTATTCATTAATAGTGGTTTATATATCGATAAATAAGCAGGTGAATCGGTTCAGATGAGATAATTTTTCGTTTCAATTCCGTTAAAACTACCCCAGGGTGGGTAAATTTAACATTTGTGCATAGTTACATGTTTGAAACGTTATTTCTGTAATGTTGTTAAAATATGCCTCCTTTACTGATTTCAATCAAAACCTGTATGGACAGAAGGTGAATACTTTGTTACTTTAGCGTCAAGAACATGAAATTGGTAAGACCAATTGACTCCGGGCAAATGGCTTAAGACAGGAAATCATGGCCTACAGCAAAATCCGCCAACCAAAACTCTCCGATGTGATTGAGCAGCAGCTGGAGTTTTTAATTCTTGAGGGGACACTTCGCCCCGGAGAAAAACTCCCACCGGAACGCGAGCTGGCAAAACAGTTCGACGTCTCCCGCCCCTCCTTACGCGAGGCGATCCAACGCCTTGAAGCGAAGGGGTTACTGCTTCGTCGTCAGGGCGGTGGCACTTTTGTTCAGAGCAGCCTGTGGCAGAGCTTTAGCGACCCACTGGTAGAGCTGCTCTCCGACCATCCTGAATCCCAGTTTGACCTGCTTGAGACGCGCCATGCGCTGGAAGGTATTGCAGCTTATTACGCTGCACTGCGCAGCACGGATGAAGACAAAACGCGTATCCGTGAACTCCACCATGCGATCGAGCTTGCTCAACAGTCCGGCGATCTTGACGGCGAATCTGATGCAGTACTCCAGTATCAAATTGCTGTCACCGAAGCGGCACACAATGTGGTGCTGCTCCATTTGCTAAGGTGTATGGAGCCGATGCTGGCCCAGAACGTTCGGCAAAACTTCGAATTGCTGTATGCGCGTCGTGAAATGCTGCCACTGGTTAGCAGTCATCGTACCCGTATTTTTGAAGCAATTATTGCCGGGAAGCCGGAAGAGGCGCGTGAAGCGTCCCACCGTCACCTGGCGTTTATCGAAGAGATTCTGCTGGACAGAAGCCGTGAGGAAAGCCGTCGTGAACGCGCCTTACGCCGTCTGGAGCAACGAAAGAATTAGTGATTTTTCTGGCAGAACGTTAACCAGAAGATGTTGTAAATCAAGCGCCATATAAAGTGCGCGGCAACTAAACGCAGAACCTGTCTTATTGCGTTCTCTGGCGAGAACGCAATGGGACAGGTTCCAGATAACTCAACGTATTAGATAGATAAGGAATACCCCCATGTCAGAACGTTTCCCAAATGACGTGGATCCGATCGAAACTCGCGACTGGCTACAGGCGATCGAATCGGTCATCCGTGAAGAAGGTGTTGAGCGTGCTCAGTATCTGATCGACCAACTGCTTTCAGAAGCCCGCAAAGGCGGCGTGAAAGTAGCGGCAGGTGCAGGGGCCAGCAATTATGTAAACACTATTGCCGTTGAAGATGAACCGGAATACCCGGGCAATCTGGAGCTGGAACGTCGTATTCGTTCTGCTATCCGTTGGAACGCCATCATGACCGTACTGCGCGCGTCTAAAAAGGACCTCGAGCTGGGTGGCCACATGGCATCCTTCCAGTCCTCCGCAACGGTATATGATGTTTGCTTCAACCACTTCTTCCGTGCACGCAACGAGCAAGATGGCGGCGATCTGGTGTACTTCCAGGGCCACATCTCTCCGGGCATCTACGCACGCGCATTCCTGGAAGGTCGTCTGACTGAAGAGCAGATGAACAACTTCCGTCAGGAAGTACATGGCAAAGGCCTGTCTTCCTACCCGCACCCGAAACTGATGCCAGAATTCTGGCAGTTCCCGACCGTATCTATGGGTCTGGGCCCAATCGGTGCTATCTACCAGGCTAAATTCCTGAAATATCTGGAACACCGTGGCCTGAAAGATACCTCTAAACAAACCGTTTACGCCTTCCTGGGCGACGGCGAGATGGATGAGCCAGAATCAAAAGGTGCGATCACCATCGCGACTCGTGAAAAACTGGACAACCTGGTCTTTGTTATCAACTGTAACCTGCAGCGTCTTGACGGTCCGGTAACCGGTAACGGAAAGATTGTTAACGAACTGGAAGGCATCTTCGCGGGCGCTGGCTGGAACGTTATCAAAGTCATGTGGGGCGGTCGTTGGGATGAACTGCTGCGTAAAGACACCAGCGGTAAACTGATCCAGCTGATGAACGAAACCGTTGACGGCGACTACCAGACCTTCAAATCCAAAGATGGCGCATACGTACGTGAGCACTTCTTCGGTAAATACCCGGAAACCGCAGCCCTGGTTGCTGACTGGACTGACGAGCAGATTTGGGCTCTGAACCGTGGTGGTCACGATCCGAAGAAAGTCTACGCTGCACTGAAAAAAGCGCAGGAAACCAAAGGCAGAGCAACTGTAATCCTGGCCCATACCATCAAAGGTTACGGCATGGGTGACACCGCTGAAGGTAAAAACATCGCTCACCAGGTTAAGAAAATGAACATGGACGGCGTGCGTTATATCCGCGACCGTTTCAACGTTCCTGTGACCGATGAGCAGGTTGAAAACCTGTCTTACATCACCTTCCCGGAAGGTTCTGAAGAGCACACTTATCTGCACGCTCAGCGTCAGAAACTGCATGGCTACCTGCCAGCTCGTCAACCGAACTTCACCGAGAAGCTGGAACTGCCGGCTCTGGAAGACTTCGGTGCGCTGCTGGAAGAGCAGAACAAAGAAATCTCCACCACTATCGCTTTCGTTCGTGCCCTGAACGTGATGCTGAAGAACAAGTCGATCAAAGATCGTCTGGTGCCGATCATCGCTGACGAAGCGCGTACTTTCGGTATGGAAGGTCTGTTCCGTCAGATCGGTATCTACAGCCCGAACGGTCAGCAGTACACCCCGCAGGACCGTGAGCAGGTTGCTTACTATAAAGAAGACGAGAAAGGTCAGATCCTGCAGGAAGGTATCAACGAACTGGGTGCTGGCGCATCCTGGCTGGCTGCTGCGACCTCTTACAGCACCAACGATCTGCCGATGATCCCGTTCTACATCTACTACTCCATGTTCGGGTTCCAGCGTATCGGTGACCTGTGCTGGCAGGCAGGCGACCAACAGGCTCGTGGCTTCCTGATTGGTGGTACTTCCGGTCGTACGACGCTGAACGGCGAAGGTCTGCAGCACGAAGATGGTCACAGCCATATTCAGTCTCTGACTATCCCGAACTGTATCTCTTACGATCCGTCTTACGCGTACGAAGTTGCGGTCATCATGCACGATGGTCTGGAGCGTATGTACGGTGAGAAACAAGAGAACGTTTACTACTACATCACCACGCTGAACGAAAACTACCACATGCCGGCAATGCCAGCAGGTGCCGAGGAAGGTATCCGTAAAGGTATCTACAAACTCGAAACCCTCGAAGGTAAGAAAGGTAAAGTTCAGCTGCTGGGCTCCGGTTCTATCCTGCGTCACGTGCGTGAAGCAGCACAGATCCTGGCGAACGACTACGGTGTAGGTTCTGACGTTTACAGCGTAACCTCCTTCACTGAACTGGCGCGTGATGGCCAGGATTGTGAGCGCTGGAACATGCTGCACCCGATGGAAACTCCGCGCGTTCCGTACATCGCTCAGGTGATGAACGACGCTCCGGCAGTGGCATCTACTGACTATATGAAACTGTTTGCCGAACAGGTTCGTACTTATGTACCGGCTGATGATTATCGCGTACTGGGTACCGACGGTTTCGGTCGCTCTGACAGCCGTGAAAACCTGCGTCACCACTTCGAAGTTGATGCTTCCTACGTGGTTGTAGCGGCCCTGGGCGAACTGGCTAAACGTGGCGAAATCGATAAGAAAGTGGTTGCAGATGCAATCATCAAATTCAACATCGATGCAGATAAAGTTAACCCGCGTCTGGCGTAAGAGGTAAAAGAATAATGGCTATCGAAATCAATGTACCGGACATCGGGGCTGATGAAGTTGAAATCACCGAGATCCTGGTCAAAGTGGGCGACAAGGTTGAAGCTGAACAGTCGCTGATCACCGTAGAAGGCGACAAAGCCTCTATGGAAGTTCCGTCTCCTCAGGCTGGTATCGTTAAAGAGATTAAAGTCTCTGTTGGCGACAAAACTGAGACCGGCAAACTGATCATGATTTTCGATTCCGCCGATGGTGCAGCAGCCGCTGCACCTGCTCCGGCAGAAGAGAAGAAAGAAGCAGCTCCGGCAGCAGCACCTGCCGCCTCAGCAGCGAAAGAAGTACACGTACCGGACATCGGCGGTGACGAAGTTGAAGTTACCGAGATCATGGTTAAAGTGGGCGACACCGTTGCGGCTGAACAGTCTCTGATCACCGTTGAAGGTGACAAAGCGTCAATGGAAGTTCCGGCACCGTTCGCGGGTACCGTTAAAGAGATCAAAATCAACACGGGTGACAAAGTGTCTACCGGTTCCCTGATTATGGTCTTCGAAGTGGCGGGCGCAGCGCCTGCTGCTGCACCGGCTCAGGCGGCTGCTCCAGCAGCAGCGGCGGCTCCGGCAGCTTCTGGCTCGAAAGAAGTTAACGTACCGGATATCGGTGGTGACGAAGTTGAAGTCACTGAAGTGATGGTTAAAGTGGGCGATAAAATTGCCGCTGAACAGTCACTGATCACCGTTGAAGGCGATAAAGCGTCGATGGAAGTTCCGGCACCGTTCGCGGGTACCGTGAAAGAAATCAAAATCAGCACCGGCGACAAAGTTAAAACCGGTTCTCTGATTATGGTCTTCGAAGTCGAAGGCGCAGCACCTGCAGCCGCTCCTGCGCAGGCAGCTGCTCCGGCTCCGGCCGCTGCACCAGCACCTGCGCAAGCCGCAGCTCCGGCAGCGAAAGCGGAAGGCAAATCTGAGTTTGCTGAGAACGACGCTTACGTTCATGCAACGCCGCTGATTCGTCGCCTGGCGCGCGAATTCGGTGTGAACCTGGCGAAAGTGAAAGGTTCTGGCCGTAAAGGTCGTATCCTGCGTGAAGACGTTCAGGCTTACGTGAAAGACGCTATCAAGCGTGCTGAAGCGGCTCCGGCTGCTGCTGCAGGCGGCGGTATCCCGGGCATGCTGCCTTGGCCGAAAGTGGACTTCAGCAAGTTTGGTGAAATCGAAGAAGTGGAACTGGGCCGTATCCAGAAAATCTCTGGTGCTAACCTGAGCCGTAACTGGGTGATGATCCCGCACGTTACTCACTTCGATAAGACCGATATCACCGATCTGGAAGCGTTCCGTAAACAGCAGAACGCCGAAGCTGAAAAACGTAAACTGGACGTGAAATTCACCCCAGTAGTCTTCATCATGAAAGCGGTTGCCGCAGCTCTGGAACAGATGCCGCGCTTCAACAGCTCCCTGTCTGAAGACGGTCAGCGCCTGACCCTGAAGAAATACATCAACATCGGTGTAGCGGTTGATACTCCTAATGGTCTGGTTGTTCCGGTCTTCAAAGACGTGAACAAGAAGAGCATTACCGAGCTGTCTCGTGAACTGACCGTGATCTCCAAGAAAGCGCGTGATGGCAAGCTGACCGCTGGCGAAATGCAGGGCGGTTGCTTCACCATCTCCAGCATCGGTGGCCTGGGTACTACCCACTTCGCGCCGATTGTGAACGCGCCGGAAGTGGCTATCCTCGGTGTCTCCAAGTCCTCTATGGAGCCAGTGTGGAACGGTAAAGAGTTTATGCCGCGTCTGATGATGCCGATTTCGCTCTCCTTCGACCACCGTGTAATTGACGGTGCGGATGGTGCGCGCTTTATCACCATCATCAACAACATGCTGTCTGACATTCGCCGCCTGGTGATGTAAGCGAAAAAGCCGGCCCGACGGCCGGCTTTTTTCTGGTAATCTCATGAAGTCAGTGAGGTTATTGTGCGAAAGACAAATCGGTTGCCGTTTGTTGTTTCAAAATTGTTAACAATTTTGTAAAATACGGGCGGATAGAACGACCCGCTGGACGACGGGTATAAATTAAGAGGTCATGATGAGCACTGAAATCAAAACTCAGGTCGTGGTACTTGGGGCAGGCCCTGCAGGTTACTCTGCTGCCTTCCGTTGCGCAGATTTAGGTCTGGAGACCGTCATCGTAGAACGTTACAGCACCCTTGGCGGTGTTTGTCTGAACGTCGGCTGTATCCCTTCTAAAGCGCTGCTGCACGTAGCAAAAGTTATCGAAGAAGCCAAAGCACTGGCTGAACACGGTATCGTTTTTGGCGAGCCGAAAACCGATATCGACAAGATTCGTACCTGGAAAGAAAAAGTTATCACTCAGCTGACCGGCGGTCTGGCGGGTATGGCCAAAGGCCGTAAAGTGAAAGTGGTTAACGGTCTGGGTAAATTTACCGGGGCAAACACCCTGGAAGTTGAAGGCGAAAACGGCAAAACCGTAATCAACTTCGACAACGCAATCATCGCGGCGGGTTCCCGTCCGATCGAACTGCCGTTTATTCCGCATGAAGATCCGCGCGTGTGGGATTCCACCGATGCACTGGAACTGAAAACTGTTCCTAAGCGCCTGCTGGTAATGGGCGGCGGTATCATCGGTCTGGAAATGGGTACTGTGTACCATGCGCTGGGTTCAGAGATCGACGTGGTTGAAATGTTCGACCAGGTTATCCCGGCTGCCGATAAAGACGTGGTTAAAGTCTTCACCAAGCGCATCAGCAAGAAATTCAACCTGATGCTGGAAACCAAAGTGACCGCCGTTGAAGCGAAAGAAGACGGTATCTACGTTTCCATGGAAGGCAAAAAAGCCCCTGCCGAAGCTCAGCGTTACGATGCTGTGCTGGTCGCTATCGGTCGTGTACCGAACGGTAAAAACCTCGACGCGGGCAAAGCTGGCGTGGAAGTTGACGACCGTGGCTTCATCCGTGTCGACAAACAGCTGCGCACCAACGTTCCGCACATCTTTGCTATCGGCGATATCGTCGGTCAGCCGATGCTGGCACACAAAGGTGTTCATGAAGGTCACGTTGCCGCTGAAGTTATCGCCGGTAAGAAACACTACTTCGATCCGAAAGTTATCCCATCCATTGCATACACTGAACCAGAAGTTGCATGGGTTGGCCTGACCGAGAAAGAAGCGAAAGAAAAAGGCATCAGCTACGAAACCGCCACCTTCCCGTGGGCTGCTTCTGGTCGTGCTATCGCTTCCGATTGCGCAGACGGTATGACCAAACTGATTTTCGACAAAGAATCTCACCGTGTTATCGGTGGTGCGATTGTCGGTACCAACGGCGGCGAACTGCTGGGCGAAATCGGTCTGGCAATCGAAATGGGTTGTGACGCTGAAGATATCGCGCTGACTATCCACGCGCACCCGACTCTGCACGAGTCAGTGGGCCTGGCGGCAGAAATCTTTGAAGGTAGCATTACTGACCTGCCAAACCCGAAAGCGAAGAAGAAGTAATCTTCTCCCTTTTGTGAAAACGCCTCTTCGGAGGCGTTTTTTTTGCCTGAAGCAACCCGTTATTTCGGGCAACATGCCGGGTGGCGCTAGCGCTAACCCGGCCTAAGGCTTAACCTCGCTTTACGGTGCTACGGGCTGCCAGATTTTATCCGGATGGAATGTGGTTAACGCCTGTGCTTTTTGCTGAGAATCAACGCCGAGATCGGCCTGGTAGACTTTATCTTCACCGTTAATCATAAAACTCATCACGCCGGTGTGATCGTAGCTAACAGGCCACGCTACCATGGCAAAACCGCTGGTTTTATCGGGAAGGATCCGGAAGCGATAGCCGTGATAGCCTGTGCCAGGCTCCTGTGGACTAAAGGCCGGGCCAAGCGGACTTGGCGCTTCGCCGGGTGAAACAGGCCAGTACAGACCGTCTTTTTTCCCTTCAGAACTGACAATCTTTTGCGCGTACTTTTGGTTCATCGCAAAATAGCTCTGCTGGGCATCAACATAAGCGTGTAACGCCTCGATAGCCGCGAGTTCGTTGCGTCCAATCTCACGGGTCAGGATCTCTTCGGCTGCTTCCTTGATATCAAATTGCCAGCCTGAAGCGTTTTTGACGACTGGGATCGGCAGCTGCCAGTCGCTGTCCCCGACCACCAGGTGCGCGATATTGCCGTCGACAACGGTGTTATGGCGAACCTTCCAGTCGCGCAGGAAGCGATCAACCGCATCAGGATCGACGCCTTCTGGCGGTAGAAAATCACGCCAGTTTTCCCCGAGCAGATTGCTCATTGCACTTTCATTTTGCTCACTGATCGCGTTTGCCAGCGCATCGGTCGCTTGGTCTGGTGTGCTGAAGGATTGCTGTGCCATCGCGGTAGCCGAAACCATGAACAACACCATTCCACTGAGTAGTTTATTTTTCATGTTGGTTCCCTTAACGATGACGGAATTCACGGTGTTCAGCACGCCCGCCAGAAGGCTGGCGCGATGGCTGATTACGGGCGACCTGTCGGCTCTGGGCCCCTCGCTGTTGCTGTGCCTGCCAGTTGGCGGAGCGACTGTCGTTACCGCTCAGCGCATTGGCGCGTGGCTGACTGGTCCGTTGTTGAAGATTACGCTGTTGCACATTGTGTTGTTGCGCTGGTTGCGTGACCCGTTTCTCCTGTCGCTGTGCGACTGCCTGACGATTCTCTCGTTGCTGTGTGCTTGTCCGTTTCGCGGTTTGCGGCTTGGTATCGTAACCGCGGTAGTTGTTACGCTGTGAAATTTGCTTCAGCTGTTGGCTGGACGCCTGACGCTGGGCGTCTTTCGTGCCCGTACGTGCCGTCTGCGGGAATGTTTTCCCCGTTGATTTTTCCATTTGGCTCATCGCAGCCTGGCGCTGGCTATCACGGTTGGCCGGTCTTTGCTGGGTTGAACTTAAGCCTGTAGCCGTGTTCGTGGAATGGAAGCGGTTATTGAGCTGGTTATTTGGGTATGGCACACCCTCACGATAGGCCGGGTTGTGTTGCCAGGTACGGTTGGCATCTGTCAGCCGTTGCCCACTGATTTTATTGAAGTTATCAACGTTAATGTTGATGTTGTTATCACCATTACGGTTATAGCCGCCATGGTTATCCCAGTCATCATTATGATGGTGATCGTCGTCGTCATCCCAGTCGATGTTGCTGAAGATGGCATAGGTTGTGGCAACACCGAGGCTGAAGCCTAAACCGTTAACGAAGCTGTTGCCAAACTGCTCGCCGGGCGTAGGCGGCAGATAAGTTGGCGGATAAGCGGTATTCGGCCAGGTACCGTAAACCGTATTCGGATTATAGGTGGGAACGTACACCACCTGCGGATCGGCGGATTCAATCTTGATTACCGTTGGGCTTGTTGATGTGGTCGTGGCTGTTGTGGTCGCTGAACTGGTCGTCGACTCGCTGGTGACGGTTTTAGCTGGCGCCGCTTTGGTCACGGTAGTGACGGTCTGTTGCGGTGTTGATTGCAACGCACCGGTCTGTTGCGCCAGCGCGCGCAGACGTTGAACGGAATCCATGACGTCTTTCGGTTGTGCGAGGAAAGCATCGCCCAGGCTTTGCACCCACGGCGGATTTTCACCCATCAGCGACATCAACTGAGGAAAGGCGACCAGTGATTTCACGCTGGGATCCCAGGGTTGGCTGGCAACGGCCTGAATGGCGGTATCGCCCTGCATTTTGGGATTGTCTTTTGACCACTGTGCGGCCTGGATAACGTTAGCCGGATAGGTTGAGGCCATCAAAATTTGCGACAGCAGCGAGTCTGGATAGAGCGCGATGGGTGCAACCCACTGATCGATTTGTGCTGCCGAATAGGTTGGTGCCACGGCGGGCGCTGTTTGGTCGGCCGGAGCAGGGGCCGCTACGGGAGCTGGGGCTGGTGCTGACGGTTGCTGTGCAACGGGGGCAGGAGCCGCAGGCTCCGTGGCGCGACTTTTAACGAACATCACGCCAGAGGCGGCAAACAGCCCGGCACTGCACAAAAGGACAAGCAGATGTGGCTTAAGGGGCAACTTCATAAAATGACTCCAACGAGACAAGCGCTGTGCCGTGAGGCGTTCCTGTTGCCGCGAGTATTATTCACCCGTGTTAGACAGTTTTGACTTTTATTGGGGATTCGCCCGGTAAGTCCGGAAAAAGAGTGTGAAGATTTATTACACAATTATATCTGATGGCGGGAAAATCGCTGGAATATTCAGCAGGTCGCGCTTGAAAATCAACCGTTTCAGGGCGGTTTCAGGCAGCCTAAATTGCGTTGCGCCTTGTCGCTATACCATTCTTAACGATTCAGCCAATTTTTTATGTTGCTTTTTTGTAAACGGATTAACACTTAGTGAAAATCCTGTTATTGTGCCTTATGCGGTACCGGGCATTTACCCTACTAACTACTGTCTCACAGGAGCGTGAAGAGAATCGCCCATCTACAAAAGCGCCGCATTATGACAATGAGAGCGAGGAGATATCGTCGTGCTAGAAGAATACCGTAAGCACGTAGCTGAGCGTGCTGCCCAGGGGATTGTGCCAAAACCTTTAGACGCAACCCAAATGGCTGCACTTGTCGAGCTGCTGAAGACCCCGCCTGTGGGCGAAGAAGAATTCCTGTTAGACCTGTTGATCAACCGCGTTCCTCCTGGCGTAGATGAAGCCGCTTATGTTAAAGCTGGTTTTCTCGCCGCTGTCGCGAAAGGCGACACCACCTCCCCGCTGGTTACCCCGGAAAAAGCCATTGAACTGCTGGGCACTATGCAGGGTGGTTACAACATTCATCCGCTGATCGACGCGCTGGACGATGCAAAACTGGCGCCGATTGCCGCTAAAGCGCTCTCTTCAACACTGCTGATGTTCGATAACTTCTACGACGTAGAAGAAAAAGCCAAAGCGGGCAACGAATATGCGAAGCAGGTAATGCAATCCTGGGCTGATGCCGAATGGTTCCTGAACCGTCCTGCCCTGGCTGAAAAAATCACCGTTACCGTCTTCAAAGTGACGGGTGAAACCAACACCGATGACCTTTCTCCGGCACCGGATGCATGGTCTCGCCCGGATATCCCTCTGCACGCGCTGGCGATGCTGAAAAACGCCCGTGAAGGTATCGAACCGGATCAACCGGGCGTGGTTGGCCCGATCAAACAGATCGAAGAATTGCAGAAAAAAGGTTACCCGCTGGCTTATGTGGGTGATGTTGTTGGTACCGGTTCTTCGCGTAAATCCGCGACCAACTCCGTGCTGTGGTTTATGGGTGACGACATTCCTCATGTACCGAACAAGCGCGGCGGCGGGCTGTGCCTCGGCGGCAAAATTGCACCTATTTTCTTCAACACCATGGAAGATGCGGGCGCACTGCCGATTGAAGTGGACGTGTCGAACATGAACATGGGCGACGTGATTGACGTTTACCCGTTCAAAGGCGAAGTACGCAACCACGAAACCGGCGAACTGCTGGCAAGCTTTGAGCTGAAAACCGAAGTCCTGATCGACGAAGTACGCGCCGGTGGCCGTATCCCGCTGATCATCGGTCGTGGCCTGACCACCAAGGCGCGCGAAGCGCTGGGTCTGCCGCACTCAGACGTCTTCCGTCAGGCGAAAGACGTGGCGGAAAGCAGCCGTGGCTTCTCCCTGGCACAGAAAATGGTTGGCCGCGCCTGCGGCGTGAAAGGTATCCGTCCGGGCGCGTACTGCGAACCGAAGATGACCTCCGTGGGATCTCAGGATACCACTGGCCCAATGACCCGTGACGAACTGAAAGACCTGGCGTGCCTGGGCTTCTCTGCTGACCTGGTGATGCAGTCCTTCTGCCACACCGCGGCCTACCCGAAGCCGGTGGACGTCAATACACATCATACGCTGCCAGACTTCATCATGAACCGTGGTGGTGTCTCCTTGCGTCCGGGCGATGGCGTTATTCACTCCTGGCTGAACCGTATGCTGCTGCCGGATACCGTAGGTACCGGTGGTGACTCCCATACCCGTTTCCCTATAGGGATCTCCTTCCCGGCAGGTTCTGGCCTGGTAGCATTTGCTGCGGCGACGGGCGTGATGCCGCTGGATATGCCGGAGTCCGTTCTGGTGCGTTTCAAAGGCAAAATGCAACCGGGTATCACCCTGCGCGATCTGGTACACGCCATCCCGCTGTATGCGATCAAGCAGGGTCTGCTGACCGTTGAGAAGAAAGGTAAGAAGAACATCTTCTCTGGCCGTATTCTTGAAATCGAAGGTCTGCCGGATCTCAAAGTGGAGCAGGCGTTTGAACTGACCGATGCCTCCGCTGAACGTTCTGCTGCCGGTTGTACCATCAAGCTGAACAAAGAGCCGATCGTTGAGTACCTGAGCTCTAACATCGTTCTGCTGAAGTGGATGATCGCTGAAGGCTACGGCGATCGTCGTACGCTGGAACGTCGTGTGCAGGGCATGGAAAAATGGCTGGCGGATCCGCAGTTGCTGGAAGCCGACGCGGACGCAGAATACGCGGCAGTGATCGACATCGATCTGGCGGATATCAAAGAGCCAATCCTGTGTGCACCGAACGATCCGGACGATGCGCGTCTGCTGTCTGACGTACAGGGCGAGAAGATCGACGAGGTGTTTATCGGCTCCTGTATGACCAACATCGGCCACTTCCGTGCCGCTGGTAAGCTGCTGGATGCGCACAAAGGCCAACTGCCGACGCGTCTGTGGGTGGCTCCGCCAACCCGTATGGACGCCGCTCAGCTGACTGAAGAAGGCTACTACAGCGTATTCGGTAAGAGCGGTGCGCGCATCGAAATTCCAGGCTGCTCTCTGTGCATGGGTAACCAGGCGCGTGTAGCCGACGGCGCAACGGTGGTCTCGACCTCTACCCGTAACTTCCCGAACCGTTTAGGTACCGGGGCGAACGTCTACCTGGCTTCTGCGGAGCTGGCGGCGGTTGCGGCGCTGATCGGCAAACTGCCGACGGCAGAAGAGTACCAGACCTATGTGGCGCAGGTAGATAAAACGGCCGTAGATACTTACCGTTATCTGAACTTCGACCAACTGTCTCAGTACACCGAGAAAGCCGATGGTGTGATTTTCCAGACCGCGGTGTAATGCGCTAAAGCATTTTGTGTAAAAACGCATCAATGCCCGGAGACGTCTGCTTCTCCGGGCATTTTTATTTCTATTCCTTATACCCGCTACGCTTTTTTTCTGCCGCGCTGCTGCGATAATTACAGCAAGGCGCAATGCGGTATTGGCGCATTGCCGGGAGCAGAGGAAGACATTATGGATTACGAATTTCTGCGCGATATTACCGGAGTGGTAAAAGTGCGTATGTCCATGGGCCACGAGGTGGTGGGGCACTGGTTTAACGAAGAAGTGAAAGAAAACCTGGCCTTACTTGATGAAGTGGAACAGGCGGCGCGTGCGGTTAAGGGCAGTGAGCGCTCCTGGCAGAGAGCAGGGCATGAATACACGCTCTGGCTGGATGGCGAAGAAGTGATGGTTCGCGCTAATCAGCTGGAGTTCTCTGGAGATGAAATGGAAGAGGGGATGAGCTACTACGACGAAGAAAGTTTTTCGCTCTGTGGTGTAGAGGACTTTCTTCAGGTTGTGGCGGCATACCGCGAATTTGTGAATCAATCCTGAAATATTTCAGATATCAATGAAGCCGGGTGAGATTAACCCGGCTTTTTTTCACCTGAATGATTATTTGATTTTAATTAATCATTTTAAAACTGTGATCTGCCGCGTTTGTGATCTTGTTTTGATTGAATATAATCGTTGTGATTTTTTTTAATCACAACATGACAACAGGCGGGAAGACCATGAACATCAAGAAGGCAATAGAACGCGTACCCGGCGGCATGATGGTTGTGCCGTTGGTTATCGGTGCCATTATCAACACTTTTGCCCCGCAGGCGTTGCAGATCGGTGGATTCGCCACTGCTTTATTTAAAAATGGCGCGGCTCCCTTGATTGGCGCGTTCCTGCTCTGTATGGGCGCGGGAATTAGCGTAAAGGCGGCGCCGCAAGCTTTGCTACAAGGCGGCACGATTACGCTGACCAAGTTACTGGTCGCGATTGCGATTGGTCTCGGGGTTGAACACCTGTTTGGCGCGGAAGGCATCTTTGGCTTAAGTGGCGTCGCTATTATTGCGGCAATGAGTAACTCCAATGGCGGGCTTTACGCGGCGCTGGTTGGCGAGTTTGGCAATGAACGTGATGTCGGCGCGATCTCCATTTTGTCTCTGAATGACGGACCTTTCTTTACCATGATCGCGCTGGGCGCAGCGGGTATGGCAAACATTCCTGTCATGGCGCTGGTGGCGGTTCTGGTACCGTTAGCGGTTGGCATGATCCTCGGTAACCTTGATGCCAATATGCGTGACTTCCTGACCAAAGGCGGTCCACTGCTTATTCCTTTCTTTGCGTTCGCACTTGGAGCCGGTATTAACCTGGAAATGCTGCTGCAAGGCGGTCTGGCGGGCATTCTGCTGGGCGTGCTGACCACCTTTGTGGGTGGCTTCTTTAACATTCGTGCCGATCGTCTGGTAGGCGGGAGTGGTATTGCTGGTGCTGCGGCATCTAGTACGGCGGGGAACGCCGTCGCGACGCCACTGGCTATAGCACAGGCCGATCCCTCGCTGGCAGAGGTTGCCGCTGCGGCAGCGCCGCTGATCGCTGCGTCAGTCATTACAACCGCCATTCTGACGCCAATTCTTACGTCGTGGGTCGCGAAAAGACAGGCTCGTCAGACCGTGCAGGAGAAGAAAGCATGAAAATGATCGTTATCGCCGATGACTTTACGGGCTCTAACGATACCGGCGTACAGCTGGCGAAAAAAGGGGCGCGTACCGAAGTAATGCTGACCCCAGCGCAGAAACCGTCGCGCCGCGCCGATGTTCTGGTCATCAATACGGAAAGCCGGGCGATGCCGGCAACGCAGGCTGCTACAGCTGTACAACAAGCGTTAGCGCCATGGTGTGAGGGCGTAACAACACCGCTGGTATACAAAAAAATTGACTCGACATTCCGTGGCAATGTGGGGGCTGAAGTCACCGCAGCCATGCGTACAGCCGGTCGGACGCTGGCTGTGATTGCGGCGGCGATTCCTGCTGCCGGGCGCACCACGCAGGATGGCTTGTGCCTGGTCCATGGTGTGCCGCTGCTGGAAACGGAATTCGCTAGCGATCCAAAAACGCCTATTCACTCTTCGCGTATTGCTGAACTGGTCGCGCTGCAAAGCGAAATCCCTGTACATGAGGTATCGCTGGCGGATGTGCGCCGGGGAAGCTTGAGTGCGCTGCTGAGTGCTTTTGCAAAAGCAGGCGAATGTATGGTGGTAGTGGATGCAGTGGAAGAGCGAGATCTCGCGTTGATTGCTCAGGCTGTCTGTGAGCTAAAACAGATGCCGCTACTGGTCGGGGCGGCGGGGCTTGCCAATGCGCTACCGGCCGGAACGTTTATGCAAGAGAAGCAGGAATTACCGGTGTTGGTTGTGGCTGGCTCAATGAGTGAAGCAACGCGACGCCAGGTGGAAAAAGCAGTGTGTCAGGGCCGGGCAAAAGTCGTTGATATCGATGCCTCGCGGTTGGTTGCATCGTCATTTGCACAGGAAATGGACTCTGTTATTGAACAGGCTTGCGCGCAACTGAGCCAGCAGCAGCACACGATCTTACGCACCAGTCGGTGTGCAGAAGACCGGGACATGATCGACACGCTGTGTTTCAACGTGGGGATGAGTCGCCAGCAGTTGGGAGAGTTGCTGAGTCAGCGTCTTGGGGAGATAACGCTACGCATTATTGAACAAGCACGTATCGGCGGTTTGTTCCTGACCGGAGGCGATATTGCCACGGCTGTCGCCAGTGCGTTGGGTGCCGAAGGGTATCGCATCCACAGTGAGGTCGCCCCCTGTATTCCGTGCGGAACGTTTGTGAATAGTGAGATTGACGACTTGCCGGTAATTACCAAAGCGGGCGGATTCGGTTCTGATACGACCCTTTGCGATGCGCTGTATTTTATTGAGGAGATGTACCGTGGTAACTAAAACAATTGCGATTACGATGGGAGATCCGGCGGGGATTGGCCCGGAAATTATTGTTAAAGCACTACGCGAAGATGAACTTAATGGTGCACCGCTGGTGGTGGTTGGGTGCCTAAAAACGCTGCAGCGGTTACAGGCTCAGGGGCTGGCTGACGGAGCAACATTTCGCGCTATCGAACAGGTCGCCGATGCCAGATTCACGCCAGATACGATTCATGTGATTGATGAACCGCTGGCGAAACCTGACGAACTGGTCCCGGGTACAGTGCAGGCGCAGGCGGGCGATCTGGCCTATCGCTGTGTGAAGCGGGCGACTGAACTAGCGATGAAGGGGGATGTGCATGCCATCGCGACCGCGCCGTTGAACAAAGAAGCGCTGCATCTTGGTGGACACAATTATCCCGGGCATACCGAACTGCTGGCAACGCTGACGGAAAGTCGTGATTACGCGATGGTGCTGTACACCGATAAGCTGAAAGTTATCCATGTTTCGACGCATATCGCTCTGCGCAAATTCCTTGATACGCTCAATGGGCAACGTGTCGAAACGGTGATTGGTATCGCGGATACCTTCCTGAAGCGCGTAGGCTTTGCACATCCGCGTATTGCCGTTGCGGGGGTGAATCCACATGCCGGAGAGAATGGCCTGTTTGGCGATGAGGAAATTCGTATTGTCGGACCCGCGATTGAGAATATGAAAGCGAAGGGGATGGATGTTTACGGTCCGTGCCCGCCGGATACCGTGTTTTTACAGGCTTATGAAGGTCAGTATGACATGGTGGTGGCGATGTACCACGATCAGGGGCATATCCCACTGAAATTGCTGGGTTTCTATGATGGTGTAAATATCACAGCAGGTTTACCGTTTATTCGTACCTCTGCCGATCACGGTACAGCATTTGATATCGCCTGGACGGGAAAAGCAAAATCTGAGAGCATGGCCGTATCGATCAAACTGGCAATGCAACTGGCGTAATTTACTGTTATGAAAGGGCAACACCGTCTGGATAAGATTGTGGCGTATTTGAAAAATCATACGCTGGTAACCGTGGAACAGTTGGTTGACGCGGTTGACGCCTCCCCTGCAACGATCAGACGCGATCTCATCAAGCTGGATGAACAGGGGGTGATCAGCCGCAGCCACGGCGGTGTTGCGTTACGACGCTTTGAAGCGGCGCAGCCAACCACAAACGAAAAGCAACTGCGATCGCCTGCTGAGAAACGGGCGATTGCGCGTTTTGCCGCCTCAATGGTGCGTGCGGGCGATGCCGTAGTGCTTGATGCCGGTACCACAATGCTGGAGCTGGCAAAATGTCTGACGCATTTACCGCTGCGAGTGATTACCGTTGATCTGCACATTGCCCTGTTTTTGTCAGAATTCCGTCAGATAGAGGTGACGATTGTCGGTGGGCGTATCGATGACAGCAGCCAGTCCTGTATTGGTGAGTTTGGCCGGAAAATGTTGCGTAGCGTTTATCCCGATATCGCTTTTATGAGTTGTAACACCTGGAGTATGGAAAAGGGTGTAACCACGCCAACGGAAGACAAAGCGGGATTAAAGCAGGAGATTATTGCTAATGCTCAACGGAAGGTATTGCTGGCGGATAGCAGTAAGTACGGTGCACATTCATTGTTTAATGTCGCGCCGCTCAGTCGCTTTACCGATGTTGTTACCGATGTGAATCTACCGCCAAACGCGCAGACTGAATTAAAAGCGCAATCCGTTGCCCTGACGCTGGTACAGCCAGAGTAACGGAAATATCAACCGTGGTTGCGCCGGAGATTATTTAACGTAGGCCAACAGGCTCAGGGAGTCACGCGCCAGCGCTTTGCATTTCTTTGCTGTTGGGATGCCGATACCGCTGAGATCGCGGTAGCTGTCTTCACCCAGCGCTTTCATATTGAAGGTGTCGTAATTACTCAGGTCCCACTGGTTTTGCTGGGCAAAAAAGACCAGTGCGCGACGAATCTGCCCATTAGGCAAATTCTGGTATCCACAGTCATTTTTCAGAAAAACAAAAACTGCCGTTAAATCGGCCATATCTTCGGCTTCGGACTCGCTAAGCGCGTAGCTGTTTGCGCATACGGCCATCAGGCTGCCGAACAAAACTGTTCTGAAAAACGTCTTCATTGCTTCTACCACTGCATCACGGAATTTAAACGTTAGCATACTGCGAGCGAAGCGACGACCTTTATTATTAGCCGTTCACTTGACCTTCCCGTAAGGGGAAGGCTTATGCTTAAAAGATAGCCTGCTTAAGCTGCTGAATATAAGGAAGTGATTATGCAACGTCGTGACTTTTTAAAGTACTCCGTGGCGCTGGGCGTCGCGTCAGCGTTACCTCTGTGGAGCCGGAGCGTATTTGCCGCAGACCGCCCTGCATTGCCCATTCCAGATCTGTTAACCGCGGATGCATCTAATCGCATGCAGTTGGTGGTGCAAGCCGGACAGTCGAGCTTTGCTGGTAAAACAGCGACAACCTGGGGATATAACGGCAATTTACTCGGACCTGCGGTCAAGCTGAATAAAGGGCAATCAGTGACCGTGGATATCCACAACCAGCTTGCCGAAGAAACGACGTTGCACTGGCACGGACTGGAAATCCCCGGTGAAGTAGACGGTGGACCGCAAGGCATTATCCCGGCGGGCGGGAAACGTTCAGTGACCTTCACACCGGATCAGCGTGCGGCAACCTGCTGGTTCCACCCGCATCAGCATGGGAAGACTGGTCGTCAGGTAGCGATGGGACTGGCCGGACTGGTGCTGATTGAAGATGAAGAGATTCGCAAGCTGCTGCTGCCTAAGCAGTGGGGCATTGATGATGTACCGGTGATTATTCAGGACAAACAGTTCTCTGCTGATGGGCAGGTTGATTATCAACTGGACATCATGACCGCCGCTGTTGGCTGGTTTGGCGATACGCTGCTGACCAACGGGGCGATTTATCCTCAACATGCCGCACCGCGTGGCTGGCTGCGCCTGCGTCTGCTGAATGGTTGTAACGCACGCTCACTGAACATTGCGGCCAGCGATAATCGTCCTTTGTACGTCATTGCCAGCGACGGTGGACTGTTGGCGGAACCGGTAAAAGTGACCGAGCTTCCTATGCTGATGGGCGAACGCTTTGAAGTGCTGGTGGATGTCAGTGACGGTAAAGCTTTTGATCTGGTCACTCTTCCAGTCAGCCAGATGGGGATGGCGATCGCGCCATTTGATAAGCCGCACCCGGTGATGCGCGTTCAGCCGCTGCTGATTACCGCTTCCGGCACGCTGCCAGATTCTCTGACATCCATGCCATCGTTGCCGTCACTGGAAGGTCTGACGGTGCGCAAGCTGCAGCTGTCGATGGATCCGATGCTCGATATGATGGGCATGCAAATGCTGATGAAGAAATACGGCGCTCAGGCCATGGCGGGTATGGATCATGGGAAGATGATGGGCCATATGAATAATGACAATATGGGCCACGGCAATATGAATCATGGCAATATGAACCACGGTGAGATGGGGAATATGCAGCATGGTGAGATGGGGAATATGCAGCATGGTGATATGGGCAATATGAAGCATGGATCATTCGACTTCCATAACGCCAACCGGATTAATGGTCAGGCGTTTGATATGAATAAACCGATGTTTGCCGCGGCGAAAGGGCAGCACGAACGCTGGGTGATTTCCGGTCAGGGCGACATGATGCTGCATCCGTTCCACATTCACGGCACGCAGTTCCGCATTCTGTCTGAGAACGGCAAAGCGCCAGCCGCACACCGCGCGGGATGGAAGGACACGGTGAGGGTAGAAGGCGGCGTGAGCGAGGTATTGGTGAAGTTTGACCACGACGCGCCAAAAGAGCATGCCTATATGGCGCACTGCCACCTGTTAGAGCATGAAGATACCGGAATGATGCTCGGCTTCACCGTCTAAATAAATCGCGCTGTGCTTATCCGGCCTGCAGAAATCTCTCGTAGGCCGGATAAGACACAGTCTCTTTCCAGCGTTTCACCGCACGACTCCCTCCTCCTGCAAATTCTGCTATTGCACATAAAGTAATCGCCTTTGAAGCCGATAATTATTGGGTACCCAATGTGAGTTCAATGGATGAAATACTATGATTAAAAATGTGCGCGTAATTACCGGCATTCTTCTGGTTCTCGCCATTTTCTGTTTGCTACAGGTCGTGACAGGAAGCTTTTTTTATTCTGCGGTAAACAATGATCGCCATAATTTCCAGAACTCAGGCACCCTGAATGCCCAACAGGAAAATCTGAGTGATAGTGTCAATACGCTGATTAAAACCCGGGTAACAGTAACTCGCGTAGCAATTCGTTTCTTAAAGAATCAACGCGATCCGGCCTCACTGGCGGCAATTGATACTTTGCTAAAAACGGCGAGTGAGTCGATGAAAAAGGCTGAGGGATACTTCGCGCATTATCAGTCATTGCCGCAGGTGTCGGGGCAGAATCCGCAAATTGCATCTGAAATGGAAAAACAGTATCGGCAGATGCACGACGTGATGGCGTTATCGATAGAGTATCTGCGCGCGAATAACTATCAGGCCTATGGCGATCTTGATGCTCAGAAGGCGCAGGATGAGATGGAAGCCAGCTATGACCAGTGGCGTAACGAAAATAACGCGCTGCTGCAGCACGCGGCGGCGGAGAATCAGCACAGCTTTACCCGCATGCAATGGACGTTAGGGGCAATTGTCGTCGCTGTGCTCATCGTTCTGGGCATGATCTGGAGTGGGTTGCAGCATATGCTGCTTAAACCCCTGGCGCAGATCATGGAGCATATCCGCATTATTACCCGTGGTGATCTGACCCATCAACTCGACGTCCAGGGACGTAATGAAATGGGGCGTTTGGCGACGGGCTTAGATGAAATGCGACAGTCGCTGATTTCGACAGTCACGTCGGTGCGTAACAGCTCAGAATCGATTCATAGCGGTGCAGCGGAAATCTCATCAGGTAATAACGATCTGTCTTCGCGTACTGAGCAGCAGGCTGCTTCACTTGAAGAGACAGCCGCCAGCATGGAACAGCTTACTGCGACCGTGAAGCAAAATACGGACAATGCGAAACAGGCGACTCAACTGGCTAAGAATGCGTCTGATACTGCCGCGCGTGGTGGACGGGTTGTTGATACAGTCGTGCACACAATGAGTGAAATTGCCGGTAGTTCACAGCAAATTGCGCAGATCACCAGCGTCATCGACAGTATTGCTTTCCAGACCAATATCCTGGCGCTCAACGCGGCGGTTGAGGCAGCCAGAGCAGGAGAGCAGGGACGCGGATTTGCTGTTGTGGCGGGTGAAGTCCGTACCCTGGCAAGTCGTAGCGCTCAGGCAGCCAAAGAGATCAAAGCGTTGATTGATAACTCAACTCACAGCGTGGGGATGGGATCTCAGCAGGTGTCGGACGCGGGTAAAACGATGAAAGAGATTGTCGCAGCGGTCACCCGCGTGACGGACATCATGGGGGAAATCGCCTCCGCCTCGGAGGAGCAGAGTAGGGGGATTGAGCAGGTGAGCCTCGCAGTCTCGCAGATGGACAGTGTCACACAACAAAACGCCGCGCTGGTAGAAGAGTCTGCTGCCGCCGCCGCTTCGTTGGAACAACAAGCTGAACAGTTACGCCTGGCCGTGGCAGCATTTCGTATCACTCGCGATGCCTCCAACAGTGAGCATCGAAATCCACCTAAGAATGCCCCACGAGCGACTTCTGTGGGGAGTACGACACAAGACCCGCATTGGGAAACGTTTTAGTCACAGGCTGCCAGCGTTCCTGGTTTTGATTAATAAGCGCACAAAAAACGCTGCAAACGGGTTCTCCTGTGAACTATCAGAGGAACCCGCTCTCTTTACTGGTATACTTCATCAACTGAATTGTTTGTATGCTGTCGCAAGTTTTGTGGTTAGAGCGGGTCGCCGTCTGTCAGTCGGTGTATCAACGTAAGCGCTTTCTTTCGATCTGCATGATGTGTCAACTGATAAAAATCAGTGAGTTATAGGGTTTATGAAACATACTGTTGAAGTGATGATCCCGGAAGCGGAGATCAAAGCGCGTATTGCTGAACTGGGGCGCCAGATTAACGAACGTTACAAGGACAGCGGCAGCGATATGGTGCTGGTTGGTCTGTTACGTGGCTCATTTATGTTTATGGCGGATCTGTGCCGTGAAGTGCATGTCTCTCACGAAGTCGATTTCATGACGGCATCCAGCTACGGCAGCGGAATGTCTACCACGCGTGATGTTAAAATCCTGAAAGACCTGGATGAAGACATTCGTGGCAAGGACGTGCTGATTGTCGAAGACATCATCGACTCCGGCAACACGCTGTCTAAAGTGCGTGAAATTCTGAGCCTGCGCGAGCCGAAATCCCTGGCTATTTGTACGCTGCTGGATAAACCATCTCGTCGTGAAGTGAATGTTCCGGTCGAGTTTATCGGCTTCTCTATTCCAGATGAGTTTGTGGTCGGTTACGGCATTGATTATGCCCAGCGTTATCGCCATCTGCCGTATGTCGGCAAAGTGGTGCTGCTGGACGAGTAATCCCGCAGCGTCTGATGGCGCAGGTTTGTAGGCCGGGTAAGGCGTAGCCGCCTCCCGGCAATGTCACATCATTTATGGTTGCTGTGTTTCTGACTCAGGTTAGACAAGCCCTGACGATAGCGCTGCTCCAGCGTTTCACGACTGGTGGCGGTAACGTCCAGATCGCGCAGCAGACCGTCATGAATACCGTATGCCCAGCCGTGAATAGTGACTTTCTGACCGCGCTTCCAGGCTGAACGCATAATGGTTGAGTGGCCCAGGTTATAGACCTGTTCCATCACATTCAGTTCGCACAGGGTGTCCATGCGACGTTCCTGCGGCATTTCACCCAGCAGTGAGCTGTGTTTGAACCAGATATCGCGGATGTGCAGTAACCAGTTATCAATCAGCCCCTGTTCTTTATTTTCAATCGCCGCCTGGACGCCACCGCATCCATAGTGGCCGCATATAATAATATGTTCCACTTCCAGCACATCCACCGCATACTGAACCACTGAGAGACAGTTCAGGTCGGTGTGAATAACCAGATTAGCAACATTACGGTGAACAAATAATTCACCCGGTTCAAGACCGGTTAAACGTTCAGCGGGAACGCGGCTATCGGAACATCCAATCCATAGAAAACGCGGATTCTGGGCATGCGTCAGCGTTTCAAAAAATCCGGGATCCTCTTCTACCAGCATCTTTGACCATAGTGCATTGTTGCTGATGAGTGTATCTATGTCTTTCATGGAGTTGTACGACCCGAAGCCAGATAAATTCGATGGGCTAATATAGGGTAACTCCAGCATTAATTAAACTATATATAAAATGTCAGAACGTAAGGTAAGTAAAAAACCATGACCATTGCTCTGGAACTTCAACAACTTAAAAAAACCTATCCCGGTGGCGTTCAGGCGTTACGTGGCATAGATTTGCAAGTCGAAGCGGGTGATTTTTATGCGCTTTTGGGACCGAATGGCGCAGGAAAATCCACCACCATTGGGATAATCAGCTCGCTGGTGAATAAAACCTCCGGGCGGGTGAGCGTCTTCGGATACGATCTCGAAAAAGATACGGTTAACGCGAAACGCCAGCTTGGTCTGGTACCGCAGGAGTTTAACTTTAACCCGTTTGAAACCGTGCAGCAGATCGTGGTCAACCAGGCGGGTTACTACGGTGTTGAGCATAAAGAAGCGGTCAGACGCAGCGAATTATATTTAAAGCAGCTCGATTTATGGGAAAAACGTAACGAGCGTGCGCGCATGCTGTCCGGCGGGATGAAGCGCCGTCTGATGATTGCCCGTGCGCTGATGCACGAGCCAAAATTACTCATCCTGGATGAACCAACGGCGGGCGTCGACATTGAGCTGCGTCGTTCAATGTGGGGCTTTTTAAAGGATTTAAACGATAAAGGCACCACCATTATTCTGACCACCCACTATCTCGAAGAAGCGGAAATGCTGTGTCGCAATATCGGCATTATTCAGCACGGCGAGCTGGTGGAAAATACCTCGATGAAGAGTCTGCTCTCCAAGCTGAAATCCGAGACCTTTATCCTCGATTTGGCACCCAAAAGTCCGCTGCCGAAACTGGAAGGTTATCAGTACCGACTGGTCGACACTTCCACGCTGGAAGTGGAGGTTCTGCGTGAACAAGGGGTCAACAGCGTCTTCTCTCAGCTGAGCGCACAGGGGGTTCAGGTATTGAGTATGCGTAACAAAGCGAACCGACTGGAAGAACTGTTTGTTTCTCTGGTTCATGAAAAACAAGGAGATCGCGCATGATGCAGCTTTACTGGGTTGCGCTGAAAAGCATCTGGGCGAAAGAGATCCACCGCTTTATGCGGATCTGGATCCAGACGCTGGTTCCTCCCGTCATTACGATGACGCTCTATTTTATTATCTTTGGTAACCTGATCGGCTCGCGTATCGGCGAAATGCATGGTTTTAGCTACATGCAGTTTATTGTGCCGGGGCTGATTATGATGGCGGTGATCACCAACTCGTACGCGAACGTGGCATCGTCATTCTTTAGCGCCAAGTTTCAGCGCAATATCGAAGAGCTGCTGGTTGCCCCGGTGCCGACGCACGTGATTATCGCCGGTTTCGTCGGCGGCGGCGTGGCGCGTGGCCTGTGCGTAGGCATTCTGGTCACGGCTATTTCACTGTTCTTCGTACCGTTCCAGGTGCATTCCTGGGTCTTTGTGGCGCTCACGCTGGTGTTAACGGCGGTGCTGTTTTCGCTGGCTGGCCTGCTGAACGCAGTTTTTGCCAAAACCTTTGACGATATCAGCCTGATCCCAACTTTCGTGCTGACACCGCTGACCTATCTGGGCGGCGTGTTCTATTCGTTAACGCTGCTGCCGCCGTTCTGGCAGGGACTGTCGCATCTGAACCCAATTGTCTACATGATTAGCGGCTTCCGCTACGGCTTCCTGGGGATTCATGATGTTCCCCTGGTTACCACGTTTGGTGTGCTGGTGGTGTTTATCGCGGCGTTTTACTTGCTGTGCTGGTATCTGATTCAGCGTGGACGCGGTCTGCGTAGTTAATTCTTTCTTCCTCTCCCAGGCTGGGAGAGGAAGACTTTTGATGCTTATCACCATTACCGATTTATCACCCTGATAAACTACTTGCCTGCTAAGGAGGTAGGCAATGTTAGGTTGGGTAATTACCTGTCATGACGATAAGGCACAGGATATGCTATATCGTCTGGAGAAAAAGTACGGCCCGTTGGTCCAATGCCAGTCGGTAAATTTTTGGCGTGGGCTCAGCGCGAATATGCTCAGTCGCATGATGTGCCATGCCCTGCATGCTACAGACTCAGGCGAGGGCGTGATCTTCCTGACGGATATGGCCGGGGCCGCGCCTTACCGTGTAGCGTCGTTAATGAGCCATAAACATCCCAAGTGTGAAGTGATTTCAGGTATCAGCTATCCTTTGCTTGAGCGAATGCTTTCGTCGCGGGAATCGATGAGCAGCTCTGCGTTTCGTGATTGCATCGTCGCGCTTGGCGGCCCCGAAGTCACCAGCCTCTGGCATCAACAACAAAAAAATCCCCCCTTCGTGTTGAAGCATGATTTGTATGAGTATTAATCATTGGTATTGATGATGCTTTTGCTACAATAGCCGGGGTTTCTCGCCTCGGTTATCTCAGATGGTTATACGCGTTCTGCTTGTTTTGTTGCTCCTTTTCTCTGGCAGCGTGGCTGCGGCTTTGCCTGCTCGCTATATGCAAACCACCGAAGCAGCCGCTGTGTGGGCGCAGATTGGTAACAAGATGGTGACGGTCGGGAATATTCGCGCCGGGCAGATCCTTGCCGTTGAGCCAATTGCGGCAGACTATTATGAATTCACCTTTGGTTTTGGGACCGGGTTTATTGATAAGGGGCATCTGGAGCCCGTTCAGGGGCGGCAGAAAGTCGACGATGGCCTGGGCGATCTCAATAAACCGCTTAGCAATCAAAGCCTGGTAACCTGGAAAGATACGCCGGTTTATAACGCTCCAGATGTCGGTAGCGCGCCGTTTGGTGTGCTGGTGGATAATCTGCGCTATCCGGTTATCAGCAAGCTTAAAGACCGCCTCAATCAGACCTGGTACCAGATTCGCATCGGCGGCCGGTTGGCTTATGTCAGCGCGCTGGATGCGCAGGAAGACAACGGCATCCCGGTGTTAACCTATCACCATATTCTGCGCGATGAAGAGAACACCCGCTTTCGCCATACCTCTACGACGACCTCCGTACGCGCCTTCAGTAACCAGATGGCCTGGCTCCAGGACCGTGGCTATACCACGTTGACGATGTACCAACTGGAAGGCTATATCCGTAACAACATGAATCTCCCGGCGCGGGCGGTGGTGCTGACTTTTGATGATGGGCTGAAGTCGGTGAGTCGTTATGCTTACCCGATTCTGAAGCAGTACGGTATGAAGGCCACTGCGTTTATCATCTCCTCACGCATCAAGCGTCACCCGCAGAAGTGGGATCCGAAATCACTGCAGTTTATGAGCCTCTCTGAACTGAACGAGATAAGGGACGTGTTCGACTTCCAGTCGCACACCCATTTTTTACATCGGGTTGATGCCAATCACCGACCGATCCTGCTGAGCCGCAGTTATCACAATATTCTGTTTGATTTCGCCCGTTCGCGCCGGGCATTGTCCCAGTTCAATCCTCACGTCCTGTATCTGTCTTACCCGTTTGGCGGTTATAACGCTACGGCGGTAAAAGCGGCAGGTGATGCGGGATTCCACATGGCGGTCACCACGGTGAGAGGGAAGGTTAAGCCGGGGGATAATCCGTTCTTATTGAAACGTTTGTACATCTTAAGAACGGATTCGCTGGAGACCATGTCGCGGCTGATCAGTAATCAGCCGCAGGGGTAGCTTATTCGTAGGTGACCTGGAAAGTGACGGTGGTGCCGAAAATACCGGACGTGACGGCTTCGCTCCCGCTTTTTACCAGTTTAGCCTTATAGGTGGCGTTGACCGTATTAACGGGGGTACCTATGATATCACCTATAGCAATCACTTCAGGAGCGCTATCTGCGTACATATGGGAGTAAAGAGGAGAGCTAATTTTAACCGCGGCACCTTTTGCTGCGGTGATGCTACTGTTGCTCTGAATGGCATTGGTGAACAATCCTTTATCCGCCGTTGTATTTGCTGATTTTGCCACGACAGAAACTTTAACCGTTCCTACGCAAGAGCCGGTAATCTGAAACGGGACTTCTGTCGTTTTATCATTTTCAACGTCTTTTCTGAACCAGGTACCGAGATCGACCGTTGTTGGGGCCGTGAGAATACAGCTGGGCGCAACAATCGGAATGTTAAACAGCATATCTGAAATGGTAATCAGCGGACGTGGATGGTCTTCTTCGGTGGTGCCAATAGTTCTACCGACGGAAACATGACCAATTGGTCCGCCTATTGAGCTGATAAATGAAATACCATCCGGAACCTTAGTAAAACCCGGCATTTGGTAGATATCCATTCGCGCATGCCATTTTTTCTCATCCAATATGCCTTCGTTATTATGACTATTCCCTGTGAGGTAATAGGATCCCGTATTTTGAGGAAACCAGCCGATGACGCCTTGCCCGGTCGGATACATACCAATAGCGTACTCAATACCTGGGATATTGGTTCTGAACAGCGCCTTTCCATCGGAGGTATAGCCTGTCAGCAGCGCGTTATCCGTCATTTGCCAGATGTTTTCAGCATCATCACCCACTTCGCAGTAAGTGGTCATTTGCGGGGTCAGTTCCATCGTAATGTTGCTGGCAATAATGGTTGGCTCAGAGACCGGAGGACGGAGCGTGATGATCGGCTGTGTGCCAGGCGACATAATTTGCCGGGTGTCGCCATTATAAAATTTACATTCCACCTTAGCATGGGCCGCATCCGATGCGGCCCACAAAAGTAATACGGTCCATAGCGGTGATAACTTCATGATAAATCCTTTTATTCATAACTCACATCAAGCAATACTTTGCTGGTTACTGTGCCCGCTGTAACGGCAGCGGTATTCTGGTAACGCGCATAAAACGTATAGTCCGTCAGTTAATTAGTCATAGCTCATGGTAAAAATACTTGTCGCTTTAAACTGACCCGCTTTAAAGGCATTACCATCCGGAACCAGTTGCGCGTTGAAATTTACCGTGATGGAGCCAGGGATTGAATCGTCCTTTTGCATATCGATAGAGGTATCATCATTTGGAACTAACGTTTGGTTATCGCCATGGTAAATTTTTACGCCCATGCCAGCGGCTTCACCGGATAGGGTATTCCCCAGGAGAAGATTATTCCCCGTTAGTATTGTCGATGTCATCTTGGTAGTTATTTTCGCTACGCTGGTGCAGTCGCTGGCTGTAATAGCAAATGGCACTTTTCTGGCGTTATTACCCTTAATATCTGATACATAATAATCACCCATATCAACAGTATTATTGCCAGTGGATAATGCCGTAATATCGCAGGTTGGTAATATTACAGGTATCTGAAACGATGACTCATCCACGGTGAATTTCCAGGGCTGGTTATTGCTATCGGTATGAACACCTAAACTCATTGAACCAAGCGTTCCTGCTTTGGGCGTAATTACCGTCAAGTCATTCGGGTTTCCATGAAAATCATCTGTTACTCTAATTTCAATGGTTGCGTTAAACGTTTTTCCATCCCAGTTGCCCTCAACTCCATCATCCGCAGCAATTTTAGTATAGCTGCTCGTATCACTGGCAAAATAACCGCCGTAGCCATCTGGAGTATGAATATAAACCGTATACACCACGCCGGGGATATTGGTTTCGAAGATCGCATGCTGGTATAACGATCCAGCAAAAACGGATGGGTCCGTAATTCCCCACAGATCCTCGCCATCGTCGCCAACGCTACAGTGTGCAGTCAATGTTGGCGTTAGGCCTGTAGTAAAAGTTGCAATGGTATAAAAACCGCCCCCGGGCGGGGGGATGCGTATCGGCCCACCGGTATAGGTGGAGTTCGTAAGGACTGTGGTGTTGCCATATCCTTGACCGAAACGACACTCAACATCAGCCCATGCGACGCTTTGCTGGAGTAATAAAGTGCTAAGCACTATTTTGAGCAGTAAACGGATATTGATGTATTCCTTTATGACACTAAATATTCCCATTGTCTTTCTGTCCGGTTTTACTCATAGCTAACATCGACCAATACCTTGCTGGTGACAATTCCGCCACTCACTAAGCCGGTATTCTGGTAACGCGCATAAAACGTATAGTCCGTCAGGTAATTGCTACTTTTCTGACCATCCACGCTGTAAATAACGCTGGAACTGCCGTCACTATTTAGCACGTTCGTTTTATAGGCATCGGAAAATATGACAATACCCACATTTTGTGCCGCGCCAGAGACAGCATCGTTTTTGAACACCTGCTTCTGGTTATCGACGAAACCGGATTGTGGTGAAAAACGAAATTGAAGCTGTTTTATATCTGGGCCATCTTCACAGTTATCTATATGGATATTAAATGGTGTGCCACCCGCTTCATCGGTAGGTGAATAGCGGTTACTGTTATCACTGTTGTAAAACCAACTGCGCATTACCGTTGGCAGATAGATTTCTCCGCCATTCTCCACGGTTAACTTACATGTGCTGTTTACTATATTGGCTGTAAGGTTAACGTCGAGCCCCGACCCTGCCAGGCTTACGCCTGGCAGGGTCGTACTAGCCAGCCCCATAAGCAACACAAGACCGGGCTGGAAAAAAGTAAACGGTGTTAGTTGCATGATGGTTCCTGGAATTATGGATAGGTAATTGTAAACGTCACTGGCGCAGTAACCCCGCCGGCCGTCACATCAGCGATAGTTTGGCCTTGCCCTACGACGATACGTGAGTTCATCGGGAATTCACCTGTGCCGTTAGCAATGGTAACTTCCTGAGCCGCTGGCGGTGTGTTGCATTTCATCAGTACGCCGGTGTCGACAACGCCTGACCAGACTTCAAAGCCCGTGGCTAAGCCGCCAGAGTAAGAGTCACCGCTGTTGGTGATGCCAGAACATTTTCCACCAGAACCTTTCGCAGCCGATACGGTCGCTTTTGTTACACCAGAGCAACTGCTAAAGGTAATTTTGAATGGTTCTACACGGGTTTTGTTTACCAGGTCGGATTTGAATACGTCACCAAAACCGATTTCTGCTGTTTCAGTGCCAGCGCTGTTGACCAGTTTTGCCGTGCAGGTACCTGATGTCACGGTGGTCAGAAATGTCATTTTTACACTTGGTGTGCCGGTAATTGCCGCGTTTGCCATTCCAGTGAATAAAATGGCAGATGCAGACAGGGCGATAAAAGTTGAGTTAAATTTCATAATATTGCTCCGTTATCCTGCTCAAATCATTCGTAAGTAAATTCAAAGGTAGCGACGGTCTGGAATGCACCGATTGACATTTGGCCTGGGTTTGTTTCCCGCAGCGTAGCGATAAGAGGCACTTCTTTTTGGGTTTCTATTTCGGTTGTCGTCCATACCAGACGTTTTGCATCGTCAGTGGAGTTAATGAGGAATGGTTGCGTTGGTGCAGAAGCACGCGCAATTTCTACCCCTGACCAGTTCGCGCCGCCGCTTGCGATTAATTGGTTAGTCAGCGCCGTCGGTAAAACAGATGCAGGGCTTCCCTTGACCGTTGTCTTTAATGACTTTAAGGATGAAGGACATTCAATAATGGCAATTTTAAATTGCGCCGTAACGTTACCAGCTCTGACATCATCAATACGAACCTGCCCATCTTTGCCGAACGTTATTGATTGATCTGTATCTGAGCCTGTACCACCAACTAGTTTCATATCGCAGGTGGTTTCGCGAATATTTGCCGTAAAGTTAACGTTGAGATCGGTTGCCGCTGCAGACCCCGTCATCGCTAACATTGCTAATGCGATTAAAGAATAACCGCAACGTTGTTTCTTCATATTATTTCCCATGGATGTTATTCCTTGTTGTAGAAATCATTACATTTGGCATAGCTGATTGCTTAAAATAGGTGTCAGACCCGCTTTTGTGGTTGTTTGGGTTAATTGATAATGAACCGAACAAGAACTGTCTTTACCATTGCCCCAAACGATATGCAGAATTCCCTGATCTTCTATACCGCGAACATACGCCTGTCCTGCCTGACCAACCGATCCTACAGGTTCGTTTTTCTCATTGAACACGTCTGCGCCCAGGGGAATAAAGCCTTTATCACTGCGCTGAAGTTCCAGAATAAGCGAGCGCCCTTCGTCGGTTTCAAAATTCACCAGAACAATAGATCCGCTACGCGGCACGGTTACTTCGCTGGTGTTTTTAACCTCAACATCGTTTTCGAGCGTGCTGATATCTAACGAGACGCGGTTTTCACGGTAGGCAGACATATATGGCAGAATGCCGTAACCGGAGCTGTCGATTTCGCTGTTGCCATAACCGAGACGGGCGCCTTTGGCACCACTGGCTTTTACCAATGCCAGAGAGTCGTTATCGCCAATGCTGCCAGGTGCAAGAGACAGACCGCCGGAATGCAATACCATTCCACCGCTGTAGGTTGCGGAATATTGTTTGCTGTTATCGTCGCCGAACGATGCCGAAATACCGAGCGGGCCATATTCGCTGTTCCATGAACTGTAGCCACTGACCTGGTTGAGATTACCGTAGTTGCCACCACTGGAGGCCGCACTGACGGAATAGCTCACCTTATTGTCCTGCGTATTTCCGCTTGCGGATGAGTTAAAGCTGGTACCACCCTTCAGATCTGAGCGCAGGCCCATGTTGATATTCGAGAAACCGCCAGATCGTGTATCTTTATTTGAGAAAACACTTAACGGAATACTCAGACTTAAATAAACGCTATCGTCTTTCGCTCCCGTTTGATCATAGGTACGTTGTACCGACAGGCTGTAACTGCCATAGGCAAAACTGTTGTTATAACCAATGTTATAGTTCGATGATGAGCTTGCACCGTTCCAATAGTCTTGCCATGTGCCGCTGACGAATAACGAACCATATTCTGTGCCATTTGATTCCAGCGGTTGGTTAAGGCTAATTTGAACCTGGTTCTTGGTTCGCTGGTAATCATCGTAAAGACTGGTGCTTGAGTCATAGCTACGGTTGGCATATTTTTGGTGCTGGATGCTGTCCTCAAGCGATGCCGCATCGTTCAGACTCAAATAATCTTCGGTTGAAAAACGATAAGCCGCTACGTTAAATGACGTGTTGGTCGCAGCGATCATTTTGCTATACGTTAAACGATAGCTTTGTCCGCTGAGCGTGCCAAGCCCGTCAATGTCCGCGTGTGATTGGGTAATATCAAATGCAAATGCCCCAATTTCGGTATTCATTGCCAGACCGACTAATCCGGCATAAAAATCCATGTCGCTATATTGCGCACCCACATATCCCGTGAATGTATTGTTCAGGCCATAATAAAATGTGCCGTAACCGACTTTTGGTTTTTCGGATAATGAATCATCATTAAGTTCCCCGACGCCCATATCCCAACGTGTGGCGCCTGGGCGCAGCATTTGTGTCACAGAGGAGAACGGAACGGTAAATGAACGTTTGCTGCCGTCCGCTTCTTCAATCGTCACCAGAAGATCGTTACCGTAGCCGGTAGTGCTCAGGTCGTTGATTTCAAATGCGCCTGGCGGGACAGTCGTTTCGTAAATCTTATTTCCGCTCTGAGAGACGCTGACTTTTGCGTTACTGTTCGCCACACCGCGGATTACTGGTGCGTAACCCGTGGACCCCATTGGCAACATGCGATCGTCGCTATACATCCTCGCCCCGCGCAGGCTGACGGAGTCAAAGGCTTCACCACGGGTGTAGGAATCACCAAACACCATTTGCGCGCTAAGGCGGGTTATATCGCGCTGGAGATAGATATCCTGGCTTCTGTAGGTTGTGCCGTTATCTTGATCCCAGTTGACGTTTCCGCGTGAACGCAGACGCCACGGCCCCATATTCAAGCCATAGCGAAGGCCTGCATAGCCGGTGTCAGATGTACTTCCATTACTTTCGCTATGCCAGGCGTTCATGTCATAAGAAAGCAATGCAGCAGGGATACCATTTTCCCAGAGCGACGGATCAACATACCCTGCTGGGCGTTTCAGAACATAGATCTGCGGAAAATTGAGATCCATTGCCTGCTTACCGCTGTCGAAATTAGCCGATGAACCTGGGTAGAATTTTTTAGTATCGACGCATGTCGTATTATCTTCATCCGCAATATCATCATCCAGCATATGGGTATCAACGCCAGACTGTGCCAGCAGCAGTTTGGTTATGCACGGCGTAGCGCGAGGCGTGCCATTATCCTTGAATGTAATTTCGGATGTTGATTTCAAGGTACCATTCAGATTTACTTTGGCACGGTAGGTTCCCGGTAAAACGGGGTTGCCGTGCGCAAAACGGCTGACATCAATATTGCCGCCGCTATTCAATAAAAACTGATCGTTAAATTCAACCGCACCATCACTCTCCGGCATTTGTTCAACCGGGGATTTGTCAGCGGCGCAAACGCATAAAGGTAAAGCGGTAGTGACCGCGAGGCATAATAACGAGCGTCGAAACAACATGGCACATCCATTTGTCAATGCGGGTAATCGTTACCCGCAGCGTTAAAACAGGCAGGGTAGTGTTAAATAAGCGCCAGTTTATTTGACGATAGCTTCACGGTTATCATTGCCGCCATTGTCATTTATAGTAGTAAACTGAACGGTACCGCTTGTGGGATTTGTCAATCCATTCACAGCCATTGCGGCGTCGCTAAATGGCAGAACAGATTGGTTCGTCACGTCAAACGTTTTTGCTGCTGTTTTAAATTTCACTGCAGAAATGGAAACGTTGTACGGGGAATTGTTATGCGCCACAAGTGAGACACTATTTCCGTTTTTCTTTTGCGACCATGTAATATTTGTCGCTGCATCTCCTGGCGTACCTTTCAGTCCATCCGGGCGATAGAATAATTTTATGCGCGTACGAAATGCCAGTTGGAGTTGGTTCAGACTTTCTCCCTCTTTCGCTTTTGCTTTAGGCGGGATTTCAAGTACGTTAAACCAAAATAAAGATTCACGATCCTGGGGTAATGCTCCTCCCAGATAGGTAATTCGCACAGATTGACCTTTCTGCGGATCAATACGCGATACAGGCGGAGTGATAACAAAAGGTAGCTTAAGTTCCTGAGGATTAGTACCGTCACGGCCATCATCCAGCCAGGATTGTACCAGCAACGGTTTATTGCCCCGGTTATCCAGATTAACTATCACATCCTTAGATGACTGAGGATATATGATACGTGTTCCTGATATCACGATATCTGCGCTAGCCTGAAATGCCGTTAGAAATGCCGCAGCGAGACAGGTGACTTTTAATCCTTTAAACAACGAAGCACGAAGCATTTCCACTTCCTTTTGGCGTGATAAACAATAATCCCCCAACAGGCGCTGGGGGATAATTACAGTGATGAAAACGAAATTGATTATTCGTAAATCATAGTGAAGGCAACCTGTGCCTGCACGGTACCCGCAGATACTGGGCTGTTTGCTGCATCCCAACCCTGACCCTGGGTGTAGGCTACGCGGTAGTACAGGTTACCTGTACCGGTTGCATCAACAGTTGCTTTCTGGGTGTTGTTGGTCTGATCGATTTTGATTTGATCGGTTGCTGAGTTACCGTCGTTAGACAGTACAAGGTTTACATTTTTAGCTGCGCCCTGAGCGTTTGCCGGTGGAACCAGCAGACCTTTATCAGTAGAAGAAGAACCGGCCCAGGAATCAAACTGTGCAGATGCTTGCTTCACGGTTAGTGGATCACAACCCGTCAGGGACAGAGTGAATTTCTTCTCACCCAGGGTGCTGGCTGTGCCCAACGCATTGGCAAAATCTTTCACAAATACGGTATCCAGGTTAACGTCGAAATCGTTACCGTTCTGATCGATTTTTTGATCCAAAGAGATTTTACAGGTGTTATTAGAAACCAGACCGTGGAAAGTAATGGTGCCTGTATCAGGATCTGCTGCCATAGCGGAACCTGCGCCTAATGCCATAACAATAGCTGCTGCCAAACCATATTTTTTAAAAGACATTTCTCATATCCATATATAGAGATTTAATTATAAATAATATACATTTTGCCATGTGGACTTGAGTATATTATTTGTTGAAACATTTAATTTCGCAGCGCAGTGTATAGGGCGTGTTGTAATAAATAAATGGGGGTTGAATTAGAAATTCTTCAGTTACTCTTAAGTGAAGTTTCTTTTGCTTAATAAACAAAGAATTATGTGAGAAGGCTATTTGTTGATAATATAATATATTAGTAATGGATAGGTAATGAATTAATTAAAATAAACAATTCATCCGCAAAATATTTATTCGGTGGATGAATTGTTATTATATTACTAATTATGCAACCTGAACCGGAATGGCTTTCGCGGTGCGCTTCATTTCGTTGTCGCCTTCAAAATAAGCCACTTTCGGGCGCCAGGTACGGGCTTCTTCATCTGACATGGTGACGAAGCTGGCGATAATTACAATATCGCCAACATCAGCGCAATGGGCCGCTGCACCATTCACCGAGATGATTCTGGATCCGCGTTCAGCCGCAATCGCATAGGTTGAGAAACGTTTACCGTTGGTCACGTTCCAGATATCAATAGCTTCGTTTTCCAGAATACCTGAGGCATCGAGGAAATCCTGGTCGATGGCGCAGGAGCCTTCGTAGTGCAGGTCCGCCTGCGTGACTTTTACACGGTGGAGCTTGCCTTGCAGCATAGTGCGAATCATAACTTCTATACCCTGTCGTTTACCCTAGCTAAGCAGGCGTTTGTGGCCTGCTTTGAGAAATTATCAGGCAGTATTGCCCGATTTTTAACCCCTGTCTACTGGGCTAATGTAACGCTTTGATTATCGATCAGACGCGCCTGACCCAGCCAGGCGGCGGCCAGAATTACCGCACGTTTACTGGTTTCCGTCAGCTCCAGCAGCGTGTCGGCATCACGGATTTGAATATCGTCGGCGCGGAAGCCTTTTTCATTCAGTTCCTGTTCGGCAATGGTAATAATCTCTTGCAGTTCACGATTACCCGCAATCAGCTTTTCAGCGATGCTATTCATCACTTTATGCAGACCCGGCGCGATTTTGCGCTGCTCTGCGGTCAGATAACCGTTACGCGAGCTGAGAGCCAGACCGTCTTTGGCGCGAATAATCGGCACACCGACGATCTCAATGTCATAACCCATGTCCGCGACCATTTTGCGGATTAGCGCCAGTTGCTGGAAATCTTTCTCACCAAAGCAGGCGATGTCTGGCTGGATCAGGTTGAACAGCTTGCTGACGATTGTGGAAACGCCGCGGAAATGACCTGGACGGCTGGCGCCTTCCAGCATGGTGGAAAGGCCGGGGACGTCAACGAAAGTCTGGCCTTCCAGGCCCTGCGGGTAGATTTCTTCTACGGCTGGCGCAAATACATAATCGACTTTGCGCTTGTTCAGTTTTTCACAATCTTCCTGCAGCGTGCGCGGATAACGTACCAGATCGTCCGGTCGATCAAACTGCATCGGGTTGACGAAAATGCTGACGATTACCACATCGGCCCGGGCTTTTGCCTCGTCGACCAGCTTCATATGGCCGTCGTGCAGGTTGCCCATAGTGGGAACCAGTGCGACGCGTTTACCTTCCTGACGCAGACGACGAATATGCTGGCGCAGCAGCGGCAGGGTTTCAATGATTAGCACAACAAGACTCCTTGAGTTGCCTGATGAACCGTAGGCCGGATAATAAACGTAGCGTTGTCATCTGGCACAGTCAGAAAAATTAGTGGAAACTGTGTTCTTCACCCGGGTAAACGCCGGACTCCACTTCAGCCCTATACTGCCGCACCGCGGCACGCATGTCGCCTGCTTCATTGAGGAAATTCTTCGCAAATTTTGGGATATGGCCGCCGGTAATGCCAAACGCATCATGCATAACGAGAATTTGCCCGTCGGTGACGTTACCGGCACCAATACCAATCACCGGAATCGACAGCGCTTCGGTGACACGCTTCGCCAGCTCAACCGGTACGCACTCCAGCACCAGTAACTGAGCGCCAGCGGCTTCTAAGGCCAGTGCGTCATCCAGTAGCACTTGTCCGGCATCGCCGCGGCCCTGAATTTTATAGCCGCCGAAGATATTCACCGACTGGGGCGTTAATCCCAGATGACCACAAACCGGCACGGCGCGTTCAGTGAGCATTTTCACCGTATCGACCAGCCAGGCGCCGCCTTCAATTTTGACCATATTGGCGCCCGCACGCATGACCACCGCGGCGTTTTCAAACGCCTGTTCTGGGGTGGCGTAAGCCATAAACGGCAGGTCGGAGAGCAGTAGACAGTTGGGCGCGCCACGACGCACGGCACGAGTGTGGTAAGCGATATCTTCAACGGTCACGGGCAGAGTGGAATCATGTCCCTGAATCGTCATGCCCAGCGAGTCGCCAACCAGCATCACATTGATACCTTCGTCGGCAAATAACTTAGCGAAGCTGTAGTCGTAGGCGGTAATTGTCGCGAAGCGTTTTTTCTCTTGCTTGCATTTCTGCAGCAGTGAAATGGTGGTGGGTTTCATAACATTTCCTGATAATGAAAGTCATATTTATCGGCATTCTAACAGTCACATTCAGGGGGGCAATTGTTTTAAGCAATCGTTTGGCGCTAAAGCAGTAAACGCTAAAGGGGAGGAGATGCTTTACCAGTGTGCAGGTTTTGCTGCACCAAGATGGGTAAGGTGCTGATGCAGGCTGATACCATCCGGAAAGATAAGCTCAGGAGCAATTTCGAATAACGGCCACAGCATAAAACCACGGTTTTTCATGTCGTAGTGCGGCACGGTCAGACGTTCGGTGTTAATCACTTTATCGCCAAACAGCATAATGTCGAGGTCCAGCGTTCGCGGTCCCCAGCGTTCAGCTTTGCGCACCCGGCCCTGCTGTAACTCAATGCGTTGGGTGTGATTGAGCAATTCTTCCGGTGCGAGGGTGGTTTCCAGCGCGACGGCGGCGTTCAGGTAATCGGGTTGATCCTGTGGGCCTAATGGCGGCGTACGGTAGAACGAAGAGACAGCCACGATTCGGCTGTCAGGGATTTCACCTATCGCTTTCACGGCAGCATTAACCTGCTCCAGAGGGGAGGCTAAATTACTGCCGAGGGCGATATATACCCGTCGTTTTTCAAGCTGCATCTGTGTCACCACCTTGATGCGACTCGAAATTTGTTGGGTATACGTGATGGGTCATGCGGAGCCTTCACGGCGTGGCGCGCGTTTACGCGGGCGACGATGGCGCCGACGTGCGTCTGGCTCTTCATCCAGCTCGTTCAGCATACCTTTTTGTTCCGGCGGCGCAGAAACCTGGAATTCACCCCACCATTTCGCCAGTCGCTGCAATTCCGCATTGTGTTCGACTTCGGCACGCAGGGCTAACAGGTCGTAAGCGGCGCGGAACTTTGGATGTTCCATCAGCTTCCAGGCGCGTTTACCCTGGCGACGGGACATCCGTAACTGCAGCTGCCAGATATCGCGGGTCAGCGAGGTCAGACGTTTCGGGATCGCCAGTGAGCGGCAGGCTTCGTCCAGCACGTCGTTCATTGCCAGCGCGAAAGCGTCGTAGTAGGCCAGACCGCTTTCTTGCGCAATTTTCTGTGCGGCTTCCAGTAGCGGATACCAGAACATTGCCGCGAACAAGAAGGCCGGGTTAACGCGCATATCATTGTGAATGCGGTTGTCGGTATTCTTCAATACCTGGGCAATGATGCGTTCCATCGGGCTGTCACCGTCTTCGGTGAAGTAGCGCGTAATGGTTGGGAACAGCGGCTGGAACAGGCTGTACTCACGCAGCTTTTTATAGGTTTCGTACCCATAGCCCGCCTGTAACAGCTTGAGCGCTTCTTCAAACAGACGTGCGGGAGGAATATCGTTAAGCAGCGTTGCCAGACGCGGGATAGGCTCCGCGGTTTCCGGGCTGATACGCATGTCGAGCTTGGCGGCAAAGCGTACGGCGCGCAGCATGCGAACGGGATCTTCGCGATAGCGCGTTTCCGGATTACCGATCAGGCGAATGATGCCCTCTTCGAGATCCTGCATTCCCCCGACGTAATCACGTACGGTGAAATCGGCCACGCTGTAGTACAGGCTGTTAATCGTGAAGTCGCGACGCTGGGCATCTTCTTCGATAGAGCCGAAGATGTTGTCGCGCAGCAGCATACCGTTCTGCCCACGCTGTGAGGTTGTGCGATCGGATTCGCTGCCTTCATGATGACCGCGGAAAGTTGCCACTTCGATAATTTCCGGGCCAAACATGACATGGGCCAGACGGAAACGGCGACCTACCAGGCGGCAGTTACGAAACAGTTTTCGCACCTGATCCGGCGTTGCGTTAGTGGTGACATCAAAATCTTTCGGCTTTTTGCCCAGCAAAAGATCGCGCACGCCACCGCCAACCAGCCATGCCTCGTATCCGGCCTTATTGAGCCTGTACATTACCTTCAGGGCATTTTCACTGATATCTTTGCGGGAGATAGAGTGCTGCTCACGCGGAATTACCGTCATATGTGGACGGGCGACGGCGAGCTCAGCCTCGCGCTCCTCGCGGCTTAGCACCTTGCGGCAAAAATTAGCGACTCGGGTAAAAATAGTGCACCTCGGTAGTGTCAAACTTCAATCAGAACAAGTGTTGCTGTGTAAAAATAGCGGCTAATCATAGCTCAGCATGATGCATTTGAGAATGCCGGATTTAAGATCGCCGATTCAGGCACTGTTGTCAGGCGCCAGTTCTCAACGGCAAATGCCAGGATCTGGTCCACACGCATCTCCTGCCATGGGATATCGGCACGCTGGCCGAGAAAGCGTAGCGCGGCAATAATCACCGGACGCGGATCGCCTTGCGGCAGCGCAGGTGCATGATTTTGTTTTGAAAGTTTAGCGCCTTGCTCGTTGAGCGCCAGCGGAAGATGAATATAGTCAGGCGCTTGCCAGCCAAACTGCTGATACAAAGAGATTTGCCGCACCGTGGGTTCGATAAGATCGGCGCCGCGTACAATCTCCGTTATGCCCTGAAAGTGGTCATCAACCACCACGGCGAGGTTATAGGCAAACAGCCCGTCGCGTCGGTGGATAATAAAATCTTCCCTCGCAAGCTGCGGGTCAGCCTGAATCTCACCGCGTAGTTGGTCCGTAAACTGCATTACCGGATGGCGTTGCTTAATGCGCACTGCCGCCTTTTCCGGCCCGTGGCGTAACTCGCGGCAGTGGCCGTCGTAAATGCCTCCGACGCTTTGAATACGCGCGCGCGTACAGGTGCAGTAATAGCTCAGATCCTGTTGGTGCAGCCAGGCGAGCGCCTCGCGGTAGGCATCATGACGTTGGGATTGCCATAAAATATCGCCATCCCAGTGCAGTCCGTAATGTTCCAGCTGACGCAGTATCGTGTCTGCAGCACCGGGAACTTCACGAGGGGGGTCAATATCTTCAATGCGTACTCGCCAGATTCCGCGCCTGGCGCGGGCCTGCAGGTAACTCCCGAGGGCGGCAATCAGTGAACCGAAATGCAGTTCGCCAGAAGGGGAAGGGGCGAAGCGGCCTATATAGTGTGAATCGCTCATTTTGCGGACTAACAAATAATAAGGCGGGAGAAGCTCCCGCCTGTAGTAAACGTGGTAAAAATGACCGGAATTAACCTGCCATTTGTTTTTCGCGGATTTCTGCCAGCGTTTTACAGTCGATGCACAGATCGGCTGTCGGACGCGCTTCCAGACGGCGAATACCAATTTCTACGCCGCATGATTCGCAGTAGCCGAAATCTTCGTCTTCTACTTTCTTCAGCGTCTTCTCGATCTTTTTGATCAGTTTGCGCTCACGGTCACGGTTACGCAGCTCAAGGCTGAATTCTTCTTCCTGTGCGGCGCGGTCCACCGGATCAGGGAAGTTAGCCGCTTCGTCTTGCATATGAGTTACGGTGCGATCGACTTCATCCCTAAGTTGATTGCGCCATGCCTCAAGAATACGCCTGAAGTGCGACAGCTGGGCTTCGTTCATATACTCTTCGCCCGGTTTCTCCTGGTACGGCTCCACCCCAGCGATGGCGAGAATACTCAGGGACGATGTTTTACGGTTTTGCCCTTCTTGCATGTTGCTTCTCCTTAACACGCACTATCGATCCCCATGTTCGGGGGAAAAATCAGGTCGCTATAAATAGCAGATGCTTTTCCGGATAGCAATTATCTAAACGTAACACTTGACAACCCTGTGAGGAAAAGCGTATTTGCCCACGCGCCCGGAATACTAATTGACCAGATATTTACACCATTACAAGGTAATGGGCAACGGCTCTTTAAGAGTCATACCGTGGGCAGAAAGTTCCGCTTTATAAACCAGAATTTCTACCCCCTTAAGCTGTGCTTCAACTAATAATTGCGCATATTTCGCATCGATATGGTGCGCGGGTGAAAACCGTGTAATGGCTGAATGTAGCACGGCGAAAAATATCACTGCCCGCTTGCCTTCAGCAGCTACGCTCATCAATTCCCGAAGATGCTTCTGACCTCGTTCAGTGATGGCATCGGGAAAATAACCCTGCTCTTTTTCCGCCAACGTGACTGATTTCACTTCAATATAGCAGTCAGGTCGGGAATCTGCCTGTAACAAAAAGTCGATGCGGCTCCCTTCGGCGCCGTATTTTACTTCACTTTTCAAAGTGCTGTAGCCTGAAACTTCTGAAATTAACGCCTGCTGAATCGCCTCTTTCGTTAATCTGTTGGCCCACAGCGTGTTAACACAAATAAATTCACCGGATTGAGTTTGCGTTAATTCCCAGGTATGTGGATATTTGCGTTTAGTATTTTCTGATGTCGAATACCAAACGGTGTCACCTGGCGTTGCGCATCCGGTCATCGCACCGGTATTTGGGCAGTGTAGCGTTAACTCTGTGCCATCTGGTGTGATCACATCCGCTAAAAAGCGCTTATAGCGCTGAATGAGCGTTGCTGGTTGTAAAGGTGGAGAAAATTGCATAAACAGTCCCTTTGATTATTCAGTCAGCGTCCAGCGTTGCAACTGCGTGTAACGCGTGCGTCCTCGCGCAAATGAGGAGGAATAAAGCGCAAATTCCGTGACTGGAAACGACCAGCCAAAGCCCGGTGGCGGGATTTGCACCGCGTGGCCGGCATCGCGCAGCAGCGTGATATGTGGATGAAACGGCTGCGGGCTTTGGTAGCACCCGCTGCGCGCGGCTTGTGCTCGCAGCATATTTGCCAGTTGCAGCAGTCCGCGCGGCGGCTGACGCATTCCCAGCCACACGACCCGGGATCGCAACCATTGCCCGGCATCATCGAATTTGAGCGTAAAACCCGGCTGGCGAATACGTCCCGCGAGTTGCGACAGCGCCTGCTGCTTCTCGTCGCTGACGTCGCCTAGAAAGGCCAGCGTCAGATGCAGATTATCAGCGGCGACGGGACGACCCGCCTCCGGGGGGAACTGCGCGGCCCGCCAGTGGATTAGCTGCTCCCGAACCTCGCCTGGCAATTCAATCGCAAAGAACAGCCTTTTTGGCTCAGACATGATGGATACTCGGTTATGAATTAACGCGATGCTACAATGCAGCGCGAAGAATGTTAACCCTCTGGAGTCATTTGTGACGTCGTTGCCCGTTGCCGCCGTAGTGCCTGAACTGCTTACCGCTCTTGATACCTCGTCGCAGGTTTTGCTGACGGCGCCGACCGGTGCCGGGAAATCGACCTGGCTGCCGTTACGACTTCTTGAGCATCGCGGTATCAAGGGACGGATTATTTTGCTGGAGCCGCGTCGCCTGGCAGCGCGTAACGTGGCGCAGCGGTTAGCGGAATTGCTGAATGAAAAACCTGGCGAGACCGTGGGTTATCGCATGCGCGCGCAAAGCTGCGTAGGGCCGCAGACCCGGCTGGAGGTGGTAACAGAAGGCGTCCTGACGCGGATGATCCAACGCGATCCCGAACTGACGGGCGTCGGGTTAGTGATCCTCGATGAATTTCACGAACGGAGTTTACAGGCCGACCTGGCGCTGGCGCTGTTGCTGGATGTGCAGCAAGGGCTGCGTGACGATCTGAAACTGTTGATCATGTCCGCCACTCTGGATAACGGGCGTTTGCAGCAGATGTTGCCCGATGCGCCGACGATTGTCTCGCAAGGCCGCGCATTTCCCGTTGAGCGACGGTATCAGCCGTTGGCGGCGCATCTGCGTTTTGATGAAGCGGTGGCGATAGCCACGGCGGAGCTATTGCGCCATGAAAGCGGGTCGCTGCTGCTGTTTTTACCGGGTGTGGGCGAAATCCTGCGCGTACAGGAGCAGTTGGCTACGCGCGTGGGCAGCGATGTTGTGCTGTGTCCACTGTATGGCGCATTAACGCTTTCCGAGCAGCGTCAGGCGATTGTGCCCGCGCCACAAGGCAAACGCAAAGTGGTGCTGGCGACTAATATTGCCGAAACCAGCTTAACGATTGAAGGCATCCGGCTGGTGGTGGACTGCGCCCAGGAGCGCGTGGCGCGCTATGACGCGCGTACCGGTTTGACACGACTGATTACCCAGCGCATCAGCCAGGCTTCGATGACTCAGCGCGCGGGGCGCGCAGGGCGTCTGGAACCCGGTATTTGTTTGCATCTGCTTGCCAAAGAGCAGGCGGAAAGGGCGGCGGCACAGGGAGAAGCTGAGATATTACAGAGCGACCTGTCCGGACTGTTGATGGAATTGCTGCAATGGGGATGTACCGATCCTGAGCAACTGAATTGGCTGGATACACCGCCTGCCGTCAATTTGCAGGCGGCAAAACGGCTGTTGCAGATGCTGGGCGCGCTTGAAGGCGACAGGCTTAGCGCCACGGGGCAGAAAATGGCGGCGTTGGGTAACGATCCCCGTTTAGCGGCTATGCTGGTTAGCGCCACAAATGAGAATGAAGCGGCAACGGCGGCAAAACTGGCTGCAATTCTGGAAGAGCCGCCGCGCGGTGGCAGTACCGATCTGGCTGTAGCGTTTTCACGAAATCAGCCAGCCTGGCAGCAGCGCAGTCAACAGTTGCTGAAGCGGCTTAACGTTCGCAGCGGACAGCCGGACAGCACGCTACTCCCCTCGTTGCTGGCGCGGGCGTTTGCCGATCGGATCGCGCGTCGACGCGGGCAGGAAGGGCGCTATCAACTGGCGAATGGTATGGGCGCAATGCTGGATGCTGATGACGCTTCAGGACGCCATGAATGGCTGATAGCGCCGCTGCTGTTGCAGGGCAGCGCTGCGCCAGACGCGCGTATTTTGCTGGCTCTGCCGCTGGATATTGAGGCGCTGATGCAGGCATGTCCTGAACTGTTGCAACAGTCCGACACCATCGAATGGGATGAAACCCAGGGAACATTAAAAGCATGGCGTCGGTCGCGCATTGGTCAGCTCACGGTAAAAGTACAGCCGCTGGCCAAACCCTCGGAAGAGGAGTTGCATCAGGCGATGTTGAACGGCATTCGCGATAAAGGGCTAAGTGTGCTCAACTGGACGCCGGAAGCCGAGCAGTTTCGACTGCGTCTGCAATGTGCGGCAAACTGGTTGCCAGAATACGACTGGCCCGCGGTAGATGAGGAGTCTCTGCTGGCGACGCTGGAGAGCTGGCTGCTGCCGCACATGAGCGGTGTACACTCTTTACGTGCATTAAAAGCGCTAAATGTGGCTCAGGCGTTGCGCGGTTTGCTGGACTGGTCAATGCTGCAACGTCTGGATAGTGAACTGCCAGCGCATTACACTGTGCCGACGGGAAGCCGGATTGCCATTCGCTATCATGAGGATAATCCTCCGGTATTGGCAGTTAGAATGCAGGAAATGTTTGGTGAAGCAAAGACCCCAACCATTGCCCAGGGGCGCGTGCCGCTGGTGCTGGAGCTGCTGTCTCCGGCCCAAAGACCGCTACAGGTGACGAGCGATCTGAGCGCGTTCTGGCAGGGATCGTACCGCGAGGTGCAAAAAGAGATGAAAGGACGTTATCCCAAACATGTCTGGCCGGACGATCCGGCGAATACCGCGCCAACGCGGCGCACCAAAAAGTATTCGTAATGAAACGGTAGGCCGAATAAGGCGTTATGCCGCATCCGGCGAAAGAGCGGTAATAATTGAGAGATTTCTTCTTCTGTCGCAGGACGGAAGAACAGAGAATCGGGCCCTTGCGCCTGAATGTTGCGGAGAAAAAGCATGGCGGGGAATGACCGCGAGCCAATTGGACGTAAAGGAAAACCCTCGCGTCCGGTGAAACAAAAGGTGAGCCGTCGTCAACTCAGAGATGAAGAGTATGACGACGATTATGATGATGATGACTATGAGGATGAAGAACCGATGCCGCGTAAGGGTAAAGGCAAAGGGCGTAAGCCTCGTGGTAAGCGCGGCTGGTTCTGGCTGCTGGTAAAACTGTCGATTGTCTTTTTGGTGCTGATCGCCATTTATGGTGTTTATCTGGACCAAAAAATCCGTAGCCGTATTGATGGCAAAGTCTGGCAGCTTCCTGCGGCGGTATATGGCCGTATGGTTAACCTTGAGCCAGAAATGCCTATCGGCAAGAACGAGATGGTGAAGCTGCTGGAGGCCACGCAGTACCGGCAGGTGACGAAGATGACGCGTCCGGGCGAATTTACCGTGCAGGCGAAGAGCATCGAGATGATTCGTCGTCCGTTTGACTTCCCGGATAGCAAAGAAGGGCAGGTGCGCGCGCGTCTGACCTTTGACGGCGATCATCTGGACACCATCGAGAATATGGATAACAACCGCCAGTTCGGTTTCTTCCGTCTCGATCCGCGTTTGATCACCATGCTCTCTTCACCTAACGGTGAGCAGCGCCTGTTTGTTCCGCGTAGCGGCTTCCCGGATCTGCTGGTGGACACGCTGCTGGCGACCGAAGACCGTCACTTCTATGAGCATGACGGTATCAGCCTCTATTCCATTGGCCGTGCGGTACTGGCGAACCTGACGGCTGGTCGTACAGTTCAGGGGGCCAGTACGCTGACTCAGCAGCTGGTGAAAAACCTGTTCCTGTCCAGCGAGCGTTCCTACTGGCGTAAGGCCAACGAAGCCTATATGGCGCTGATCATGGATGCGCGTTACAGCAAAGACCGCATTCTTGAGCTGTACATGAACGAAGTTTATCTCGGCCAAAGCGGCGATAACGAGATTCGCGGTTTCCCGCTGGCGAGCCTCTATTATTTCGGCCGTCCGGTAGAAGAGCTGAGCCTCGACCAGCAGGCGCTGCTGGTGGGGATGGTTAAAGGGGCGTCGATCTACAACCCGTGGCGTAACCCGAAACTGGCGCTGGAGCGTCGTAATCTGGTTCTGCGCCTTCTGCAACAGCAGCAGATTATCGACCAGGATCTGTATGACATGCTGAGCGCGCGTCCGTTAGGCGTACAGCCGCGTGGTGGAGTGATCTCCCCGCAGCCAGCCTTTATGCAGATGGTGCGTCAGGAGCTTCAGGCGAAGCTGGGCGATAAAGTTAAAGATCTCTCTGGCGTGAAGATTTTCACCACCTTTGATTCCGTGGCGCAGGACGCTGCAGAAAAAGCGGCGGTGGAAGGCATTCCGGTGCTGAAGAAACAGCGTAAGCTGAGCGATCTGGAAACGGCAATTGTGGTCGTTGACCGCTTTAGTGGTGAAGTTCGCGCCATGGTCGGGGGAGCCGAACCGCAGTTTGCGGGCTATAACCGTGCGATGCAGGCGCGTCGTTCAATTGGTTCTTTGGCCAAGCCTGCGACCTATCTGACCGCGCTCAGCCAGCCGAAACTGTACCGCCTCAATACCTGGATTGCCGACGCCCCAATTGCACTGCGTCAGCCGAACGGCCAGGTGTGGTCGCCGCAGAACGATGACCGTCGCTATAGCGAAAGCGGGAAAGTGATGCTGGTGGATGCGTTAACGCGTTCAATGAACGTGCCAACGGTAAATCTGGGGATGGCGCTGGGCCTGCCTGCGGTAACCGATACCTGGTTGAAGCTGGGCGCACCAAAAGATCAGCTTAACCCGGTTCCGGCCATGCTGCTGGGGGCGTTGAACCTGACGCCAATCGAAGTAGCACAGGCATTTCAGACAATCGCCAGCGGCGGGAACCGTGCGCCGCTGTCGGCGCTGCGTTCGGTGATTGCCGAAGATGGTACCGTGCTGTACCAGAGCTTCCCGCAGGCTGAGCGCGCTGTTCCGGCGCAGGCGGCGTATATGACGCTGTGGACCATGCAGCAGGTGGTTCAGCGTGGTACGGGTCGTCAGCTTGGTGCGAAATATCCTGGCTTGCATCTGGCAGGGAAAACCGGGACCACCAACAACAACGTGGATACCTGGTTTGCCGGGATCGACGGCAGCCAGGTGACCATCACCTGGGTGGGCCGCGATAACAACCAGCCAACCAAGCTGTACGGTGCCAGCGGCGCGATGTCGATTTACCAGCGTTATCTGGCCAACCAGACGCCAACACCGCTGGTGCTGACGCCACCGGAGGATGTGGTGGATATGGGCGTAGACTACGACGGTAACTTCGTTTGCAGCGGGGGTATGCGCACGCTTCCGGTATGGACCACCGATCCGGATTCACTGTGCCAACAAGGTGAGATGTTGCAGCAGTCGGGTAATCCGTTCGATCAATCTTCACAACAGCCGCAGCAACAGCAGCCTCAACAGCAGCAACCAGCGCAGCAGGAGAAGAAGGACGGTGACGGGGTAGCTGGTTGGATTAAAGAGATGTTTGGCGGTAACTAACGCCAGCCTAAAAACCCGCTTCGGCGGGTTTTTCTTTTTTGCGCTATATGGTTTTAGTTTGCCTTGCCTGATGGTGCTGCGCTTATCAGGCCTACGGAATTAAGGCAGCCATCCGGTACGTTCTTCGTTAAAACATTTTAGCCTAATTTATTAACCCTTTCTTTTCATCTGGTTATTTCTTAACCCCTCAGTTTTAGTAGGGACGCGTATTGCTTGCTATCTCGCCAGAGTTTCGAATATTATGCTGCCGTTATAATAATAATTCTCGTTTACGTTATCATTCACTTTCATCAGAGAAATACCAATGGCGCGTCTTAAAACTGCTCAGCCAAGTTCATCGCTGCGTAAAATCGCAGTAGTGGTAGCCACAGCGGTTAGCGGCATGTCTGTCTATGCACAGGCGGCGGTTGACCCGAAAGAAGAAACCATCACCGTAACTGCTGCACCTGCTCCGCAGGAAAGCGCATGGGGGCCTTCGCCGACGATTGCCGCGAAACGTTCCGCCACTGCCACAAAGACTGATACGCCTATCGAAAAGACCCCACAGTCTGTTTCGGTTGTGACGCGTGAAGAGATGGATATGCATCAACCTGGGTCGGTAAAAGAGGCTTTAGCCTATACCCCTGGTGCTGCCGTTTCTACGCGTGGCGCTTCCAGCACTTATGATTTCGTTATTATTCGTGGCTTCTACACGCCAGGCCCAACACCAAACAATTACCTTGATGGCGTCAAGTTACAGGGGGATTACTACAGCTCTGCCGTTGTTGATCCTTACATGCTTGAACGCGTCGAGCTTATGCGCGGGCCAACATCTGTTCTTTACGGGAAAAGTAATCCGGGTGGCTTGATCTCCATGGTTAGCAAAAGCCCGACATCAGAGCCGTTAAAAGAAATTCAATTCAAAATGGGTTCGGATAATCTGTTCCAAACCGGTTTTGATTTCAGCGATTCCCTGGATGACGACGGCGTGTACTCATACCGCCTGACAGGGTTGGCACGTTCTAATGACGAACAACAAGATTTTGCGAAGCAGAAGCGTTATGCCATTGCTCCCGTGTTTAGCTGGAAGCCTGATGACCGAACCAACCTGACTCTGCGAGCAAACATTCAGAATGAGCCTTCAACAGGTTATTACGGCTGGCTGCCGAAAGAAGGTACGGTTGAGCCATTACCTGATGGTTCCCGTTTACCTGTGAGCTTTACGGATTATGCGCCGAATAATACCTATTCGCGTTATGAGCGGATGGTTGGTTACAGCTTTGAACACAGTTTTGATGACACCTTCACTGTGCGACAAAATTTGCGTTATAGCCAAATCAAAACATCTCAACAGAGTGTGTACGGCTTCGGCGCAGTGGGGAATCAATTGACCCGTCAGATTATCGTCGCCGATGAACGCTATAATGATTTTGGCGTAGATACTCAATTGGAAAGTAAGTTTGCAACGGGAGATGTTGAGCACACTCTGCTTACCGGTGTTGACTATTCACGTCTGCGAAACGATATCGATAACGCCTACGGTAGTGCACCGCCTTTAGATATGAATAATCCGGTGTATGAAGATGTTGATTTCCCTGACGCGAAACCGTTCCAGCTTAACACGCAGCACCAAACTGGTGTGTATGTACAGGACCAACTGGAATGGAATAAATGGGTTGCAACGCTGGGAGGCCGCTATGACTGGTCTCAGCAGGCAACAACTATTCGTTCCAGTAATCAGAAAGTTGAACGTAACGATGAGCAGTTCACCTGGCGCGGTGGGATAAACTATCTCTTTGACAATGGTATTACGCCATACTTTAGCTACAGCGAATCGTTCGAGCCGAATCCTTCTAAAGCATGGGCAGCAACACCTGCCGACAACGTTGCTTATGCACCGTCAAAAGGTAAGCAATATGAAGCTGGCGTAAAATATGTTCCAAAAGATCTGCCCGTTGTTGTTACTGCAGCGGTATATGAGCTGACGAAAACGAATAACCTGACTACCGACCCGCTTAATCCGTATGCGCAGGTTCCGGCGGGTGAAATCCGTTCTCGTGGCGTTGAATTAGAAGCAAAAGCCGCAGTGAATGCGAACATTAACCTGACAGCGTCTTATACGTATACCGATGCGGAATATACAGAAGACACGACGCTTAAAGGTAAAACACCTGTGCAAGTACCAAAAAACATGGCTTCTCTGTGGGGGGATTATACCTTCTACGAAGGCCCGCTGTCAGGGTTAACGTTGGGCACAGGCGGTCGTTATGTTGGCTCTAGCTATGGCGATCCGAAGAACACCTTCAAAGTGGGTAGCTCAACCGTGATGGATGCAGTCGTTAAATACGATCTCGCGCGCCTGGGTATGGCAGGTTCTAGTGTTGCCGTTAACGTTACAAACCTGTTTGACCGTGAATATGTTGCCAGCTGCTTCGATACTTATGGCTGCTTCTGGGGCGCAGAACGTCAGGTCGTTGCAACTGCAACCTTCCGTTTCTAATTTCTCTTTGGGCACGCTTTGCGTGCCCGTTTTACAAGTTGGCTGCTATGCAGGAAAACAGATCCCATCCCGACACCACTTTTGCGTTGCGTAATGTCTCCTTTCGTGTGCCTGGCCGCACGCTATTGCATCCTCTCTCATTAACTTTTCCTGTGGGAAAAGTGACTGGTCTTATCGGCCACAACGGTTCCGGTAAATCGACGTTATTGAAAATGCTGGGACGTCATCAGCCGCCATCAGAAGGTGAAATCCTGCTCGATGAACAGCCGCTGGAGAGCTGGAGCAGCAAAGCGTTTGCCCGCAAGGTCGCCTATCTGCCGCAGCAGTTGCCGCAGGCGGAGGGGATGACGGTGCGTGAACTGGTGGCGATTGGTCGTTATCCGTGGCACGGGGCGCTGGGGCGTTTTGGCGTAGCCGACAGAGAGAAAGTGGAAGAAGCGATTTCGCTGGTCGGTTTAAAACCGCTGGCGCATCGTCTGGTCGATAGCCTGTCCGGTGGTGAACGCCAGCGCGCGTGGATTGCCATGCTGGTGGCACAGGACAGCCGCTGCCTGCTGCTTGATGAACCGACTTCCGCGCTGGATATCGCCCATCAGGTTGACGTGCTGGCGCTGGTGCACCGCTTAAGCCAGCAGCGCGGGCTGACGGTGGTTGCGGTGCTACACGATATCAACATGGCGGCCCGCTACTGCGATTACCTCGTTGCGCTGCGCGGTGGTGAGATGATTTCTCAAGGAACGCCAGCTGAACTGATGCGCAGTGAAACTCTGGAACAAATTTACGGTATCCCGATGGGCATTTTGCCGCATCCGGCCGGTGCCGCACCCGTGAGTTTTGTCTATTAATGATCGGATTACATCATATTACCCGTCGGCGATTGCTTACGGCGATGGCGCTGTCGCCTCTGCTGTGGCGGATGAATACGGCGCACGCCGCGGCGGTTGATCCGCAGCGTATTGTGGCGCTGGAATGGCTGCCGGTTGAGCTGTTGCTGGCGCTGGGGATTACGCCGTACGGCATCGCAGATATCCCTAACTACAAGCTGTGGGTCAGTGAGCCCCCGCTGCCGGACTCGGTAATTGACGTCGGGCTACGCACTGAGCCTAATCTCGAACTGCTGACCGAAATGAAACCCTCGTTTCTGCTCTGGTCGGCAGGATATGGTCCTTCACCTGAAAAGCTGGCGCGGATTGCGCCTGGTCGGGGATTTAATTTCAGCGACGGCAAAAAGCCGCTGGCGGTTGCGCGACAATCGCTGCAGGAAATGGCGCAATTGTTCAATTTGCAAGCCTCTGCTGAACGCCATCTTGCCGAGTATGATCGTTTTATCGCCAGCCTGAAACCGCGCTTCATTCAACGCGGCGCGCGCCCTGTACTTCTTACTTCCCTGCTTGATTCGCGACATATGCTGGTGTTTGGCCCAAACAGCCTGTTCCAGGACGTACTGGACGATTATGGGATCCCCAACGCCTGGCAGGGAGAAACCAACTTTTGGGGCAGCACTGCCGTGAGTATTGATCGTCTGGCTGCTTATAAGGATGTCGATGTGCTGTGCTTTGATCACGGCAACGATAAAGAGATGGCTGCGCTGATGTCTACGCCATTATGGCAGGCGATGCCGTTTGTCCGTAGCGGACGTTTTCAACGTGTTCCTGCCGTTTGGTTTTATGGCGCAACGCTGTCCGCGATGCATTTTGCCCGCATTCTGGATAATGCGTTGGGAGGCAAAGCGTGAGTAAACGTATTGCGCTGTTCCCAACTCTTCTGCTGGTTGTTCTGTTTGTTGCTGCCTGCTGGCTGACATGGGTTAACTTCTCCGTTGCGCTACCGCGCAGCCAGTGGCAACAGGCTATCTGGTCACCGGATATCGACATCATTGAGCAGATGGTTTTTCACTATAGCCTGTTGCCGAGGCTGGCGATTTCGCTGCTGGTCGGCGCCGGGCTGGGCCTGGTTGGCGTCTTGTTTCAGCAGGTGTTGCGTAACCCGCTGGCGGAGCCAACCACGCTGGGCGTAGCGACCGGGGCGCAGTTGGGCATTACGGTTACCACGCTGTGGGCTATTCCAGGTGCGCTGACCACGCAATTTGCGGCGCTGGCGGGAGCATGTGTCGTTGGGGCGCTGGTGTTTGGCGTTGCCTGGGGCAAACGTCTTTCTCCGGTGACGTTAATCCTTGCCGGGCTGGTGGTCAGCCTGTACTGCGGGGCGATTAACCAGTTGATGGTTATCTTCCATCACGATCAGCTGCAAAGCATGTTTTTATGGAGCAGCGGCACGCTAACGCAAACCGACTGGAGCGGCGTACAACGTCTGTGGCCGCAGCTGCTGGGCGGCGTGATGCTGACTCTGTTGTTATTACGCCCAATGACGCTGATGGGACTGGATGACGGCGTGGCACGTAACCTCGGTCTGGCGCTGTCGCTGGCACGTCTGGCGGCGTTATCGTTGGCCATTGTTATCAGCGCCTTGCTGGTTAACGCGGTAGGGATTATCGGCTTTATTGGCCTGTTTGCACCGCTGCTGGCGAAAATGCTCGGTGCGCGTCGCTTGTTGGCACGTCTGGTGCTGGCCCCGCTGATTGGTGCGTTGATCCTCTGGCTATCCGACCAAATCATTCTGTGGCTGACCCGCGTGTGGATGGAAGTCTCTACCGGTTCGGTGACGGCGCTGATTGGCGCGCCATTGCTGCTGTGGTTGTTACCGCGCTTAAGGAGTATGAGCGCCCCGGATATGAATGCCAGTAATCGCATCGCCGCTGAGCGTCAGAATGTGCTGATGTTTGCGCTGGCAGGTGGTGCAATCTTGTTGTTGACTCTGGTGGTGGCGCTGTCGTTTGGCCGCGATGCACATGGCTGGACTTGGGCCAGCGGCGCGATGCTGGATGAACTGATGCCCTGGCGCTGGCCTCGCATTCTGGCGGCCCTGATTGCCGGGGTGATGCTGGCGGTAGCGGGCTGTATTATTCAGCGTCTGACTGGCAACCCGATGGCCAGCCCGGAAGTGCTGGGTATTAGCTCCGGTGCGGCATTTGGCGTGGTGCTCATGTTATTTCTGGTCCCCGGAAATGCTTTTGGCTGGCTGCTGCCCGCCGGAAGTCTTGGGGCTGCGGTCACCTTGCTTATCATTATGATTGCTGCCGGACGCGGTGGGTTTTCGCCGCATCGCATGCTGCTGGCAGGGATGGCGCTCAGTACGGCGTTTACTATGCTGCTGATGATGCTGCAGGCCAGCGGCGATCCGCGCATGGCGGGCGTGCTGACCTGGATCTCCGGTTCAACCTATAACGCGAGCGGAGAGCAGGTACTGCGTACCGGGATTGTGATGGTGATTCTACTGGCGCTGACGCCGCTGTGCCGCCGTTGGCTGACAATTTTACCGCTCGGCGGCGATACGGCGCGGGCTGTCGGCATGGCAATCACGCCGTCGCGCGTGGGGTTACTGCTGCTGGCGGCAGGATTGACGGCGACAGCCACCATGACCATTGGACCGTTGAGCTTTGTCGGACTGATGGCGCCGCATATTGCCCGTATGATGGGTTTTCGTCGGGCGATGCCGCATATGCTGATTTCGGCGTTGGCGGGAGGCGTGTTGCTGGTTTTTGCTGACTGGTGCGGCAGGATGGTGCTGTTTCCGTATCAGATCCCCGCTGGGTTATTGTCGACGTTTATTGGTGCGCCGTACTTTATCTATCTGCTGAGAAAGCAGAGCCGCTGAGGCTGACCCCTTTCATGTAGGCCGGATAAGACGCTTTGCGTCGACATCCGGCAATAAAAAAAGCCGGGTGGCGGCTTCGCCTTACCCGGCCTACATTTCTGCACGTTCTCTTTTTTACAATTTCGCAAACACCCGGCGCGCGGCGTCGATGGTGTTATTGATATCTTCTTCACTGTGCGCCACGGACATAAAGCCTGCTTCGAACGCGGACGGCGCCAGATAAATTCCTTCATCCAGCATCATGTGGAAGAAACGCTTGAAGCGTTCAACGTCACATGCCATCACATCCTGATAGCAGGTTACGGTTTCTGCATCGGTGAAGAAAATCCCGAACATCCCGCCCACATGGTTAACCACCAGCGGAATATTCGCTTCTTCAGCAGCTTCCAGCAGACCTTCCGCCAGACGCGTCGTCAGTTCGTTCAGCGTTTCATGAATACCCGGTTGGGCTACTTCGGTCAGACAGGCATAACCTGCCGCCATCGCGATTGGGTTACCGGAAAGCGTCCCCGCCTGGTAAACCGGACCGGTCGGCGCCAGCGCGTCCATCACATCGCGGCGGCCACCGAATGCGCCAACGGGCATTCCGCCACCGATGATTTTACCGAGGCAGGTCAGATCCGGCACGACGCCGTAATAATCCTGCGCTCCGGCCAACGCCACGCGGAAACCGGTCATTACTTCATCAATGATCAATAGTGCGCCAAACTCATCGCACAGCGCACGCAGGCCCGGCAGGAATTCCGGCAGCGGCGGGATGCAGTTCATGTTGCCGGCGACCGGCTCAACGATGATGCAGGCGATCTCCTGCGGGTACTGTTCAAATGCTGCACGTACTGAAGCAAGATCGTTATAGGTGCAGGTCAGGGTGTGTTTCGCGAAATCGGCCGGAACGCCTGGGGAGTTCGGCTGGCCCAGCGTTAATGCGCCGGAACCGGCCTTAACCAGCAGGCAATCGGCGTGGCCGTGGTAGCAGCCTTCAAATTTGATGATTTTATCGCGACCGGTGAAACCGCGTGCCAGGCGGATTGCGCTCATTGTCGCTTCCGTACCGGAGTTCACCATGCGCACCATGTCCATGGTCGGCACGAGTTCAGTGACCAGCTCCGCCATTTTCACTTCCATCTCGGTCGGTGCGCCGAAGCTTAAACCGCGCTCCGCAGCTTCAATCACCGCATTACGGATTGCCGGGTGGTTGTGACCCAGTACCATCGGTCCCCAGGAACCGACGTAATCGACATAGGCTTTACCATCGACATCGTACAGATACGCGCCGTCGGCTTTTTCGATAAACAGCGGAGTACCACCCACGCCAGTAAAGGCGCGAACGGGGGAGTTAACGCCGCCTGGGATAAGTTCGCGTGCTGCGCTGTAGAGATTTTCAGACTTACTCATGGATGGGGTCCTGGTTCGTAGAAAAAGTAAATGCCCGCTATTCTAGTTATTCAGAGAAGGTTATGAAAGTTTTACGCATTTGAAACAATACGATTTGCAGGGGATTTTCGTGAAATGTGCGAGTAGAATGCCGATTCCGTATTTGTATTACCAATTAATGATCATCTGATGAAGACAGACACTCCCTCTTTTGAAGCACAGCAAATTGTGCGTTTACGCCGCAGGGATCAAATTCGTCGTCTCCTGGAACGAGACAAAACGCCGTTGGCGATCCTGTTGATGGCTGCCGTAGTAGGTACAGTGACAGGGCTTGTTGGCGTGGCATTTGAGAAAGCGGTGACCTGGGTGCAGAATCAGCGCATTGGCGCGCTGGCTCAGGTTGCGGACCATGCCATTCTGCTGTGGCCGTTGGCGTTTATTCTTTCGGCGTTGCTGGCGATGGTCGGCTATTTCCTGGTGCGTAAGTTTGCGCCGGAAGCTGGTGGTTCGGGGATCCCAGAGATTGAAGGTGCGCTGGAAGAGCTGCGACCTGTGCGCTGGTGGCGTGTCCTGCCGGTGAAATTTATTGGCGGCATGGGCACGCTGGGTGCTGGCATGGTGCTTGGGCGGGAAGGTCCGACCGTGCAGATTGGTGGTAACCTCGGGCGCATGGTGCTGGATATTTTCCGCATGCGTAGCGCCGAAGCGCGGCATACCTTATTGGCTACCGGTGCGGCAGCGGGCCTTTCGGCGGCGTTTAACGCTCCGCTGGCGGGGATCCTGTTCATTATTGAAGAGATGCGCCCGCAGTTTCGCTATAACCTCGTGTCGATCAAAGCCGTGTTTACCGGCGTTATTATGTCGAGCATCGTGTTTCGTATTTTCAACGGTGAAGCCCCGATAATTGAAGTCGGGAAACTGTCTAATGCGCCGGTGAATACGCTGTGGCTGTACCTTGTGCTCGGACTTATTTTTGGCTGTGTCGGGCCCTTGTTCAACACTATGGTGTTGCGTACCCAGGATATGTTCCAGCGCTTTCACGGTGGTGAAATTAAAAAATGGGTGCTGATGGGCGGCGCGATCGGTGGCCTGTGCGGGATCCTGGGATTAATTCAACCGGAAGCGGCAGGCGGTGGTTTTAACCTGATCCCGATTGCCGCAGCAGGCAATTTTAGTGTCGGTCTGCTGCTGTTTATATTTATCACCAGGGTGATCACCTCGCTGCTGTGCTTCTCATCCGGCGCGCCCGGTGGGATCTTTGCTCCGATGCTGGCGTTGGGCACGTTGCTGGGTACGGCGTTCGGTATGGCTGCAGCGGCCTCATTTCCGCAGTATCACCTGGAGGCCGGAACCTTTGCCATCGCCGGAATGGGGGCTTTGTTGGCGGCTTCGGTACGTGCGCCGCTAACGGGTATTGTGCTGGTGCTGGAGATGACCGATAACTATCAGCTCATTTTGCCAATGATTATTACCTGTCTTGGCGCAACACTATTAGCCCAATTTATGGGCGGAAAGCCGCTATACTCGACTATCCTTGCTCGTACGCTGGCAAAACAGGAAGCGGAGCAGGCGGCAAAAAGCCAGGGGACTGCCGCTGGCGAGAATACTTGAACGAAATACCAGGGTATTAGATAATGGCCCAAAATATTGGGTTGAAATTTACCCAATTGCCGATGTCGTTTGGAGCAAAATATGAGTGATGACGTAGCGCTGCCACTGCAATTTACTGAAGCAGCAGCCAATAAAGTAAAAAGCCTGATCGCTGACGAAGATAACCCGAATCTGAAATTACGCGTGTATATCACTGGCGGTGGTTGCAGCGGTTTCCAGTACGGTTTCACCTTTGATGATCAGGTCAATGAAGGTGATATGACCATTGAGAAACAAGGTGTTGGTCTGGTCGTTGATCCGATGAGTCTGCAATATCTGGTGGGCGGCGCGGTTGACTATACCGAAGGTCTGGAAGGTTCCCGCTTCGTTGTGACTAACCCGAATGCGAAAAGCACCTGCGGGTGTGGTTCTTCTTTCAGCATCTGATTGCTGTTCGTTATGCCGGATAGTGACGCTAGTGTCTTATCCGGCCTACAGGAAAGATGTTCCAGGCCCGATAAGCGTAGCGCCATCGGGCAAAACAATATCAACGCCCGTTATCATCCAGTGCAAACGTCGGCAATTTCAGATGCCAGCGAATGGCGGCAAGCCGAATCAGCAGGGTGACAATCATCCCCATCATACTGGCGTTTTCCAGTGAAACATCAAAGGTATAAAACGCCGTCGCATGCACGATCCCGCCGATAATACACGCCGTGGCGTAGATCTCGGTGCGCAAAATCATCGGGACTTCACGCGCTAACACATCGCGAATGATCCCACCGCCAACGCCGGTAATCACCCCCATACAAATCGCCACCAACGGCCCTGTTCCTGCGAGAAATGCCTTGTTGACGCCAATACCCACGAACACCGCCAGGCCAACGGCATCCAGCACCGGAAGAATCCATTTCGGTATGCGTCTTGGTTGACGTACCAACAGGATCGTCAGCATGCTGGTGATCATCGCCACCACCAGATCGGTTGGATCCTTAACCCAAAAAACCGGTCCATTATCCAGCGCCATATCGCGGATCGTACCGCCGCCAACGGCGGTAACCACGCCGAGTACCAGGACGCCAAACGGATCCATACGTAATTTTCCGGCCAGTAATACGCCAGAGATTGCAAATACCGCGGTGCCGACAATATCAAGCCAATAGACGAGCATTTTTAAATCCTCACAACAGACCTGGTGGGGGCAGGCGCTAATTTATCTGTGAAAGCGCATTACAGAGTTGTTTTGCGGCGAGGATAATACGCGGGCTCGCGCGTTCGAACCAGTCACTATTAAGTGTAATAACGGGTATTTTTAGCTGGTTTCCCCAGTATTGCTCAATTTTCAGAGTTTCGCCCGGACCGCCAGTTGCAACAATAGCCTGGGGGGCTCGTGCCAGGACCTGCTCACGGCTAACCTGCGGCCAGGGAACCCGACTACCGGCAAAGATGTTTTCTCCGCCGCATACCTCAAGAACTTCGTGCTGAATAGAACCTTTTCCACTGGTAAACAGAGGATTGGCACCAAACTGGAGAAACACACGTTTTTTCGGTTTGTTGGCATACTGAGATTTAAGTAAAGCATAGTCATCAAGCATGGTTTGCGCCGCCTGTTTAGCTTGTTCAGGCTTGGGGCTCCATGCTGCCAACTGGCGTAGCGCATCGGCAACCTGCTCAATGGTAACGGCATCCACCCAGATGACCTTAATTCCCAGAGAGGTCAGTTGATTCACCTGCCGCTCAGCATTTCCCCCGCGCCAGGCGACGACCAAATCAGGTTTCAGCGCCACAATACGTTCAAGATTCATCCCTTGCCAGGTTGAGACTTCCTCAATATTTTTGGCTTCTGGCGGGTAGTTTGAGTAGCTGCTGACGCCAACGGGGGTAATGCCTGCGGCAAAAGCGAGTTCGGTATTGGCAGGAGAAAGCGTCACAACACGCGGTGCGGCGTATAGGAACGCCGGGAGAGTGAAAAGCAGGGCGACCAGCGCCCTGGAGAGTAATTTAGCCATGCGCCAGTTTCTGTACCAGCGTTTCAACCATCAGACTTGACTGCTTCGCGGCAACCACCAGGAATTCGTCAAAGCTGAGATGGGATTGCTGATCGGCAACGTCAGAGATAGCGCGAACCACGACGAATGGCACGTTAAAGTTGTGGCAAACGTGCGCAATTGCGGTCGCTTCCATCTCAACGGCAATCGCCTGCGGGAAGTTGTGCTGAATTTTCGCCAGCCCCACGGAACCGTTAATGAATGCATCACCGCTGACGATAAGTCCGCGAACGGCGTTCAGATTGAGTTCGGCGATGCAAGATTCTGCGGCAGCAATCAACGCAGGATCGGCTTTAAAACCAGCCGGGCAGCCCGGTAGCTGACCAAATTCATAGCCAAAGGCAGTGACGTCGGCGTCGTGATAGCGCGCTTCGTCAGAAACTACGATATCCCCGACTTTCAGCGTAGAAGCCAGGCCACCCGCAGAACCGGTATTAATGATGGCGTCCGGCTTGCAGCGTTCAAGCAGCAGCGTAGCACCCAGTGCCGCAGCCACTTTACCGATACCCGATTTCAGCAGCGCAACCTCTGTACCGTTCAGCTGGCCGGTGTAAATTTCACAACCGCCGAGCGCGATGGTCTGACGGTTTTCGATTTTGTCACGCAGCAGCGTAACTTCTTCTTCCATTGCACCAATGATGCCGATTTTCATAGATTTACTCGCGATAAGCCAGATTTGAGGGCATAGTCTATCATGCGCTTAAGGGGTAGCGCATTTCTCAGGCGGGAGAGGACATGGCACAGATCGATTTCCGAAAAAAAATAAACTGGCATCGTCGTTACCGTTCGCCGCAGGGCGTGAAGACTGAGCATGAGATCCTGCGTATTTTCGAAAGCGATCGCGGACGTATTATCAATTCTCCGGCCATTCGCCGACTGCAACAAAAAACGCAGGTCTTTCCGCTGGAGCGCAATGCGGCGGTCCGTACGCGCCTGACGCACTCGATGGAAGTTCAGCAGGTTGGGCGCTATATCGCGAAAGAGATCCTCAGCCGACTGAAAGAACTAAAGCTGCTGGAGCAGTATGGTCTGGATGAACTGACGGGACCCTTTGAGAGTATTGTCGAAATGTCCTGCCTGATGCATGACATTGGTAATCCGCCGTTTGGCCATTTCGGGGAGGCGGCAATTAATGACTGGTTCCGCCAGCGGCTGTATCCCGCAGACGCGGAAAGTCAGCCCTTGAGTGATGACCGCTGCCAGGTGACGGCATTACGATTGCGTGAAGGCGAGGAGTCGCTGAATGATATTCGTCGCAAGGTGCGCCAGGACCTGTGCCATTTTGAAGGCAATGCGCAGGGAATTCGCCTTGTGCATACGTTGATGCGTATGAACCTTACCTGGGCGCAGGTTGGCGGTATTTTAAAATATACCCGTCCGGCGTGGTGGCGCGGCAGTGCACCCGAGACGCACAACTATTTAATGAAGAAGCCGGGTTATTACCTTTCTGAAGAACCGTATATTGAGCGGTTGCGTAAAGAATTATCATTAGCGCCTTACAGTCGTTTTCCATTAACCTGGATTATGGAGGCTGCCGATGATATCTCTTATTGCGTAGCGGATCTGGAAGATGCCGTTGAGAAAAGAATCTTTAGCGTCGAGCAACTTTATCACCACCTGTATGAGGCGTGGGGGCACCATGAAAAAGGTTCCCTGTTTAGCCAGGTTGTTGAGAACGCCTGGGAGAAATCACGTTCAAATACATTAAGCCGGAGTACCGAAGATCAGTTCTTTATGTATTTACGCGTCAATACGCTGAATAAACTGGTGCCGTATGCGGCCCAGAGGTTTATTGATAATTTGCCGCAGATTTATGAAGGCAGCTTTAATCATGCGCTGTTAGAAGATGCCAGCAGCTTCAGCCAGCTACTGGGTGTTTATAAAAATGTGGCGGTGAAACATGTATTTAGTCATCCGGATGTTGAACAGCTGGAGTTACAGGGCTATCGGGTGATCAGCGGGTTGCTGGAGATCTATCAACCGTTATTGAAAATGTCTCAGTCAGATTTTTCTGAACTGGTCGATAATGAAAGAGTAAAACGTTTTCCTATCGAGTCCCGTTTATTTCAGAAGTTGTCTACCCGCCATCGTCTTGCGTATGTTGAGGCGGTTAGTAAAATATCGGTGGGGTGCGCAGAGTATTCGGTTCTGGAATATTATTATCGCTGCCGGTTGATCCAGGATTATATCAGCGGGATGACGGATTTGTATGCCTGGGATGAATATCGTCGCTTGATGGCCGTAGAACAATAAATACTCATTTGTAAAGACGGCCCATAAAATTTTACTTTTTCCTTAAACTTGATTCTGGAACTTAGCGCTATAAAACGACTCTGACGTATACAGCAATTTTGCGTTACCTGTTAATCGAGAACGAAACACATGAAAAAAACCACATTAGCAATGAGTGCACTGGCTCTGAGTTTAGGTTTGGCGTTGTCCCCCCTGTCTGCCACAGCGGCTGAGACGTCGTCTTCAGCAATGACCGCCCAACAGATGCCAAGCCTGGCCCCGATGCTCGAAAAAGTGATGCCATCGGTGGTAAGTATTAACGTCGAGGGGAGCACGACGGTAAATACGCCGCGCATGCCGCGTAATTTCCAGCAATTCTTCGGTGATAATTCACCGTTCTGTCAGGACGGTTCTCCGTTCCAGAGTTCGCCGTTCTGCCAGGGCGGCGCACCGGGCGCTGGTAACGGCGGTGGCCAGCAGCAGAAATTTATGGCGCTCGGTTCCGGCGTAATTATTGATGCCGCGAAAGGGTATGTCGTGACCAATAACCACGTGGTGGATAATGCCACGGTGATTAAAGTTCAGTTGAGCGATGGTCGTAAATTTGATGCGAAGATCGTGGGTAAAGATCCGCGCTCCGATATCGCGCTGATCCAAATTCAGGATCCGAAAAACCTGACGGCGATTAAGCTGGCAGATTCCGACGCGCTGCGCGTGGGTGATTATACCGTGGCAATCGGTAACCCGTTTGGCCTCGGTGAAACGGTGACTTCCGGTATCGTTTCTGCGCTGGGTCGTAGCGGCCTGAATGCGGAAAACTACGAGAACTTTATCCAGACGGATGCAGCTATCAACCGGGGTAACTCCGGTGGTGCACTGGTCAACCTGAATGGTGAGCTGATCGGTATTAACACCGCGATCCTCGCGCCGGACGGCGGTAACATCGGTATCGGTTTTGCAATCCCGAGCAACATGGTGAAAAACCTGACTTCGCAGATGGTTGAGTTCGGCCAGGTTAAACGCGGTGAGCTGGGTATTATGGGGACCGAACTGAGCTCGGAGCTGGCGAAAGCGATGAAAGTTGACGCCCAGCGTGGCGCATTCGTCAGCCAGGTAATGCCGAACTCTTCCGCAGCGAAAGCCGGTATTAAAGCCGGGGACGTGATTACCTCGCTGAACGGCAAACCTATCAGCAGCTTCGCCGCCCTGCGTGCGCAGGTGGGTACGATGCCGGTCGGCAGCAAGATCACCCTGGGTCTGCTGCGTGACGGTAAGCCGGTCACCGTGAACCTGGAATTGCAGCAGAGCAGCCAGACTCAGGTTGACTCCAGCTCTATCTTTAAAGGCATTGAAGGTGCCGATATGAGCAACAAGGGCCAGGACAAAGGGGTCGTGGTAAGCGACGTGAAACCGAGTTCTCCGGCTGCACAGATTGGCCTGAAGAAAGGGGATGTGATTATCGGTGCGAACCAGCAGCCGGTGAAAAACATCGCTGAACTGCGCAAAATCCTCGACAGCAAACCGGCTGTACTGGCGCTGAACATTCAGCGCGGTGACAGCTCAATCTATCTGTTGATGCAGTAATCTCCCTCAACCCCTTCCTGCACAGGAAGGGGTTTCTTTTTGTGATACTTCCCACAACTCCATACTTCTCCCTTCCGCTTTGTGCATTTGCACAATGCCGCCGCTTATTATCTTCCCTATGCTTGAGCTCTGCTCACAGGAGGGGTTTATGGCTGGCTGGCATCTTGATACCAAAATGGCGCAGGATATCGTGGCGCGCACCATGCGCATCATTGATACCAATATCAACGTAATGGATGCCCGTGGGCGGATAATCGGCAGCGGCGATCGCGAACGTATTGGTGAATTGCACGAAGGGGCGTTGCTGGTACTTTCGCAGGGGCGGGTGGTCGATATTGACGATGCGGTGGCCCGGCATTTACACGGTGTGCGTCAGGGGATAAACCTGCCGCTGCGTCTGGAAGGCGAAATCGTTGGCGTTATCGGCCTTACCGGCGAACCGGAACATCTGCGCAAATACGGCGAGTTAGTGTGTATGACCGCCGAAATGATGCTGGAACAGTCGCGCCTGATGCATTTGTTAGCGCAGGATAGCCGTCTGCGTGAAGAGCTGGTGATGAACCTGATTCAGGCGGAAGAGAATACGCCAGCGTTGATGGAATGGGCCCAGCGTTTAGGCATTGATTTGAACCAGCCGCGCGTGGTGGCGGTAGTGGAGGTCGACAGCGGTCAGCTTGGTGTTGACAGTGCGATGGCGGAACTACAGCAATTGCAGAATGCGTTGACCACGCCCGAACGTAATAATCTGATTGCGATTGTTTCTCTGACCGAGATGGTGGTGCTGAAACCGGCGCTCAATCAGTTTGGCCGCTGGGACGCTGAAGATCATCGTAAGCGCGTTGAGCAGCTTATTGCCCGTATGAAAGAGAACGGACAGCTGCGTTTTCGCGTGTCGCTGGGCAACTATTTTACCGGGCCTGGTAGCATTGCCCGTTCGTATCGTACGGCGCGCACTACCATGATGGTCGGTAAACAGCGGATGCCGGAAAGCCGTAGCTATTTCTATCAGGATTTGATGTTGCCAGTGCTGCTGGACAGCCTGCGCGGCGGCTGGCAGGCCAATGAGCTGGCGCGTCCGTTGGTGAGGCTGAAGGCGATGGATAACAACGGATTGCTGCGTCGGACATTGGCGGCATGGTTTCGTCATAACGTCCAGCCGCTGGCGACCTCAAAGGCACTGTTTATTCATCGTAATACGCTGGAATATCGCCTGAATCGTATTTCAGAACTGACCGGGCTGGATCTGGGGAACTTCGACGACAGATTGCTGCTGTATGTGGCGTTACAACTGGATGAGCAGCATTGATTAATTGCCTGATGGGCGTTGCGCTATCAGGAAAAATGCCGGGTGGCAACTTCGCCTTACCCGGCCTACGAATACATTCACTCGCGGTTATTTACGCGTCAGTTTTTCCAGATCGGCTTCAATTTCGCTGATCTTGTTGGTCACGACGCTTTCCAGATGACGTAAATCATCAAGGATCTTGCGTTTAAGATCGACTTCGCTGCGATCGCGCTGGCAGATCTGATCCAGTTCGTCGATCACATAGCGCAGGTTGGGACTGATCTCCTGCACTTCTTTGTAACCCTGGCCGACGCCATCGGCGACAACCGTTTTACGCTGACGGGGATATTTGAACTTCACGCTCTTGGCAAAAAACTCGCCTTTATCCTTCTGGAAATAGATTTTCAGGATATCGTTGTTGGCTTCTTGCCGCAGGCTGTAACGATCGATCTCTTCAGGATTAGTAATGCCCAGACTTTTCAGATTGTCATACATAGCGGTACCCTTAAGCTCACTATAACCATTGAATAATTAACGAAAAGCCTTGTTTATGCCACTCGCAGATGTAAAAAAAGCGGGCTAAGCCCGCTTTTTCAAATCGCTGTTAGTCGATGGTGCGTAACAGTTCGTTGATTCCCACTTTGCCACGCGTTTTGGCATCGACTTTCTTCACAATCACCGCGCAGTACAGGCTGTATTTGCCATCTTTCGACGGCAGGTTGCCGGAGACAACCACGGAGCCTGCCGGAACGCGACCATAATGCACTTCGCCAGTTTCGCGATCGTAAATACGGGTGCTCTGACCGATGTACACGCCCATGGAGATAACAGAACCTTCTTCGACGATCACGCCTTCAACCACTTCAGAGCGCGCGCCGATGAAGCAGTTGTCTTCGATGATGGTCGGGTTAGCCTGTAACGGCTCCAGTACGCCGCCGATGCCAACGCCGCCGGACAGGTGTACGTTTTTACCGATTTGCGCACAGGAACCGACTGTTGCCCATGTATCAACCATCGTACCTTCATCAACATAAGCACCGATGTTTACGTAAGATGGCATCAGCACGGTGTTACGGGCGATAAACGCACCCTGACGCACGGCCGCAGGCGGAACCACGCGGAAACCTTCCTTCTGGAAGCGCGCTTCGTCGTAGTTGGCGAATTTCATCGGTACTTTATCGAAGTAACGGCTTTCCGCACCTTCGATGACCTGATTATCGTTAATACGGAAAGAGAGCAGGACCGCCTTTTTCAGCCACTGATGCGTGACCCACTGACCCTCAATCTTCTCTGCGACGCGCAGTGCACCGGAATCCAGTAAAGAAATAACCTGATTCACCGCTTCGCGGGTTACGGTATCCACATTTGCCGGAGTAATGTCGGCACGGCGCTCGAAAGCGGACTCAATAACGTTCTGTAACTGCTGCATTGTTAAACTCTTTCCATAATAAATAAAAACATTACCCTTTATCGTTTGGATTGAGGGCCTCTGTCAACCGTTGATGCACTTCCTGCTGCAGCTCATTATTAAGGGCGCGCCGGTCGGCGGTGGCGATTATGAATAAATCTTCTACTCGCTCGCCAATGGTTGTAATTCGGGCGCCATGCAGCGAAATTCCCAGATCGGCAAAAATCTGCCCGACCCGCGCCAGCAGGCCGGGCTGGTCGAGAGCGATAAGCTCCAGGAACGATTTTCGGTCGGTATGGGTCGGCAAAAAGGTAACTTCAGTATCGACAGTAAAGTGGCGTAATTTTGCCGGCTGGCGACGCGGTTGTGGTGGCTGCCAGCTGCGCTGCGTGATGGCCTGTTCCAGTCCAAAACGGATCGCTTCGTGTCGGTCTGAAGACAGCGGGCTGCCGTCCGGCTCCAGCACGATGAACGTATCCATCGCCATCCCATCGCGGGTAGTGAAAATCTGCGCATCGTGGACGCTAAGATTACGCCTGTCCAGTTCGGCGCAGACGGCGGCAAACAGGTAAGGGCGGTCAGGGCTCCAGATGAAAATTTCTGTCCCGCCACGCGTGGCCTGTGGGCTGAGCAGGATCAGCGGCTTGCTGAGATCGTGTTGCAGCAGATGACGCGCATGCCAGGCCAGCTGATTTGGGCTGTGACGCACGAAGTAGTTGGCGCGACAGCGTGACCAGATGTGGTGCAATGCTTCTTCATCAATGTTGTCCATGCGCAGTAGCGCCAGCGCCTGAAGCTGATGATGGCGTACGCGCTCGCGCATATCCGGCGTATTTTGCATGCCACGACGCAGTTGTTTTTCCGTCGCGAAGTACAGCTCGCGCAGCAGGCTTTGCTTCCAGCTATTCCACAGCGTTTCGTTGGTGGCGCAAATATCCGCGACGGTCAGACACACCAAAAAGCGCAGACGGTGTTCCGTTTGTACCTCTTCGGCGAATTGCTTGATCACTTCGGGATCCTGAATATCGCGGCGCTGAGCGGTTACCGACATCAGCAAATGCTGGCGCACCAGCCACACGATCAGCTGCGTTTCGCGGGAATTCAGGCCGTGCAGTTCGGCGAACTTGAGCACGTCCTGAGCGCCGAGCACCGAGTGATCACCGCCGCGGCCTTTGGCGATATCGTGGAACAGCGCGGCAATTAGAATCAGCTCCGGCTGTCGCAGACGCGGCCATAGATCCACACACAGCGGATGGCGCTGGCGGGTCTCTTCGTTGGCAAAACTTTCCAGCTTGAGCATTACGCGGATGGTGTGTTCATCCACCGTGTAAGCATGAAACAGGTCAAACTGCATTTGGCCGACAATATGCGACCATTGCGGCATATAGGCCCACAACACGCTGTGGCGATGCATCGGTAGCAGACCGCGGCTCACCGCACCCGGATGGCGCAACATACTGAGAAACAGGGATCGCGCTTCCGGGATGTAGCACAGCGGCTGCGTTAAATGACGGCGGGCATGACGCAGATGGCGCAGCGTGGTGGAGTAAATCCCGCTGATCGCGCTGTTACGCACCATGATGTAAAACATCCGCAGTATCGCTTCGGGTTTGCGGATAAACAGATCGTCATCGCGCAGATCGATCAACGTGCCGCGCAGTTGAAAGTCGTCATCAATCGGGCGCGGTTTTTCATCGGCGGGCATGGCGAGGATCGCCTCGTCGAACAGTTGCAGCAGCATGTGATTCAGTTCGCTGACCCGGCGGGTGACGCGGAAATAGTCTTTCATCATCCGCTCGATAGGTTCGTTGCCTTCACCGCCGTAGTTTAGCCGTTGCGCCACGCTGAGCTGGCGGTCAAACAGCAGGCGGTTGTCGTAACGACTAACGACCAGATGCAGGGCGAAGCGAATCCGCCACAGGATATGCAAACATTCATTCAGTTCGGCGCGTTCAGCCAGCGTCAAAAAGCCGAAGCCGACCATTTCATCCAATGACGTGGCGCCAAAATGGCGGCGGGCGACCCATTGCAGAGTATGGATATCGCGCAGGCCGCCGGGACTGCTTTTGATATCCGGCTCCAGGTTGTAGCTGGTGCCGTGATAACGCTGGTGGCGCTGATTCTGCTCTTCCACTTTGGCAGCGTAAAACTTATCGGATGGCCAGAAACCTTCGCTAAAAATATGCTTTTGCAGCTCAAGAAACAGCGCCACATCGCCGATCAGCAGGCGTGTTTCAATCAGGTTAGTGGCGACGGTTAAATCTGATAATCCTTCCAGCAGACACTCTTCCAGCGTACGCACGCTGTGCCCAACCTCCAGCCTCACGTCCCATAGCAGCGTTAACAGCTCACCAACTTTTTCGGCCTGCGCGTCAGGTAGCTTTTTTCGACTGAGGATCAGCAGGTCAATATCGGAAAGCGGATGCAGTTCGCCCCGCCCGTAGCCGCCAACGGCAACCAGCGCCAGATCGGCTATTTGCCCGAACCCAGCTTCTATCCACAAACGCTGTAGCAGTTGGTCAATAAATTCAGTGCGGGCCTCAATGAGCTGTTCTGCGGAAATTCCACTGTCAAACGCTTCGCCTAACCAGCTCTGGAAGGTGTCAATATGCGCTTTAATACCGGAGCAGTTGAGATCTTGCTGTGGCCATGTCCCTGGGTTTTGCGGTTGGCCAGGCAGGGTGGGGAGGGCAGTATTTGCGTGCTGTTCAGGAAGAGTATTCATTATGCGCCACCCATTAAAAAGCCGGATGATGGCGTGAACGCCTTACCCGGCCTACTAAGTAGTACAATTTGTAGGCCTGATAAGATGCGAATGCATCGCCATCAGGCAAAACATTATTCGCCGTGTATGATGATCGCCGGGATGGTGTCATCCTTGCGTAACGTCAGAATTTCACAGCCGTTTTCCGTCACTACAATAGTATGCTCGTACTGTGCAGACAAGCTCCGGTCTTTGGTCTTCACCGTCCAACCGTCTTTCATGGTGCGGATGCGGTAATCACCGGCATTCAGCATCGGTTCTACGGTGAACGTCATACCCGGCTGCAGTACCACACCGCCGTCGTCTGCATCGTAGTGCAGAACCTGCGGCTCTTCATGGAAGCCGCGACCGATACCGTGACCGCAGTATTCACGAACGACAGAGAAACCTTCACCTTCCGCGTATTTCTGAATTGCAGCGCCCAGCGTGCGCAGGCGAATGCCCGGTTTCACCATCCGCAGCGCCAGATACAGGCTTTCCTGCGTGACGCGGCACAGACGCTCGCCCAGAATAGTAGGTTTGCCGACGATAAACATTTTCGAGGTGTCACCGTGGTACTCGTCTTTAATCACGGTTACGTCGATGTTGACGATATCGCCGTCTTTCAGAAGTTTGGCGTCGTCCGGGATCCCGTGGCACACCACTTCATTAATAGAGATACACACGGATTTCGGATAGCCGTGGTAACCCAGGCAGGCGGAAATGGCGTGTTGCTCATTCACGATATAGTCATTACAGATGCGATCCAGCTCACCGGTGCTGACGCCCGGTTTAACAAACGGTTCGATCATTTCCAGTACATCAGCGGCCAGGCGGCCAGCGACGCGCATTTTTTCGATTTCTTCAGGGGTCTTGATTGAGATAGCCATGAATTCTGTCCATCAGTGCCGATGATATCGGCAATAATTGTTTAAGTGTTGCCAATGGTATCAGTCTGGGGTGTACCCTGCCAAATTGAGAATCATTCTGAACTTCGCCTTTCGTGCCACAGATGCGTTGGCTACATTTTTTCACCCCAGTCACTTACTGGCCGTAAGCTCCCGGGGATTCAAAAATTTGCCGCCTGTCTGTAACACGAAATTCATTGTTCAATACAGCACAGACCGCCAACAATTATTGGTGTCGGTGGCGTATTTGTGGTATAAAGCGCGCCGGACTTCCGATCCATTCGAAGACTACACACGATGGACGGGAGCGACAAATCTCACTTTGTGTAACAACACACACGTATCGGCACATATTCCGGGGTGCCCTTTGGGGTCGGTAATATGGGATGCGTGGAGGCTTAACCCCAACTTTTATATATAGAGGTTTTAATCATGGCAACTGTTTCCATGCGCGACATGCTCAAGGCTGGTGTTCACTTTGGTCACCAGACCCGTTACTGGAACCCGAAAATGAAGCCGTTCATCTTCGGTGCGCGTAACAAAGTTCACATCATCAACCTTGAGAAAACTGTACCGATGTTCAACGAAGCTCTGGCTGAACTGAACAAGATCTCTGCTCGTAAAGGTAAAATCCTTTTCGTTGGTACTAAACGCGCTGCAAGCGAAGCGGTGAAAGAAGCTGCTAACAACTGCGACCAGTTCTTCGTGAACCATCGCTGGTTGGGCGGTATGCTGACTAACTGGAAAACCGTTCGTCAGTCCATCAAACGTCTGAAAGATCTGGAAACTCAGTCTCAGGACGGTACTTTCGAAAAGCTGACCAAGAAAGAAGCGCTGATGCGTACTCGTGAGCTTGAGAAACTGGAAAACAGCCTGGGCGGTATCAAAGACATGGGCGGTCTGCCGGACGCTCTGTTCGTAATCGATGCTGACCACGAGCACATTGCTATCAAAGAAGCAAACAACCTGGGTATCCCAGTATTTGCTATCGTTGATACCAACTCTGATCCGGACGGTGTTGACTTCGTTATCCCGGGTAACGACGACGCAATCCGTGCTGTGACCCTGTACCTGGGCGCTGTAGCTACTACCGTTCGTGAAGGCCGTTCTCAGGATCTGGCTTCCCAGGCGGAAGAAAGCTTCGTAGAAGCTGAATAATAAGGCACGCTCGTTAGAGCCCTTATAGACCAGGTAGTATCACGTTTGGTTAGGGGGCCTGTATATGGCCCCCTTTTTCACTTTTAAATCTGTGCGGTTTCATGCCGGGCAGATCAAATCTTCCGAGGATTTTAGAATGGCTGAAATTACCGCATCCCTGGTAAAAGAGCTGCGTGAGCGTACTGGCGCAGGCATGATGGATTGCAAAAAAGCACTGACTGAAGCTAATGGCGACATCGAGCTGGCAATCGAAAACATGCGTAAGTCCGGTGCAATCAAAGCAGCGAAAAAAGCAGGCAACGTTGCTGCTGACGGCGTAATCAAAACCAAAATCGACGGCAACATTGCTTTCATTCTGGAAGTTAACTGCCAGACTGACTTCGTTGCTAAAGATGCTGGTTTCCAGGCATTTGCTGACAAAGTACTGGACGCTGCCGTTGCTGGCAAAATCACTGACGTTGAAGTTCTGAAAGCACAGTTCGAAGAAGAACGTGTTGCTCTGGTTGCTAAAATCGGTGAGAACATCAACATCCGTCGCGTTGCTTCCCTGGAAGGCGAAGTTCTGGGTAACTACCAGCACGGTGCTCGTATCGGTGTTCTGGTTGCTGCAACTGGCGCTGACGAAGAACTGGTTAAACAGCTGGCAATGCACGTTGCTGCAAGCAAACCAGAATTCGTTAAGCCGGAAGACGTTTCCGCTGAAGTGGTAGAAAAAGAATACCAGGTTCAGCTGGACATCGCTATGCAGTCTGGCAAGCCGAAAGAAATCGCAGAGAAAATGGTTGAAGGCCGCATGAAGAAATTCACCGGCGAAGTTTCTCTGACCGGTCAGCCTTTCGTCATGGAACCGAGCAAATCTGTTGGTCAGCTGCTGAAAGAGCATAACGCTGACGTAACTGGTTTCATCCGCTTTGAAGTGGGTGAAGGCATCGAGAAAGTTGAGACTGACTTTGCAGCAGAAGTTGCTGCGATGTCCAAGCAGTCTTAATTTTTAAAGGAGCCGCCTGAGGGCGGCTTCTTTTTGTGTCTGGCTTGTAAATTCAGCGAACCGCTATAGTGGTCATGCTGAAAAGCGACATACAATGTCGCCGGAATTAACTCATCTCATTCGTTGACAGTCTCAGGAAAGAAACATGGCTACCAATGCAAAACCCGTCTACAAACGTATTCTGCTTAAGTTAAGTGGCGAAGCTCTGCAAGGTTCAGAAGGCTTCGGTATTGATGCAAGCATCCTTGACCGCATGGCTCAGGAAATTAAAGAGCTGGTTGAGCTGGGTATTCAGGTTGGCGTAGTGATTGGTGGTGGTAACCTGTTCCGTGGCGCTGGTCTGGCGAAAGCAGGGATGAACCGCGTTGTGGGCGACCACATGGGCATGTTAGCCACCGTAATGAACGGTCTGGCGATGCGCGATGCGCTTCACCGCGCCTATGTGAACGCTCGCTTGATGTCCGCAATTCCTCTGAACGGCGTGTGTGATAACTACAGCTGGGCTGAAGCTATCAGCCTGCTGCGTAACAACCGCGTTGTTATTTTGTCTGCGGGTACCGGCAATCCGTTCTTCACCACCGACTCTGCAGCCTGCCTGCGCGGTATTGAAATTGAAGCGGATGTGGTTCTGAAAGCCACCAAAGTCGATGGCGTATTTACTGCCGACCCGGCTAAAGATCCAACGGCGACCATGTACGAACAGTTGACCTACACTGAAGTGCTGGATAAAGAGCTGAAAGTCATGGATCTTGCCGCGTTCACGCTGGCTCGTGACCACAAATTACCGATTCGTGTCTTTAACATGAACAAACCAGGTGCACTGCGCCGTGTTGTTATGGGTGAAAAAGAAGGCACGTTAATCACGGAATAATTCCCGTTGCGGCTAAATGCAGGTAATATTCCGCTTTAATGTCGCGGGATACGTCCCTCAAAATTAATCAAGACTATACTTGTCACATCTTGCGTGGCGGGTATGGTCTGACTGAAACAAGCTTTCAAGGATTCGTAACGTGATCAACGATATCAGAAAAGATGCTGAAGTACGCATGGACAAATGCGTCGAAGCGTTCAAAAACCAAATCAGCAAAATTCGCACGGGCCGTGCTTCTCCTAGCCTGCTGGATGGTATTGTCGTGGAATATTACGGCACACCGACTCCGCTGCGCCAGCTGGCAAGCGTAACGGTTGAAGATTCCCGTACCCTGAAAATCAACGTGTTTGACCGTTCTATGGGGCCAGCCGTTGAGAAAGCAATCATGGCTTCCGACCTCGGTCTGAATCCAAGCTCTGCGGGTTCCGACATCCGCGTTCCGCTGCCGCCGCTGACCGAAGAACGTCGTAAAGATCTGACCAAGATCGTGCGTGGCGAAGCTGAAGGCGCGCGTGTTGCCGTACGTAACGTACGCCGCGATGCAAACGACAAAGTGAAAGCGTTGTTGAAAGAAAAAGAGATCAGCGAAGATGACGATCGCCGTTCTCAGGACGACGTACAGAAACTGACTGATGCTGCAATCAAGAAAGTTGATGCGGCGCTGGCAGAGAAAGAAGCGGAACTGATGCAGTTCTGATTCGCCTGTACGCTAAAAACGCCGCTTAGAAGGCCTGAGAAGGCTGGATGGCGGCGTTTTGCTTTTTTCTGTCTACATACTCTAAATAATTCAAGTTGCAGGAAGGCGGCGACGCCAAAGGCCGAGTAAAGCCAACGTACATGCAACTTGAAGTATGACGAGTAAAATTCTTCTGGATGTCCGATGAAGCAATTAACCATCCTGGGATCAACCGGTTCTATTGGTTGCAGTACGCTGGATGTAGTACGCCATAACCCGGAAAAATTTCGTGTTGCTGCGTTGGTGGCGGGTAAAAATGTTGCCCGTATGGTAGAGCAATGCCTGGAGTTTGTGCCTCGCTATGCGGTAATGGACGATGAAAAAAGCGCGGCACAGGTAAAAGCCGCTCTTTTGGCACAGGGTAGCCGTACCGAGGTTATGAGCGGGCAGCAGGCTGCCTGTGATATGGCTGCGCTGGATGATGTTGATCAGGTCATGGCGGCGATTGTCGGCGCAGCGGGCTTGCTGCCGACGCTGGCGGCAATTCGTGCGAGCAAAAGCATTTTGCTGGCAAATAAAGAATCTCTGGTGACCTGCGGTCGTCTGTTTATGGACGACGTGAAACGCCATAAAGCGCAGCTTTTGCCGGTAGATAGCGAGCATAACGCGATTTTTCAGAGTTTACCGCAACCTATCCAACACAATCTGGGATACGCTGACCTTGAGCAAAACGGCGTCATGTCAGTTCTGCTTACCGGGTCTGGTGGCCCATTCCGTGAGACGCCATTGCGCGATCTGGTCTCTATGACCCCCGATCAGGCATGTCGTCATCCGAATTGGTCGATGGGACGAAAAATCTCTGTCGATTCCGCCACCATGATGAACAAAGGTCTGGAATACATTGAAGCGCGTTGGTTATTTAATGCCAGTGCAAGCCAGATGGAAGTGCTGATTCACCCGCAGTCGGTTATTCATTCGATGGTTCGTTATCAGGATGGTAGTGTTCTGGCACAGTTGGGTGAACCTGATATGCGTACACCTATTGCCCATACCATGGCATGGCCAGAACGAGTGACGTCCGGTGTTAAGCCTGTCGACTTTTGCAAACTCAGTGCGTTGACGTTTTCCGCACCTGATTACCAGCGTTATCCATGCCTGAAACTGGCGATGGACGCGTTTGAGCAAGGGCAGGCGGCAACGACCGCACTCAATGCCGCGAATGAAATTACCGTTGCCGCATTCCTGGCGCAGCAGATCCGATTTACCGATATTGCTGACCTGAATTTATCCGTGCTGGATAAGATGGATTTGCAGGAGCCGCAGAGCGTTGATGACGTGCTGAAGGTTGATGCTCTCGCGCGGGACGTCGCCCGAAAAGAAGTGATGCGACTCTCAAGCTGATGATAATCCCTCTACGGAGAATCGTGCTATTTGTTAGCGTTGGGCTTCGGTGATATAGTCTGCGCCACTCGATCGCGGGTATTTGCTTTTTTTCGGTCGGGTAAGCCGTGGTTTGACACGGCTTTTTTGTGGATGGGCTTCAGTATTCCTGAGTACCGTAAATCCTTTCAGGGACTAATAACGCGTTATGTTGTCTGCAACTAAACCATTAAGCGAAAATTTGCCAGCACATGGTTGTCGCCATGTCGCAATTATCATGGATGGCAATGGCCGCTGGGCGAAAAAGCAAGGGAAGATTCGCGCCTTTGGGCATAAGGCCGGAGCAAAATCCGTCCGCCGGGCTGTCTCCTTTGCTGCCAATAACGGTATTGATGCGTTAACGCTGTATGCCTTTAGCAGTGAGAACTGGAACCGACCTGCGCAGGAAGTAAGTGCGTTAATGGAACTGTTTGTGTGGGCACTTGATAGCGAAGTGAAAAACCTACATCGCCATAACGTACGTCTGCGTATTATCGGGGATATCAGTCGATTTAACTCACGTTTGCAAGAACGGATTCGCAAATCAGAAGCGATTACCGCCCAGAATACCGGGTTGACGCTGAATATTGCAGCGAATTACGGTGGACGGTGGGATATTGTCCAGGGAGTCAGGCAACTGGCACAACAGGTGCAGGACGGTGTGCTGCATCCTGAGCAAATCGATGAAGAGATGCTCGGACAGCAAATTTGTATGCATGAACTGGCTCCTGTGGATTTAGTGATAAGGACTGGGGGAGAGCACCGAATTAGTAATTTTCTGTTGTGGCAAATTGCCTATGCCGAACTTTACTTTACCGATGTTCTCTGGCCCGATTTCGATGAACAAGACTTTGAAGGTGCGCTGCATGCCTTTGCTAATCGTGAGCGTCGTTTCGGCGGCACCGAGCCCGGTGATGAAAAAGCCTGATGGGGGTCGCTTTTGCTGAAGTATCGCCTGATTTCTGCTTTTGTTTTAATACCCGTTGTCATCGCGGCGCTGTTTTTGCTGCCGCCGGTGGGGTTCGCCATTGTTACGTTGGTCGTCTGTATGTTGGCCGCTTGGGAATGGGGACAGTTAAGCGGTTTTACCACGCGTACGCAGCGAGTCTGGCTGGCGGTTTTGTGCGGGCTATTGCTGGCACTGATGCTATTTTTACTGCCAGAATACCATCGCAATATCCATCAACCGTTGGTTGAAGTATCGCTGTGGGCGTCGCTGGGCTGGTGGATCGTGGCGCTGTTACTGGTATTGTTTTATCCAGGTTCTGCGTCGGTCTGGCGTAATTCCAAAACATTACGCATAATTTTCGGCGTGTTAACCATTGTCCCGTTCTTTTGGGGAATGCTGGCGCTACGTGCATGGCACTATGATGAGAATCATTATAGTGGCGCGCTATGGCTGCTGTATGTCATGATCCTCGTTTGGGGAGCGGATTCAGGTGCGTATATGTTTGGTAAGCTGTTTGGCAAACATAAGCTGGCACCGAAGGTTTCTCCTGGTAAAACCTGGCAGGGTTTTATTGGCGGACTCGCCACTGCGGCCGTGATCTCATGGGGTTATGGCATGTGGGCGAATCTTGAAGTTGCGCCTGTCACCTTGCTCATTTGCTCCATCGTTGCAGCCCTGGCCTCCGTGCTGGGTGACCTGACCGAGAGTATGTTTAAGCGTGAAGCAGGTATTAAGGACAGTGGTCACTTAATTCCAGGACACGGCGGTATTCTGGATCGTATTGATAGCCTGACGGCTGCGGTACCGGTCTTTGCCTGCCTGTTGTTACTGGTATTCAGGACGCTCTAACGGATGGTCTTATGCTGAGTATTCTCTGGAATTTGGCTGCATTCATCATCGCACTTGGTGTGCTTATCACCGTGCATGAATTTGGTCATTTCTGGGTTGCACGGCGCTGCGGAGTCCGCGTCGAACGCTTTTCCATTGGCTTTGGAAAAGCGCTTTGGCGGCGTACCGATAAATCGGGTACGGAATACGTCATCGCCCTGATTCCCCTCGGCGGTTACGTCAAAATGCTGGATGAGCGCGCTGAACCGGTCGCACCGGAATTGCGCCATTACGCCTTCAACAATAAAACGGTTGGACAACGCGCAGCCATCATTGCCGCAGGTCCGATTGCAAACTTCCTTTTTGCTATTTTCGCTTACTGGTTGGTGTTTATCATCGGTGTCCCTGGCGTTCGTCCGGTTGTTGGTGAAATAACACCCAACTCGATTGCCGCACAGGCGCAAATTCAGCCGGGTACGGAACTAAAAGCGGTTGATGGCATCGAAACCCCTGATTGGGATGCCGTGCGATTGCAGCTGGTATCCAAAATTGGCGATGAGCATACGATCCTCAGCGTGGCGCAGTTTGGTAGCAATCAGCGGCAGGACAAAACGCTGGATTTACGCCATTGGGCATTTGAACCAGACAAAGAGGATCCTGTCTCTAGTTTGGGCATGCGTCCGCGCGGTCCGCAGATTGAACCGGTGCTGTCAGAAGTGCAGGTTAACTCCGCTGCAAGTACGGCAGGTTTGCAAGCTGGCGACAGGATCGTTAAAGTCAATGGTCAGTCGCTGACGCAATGGATGACGTTCGTGACGCTGGTGCGCGATAATCCGGATAAGCCGTTAGCGCTAGATATTGAAAGGCAAGGAAGTTCCTTATCTTTAACGTTAACCCCAGATTCAAAACAGGTTAACGGGAAGGCAGAAGGTTTTGCGGGCGTGGTGCCTAAAGTTATTCCTCTGCCTGATGAGTATAAGACTGTACGCCAGTATGGGCCATTCAGCGCCATCCTCGAAGCCTCGGATAAAACGTGGCAGTTGATGAAGCTGACGGTCAGTATGCTGGGAAAATTGATTACCGGTGATGTAAAACTGAACAACCTCAGTGGGCCGATTTCTATCGCCCAGGGGGCTGGGATGTCAGCGGAGTTCGGGATTATTTATTACCTGATGTTCCTTGCGCTTATCAGCGTGAACTTAGGGATAATCAACCTGTTTCCGTTGCCCGTTCTTGACGGGGGGCATCTGCTGTTCCTGGCGATTGAAAAGCTGAAGGGCGGTCCGGTATCCGAGCGGGTTCAAGACTTTAGTTATCGCATTGGCTCTATCTTGCTGGTGTTGTTAATGGGGCTTGCACTTTTCAATGATTTCTCTCGGTTGTAAGAGAGTGTTAGGAAGAACGCATAATAACGATGGCGATGAAAAAGTTGCTCATAGCGTCGCTGCTGTTTAGCAGCGCCACCGTATACGGTGCTGAAGGGTTCGTAGTGAAGGACATTCATTTCGAAGGCCTACAGCGAGTCGCCGTTGGTGCGGCTCTCCTCAGTATGCCGGTGCGCACAGGCGACACGGTTAATGATGAAGACATCAGTAATACCATTCGTGCTCTGTTCGCCACCGGTAACTTTGAGGATGTCCGCGTCCTGCGCGATGGTGATACCCTTCTGGTTCAGGTAAAAGAACGTCCGACGATTGCCAGCATCACTTTCTCCGGTAACAAATCGGTGAAAGATGACATGCTGAAGCAAAACCTCGAGGCGTCTGGCGTGCGTGTTGGCGAGTCTCTGGATCGCACAACGCTTGCCGATATCGAAAAGGGCCTGGAAGATTTCTACTATAGCGTCGGTAAGTACAGCGCCAGTGTGAAAGCGGTGGTGACGCCGTTGCCGCGTAACCGTGTTGACCTCAAGCTGGTCTTCCAGGAAGGTGTTTCGGCGAAGATCCAACAGATCAATATCGTCGGCAACCATGCCTTCTCAACTGACGAACTTATCTCTCACTTCCAGTTGCGTGACGAAGTGCCGTGGTGGAACGTGGTAGGCGATCGTAAATACCAGAAACAGAAGCTGGCGGGCGATCTTGAAACCCTGCGCAGCTACTATCTGGATCGCGGTTATGCTCGCTTCAATATTGATTCCACTCAGGTCAGCCTGACGCCGGATAAAAAAGGCATCTACATCACCGTTAACATCACTGAAGGCGAGCAGTACAAGCTTTCTGGGGTTCAGGTAAGCGGTAACCTGGCCGGGCACTCCGCCGAAATTGAGACCCTGACGAAGATCGAGCCAGGTGAACTCTATAACGGCACCAAAGTGACCAAAATGGAAGATGACATCAAGAAGCTTCTGGGTCGCTATGGCTATGCCTATCCGCGCGTTCAGTCGCAGCCTGAAATCAACGACGCTGACAAAACCGTTAAATTGCGTGTAAACGTGGATGCGGGTAACCGTTTCTATGTGCGTAAGATCCGTTTTGAAGGTAACGACACTTCTAAAGACTCCGTTCTGCGTCGCGAAATGCGTCAGATGGAAGGCGCATGGTTGGGCAGCGATCTTGTCGACCAGGGTAAAGAGCGTCTGAACCGTCTGGGTTACTTTGAAACCGTTGATACTGATACTCAGCGTGTTCCGGGCCGCCCGGATCAGGTTGATGTAGTCTACAAGGTTAAAGAGCGTAACACCGGTAGCTTTAACTTCGGCGTCGGTTACGGTACCGAGAGCGGCGTGAGCTTCCAGGCTGGCGTTCAGCAGGATAACTGGTTAGGTACCGGTTATTCTGTCGGGATTAACGGCACCAAAAACGATTACCAGACCTATACTGAGTTGTCTGTCACTAACCCGTACTTCACCGTTGATGGTGTGAGCCTTGGTGGCCGCGTCTTCTATAACGACTTTGAAGCGGATGATGCAGACCTGTCCGACTATACCAACAAAAGTTATGGTACAGACGTGACGCTGGGCTTCCCGGTCAACGAATACAACACGTTGCGCGCGGGCCTGGGTTATGTACATAACAAACTGTCCAATATGCAGCCGCAGATCGCAATGGATCGTTATCTTGAGTCGATGGGACAATCCGCTGATACCAGCAGTTTTGCCGCTGATGATTTCACCTTTAACTACGGTTGGACATACAACAAGTTAGACCGTGGTTATTTCCCGACAGACGGTTCGCGTGTCAACCTGAACGGTAAAGTCACCATTCCGGGTTCTGACAACGAATACTACAAACTGTCGATGGATACCGCGACCTATATGCCGATCGATGACGACCACAAGTGGGTTGTTCTGGGTCGTACCAAGGTAGGTTATGGGGATGGCATTGGCAGCAAAGAGATGCCGTTTTACGAGAACTTCTACGCCGGTGGTTCCAGTACCGTGCGTGGCTTCCAGTCCAACACCATTGGTCCGAAAGCGGTCTATAAAAAGGGTGCTAGCACAGACTGGAATGACGGCGATAACGAAGAATGTACTCAGGATTCAGGCTGTAAATCAGATGATGCGGTAGGTGGTAACGCCATGGCTGTCGCCAGCCTGGAATTTATTACCCCGACGCCGTTTATCAGCGATAAGTATGCTAACTCGGTCCGTACTTCCTTCTTCTGGGATATGGGTACCGTTTGGGATACTAACTGGGATCCGTCATCTGCGCCGTCGGATGTGCCGGACTATAGTGATCCGAGCAATATCCGTATGTCAGCGGGTATCGCGTTACAATGGATGTCCCCATTGGGGCCGTTGGTTTTCTCCTACGCCCAGCCGTTCAAGAAGTACGATGGAGACAAAGCGGAACAGTTCCAGTTTAACATTGGTAAAACCTGGTAACTGTTCTTCGCAAAGGAATGTAGTGGTAGTGTAGCGATGACTTTAGGCGATCTTGCATGGGATCGCCTGGCCACGCAAAGAACTGCACCTTCGGGTGCAAATGGGATGGTAAGGAGTTAATTGTGAAAAAGTGGTTATTAGCTGCAGGTCTCGGTTTAGCGATGGCAACGTCCGCACAGGCTGCTGACAAAATTGCAATCGTCAATATGGGTAGCCTGTTCCAACAGGTTGCACAGAAGACGGGTGTTTCTGCTACGCTGGAAAACGAGTTCAAAGGCCGTGCCAGCGAACTGCAGCGTATGGAATCCGATCTGCAATCTAAAATGCAGCGTCTGCAATCAATGAAAGCGGGTAGCGATCGTACCAAGCTGGAAAAAGACGTTATGGCTCAGCGCCAGACTTTCTCTCAGAAAGCTCAGGCTTTCGAGCAGGATCGTGCACGTCGTTCCAACGAAGAACGTGGCAAACTGGTTACTCGTATCCAGACAGCTGTGAAATCTGTCGCCAGCAGCCAGAGCATTGATCTGGTCGTTGACGCAAACACCGTTGCATACAACAGCAGCGATGTAAAAGACATCACCGCTGACGTACTGAAACAGGTTAAATAAGTAATGCCTTCAATTCGACTGGCTGATTTAGCAGAGCAGTTGGATGCAGAATTACACGGTGATGGCGATATCGTCATCACCGGCGTAGCGTCCATGCAATCTGCGCAAACTGGCAATATCACGTTCATGGTGAATCCTAAGTACCGTGAACATTTAGGCGTATGCCAGGCTTCTGCCGTAGTAATGACGCAGGACGATCTTCCTTTTGCTAAGAGTGCGGCGCTGGTAGTGAAGAATCCCTACCTGACCTATGCACGTATGGCGCAAATTTTAGATACCACGCCTCAGCCTGCACAGAACATTGCACCGAGTGCAGTGATCGATGCAACGGCGAAGCTGGGTAGTAATGTCTCTGTGGGCGCAAATGCGGTCATTGAGTCTGGCGTAGAACTGGGTGATAACGTCGTTATCGGCGCAGGCTGCTTCGTCGGAAAAAATACCAAAATCGGTGCAGGTTCACGCTTGTGGGCGAATGTGACGATTTACCACGACATCCAGATCGGTGAAAATTGTCTGATCCAGTCAAGCACTGTCGTTGGATCTGATGGATTTGGTTACGCGAACGATCGCGGTAACTGGGTGAAGATCCCGCAGCTTGGTCGCGTGATTATCGGCGATCGCGTCGAGATCGGCGCTTGTACCACCATTGACCGTGGTGCTCTGGACGATACTGTGATCGGTAATGGTGTTATCATTGATAACCAGTGCCAGATTGCGCATAACGTTGTGATTGGCGACAATACGGCGGTAGCCGGTGGCGTCATTATGGCGGGTAGCCTGAAGATTGGCCGTTACTGCATGATTGGCGGCGCCAGCGTGATCAATGGGCATATGGAAATATGCGACAAAGTCACGGTGACTGGCATGGGTATGGTGATGCGTCCTATCACCGAACCTGGCGTCTATTCCTCAGGCATTCCGCTACAACCCAATAAGGTATGGCGTAAAACAGCTGCACTGGTGATGAATATTGATGATATGAGCAAGCGCCTCAAAGCGATTGAGCGCAAGGTTAATCAACAAGACTAAAGCACCGTTTTTGCATGTCTGACTTTTCGGCCTGTCCCATTCATACGATTGCGACAGGCCGTGTTATTATTGCCTTTTAGTATATTTTGACAGGAAGAGTATTTTGACTACTAACACTCATACTCTGCATATTGAAGAGATTTTAGAACTTCTGCCGCACCGTTTTCCGTTTCTGCTGGTTGACCGCGTGCTGGATTTTGAAGAAGGTCGTTTTCTGCGCGCAGTGAAAAATGTATCCGTTAACGAGCCTTTCTTTCAGGGCCACTTCCCGGGTAAACCTATTTTCCCTGGCGTATTGATTCTGGAAGCGATGGCACAGGCGACCGGTATCCTCGCGTTTAAAAGCGTAGGAAAACTGGAACCAGGCGAACTGTATTATTTCGCGGGTATTGACGAAGCACGCTTTAAGCGTCCTGTCGTGCCTGGCGATCAGATGATCATGGAAGTGACTTTCGAAAAAACGCGCCGTGGCCTGACCCGTTTTAAAGGGGTTGCGCTGGTCGACGGTAAAGTTGTGTGCGAAGCAACGATGATGTGTGCCCGTAGCCGGGAGGCCTGATACGTGATTGATAAATCCGCCTTTATTCACCCGACCGCCATTGTAGAAGAGGGCGCCAGCATTGGTGCCAATGCTCACATTGGCCCATTTTGTATTGTTGGACCCCATGTTGAAATTGGTGAGGGTACCGTACTGAAGTCTCATGTTGTCGTGAATGGCCATACAAAAATTGGTCGCGATAACGAGATCTATCAGTTTGCCTCCATCGGTGAAGTTAACCAGGATCTTAAATATGCTGGCGAACCGACCCGTGTGGAAATTGGCGATCGCAACCGCATCCGCGAAAGCGTCACCATTCATCGTGGCACAGTGCAGGGCGGTGGAGTGACGAAGGTGGGCAGCGATAACTTACTGATGATTAATGCGCACGTCGCGCATGATTGTACGGTAGGCAACCGCTGTATTCTGGCGAATAACGCCACGCTTGCCGGACATGTTTCGCTTGATGATTTTGTTATCATCGGCGGCATGACTGCGGTGCATCAGTTCTGCATCATCGGTGCTCATGTGATGGTTGGCGGCTGTTCTGGTGTAGCCCAGGATGTGCCTCCGTACGTTATCGCCCAGGGCAACCACGCGACGCCGTTTGGCGTCAATATCGAAGGTCTGAAGCGTCGTGGATTCACCCGCGAAGCGATTACTGCGATTCGTAACGCCTACAAAGCGTTGTACCGTAGTGGGAAAACGCTGGAAGAAGTGAAACCAGAAATCGCGGAACTGGCAAAACAGTACCCCGAAGTTCAGGCTTTCAGCGACTTCTTTGAACGCTCAACGCGTGGCCTGATTCGTTAATGACTGAACAGCGTCCTTTAACGATTGCCCTCGTCGCCGGAGAAACCTCCGGCGATATTCTTGGTGCAGGGTTAATCCGTGCACTCAAGGCTCGCGTTCCCAATGCGCGTTTTGTTGGCGTGGCGGGTCCGCTGATGCAGGCCGAAGGCTGTGAAGCCTGGTACGAAATGGAAGAGCTGGCGGTCATGGGCATTGTTGAAGTGCTCGGACGCCTGCGCCGTTTACTGCATATTCGTGCCGACCTCACTCGCCGATTCACCGACTTAAAGCCGGATGTTTTCGTCGGCATTGATGCACCTGATTTCAACATTACCCTCGAAGGGAACTTGAAAAAACAGGGCATTAAAACCATTCATTATGTCAGTCCGTCCGTCTGGGCGTGGCGACAGAAACGCGTTTTCAAAATAGGCAGATCCACCAATATGGTGCTGGCCTTTCTGCCTTTCGAAAAAGCGTTTTATGACAAATTTAACGTCCCGTGCCGCTTTATCGGCCATACCATGGCAGATGCCATGCCGTTGGACCCGGATAAAAATGCGGCTCGTGATGTTCTGGGCATTCCCCATGACGCTCACTGCCTGGCGCTACTGCCAGGAAGCCGTGGTGCAGAAGTGGAGATGCTCAGTGCCGATTTTCTGAAAACGGCGCAGCTATTACGCCAGCATTATCCGGATCTCGAAGTGGTGGTGCCGTTGGTGAATGCCAAACGTCGCGAGCAGTTTGAGCGAATCAAAGCTGAAGTTGCACCGGAGCTTTCTGTTCATCTGCTTAATGGGATGGGACGTGAAGCAATGGTGGCCAGCGATGCCGCACTGCTGGCTTCAGGTACCGCCGCGCTGGAATGTATGCTGGCAAAATGCCCGATGGTGGTTGGCTACCGTATGAAACCCTTCACCTTTTGGCTGGCGAAGCGCCTGGTGAAAACGGATTACGTTTCGCTACCTAACCTGCTGGCGGGAAGAGAACTGGTTAAAGAGCTGTTGCAGGAAGAGTGTGAACCGCAGGCGCTGTCGCAAGCGCTGTTGCCGTTGCTGGCGAATGGTAAAACCAGCCATGCGATGCACGACACATTCCGTGAACTGCACCAGCAGATCCGTTGCAATGCCGATGAGCAGGCGGCGGATGCGGTCCTGGAGTTAGCGCAATGATTGAATTTGTGTATCCGCATACGCATTTAGTGGCGGGTGTGGATGAAGTCGGGCGCGGCCCATTGGTTGGCGCAGTCGTCACTGCTGCCGTCATTCTGGATCCGGCTCGCCCTATTATCGGTCTTAACGACTCAAAAAAACTGTCAGAAAAACGTCGCCTGGCGCTGTTTGATGAAATTAAAGAAAAAGCGTTAAGCTGGAGCCTTGGTCGGGCGGAACCGCATGAAATCGACGAGCTGAACATTTTGCATGCCACCATGCTGGCCATGCAGCGTGCTGTTGCGGGTCTGCATATTGTGCCCGAATACGTGTTGATTGACGGCAATCGTTGCCCGGCATTACCGATGCCATCAATGGCGGTGGTCAAAGGTGATAGCCGCGTGGCGGAGATTAGCGCCGCATCGATTCTGGCAAAAGTGACCCGTGACGCTGAAATGGCGGCGCTGGATACGGTTTTTCCACAGTATGGTTTTGCAAAGCACAAAGGTTATCCAACCGCATTTCATCTGGAAAAATTGGCACTGCATGGTGCGACTGAGCACCATCGCCGCAGCTTTGGCCCCGTCAAACGCGCACTGGGACTCTCGTCCTGATTCTTGTGTCGAAGGAATCTGAAGATGTCTGAACCACGTTTCGTCCACCTACGGGTGCACAGCGACTACTCCATGATCGATGGGCTGGCGAAAACCGGGCCGCTGGTGAAAAAGGCGGCCGCGTTAGGCATGCCTGCGCTGGCGATCACCGATTTTACCAACCTGTGTGGTCTGGTGAAGTTTTACGGAGCGGGTCACGGTGCGGGTATTAAGCCGATAGTTGGCGCAGATTTTCATGTCCGCAGTGAGCTGTTGGGCGATGAACTCGCGCAGCTCACCGTGCTGGCCGCAAATAATACCGGCTATCAGAACCTGACGTTGTTGATTTCGAAAGCCTATCAGCGCGGTTATGGCGCAGAAGGACCGGTTATCGACCGGGATTGGTTGGTCGAGCTAAAAGAAGGTTTGATTTTGCTCTCCGGCGGTCGCATGGGCGATGTCGGACGCAGCCTGCTGCGCGGTAATAGCGCACTGGTTGACGAGTGCGTGGCGTTTTACGAAGAACATTTTCCCAATTGCTATTTCCTCGAACTGATTCGCACCGGCAGGCAAGATGAAGAAAATTATCTGCACGCAGCCGTAGCACTGGCCGAAACGCGTGGTCTACCGGTGGTAGCGACTAACGATGTCCGCTTCCTGGAAACCGGAGATTTCGATGCGCATGAAATCCGCGTAGCGATTCACGACGGGTTCACCCTTGATGACCCGAAACGCCCGCGTAACTATTCGCCGCAGCAGTACATGCGTAGCGAAGATGAGATGTGCGAGCTGTTCTCCGATATTCCGGAAGCATTGCAAAACACCGTCGAGATAGCCAAACGCTGCAACGTGACGGTGCGTCTGGGCGAATACTTCCTGCCGCAGTTCCCGACCGGCGATATGACCACCGAGGATTTCCTCGTGGCGAAATCACGCGAAGGGCTGGAAGAACGTCTCGAATTTTTGTTCCCTGACCCTGAAGTTCGTGCGCAGAAGCGCCCACCTTACGATGAACGTCTGGAAGTTGAACTTAAAGTTATCAACCAGATGGGATTCCCGGGCTACTTCCTGATCGTTATGGAATTTATCCAGTGGTCGAAAGATAACGGCGTACCGGTAGGACCGGGACGTGGTTCCGGCGCAGGCTCACTTGTCGCCTATGCGCTGAAAATTACCGATCTCGACCCGCTGGAATTTGACCTGCTGTTCGAACGTTTCCTTAACCCGGAACGTGTCTCAATGCCCGACTTCGACGTTGACTTCTGTATGGAGAAACGCGACCAGGTCATCGAGCACGTAGCAGAAATGTACGGTCGTGATGCGGTTTCGCAGATTATTACCTTTGGTACGATGGCTGCAAAAGCGGTTATCCGCGACGTGGGCCGCGTGCTGGGGCATCCGTACGGTTTCGTTGACCGTATTTCGAAACTGGTGCCGCCCGATCCGGGCATGACGCTGGCCAAAGCCTTTGAAGCCGAACCCCAACTGCCGGAAATCTATGAGGCAGATGAAGAGGTTAAAGCGCTGATCGATATGGCGCGTAAGCTGGAAGGCGTCACGCGTAACGCCGGTAAGCACGCCGGTGGTGTGGTTATCGCACCGACAAAAATTACTGATTTTGCGCCGCTGTACTGTGATGAACAGGGGCTGCACCCGGTTACTCAGTTTGATAAGAACGACGTGGAATATGCCGGTCTTGTGAAGTTCGACTTCCTCGGCCTGCGTACGCTCACCATCATCAACTGGGCGCTGGAAATGATCAACGCGCGCCGTGAAAAGAACGGTGAGCCACCGCTGGATATTGCGGCTATCCCGCTGGATGACAAGAAAAGCTTCGATATGCTGCAACGCTCGGAGACCACGGCGGTCTTCCAGCTTGAATCCCGTGGCATGAAAGACCTGATCAAACGTCTGCAGCCTGACTGCTTCGAGGACATGATCGCTCTGGTGGCTCTGTTCCGCCCTGGTCCGCTACAGTCGGGGATGGTAGATAACTTTATCGACCGTAAGCATGGTCGCGAAGAGATTTCCTACCCGGACGTACAATGGCAGCATGAGTGTCTGAAACCGGTACTGGAGCCGACCTACGGCATTATCCTGTATCAGGAACAGGTTATGCAGATTGCCCAGGAGCTGTCCGGATACACCCTTGGCGGCGCGGATATGCTGCGTCGTGCGATGGGTAAGAAAAAGCCGGAAGAGATGGCTAAGCAGCGCGGCACCTTTGAAGAAGGGGCGAAAAAGCGCGGCGTCGATGGCGAACTGGCAATGAAAATCTTTGACCTGGTGGAGAAATTCGCCGGTTATGGATTTAACAAATCGCACTCCGCTGCCTATGCACTGGTCTCTTACCAGACGCTGTGGCTGAAGGCGCATTATCCTGCTGAGTTTATGGCGGCGGTAATGACCGCCGATATGGATAACACTGAGAAAGTGGTCGGGCTGGTAGATGAATGCTGGCGTATGGGGCTCAAAATCCTGCCGCCGGATATCAACTCCGGGCTTTATCATTTTCACGTGAATGATGATGGCGAGATTGTTTATGGCATCGGCGCGATAAAAGGCGTGGGTGAAGGGCCAATTGAAGCTATTATTGAGGCGCGTAACGAAGGCGGTTACTTCCGCGAGCTATTTGATCTCTGTGCACGCACGGATATCAAAAAACTTAACCGCCGGGTGCTGGAAAAGCTAATCATGTCCGGGGCGTTTGATCGCCTTGGCCCGCATCGCGCGGCGTTGATGAATTCGCTCAACGACGCGCTCAAAGCCGCCGATCAGCATGCAAAAGCCGAAGCTATTGGTCAGGCCGATATGTTTGGCGTGCTGGCGGAAGAACCGGAGCAAATTGAACAATCCTATGCCAGCTGCCAACCGTGGCCGGAGCAGGTGGTATTAGATGGTGAGCGTGAAACGTTAGGGCTTTACCTGACGGGACACCCCATCAACCAGTATTTAAAAGAAATTGAGCGCTATGTCGGAGGCTACAGGCTGAAAGACATGCATCCGACAGAACGTGGTAAAGTCACCACGGCTGCGGGGCTCGTCATTGCTGCGCGGGTAATGGTCACCAAGCGCGGCAATCGTATCGGCATCTGTACACTGGATGACCGTTCCGGACGTCTGGAAGTTATGTTGTTTACCGATGCTCTGGATAAATACCAGCAATTGCTGGAAAAAGACCGCATACTTATCGTCAGCGGACAGGTCAGCTTTGATGACTTCAGCGGCGGGCTTAAAATGATGGCCCGTGAAGTCATGGATATTGACGAAGCCCGGGAAAAATATGCTCGCGGGCTTGCTATCTCGCTGACGGACAGGCAAATTGATGACCAGCTTTTAAACCGACTCCGTCAGTCTCTGGAACCCCACCGCTCGGGGACAATTCCAGTACATCTCTACTATCAGAGGGCGGATGCACGTGCGCGGTTGCGTTTTGGCGCGACGTGGCGTGTCTCTCCGAGCGATCGTTTGCTAAACGATCTCCGCGGCCTTATTGGTTCGGAGCAGGTGGAACTGGAGTTTGACTAATACAGGAATACTATGAGTCTGAATTTCCTTGATTTTGAACAGCCGATTGCAGAGCTGGAAGCAAAAATCGATTCTTTGACTGCGGTTAGCCGTCAGGATGAGAAACTGGATATTAACATCGATGAAGAAGTGCATCGCCTGCGTGAAAAAAGCGTAGAACTGACGCGTAAAATCTTCGCCGATCTTGGCGCATGGCAGGTAGCCCAACTGGCGCGCCATCCACAGCGTCCGTACACCCTGGATTATGTCCGCCTGGCGTTTGATGAATTTGATGAGCTGGCGGGCGATCGTGCCTATGCGGACGATAAAGCTATTGTCGGCGGTATCGCGCGTCTGGATGGCCGTCCGGTGATGATCATTGGTCATCAGAAAGGCCGTGAGACCAAAGAAAAAATTCGCCGTAATTTCGGCATGCCAGCCCCGGAAGGCTATCGCAAAGCGCTGCGCCTGATGGAAATGGCCGAGCGTTTCAACATGCCGATCATTACCTTCATCGATACCCCAGGGGCTTACCCGGGCGTGGGCGCGGAAGAGCGTGGTCAGTCTGAAGCGATCGCGCGCAACTTGCGTGAAATGTCGCGTCTGAGCGTACCGGTAATCTGCACTGTTATCGGTGAAGGTGGTTCCGGCGGCGCGCTGGCGATCGGCGTAGGCGATAAAGTGAATATGCTGCAATACAGCACCTATTCCGTTATTTCCCCGGAAGGTTGTGCCTCCATTCTGTGGAAAAGCGCCGACAAAGCGCCGCTGGCCGCAGAAGCGATGGGAATTGTTGCCCCGCGTCTGAAAGAGCTGAAGCTTATCGACTCTATCATCCCGGAACCGCTGGGCGGCGCGCACCGCAACCCGGAAGTGATGGCTGCGTCCCTGAAGGCACAATTGCTGGCCGATCTCGCCGATCTCGACGTGTTAAGCAAAGAAGATTTGAAAAACCGTCGTTACCAGCGTCTGATGAGCTACGGTTACGCGTAAACTGCATTAATTCTGAAAAGGGCCACAATGCTGTGGCCCTTTTTTTTACCTGCGGTTTGGCCAGGCTATGATTAACTAAGGTTTTTCCAGGAGGAACGCATGAATATCATTGCCATCATGGGACCGCATGGCGTCTTTTATAAAGATGAGCCCATCAAGGAACTTGAGCGTGCGCTGCAACAGCAGGGGTTTCAGATTATCTGGCCGCAGAATAGCGTCGACCTGCTGAAGTTTATCGAACACAACCCGCGAATTTGCGGCGTCATTTTTGACTGGGATGAATACAGTCTGGAGCTGTGCAGTGACATCAACCAGCTCAACGAGTATCTCCCGCTCTACGCCTTTATTAATACCCATTCGACGATGGATGTCAGCGCACACGACCTGCGTATGGCGCTGTGGTTTTTTGAGTATGCGCTGGGTCAGTCTGAAGACATTGCCACCCGCATTCGCCAGTACACCAGCGAATACCTCGATAACATCACGCCCCCTTTCACCAAAGCGCTGTTTACCTATGTGAAGGAAGGGAAGTATACCTTCTGTACGCCAGGACATATGGCGGGAACGGCGTACCAGAAAAGTCCGGTCGGCTGCCTTTTCTATGATTTCTTTGGCGGCAATACGCTGAAGGCTGACGTGTCCATTTCCGTGACCGAGCTTGGCTCATTGCTTGATCATACCGGTCCGCATCTGGAAGCGGAGGAGTATATCGCGCGTACTTTTGGTTCAGAGCAGAGCTATATGGTGACCAACGGCACCTCGACGTCGAACAAGATTGTCGGTATGTATGCTGCGCCTGCAGGCAGTACGCTACTGATTGACCGCAACTGCCATAAGTCACTGGCGCATTTGCTGATGATGAGCGATGTGGTGCCAATCTGGCTGAAGCCTACGCGTAACGCGCTGGGGATCCTCGGTGGTATACCCCGTCGGGAATTTACCCGCGCAAGTATTGAACACAAGGTAGAAGAGACGACTCAGGCGCAATGGCCGGTACACGCGGTGATCACTAACTCCACCTATGACGGACTGCTGTATAACACCAACTGGATCAAGCAAACCCTGGATGTGCCCTCCATCCATTTTGATTCAGCCTGGGTGCCGTATACCCATTTTCATCCGATCTATCAGGGGAAAAGCGGGATGAGCGGTGAACGGGTACCGGGAAAGGTGATTTTTGAAACCCAGTCCACCCACAAGATGCTGGCTGCGTTGTCACAGGCTTCGCTGATCCACATTAAGGGCGACTATGACGAAGACACGTTCAACGAAGCCTTTATGATGCACACCTCCACGTCTCCGAGCTATCCGATTGTGGCGTCGATAGAAACGGCGGCGGCAATGCTGCGTGGCAATTCCGGCAAGCGGTTAATCAATCGTTCGGTGGAGCGGGCGCTGCATTTCCGGAAAGAAGTGCAGCGTCTGCGTGAAGAGTCGGATGGCTGGTTCTTTGATATCTGGCAACCGGAAAAAGTCGATGAAGCAGAATGTTGGCCGGTAGCGCCAGGTGAAGACTGGCACGGATTTGTTGATGCTGATGCCGATCACATGTTCCTCGACCCGGTTAAGGTCACTATTCTGACGCCGGGGATGGATGAACAGGGAAATATGAGCGAAGAGGGGATCCCTGCGGCGCTGGTGGCGAAATTCCTTGATGAACGCGGCGTCGTAGTCGAGAAAACGGGACCGTATAACCTGTTGTTCCTGTTCAGCATTGGCATTGATAAAACCCGGGCGATGGGGCTGCTGCGTGGCCTGACGGAATTTAAACGCTCGTACGATCTGAATTTACGGGTGAAAAATATGCTGCCGGATCTGTATGCCGAAGATCCTGATTTCTATCGTAATATGCGTATTCAGGATCTGGCGCAGGGGATCCATAAGCTGATCCGCCAGCACGATCTCTCCGGACTGATGCTGCGAGCGTTTGATACCTTGCCGGAAATGAAAATGACACCGCACCAGGCCTGGCAACGGCAGATCAAAGGTGAGGTGGAAACAGTAGCGCTTGATCAACTGGTAGGACGCGTGTCCGCCAATATGATCTTGCCTTATCCTCCCGGCGTGCCGCTCTTGATGCCCGGGGAAATGATCACTGCCAAAAGCCGGGCTGTCCTCGATTTTCTTCTGATGCTGTGTTCAGTGGGGCAGCGCTACCCAGGATTTGAAACCGATATCCATGGCGCTAAACTGGGCGAGGATGGCGTGTATCGCGTGAGAGTCTTAAAAATGGCATAACGACTTGCCTGACCCTAAGACGTACGAGTAACGTTCTGACAGAAAAAATGAAAGAGGCGATGACGCTATGCTGGGATTAAAACAGGTTCACCATATTGCCATTATTGCAACGGACTACACGGCGAGTAAGGCATTTTACTGCGATGTGCTTGGCTTTACACTGATGAGCGAAGCCTATCGGGAAGAGCGTGACTCGTGGAAAGGTGATTTGGCATTGAACGGCCAGTATGTGATTGAGCTTTTTTCTTTCCCGTTTCCACCTTGCCGCCCGAGCCGACCAGAAGCCTGTGGTTTGCGCCATCTGGCGTTCAGCGTGGAGGATGTGGAAAAGTCGATCGCGCATCTGGAAGCACACCACGTGAAGTGTGAATCCATACGTATCGATCCATTTACCGGTAAACGCTTTACGTTTTTCAACGATCCGGACGGATTGCCCCTCGAACTGTACGAGCTGTAAGGCTTGTCATTGTGGCGTTAGCCCGGTAACGTGCCGGGCAATGCCATTGTAAGTAACCATCATGACAACACTCACGCTGAACACTTCACTGCTGAATTCTCAATCGATTCTGGTCGCCTTTAGCGGCGGGCTGGATTCCACCGTATTGCTGCATCAGTTGGTACTGTGGCGAGCGCTGCATCCTGATGTCGCTTTACGCGCAATCCACATTCATCACGGATTAAGCCCACACGCAGACAGTTGGGTGCAGCACTGTGAGTCGGTATGTGCGCAGTGGCAGGTGCCGCTGGTGGTTGAACGAGTCCATCTTGAGGATGATGGTCTGGGCATCGAAGCTCAGGCACGACGCGCGCGCTATCAGGCGTTTGCGCAGACCTTACTACCGGGCGAGGTCCTGATGACCGCCCAGCATCTCGATGACCAGTGCGAAACCTTTCTGCTGGCGCTTAAGCGCGGCAGCGGTCCTGCCGGACTTTCTGCCATGGGCGAAAACTCACCGTTCGCCGGAACCCGGCTGATTCGACCGCTGCTGGCGCAAACGCGAGAGGCGCTTGAATCATGGGCGCGGCAACATGAATTATGCTGGATTGAAGATGAAAGCAATCAGGATGATACCTACGATCGCAATTTCCTCAGATTGCGTGTTAACCCGTTGCTCCAACAGCGCTGGCCGCACTTCGCGCAAGCCGTAGCCCGCAGCGCCGCGCTGTGCGCTGAGCAGGAGAGTTTACTGGATGAACTGCTGGCCAGCGATTTAGCCGATTGCATCACAGCCCACGGCACACTATTAGTGGCGCCATTAATGATGATGAGTGGTGTGCGTCGTGCCGCGCTGCTTCGTCGCTGGCTGGCGGGGGTAAATGCGCCGATGCCTTCCCGTAATGGGCTGGAGCGTATCTGGCAGGAAGTGGCGCTGGCGCGGGAAGATGCCTCACCCTGTTTTCGCCTCGGGGAGTGCGAGGTCCGTCGTTATCAGTCACAGCTGTGGTGGGTGAAGTCGGTTGACGGGCAAAGTGAAACCGTTATCCCGTGGTTAGAGTGGAAAACACCTTTGGCGCTGCCTGCCGGATTGGGTTCAGTTCAGTTAATCTCTGCGGGTGAATTGCGTATGCCGCAAGCGGATGAAGCCGTCAGCATCCGTTTTAAAGCGCCTGGAGTATTGCATATTGTCGGGCGTAACGGTGGACGGAAACTAAAGAAAATCTGGCAGGAGCAGGGGATCCCGCCCTGGCGACGAGATACCACACCGCTGCTGTTTTACGGCGAAACATTGATTGCGGCTGCGGGTGTTTTCGTCACGCGTGAGGGTATAGCGGAAGATGGGGCTGGTGTGAGTCTGGTATGGCGTGCCTGATGGCGCTGCGCTTATCAGGCCTACGCATCACATGGAAAGTAGGCCGGATAAGGTGCAAGAAAGATTAAGATTCGCTGACCACCACGGTGCCGATTTGCGGGTGGCTGAAGCTGGCAATTTTGTCGAGACGAAGCTCCCGGGTTTCACCCGCGACATCTGCGACCAGATATTCCACGTTTTTACGCGAAACCAGGTCGTTCGCTTTCGCCTGCAAAACTTCGCCATCTTTTAGCGCCAGCGTCAGTAACAAATGGTGCTGGCAGGCGAGTTCAAGATTGTCGTAATCATCGCAGTTGATGGGTTGATACGTTTCATTCATTGACATAATCGCTCACCAGTAAGTTCGCGGCAGCATACGCCGCTTTTTCCCTGACCGACTCTGGAAGGGCGCTGTCTGCCGCCACTTCATTAAGCACCTTCAATACGCAACCCAGCGCATCCGGGATATACCCTAAGTCTCCGCTGGCGATTTCCGCGTACCGCTTGCGTATTAACTCACAATATTTTTCCACATGCCCTCCTGTCAGCACTCTGACTTAACCGTGGATGCAAGTCTAAGCCTACGAAGATAAACTCTGTTTAGCAAGGTGACTATACCATACTCATTCAAGCAATATCAGCGCCTTGATAGAGGAGCAGTTAGCAGCCTTTTGCCGCAGTTTTCGCTACAATGTGCGCCTGATTCGAAAGGAGTTCTCTCATGGCGCTTAAAGCGACAATTTATAAAGCCGTCGTCAACGTAGCGGATCTTGACCGCAACCAGTTCCTTGACGCGGCCTTGACGCTGGCGCGTCACCCCTCTGAAACCCAGGAGCGCATGATGCTGCGCCTGCTGGCCTGGATTAAATATGCCGATGAACGGTTGCAGTTCACGCGTGGCCTGAGCGCGGAAGACGAGCCTGAAGCATGGCTGCGTAACGACCATCTGGGTATCGATCTCTGGATTGAGCTGGGCCTCCCGGATGAGCGCCGTATTAAAAAAGCCTGTACCCAGTCTGGTGAGGTTGCCCTGTTTGCTTACAACAGCCGTGCGGCTCAGATTTGGTGGCAGCAAAATCAGAACAAGTGCGCGCAGTTTAAAAATCTGACCGTGTGGTATCTGGATGATGAACAACTGGCACAACTGAGTGATTTTGCAGGTCGTACAATGGTGTTGCAGGCAACTATCCAGGACGGTGCTATCTGGCTGTCCGACTCTCAGAACAATCTGGAAATTCATCTGACTGCGTGGCAGCCGCGTTGATGATTGTTATCTCCCGAAACGTCTCTATCCCTGATAATGAGCTGGAAATCACGGCGATTCGGGCGCAGGGCGCGGGTGGTCAGCACGTTAACAAGACCTCGACGGCTATCCATTTGCGCTTTGACATTCGGGCCTCTGGCCTGCCAGAGTATTACAAGGAACGTCTGCTGGCTGCCAGCCATCATCTGATCAGCGGTGATGGCGTGATCATCATTAAGGCGCAGGAATACCGTAGCCAGGAACTCAATCGGGAAGCGGCAATCTCCCGGCTGGTGGCGGTGATAAAAGAATTAACCGCAGTGCAAAAAAGCCGACAGGCAACTCGCCCTACGCGCGCCTCGAAAGAGCGCAGGTTGTCATCGAAGGCGCAAAAATCCACAGTGAAAGCACTGCGCGGGAGAGTTCGTCGAACGCAAGACTGACGAGCGGGAATAAAAATTAATAAGGAATTGATAGTGAAAACAGCAATATTGTCCGTGGTCGCTGCATGCACGCTTTTTTCCTTGATCGGCTGTAATAACCGTACTGAAGTTGAAGTACTACAGCCGACGCGGGCGGCAGAATTAAAACCGATGCAGCAAAGCTGGCGTGGCATCTTACCTTGCGCGGACTGCGAAGGGATTGAAACCTCGCTGTTTCTGGAAAAAGACGGTACATGGGTGATGAACGAACGCTATCAGGGCGTGCGGGATGAACCGTCTTCGTTTGCCTCTTATGGTACATGGGCGCGTACAGCCGACAAACTGGTGCTGACCGACAGCAAAGGTGAAAAGTCGTACTACCGGGCTAAAGGCGAGGCGCTGGAAATGCTCGATCGTGAAGGTAACCCGATTGAGTCACAGTTTAACTACACGCTCCAGCCGGTTTCCGCCAGCTTACCGGTGACGCCAATGCCGATGCGAGGCATGTATTTCTATATGGCAGACGCGGCAATCTTTACCGACTGCGCAACGGGTAAACGGATGCCGGTGGCGAATAACGCTCAGCTTGAACGTGACTATTTAGCCGCGCGTGCCGAAAACGGACAGTCCGTACTGCTTACGCTTGAGGCGCATTTCACGCTGGAGTCAAACCCGGATACGGGTGAGAAAGTGAAAACGTTGATGGCGGATAAAGATGCGAAATTTATCCCCGGTAAAGCATGTAATTAATCGATAGAAAAAAGGCCCTGATAATCAGGGCCTTTTTGTTGGTATTAGCCTTTAATGGCTTTGACCAGGAAGTCGACGATGTCGCCGGTTTTAATTAGCTCTTTCTCGCCGTTACGACGGTATTTGTATTCGATATCGTCGTTATCGAGGTTACGGTCGCCCAGCACGATGGTGTGCGGAATACCGATCAGTTCCATATCGGCAAACATCACGCCCGGACGTTCTTTACGGTCGTCCATCAGTACTTCAATGCCCTGCGCGCGCAGCTCAGCGTACAGCTTCTCAGCCAGCTCCTGCACACGGTAGGATTTGTGCATGTTCATTGGCAGAATGGCAACCTGGAACGGGGCAATGGCATCTGGCCATACGATGCCACGATCGTCGTAGTTCTGTTCAATGGCGGCGGCAACCACGCGAGTGACCCCGATACCGTAACAGCCCATAGTCAGGATCTGGTTACGACCATCTTCGCCTTGAACGGACGCTTTCATCGCTTCAGAGTACTTGGTACCCAACTGGAAGATGTGACCCACTTCGATACCGCGTTTGATCATCAGCGTACCTTTGCCGTCCGGGCTAGGGTCGCCGGCGACCACGTTACGGATGTCAGCAACTTCCGGGGTGGCCACGTCGCGATCCCAGTTGATACCGAAATAGTGTTTACCGTCGATGTTGGCACCAGCAGCGAAATCGCTCATTACTGCAACGGTACGGTCGATAACCACCGGAATTGGCATATTCACCGGACCAAGCGAGCCAGGACCTGCTTTCACCAGCGCACGAATTTCTTCTTCGGTGGCAAAGGTCAGCGGGCTGGCAACCTGTGGCAGTTTTTCCGCTTTGACTTCGTTCAGCTCGTGATCGCCGCGAACCAGCAGTGCAACCAGCGGGTAGCTGCTGCCTTCAACCGCTTTCACCAGCAGGGTTTTCACGGTTTTCTCGATAGGCAGGTTGAACTGCTCAACCAGTTCGGCGATGGTTTTAGCGTTCGGCGTATCTACCAGCGTCATTTCCTGGGTTGCTGCCGCGCGCGGCTCTTTCGGCGCAACGGCTTCGGCAAATTCGATGTTCGCCGCATAGTCAGAGGAGTCGGAGAAGATCACATCGTCTTCGCCGCTCTGCGCCAGCACCTGGAATTCGTGAGAGGCGCTACCGCCGATAGAACCGGTATCCGCTTGTACTGCACGGAAATCCAGCCCCATACGGCTGAAGATTTTGCTGTACGCAGCGTACATCGCGTCGTAGGTTTCCTGCAGGGATTCCTGAGAGGTGTGGAAAGAGTAGGCATCTTTCATCAGGAATTCGCGGGAACGCATTACGCCGAAGCGCGGACGGACTTCGTCACGGAATTTGGTCTGGATCTGATAGAAGTTCAGCGGCAGCTGTTTGTAAGAGCTCAGCTCGTTACGGATCAGGTCGGTGATCACTTCTTCATGCGTTGGGCCGAGTACGAACGAACGATCGCCACGGTCAGCAATACGCAGTAGTTCAGGGCCGTATTGTTCCCAACGGCCGCTCTCTTCCCACAGTTCAGAAGGCTGAACGACCGGCATCAACACCTCGATCGCACCGGCGTTGTTCATCTCTTCACGCACGATGTTTTCGACTTTTTTCAGGACGCGCACGCCGGTCGGCAGCCAGGTATATAACCCGGAGGCCAGCTTGCGGATCATCCCGGCGCGCAGCATCAGCTGGTGGCTGATGACTTCGGCGTCGGCAGGTGTCTCCTTCAGAGTGGAGAGCAGATATTGGCTAGTACGCATGTTGTTACGGTTCCAGTTGAACGATCGAACAGGCTCAAAACGAGCCTGGCACAAAACAAAAGTGGTTTAGTTTACCAGCGAGAAAGGGATGTCAAAAGAGTACGCGACGCAATTTAGCGGGCTTCCAGAGCAAAGACCTCAAATCCTGACGGCGTGACGCGCCAGCGGACGTTAAAGTCCAGCAGCCAGACGGCGTAGGTTTTGCCTTCTTCCTCATTTTTACGGTAGGCAGGACGCGGATCCTGCGCCAGCACTTCGGCAATAAACTGACGAAGATGCGGGTAACGTTGTTCGAGCTTCGGTAGCTGCTCTGCGAGATCTTCACTGAACGTCACCTCTACGCTGGCCTGCGGCGCATCCTGGGCATAGCTGGCGCGAGCGTCAGGCAGCGATTCGGCAAACGGCAGATACGGCTTAATATCTACTACTGGCGTTCCGTCAACAAGGTCCAGTCCGCCGAGTTCGAGGATTACGTGCTCTTTATGGCAGCGGATGCCCCGCAGCTCAACCAACGACATGCCAACAGGGTTAGGTCGAAACGTTGAACGCGTGGCGAAGACACCCATTCTGGCGTTGCCGCCAAGACGGGGAGGGCGCACGGTTGGACGCCATCCACCTTCCATTGTCTGGTGAAAAACAAAAATTACCCACAAATGACTGAAGGCTTCCAGGCCGCGAACGGCATCGGCCTGGTTATAAGGTGCGAGCAAATGCAGTTCACCGCTGGCGCTTTTCACCAGACCTGGCTGGCGTGGAACGGCGAACTTTTCTTTATAAGGTGAGCGGATAACGCCTATTTGCTCGAACTGAAAATGGCTCATTTCGCCGAAATGTTCAGTGCAGAACCGATGCAAACCGCCTGACGATAGCAACCCGGCGTTCCGCTGGTCACTTCGCAACTGTGCAGCAATACCGCATTAGCTTTCATTTTTGATGCGTTAATCTGCATGCGTTTGCGCGCGGTTGGAATGCTCGGAGGGGAATCCTGGTTTGAAGCCTGGCAGGATTCACCGCTGACTTCACCGAGATCGCGGAACGGTTTGCCTACTAAATCTTCAGCGTTAGTAATGATTCTTACCGGCGTTGCGCGCGGTGCTTTCGGTTTTTCCGGCTCCGCTTTCGGCGGGGTTGCGGTGCTTTGAACGGGTTCAACAGGGGATCTGCTTAACATAGAACAGCCGCTCAGCAAGAGTGCTACTAAACAGATCGGTAAAGCACGCATAATATTTCCTCAATGAATGATCTAAACGTCAGATATTGAATCAGGTGCTTGCATAAATGACAAGACGGGCAAGCGCCCGTCCTGATGATATTACAGATTCTGTAAACAGCCTAAAATTACCAGCCCTTAACAGCACCGCCGTTGAAGACTTTGTTTGCTGCTTCGTACACTTCGTCAGACTGGTATGCTTCAACGAATTTCTTCACGTTCTCAGCATCTTTATTGTCTTCACGAGTCACAATCAGGTTTACGTACGGGGAATCTTTATCTTCAACAAAGATACCGTCTTTTGCCGGAGTCAGGCCGATCTGGCTGGCGTAGGTGGTGTTGATGACCGCCAGCGCGATTTGTGCATCGTCCAGGGAACGCGGCAGCTGCGGCGCTTCCAGCTCAACCAGCTTCAGGTTTTTCGGGTTTTCAATTACGTCCAGCGCGGTCGGCAGCAGGCCAACACCGTCTTTCAGTTTGATTAAGCCCACTTTTTGCAGCAGCAGCAAGGAACGGCCAAGGTTAGTCGGGTCGTTTGGAATCGCGACCTGTGAACCGTCCTGCAGCTCATCCAGTGATTTGATTTTTTTGGAATAGCCCGCAATCGGGTAAACAAAAGTATTGCCTGCGGCAACCAGCTTGTAACCGCGATCTTTGATCTGCTGGTCCAGGTACGGTTTGTGCTGGAAGGCGTTAGCATCGATATCGCCTTTGCTCAGCGCTTCGTTAGGCAGGACGTAATCGTTGAAAGTGACCAGCTCAACGTCCAGACCGTATTTTTCTTTCGCCACTTTCTGCGCGACTTCTGCAACCTGCTGCTCTGCGCCAACAATAACGCCCACTTTGATATGATTAGGATCTTTTTCATCCTGACCGCAACCCACAAGTGCCAGAGAACCGATCAGGGCTCCAACTGCCGCAAAGGTTTTGAATTTGAACGCCATGCTTATTTCCTTTTCTTAATGAGTTTTTAGTGTTGTGTGCAACGTTATTTGTGCGTGACAGCCCGGACGATGCGATCGCCGGATAACTGAATTAAATAAACCAGAACGACGAGCAATACCAGTACTGTATTCATTACGGTAGCGTTGTAACCAATATAGCCGTACTGATAACCAATCTGCCCAAGACCACCGGCACCGACGGCACCGCCCATCGCGGAGTAACCAACCAGCGTGATAAGGGTGATGGTGGCCGCATTAACCAGTCCTGGCAGCGCTTCTGGCAGTAATACCTTACGTACAATTTGCAGCGGCGTGGCGCCCATCGCACGAGAGGCTTCTATCAGTCCGGTCGGGATTTCGAGCAGCGCGTTTTCCACCATACGGGCGATAAACGGCGCGGCACCGACGGTCAGCGGAACGATAGCTGCCTGCAGTCCGATAGAGGTGCCGACGATCATGCGGGTGAACGGAATCATCCACACCAGTAAGATGATGAACGGGATGGAACGGAAAATGTTCACCAGCGCAGAGAGCGTACGGTAGAGCTTCGCGTTCTCAATGATTTGCCCCGGACGCGTTACGTACAGCAGCACGCCAACCGGCAGACCGATCACAAAGCCAAAAAAACCGGACACAAAGGTCATTGCCAGCGTTTCCCATACGCCGCGAACCAGCAGCCACATCATCGGCTCAGACATAACCCAGTACCTCTACTTTTACATGGTGTTCCTGCAACCAACTGATGGCTGCTTGTGTATCTTCCTGTGTGCCGTGCATTTCAGTCAGCATGATGCCGAACTTCACGCCGCCGGCGTAATCCATCTGCGCGCTAATAATGTTGTTATTCACATTGAAGCGACGGGCCGTCTCAGAGAGCAATGGCGCATCGACCGAATGACCGGTGAATTCCATACGCAGCATCGGTACGCTGTCGGCTTCCGGCTCTGTTTTTAAACGTTCCAGATAATCTTCCGGGATATCCAGGTGCAGCGTGGACTGGATAAATTTCTGTGCCAGCGGCGTTTTCGGATGAGAGAAAACTTCGCTGACGGTGTCTTGCTCAATCAGTTCACCATTACTGATGACCGCCACGCAGTCGCAAATACGTTTTACAACGTCCATCTCGTGAGTAATCAGCAGAATGGTGAGTCCCAGACGACGATTAATGTCTTTCAATAATTCCAGAATCGAGCGGGTCGTTGCCGGATCGAGTGCGCTGGTGGCTTCATCGCACAGCAACACTTTGGGATTACTTGCCAGCGCTCGGGCGATCGCCACACGCTGTTTTTGTCCACCAGAAAGGTTGGCTGGGTAGCTATCGTGCTTGTCGCCAAGACCAACCAAATCCAACAGTTCTGTTACGCGGCGTTTGATCTCTTCTTTTGGCGTGTTATCCAGTTCCAGCGGTAGCGCGACGTTGCCGAACACCGTACGGGAAGAGAGCAGGTTAAAGTGCTGAAAAATCATGCCGATTTGACGGCGAGCTTTAGTCAGTTCTGACTCAGAAAGCGTCGTCAGCTCCTGACCGCCGACCTGAACGCTGCCTTCAGTAGGGCGTTCAAGTAAGTTAACGCAGCGGATGAGCGTACTTTTACCGGCACCGGAGGCACCAATAACGCCATAAATCTGCCCGGCAGGAACATGCAGGCTGACATTATTTAGCGCCTGAATGGTGCGAGTCCCCTGCTGGAACACTTTGGTGATATTCGAAAGTTTAATCATTGGTTATTTATTATCGTAATTAAGTTAGCCGTGGCATTTTCGTCTGTCAGGTACGGTCGAAGCCGTCAACAAGATGGATGTTAAGGCATCCAGACGTCTAAATCAATCGGGCTTTGCACGATGAGCACTTTCTTGCCCGCTGAAACATGCGATACTAGAGCCACATGCCTTATTCAGGAGCTATAAAAGGTGGCAAAGTCTGTACCCGCAATTTTCCTCGACCGTGACGGTACCATTAATGTGGACCACGGTTATGTACATGAGATCGACGAGTTTGAGTTTATCGACGGCGTTATTGATGCCATGCGTGAACTTAAAAAGATGGGTTACGCGCTCATTATCGTGACGAACCAGTCTGGTATCGCGCGTGGTAAATTTACTGAGGCACAGTTTGAAACGTTGACCGAATGGATGGACTGGTCGCTGGCCGATCGCGACGTTGAGCTGGATGGCATCTACTACTGCCCGCATCACCCGCAGGGTACTGTAGAAGAGTATCGTCAGGTCTGCGACTGTCGTAAACCGCATCCAGGCATGTTTATCTCCGCCCGGGACTTCTTGCACATCGATATGGCCGCTTCTTATATGGTAGGCGACAAAATTGAAGATATGCAGGCGGCGGCAGCAGCGAATGTTGGCACGAAGGTATTGGTGCGCACGGGCAAACCCGTCACGCCAGAAGCAGAAAATGCGGCAGATTTGGTCATAAATAGTCTGGCAGACCTGCCAATGGCGATAAAAAAGCAGCAAAAGTAAGCGTTGTGGATAAAAGGTGAGCGGTTGAAACAAAATTGCATTTTTCCGCTTGTCTTCCTGAGTCGACTCCCTATAATGCGCCTCCATCGACACGGCGGATGTGAATCACTTCACACAAACAGCCGGTTCGGTTGAAGAGAAAAACCTGAAAATGAGGGTTGACTCTGAAAGAGGAAAGCGTAATATACGCCACCTCGCGACAGAGCGCTAAAGCGCGTCGCAACTGCTCTTTAACAATTTATCAGACAATCTGTGTGGGCACTCGAAGATACGGATTCTTAACGTCGCAAGACGAAAAATGAATACCAAGTCTCTGAGTGAACATACGTAATTCATTACGAAGTTTAATTCACGAGCATCAAACTTAAATTGAAGAGTTTGATCATGGCTCAGATTGAACGCTGGCGGCAGGCCTAACACATGCAAGTCGAACGGTAGCACAGAGGAGCTTGCTCCTTGGGTGACGAGTGGCGGACGGGTGAGTAATGTCTGGGAAACTGCCCGATGGAGGGGGATAACTACTGGAAACGGTAGCTAATACCGCATAACGTCGCAAGACCAAAGAGGGGGACCTTCGGGCCTCTTGCCATCGGATGTGCCCAGATGGGATTAGCTAGTAGGTGGGGTAACGGCTCACCTAGGCGACGATCCCTAGCTGGTCTGAGAGGATGACCAGCCACACTGGAACTGAGACACGGTCCAGACTCCTACGGGAGGCAGCAGTGGGGAATATTGCACAATGGGCGCAAGCCTGATGCAGCCATGCCGCGTGTATGAAGAAGGCCTTCGGGTTGTAAAGTACTTTCAGCGAGGAGGAAGGTGTTGTGGTTAATAACCGCAGCAATTGACGTTACTCGCAGAAGAAGCACCGGCTAACTCCGTGCCAGCAGCCGCGGTAATACGGAGGGTGCAAGCGTTAATCGGAATTACTGGGCGTAAAGCGCACGCAGGCGGTCTGTCAAGTCGGATGTGAAATCCCCGGGCTCAACCTGGGAACTGCATCCGAAACTGGCAGGCTAGAGTCTTGTAGAGGGGGGTAGAATTCCAGGTGTAGCGGTGAAATGCGTAGAGATCTGGAGGAATACCGGTGGCGAAGGCGGCCCCCTGGACAAAGACTGACGCTCAGGTGCGAAAGCGTGGGGAGCAAACAGGATTAGATACCCTGGTAGTCCACGCCGTAAACGATGTCGACTTGGAGGTTGTGCCCTTGAGGCGTGGCTTCCGGAGCTAACGCGTTAAGTCGACCGCCTGGGGAGTACGGCCGCAAGGTTAAAACTCAAATGAATTGACGGGGGCCCGCACAAGCGGTGGAGCATGTGGTTTAATTCGATGCAACGCGAAGAACCTTACCTACTCTTGACATCCAGAGAACTTAGCAGAGATGCTTTGGTGCCTTCGGGAACTCTGAGACAGGTGCTGCATGGCTGTCGTCAGCTCGTGTTGTGAAATGTTGGGTTAAGTCCCGCAACGAGCGCAACCCTTATCCTTTGTTGCCAGCGGTTCGGCCGGGAACTCAAAGGAGACTGCCAGTGATAAACTGGAGGAAGGTGGGGATGACGTCAAGTCATCATGGCCCTTACGAGTAGGGCTACACACGTGCTACAATGGCATATACAAAGAGAAGCGACCTCGCGAGAGCAAGCGGACCTCATAAAGTATGTCGTAGTCCGGATTGGAGTCTGCAACTCGACTCCATGAAGTCGGAATCGCTAGTAATCGTGGATCAGAATGCCACGGTGAATACGTTCCCGGGCCTTGTACACACCGCCCGTCACACCATGGGAGTGGGTTGCAAAAGAAGTAGGTAGCTTAACCTTCGGGAGGGCGCTTACCACTTTGTGATTCATGACTGGGGTGAAGTCGTAACAAGGTAACCGTAGGGGAACCTGCGGTTGGATCACCTCCTTACCTTAAAGAA
>NZ_JAOWHK010000030.1:0-476282 GCF_030332665.1 Citrobacter sp. Cpo090 | reverse complement strand
GGGTGGATCAGGGTAACAACCATTTTGATGTTGTCGCCCGGCATTACCATCTCTACGCCTTCCGGCAGTTCGATGGTACCAGTCACGTCAGTAGTACGGAAGTAGAACTGCGGACGGTAGCCTTTGAAGAACGGAGTATGACGGCCGCCTTCGTCTTTGGACAGAATGTACACTTCAGATTCGAACTTGGTGTGCGGCTTGATAGAGCCCGGCTTAGCCAGTACCTGACCACGTTCGATTTCTTCACGCTTGATACCACGCAGCAGAACACCAACGTTCTCACCAGCACGGCCTTCGTCCAGCAGTTTGCGGAACATTTCAACGCCAGTACAGGTAGACTTAGCAGTCTCTTTGATACCAACGATTTCAACTTCTTCACCAACTTTGATGATACCGCGCTCTACACGACCGGTAACAACGGTACCACGACCGGAGATGGAGAATACGTCTTCGATAGGCAGCAGGAACGGCTTGTCAATCGCACGCTCTGGTTCTGGGATGTAAGAATCCAGGAAGCCAGCCAGTTCGATGATTTTCGCTTCCCACTCTGCTTCGCCTTCCAGCGCTTTCAGAGCAGAACCACGAACGATCGGAGTGTCGTCGCCCGGGAAATCGTACTGAGACAGAAGTTCACGAACTTCCATTTCTACCAGTTCCAGCAGCTCTTCGTCATCAACCATGTCGCATTTGTTCAGGAACACGATGATGTACGGAACGCCTACCTGACGACCCAGCAGGATGTGCTCACGAGTCTGCGGCATCGGGCCGTCAGTCGCAGCAACAACCAGGATCGCGCCGTCCATCTGCGCAGCACCGGTGATCATGTTTTTAACATAGTCGGCGTGGCCCGGGCAGTCTACGTGTGCGTAGTGACGAGTCGGGGTGTCATATTCAACGTGAGAAGTGTTGATGGTGATACCACGAGCTTTTTCTTCCGGCGCGTTATCGATCTGGTCGAATGCACGAGCAGCACCGCCGTAGGTTTTAGCCAGTACGGTAGTGATTGCAGCGGTCAGGGTAGTTTTACCGTGGTCAACGTGGCCGATGGTGCCGACGTTAACGTGCGGTTTTGTACGTTCAAATTTTTCTTTAGACACGGCTATATTCCTTACTATAGTGCTCTCCCCTATGGAGAGAGCACGGGACTTAGGTTTTAATCCTGTGGATTATTTACCACGGGCTTCAATAACGGCCTGAGCAACGTTGTTCGGCGCATCGTCGTACTTCAGGAACTCCATGGAGTAAGAAGCACGGCCTTTGGTCAGAGAACGCAGCTGGGTTGCATATCCGAACATTTCAGACAGCGGAACTTCAGCATGGATAACAACGCCAGTGACGTTGGATTCCTGACCACGAAGCATACCACGACGGCGGCTCAAGTCACCGATTACGTCACCGGTGTTCTCTTCCGGAGTCTCTACTTCAACCTTCATGATAGGCTCAAGCAGAACTGGTTTCGCTTTCTTAAAGCCATCTTTGAAGGCGATAGAAGCGGCCAGTTTAAACGCCAGCTCAGAGGAGTCAACGTCATGGTAAGAACCGAAGTGCAGACGCACGCCCAGATCAACAACCGGGTAACCCGCCAGCGGGCCAGATTTCAGCTGTTCCTGGATGCCTTTATCAACGGCCGGGATGTATTCGCCAGGAATTACACCACCTTTGATGTCGTTGATGAATTCGTAGCCTTTCGGGTTTGAACCCGGCTCCAGCGGGTACATGTCGATAACAACATGACCGTACTGACCGCGACCACCAGACTGCTTAGCGTGTTTACCTTCGATATCGGTAACTTTCGCGCGAATCGCTTCGCGGTAAGCAACCTGAGGTTTACCGACGTTCGCTTCAACGTTGAATTCACGCTTCATACGGTCAACGATGATGTCGAGGTGCAGTTCACCCATACCAGCGATAATGGTCTGGTTAGATTCTTCGTCAGTCCATACGCGGAAAGACGGGTCTTCTTTAGCCAGACGGCCCAGAGCCAGACCCATTTTTTCCTGGTCAGCTTTGGTTTTCGGTTCTACCGCGATGGAAATTACCGGCTCAGGGAATTCCATACGTTCCAGAATGATCGGGTGATCCGGGTCACACAGGGTGTCACCAGTGGTCACGTCTTTCAGACCGATTGCAGCCGCGATATCGCCCGCGCGAACTTCTTTGATCTCTTCACGTTTGTTAGCGTGCATCTGTACGATACGGCCAAAACGTTCACGTGCAGTTTTCACTGAGTTCAGGATGGTGTCACCGGAGTTAACCACACCAGAGTACACACGGAAGAAGGTCAGGTTACCCACGAACGGGTCGGTAGCGATTTTGAATGCCAGAGCAGCAAACGGCTCGTCATCGCTAGCATGACGCTCAGCAGGAGTATCTTTACCGTCGTCCAGAATACCGTTGATCGCAGGTACGTCTACTGGGGATGGCAGGTAATCAATTACCGCATCCAGCATCGCCTGAACACCTTTGTTCTTGAACGCAGAACCACAGGTTACCAGGATGATTTCGTTGTTCAGAACGCGCTGACGCAGAGCTTTTTTGATCTCTTCTTCAGTCAGTTCTTCGCCACCCAGGTATTTCTCCATCAGCTCTTCTGAAGCTTCTGCAGCGGACTCGATCAGGTTCTGGTGCCATTCTTCAGCCAGTTCCTGCATGTCAGCCGGGATATCTTCATAAGTGAAGGTTACGCCTGCATCTTCTTCGTTCCAGTTGATGGCTTTCATTTTCACCAGGTCAACAACACCGGTGAACGCTTCTTCAGCGCCAATTGCCAGCTGCAGCGGAACAGGGTTCGCGCCCAGACGGGTTTTGATCTGACCAACAACTTTCAGGAAGTTCGCACCCATACGGTCCATTTTGTTAACGAACGCAATGCGCGGAACTTTATATTTGTTTGCCTGACGCCATACGGTTTCAGACTGAGGCTGAACACCACCAACTGCGCAGTAAACCATTACTGCACCATCAAGCACACGCATGGAACGTTCTACTTCGATAGTGAAGTCAACGTGCCCCGGGGTGTCGATGATGTTTACGCGATGCGGTTCATACTGCTTAGCCATACCAGACCAGAATGCAGTAGTCGCTGCGGAGGTGATAGTAATACCACGCTCCTGCTCCTGCTCCATCCAGTCCATGGTGGCTGCGCCGTCATGAACTTCACCGATTTTGTGGTTTACACCGGTGTAGAACAGAATACGTTCGGTAGTAGTGGTTTTACCGGCGTCGATGTGCGCACTGATACCGATGTTACGGTAGCGCGCGATGGGTGTTGTACGAGCCATTTGATTCCTCGTTTATCTTTTAGGCGTTCAATTTAAGTAGCCCAAAGCGGGCTGCTTACTAGAAGCGCCCGCCTGGTGACTAAAACTCCGAAGGGATTACCAACGGTAGTGTGCGAACGCCTTGTTGGCTTCTGCCATACGGTGAACGTCTTCACGTTTCTTAACTGCAGTACCTTTGTTTTCTGCAGCATCAGAAAGTTCGTTCGCCAGGCGCAGAGCCATGGATTTATCACCGCGTTTACGAGCAGCTTCAACGATCCAACGCATTGCCAGGGCATTACGACGAACCGGACGGACTTCAACTGGAACCTGATAAGTAGAACCACCAACGCGGCGAGACTTAACTTCGACAGTCGGACGCACGTTTTCAAGGGCTACTTCAAAAGCTTCCAGGCCATCTTTACCAGAACGCTGAGCCAGGGTCTCCAGCGCGCTGTATACGATGGTTTCTGCAGTAGATTTTTTACCATCTACCATCAGGATATTTACAAATTTAGCCAGCAGCTCTGATCCGAACTTAGGATCCGGCAGAATTTTACGCTGACCAATGACGCGACGACGTGGCATGGGAATACTCCGTTGTTAATTCAGGATTGTCCAAAACTCTACGAGTTTAGTTTGACATTAATATAAAACGTTTGGCCTTACTTAACGGAGAACCATTAAGCCTTAGGACGTTTCACGCCATACTTGGAGCGTGATTGCTTACGGTCTTTAACACCGGAGCAGTCAAGCGCACCGCGAACGGTGTGGTAACGAACACCCGGGAGGTCTTTTACACGACCGCCACGGATCAGGATCACGGAGTGCTCCTGCAGGTTGTGACCTTCACCACCGATGTAGGAAGTCACTTCAAAACCGTTAGTCAAACGCACACGGCATACTTTACGCAGTGCGGAGTTTGGTTTTTTAGGAGTGGTAGTATATACACGAGTACATACGCCACGTTTCTGCGGGCATGCTTCCAGTGCAGGCACGTTGCTCTTTGCAACTTTGCGTGCGCGTGGTTTGCGTACCAGCTGGTTAACTGTTGCCATTAAATAGCTCCTGGTTGTAGCTTTCGCTTCGTAAACACGTAATAAAACGACCTCATACAATATGAGGACGCAGAATTTTAGGTCGGTGTCGAAAAGGTGTCAAGAAATATACAACGATCCCTCAATTACCAGGACATCTGGCTGGGATGCTTCACCGTAAGTCTGACGAAGTCAGTATAGCTAACCCTGACGACACTGTCTGAAATTTGACCATCCAACCCGCGAGCCTTAATGTCTTCTTCCAGCACATAGACCTTAATGGAGGCATTTTGCAGACTTTCAAGGAAACGACTTCCTTCTATTGCCGCGGTCACGCCATCCTGGAGCAATAAAAGCTCATCGTCTTTATCTACCAGGCGAAGAAGAGAGGAGAAATCGGTAAGCCACGCGGAGCGATGTAGTGTGTGCAGCATGAGTATCTCAAAACCTTAAAATGACGTCATAGTTGCCTAGCTCACGGCGTAAATCTTCCGGTTCTAACGCTGTCGCATCGACCACAAAATTAACACCCTGCTGGAGACCCCGTTCACGTAATGAGGCGGCACAAAGCCAGCATTGCTCGATATCGTACAACCCTAACAGCTTGAAGGTTGAGATGTAGTCTCGGGCCAGCACAACATCCGGCTGTTGCCCCTGGAGGATTTGAAAAACACCATCGCCGATAAAAAACACGCCGAGGTCTTCCGTTAATGCCGATGTCGCCAGCAATGCATCTAACCCTTCACGACCAGATGCGCTGCCGTGCGGCACGGTAGAAAAGACAAAAGCAACACGTTTCATCAGAACTGCACCACGCGATCGCAGGTAAGGGATGCCTCAGCCAGCGATCCAAGCCCGCTGAGGTTAAAACCTGATTGTAAATTTGCCCCTGCCAGTCCCAGCCGCTTTGCCTCAGTTTCATCAACAACGCCGCGTCGCAACGCCGCCGCAACGCAGATATTCAGCGTTACACCATGCTGTTGATTCAGCTGTTGCCAGGCCCGCACCAGATCATATTCATCACTGGCGGGTGAAGTCAGGAAGTTAGCGTTATACACACCTTCACGATAGAAAAAGACGCTGCATAACTCATGCCCTTCTTCGAGTAGCGCGTGAGCAAATTGCAACGCGCTGCTCGCCTGCTGCGTGCCATAAGCAGGCCCTGTCACCATGATGGCAAAACGCATTACTTGTCTTGCCCCTGGAAATCGCCGCTTTTGAACTGACGAATATAGAGGTAGACCGTATGTTTGGAGATGTTCAGCCGATCGGCGACCTGGTTGATGGCATCTTTAATATCGAAGATACCTTTCTCATACAAATTCAGGACGATCTGGCGGTTCTTCGCGTTGTTGGAAACATTGCGATCGGCATTCACTTCTTCGATCGTGAATTCCAGCGTCTGGGTAACCAGATCTTCCACCGAAGAAGCGAAGTTGACGGCAGAGCCCACTTCCGGGGTTTCCGGTGGGATAAAGGTATTCATTATCTGCGAGAAAGGAACATCAAGGTTCATGTTGATGCACAGCAGACCAATCACGCGATGCTCACGGTTGCGAATGGCAATCGTCACCGACTTCATCAAGACACCGCTTTTCGCACGTGTGAAGTAACACTTCGACACGCTGCTATCCGCACCCGTCATATCATGCAGCATACGCAACGCAAGGTCGGTAATCGGTGAGCCAATTTTACGGCCCGTGTGTTCACCGTTAGCAATGCGGATGGCCGAGCATTTCAAATCCTGCAAAGAGTGCAATACGATTTCACAATGGGAACCAATGAGCATCGCCAACCCGTCCACTACCGCTTCGTAGGATTTGAGGATATCGAAGTCGGTTTGATCGAAAGGACGTTGATCCAGCAAATCTAGCTCACTGGTTTCGTTGGTTAAAAGCGACCTGGACATGAAAAAAAGCACTCCTTTTCAGGAGCCTGTCGTTATGTTGTCAGGGCAGGCTCATCACTATTATAGGGGCATCTAAAGTAATACAGCGCACAAGGCGCTTTCCAGTATTAATTATATCCTGTCGATAATAAAAAACCGCCGCCCTGTGGGCGGCGGTTTCTGTTCGCTTACTTTTTGCTGCTGTCTGCAGCTTTATCTGCCGGTGCAGCATCTGGCTGCGCGTCGGCTTTCGGTGCCGGTTTGATGTCTAACAGTTCAACATCAAAGACCAGCGTAGAGTTGGCCGGAATGCCCGGAACGCCGGTTTTGCCGTAAGCCAGATCCGGTGGGATAACCAGCTGGATTTTGCCGCCTTTCTTGATGTTTTTCAGGCCTTCAGTCCAGCCAGGGATTACACCGTCAAGACGGAAAGAGAGCGGCTCACCACGGGTATAAGAGTTATCAAACTCTTTACCATCGATCAGCGTACCTTTGTAGTTGACTACCACGGTATCGCTGTCTTTCGGTGCAGCACCAGTACCTTCTTTCTCTACTTTGTAGACCAGGCCAGTAGAAGAGGTTTTAACGCCTTTCTCTTTAGCAAATTTCTCGCGGTAAACTTTACCTTTGGCTTCGTTATCAGCCGCGTCTTTTTCCATTTTCGCCTGAGCGGAGCTCTTCACGCGCGCTTCAAACGCCTGCAGAGTTTGTTCGATTTCCTGGTCAGACAGTTTGCTCTTGTCTGCAAACGCATCCTGAACACCAGCGATCAGCTGATCTTTATCCAGTTTGATGCCCAGTTTTTCCTGCTCTTTCAGAGAGTTTTCCATATAACGACCCAGGGACGCGCCCAGCGCGTAAGCGGCTTTTTGGTCGTCATTCTTGAATGCTGCTTTGCTGTCAGCAGTAGCGGCTGGTTTCGCAGCATCAGCAGCGAAGGTGATCGGGGCATGCAGAGCAACAGCCATTGTGGTCGCCAGCAGCGTTACTTTAAACAGTGATTTCATCCATATCTCCAGGGCCGGGGCATCTCACCCCAGGGTTAACTAACATAAAAATGTACTATAAAGCGTTGCAGAACAAATCAACATACAGGCACGCCCTATTATCACCACTTTTCAGACTCTTTTTGTTTAAATTAGTTTCGTTACCGAAGATTGAGTGCTGTGCAAACAGGCAAAGTTAAGTAGAATTCGCCGCAGTCCGCGATCTGCCGGAGAAAAAAGAAAGAGGTGAATCATGCAGGATACAACAATGGAAACTCGCCTGGCTGAACTGGAAAGTCGCCTGGCATTTCAGGAGATAACCATTGAAGAGCTCAACGTGACGGTGACCGCGCATGAACTGGAAATGGCCAAACTGCGCGACCATCTGCGTCTGCTAACGGAAAAGCTCAAAGCAACGCAGCCGTCCCACATTGCGTCGCAGTCTGAAGAAACCCCGCCGCCACATTATTGAGACATAAAAAAAGCGGGGATATCCCCGCTTTTTTGTGTCCGAAGGCGCTAACGCTTATCGGATCTACTCACATATACCCAAAGGATTTCAAATCACAGCAAGGCGGCAAGCTTGAGGAAGTCCTGGGAGCATAGATAACTATGTGACCGGGATTCGAAAGCGCAGCCAACACCGCTGTGGGTTGAAAGACGAAGGGTATTAGTGGCAACCGCAGCCGCCGCCGTTACCTTTACCGCCACCGCCGCAGCAGCCTTCGCCGCCGTGCTCGTGACCATGGTCGTGACCGTGGCCGTGACCACCGCAGCAACCGTCATGACCGTGGTCATGATCGTGGTCGTGACCGTGAGCACCGTGAACATGGCCATGAGCCAGTTCTTCTTCGGTCGCTTCGCGGATAGCAACAACTTCTACGTTGAATTTCAGATTCTGGCCAGCCAGCATGTGGTTACCGTCAACCACAACGTGGTCGTCTTCCACTTCGGTAATTTCTACCGGTACTGGACCCTGGTCAGTTTCAGCCAGGAAACGCATGCCAACCTGCAGTTCGTCAACGCCCATGAAGACGTCTTTAGGAACGCGCTGCACCAGGTTTTCGTCGTACTGACCGTATGCGTCGTTTGCGCCAACAGCAACATCGAATTTGTCGCCAACTTCATGACCGTCCAGCGCTGTTTCCAGGCCAGAAATCAGGGAACCGTGACCATGCAGGTAGTCCAGCGGTGCACTCACCGGAGACTCATCAACCAACACACCGTCTTCTGTACGTACCTGATAGGCCAGGCTGACCACCAGGTCCTTTGCTACTTTCATGATATCTCCTGAGCATGGAAAGAATAGTGGCGCAGATTGTAGCGGAATTCTGCACCCGTGTACCCTCTAGCTTAAAAAAAGCTGCGCCATATCGCTAGTCCGGATGAAAAATCCCGATCACTTGCTCTTCTTTGCGAACGTGCTCGCGCGCCTCTTTATCTGCTTCCCGCATCTGATGACCGCACTTAACACACTCAACAATATCGATATTATTTTCGCGCCACATCGCCAGCGTATCCTGCGCCTGGCAGGACGGACATTTTGCACCTGCGATAAAACGTTTACGAATTGCCATGATTATCCTCTACTCAAATTCATCCCAGCCATCCAGCTGACGTCGCTCTTGCTGCATCTCTCGTTGGAAAATTTCCTCCAGCTCGCGCCGGGCTTCCCTGGCTCGAGAGATTTGTACCGTATCCGTGTGCATGGGGATCAGCTCCCGCAGCATGCGCATATCCAGCCGCCGAAAATGCAGCTGAGCACGCTGAGCCTGGTGCGGATGCATTCCCAGTGTAACCAGCGTCTTACGCCCCAGCTCCAGCGCACTGGAGAACGTTTCGCGGGAAAACTGCGTCACACCAGCCTGTAATAACTCATGCGCCTCTACACGTCCGCGCGCTCGCGCAAGAATATGCAAATGCGGAAAATACTGTTGGCACAGTTCCACCAGTTTCATGGTGTCTTCAGGCTCATTACAGGTAATAACAATAGACTGTGCCGCCTCAGCCCCTGCGGAGCGCAACAGTTCCACCTGCGTGGCGTCACCGTAATAAACCTTATAGCCATATTTACGCATCAGATTCACCGCGCTGATATCCCGCTCCAGGACGGTAATGCGCATTTTATTGGCCATCAACAGGCGACCAATAACCTGACCAAAGCGCCCAAACCCCACCACAATCACCTGCGGTTTATCATCTTCCACCCAGGGTTTTTCGTCTTCCTCATCCGTGCCGTTAAACTGGCGGGAGAGCCATTTATCAATCAGCTTCATCACCAGCGGTGTGGTCATCATCGACAGCGTGACGGTCACCAGCAGCAACGCCATTTGGTCGCCCTGAAACAGCCGTTGCGAGGATGCCGTTGAAAACAGCACGAAAGCGAATTCACCGCCCTGACTTAAAACCCCGGCAAATTGCATCCGTTCAGAGCTTCTCATGCCGTTAAGACGTGCCAGCACATACAGCACCAGCATTTTTACGACCACCAGCACGATCACACTCGCTGCCACCCACAGAATATGGGTGTAGAGCACGCCGAGATTGAGCGACATGCCCACGGAGATAAAAAACAGCCCGAGCAACAGGCCTTTAAACGGATCGATTGCCGTTTCCAGCTCATGTCGGTATTCGCTTTCCGCCAGCAGCACGCCCGCGATAAACGTTCCCAGCGCCATTGACAGCCCCAGCGCATCCATAAATAAAGCAGAACCCAGCACCAACAGCAGCGTGGCGGCGGTGAATACTTCCCGCACGCCAGAATCCGCAATAAAGCGGAAAACCGGACGCAGCAAATAGCGACCACCAATCAGCATGCCGGCAAAGGCCAGCACCTTCATTCCCACTTTAATCCAGTCAAAATGTTCGTCAGCAGAACCCGCCAGCAGCGGAACCAGCGCCAGCGCAGGGATCACCGCCAGATCCTGAAACAGCAGTACCGAAAAACCCAGTTGTCCGGATTCACTGCGGTTCATGCCCTTTTCGCGCATCAACTGTAGCGCCATAGCGGTCGATGACATTGCCAGACCAATGCCGCCCACCACTGCCGCCTGCCAGGAGAACGCAGTGAGTATCAATAATCCGGCCAGCACCACCGCACTCAGCATCACCTGCGCGGCACCGACACCAAAAATTGAACGCCGCAGTTGCCATAGTTTGGCGGGATTAAGCTCCAGCCCAATGATGAACATCAGAAACACCACGCCCAGCTCGGAAAAGTGCAGAATTTCATCCACATCGCTGATGAATCCTAATCCCCACGGGCCGATAGCAATTCCCGCCAGCAAGTAACCCAGTACCGGACCGATACCCAGCTTTGAGGCCAGAGGTACCGCAGCCACCGCCGCGAAGAGGAACAACACTCCCGCTGTCAATAAATCAGAACCTTCCATCAGCGGCCTCCCACAGGGATCGGATTCGCCAGCCAGTCACCATACGCTTTCGCATGGCTATCCAGCTCCTGCTTCGTTTGCCGTCTGGCCCAGTAAACGATAATAGGGCTCATCCAGTGCATACGGCACATACCGGCCGTTAGCTCGAAAGGGCGCAGCACATCGCTCATTGGATAACGGTTTAGCGCGTCATAACGGTAAGCACTTTCCGGTTCTCCGGTAGTGATAACGCTACGCCAGTACTTTCCCGCCAGTTGATTCCCTCCGGGACCGCTGGCAAATCCGCGGCTCAGTACGCGGTCAAGCCACTCCTTTAGCAGCGCCGGACAGCTATAGGTATAGAGTGGGTGCTGAAAAACAATCACATCATGCTCACGCAGCAGCGCCTGTTCATGCGGAATATCGATAAAAAAATCAGGATAGTGCGCGTAAAGGTCGTGCACGGTAACATTGCTGAGCTGCATGGCCGGTTTAAGCAGAACACGGTTCGCGACCGAGTCCTGAGATTCCGGATGGGCATACAGCAGCAAGACTTTCGCTGGCTGGAACATCATCCCCCTCCCGGTTTTGTCTTTTGTCTATTTTCGACGTTTTGGGCTACCATTGCGCCTCGGTGCGGCAAACGGCCCACACATTACATTATCATAATGATAAATTAACATAGTCTGAACATACGGCGCCTTATGATTGTTTTCTCATCGTTACAAATTCGTCGCGGCGTGCGCGTCTTGCTGGACAATGCCACGGCCACCATTAATCCAGGGCAGAAGGTTGGCCTGGTGGGTAAAAATGGCTGCGGTAAATCTACCCTGCTGGCATTGCTGAAAAATGAACTCAGCGCCGACGCTGGAGGATTTACTTATCCGGGGAACTGGCAGCTCGCGTGGGTGAATCAGGAAACGCCTGCGTTGCCACAGCCCGCGCTGGAGTACGTGATTGACGGCGACCGCGAGTATCGTCAACTGGAAGCGCAGTTGAACGACGCCAACGAACGTAACGATGGACATGCCATTGCCACCGTCCATGGCAAGCTGGATGCTATCGACGCCTGGACCGTGCGTTCACGCGCCGCCAGCCTGCTACATGGCCTCGGTTTTTCCAACGAACAGCTTGAACGTCCGGTCAGCGACTTCTCCGGTGGCTGGCGTATGCGTCTCAACCTGGCCCAGGCGCTGATTTGCCGTTCAGACCTACTGCTGCTCGATGAACCCACCAACCACCTCGATCTCGACGCGGTGATCTGGCTGGAAAGATGGCTGAAAAGCTATCAGGGCACGCTGATCTTGATCTCCCACGACCGCGACTTCCTCGATCCGGTGGTAGATAAAATTATTCATATCGAACAGCAAACCATGTTCGAGTACACCGGCAACTACAGCGCGTTTGAAATCCAGCGTGCGACCCGCCTCGCACAGCAACAGGCTATGTACGAAAGCCAGCAGGAGCGCGTGGCGCATCTGCAAAGCTATATCGATCGTTTCCGCGCTAAAGCAACGAAAGCAAAACAGGCGCAGAGCCGTATCAAAATGCTGGAACGCATGGAGCTGATTGCCCCAGCGCACGTGGACAACCCGTTCCACTTCAGCTTCCGTGAGCCGGAAAGCCTGCCAAACCCGCTGCTGAAGATGGAAAAGGTCAGCGCTGGCTACGGCGATCGCGTCATTCTCGATTCGATCAAACTGAATCTGGTGCCGGGTTCCCGCATCGGCCTGCTCGGTCGCAACGGCGCGGGTAAATCGACGCTGATTAAGCTGCTGGCAGGCGAACTGGCCCCCATCAGCGGCGAGATTGGCCTGGCGAAAGGCATCAAACTGGGCTACTTCGCACAGCACCAGCTGGAGTTTTTACGCGCCGATGAATCACCCATTCAGCATCTGGCACGCATGGCGCCGCAAGAGCTGGAGCAGAAACTGCGTGACTACCTGGGTGGATTCGGCTTCCAGGGCGATAAAGTCAGCGAAGAGACACGCCGCTTCTCCGGTGGCGAAAAAGCGCGTCTGGTGCTGGCGTTGATCGTCTGGCAGCGCCCGAATCTGCTGCTGCTCGATGAACCGACCAACCACCTGGACTTGGATATGCGTCAGGCGCTGACCGAGGCGCTGATCGATTTTGAAGGCGCGCTGGTTGTCGTCTCGCACGACCGTCACCTGATCCGCTCCACCACAGACGACCTCTATCTGGTACACGACAAGAAAGTCGAGCCGTTTGACGGCGATCTGGAGGATTATCAGCAGTGGCTGAGTGATGTCCAGAAACAGGAAAATCAGGGCGACGAACCAGCGAAAGAGAGCGTTAACAGTGCCCAGGCACGTAAAGACCAGAAGCGTCGTGAAGCGGAACTGCGCACCCTGACACAACCCTTGCGTAAAGAGATTACCCGTCTGGAAAAAGAGATGGAGAAACTGCACGCGCAGTTGGCGCAGGCGGAAGAGAAACTCGGCGACAGCGAACTGTACAACCAAAGCCGCAAAGCCGAACTCACCGCCTGTTTGCAACAGCAGGCCAGTGCGAAATCCGGGCTGGAAGAGTGTGAAATGGCCTGGCTGGAGGCTCAGGAGCAGCTTGAGCAGATGCTCGCCGAGTAGTCATGATTGCCGGAGAAGGCGAAGCTGCCATCCGGCGCCAGAGCCGAAAATGCCTGATGAGGACGCTCGCACGTCTTATCAGGCCTATGTTTCGTTGACGTAGTTGTGACCCAATCTCGCGTAACCTGCTGACTGACTAGCGACAAAATCACATATTGGCTAACCCGCACGCGCTGTGCGCGGTATAGTTATTCTTTCCGATTATTAATTGCTCCGGTGTTATGGTTGAAATCACGTCCACAGAAATAACCCCACCTACCGACGATTCGCGAGAATTCCGCCCGATGCGCGGTATCAGTAACCGCCATCTGCAGACGATGCTGCCGCGTTTAATTCGCCGCAAGGTGAAGTTCGACGCCCACTGGCAGCGTCTGGAATTGCCCGATGGTGATTTCGTCGATCTGGCGTGGAGCGAAGATCCCCAACAGGCGAAACACAAACCGCGCCTGGTGGTTTTTCACGGTCTGGAAGGCAGTCTGAACAGCCCCTACGCACATGGCCTGATTGAAGCAGCACAAAAGCGCGGCTGGCTGGGCGTGGTAATGCATTTTCGCGGTTGCAGCGGCGAACCCAATCGTCTGAACCGTATTTATCACTCCGGTGAAACAGAAGATGGCACCTGGTTTTTACACTGGCTGGAGCGTGAGTTCGGTCGCGTACCGACCGCAGCGGTAGGTTATTCACTCGGTGGAAACATGCTGGCTTGCCTGCTGGCCAAAGAAGGCAACGATATTCCGATAGATGCGGCGGTTATCGTCTCCGCGCCTTTCGTGCTGGAAGCCTGTAGCTACCATATGGACAAGGGCTTCTCCCGGGTCTATCAGCGCTACCTGCTCAATTTGTTGAAAGCCAATGCCTCACGTAAGCTTGAAGCCTATCCAGGTTCGTTGCCGGTGAGTCTGGCCCAGTTGAAATCTTTGCGCCGCATTCGCGATTTTGACGATCTGATCACCGCCAAAATCCACGGTTTCGCCGATGCTATAGACTATTACCGCCAGTGCAGCGCCATGCCGTTGCTTAATCGGATCGCCAAACCAACGCTGATTATCCATGCGAAAGACGATCCGTTTATGGATCATCACGTGATCCCAAAACCAGAAAATCTGCCCTCACAGGTGGAGTACCAGCTTACTGAACACGGCGGCCACGTCGGATTTATAGGTGGCACGGTGCGCCGTCCTGAGATGTGGCTGGAATCCCGAATCCCGGACTGGCTGACAACGTATCTGGAGGCGTCATCATGATTATCCCCTGGCAAGACATCTCCCCGGACGCGCTGGACAATCTGATTGAAAGCTTTGTCTTGCGCGAAGGCACCGATTATGGTGAACATGAACGCTCGCTCGAACAAAAAGTCGCCGACGTCAAACGCCAACTACAATCAGGTGAAGCCGTGCTGGTGTGGTCCGAACTGCATGAAACGGTCAACATTATGCCGAGAAAGCAGATTCACGAGTAATCCGTAGCCGCCGGCCGACTTTACTATAATTACAACCATTTCATGGAGTTGTTATGTCTGCCAAACATCCGGTGATTGCGGTAACAGGATCCAGCGGCGCGGGGACCACCACCACCAGCCTCGCGTTTCGTAAAATTTTCGCGCAGTTAAATCTGCGCGCCGCCGAGGTGGAAGGTGACAGTTTTCATCGCTATACCCGTCCGGAAATGGATATGGCGATTCGCAAAGCGCGCGATGCCGGGCGGCATATCAGCTATTTTGGCCCCGAGGCTAATGACTTCGGCTTGCTGGAACAAACCTTCATCGAATACGGTCAGACGGGCAAAGGCCAGTCGCGAAAATATCTGCATACTTACGATGAGGCCGTACCGTGGAACCAGGTTCCGGGGACTTTTACGCCCTGGCAGCCACTGCCTGAACCGACGGATGTCCTGTTTTATGAAGGACTGCACGGCGGCGTCGTCACTCCACAGCAAAACGTAGCCCGGCACGTCGATCTGCTGGTTGGCGTGGTGCCGATCGTAAACCTGGAATGGATCCAGAAGCTGACCCGCGATACCAGCGAGCGCGGACACTCGCGTGAAGCGGTGATGGACTCGGTGGTGCGCTCAATGGACGATTACATCAATTACATCACTCCGCAGTTTTCCCGGACACATATTAACTTCCAGCGCGTACCGACCGTCGATACTTCCAATCCCTTTGCCGCCAAAAGCATTCCATCACTGGATGAAAGCTTTGTCGTGATTCATTTTCGTAATCTGGAAGGGATTGATTATCCCTGGCTACTGGCCATGCTGCAGGGCTCATTCATTTCCCATATCAATACGTTAGTCGTACCGGGTGGCAAAATGGGTCTGGCGATGGAGTTGATTATGCTGCCGCTGGTGCAACGACTGATGGAAGGTAAGAAGATAGAGTGAGGTGTGGAAAGTGCCCGATGACGCTTCGCTTATCGGGCCTACGAATCAACATCATCCTGTAGGCCGGATAAGGCAATGCCGCCATCCGGCATCAGAGATTACGCAGCAACCACTTCATAGGAATGGGTAATGTTCACCGCCTTTTCCAGCATCAACGCCACGGAGCAGTATTTTTCCGCAGAAAGATCGACGGCGCGCGCGACGGACGCATCTTTCAGATCGTTACCCGTTACGATGAAATGCAGGTTGATGTGGGTAAACAGGCGCGGCGCTTCATCGCGGCGCTCTGAAGTCAGCTTCACTTCGCAGTTGGTCACATCCTGACGACCCTTTTGCAGGATCGACACCACGTCAATTGCGCTACAACCGCCAGCAGCCATTAATACCATTTCCATCGGGCTCGGCGCTTTATCACCGGAGTTACCGTCCATCAAAATTTGGTGGCCAGAGGCGGACTCACCGAGGAAGGTTAACCCCTCAACCCACTTTACACGCGCTTGCATATTTCGTAACTCCAATGTTTCAATTTTCCTGACAGATTACGCGCACATAACAATTCTCGCAACGGAAGGCGACCTGCGTCATGCTGAAGCGAGACACCAGGAGACACACGGCGAAAGCTATGCTAAAACAGACGGGATGCTACAGTAATACATTGACGTACTGCATGTATGCAGAGGACATCACATTACAGGCTGCAGTTTATTTTTGACAGCCCCTTTCCCAGGTAGCGGGAAGCATATTTTTGCAAACCCAGAGGCAGCGTCGTTTTCTGGCTCTGGAGACAGCTTATAACAGAGGATAACCGCGCATGGTGCTTGGCAAACCGCAAACAGACCCGACTCTCGAATGGTTCTTGTCTCATTGCCATATTCATAAGTACCCATCGAAGAGCACGCTGATTCACCAGGGTGAAAAAGCGGAAACGTTGTATTACATCGTTAAAGGCTCCGTGGCAGTGCTGATCAAAGATGAAGAAGGGAAAGAAATGATCCTTTCTTATCTGAATCAGGGCGATTTTATTGGTGAATTAGGCCTCTTCGAAGAAGGTCAGGAACGTAGCGCCTGGGTACGTGCCAAAACCGCATGTGAAGTCGCTGAAATTTCCTACAAAAAATTTCGCCAATTAATCCAGGTCAACCCGGATATTCTGATGCGCCTGTCTTCTCAGATGGCTCGTCGTCTGCAGGTCACGTCTGAAAAAGTGGGCAACCTTGCCTTCCTCGACGTAACCGGTCGTATCGCGCAGACTCTGCTGAATCTGGCGAAACAGCCTGACGCGATGACACACCCGGACGGCATGCAGATTAAAATCACCCGTCAGGAAATCGGCCAGATCGTTGGCTGCTCCCGTGAGACCGTCGGTCGTATTCTGAAGATGCTGGAAGATCAGAACCTGATCTCCGCACACGGTAAGACCATCGTCGTCTACGGCACGCGTTAACCCCATCGAAGTGGCGCGTTACCCAGTAATGCGCCACTTTTGTTTGCACCGATGTGGCGAAGACTGATATACCACCCAGAGATCAACTACGCACTACGACAAACGCTGGTGCTATGTTTACCTGTGGCTGTTGGTCTGATCATCGGTCAGCTTCATTTGGGGCTTCTCTTTTCCCTCGTCCCTGCCTGCTGCAACATTGCCGGTCTTGATACCCCGCACAAGCGCTTTTTCAAACGCTTAGTCATTGGTGCATCGCTGTTTGCCGGGTGCAGTTTGATCATGCAGCTACTGCTTGCGCAAACTATACCGCTGCCATTGATCCTCACCGGCCTGACGCTGATTCTTGGCGTAACCGCCGAGCTAAGCCCTTTGCATGCGCGATTACTGCCAGCCTCGCTTATCGCGGCGATTTTCACGCTCAGCCTGGCCGGGAATATGCCCGTCTGGGAGCCGTTGCTGATCTACGCGCTGGGCACGTTATGGTATGGCCTGTTTAACTGGTTCTGGTTCTGGATGTGGCGCGAGCAACCGCTCCGCGAATCGCTCAGTTTGTTATATCGTGAATTAGCCGATTACTGTGAGGCCAAGTACAGCATGCTGACCCAGCATGCCGACCCAGAAAAAGCGCTACCTCCCCTGCTGGTTCGCCAACAAAAGGCCGTGGATCTGATTACCCAGTGCTATCAGCAAATGCATATGTTGTCGGCGCATCACAACAACGAATACAAACGCCTGCTGCGTGCCTTTCAGGAGGCGCTGGATTTACAGGAACATATTTCCGTTAGCCTCCACCAGCCAGAAGAAGTGCAAAAACTGGTTGAGCGCAGCCACGCCGAACAGGTGATTCGCTGGAACGCGCGTACCGTCGCCGAACGCCTTCGGGTACTGGCCGATGATATTTTGTATCACCGCTTGCCAACCCGTTTCTCGATGGAAAAGCAGATTGGTACGCTGGAGAAAATCGCCAGGCAGCATCCGGACAATCCGGTGGGACAATTTTGCTACTGGCACTTCAGCCGTATTGCCCGCGTACTACGTACCCAGCGCCCGCTGTATGCCCGTGACTTAATGGCTGACAAGCAGCGTCGGTTGCCGCTGATCCCTGCCCTGAAAAACTACCTGTCGTTGAAATCCCCGGCGCTGCGCAACGCCGGACGCATCAGCGTTATGTTGAGCATCGCCAGCCTGATGGGCAGCGCCTTACACCTGCCAAAGCCTTACTGGATTTTGATGACAATCCTGTTTGTTACGCAAAATGGCTACGGGGCGACCCGGGTGCGCATCTTACATCGTTCCGTAGGTACGCTCGTTGGACTGGTTATTGCCGGCGTCACGTTGCACTTTCATATTCCTGAAGGTTTCACGCTGGCGGCCATGCTGCTGATCACCCTGGTGAGTTATCTGATCATCCGCAAAAACTACGGCTGGGCTACCGTCGGTTTTACGGTAACGGCGGTATACACCTTGCAACTGCTGACGCTGAACGGGGAACAGTTTATCGTACCGCGGTTTGTTGACACGGTAATAGGCTGCTTAATCGCCTTTGGCGGCACGCTTTGGCTGTGGCCACAGTGGCAGAGCGGCCTGCTGCGTAAGAACGCCCACGATGCGTTGGAAGCCGACCAGGAGGCTATTCGCGTGATCCTCAGCAACGATCCGCAGGCTACACCGCTGGCGTATCAACGCATGCGGGTCAACCAGACGCAAAACACGCTGTTCAACTCGCTGAACCAGGCAATGCAGGAGCCGGGATTTAACTCGCACTACCTGGCAGATATGAAACTGTGGGTCACGCACAGCCAGTTCATCGTCGAACACATCAACGCGATGACTACGCTGGCAAGGGAACATACGATGCTGACGCCGGATTTGGCGCAGCGGTATCTGGAATCCTGCGAAATCGCGCTCCAGCGCTGTCAGCAGCGACTGGAATATGATGGGCCGGGAAGCTCCGGAGATGTGAATATTCTCGAAGCGCCAGAGATGCTGTCCCACGGTCCGTTAAGCACCCTGGAGCAGCATCTACAAAGGGTATTAGGGCATCTGAATACCATGCACACCATTTCGTCGGTTGCATGGCGTCAGCGACCGCACCACGGGATCTGGCTGAGCCGTCGGTTACGGGATATGAAGGGCTAAGATCGACTGCCGGATGCGCTACGCTTATCCGGCCTACGAATCACACCTTACCCTGTAGGCCGGATAAGGCGCTCGCGCCGCCATCCGGCAATCAGCCCACCACCTTCGCTACCGCCTGCGCGAAGCGCTGCATCCCTTCATCGATATCCGCCTGCTCTACCACCAGTGACGGCGCGAAACGCATTACGTCCGGCCCGGCGTTCAGCACCATCACCCCTTCGTGCGCGGCGGCATAGAGGAAATCGCGCGCCCGGCCTTTAAACTGCGGCTTCAACTCGGCGCCAATCAGCAGCCCCATCCCGCGAATATCGCTGAAAATATCGAACTGTTGATCAATCTTGTGCAAATGCTGGACAAACGTCTGACGTTTGGCCTGAATGCCTTCCAGCACTTCCGGCGTGTTGATGATATCAAACGCTGCCCCCGCTACCGCGCAGGCCAGCGGGTTGCCGCCGTAAGTGGATCCGTGCGAGCCCACGTGGAATGCGGAGGCAATCTCCTGAGTGGTCAACACCGCGCTTACCGGGAAGCCGCCGCCGAGCGCCTTCGCGCTGGTGAGGATATCCGGCGTCACGCCGTAGTGCATATAGGCAAACAAATCGCCGGTACGCCCCATCCCGCACTGCACTTCATCAAATACCAACAGCGCCTGGTGCTGATCACAAAGCTCACGTAAACCTTGCAGGAATTCCGGCGTTGCCGCAGTGACGCCACCTTCTCCCTGAATAGGCTCAACCACCACCGCGCAGGTGTGATCGTCCATCACCGCTTTGACCGCATGCAGATCGTTAAACGGGACATGGATGATATCCGCTGGCTTTGGTCCAAAGCCGTCGGAGTATTTCGGCTGCCCACCAACGGATACGGTAAAAAGCGAACGGCCGTGAAACGCATTATGGAAGGCAATGATTTTGGTTTTGAACGGGCTATGACGCACGCAGGCATAGTGGCGCGCCAGCTTAAAGGCGGTTTCGTTGGCTTCGGTACCGGAGTTCATGAACAGCACGCGCTCGGCAAAGGTCGCATCAATGATTTTACGGCCTAAGCGCAACGCCGGTTCGTTGGTGAAAACGTTGCTGGTATGCCACAGGGTTTCGCCCTGGATTTTTAACGCCTCAACCAGCGCCGGATGGCAATGCCCTAGCGCGGTCACTGCAATGCCGCCCGCGAAATCAACATACTCTTTGCCCTGTTGATCCCACACTCGACTCCCTTTTCCTTTTACCGGGATAAACTCAGCCGGTGCATAAATCGGCAGAATCACTTCATCGAATGTCGCGCGCGTAATTGCAGTTTGTTCAGTTGCCATGTCATTACCACCCTGTTAAGCAGAAATGCTAGTGAAATTATAATCACAAAATATGAATAAAAAATCACTGAATAGCAACCACAAATCAGCGATTGAGAAAATTAGCCAGCAACTGATGTCCCTGTTCGCTGAGAATACTCTCTGGGTGAAACTGCACCCCTTCCATATCCCACTCACGGTGACGAATGCCCATAATCTCCTGCGTTTCACTCCATGCTGTCACCTCAAAGCACTCGGGAAGCGTCTCAGGAGCAACCACCAGAGAATGGTAGCGCGTTACCGTTAATGGGTTGGCGAGTCCCTGAAAAACACCCTGCCCGTTATGGGTAATCGGCGAGGTTTTACCGTGCATCACTTTAGCCGCCCGAACCACGCTCGCGCCAAAGGCCTGAGCCATCGCCTGGTGGCCAAGACAAACACCCAGCAGCGGAATCTTACCCGCGAAATGACGAATAACTTCCAGCGAAATACCGGCGTCATCCGGCGTACAGGGTCCAGGGGAAATCACGATTTTTTGCGGGTTCAGCACGTTGATTTGCGCCAGCGTCAGCTCGTCGTTGCGCCGGACAAGGACATCAGCGCCCAGTTCGCAGAAGTATTGGTACAGGTTCCAGGTAAAAGAATCATAGTTATCGATAAGCAGGATCATGGCGGCTCCGGTACATAAGAACCGCGCTATTCTACTCAGTTTCCGGGGCTTCGCTTACCACTTTACGAAATATCGCCCGCAGTGCAGACAGGTCACCCATCGCCCCGCTCTGATTAGCCTGATTCCACTCCTCAACCGGAATGCCATCCCAGCTCAGCATATACCCGGCATGAATCGCTAACTGTTCGAAGAAAATACGCTGCGCCAGGCCGCTGCCAATGCGAAACGGATGCAGCACATTGATTTCGCAATAATAGTGCGCAAGACGATCGACAAACTTGTCTTCCGGAGATCCCACCAGCCAGGACTCGTCTTCCAGGTCCTGCATCAGCGCATTGCCCTCTTTCTCGATATAAGCGAAATGGCAAAAGCGAGTATCGCCCTGGTAGATATCGACTTCGCGCAGGTGTCCGGCCCAGTCAAAAACATCCCGATACAGCTGGCGATGAATGGCGCACAGATGCGGTAAGCCCCGTTTAAGCGGCCCCAATTCGATAGTCGCCGCACGCAGCGCCGTCAGTTCATAAGCCGCCTGAGCCAAACGCTGCGCCTGATGGATCCCCAGACGGTTACGCATGACATTCAGGCCCGGATATAAATATGGGTCGCGCCCATCACCGAATTTATCGCTCATAGTGCCTCCTCAGTTCCTCAAGACGCGCCAGGGCGTCTTCAGCACTCAGAGTAACCCGTGGAATATCTACGCCTTCCAGCCGTCGGCTGGCCTGGAAATTGGCGTTTCGCCGTTGTTCCCATAGCCTGGACTTTTGTTTATCGGTGAGTTTTTTCACGTGACCTCCCTGAATGAGCCGACACTTGCCACAAGTATAAGCAGCAATTTCGGGTTACGCAGAGAGAGGGGGGAACGCGGGCAAGAACTACCCGCGCAAAATACGATTACGGCAGGACTTTAGCAGAAAGGATAACAATCGGTTTTGACGGGACATTCTGGTATGGACCGACATCATGGGTCTGTACCTGAGAGATCTTATCCGCGACATCCATACCTTTCACAACTTTACCGAAAACAGCGTAGCCAAAGTCGCGCTGGCCGTGATCGAGGAAAGCGTTGTCTGCAATATTGATAAAGAACTGGCTGGTCGCGCTGTCTTTATCCGCTGTACGCGCCATAGCAATCGTGCCGCGGGTGTTACGCAGTCCGTTATCGGCTTCATTCTTGATTGGCGGGTTAGGTTTCTTCTGCTGCATCTGCTCGGTAAAACCGCCGCCCTGCACCATGAAGCCAGGGATCACACGGTGGAACGTGGTGTTGTTATAGAAACCACTGTTGACATAATCGACAAAGTTTTGCACTGAAACCGGGGCTTTCTGACTGTTCAGCTCCAGCTCAATGTTACCAGCAGAGGTTGTCAGCAGGACATGCGGGTCACCTTTTGCTGCCAGTGCTGCGGGAGAGAGAGCAGAAAGAGCGAGAACAGCTGCAACAGCCGCCAGAGTCGATTTGAGCATGAGAATTCCTTAACAAGAGCAGAAATGAAGCAAGTGAATTGATTCTAAAGAGCCTTCAAGGACAAGGCCATCCCTTTACTTAATTTTACGTACTTGAAACAAATGTAACTTTATCGCCTCACGATCCAATGCGATCCAGATCACATAAAAAAATGTAACGGAGCTATAAATTACCAATAAACATTTAAATGCGTCACTAAAGCGCCTAAAATCTGCCCGCTCACGGCGCAGTCAATGCGCCTTACACTTCTATACAGGCCAGTCATGACTAACAGCAATCGCATCAAGCTCACATGGATTAGCTTTCTCTCCTACGCCCTGACAGGTGCGTTGGTAATTGTCACCGGGATGGTGATGGGAAACATCGCAGATTACTTCCATTTGCCCGTTTCCAGCATGAGTAACACCTTCACCTTCCTGAATGCCGGCATTCTGATCTCTATCTTTCTGAATGCATGGTTAATGGAAATCGTGCCACTGAAAACCCAGTTGCGCTTCGGCTTTATCCTGATGGTACTGGCCGTTGCCGGACTGATGTTCAGCCATAGTCTGGCCTTGTTCTCAGCCGCCATGTTTGTATTGGGTCTGGTAAGCGGTATTACCATGTCGATTGGTACGTTTCTGGTAACTCAAATGTACGAAGGTCGCCAGCGCGGTTCACGCCTGCTGTTTACTGACTCCTTCTTCAGCATGGCTGGTATGATTTTCCCGATGGTTGCCGCGTTCCTGTTAGCGCGCAGCATCGAATGGTATTGGGTCTATGCCTGCATCGGCCTCGTATACGTCGCCATTTTCCTGCTGACCTTCGGTTGTGAATTCCCGGCACTGGGTAAACACGCTCAGCAGTCAGACGCGCCGGTAGTAAAAGAAAAATGGGGGATTGGCGTGCTGTTTCTGGCGATCGCCGCACTGTGCTACATCCTCGGTCAGTTGGGCTTTATCTCCTGGGTTCCGGAATACGCCAAAAGTCTGGGCATGAGCCTGAACGATGCGGGTAAACTGGTCAGCGACTTCTGGATGTCTTACATGGTTGGCATGTGGGCATTTAGCTTTATTCTGCGTTTCTTCGATTTGCAGCGCATCCTGACCGTACTGGCGGGTCTGGCTACCGTCCTGATGTATCTGTTTATCACCGGTACACCAGAGCATATGCCGTGGTTTATTATGACGCTGGGCTTCTTCTCCAGCGCGATTTATACCACCATCATTACCCTTGGCTCCCAGCAGACGAAGGTTGCCTCACCCAAACTGGTTAACTTCGTTCTGACCTGCGGCACCATTGGCACCATGCTCACTTTCGTCGTCACCGGCCCTATCGTGGCACACAGCGGCCCGCAGGCGGCATTGCAAACAGCTAACGGCTTGTATGCGGTTGTATTCGTGATGTGCTTTATTCTTGGGTTTGTCACGCGTCATCGCCAGCATAACGCCCCAGCAACGCATTAATCTGACCGCCGGATGGTATCCACGTCATCCGGCACATTCTCGCCCTCCTCTTCTTTCACTGGTCATGTAGGCCAATTCTTACAAAAACCCTTTAATTTGTACGTTATTCATACAAACACGAAAACCCAAATAATTCCGTCACTTATAAAAATGCTGACAAATCAGTTATATACCTCTTAAGGAGTATATAAGGGCGAATTTGATTTGTATCAATAAGCGCGGTAGCTGAATCGTTAAGGTAGGCAGTAATAGAAAAGAAATCGAGGCAAAAATGAGCAAAGTCAGACTCGCTATTATCGGTAATGGTATGGTCGGCCATCGCTTTATTGAGGATCTTCTTGATAAATCCGACGCTGCCAATTTTGATATTACCGTCTTCTGTGAAGAACCCCGCAAAGCGTACGACCGTGTACACCTGTCTTCCTACTTCTCCCACCACACCGCCGAAGAGCTTTCCTTGGTGCGTGAAGGATTCTACGAGAAGCACGGCGTTAAGGTGTTAGTGGGCGAGCGCGCAATTACCATTAACCGCCAGGAGAAGGTGATCCACTCCAGCGCCGGTCGTACGGTTTACTACGATAAGCTGATCATGGCGACGGGCTCTTACCCGTGGATCCCGCCGATTAAAGGTTCAGAAACCCAGGACTGCTTCGTTTACCGTACTATCGAAGACCTCAACGCCATTGAGTCTTGCGCACGCCGCAGCAAACGCGGTGCCGTGGTCGGCGGTGGCCTGCTGGGCCTGGAAGCCGCCGGTGCGCTGAAAAGCCTCGGCGTTGAAACCCACGTGATTGAATTCGCCCCAATGCTGATGGCTGAACAGCTGGATCATATGGGTGGCGAGCAGTTACGTCGCAAAATTGAAAGCATGGGCGTGCGTGTGCACACCAGCAAAAACACCAAAGAGATCGTTCAGGAAGGCACCGAAGCGCGCAAAACCATGCGTTTTGCCGACGGTAGCGAACTGGAAGTCGATTTCATCGTCTTCTCTACCGGTATTCGTCCACGCGACAAACTGGCCACCCAGTGCGGCCTGGACGTCGCGCCACGCGGCGGTATCGTCATTAACGACACCTGCCAGACATCTGACCCGGACATCTATGCCATCGGCGAATGCGCCAGTTGGAACAACCGCGTGTATGGTCTGGTCGCTCCAGGATACAAAATGGCGCAGGTTGCCGTTGACCATATTCTCGAAACCGAAAACGCCTTTGAAGGCGCGGACCTGAGCGCCAAGCTGAAGCTGCTCGGCGTGGACGTCGGCGGGATTGGCGACGCGCATGCGCGCACGCCGGGCGCACGTAGCTATGTCTATCTCGACGAAAGCAAAGAAGTCTACAAACGCCTGATCGTTAGCGAAGATAACAAAACCCTGCTCGGCGCGGTTCTGGTGGGCGACACCAGCGATTACGGCAATCTGCTGCAGCTGGTGCTGAACGCCATCGAACTGCCGGAAAATCCAGATTCACTGATTCTGCCAGCACACGCGGGCAGCGGTAAACCGTCTATCGGTGTCGATAAACTGCCGGACAGCGCGCAGATTTGCTCCTGCTTTGATGTCACCAAAGGCATGCTGGTTGCCGCTATCAACAAAGGCTGCCATACCGTTGCGGCGCTGAAAGCGGAAACCAAAGCCGGTACCGGTTGCGGCGGGTGTATCCCACTGGTAACGCAGGTCTTGAACGCCGAACTGGCGAAACAGGGTATCGAAGTTAACAACAACCTGTGTGAACACTTCCCGTACTCACGTCAGGAACTGTTCCATCTCATCCGCGTAGAAGGCATCAAAACCTTCGAAGAGCTGCTGGCAAAACACGGGAAAGGTTACGGCTGCGAAGTTTGTAAACCTACCGTAGGTTCCCTGCTGGCTTCCTGCTGGAATGAGTACATCCTCAAACCGCAGCACACCCCGTTGCAGGATACCAACGACAACTTCCTGGCGAACATCCAGAAAGACGGTACCTACTCCGTGATCCCGCGCTCTGCGGGTGGCGAAATTACTCCTGAAGGCCTGGTGGCTGTGGGCCGTATCGCGCGTGAATTTAACCTGTACACCAAAATTACCGGTTCTCAGCGTATCGGTCTGTTCGGCGCGCAGAAAGATGACCTGCCGGAAATCTGGCGTCAGCTGATTGAAGCCGGTTTTGAAACCGGTCACGCGTATGCCAAAGCGCTGCGTATGGCGAAAACCTGCGTAGGCAGCACCTGGTGCCGTTACGGCGTCGGCGATAGCGTGGGCTTCGGCGTGGAGCTGGAAAATCGCTACAAAGGCATTCGTACCCCGCACAAAATGAAATTCGGCGTCTCCGGCTGTACCCGTGAATGTGCGGAAGCCCAGGGTAAAGACGTGGGTATCATCGCTACTGAGAAAGGCTGGAACCTGTACGTTTGCGGTAACGGCGGGATGAAACCTCGTCATGCAGACCTGCTGGCAGCAGATATCGATCGCGAAACGCTGCTCAAGTACCTTGACCGCTTCATGATGTTCTACATCCGTACTGCCGACAAACTGACCCGTACCGCACCGTGGTTAGACAATCTGGAAGGCGGTATCGAGTATCTGAAGTCCGTCATCATCGACGACAAGCTGGGTCTGAATCAGCATCTTGAAGAAGAGATGGCCCGTCTGCGTGAAGCAGTGGTCTGCGAGTGGACAGAAACCGTTAACACCCCATCTGCGCAGGTTCGCTTCAAACACTTTATCAACAGCGATAAACGCGATCCGAATGTCCAGGTTGTACCTGAACGTGAACAACATCGTCCGGCCACGCCTTATGAGCGTATCCCGGTGACTCTGGTGGAGGAAAACGCATGAGCCAGTGGAAAAACATCTGCAAAATCGATGACATTCTGCCTGCAACAGGCGTCTGCGCCCTGTTAGGTAACGAGCAGGTTGCGATTTTCCGCCCGTATCACAGCGACCAGGTGTTTGCGATCAGCAACATCGACCCATTCTTTGAGTCCAGCGTGCTTTCTCGTGGGCTGATAGCTGAACATCAAGGCGAATTGTGGGTTGCCAGCCCGCTGAAAAAACAGCGTTTTCGCTTAAGCGACGGTCTGTGCATGGAAGACGAACAGTTCTCCGTGAAACATTACGAAGCGCGAGTGAAAGACGGCACGGTGCAACTGCGCGGTTAATAAATTTTTGGGAGGCGCAACGCCTCCCCTTTTTTGTATTTTTTTTCATTTTCATTGTTATCACAAAATCATTTGTACTGCATCGCGGCGGCAACTGAGCAAATCCCCAGGAGCATAGTTCACTATGTGACTGGGGTGAGCGAGGGCAGCCAACAAAGAGGCAGGGCAAAGGATGAAGTGAGAAAAGGATAATCAACACATGTTCACAGACACTATCAATAAGTGTGCGGCTAACGCTGCGCGCATCGCACGCCTGTCGGCTAATAACCCGCTCGGATTCTGGATCAGTTCGGCAATGGCAGGAGCCTATGTGGGTCTCGGCATCATTCTTATTTTCACCCTCGGTAATCTGCTCGACCCGTCCGTTCGTCCTCTGGTAATGGGTGCAACCTTTGGTATTGCCTTAACGCTGGTTATTATCGCCGGTTCTGAACTGTTCACCGGACACACGATGTTCCTGACGCTTGGCGTTAAAGCGGGCACCATCAGTCACGGTCAGATGTGGGCAATTCTGCCAAAAACCTGGCTGGGTAACCTGGTCGGTTCCGTGTTTGTCGCCCTGCTTTACAGCTGGGGTGGCGGTAGCCTGCTGCCGGTCGATACCAGCATCGTCCATTCGGTTGCTCTGGCGAAAACGACCGCGCCTGCGATGGTTTTGTTCTTTAAAGGCGCGCTATGTAACTGGTTGGTTTGTCTGGCTATCTGGATGGCAATCCGTACCGAAGGCGCGGCAAAATTCCTCGCTATCTGGTGGTGTCTGCTGGCGTTTATTGCTTCCGGCTACGAGCACTCCGTTGCCAACATGACGCTGTTTGCCCTCTCCTGGTTCGGCCATCACAGCGAAGCCTATACCCTGTCAGGAATTGGTCATAACCTGCTGTGGGTGACACTCGGTAATACTTTGTCCGGTGTCGTATTCATGGGATTAGGTTATTGGTATGCTACGCCAAAATCGGAGCGTCCTGTTCCGGCAAAAATCAACCAAGCTGAGAATCTGGCATAACAGCCAAATAATTAAGGGGTAATGTAGTGGATCATTTGCCTATATTTTGTCAACTACGTGACCGCGACTGCTTGATCGTCGGCGGTGGTGATGTCGCAGAACGCAAAGCGCGGTTACTGCTGGAAGCAGGCGCCCGTTTGACGGTTAATGCGCTGGCGTTTATTCCGCAGTTCAAAGTATGGGCAGATGAAAACATGCTGACGCTGGTTGAGGGGCCGTTCGATGAGTCCCTGCTGGACACCTGCTGGCTGGCTATTGCCGCCACCGATGACGATGCCGTCAACCAAAGCGTCAGCACCGCCGCAGAATCACGTCGTATTTTCTGCAACGTAGTCGATGCGCCAAAAGCAGCCAGTTTTATCATGCCCTCCATTATCGACCGCTCACCGCTGATGGTGGCGGTCTCCTCCGGCGGGACATCACCAGTGCTTGCCCGTCTGCTGCGTGAAAGGCTTGAATCCGTACTGCCTCAGCATTTGGGCCAGGTCGCGCAGTATGCCGGCAAGTTGCGCTCCCGCGTGAAGAAACAGTTTGCCAGCATGGGTGAACGTCGCCGCTTCTGGGAAAAATTATTCGTAAATGACCGCCTGGCGCAGTCGTTGGCGAACAATGACCTGAAAGCCGTCGAGGAAACCACCGAGCAATTGCTCAGCGAACCGCTGGATCACCGTGGTGAAGTGGTGCTGGTTGGCGCCGGTCCTGGCGATGCCGGCCTGCTGACACTGAAAGGGCTACAGCAGATCCAGCAAGCGGATGTCGTAGTCTATGACCGTCTGGTTTCCGACGACATCATGAACCTTGTACGCCGCGATGCAGACCGGGTGTTCGTAGGGAAACGTGCGGGCTATCACTGCGTACCGCAGGAAGAGATCAACCAGATCCTGCTGCGTGAAGCACAACAGGGCAAGCGCGTGGTACGACTGAAAGGTGGCGACCCGTTCATCTTTGGCCGCGGTGGCGAAGAGCTGGAAACGCTGTGCCATGCCGGTATTCCATTCTCTGTAGTGCCGGGTATTACCGCAGCTTCCGGTTGTTCCGCCTATTCCGGCATTCCGCTGACCCATCGTGATTACGCCCAGAGCGTACGTCTGGTTACCGGACACCTGAAAACCGGTGGAGAACTGGACTGGGAAAACCTGGCGGCAGAAAAACAGACGCTGGTGTTCTACATGGGACTGAATCAGGCAGCCACCATCCAGGAAAAACTGATTGAATTTGGCATGCAGCCCAATATGCCCGTCGCGCTGGTAGAAAACGGGACTTCCGTGAAGCAACGCGTCGTCAATGGGGTACTGACACAGCTCGGCGAGCTGGCACAACAGGTTGAAAGCCCGGCGCTAATTATTGTTGGTCGTGTGGTAGGCCTGCGCGATAAGCTGAACTGGTTCTCGAATCATTAATTGAATGCTAATAAATGCCCTGATATTCAGGGCATTTATTTATCACCCAGCAGATATAAATAATAAACGAAAGTCGCTATATCCCTCTCCAGAAATACAACCATTAATCATTAATCAAAATATAACTACCCTACAATCTAATTCATTAATTATATAAAGCTAGCCATGTCTTTATCCGGACTACTTAAAATTTATTTTAGTTGATATCTTAACCGCCGAGAAATGGACTTCATCCATTTTAAAATAGATATCTTACAAGGATTTTAACATGCTGAAATTTGCAAAAATCACCTTAGTTGCTGGTGTTCTGGCTACGCTTACCGCGTGTACTGGTCATATCGAAAACACAAAAAATAACTGCAGCTACGATTACTTCCTGCATCCAGCAATTTCGATTTCTAAAATTATTGGTGGCTGTGGTCCGGCTGCAAATCAGTAATAAAAGCGATTGCGCAGATACAAAAAAACCGGGAATCTCCCGGTTTTTTGCATTTATAGATTCGATGCTCATTCACATGTTATCGCACTCACACTCTCGCGCAAAATACGCAGCACGGTCTGTTCTCCACTTCTGTTTGGATTAATACGGATCGCATAATCTCCCAGCGATGGATTTGCTTCGCGAAACGTCCCCGAAAGACGATAGAACAGTGGAGGGATCTCATACTTTGACTCTGCTCCCACCGGGTATGGCAGCGCACCTCTCTCTTGCGCCGCCTTCAGCACACGGGCAGCAATCGGCTGGTGAAACTCCACGATTAGCACCTTCGACTGGGCATTGGCGATGACGGCTTTTTTCACCTCGGGCAGCGCTCCGCTATTGAGCATCGCCAGCAACCGTTCGGAAACGCCAGCCTGTACCGCATGCATCACCGGAGCGAAAACCAGTCCACGAAGTACCTCCAGCGCCTGCCCTCCCTGAATCTGGCTGCCGCCGGAATAAAGTGTCGCACGGATTTTAGCGATAACCTCCGCTTTGCCGACAACCGCCCCTACGCCTTCCGGGCCGAAGAGTTTAAAGCACGAAAAGGTAGACAGTGTAGCCCCACATTCACAGCCAATACCGTCAACTTTCATCACCGCGTAGTTATCGTCGGTTAACGTCGGTACGCCGCACCGCGCAATTTCCGCCAACACCTCGGCTAACACGTAACGATCCTGCGGTTGCTGACGCGTGTGCTGCACCAGCGCGGCATCAGGGCGATGCTCCGTAATGACCTGCTTTATGGCCTTAAGATCGTTGAAATCTGCCCTGACGAGAATAATGCCCATCTGCTCGATGAGCACCTGTGTCGTAGGATACACTGGCGCGTCATGAACCAGCAGCCGCTGGCCGGGTTTGAGCAGCGCAGCCAGCCCGACGCGAATAGCCCCGGTGCCTGCCCCCTGAACCAGCGCTGCGGCCTCAGCATGAAACGCCTCGGCCAACACCTTTTCCACACGCTGCGTGACCCGAGGCTGATTCAGCCCCGGGGCCAGCCCCAAATCACCCCCCGCCAGAAAATCAGCGCCAGGAAAGTGACGGCAGAGCGTATCCACCAGCGCAAACTGCTTTTGCTGTGCTTGTGCGAGCGTCAGGCTTTGCAGAGGGAACGTCTTCATGCTTTAGCCTCCTCAGGCCGGAACAAACAGACCAAACCAGTAGAGAATATTCAGCACAATACCGGTGATCATCACCGCTACGACCGGGGCAGCCATCTTCTGGACCGGACGCCCTATCGATTCGTTGAGGAAGTAAATCGCCACCGCAATCGAGAATCCGGTATAACCTGCCATCTTGATAGCGGCAAAGATCGAGCCGACCAGCAGCGCCATTTCCATCAGCATATTCATTGCATTACGAATATTGTCCGATGCGTTACGCACTGACGGATAACGGCCCAGCCATTTGCCGATGGAACGCAGCAGCAGCACTTCCGCTGAAATCACGATCGCGCCAAGGATTGCCGCAATCCACGGGTTCGGCGCCAGATAGCCAACGGAGAAGACGAAGGTGAAACCGGCTACCGCATAAACTCCCGTCGCCAGCGCCGTTGTCGCAATCATCGGTACAAAACCCAGCCCGCGCATAAACTCCGCCAGGGCAGCCTGGTTCACCAGCGTCTGCGACTGCTCCGGCGTAATCCCTGCCGAATAAGCTTTTTCCAGCGTAAAAATTGAGACTTCGCTGCCAGCGAAAATCTTCATACTGGCGACGGCGGCAATCAGTGCGCCGACAATGGCGATGTACGGCAGGTTTTTAATAATCCGCGAGGTTCGTTCTTCAAAGACCGATAACCCGCTGGCATCCATCTCTTCATCGCCACGGTGGCGAATATCATGCGTAATGGCAATCGCCAGCAGCATCATCATCCCCACAAAAATCTCAATTGATTCCGGGTTCAAATGCGGGAAGTAACGCACCACCACCACGCGGGTCATCAGTACCACCACCGCCGCGATAATGCTGTGCTTCCAGCCGAACTGGTAGAAAATCGCCACCAGCGGGAAAAGTGCGAATGCGGAAACCACCGGAGAACTCAGCTCACCGAGGCTACCCAGTACATCTACCGGCAGCGCCGTGAGCAGATGGTTCACCGGCAACAGGCAGGTCAGAATCAATATGCCCCAGATAGCGCCCAGACCGAACGCCAACAGGCTGTTCATCGCCAGCACGCCGAGAATATCCGTCGGCAGGAACAGCAGCCAGGCGTTGAGCAAGCCGGTTTTCAGGGTAAAGGAGATCCCAACCGACGCCACAAAGCCAATACTCAGACCAAACGCGATACTTCCCGCCTCACGGCGGTTCATATACCCCTCGATTAGCTGCGGCAGAATCGGACGGATACCGTCATGAAAGACGGCCGCCGAGCGATGTGCCAGAAGTGACGTCATGCCGGTCAGGCAGGCCACCACCACAATCTGAATATACAGATCCATAGTCATGCCTTTTATTTCAGATGGTTAACCAGCATCGGAATCGCATGTTCAACATGTTCGACGGAGAGACCAAAAGCCACTTTCCCTTCCGCAACCATTTTTGCGATATGTTCGTCTTTCGCCTTAATACCCGGCTTGGCAATAGTGCAGCTTTTGTTGTAGCCAATCACCGCAATGGCAATCGACAGCGCTGCGCCCGCGCCGGTGTTACAAGCGCCAATGTAGTAATCCAGCTGTCCGGATTTCACCTTCATCGCCGCTTCCATATCGTTATGAATGGAGACTTCAAAGCAGCCCGGAGCTGCGGTTTCGATGGTCTTTTTAATCTGCTCACGCTGTAAGCCAGCAACGCCAATCTTCTTCATGATTCTGTCCTTATTGGAAAAATTGTGAGGGGTTATCACGTAACATCGTGTCCACATCGGCCTGGCTGAATCCTGACTGGCGCAACTGTGGGATAAAAGTGGTTAACAGGTAGTCGTAGCCATTGCCGCCATTGGCTTTTAAATGCGAGCGGCGGGTAATGTCCATGGAGAGCATCACGCGATTAAGCAGCCCGCGATTACGTAGCGCGTGCAACATGCCAATGCGTTTCTCGTCGGGGTAATAGCTGTTTTTACCGATGGTATCGAACTGCACATACGCGCCGAGATCGATCATGCGTAAGATATTGTCGAGATTATCTTTCAGGTCACAGTGACCAACGGTTACGCGAGAAAGGTCGACGCCGTGCGCCTGCAGCAGCAGCAGCTGTTCCAGGCCCATCGTGCTAAAAGAGGTGTGGGTCGAGATGGGACGTCCGGTTTCGATATGCGCCCGTGCCGCGGCGATAAATACCTTCTCTTCAAGCGGCGTAATCACCCCTTCGCTGGAACCAATTTCGGCGATAATTCCGGCCTTCAATTCAGTGTCATCAATACCGATGACAATCTCATCGACCATCTCCTGTGCGAGCTGTTCCACGCTGCGGGCCGCGACATGTTCAGGAAAGAACGCATCCTGGTAATAGCCTGTGCACGCCATCACATTGATTCCGGTATCGTGCATCAGGTCGAGCATGAATTGCGGATTACGCCCCATATAGCGGTTGGTCATCTCAATAATGTTGCTGACGCCTAACGCCCGGAGATCCTTCATTTCCTGACAAATGAGATCGTACTGATCTAACCGGCAGTCGAGATTATTCTTGAACCCGGAGAGATCAATATGCAGATGTTCGTGGACCCAGGTGTAGCCCGTCGGATCAAAATTCATAAGGTGTCTCCTGTAAGGCGTAATGCCGAAAGAAAAGAGCTGCCGTTTTGTGGTGCCGCCGCGCCGAAAAATTCGCATACCGTAGCGCCAACGTCCGATAACGTCGCCCGGACGCCTAATTGCGCAGGCTCCAGCCCCTGCCGATACACCAGAACCGGTACAACTTCCCGGGTATGGTGGCTGTGACCGATGGTCGGATCGTTGCCGTGATCGGCCATAACCACCAGACAGTCATTTGGATCCATCGCGGCCAGAAGGCGTGAAAGATTAAGATCAACAAGCTGCAGCCGTTCGGCATAACGTGCTACGTCTTCAGCGTGCCCGGCGAGATCGGTTTCCTGAATGTTGGTACAGATAAATACCGTCGATTCCGCGTTAAATTCGTTAAGCGTGATATCCATGATCTGCTGACTATCCACCAGGTTTTGCCAGCTGCGTCCGTGCGGATTACCAACGATGTCCGCCACTTTACCGACCAGCACGGTAGGGATCCCGGCGTCATGCAGTTTTTGCGGTACCTGTACCTGTTCATCTACGCCAAAACCCATATGCCTGACCTGGAAGCCATTTTCATAGGCGCCGGAACGTGGAGCGTTAATGCCGATAAAGCGTCCCTCTTTGGTCTCGGCGGCATCCAGAATGCGCTGGCTGTCTGCAAGCTGACCGCCAAACGCAATCACGCGCCCAACCTGAACCTGCTCACGCACCACGCGGCCTATCTTTAGCACCTCATCAAACGGGATAACGGCAAGATTGGCGGTAATGTTGTAGACCTGACCTAAATCCGCTTCGAGGTTATCGCCCACTGCAACCGCATCGTTGACCCAAAGAAACGCCAGATCGCCGCCGCGACGTTCCACCTGCCAGCCCGCGGCTTTCAGCGCTTGCTCAACGCTATCAATGACGTCGCTAAATGGCATCCGCAGCGGAGCTTGAGGTTGCGTGCCTAAAATCTCCTGATGGCCCATAAAGGTATCTCCCCCTTCATGCTGTAGCTCTGCAACGCCCCAGACTGCCGATGCTGAAGGTTTCATCACGCCCGGCGCAAAGCCCAGAGCGTTAATCAGCCCCAACTTCTCAAGCGTCGGCAGGCGTAACTGCGGGAGTTCGCCCAGGATATGGCCGCAGGTATTCGCTCCCGCATCCTGCGGCCTGACCAGCGTGACGTCTTTCATTGCGCCAACGCCAAAACTGTCGATTACTAACACCACGAATCGGGCCATTAGTCCTCCAGAATATTGCCGAGACTGTCGTAACGCGCGACGATTTCAGCTGCACCGCGCTGAATACCCGATACCAGCACCACGTCGCTACGCGTCACGAAGATCTGGGTGCGAAAACAGAAGATCACCGCGCTGCTCACCGGAAATTCCCCGGCAACAGGCAGGTAGTAGTCAATGCTGCTGTCGTCCACGGGTTTGAGCTTCGCGGCTATTGGGTCGTCATTTTCCGGCGTAAAGACCAGCGCATTATGCGCATGACCGCGACGGTAATAACCCCCGCCGTAGCAATAACTGTCTCCGCGAAACGTGTGCGATACCTCGCTCAGCCACAGCATCGCAATGCGTTCCGGCTGGTCGCCTTTTTGATTGGAAGGAATAGTGCCTGTCAGCGCATGACCCGGCTCCGCATGGGTGACGCCGTATTCCGCCAGCAGAGGGAGTGACGAACAGCTACTGGCTGACGGCGCATTCAACTGCTCAATGGCAATCCCGGCTTCCGCCAACTGACGTCGGGCATTCACCAGTGTGTGCAGATTAGGTGTCGGCATCGTCTGCGCTGAGTTTTCATCCCATAACAGGCAGGGAAAATGGGTCAACCCGCTCAGGCGTAAGCCCGGCAGCCTGCGAATTTCATTGACCACATCCGTCAGGTACATCAGCGGAAAGCCGCTTTCCTGCCCCGGATAGAGAAAATCATCCTTGTCGTACACCTTCAGCATCACGTTCTGTTCGCAGCCGGCCTTCACCGCCGCAGCGGAAACTTCGCGTGCTTTCTCCAGCGAGAACAACGTGATGACCTCGGTGCCCTGCGCCACAGCATCATTGACCAGCCGCGACGGGATCTGCACCAGATGTCCCTGATGCGCAACCGGCAGCCCGGCACGGCGCATGACGCGACTCTCCTTGTAATCAACAACCACGATGCCTTCATAGCCAAGCTGTAACAGCTTCTCCGCCAGCCACGGGTTACGTCCAACCTGTTTGGTCATCAGATACAGCGATATGCCATGTTGTCTGGCAACATCCAGCAGGCGTTTGCCATTCTCAATAACCTGGTCAACATCAATGACCCAACTGTCAGGTGCGATCTTTCCCTGCTGCCACAACGCGATAGCAGCCGAGATAAGCGCGGGGTTCTGGCGTTTCAATGCCTCTATAAACATTTCTCTGCCTCGTTTCTAATCCTTCAGCTAAATATTCATTTTTTTGAATATTTAGGGTGCAATAGGCTAATTCTCCATGGGTTTTAGACGCCTTCGTTCGCAGCCATCCACAATCCATACAAGTTCGCCAGCATGTAGCCTTCTTCATTCACGTGCAGCGTCACCGTGAACTCTTTCAGCAACGCCTGATGTACCAGCAAAATAGTTGGCCAGAGATGAGATTGCGTCAGTTCCTCTAACAGCTCACCATCCAGCGCTTCAATCACTTCACCCCTGCGGCTACGCATTAACGCACTCGCCATATGGGTCATCGCCATGGTTCCTTGTTCATTGTGAATCGGCAAACACCACTCTTCATCCAACCGCCTGACCACTTGCAGCATGCCGCTGCAAATATCCTTGTCGATAACGCCTGCTTCACACAGCAGGTTAAGCCTGTTTTCCATGTCGTTCGCCTTCACTTAATAACTGGGTTCCTGTTCGCCGTTCGCCACACGTTGTTGGTGGGCAAGCAGCGCTTCTTTGTTAACAACGGCCCGCAGTAGCTGCTGCATCGGATAATCCTCTGCCCGGGTCAGTACCACGGCCTCCGTGGCCTGCAGAAATCGTGGATCGTTAGTGAGCGGCGTGGCTTCTAATCCCAAAACCGCCAGCTCGGCCTCTGCAACCACGTTCCAGATAACCGCATCCACATCCCCTTTCGCAATACGCTGCAAGCTTTCGTGATAAGGCATATCGATCAATTCAACGTCACGGTTGCCAAAACAGGCCTCGGTCATGATTTTCTGATCCGCCGAACGGTTATCGAGTCCAACACGTTTTACATTTGCAGATTCGCCCTTGCGACAAATCAGCTGATGCTCGCCGACGTAGGTATGCGGCCCCAGTGCCAACGTGATGCGTAGTCCGGCCTGAGCAAGGTAACTTTCCGCAGCCAGACGGGAAACCACCGCCATGTCGTAGACGCCGTTTAGCAGGCATTCCACGCGAATATCAGCCCCACGCATGTGTGCGTAATAAAACGGGATCCCGTCGAACTGCGCCTTCAGCCCACTCGCCAGCCCTTCATATAAACGGGTGTAGGGCAGCGGCATCGCACAAACTACGTTATTAATATCTACATGCTTTAGCAGCGTACGGTTATCCATCTCCACCAGATAGCTACCGTTACGCCCGCGACGCTCAATACGGATTGCCCCGGAAGATTCCAGCGTTTTCAACGCGGCCTGGGTTAACCCTACCGATGAGTGACACTCGGTTGCCAGTTCATCGATAGTTTTCAGTCTGTTACCGCACTTCTCACCGAGCAGGTAACGGGCCAGGGTTGTCAGCACAACCCCTTCTTTCTTGATAAATGTCCGACGCATTTTATATTTTCAGTAAATTGAATATTTATATCTTCATTAAATTGAAGATATGATGCAATAAGGAAATTTGCAAACGGCGAGGCGCTTCACACTTTTTTGAGGTTCACAAACGAACAGGCGAAAAAAAACCGGGCGTAACCCGGTTTCTTGAGTATCGCAGGGAGCATTACGGCTTGGCGACAAAACCAATCGCTTCGTAAACGGCTTTCAGCGTAACAGATGCGCGGGCGCTGGCTTTTTCCGCACCTTCTTTCATCACTTTCTGCAGGAAAGCTTCATCGTTACGGAAACGGTGATAGCGCTCCTGAAGCTCGGTCAGCATACCGGAAACGGCCTCTGCGACTTCACCTTTCAGATGACCATACATTTTGCCTTCGAAGTGCTGTTCCAGCTCCGGAATGCTCTTACCGGTGACCGCAGAGAGGATATCCAGCAGATTGGAAACACCCGCTTTGTTCTGCACGTCGTAGCGTACAACCGGCGGCTCTTCAGAGTCGGTCATCGCGCGTTTGATTTTCTTAACCACAGATTTCGGATCTTCCAGCAGGCCGATCACGTTGTTGCGGTTGTCATCCGACTTGGACATTTTCTTCGTCGGCTCCAGCAGAGACATCACGCGCGCGCCGGATTTAGGGATGAACGGCTCAGGCACTTTGAAGATGTCGCCATACAGGGCGTTGAAGCGCTGGGCGATATCGCGGCTCAGTTCCAGATGCTGTTTCTGATCTTCGCCAACCGGTACCTGGTTGGTCTGATACAGCAGGATGTCAGCCGCCATCAGTACCGGATAATCAAACAGACCGGCGTTGATGTTCTCCGCATAGCGTGCGGATTTATCTTTGAACTGGGTCATACGGCTTAGCTCGCCGAAGTAGGTGTAGCAGTTCAGCGCCCAACCTAACTGTGCATGCTCCGGTACGTGAGACTGCACGAAAATGGTGCTTTTTTCAGGATCGATACCGCATGCCAGATACAGCGCCAGCGTATCGAGCGTTGCTTTACGCAGTTGCTGAGCATCCTGACGAACGGTGATGGCATGTTGGTCAACGATGCAGTAGATGCAATGGTAGTCATCCTGCATGCTCACCCACTGACGCAGCGCACCCATATAGTTGCCAATGGTCAATTCACCTGAGGGCTGTGCGCCACTAAAAACGATGGGCTTAGTCATTTTTTGATTCCTGATTTTCGCTATGCGGAAGCCCGAGAGCGGGCAGTAGTTCATTAATACGGTCGTAAATAACGTCGGGCTGGCTCAGCGCGATCGACTCGCCATAGTTGTAGCCATAGGTCAGGCCAACGGACGGGCAGCCAGCAGCTTTTGCCGCCTGAATATCATTGCGTGAATCCCCTACGAAGAGCATTTGCTCAGGCTTGATGCCAAGCTTGCTTGCCACCAGCAGTAGCGGATCCGGATGCGGCTTTTTATTCTGCACGTCGTCACCACCGATGACCACGCTAAAGTACTTGGCGATATCTAATGCTTCGAGCAATGGCGCGACAAACGGGGTCGGTTTGTTGGTCACCAGACCCAGTGGTAATCCTTTCGCATGCAGCGCACCCAGCGTGTCGGCAACATCAGGGAACAGGAATGTCCCTTCTTGTGCGACATCGCCATAGTATCTGTCGAACAGCTTACGCAAAATACGTACCTGCTCCTCGGCGGGAATATCATCATCAACGGGCGGTTTACCCATCGTTTTACGTAATGTTGCGCGCTCCTGACGAGACCACGCCAGCGCGCGCTCCATCAGTACATCTGCACCGTTACCAATCCAGGTGATAACGCGTTCTTCACCAGCAACCGGCAGTTCCAGCGCATACAGCGCCATATCCACCGCTGCGGCTAATCCCGGCGCGCTGTCGACCAGTGTGCCGTCGAGGTCAAATGCAGCGCCCCGAATATCCTGAAACTTATCCATGACTTACCTTCGCCAGTTCATTGCGCATTTCATCAATGACTTTTTTGTAGTCTGGTTGGTCGAAAATGGCGGAGCCTGCGACAAACATATCTGCGCCTGCTGCGGCAATTTCACCAATGTTGTTCACTTTGACGCCGCCGTCTACTTCGAGGCGGATATCGTAGCCAGATTCATCAATGCGACGACGCACTTCGCGCAGCTTATCCAGCGTTTGTGGGATGAAGGACTGTCCGCCAAAGCCTGGGTTAACGGACATCAGCAGGATCACATCGAGCTTATCCATAACGTAGTCCAGATAGCTCAGCGGCGTTGCCGGGTTGAACACCAGGCCCGCTTTACAGCCATGCTCTTTGATCAGCTGTAAAGTGCGGTCGACATGCTCGGAGGCTTCCGGATGAAAAGTAATGATGCTGGCACCAGCGGCGGCGAAGTCCGGAACAATACGATCGACCGGTTTCACCATCAGGTGAACATCAATCGGGGCGGTGATGCCATATTTACGCAGCGATTTCAGTACCATCGGTCCGATGGTCAGGTTCGGTACGTAGTGATTGTCCATGACGTCGAAGTGCACGACATCGGCACCGGCAGTCAGCGCTCTCGCGGTGTCCTCACCCAGGCGGGCAAAATCAGCCGACAGAATTGAGGGGGCGATCAAATACTGTTTCATCCGCTTCTCCTTGAGATTTATTTCTTCGCAGGCGTTACGACTCCTGGTTTATACAGTGCCAGCAGTTCGTTCACCTTTTTACGCGTGCCGCCATTGCTGCTTATGCTGCGCCGCACTTTGACCTGAAAATGTTTCGCCGCTCGGTACCATTCACGGGTATCGGGCGTATCGTGGTTCGAAATTAACACCGGGATCTGCTTACTGACCAGCTTTTCTGCCATCTCGGCCAAATGCGCCTGCTCTTTCGGGCTAAAGCTGTTGGTGTGATACGCAGTGAAATTTGCCGTCGCCGAAAGTGGTGCATAAGGCGGGTCACAATAGACCACAGAGTTGCTATCCGCACGGTCCATGCACTCTTCATAGGAGAGGCAATGGAACTCCGCATTCTGCGCTTTCTCAGCAAAATGGTACAACTCGGCTTCCGGGAAGTAAGGTTTTTTATAACGCCCAAACGGGACGTTAAACTCGCCGCGCAGGTTATAACGGCACAATCCGTTGTAACCAAAGCGGTTCAGATACAAGAACAGCACTGCTCTGCGGAACGGATCCTGGCTGGCATTAAATTCTTCTCTGAACCGATAGTACACCTCAGCCTGATTGGTTTCAGGCATAAACAGCTCACGCGAAGCCTGCACATACTCATCGGTACGCGTCTTCACGATGTTATAGAGACTGATAAGGTCGCTGTTGATATCGGCAAGAATATAACGAGAAAAGTCGGTGTTGAGAAACACCGACCCGGCACCCACGAAAGGTTCAATCAGGCACTCACCCTGAGGTAAATGCCGTTTGATATCATCAAGCAGGGGGTATTTCCCCCCTGCCCATTTCAAAAAAGCGCGATTTTTTTTCATGCTGACTAACTAATTACACCTTCTCCGGCTGTGGAGAAAGCTCCGACAGCATCCTGCGCTTTAGTCTTTGTCCCGCAATTGGGCGAAACATCAAACCATTGCAGAACATATCCTATCTTACTTCAAATCGGCCTGAACCTGATGCAGCGGTTTTGCCCACGGGTTTTTCGCCTGAATATCAGCGGGCAACGTAGACACTGCACGTTTCGCATCTTCTTTAGACGCATACACGCCTGTCACCAGAACATACCACGGTTGACCGTTACGCGTCGTCTGGTACACCACATAGTTCTTCAGGTTTTCTTTCTTCGCCCAACCGTTCAGGTTGTCGTAGTTAGAAGAACTGCTGAGCTGCAGCGTGTAATGGCTGGACGGCGCAGATTTTAACGCTCCAACATTACCTGCACTTTTCGCTCCGCCAGCAACAGGCGTTGACGCTGTTGCGGTTGGCGCAGGCGTTGCGGTCTGAGCAGGCGTGGTATTCGCGGTTGCTTTCGGCTCAGCGGTCGCCTTCGGCGTAGCGGTAACCACAGGTGCTTTGGTTGTGGTCGTCGGCGCAGTTGCGGTTGGTTTTGCCTGAGCAACAGGTTTCGGCTCTGTCGGCGTCGCTTTCACCGTAGTTTGCGGTTTGCTCTTCGGCTCAATAACGGCCTGTTTACGTTCCTGGCGCGGAGCAGCAGGACGTTCAGTCGTTTCCGTTTTCGCAGTCTGGCGCGCAGCATTACCATTACGCATCGGCGCAACGGTCGCAGGTTCGGTCGGCAGCGTAGAGTTAACCACAGCGTTGTTAACCTGCTCCTGACCTTGCGGTTGTGTCAGAGCGTTGTTCAGATCGCCCTGCACTTCAACACGCTGCTGCCCTTCAGTTGCCGCAGGTGCCTGGCCTTGAGTCGGGGTAGAGGAAATCGGTGGCAGGGAAACATCCTGCTGGGTATTGCCAGCGGTCTGCTCAGCGCCCGTTGCAGGAGCCGTTGCGCTCGCCTGATCCGTTGCATTGCTGCCAGAAAGATCGATGCTCTTCTCACCAGATGCTGCCTGCTCATTGGAAGAAGATGAGGGGGCTTTCAGCGCAGAACCAATGCCGATAATCAGCAGCAGCAGTACCAGAACACCCACACCCATCATCATATATTGGCGGGAGGCAGGCTTGCTGGCCGCTTTCTTACGCTTGCGCGGACGACGTTCTACACGCTCTTCATCCACGGCATCGTCATCAGATTCATACTCTTCTTCAATGTCCTGCTCTTCTTCACGCTCTTTGCGTGCGCGCGCAGGACGGCGATCGTCAGCATCCAGATCAACATCATCAAAATTGATTTGCGGCTCATTATCGCGTTCAGACGATTGACGAGAACGACCAGTACGACGATCGCTGGGATCGGGTTTCAGCTCGTCTTCTGGTTTGAATTCATCCATTTAACACCCCACTCAAAGGTTAATGCTTACGACTTTGCACATAACCTGAAGCTAAAAGACCTACGTTTCGCAACGTAAGCCTGACCTTTCTTGTTGTTACGCCTGCTGGCAATCAGCAATAGCGTTAAGAACCACCTCGTGCGACACTCCGCCGCGCACTTCACTCTTCCCTATCGCTCGCGGAAGCACCAAACGAATCTCTCCCGCTAACACTTTTTTATCTCGCAGCATGTGCGGCAGATAAGCCTCGGTGGACATTTCACGCGGCCCATTCACCGGCAAGCCTGCTCGCTGTAACAGCGTAATGATGCGCTGCGTATCAGCGGAGGTGAACTGACCCAAACGTTCTGACGTACAGGCAGCCATTACCATACCTGCGGCGACTGCTTCACCATGTAACCAATTGCCATAACCCATTTCAGCTTCGATCGCATGGCCAAACGTGTGTCCCAGATTCAGTAAAGCACGTAAGCCCATTTCACGCTCGTCTGCTGCGACAACTTCTGCTTTCAGCTCACAACAACGACGAATACAGTACGCCATCGCCGGACCGTCCAGGCGCAACAACGCATCCAGATTGTCTTCCAGCCAGCTGAAAAATTCACCGTCAAGAATGATGCCGTATTTGATCACTTCCGCCAGCCCCGATGCCAGCTCACGCGCAGGAAGCGTTTTCAGACAATCGAGATCCACCACCACGGAGGCCGGTTGGTAAAACGCGCCAATCATGTTTTTACCGAGGGGATGGTTTACAGCGGTTTTGCCGCCAACGGAGGAGTCGACCTGCGACAACAGGGTTGTCGGGACTTGAATAAAACGAACACCACGCTGATAACTGGCTGCCGCAAAACCGGTCAGATCGCCAATCACGCCGCCGCCAAGGGCAACTAACGTGGTATCACGACCGTGCGGTTTTTGCAGTAACGCGGTGAAAACCGTATCCAGAACCGTCAGGCTTTTATACTGCTCGCCATCGGGAAGGATAACGCTATCAACGTTAACACCCGCCTGTTCAAGTACGCCGCGAACCTTATCGAGATAAAGGGGAGCCAGGGTTTCGTTGGTCACCAACATAACCTGATCGCCCGATTTCAGCGGTAAGAATGAAGCTGGCTCATTGAACAAACCAGCCGCGATGGTGATAGGGTAACTACGTTCCCCGAGAGTGACTGTGATCCTCTCCATTACGCGACATCCACCTTAGTTACTTGTACCCGCAGACGAGTGTGTATTCAGCCAGAATTAGTTGCTTTCCAACATATGAATAATCTGGTTTGCTACGACTTTTGCGCTCTGATCGTCGGTGCGAATGGTCACGTCAGCAATCTCTTCGTACAGAGGATTGCGTTCGTCAGCCAACGCTTCCAGAACTTCACGAGGCGGTGATTCTACCTGCAGCAGCGGGCGTTTCTTGTCACGTTGAGTACGCGCAAGTTGTTTTTCAATTGTCGTTTCAAGATAGACCACGACGCCACGCGCGGAAAGACGGTTACGTGTTTCACGTGATTTTACAGAGCCACCGCCAGTTGCCAGCACAATACCCTGTTTTTCCGTCAACTCGTTGATGACTTTTTCTTCGCGATCACGGAAGCCGTCTTCACCTTCTACATCGAAGACCCAGCCCACATCAGCTCCGGTTCGTTTCTCAATCTCTTGATCAGAATCGTAAAATTCCATATTGAGTTGTTGAGCTAACTGGCGCCCAATAGTGCTTTTTCCGGCACCCATAGGCCCAACCAGAAAGATATTGCGTTTCTCTGCCATTTTTTCGGTACTACTAAGACTATTCGTTAATGGTAAACCCGCTTCGCAGACACCCAGCGCAGCAGGACATGAACTGAAACCTCATAAGATATTGCGAGAGTCAGACTGAAAATTATCTCAATACTCAAGCGGGTTTGGCAACTGAATAAATCACCAAACCTAACGCATTTCTGGTCGTGGCAGGCATGCTACCCTGCAAACATCAGACCTGGCGACGTATCGCGCAGTCAAATGACACCCAATAAGCCTATGGCACACCACCGGAAAGGCAAAGCGTATTCACTGCCGCATAAGTAAAGAAAAGTACCGACGCTCAAATCGGTACTCCTTGTATGCTAAATACACCCTCACGTCAAATCCCTGAAACGTGTTCAGTGCAAAAACAACGGCTTTTCATGCATAAGTTATTCCGTTGAAACCAGTCTGGGCGTAATAAAGACCACTAATTCGCGCCTTTCGTCTTCTTTACCATCATGGCGAAAAAGAGAGCCAAGCCAGGGAATGTCGCCTAATAGCGGCACGCTGTCGGCTGCAGATTTATTCTTATGTGAAAAAATTCCGCCAAGCGCAATCGTCTCGCCGCTTTTTACCTCGACCTGCGTTTCAATCTCTTGCTTGTCGATAGCCAGCACTTCGCCATCTGCTTGCTGTAGAACCTGTCCGGGAACATTCTGGCTGATATGCAGTTTCAGCCTGATTCTCCCTTTCTGCAACACCGTTGGTGTCACCTCCATCCCCAGTACCGCTTCCTTGAACTCGACGGATGTCGCACCGCTTTCACCGCTGGAGACCTGATAAGGGATCTCACTGCCCTGCTTAATACTGGCAGGTTGCAGGTGAGATGCCAGTAATCGTGGACTGGCGATGATATCCAACTGCTGCTTTTGCTCCAGCGCAGACAACTCCAGTTCCAGTAAACGACCGTTAATACGGCCAATGTTAAATCCCACGCGGGATGTGGCGGTGGCTACAGAGAGATCGCTGGCAAGCGTTGTAACATTCCCAACCGCCCCCGGTTGTTGTGCGTCAGCCAGCGACCACTTAACCCCCAGCTCGCGCAAACTTTTTTCATTAATGGTGACGATATGCGCCGCCAGTTCAACCTGAGCAACCGGCAAATCCATTTGCGCCACCCACTTTTCCAGGGTGTTAAGCGCAACGCTATTATCACGCAGCAGTAAGCGGTTAGTCCGTTTATCCACCGTCATGCTCCCTTTGGCGCTGAGCAGCTTTTCTCCTGCTTTTGCCAGCTCGGCGGCATCGGCATAGTGCAAAATAATGCTGCGCTGCTCCAGCGGCAAACTGGCCTGAATCCGCGCCTGTTCATTGTCCTGGCGGGCCGCATTGTCATTCTGCCATTGAACAGAATGCACATGCAGGATATTGCCCTCCTGGCGTAATACCAGCCCGGCACTTTTTACCACCGTCTGCAATGCCTGCTTCCAGGGGACATCCGTCAAATGTAGCGACATCACGCCGCTGACATCTGGCGAAACCACCAGGTTTTTCTGTTCCTGTTCAGCCAGCGCCTGCAATACCTGCGTAACCGGCACATCATCGACCACCAGCGTCACGTTTTGCGGTTTCGTCGCCAGCGCGCTCGTTATCCCGACCACCAGTACCATTACTATCAACGCTATCCATCGCTTCATTTACCGCTCCTTGTCGTTGCCACTGCCACCGCGGCGGTTCGCAGTTTTTTTCTGTGTCGAGGGTTATGTTCTGGGCCGTTATCTGCGTAATCGTCCAACCGTTTTTCAGGACGTCATTTCGCTTAACCCGCCGCCATTTTTTCTGGCTATCCTGAACGATGCCCATGGGTCGCGTGTCCTGGCTCACCATGCCCTGAAAACGCCATGTCGACAGTTCAGCAATTTGGCAATGGTCCTCCGGCGGCAGGAAGGGATTACGCATACCGGTGAGCATCAGTACGCTTACACATATCAACAGCCAGCGTTCAACCGTCATTCAGGCGCTCCAGCTGTAGCGTTAGCAGCAGCTCCGCGCCTTCTGCGCTAAGCGAAAATCGGCTGACATTCATCCCCTGATCCGCCAGTTGGATAAACATCGGCGGGATGGCATCCCAGGCTGGTTTCAGCGTCATCTCTCCGCCTTGCGCGGAAGGTTGCCAGTGGATAAGACGAGTGAGGGAAGTCTGAAACAACAATGGGGAGAACAGGGTCAGTTTCTCTTCAGGCTCTGCTGGTGATGCCGACAGCAGATAGACATCTCGCCATTGCATCTGAATAGCAGCACGTTGCTGGACCAGCGTCTCGCGTTGCATAGCCCGCTCCCGCGCTACGGGGTAAAGACATAACGTCACCAGTATGAGTAACCCCAGTATCCAGCCACACCAGCAGATGAGTCGAAAGCGCGGCGACTGCGCTAACCAGACATCACAGAGCGTTATCATGCGCACCGCTCCGTGTCAGTCGATAGTGGAATTGCCAGCGTCCCTGCGCATCCTGCTGCGTTTCACCGGGGCTGCTCAACTGAAACAATGGCTGCTGACGTAATTGCGCTTCCAGCGTCTTCAGCGCGGCAAAGTTCAGCGTGTTGCCCGTCAGTTCCAGCGTGTCCTGCTGCCAGGTCATTTTTGTTAACCACGCCTGCTCCGGCAGTAATTCCGCCAGCCCTTGCAAAACCCGCTGCCAGCTTCGGGTCTGCTCACGCTGTTTGTTCCTTGCCTGCACCTGCTGCCATCGTTGCTGGCGCTGCTGCATACGCGGCTTTAGCGCCATTAAGGCCTCGGCCCGCGTCTTTTCGGCGTCTGCCAGCAACAATTCAGCCCGATTTTCTACACTCAAAACGCTGTAATAGCGCAACACCACGCCAATACTAAGCAAGAGTGAAGCGCCAAATAAAACACACCAGAAGCGTAGGCAAGCGTAACGCCGAGCCTGACGCCAGGGCAGAAGATTAATGGTCGCTATCATCAGTACGCGTCCCCCATAGCGAGTCCCAGAGCAATGGCGAAGTGATGGCTTTGCGTTGGAATGGGCGGCTGGCGTACGGACACGACGCTTAAAGGATCGAAGCCGCCAGGAGAGCATTGCACAATGGCTGTCGAGGGCAGAGACAATGTCGTGGCAAGCTCATCGATACTGCCAATATCACCCGTTGATTTACGCCCCCATGCCGAACGGGTCGCCCATAACCACTGGGCGTCATCACGCCATACCAGACACTGGTGATGCTCCGGCAAGAAGGGAATAAATCGCTGTAACGCGCTGGCATCCGGTGTAATCGCCGTAACCTGCACCTTCAGGGTTTGGATAAGCGTCAGAAGCGCTGAAATCTCTTTGCTTTGCGCAGCAGTGACGTTAAACGCCGGACTCAACGTGTCTTCGCTATAATCAAAATGCAGCGCATCCGGCGCCATATCCAGTTCACGCGCCATCGAACCGGACAACCATGCAGTTTGCTCTGGCTCGCGTAACGTCATTGTCGGACGAGGAAACTTTTTTTGTAACGTCCTGTTGGCGGGGAAAGAGAGATGAATACGGTGTCGGCGAGGGAGCTCCCGGCTCCACGGCAGTAGCGCGGCGACCAGCTGTTCAGGCTCGCGAATGTGGCCATCGACGATAGCCTGAGACGTCAGCGGTATACGCCACCAACGCTGTAGAAACCAACCGGATGCGTCGCGAACGATAGCGACAGCCAGCGCTTCATGTTGCTGAATATGCAGACCAATTTTCCAGATATTGAAAGCCATTGCTGATGATCTCCTTATCACCCGTCGCTTTAACGGGTATATCAATGCGTCTGGCTTGCCTTTATACTACCGCGCGTTTGTTTATAAACTGCCCAAATGCCACTAAATGGGAAATCTCCAGTGAAGTTCGTAAAGTATTTATTAATCCTTGCAGTATGTTGCATCCTGCTGGGAGCAGGCTCGATTTATGGCCTCTATCGCTATATCGAGCCGCAATTACCTGACGTCGCGACGCTCAAAGATGTGCGTTTACAGATCCCGATGCAGGTTTACAGCGCTGACGGCGAGCTAATCGCGCAATATGGCGAGAAACGTCGAATCCCGGTCACGCTGGATCAAATGCCGCCGGTAATGCTTAAAGCCTTTATCGCTACAGAAGACAGCCGCTTTTATGAGCACCACGGGGTAGACCCGGTGGGGATCTTCCGTGCGGCCAGCGTCGCGTTGTTCTCCGGTCACGCGTCGCAAGGGGCGAGTACCATTACCCAACAGTTGGCGAGAAACTTCTTCCTGAGCCCGGAACGTACGCTGATGCGTAAGATCAAAGAAGTGTTCCTGGCGATCCGCATTGAACAACTGCTGAGTAAAGATGAGATCCTCGAACTGTATCTGAACAAGATCTATCTGGGGTATCGCGCCTATGGCGTGGGTGCTGCCGCGCAGGTCTATTTCGGTAAAACGGTGGATCAACTCAGCTTAAGTGAAATTGCGGTGATTGCCGGTCTGCCAAAAGCGCCGTCAACCTTCAACCCGCTCTATTCGATGGACCGTGCAACCGCGCGACGTAACGTTGTACTGTCGCGTATGTTGAGCGAAAACTACATCACGCAGGCCCAGTACGATCAGGCGCGCGGCGAGGCCATTGATGCCAACTACCACGCGCCGGAAATCGCTTTCTCTGCACCGTATCTGTCTGAGATGGTGCGCCAGGAGATGTATAACCGTTATGGCGAGAAAGCCTATGAAGACGGGTATCGCATCACCACCACCATTACGCGCAAAGTACAGCAGGCGGCTCAGCAGGCAGTACGTAACAACGTGATGGATTACGACATGCGCCACGGCTACCGCGGCCCGTCAAACGTGCTGTGGAAAGTGGGCGAAAGCAGTTGGGACAGCAAGAAAATTACCGATACGCTGAAAGCGCTGCCGACCTATGGCCCTCTGCTGCCGGCGGTTGTTACCAGCGCCAATCCGCAGGAAGCCATTGCCGCGCTGGCGGATGGTACGTCAGTGTCATTACGCATGGATGGTATGCGCTGGGCGCGTCCTTACCGCTCGGATACTCAACAAGGCCCAACACCGCGTAAAGTGACCGACGTGGTTCAGACCGGCCAGCAAATCTGGGTACGCCAGGTGGGCGATGCCTGGTGGCTGGCGCAAGTGCCAGACGTCAACTCCGCACTGGTCTCCATCAACCCGCAAAACGGTGCGGTGCTGGCGCTGGTGGGTGGTTTTGACTTCAACCAGAGCAAGTTTAACCGTGCAACCCAGGCGTTACGTCAGGTGGGCTCCAACATCAAGCCATTCCTGTATACCGCCGCGATGGATAAAGGTCTGACGCTGGCGAGCATGCTCAACGACGTACCGATCTCCCGCTGGGATGCCGGTGCCGGCTCCGACTGGCAGCCGAAGAACTCACCGCCGCAGTATGCTGGCCCTATCCGTTTACGTCAGGGGCTGGGTCAGTCGAAAAACGTGGTGATGGTACGCGCCATGCGCGCCATGGGCGTGGATTACGCGGCAGAGTATCTGCAACGTTTCGGCTTCCCGGCACAGAACATTGTGCATACCGAGTCGCTGGCATTGGGTTCGGCTTCGTTCACACCGTTGCAGGTGGCACGCGGTTACGCAGTGATGTCTAACGGCGGCTTCCTGGTCGATCCGTATTTCATCAGTAAGATCGAAAGCGATATGGGCGGCGTTATCTTCGAAGCGAAGCCGAAAATTGCCTGCCCGGAATGCGATATTCCGGTGATTTACGGCGATACCCAGAAATCTAACGTGCTGGAAAACAGTAATGTAGAAGATGTCGCCGTCTCGCAGGAACAGCAGAATGCCGCTGTGCCTATGCCACAGCTTGAGCAGGCTAACCAGGCACTGGTCGCGCAAAGCGGAACACAAGAGTACGCTCCGCACGTGATCAACACACCGCTGGCCTTCCTGATTAAAAGCGCGCTGAACACCAATATCTTTGGTGAACCAGGCTGGATGGGAACCGGTTGGCGTGCCGGTCGCGATTTACAGCGTCATGATATCGGCGGGAAAACCGGGACCACCAACAGCTCTAAAGATGCGTGGTTCTCCGGTTACGGACCAGGGGTAGTAACGTCGGTATGGATCGGCTTTGATGACCATCGCCGCAACCTTGGCCATACGACAGCTTCCGGCGCGATCAAAGACCAAATCTCCGGCTACGAAGGCGGTGCGAAGAGTGCGCAGCCTGCATGGGATGCTTACATGAAATCCGTGCTGGAAGGTGTGCCTGAACAGCCGCTGACGCCGCCGCCGGGTATCGTGACGGTCAATATCGATCGCAGCACAGGACAACTGGCAAGCGGTGGCAATAGCCGTGCAGAGTATTTCATTGAAGGTACTCAGCCAACGCAGCAGGCGGTACACGAAGTGGGGACAACCATTATCGATAATGGTGAGACACACGAACTGTTCTGATCAATTGCCGGATGACGCTTCGCTTATCCGGCCTACAAATTCGGTACAATTCTTTGATCTTCCGGAATTTTGTAGGCTGGATAAGGCATCAATTGGCAATCGTAATTAAAGCCGCCCCTGCCCTTTCAACCATTCCCGTACGAGGAACAGCGCACTGACATTCCGTGCTTCGTGAAAATCAGGATCTTCCAGCAAGTCCATCAAATGCGCCAGCGGCCAGCGCACCTGCGGTAATGGCTCGGGTTCATCACCCTCCAGCGATTCAGGATATAAGTCCTCTGCCACCACGATGTTCATCTTGCTGGAGAAATAAGATGGCGCCATGCTGAGTTTCTTTAAAAACGTCAGATCTTTTGCGCCAAACCCCACCTCTTCTTTCAGCTCCCGATTCGCCGCCTCAAACACGCTTTCGCCAGGATCGATTAATCCCTTGGAAAAACCCAGTTCGTAGGACTCGGTCCCGACCGCGTATTCGCGAATAAGGATCAGGTGGTCGTCAACAATCGGCACAATCATTACCGCTTCACGCGTGGATGGACGCATGCGTTCATAAACGCGGCGTACGCCATTGCTGAACTCAAGGTCCACGCTTTCGACCTTAAAAAGCCGGGATTGGGCGACGGTTTCCACTTTCAAAATCGTGGGTTTCTGTAATGATTTGCTCATTGTGAGGATCTTTGCTGTGAAATCTGGGGTTATTGTGCGATATACCGCACGGTTTCGGCAATGTGAATTGCCGTTTATTTACATTTATGTAACGTACTAAAAGTTAATCCCTATTTCAAATTAAAAGTCAATAGGTTGAAATAACTCCAGGAATTTGCTGATATTCCATTTTTAGTGATTTTGCTATGATTCGCATTTACTGGGCTGTACTTAAAGATGCTCAAGTTCGACTCCACACTTGCCGATAGCCAACCACAGAATCACGAATATTGAACAGGGTGCGACTGACCACGCCTGACAGACTAAGTAAGATGGGGAAAGCATGAGCACCATTCTGATTTTTTTAGCTGCTTTGCTGGCCTGCTCATTGCTTGCAGGATGGCTACTCAAATCAAAATCCAGGCAGAAAAATTTACCCTTGAGCAGCGTCTTCTCAGACGCCTCGAAACGTAAACTCGCGCCTGAAGAACGCAGTGCAGTCGAAAACTATCTCGAAAGCCTTAGTCAAATTCAGCAAGTACCTGGTCCAACGGGAGCCAGTTCTGCGCCGGTCTCATTAACGTTGAATGCCCAAAGTAATAGCGTCATCGTGCTTACTCGTTCGATTACACGTTACGGCATTACCACCGACGATCCTAACAAATGGCGCTACTATCTTGATTCCGTTGAGGTACATCTTCCCCCTTTCTGGGAACAATACATCAATGACGAAAACAGCGTTGAGATAATCCACACCAATACGATACCGCTGGTTATCTCGTTGAACGGCCATACGCTGCAGGAATATATGCAGGAAGCGCGAGGTTATGCGTTACAGCACACAGCGTCCACCCAGGCGTCAATTCGTGGTGAAGAAAGTGAGCAGATTGAACTGCTGAATATTCGCCAGGAAACCCATGAAGAATATGCGCTCAGCCGCCCTTCGGGATTGCGCGAAGCACTGCTGATAACCGCCTCATTCCTGCTGTTCTTTTTCTGTTTGGTTATCCCGAATACGTTTGTTCCGTGGGCAGTCGGTGGCGCGGTGCTGCTGTTAGCTGCGGGTCTGTGGGGATTGTTCGCCCCGCCGTCCAAAAGCGCCCTGCGGGAAATTCATTGTCTGCGCGGTACACCGCGTCGCTGGGGGTTGTTTGGCGAAAACGATCAGGAGCAAATTAATAATATCTCGCTGGGTATTATTGATCTGATCTACCCACCTCACTGGCAGCCTTACATCGCCCAAGACCTTGGCCAGCAAACGGATATCGATATTTATCTCGATCGCCACGTTGTCCGCCAGGGGCGTTTTTTATCTCTGCACGATGAAGTGAAAAACTTCCCGTTGCAGCACTGGCTGCGCAACGCCGTCATCGCGGGCGGCTCCTTGCTGGTACTGCTGATGCTGCTGTTTTGGATCCCGCTGGATATGCCGATAAAGGTCACGCTTTCCTGGATGAAGGGCGCGCAAACTATCGAAGCCACCAGCGTTAAACAGCTCGAAAACGCGGGCGTTCGCGTGGGTGACACGCTGCACCTGAGCGGCACGGGTATGTGTAACATTCATACCCAAGGGAGCTGGAATGCGCAGCCTGCCACGCCGTTTATGCCTTTCGATTGCTCGCAAATTATCTGGAATGACGCGCGCGCATTGCCGCTACCTGAGTCTGATCTGGTGAATAAGGCTATCGCGCTCACGCAGGCAGTGAGCCGCCAGCTGCATCCCAAACCTGACGATGACTCTCGCGTCAGCGCATCGCTACGCTCGGCAATCCAAAAGTCCGGCATGGTATTACTGGACGATTTTGGTGAGATTGTCCTGAAAACGGCCGATCTGTGTGCAGCCAAAGATGAATGTGTACGCTTAAAAAATGCGCTGGTTAACCTCGGTAACAGTAAAGACTGGGCCGCGCTGGTGAAGCGAGCGAACGCAGGCAAACTGGATGGTGTGAACGTGCTGCTGCGTCCGGTAAGCGCAGAGTCGTTAGATAATCTGGTGAATACCTCTACGGCGCCGTTTATTTCACGCGAGACTGCGCGAGCAGCCCAGGCGCTGAATAGCCCTGCCCCCGGTGGTTTCCTGATTATCAGCGATGAAGGCAGCGATCTGGTCGATCAGCCATGGCCGACGACCTCGCTATATGACTATCCACCCCAGGAACAGTGGAACGCCTTCCAGCGCCTGGCGCAGATGCTGATGCAGACACCGTTTCGCGCGGAGGGGATCGTCACCAATATTTCGACTGACGCCAATGGCACCCAGCACATTGGCCTGCATCGTATTCCGGATCGTTCAGGATTATGGCGCTACCTTGGCACGACGCTGCTGATGTTCTCTATGCTCGGATGCGCTATCTACAACAGCATACAGGCATTCAGACGCTACCAGCGTCACCGCACCCGCATCGCGGAAATTCAGAGCTACTACGAAAGCTGCCTGAATCCAACGCTGATTGACGACCCGGAAAGCCTGATTCGATAACACGCTCGCGCGACAGGATATGCTACCCTGTCGCGCATCATGTTTTCTTCTGGGGAGTTTCCATGCATATCAATATTGCCTGGCAGGATGTCGACACCGTATTACTCGATATGGACGGCACGCTGCTCGACCTGGCATTCGATAATTATTTCTGGCAAAAACTGGTGCCGGAAACCTATGGCGCGAAGCAGGGTATCTCTCCTCAGGAAGCTCAGGACTATATTCGTCAGCAGTATCATGCCGTGCAGCATACGCTAAACTGGTACTGCCTGGATTACTGGAGCGAGTGCCTGGATCTGGATATTTGCGCCATGACAACGGAACAGGGACCGCGCGCCGTTTTGCGTGAAGATACCGTACCGTTTCTTGATGCCTTAAAAGCCAGCGGCAAGCGCCGTATTTTGCTCACCAACGCACATCCGCATAATCTGGCGGTGAAGCTTGAGCATACCGGTCTGGCCTCACACCTTGATTTATTACTTTCCACCCACACATTTGGTTATCCCAAAGAGGATCAGCGGTTATGGCACGCTGTGGCTGAAGAAACGGGAATGAGTGCAGAGAAGACGCTGTTTATTGACGACAGCGAACCCATTCTCGACGCCGCTGCTCTGTACGGTATTCGTTACTGCCTCGGCGTGACCAATCCCGACTCCGGCATCGCCGAAAAACAGTACGCACGCCATCCGTCACTGAATGACTACCGCCGACTGATCCCCTCACTAATGTGAAGGAGACGCCATGAAAGAAAAGCCCTCTGCTGAAGTCAGGCTGGATAAATGGCTGTGGGCTGCACGCTTTTACAAAACGCGTGCGCTAGCCCGCGAAATGGTTGAAGGCGGTAAGGTGCACTATAACGGCCAGCGCAGCAAGCCGAGCAAGATTGTCGAGCTGAACGCCACCCTCACCCTGCGCCAGGGAAATGACGAGCGAACGGTCATTATCAAGGCCATTACCGAGCAGCGTCGCCCGGCCACGGAAGCCGTTACGCTGTACGAAGAAACCGCGGAAAGCGTGGAAAAACGCGAAAAAGTGGCGCTGGCGCGTAAACTTAACGCGTTAACCATGCCGCACCCGGACAGGCGACCGGACAAAAAAGAGCGTCGCGACCTGTTACGATTTAAACATGGCGACAGCGAGTGACTGTCACCTGCAAGAGAGATGATTATGCCGCAACATGACCAATTACATCGTTATCTGTTTGAAAACTTTGCCGTGCGCGGCGAACTGGTGACCGTTTCGGAAACCCTGCAACAGATCCTCGAAAATCATACTTACCCGCAGCCGGTCAAAAACGTGCTGGCTGAGCTACTGGTTGCCACCAGCCTGCTCACCGCCACGCTGAAATTTGCCGGTGATATCACTGTGCAGTTGCAGGGCGATGGTCCGCTGAGCCTGGCCGTCATCAACGGCAACAACAATCAGCAGATGCGCGGCGTGGCCCGCATGCAGGGTGATATTCCTGAAGATGCCGATCTGAAAACGCTGGTGGGCAACGGCTACCTGGTGATCACCATTACCCCGGAAGAAGGCGAGCGCTATCAGGGCGTGGTCGGTCTGGAAGGTGACACGCTGGCAGCGTGTCTGGAAGATTACTTCATGCGTTCCGAACAGCTACCGACACGCCTGTTCATCCGCACTGGCGACGTCGATGGCAAACCCGCTGCTGGCGGAATGCTGCTGCAGGTAATGCCGGCGCAAAACGCACAGGCAGATGATTTCGATCACCTGACAGCCCTGACCGAAACCATTAAGGCCGAAGAGCTGCTGACGCTGCCGGCCAACGAAGTGCTTTGGCGCCTGTACCACGAAGAAGAGGTTACTCTCTACGATCCGCAGGACGTTGAGTTCAAATGCACCTGTTCACGCGAACGCTGCGCAGGCGCACTGAAAACATTGCCGGACGAAGAAGTGGACAGCATTCTGGCGGAAGAAGGCGAAATCGATATGCACTGCGATTACTGCGGTAGCCACTATCTGTTTAACGCCATGGATATTGCTGAGATCCGTAGCAACGCCTCCCCTGCCGATCCACAGGTGCATTAATCACCGTCTTGCCTGATAGGCCTACGGAAAAACAGCCGTAGGCCTGATAAGGCGTTCGCGCCGACATCCAGCAATAACGATGTCGGCAACACACTCACTCGGTGTAATAAGTCATCGGCAGTCTTTTGCCATCAATAGTGATATCCCGCCAGATTCTGGGGGCTGAGCCCAGTTGCTGATTCGCCACCGCCTGCAGCAATTTATCCTTATTGAATCCTTCAGGTAGCCTGGCAACAGCTAACAAATCCCATTTGTTTTTCTGCATGCCGAAGACCAGACTCTCCCCATCGCCAAAGGCATATAACACCTGCTCAGGATGACCATCCGCATTGAGGTCCTGACTCACCAGTACGCACGCATTCTGCTCAGCGCAAGAGATGATGCGATACCCCTGTGTTTTGACAAACGTCCAGAACGCATCGTCTGGCTTCTGGCTCCCCGGAGCAATCACAACCTTCGATACTAACTGTGTTGCGGTTAGCTCTTTAACCGGATCCCGGCTCCCTTGCAGCAGAGAACTCAAGTCGCGTCTGCGCTTACTGTCTTGATTAAACGCCACATCTTTTTGTAATGCTTCCAACGCTGCGCGCCCCGGTTTTCCGCTGTGATCCAACATATACAGGCTGACCTGATCCGGTTTAATTCTCCCGCTGTGATACAGCCCCATATGGCTGTTAACGCTAATACGCCAGGCATCAATAACCGGCGACGACAGCAGAACCAACAGCCCCAACGTCAGCAACGAAACGCCAAGAATGACTGGCCCCTGAAGCTCAAGCGGATTGCGCCCGCGGCGCAAAATGCTGGCCAGATAGCCAAACGACCATACCAGCAGTACCACGACCACCAGCACGCCATACAAACGCTCAGGCGTCCAACCGTACTGCTGTATTCGCACCCACAGTGACCAACCGGCAATCAGCATATAGATGGGCGCGACAATCAGAGAGCATTTGATCAGGTAGCGTAACGCGCCAGGATAGGGTAGCGCCTCTTTTTGCGGTTCACGCACGATAGCCATCAACAGCAACAGGAGCAGCGTCAGCGTTGACATCAACCCGGCCGCAGACACGCGTTGCGAAATAGCCTCCAGCCCGGTGAAGGGTAAGGTCAGTATGAACATCAGCGCCAACAGCGCGACCAGAGGTAACAGACCGGTGGCAATAAACGTCAGTAATTTTTGTACCGCCGTGACCAGACGCGACTGCGTACGAGCCAGTACCACTGCCAGTGCGGTAATCAGGCCAAAGGCTACATAGCCAAACCAGTCGGTATCAAAGAAGAGCGTGCTGAAGAAGGGAATACCGACCAGCTTAAACATCTCGCTCCATAGAAGGAGCACCAGCCAGAACAAACCGTTGGCGAGAAAGACAATCAGCAACGTCAGCGTATTAAGCCACAATTGCCGATAAAAATGCGGGTAACGCGCCTGCTCACGAGAGACATGAAGGGAGTACTGAATCCAGGGCAAAGCAAGCATCGCCATCAGCAGTAAGCGCCAACCATAGAACATAAAAACATCATGTTGCCGCCACTTATCACTGTCCTCGACTTGCCACTTTAGCCAGACGCTCATCGCCAGCACCACAACAAAGATCAGCGCCATCCAGAACCACAGTGAGCGTTGTTTGAAAGAAACAACAGTAAGCAAAAGTGCCGAGGTGATCGCAATCGTCGCAGGCATGCCATAGAACAGCCAGCCGTCGTTATGGGGCACCAGATATGTCATCAGCAGATAGCATAATGTCCCCTGCAACAGGCCGATGAATATCATGCCCCAACGCGTCGTACGTGAAATTTCAGCACTATCCATGTCAGTATCCAGAATGAAGGGAAAAGCTAATTATCGCATCAACTTCACAATTTTGAGCATTAGTAGAGCGATTTCGGACCACGACGACGGGAAGTGAATCGATATTGTTCATGTATAACCAACGTTCATTTCTTGCGTGAATGCGATTACACTCACAAGATTCCCGCCAAAAACACTCTCTATTAACGTTTTAAGAACATTTTCCACAACAAAAAAGGGTTTCCTGCCATAATATCTGCCTCTTTGTGACAGGAGTCGCAGCGCATTCGGTCGCCCGTGATTTTCCCGGATGCGTAAATCTATGAGCCTTGTCGCGGTTAACAATCCCTAAAAAACCTTACTATTCCAGGTAATACATATTGGCTAAGGAGCAGTGAAATGCGTGTGAACAACAGTTTAACCCCGCAAGATCTCAAGGCTTATGGTATCAATGACGTTCAGGATATCGTTTACAATCCAGACTACGACACGCTTTTCCAGGAAGAACTTGATCCAAACCTGGAAGGTTATGAACGTGGCGTGTTAACGAATCTGGGCGCCGTTGCCGTTGATACCGGTATCTTTACCGGACGTTCGCCAAAGGATAAGTACATTGTCCGTGACGACACCACGCGCGACACACTCTGGTGGTCCGACAAAGGTAAAGGTAAGAACGACAACAAACCGCTCTCCCCGGAAACCTGGCAGCATCTGAAAGGATTAGTCACCCAGCAACTTTCCGGCAAGCGCCTGTTTATCATTGATGCTTTCTGCGGCGCTAACGCCGATACCCGTCTTTCCGTGCGCTTCATTACCGAAGTTGCCTGGCAGGCGCATTTTGTCAAAAACATGTTCATCCGCCCAAGCGACGAAGAGCTGGTTGATTTCAAACCTGATTTCATCGTGATGAACGGCGCTAAATGCACCAACCCGCAGTGGAAAGAGCAGGGTCTGAACTCCGAAAACTTTGTGGCTTTCAACCTGACTGAACGTATCCAGTTGATTGGTGGCACCTGGTACGGCGGCGAAATGAAAAAAGGTATGTTCTCCGTGATGAACTACCTGCTGCCGCTGAAAGGCATTGCCTCCATGCACTGCTCGGCAAACGTCGGGGAAAAAGGCGATGTGGCAGTCTTCTTTGGCCTGTCCGGCACCGGTAAAACCACGCTGTCCACCGACCCGAAACGTCGCCTGATTGGCGATGACGAACACGGCTGGGATGACGACGGCGTGTTTAACTTCGAAGGCGGTTGCTACGCGAAGACCATCAAACTGTCTAAAGATGCCGAGCCGGAAATCTACAACGCGATCCGTCGTGACGCGCTGCTGGAAAACGTCACCGTGCGCGAAGATGGTTCCATCGATTTCGATGATGGTTCAAAAACTGAGAACACCCGTGTTTCCTACCCGATTTATCACATCGATAATATCGTGAAGCCAGTGTCCAAAGCGGGTCACGCCACCAAAGTGATCTTCCTGACTGCTGACGCATTTGGCGTACTGCCGCCGGTTTCTCGCCTGACGGCAGACCAAACGCAGTACCACTTCCTGTCTGGCTTCACCGCCAAACTGGCCGGTACCGAACGCGGCGTCACCGAACCGACCCCGACCTTCTCTGCCTGCTTCGGCGCAGCGTTCCTGTCTCTGCACCCTACGCAGTACGCAGAAGTGCTGGTGAAACGTATGCAGGCGGCAGGTGCGCAGGCGTATCTGGTTAACACTGGCTGGAACGGTACCGGCAAGCGTATCTCTATCAAAGATACCCGTGCGATTATCGACGCCATCCTGAACGGTTCGCTGGATGACGCGGAAACGTTCCGTCTGCCGATGTTTGACCTGGCTATCCCGACCGAGCTGCCGGGCGTGGACACTCGCATTCTCGATCCGCGTAATACCTACGCGTCTCCGGAACAGTGGCAGGAAAAAGCCAACGCACTGGCGAAACTGTTTATCGAGAACTTCGAGAAATACACCGACACCCCTGCAGGTGAAGCGCTGGTTAGCGCCGGACCGAAGCTGTAACGAAAAGTGCCGGATGGCGGTTTCGCCTTATCCGGCCTACAGCAACAAAAAGGGAGGCATTTCGCCTCCCTTTGTTATGCGTCTTTCGTATTGCCCGGCGCGCGTGTGAAGGGAACCGGAAGCCATGCACGAATCGACAGCCCACCACGTTCACTGGTACCAATCTCCAGCATCCCGTTATGGTTATCAATAATACGCTGCACAATCGCCAGACCCAGGCCCGTGCCGCTGGTACTGCGCGCGCTGTCGCCACGGACAAACGGCTGGAACAAGTGCTTGCGCTGCTCCGGCTTGATGCCAGGACCATCATCTTCTACCTGAAACCAGGCACGATGTTGCTCCATTCCGCTACTGACCTTAATCCAGCCGTTGCCGTAGCGGGCGGCGTTAACCACCATATTGGCAACCGCACGCTTGATCGACAGCGGGTGCATCTTCACCTGAATGCTGCCCGGCAGCAGTGCAGTTTCGATTTCACGTTCGTAGCCGCTTTCTGCCGCAACCACTTCACCCAGCACCGAGTTCAGATCCGCCATCTCCATTGGCATCTCCTGACCGGTACGCAGGTAATCGATAAACTGCTCGATGATGGCGTTACACTCTTCGATATCCTTATTGATGGACTCCGCAAGATAACCATCCTCTTCGCCCATCATTTCCGTCGCCAGACGAATACGCGTCAGCGGGGTACGTAAATCGTGGCTCACGCCCGCCATTAACAGCGTACGGTCATCGGCCAGCTGCTTCACACCTGCGGCCATATGGTTAAAGGCTCGGGTTACGGAGCGCACCTCTGAGGCGCCATACTCACGCAACGGCGGCGGAATGATACCTTTCCCCACCTGCAACGCCGCATGTTCAAGATCCACCAATGGTCGGTTCTGGATACGGATAAACAGCCACGCCCCACCGATAGCCAGTAGCATAATCGCCAGCGTATAGCGGAACAGCGGTGAGAAATCGCCCTGATGAATTTCCGTAAGCGGCACGCGTACCCAGATATTGGGCGACAGCCAGGTTTTCAGCCACACGACCGGCGAGCTTTTGTTGACCTCAACGCGGACTTCCGTTGGGCCACCCAACTGCTGCGCCATCTGATGGCTTAAGAATTCATAGTGTTGCGCCCAACGCAGTCCGGCTTCTTCAGCGGCCTCGTTGGAATAGAGGGAAATACCCAGCTCACGATAAATTTCCCGGCGGAATGCGGGCGGCACCACCAGTTGCGTACCGTCCTCCAGTTGCAGTTTATCGGTCATCAGCATACGAACTTCGTACGCCAGGACTTTATTAAACTGCTGGAGGCTCGGCAGAATCGCGAAGTTCAGCACAACCAGGTAAGTCGTCACCAGGCTGGCAAACAGCAAGGTGACGATGAGCAATAACGTGCGGGCAAACGAACTTCGTGGCGAGAAGCGCATTCGCCTCATGCTTTAGAACCGTCCGGAACAAAGACGTAGCCCAGACCCCATACGGTCTGAATGTAGCGTGGATGCGCCGGATCTTCTTCCACCATACGACGCAGACGGGAAATCTGAACGTCGATAGAACGTTCCATCGCAGAATATTCACGACCACGGGCGAGGTTCATCAGCTTGTCGCGGGACAGCGGCTCGCGCGGGTGGCTTACCAGCGCTTTCAGTACCGCAAATTCCCCGCTGGTGAGCGGCATCGGCTCATCTTCGCGGAACATTTCACGCGTACCGAGGTTCAGTTTGAACTTACCAAAAGCGATAACCGCTTCTTCCTGAGAAGGTGCGCCCGGCAGTTCATTCGCCTGACGACGCAGGACAGCACGAATACGTGCCAGCAGCTCACGCGGGTTAAACGGTTTCGGGATGTAATCGTCGGCGCCGATTTCCAGCCCTACGATACGGTCAACTTCTTCACCCTTCGCTGTGACCATAATGATCGGCATTGGGTTGCTCTGGCTGCGCAAGCGACGGCAAATAGACAGGCCATCTTCTCCCGGCAGCATTAAATCCAGTACCATCAGGTGGAAGGACTCACGGGTCAGCAGACGATCCATCTGCTCAGCGTTTGCGACGCTTCGAACCTGGAAGCCCTGCTCGGTCAGATAACGCTCCAGAAGCGCACGCAAGCGCATGTCGTCATCGACCACCAGAATCTTATAGTTCTCTTGCATTGTTATTACTCCCAAAGGTTCGCAACAATTTAAGTGTATATTCTTAAGAAAGCTAACGTGACTCACCAGCGAATTCTGGTATGAATTCCAGGCTAAATTGTTACAAAGCATATTAAACAGCAGCTTAAGTATACAATGTTTCTCGCAATACATTATTTATTCTGTTGATATGCTCACGTAATACTAATTGTGCGCATCATCACAGAGTCGAAGGTAAAACAATAAGATGAAAACGCCCCTGATAACCCGTGAAGGGTATGAAAAACTTAAACAAGAGCTGAATTATCTCTGGCGTGAAGAGCGCCCGGAAGTCACCAAAAAAGTTACCTGGGCCGCAAGTCTGGGTGACCGCAGCGAAAATGCCGACTACCAGTATAATAAAAAGCGCCTGCGTGAGATCGACCGTCGCGTCCGTTATTTGACCAAGTGCATGGAGAATCTGAAAATCGTCGACTACTCCCCGCAGCAGGAAGGCAAAGTCTTCTTTGGCGCGTGGGTCGAGATTGAAAATGACGATGGCGACATCCGCAAATTCCGTATTGTTGGCTACGATGAGATCTTCGGTCGTAAAGATTACATCTCAATCGACTCGCCGATGGCGCGGGCGCTGCTGAAAAAAGAGGTCGGCGATCTCGCGGTAGTAAACACTCCAGGTGGCGAAGCCAGCTGGTACGTGAACGAGATTGAATACGTGAAGTGAGACCGGAACAATCCGAAGCCCCGGTAGATGGCTGGCATTTTTGCCAGTCAATCCGTATAACTATCCCCTGATTTTTTATCCTATAGACGAAGCTATCCATGATGAATGATTCTTTCTGCCGCATTATCGCAGGTGAAATTCAGGCTCGTGCTGAACAGGTAGAAGCTGCCGTTCGCCTGCTTGACGAAGGGAACACCGTGCCGTTTATCGCACGATATCGTAAGGAAATCACCGGCGGTCTGGACGATACGCAACTGCGTAATCTGGAAACCCGTCTGGGATATCTGCGTGAACTGGAAGACCGCCGTCAGGCAATCCTGAAATCTATCGGCGAACAAGGCAAACTGACCGACGATCTGGCGAAAGCGATCAACGGCACGTTAAGTAAGACCGAACTCGAAGATCTCTATCTGCCGTACAAACCTAAGCGCCGCACCCGTGGGCAGATCGCCATTGAGGCCGGACTGGAGCCGCTGGCAGACCTGTTGTGGAACGAACCATCCCACGACCCGGAAACGGAAGCCGCAAAATATCTCAACGCCGAAAACGGCGTGGCGGATACCAAAGCCGCCCTCGACGGCGCACGCTACATTCTGATGGAGCGATTCGCAGAAGACGCCGCGCTGCTGGCGAAAGTGCGTGATTATCTGTGGAAAAACGCCCACCTGGTCGCCACCGTGGTAAGCGGTAAAGAAGAGGAAGGCGCTAAGTTCCGCGACTACTTCGATCACCACGAGCCGATTTCTACAGTACCATCCCACCGTGCGCTGGCCATGTTCCGTGGTCGTAACGAAGGCGTATTGCAACTTTCACTGAATGCCGATCCGCAATTCGATGAGCCACCAAAAGAGAGCCACGGCGAGCAGATTATCCAGGATCACCTGGGACTGCGCCTGAACAACGCCCCCGCCGACAGCTGGCGTAAAGGCGTGGTTAGCTGGACCTGGCGCATCAAAGTGCTGATGCACCTTGAAACCGAGCTGATGGGTACCGTGCGCGAACGTGCGGAAGACGAAGCAATTAACGTCTTTGCTCGTAACCTGCATGACCTGCTGATGGCCGCTCCGGCCGGACTGCGCGCCACTATGGGCCTCGATCCTGGTCTGCGTACCGGTGTGAAAGTGGCTGTGGTTGACGGTACCGGTAAGCTGGTCGCGACCGACACCATTTATCCGCATACCGGTCAGGCCGCCAAAGCCGCCGTTGCCGTTGCGGCGCTGTGTGAAAAACACAACGTTGAACTGGTGGCGATTGGTAACGGTACAGCGTCGCGCGAAACCGAGCGTTTCTTCCTCGACGTGCAGAAGCAGTTCCCGCAAGTGACCGCACAGAAAGTGATCGTCAGTGAAGCCGGAGCGTCGGTTTACTCCGCATCCGAACTGGCGGCGCTGGAGTTCCCGGACCTCGACGTATCTCTGCGTGGCGCGGTGTCTATCGCCCGTCGTCTGCAGGATCCGCTGGCTGAGCTGGTGAAAATCGATCCGAAATCTATCGGCGTGGGCCAGTATCAGCACGACGTAAGCCAGACTCAGTTGGCGCGTAAGCTGGATGCGGTGGTGGAAGACTGCGTGAACGCCGTCGGCGTCGATCTGAATACCGCCTCCGTACCGCTGCTGACCCGCGTTGCCGGCCTGACACGCATGATGGCGCAAAATATCGTTGCCTGGCGCGATGAGAACGGTCAATTCCAGAACCGTCAGCAACTGCTAAAAGTCAGCCGTCTGGGGCCTAAAGCCTTTGAACAGTGCGCGGGCTTCCTGCGTATCAACCACGGCGATAACCCGCTGGATGCCTCTACCGTTCACCCGGAAGCTTATCCGGTTGTGGAACGCATTCTGGCCGCTACCGAGCAATCATTGCGTGACCTGATGGGTAACAGCAGCGAACTACGTAATCTGAAAGCCGCTGATTTTACCGACGAACGCTTCGGGGTACCAACCGTCACCGACATCATCAAAGAGCTGGAAAAGCCGGGCCGCGATCCGCGTCCTGAATTTAAAACCGCGCAGTTTGCCGATGGTGTAGAAACCATGAACGATCTGCTGCCGGGAATGATTCTGGAAGGGGCAGTCACCAACGTCACCAACTTCGGCGCGTTTGTTGATATCGGCGTTCATCAGGATGGCCTGGTGCATATCTCTTCGCTGTCGAATAAGTTTGTCGAAGATCCACACACCGTGGTGAAAGCTGGCGACATTGTGAAGGTGAAAGTGCTGGAAGTGGACCTGCAACGTAAGCGTATCGCGCTGACCATGCGTCTGGACGAGCAGCCGGGTGAAACTAATGCGCGTCGCGGCGGCGGGAATAACGATCGCACTCAGGGCAATCGCCCGGCACCAAAAGCGGCGAAACCGCGTGGCCGTGAGGCACAGCCTGCGGGCAACAGCGCGATGATGGATGCGCTGGCGGCGGCAATGGGTAAAAAACGCTAAGTTTAAACCGTGTGCCGGATGGTGGTGTAAACGCCCTGTCCGGCCTGTCATACACAATTAATTTGTAGGCCGGATAAGACGCATAAGCGTCGCCATCCGGCATATTTAATCTATTTTCCGCTTTGCACCACAATATATTTATCACTTCATTAACAGATGAAACCTTAATTAAACATTAAGATCCCCAATAATTACTTCCACAAATCCTTCGTTCCCAACCAGAATAAATATTGAGGAATATCAAAATTGGCTCAAATTATTATCCAATTGTACATTCCGTCACATTTATTCTATTGATGATAGAAACCATTCTCATTATCATTGATTTGTTGATTATTTACTCTTTCCTTACGTTGGCTAATCATCTGGTCTCATGCCGCCCTGTCGCCCCATGAGGTAATCATCCAGTTAGCGAGATATAAGTAGGTCCCTATGCAATTCACTCCTGACAGTGCGTGGAAAATTACCGGTTTTGCTCGTGAAATCAGCCCGGCTTATCGTCAGAAACTGTTGTCACTTGGCATGCTACCCGGCTCCTCCTTCAACGTGGTACGCGTCGCCCCGCTCGGCGATCCTATCCATATCGAAACGCGTCGCGTAAGTCTGGTATTGCGTAAGAAGGATTTGGCGTTATTAGAAGTGGAAGCGGTTTCCTGTTAATACAGTGAGTCTATAAAAATGAAAAAACTAACCATTGGTTTAATTGGTAATCCTAATTCCGGCAAGACAACTTTATTCAACCAGCTCACCGGCGCGCGCCAGCGTGTAGGCAACTGGGCTGGCGTTACCGTTGAGCGTAAAGAAGGCCATTTCGCCACGACGGACCATCAGGTCACGCTGGTCGATTTACCCGGCACCTATTCTCTGACGACAATCTCATCCCAAACCTCTCTCGATGAGCAGATCGCCTGCCACTATATTTTAAGCGGCGACGCGGATCTGTTGATCAACGTGGTCGATGCTTCAAACCTTGAACGCAACCTCTACCTGACGTTGCAACTGCTTGAGCTGGGTATTCCCTGCATCGTCGCACTGAACATGCTGGATATTGCTGAGAAACAGCAAATCCGTATCGATATCGACGCCCTCTCCGCTCGTCTTGGCTGCCCGGTGGTTCCGCTGGTCTCCACCCGCGCCCGCGGCATTGAAGCACTGAAGCTGGCGATCGATCGCTACAAAGAAAACGACACCGTCGAGCTGGTCCATTATGCCCAGCCGCTGCTGCAAGAAGCTGATTCCCTCGCCGACGCGATGGCCAAAGATATGCCGCTGAAACAGCGCCGCTGGCTGGGCCTGCAGATGCTGGAAGGCGATATCTACAGCCGTGCTTACGCCGGTGATGCAGCACAAAACCTTGATGCCGCGGTCGCTCGCCTGAGCGAGACAATGGACGACCCGGCGCTACATATTGCCGATGCACGTTACCAGTGCATTGCCGCTATCTGCGATACCGTCAGTAATACCCTGACGGCAGAACCAAGCCGTTTCACCACCGCAGTAGATAAAATTATCCTCAACCGCTTCCTCGGTCTGCCGATTTTCCTGTTCGTGATGTACCTGATGTTCCTGCTCGCCATCAACATTGGCGGCGCGCTGCAGCCGTTGTTTGATGTTGGCTCTGTTGCGCTCTTTATCCATGGAATTCAGTGGATTGGCTATACGCTACATTTCCCGGACTGGCTGACTATTTTCCTGGCCCAGGGCCTTGGCGGCGGGATTAACACCGTGCTGCCGCTGGTACCGCAAATCGGCATGATGTACCTGTTCCTCTCTTTCCTTGAAGACTCCGGCTACATGGCGCGCGCCGCATTTGTGATGGACCGTCTAATGCAGGCGCTGGGACTGCCGGGCAAATCATTTGTCCCGCTGATCGTCGGCTTTGGCTGTAACGTACCGTCAGTGATGGGCGCACGTACACTCGACGCCCCGCGTGAGCGTCTGATGACCATCATGATGGCACCGTTTATGTCCTGTGGCGCACGTCTGGCGATTTTCGCCGTCTTTGCCGCCGCGTTCTTTGGTCAGAACGGCGCACTGGCGGTCTTCTCACTGTACGTACTGGGTATTGTTATGGCGGTGTTGACCGGCCTGATGCTCAAACACACCATCATGCGTGGCGAAGCAACGCCGTTCGTGATGGAGCTGCCGGTATACCACGTACCGCACATTAAGAGTCTGATCATTCAAACCTGGCAACGTCTGAAAGGCTTCGTTCTGCGTGCAGGTAAAGTCATCATCATCGTCAGCATTTTCCTCAGCGCGTTTAACAGCTTCTCGCTGAGCGGAAAAATCGTCGACAACATCAACGACTCTGCTCTGGCTTCCGTTAGCCGCGTCATTACCCCAGTCTTCAAGCCGATTGGCGTTCACGAAGATAACTGGCAGGCAACCGTAGGTCTGTTCACCGGCGCGATGGCGAAAGAAGTGGTTGTCGGTACGCTGAACACGCTCTATACCGCAGAAAACATTCAGGAAGAAGAGTTCAACCCGGCAGATTTCCACCTCGGTGACGAGCTTCTCGGTGCGGTAGATGAAACCTGGCAAAGCCTGAAAGACACCTTCAGCCTGAGCGTGCTGGCTAACCCTATCGAAGCCAGCAAGGGCGATGGTGAAATGGCTACCGGCGCAATGGGCGTGATGGGCGAAAAATTTGGCAGCGCCGCCGCCGCGTACAGCTACCTGATTTTTGTTCTGCTGTATGTACCGTGCATTTCCGTGATGGGCGCTATCGCACGTGAATCCAGCCGTGGCTGGATGAGCTTCTCAATTCTGTGGGGCCTGAATATCGCCTACTCTCTGTCGACACTGTTTTATCAGACTGTCAGCTACAAAGAGCACCCGACCTATAGCCTGGTGTGCATTTTAGCAGTCATCCTGTTTAACATCGTGTTGCTGGGCCTGCTGCGTCGAGCTCGCAGCCGCGTGGACCTTGCATTGCTGGCAACCAACAGAACGGCGAGTTCCTGCTGTTCCAGCACGACTGGCGATTGCCACTAAGGTTATCGACAATGGCATCACTTATTCAGGTTCGTGATTTATTGGCTTTGCGGGGGCGCATGGAGGCGACACAAATTAGCCACACGCTGCATACCCCGCAGCCCATGATTGACGCCATGCTGAATCAGTTAGAAAAGATGGGCAAAGCGGTGCGGATTCAGGAAGATGCCGACGGGTGTCTTTCCGGAAGCTGCAAAAGTTGCCCGGAAGGTAAAGCCTGCCTGCGCGAGTGGTGGGCTTTACGCTAATCAGATGCTCTTTGCCGGATGGCGCTACGCTTATCCTGCCTACACAAAGCCCCAGCCCCCGAGCCGGATAACGCGTTTACGCTGATATCCGGCTTTTTTGCGTAATGGATTCCACTAAGAGATCTCTGTTTCAGCAAAAAAGATCTATCCTCCAGCCAGCCACGCATCGTTATTAATTCGTGGATGATTACTGGTGACCTGGGAAGTAGAGTCTCATCATCTTGTTTCTCAGGTGACGGATCGCCATGAACACTGACACAACTGCCACACCGCATGACGCGATTTTCAAAACGTTCTTAAATCACCCGGCAACCGCACGCGACTTTCTTCAGCTCCATCTTCCAGCCTCTTTGCAAAAACTATGCGATTTTAAAACGCTGCAACTGGAATCAGGCAGCTTTATTGAGGACGATTTGCGCGCATACTACTCTGATGTGCTGTGGTCGTTAAAAACATGCGAAGGCGATGGCTATATTTACACCATCATTGAGCATCAGAGCACCGCTGATAGCCATATGGCATTTCGGCTTATGCGTTATGCCATTGCGGTAATGCACCGTCATTTAGCTGCGGGCCACAAAAAACTCCCGCTGGTTATACCCATGCTTTTTTATCATGGCACAGCAAGCCCATACCCCTACTCACTTTGTTGGCTGGACGAGTTTGATGACCCGGAGTCCGCCAGACAATTTTATAGCACCCCGTTTCCACTGATCGATATCACCGTTATGCCTGATGACGAGATTATGCAGCATCGCCGGATGGCGCTTTTGGAGCTCATCCAAAAGCATATTCGTAAACGCGATTTGATGGGACTGGTAGAAAAACTGGCCATCCTGCTTGTTAAAGGACACGCTAATGACAACCAGTTGAAAGCCTTGTTTAATTATTTAATTCAGGCCGGTGACACCACACATTTTGGCGAGTTTCTTCATGAAGTCGCCGAACGTTTACCCCAACATAAGGAAAAGTTGATGACTATCGCCGAAAGATTACGACAGGAAGGGCATCTAAATGGTCTTCAGGAAGGCCATAGGAAAGGGTTAAAAGAGGGGTTACAAGAGGGGTTACAAACGGGTCTGCAACAGGGTAAACGAGAGGAAGCCTTACGTATTGCATCAACCATGCAAGCTGATGGTATAGACCCACTGACCATCTTCAGAATTACTGGCCTGACCGCTGGGGATCTGGCTACGCGTAGCCATTAATCTCAGGCCCGGCGAGCATGGCACCACCGGGCAACGCAACGGATTTATAGCCGCTGTTTTAACGCCAGCAGCGCTGCGCAAAACTCGGCTGGATGCGAGATAAACGGCGCATGCGCCGCTTTGGCAAACACCAAAGACTCACTCTGCGGCCACAGTGCATCCAGCATCGGGACGACTTTGCGCGGAACCAGCCCGTCAAGATAGCCGTACAACCGCAGGAAAGGCATTTCCACCGCGCACAGCGGTTCTCGCAGATCGACCGTTTTCAGAATCTCCAGCCCGCCATTGAGCACCTCGACGTCCGGCATGGGTAAAGCCAGCACCGTTTTCTTCAACGCTCGCGCATCCTGACGCGCAGTTTCTGTGCCCATCGTTTGCAACGCCAGAAAACGCTCCACAGTACGCTGGAAATCTTCACTCAGCTGCTGCTGGAAGCCTGCCAGCACTTCTGGCTTGATACCCGGCCACTCATCCCGCGCGCTAAAGCAAGGGGAAGACGCGACGGTCACCAGCGCCTGAACACGCTCAGGATGCGTTAACGCTACCTGGCTCGCGACCAGCCCACCAAGACTCCAGCCTAGCCAAATAGCTTTCTCCGGTGCCTGTTTCAATACCCGCTCAGCCATTTCTTCCAGCGACATTGCACCGAAGCCCTGGCTACGACCAAATCCCGGTAAGTCGACAAGATGCAGCGTAAAATGCGAGCTCAGTTCCTCGCTTATGCAATGCCACACTTGCGCATTCAGTCCCCATCCGTGCAGCAGCACAAGATGGCAATTTCCCGAACCCAGGGTCTGCCACCAGATGTCATTCATCAGTTATTGTTCTCTTTTAGCCTGAAAGGATGCATCTATGCTAACAGTACCGGGATTGTGCTGGCTATGCCGAATGCCCCTGACGTTAGGGCATTGGGGGATATGCTCTGTCTGTACGCGGGCAACGCGTCAACACGTCAGCCTGTGCCCTCAATGTGGACTCCCTGCCGCTCATACCGTCATTCCCTGTGGGCGCTGCCTGCAAAAACCACCGCCATGGCAACGACTGGTCACCGTCAGCGACTATGCTCCACCGTTGAGCGGGCTTATCCACCAGCTCAAGTTTTCGCGACGCAGCGAAACAGCCTCAGCTCTTTCGCGTTTGCTGTTGCTGGAGGTATTACAAGCTCGGCGTGTCTGCGGTCTTCCTCTACCGGACAGGCTGGTCAGCGTCCCGCTATGGCAACGCCGACACTGGCGCAGAGGGTTTAATCAGAGCGATTTATTGTGCCGTCCGCTGGCGCGCTGGCTGGGTTGCGACTGGGACAGCCGGACCATCTCACGAATTCGGGCAACCGCCACACAGCACCATCTCAGTGCACGATTACGTAAACGTAACCTGAAAAATGCCTTTCGCCTTGAATTGCCAGTGCAGGGACTCCATATGGTTATTGTGGATGATGTCGTCACTACCGGAAGTACCGTCGCGGAAATCGCGCAGCTGCTTTTACGCAACGGCGCGGCGACTGTCCAGGTATGGTGCCTGTGTCGAACCTTGTAGAGCCTCGATGATGGGCGTATTATAACCAAGTAAAATAGTCAACTATTAGGCCATTACTATGATCCATATTTCCGATGCTGCACAAGCGCACTTTGCCAAACTGCTGGCAAATCAGGAAGAAGGGACACAAATCCGCGTATTTGTGATTAATCCCGGCACGCCTAACGCTGAATGCGGCGTTTCTTATTGTCCGCCGGACGCCGTGGAAGCAACCGACACCGCCATTAAATTTGACCTGCTGACCGCATATGTTGATGAACTGAGCGCACCATATCTGGAAGATGCAGAAATCGATTTCGTTACCGACCAGTTAGGCTCCCAGCTGACCCTGAAAGCACCAAACGCCAAAATGCGTAAAGTTGCCGATGATGCGCCGCTGATGGAACGCGTGGAGTACATGCTCCAATCGCAGATTAACCCACAGCTGGCAGGCCACGGTGGTCGCGTCTCCCTGATGGAGATCACCGATGAAGGCTACGCCATTCTGCAGTTTGGCGGCGGCTGTAACGGCTGTTCAATGGTAGATGTAACGCTGAAAGAAGGTATCGAGAAGCAGCTGCTGGCTGAATTCCCTGAACTGAAAGGCGTTCGCGATTTAACCGAACACCAGCGTGGCGAGCACTCTTACTACTAACGCCCGAACCTGTAGAATATCCGTAAGCCCGATATGACGCACCCGCGTCGCTATCGGGCATTGCGGCTGAATGGCAGCATAAACGCTGTATCCGACCTACGGGCCTGCATTTCTTCGCATTTATCCCGCAACAATTCCCCTCATAATTTGACCGGCCTCTCATAATTTAAATTTTGCCTGCCCAGGTGATTTTCAAGCGCTGCATGTTACCCGTATCATTCGCATCAGCACCTAACACACACATAATAGCCAACTAAACTGATTAGTTTTGCAGGCAACCAGCATTGGTGCTGAGAATACTCTGTTCCCGGTCGGGACAATCGGAATTTGTCATCTAAACACTGACGTTACCCATAACAAAGTAAAGGCCAGGTAAATCATGCCATTAGTCATCGTTGCTATCGGTGTAATCTTGTTACTCCTCCTGATGATCCGTTTCAAAATGAACGGCTTCATCGCTCTCGTCCTGGTGGCGCTTGCTGTCGGATTGATGCAAGGGATGCCACTGGATAAAGTCATCGGTTCGATTAAAGCCGGCGTCGGCGGAACCCTTGGCAGCCTCGCCCTGATTATGGGTTTTGGCGCCATGCTGGGCAAAATGCTGGCGGACTGTGGCGGCGCACAGCGCATCGCAACCACGCTGATTGCTAAATTCGGCAAAAAACACATTCAATGGGCGGTGGTATTAACCGGCTTCACCGTCGGTTTTGCCCTGTTCTACGAAGTCGGCTTCGTGCTGATGCTGCCGCTGGTATTCACCATTGCCGCCGCTGCTAACATCCCGCTGCTGTACGTTGGTGTGCCAATGGCTGCTGCGCTGTCCGTTACTCACGGCTTCCTACCGCCGCACCCGGGTCCAACCGCTATTGCCACCATTTTCCACGCAGATATGGGTAAAACTCTGCTGTTTGGTACGATTTTGGCAATCCCGACCGTTATTCTCGCCGGTCCGGTATACGCTCGCTTCCTGAAAGGCATTGATAAGCCAATCCCGGAAGGTCTGTACAGCGCAAAAACCTTCACTGAAGAAGAGATGCCAGGCTTTGGCGTCAGCGTCTGGACCTCTCTGGTCCCGGTTATCCTGATGGCAATGCGCGCCGTGGCGGAGATGATTCTGCCGAAAGGTCATGCTTTCCTGACGGTTGCTGAATTCCTCGGTGACCCGGTCATGGCAACACTGATTGCAGTGCTGATTGCGATGTTCACTTTTGGTCTGAACCGTGGGCGTTCAATGGATCAGATTAACGACACGCTGGTGTCCTCTATCAAAATCATCGCGATGATGCTGTTGATCATCGGCGGTGGCGGAGCCTTCAAACAGGTCCTGGTTGATAGCGGCGTGGACAAATACATCGCTTCAATGATGCACGGCTCTAACGTGTCTCCACTGCTGATGGCATGGTCTATCGCTGCGGTACTGCGTATAGCACTGGGTTCCGCGACCGTTGCAGCGATTACTGCAGGTGGGATTGTGGCACCGCTGATTGCAACGACCGGCGTAAGCCCTGAGCTGATGGTTATTGCGGTTGGTTCCGGTTCCGTCATCTTCTCCCACGTGAACGACCCTGGATTCTGGCTGTTCAAGGAGTACTTCAACCTGACCATCGGTGAAACCATCAAGTCATGGTCAATGTTGGAAACCATTATCTCCGTCTGCGGTCTGGTAGGGTGTCTGCTGCTGGGTATGGTCGTCTGATAAAACAGTGCCTGATGGCGCTACGCTTATCAGGCCTACGTGCTACGAGTCATCACCATAAAAAAGCCGGGGAAATCCCCGGCTTTTTTACTTCTTCTTCGCGGCCGCTTTTCGGCGCTTATCCAAATCCTTAATCAGCTTATTCACGCCTTCATCGGCAAACATCTGCTCCAGCGTGGCGGTGAGTTTTCGCCGCCAGTTTTTGTACTCGTCGCTGGTCCCCGGAATGTTGACCGGCTCAGCCATGTCCAGCCAGTCTTCCGGCTGCAGGCCCAGCAGCGCACTGTTGCTGTCAGCAATGTAGCGTTGCATGCCGCGATTCAGAATCGGCGTCATCGACATCAGGGACGCCTTGTGACCGGCACGTTTTGGCAGGCAGCCGTATTTGTGCAGCGCGTCCAGCAGCCCCTGTTTCGCCAGTTCTCGGTCCTGATACAACCCACGCAGCACGACTTCATCCGGGTACAGGCCCAGAGCTTTACCCAGCGTCAGATCGCCGCTATCCCAATAACCTTTAAGCGTAGGAAGGTCATGCGTCGCCGCGACTGCCATTGATTGTTCCGGGTACGCTTTCGGCGCACGGAAGTTTTTCTCATGGTCATTCTCAAAATAAAGCACTTTGTAGGAGTAGACGCCGCTGTCACGCAGCTTGCTGACGATCTCCACCGGCACAGTACCCAGATCTTCACCAATCACCATGCAGTGGTGACGTTTACTTTCCAGCGCCAGAATTGACAGCAGATCGTCAACCGGATAATGCACGTAGGCACCGTGATCGGCAGTTTCTCCGTAAGGGATCCACCACAAACGCAGCATCGACATAACATGGTCAATACGTAGCGCGCCGCAGTTTTGCATATTGGCGCGCAGCAGTTCGATAAACGGTTCGTAAGCACGTGCCGTGATGATGTGCGGATCCATCGGCGGCAGTCCCCAGTTTTGCCCAAGCGGACCGAGAATATCCGGCGGCGCGCCAACCGAAGCTTTCAGGCAATACAACTCGCGGTCACACCAGGTTTCCGCCCCGCCTTCGGCCACGCCAACGGCCAGGTCGCGATACAGTCCAATTGGCATTGCAAACCCCTGGCTGGTTTTCCAGCAGTCAGCAAACTGGGTATACGCCAGCCACTGCAACCACAGGTAGAAATCTACGTCATCACGATGCGCTTCACAGAAGCGTTTTACCTCTGGCGAGTCCACCGACTGGAAAGCTTCTGGCCACACCGGCCAGCCCCAGCGCAATGCGTCCTCTTTCACCTGATGCGCATGCAGCGCATCAAAGGCTGCCTGCCAGTAGAGGCTATCCCCTTCCTGAGCCACAAACTGGCGAAATGCCGCCATCTGCTCATCATCACGCGCAGAGAAGCTTTTCCACGCCATACGTAGCGCCGTCATCTTCAGTGCGGTAACAGCAGAATAATCAACCCACTCGGCATCGCGCGCGCGTTGCAGAGCTTGCTGAGTCGCAGGTTTCTGCCACCACGCCTGCGCCTCTTTACTCAGACGGAAATCATCTACGGCGTTCACATCAATATAGATAACGTTCAACCAGCGGCGTGACGACGGGCTGTACGGGCTGGCGCTCTCCGGATTCGCTGGATACAGCGCGTGAATCGGATTAAGCCCGATAAACGCGCCACCGCGTTGCGCCACATCCACCAGCATGGTGCGGAGATCGCCAAAATCGCCGATCCCCCAGTTCTTTTCCGATCGCAGGGTGTAGAGCTGAACACATGCCCCCCACAGCTTCTGCCCGGCTAACAACGCCTGCGGTTCGTAGCAGCGCTTTGGTGCCACGATGATACGACAATGGGTACGCAGCTCGCCCTGGGTCAGGGTCAACGTGTGATACCCCTCCGGCAGCTTCGCCGGAAGGTTAAAAGATTTACCGCCGACGGCATGCCCTTTGTGCTGCACGCCCTCTTCGGTGGTCAGCAGCCAGTTAAACTCTCCGCTTCCCTCAACCGCCAGCGGCATTTTCTTGCCAGCGGTATAGACCATGACGTTCGGCACCGGGGTTACCGCCACCTGAGTGGCAGCGGTGGTGCGATGCATGGCGTCAAGCAAACGCCGTTTGGTTTCGGCACCAATAGACTGCGGTTTACCGTGGGCATTAATGTAATTGGGGCTGATCCCCGCCGCCAGCGCGGCATTATCCAGACGTTTGCTTTCCATCGCGATTCCTTAACGTTTCGCCTGCCAGATACGAGCCTGATAATCGCGGATGGAGCGATCCGAGCTGAACATGCCGCAACGCGCGGTATTCAGAATCGCCGCCCGGGTCCAGGCATCCTGGTCACGATACAACACGTCAACCTGCTTCTGAGCTTCAACGTAGGCCGCGAAGTCCGCCATCACCAGATACGGATCGCCGCCCTGCTTGCCGATACTGTGCAGCATCTGGTCAAAGGCATGCTTGTCGCCGTCGCTGTATTTCCCGCTTTCCAGCTCTTTCAGGACAGCATCCAGCACTTTGTCTTTCTTACGCCATTTCACCGGGTCGTAGCCTTTGGTTTTGAGCGCCTTCACCTCTTCCACGGTATGACCAAAGATAAAGATATTCTCGTCACCCACCTTCTCAGCGATTTCGACGTTTGCGCCATCCAGCGTCCCAACGGTTAATGCGCCGTTCAGCGCCAGCTTCATGTTACCGGTGCCGGAAGCCTCTTTCCCTGCGGTTGAAATCTGCTCAGAGATATCCGCCGCCGGGATCAGCATTTCCGCCGCCGATACACAATAATCCGGCAGGAAGACGACCTTCAGTTTGTCACCCACTTGCGGGTCGTTATTGATGGTTTGCGCAACCTTGTTGATGGCGAAGATGATATTTTTCGCCAGGTAGTAACCCGGTGCCGCTTTTGCGCCAAACAGGAATACGCGCGGCACGCGATCTGCCTGCGGGTTCTCACGGATTTCTTTGTACAACGCCAGAATATGCAGCAGGTTCAGGTGCTGGCGCTTGTACTCATGCAGACGTTTAATCTGAATATCAAAGATAGCGTTAGTCGTTATTTCAATACCGGTACGCGCTTTAATAAACTTCACCAGGCGCTCTTTGTTCGCCAGTTTGATGTCACGATACTGCTGGCGGAACTTCGCGTCGTCGGCGTATTTCTCCAGGTTGATCAACTGGTCGAGATCGTTAGCCCACTCTTTTTTCAGCGATTTATCCAGCAGCGCGGCAAGCGCCGGGTTGCACTGCTTAATCCAGCGGCGCGGAGTAATCCCGTTGGTGACATTATGGAATTTGTTCGGCCAGAGCTGGTGATATTCCGGAAACAGATCTTTCACCACCAGATCGGAGTGCAGCGCCGCCACGCCGTTAACCGCAAAACCGCTGACCACGCACATGTTGGCCATACGTACCTGTTTATTGTGCACCACTGCCAGTTTCGCCCAGACTTCAGCGTCACCCGGCCAGGTTTTATCGACCAACGCCTTAAAGCGGTCGTTAATCTCTTTGATAATTTGCATATGGCGCGGCAGCAGTGCTTTCACCAGTTTCTCATCCCAGCACTCTAACGCTTCCGGCATCAGGGTGTGGTTGGTGTAAGCGAAGGTCTTGCTGGTAATCGCCCACGCATCATCCCAGCTCATCTGGTGCTCATCAATCAGCACGCGCAGCAGTTCAGGGATCGCGATAGTCGGGTGAGTATCGTTAAGTTGAATGACTTCGTAATCAGCCAGTTCGTGCAGCTTACGCCCTGCCAGATGATGACGACGCAGAATGTCGGCTACGGAGCAGGCGCACTGGAAGTACTGCTGCATCAGGCGCAGCTTTTTACCCGCGGTGTGGTTATCGTTCGGGTACAGCACTTTCGTCAGTTTTTCGGCGTCGATGCCCTGCTGCTCTGCGCGCAGGAAATCGCCGTCATTAAATTTGGTCAGGTTAAACGGGTGCGCGTGGCTGGCCTGCCACAGACGCAGCGGTTGCGCGACGCCGTTACGGTAGCCGAGAACCGGCAAATCCCAGGCCTGGCCGGTGATGATAAAACCTGGCTCCCAGTGCCCTTCTTTGGTGACCTTGCCGCCAATACCTACCTGCACATCCAGCGCCTCGTTGTGACGGAACCACGGGTAGCTGCCGCGATGCCAGTCATCCGGAGCTTCCATCTGTTGCCCATCGGCAAACGACTGACGGAACAGACCATACTGGTAGTTGAGGCCATAGCCCGTCGCCGACTGGCCGACTGTCGCCATCGAGTCAAGGAAGCAGGCCGCCAGGCGTCCCAGTCCACCGTTACCCAACGCCGGATCGATCTCTTCTTCCAGCAGGTCAGTCAGGTTGACGTCATTCGCTTTCAGCTCATCGCTCACCGCCTGATACCAGCCAAGGTTGAGTAAGTTGTTGCCGGTCAAACGACCAATCAAAAACTCCATCGAGATGTAGTTAACATGACGCTGATTTTTTGCCGGTTTCGCCGCAGGCTGGGCGCTGAGTAACTCAGCCAACGCCCCACTCACGGCCTGCCACCACTGGCGCGACGTCATTTCTTGAGCCGACAGTAAACCGAAGCGCTGCCACTGACGCGTCAGGGCAGCCTGAAATTGATCTTTGTTGAAAGTAGGCTGTGACATAGGGGTTCCAGATCCTTAGGTAATAAAACAACGTTATCGCTAGTTTGCCTGGCTCGTTGTTGACATTCCTCATCCTGGCACGGATTAGGGAGGGAGGAGGAGCGGGGATGAGCATAAAAGTGTGATCGCTGCCACTTAAAGGGGGCGTAATCACCCGTAAATTCGCGCAATCCCCACACAACGCCCCTGTAACGCCCTACAGACGACGCATTAATAACAAGGGATACATCGACAATATCAAATAGTGGAGTGACGATGGGAAACAATATGTAAACAGAGAAATAGTTTCTAACCTGAAATATCTGTGCCGGATAAGATGATTCATATAGAACTTTTAAGTCGGCCACATAATTCGGTGATTTTAATTAGCTGTTCGAGTAACCCTCTAAAAAAGAGATTTTTTCGACACAGTTAAAATAACGACGAATCCAGTCGCCACGCCTGTTGCGACTCTTTAAAACATTTATTGCAATAGATGTATAGATTTGTGACATAGTGCAAAATCAGACACACAAAAAGTCCGCTTAGCTTGCATAAAACACCAATCTGGCCGACCTTATATCTATTAATTACGAAGCGCAAAAAAAATCATTCTTCCCTATTTTCACACAGTGAAGTGACTAACTTATGTTGATTCCGTCTAAATTAAGTCGTCCGGTTCGACTCGACCATACGGTGGTTCGTGAGCGCCTGTTGGCTAAACTTTCCGGCGCGAACAATTTCAGGCTTGCCCTGATAACAAGTCCTGCTGGTTATGGAAAAACGACGCTGGTTTCACAATGGGCGGCAGGGAAAAATGATTTAGGCTGGTACTCTCTGGATGAGGGCGATAATCAGCAAGAGCGCTTTTCCAGCTATCTGATCGCCGCTATCCAACAGGCAACAGGTGGACACTGCACCACCAGCGAAGCAATGGTGCAAAAACGTCAGTACGCCAGCCTGACATCACTGTTTGCCCAGCTATTTATCGAACTGGCCGAGTGGCACCGCCCGCTCTACCTGGTGGTGGATGATTATCATCTGATCTCTAATCCGGCCATTCACGAAGCGATGCGTTTCTTCCTGCGTCATCAGCCTGAGAACCTCACGTTGGTCGTGCTGTCGCGCAACCTGCCGCAGTTGGGTATTGCCAACCTGCGGGTACGCGATCAACTGCTGGAGATAGGCAGCCAACAGTTAGCCTTTAACCATCAGGAAGCCAAACAATTTTTCGACCGACGTTTGTCCTCCCCCATCGAAGCGGCAGAAAGCAGCCGGATGTGCGATGACGTTGCTGGCTGGGCCACTGCGTTACAACTGATCGCCCTTTCCGCCCGCCAGAACAATCATTCCGCGCACCAGTCGGCACGACGCCTCGCCGGGATCAACGCCAGCCATTTGTCCGATTATCTGGTTGATGAAGTGCTGGACAGCGTCGATCTCGGTACCCGTCACTTCCTGCTGAAAAGCGCCATTCTGCGTTCCATGAACGATGCGCTGATCGTCCGCGTTACCGGGGAAGAAAACGGTCAGATGCGGCTGGAAGAAATTGAGCGCCAGGGGTTATTCCTGCAGCGGATGGATGACGTTGGCGAGTGGTTCAGCTATCACCCACTGTTTGGCAGTTTTTTACGCCAGCGCTGCCAATGGGAGCTGGCGAACGAACTGCCCGAAATACACCGCGCCGCAGCTGAAAGCTGGATGGCGCAAGGCTTCCCCAGCGAAGCTATCCACCACGCGCTGGCGGCCGGCGACGCCCATATGCTGCGCGATATCCTGCTTAATCATGCGTGGGGACTGTTTAACCATAGCGAACTGACGTTACTGGAAGAGTCGCTGAAAGCCCTGCCGTGGGAAAGCCTGCTGGAAAATCCGCGTTTGGTTCTTTTACAAGCCTGGCTGATGCAAAGCCAGCACCGCTACGGAGAGGTTAACACCCTGCTGGCGCGCGCAGAGCAGGAAATGAAAGGCGACATGGAACCAACGCTGCACGCTGAATTTAACGCCCTGCGCGCACAGGTAGCGATTAATGATGGAAATCCTGACGAAGCCGAACGCCTGGCGAAACTGGCGTTGGATGAGTTACCCATCGCCTGGTTCTATAGTCGTATCGTTGCTACCTCGGTGCACGGCGAAGTCCTGCACTGTAAGGGCGATCTCACGCGCTCTCTGGCGTTGATGCAGCAAACCGAGCAAATGGCGCGTCATCATGACGTCTGGCATTACGCGCTGTGGAGCCTTATCCAGCAAAGCGAAATTTTGTTTGCCCAGGGCTTTTTACAGGCCGCCTGGGAAACTCAGGAAAAAGCGTTCCAGCTGATCAAAGAGCAGCACCTGGAACAGCTGCCGATGCACGAATTCCTAGTACGTATTCGCGCGCAGCTACTGTGGGCATGGGCGCGTCTGGATGAATCAGAAGCTTCTGCCCGTAGCGGTATTGAACTGCTTTCCACTTTCCAGCCGCAGCAACAGCTACAGTGTCTGGCGCTGCTGGTTCAGTGTTCACTGGCACGGGGCGATCTCGATAACGCTCGCAGCCTGCTCAACCGTCTGGAAAATCTGCTGGGCAACGGTCACTATCACAGCGACTGGATCTCAAATGCCGATAAGGTGCGGGTGATTTACTGGCAAATGGTGGGTGACAAAAACTCGGCCGCCAACTGGCTGCGCCACACGCCGAAACCGGAATTCGCCAATAACCACTTCCTGCAAAGCCAGTGGCGCAACATCGCTCGCGCACAAATCCTGCTCGGCGAGTTTGAACCGGCTGAAATTGTACTGGAAGAGTTGAATGAAAATGCGCGCAATCTGCGCCTGATGAGCGATCTGAACCGTAACCTGCTGCTGCTTAATCAGCTCTACTGGCAGGCAGGGCGCAAAAATGACGCCCAGCGTGTGTTACTCGACGCCCTACAGCTGGCGAACCGCACCGGGTTTATCAGCCACTTTGTTATCGAAGGCGAAGCCATGGCGCAACAACTGCGTCAGCTGATTCAGCTTAATACCTTACCGGAGCTCGATCAGCACCGCGCCCAGCGCATTTTGCGTGAGATTAACCAGCACCACCGCCATAAATTCGCCCACTTCGATGAAGGGTTTGTTGAGCGTCTGCTTACTCACCCGGAAGTGCCGGAGCTTATCCGCACCAGCCCGCTGACCCAGCGCGAATGGCAGGTTCTGGGACTGATTTATTCGGGTTACAGCAACGAGCAGATCGCCGGAGAGCTGGCCGTCGCGGCCACGACCATCAAGACGCACATCCGCAATTTGTACCAAAAACTTGGCGTCGCACATCGCCAGGATGCGGTGCAACATGCGCAGAAGCTGCTGAAGATGATGGGGTACGGCGTTTAGTTAATGCCTGATACGCAACGCTTATCAGGCCTGGAATTACCTTAGCACAGCTCTAACTGGATATGATGGTCAGCAATCACCTGCATCACGCCAGCAGGCGGCAGCGTGTCGGTATACACCGCATCCACCATGCTGATGCTGCCCATATTCACCATCGCGTTACGCCCAAACTTCGAGTGGTCCACCACCAGCATCACATGCCGTGAATTCTCAATGATCGCGCGTTTGGTGCGAACTTCGTGATAATCAAACTCCAGCAGAGAACCATCGCTGTCGATGCCGCTGATCCCTAAGATGCCGAAGTCCAGACGGAACTGAGAAATAAAGTCGAGGGTCGCTTCACCCATAATACCGCCGTCGCGGCTACGTAGTTCACCACCGGCGAGGATTATGCGGAAATCCTCTTTCGCCATTAGCGTATTCGCCACATTGAGGTTGTTGGTCACAATGCGTAAATTGCTGTGATTAAGCAGCGCGTGGGCCACCGCTTCCGGCGTGGTTCCGATATCAATAAACAGCGTTGAGCCGTTCGGGATCTGCGTGGCAACTTTGCGGGCAATGCGCTCTTTTTCCGCCGTCTGCGTCGCTTTACGGTCATGCCACGGGGTGTTGACCGAGCTGGATGGCAGCGCCGCGCCGCCGTGATGGCGCAAAATCATGTTCTGATCGGCCAGATCGTTAAGATCGCGGCGAATCGTCTGCGGGCTAACGGAGAAATGCTCCACCAGCTCTTCAGTACTGACGTATCCCTGTTTTTTTACCAGCTCGATGATCGCGTCATGTCGTTGTGTTTGCTTCATTGTTGTTCCCTGAAATTTTGCCGGATGCGCTGTCGCTTATCCGGCCTACAAATTGGTCCAAACGCACATCGCCTTCCGGCACCACAAAACTTGAATCAAGTTCGTTTCCGTACATTTATAGTATCGGCAAACGCCATTGCCAGACCCACGGCCAACCCGGCGATATGAGCGCCATTCGCCATCGACATGCCGAATAGATCAAACCAGCCGGCAACAATCCAGATCAAAGCAAAGATAATCAAACCACGCTGCAGGAAAATACCGCTTTGCGGATCGCGCTCACCGCGCAACCACACGTAGCCCATCAGCGCATAAACCACGCCAGACAGGCCACCAAACCACGGACCGCTAAATTTCTGCTGAACATAGCCGCTCAACAGGGCACTGATCACGGTAATAACAATCAGCTTTCCACTGCCCAGACGCTTTTCAACCGCACCGCCGAGATACCACCACCACAGCAGGTTGAACAGAATATGCATCAGCGAGAAGTGCATAAAAGCGTGGGTGAAATAACGCCAGAATTCAAATTTCAGCGAAGGGTCAAACGGCCATGCCAGCCAGAGCATCACCGCCTGGTCGCCCAGCACGTTCATCGCGATAAAGACCAGCACACACGCGGCCATCACCAACCAGGTTACCGGGCCTGCGCGTTCGCGCAATGTGGCCAGGAATGGATAACGCTGGTAGCGCAGACCGCTGTCGGTCTGACCCGACTGCCAGCTTGCCGCGAGGTAGCGCGGATCGCCCGGATTCTCCAGAAATCGCGCCAGTTCAGCATGCACGCGCTCGGCCTGGGACTCATCCGCCAGCCAGACATCCGTTTGCTGATGTTGTTGAATCGTCAGGATAACGCCCTGTGTCGCCATATAATCAACAAATGCCTGCGCCACGCGGGGGTTAGCAAAAGAGGTAATCATCAACATGGTTGCTGTCGCTTATTCCACACAAAAGAGGACAGTATATATATCCTGCCCGTTTCAGGCTGCATCTTTGTTAGCTTACGAACCGTATGTCACTTCTGCCGGAAAATGTCGATGCCAGGCGTCGAAGCCGCCATCAACGCTGTAAACCGCGTCATAGCCCTGCTGAAGAAGATATTGCGCCGCGCCTTTACTGCTGTTGCCGTGATAACACATCACCAATACGGCGGTGTCGAAATCATGCTCGCGCATAAATGTCCCCAGCGTGTCGTTCGTCAGATGAAACGCCTGCGGGGCATGACCCATGGCATAGCTTTGCGGATCACGGATATCCACTAATACCGCGCTCCCCTGGTGCAGCTTCTGATGCGCTTCTTCGACATTAATACATTCAAACTGATCCATTGCTCTCTCTTCTTTATATGGCAGGTGACGCTTTTCGGACATGTTACTGCTTAGTGTACGTCCCGACGGCAGTTAAACGCCATAATGTTATATGTATCACTGTAAATTGTTTATCCGATGTTACCAATGGCGCGATTCTTTGCTATTATGCTCGATAACGAACATTAATGAGCTATAACGAAAGTGCGAGAGGCCAGCATGGAAACCAAAGATCTGATTGTGATAGGTGGAGGCATCAACGGTGCCGGTATCGCGGCAGATGCCGCTGGACGCGGTTTATCCGTGCTGATGCTGGAAGCGCAGGATTTAGCCTGTGCCACCTCTTCCGCTAGCTCCAAACTCATCCACGGTGGCCTGCGCTACCTGGAACACTACGAATTTCGTCTGGTAAGCGAAGCGCTGGCCGAACGTGAAGTGCTGTTGAAAATGGCACCGCATATCGCCTTCCCGATGCGCTTTCGTCTGCCCCACCGCCCGCACCTGCGTCCGGCGTGGATGATCCGCATTGGTTTGTTTATGTACGATCATCTGGGCAAACGCACCAGTTTGCCAAGTTCTACAGGTTTGCGTTTTGGCGCAGATTCCGTAATGAAACCTGAGATTGTGCGCGGTTTCGAATATTCTGACTGCTGGGTAGACGATGCACGGCTGGTTTTGGCAAACGCCCAAATGGTCGTACGCAAAGGCGGAGAAGTATTAACCCGCACTCGCGCCACCTCTGCTCGCCGTGAAAACGGGTTGTGGATTGTTGAAGCTGAAGATATCGATACCGGCAAAAAACACACCTGGCAGGCGCGTGGCCTGGTCAACGCCACCGGTCCGTGGGTGAAAGAGTTCTTCGACGATGGTATGCACTTACCATCGCCGTACGGTATTCGCCTGATCAAAGGCAGCCACATCGTAGTGCCGCGCGTACATACCCAGAAGCAAGCTTATATTCTGCAAAACGAAGATAAACGCATTGTGTTTGTTATCCCATGGATGGACGAATTCTCGATCATCGGGACGACAGACGTTGAATACAAAGGCGATCCGAAAGCGGTGAAAATTGATGAAAGCGAGATCAATTACCTGCTGAAGGTTTACAACGCGCACTTTAAGAAGCAGCTGGGCCGTGATGATATCGTCTGGACTTACTCGGGCGTGCGTCCGTTGTGCGATGACGAGTCTGACTCACCGCAGGCGATCACCCGTGATTACACGCTGGATATCCACGACGAAAACGGCAAAGCGCCGCTGCTGTCGGTCTTTGGCGGTAAGCTGACGACCTATCGTAAGCTGGCTGAGCACGCGATGGAAAAACTGGCATCGTACTATCAGGGAATTGGTCCGGCGTGGACGAAAGAGTGCATTCTGCCAGGCGGTGACATTGGCGGCGATCGCGAAGATTACGCGGCCAAACTGCGCCGTCGCTACCCGTTCCTGACCGAATCGCTGGCGCGCCATTACTCTCGTACCTACGGCAGCAACACCGAATGGGTCATCGGCGAAGCCACCTCGCTTGCCGAGTTAGGTGAAGACTTTGGCCATGAATTTTATGAGGCCGAGCTGAAATATCTGGTCGATCACGAATGGGTTCGTCGTGCGGAAGATGCGTTGTGGCGTCGCACGAAAGAAGGGATGTGGCTGAACGCTGAGCAGCAGTCGCGCATGACCCAGTGGCTGGCGGAGTATATCGAGAAACACCAGCTGTCGCTGGCCTCCTGATAAAAATGCCGGATGGCGGCTAGCGCCTTATCCGGCCTACAAGAGTGCATAAACGTAGGCCGGGCAAGCGAAGCGCCCCCGGCATCGTGTGTTACAAGCGCACCGAATCAATATGCCAGATATTTTCGGCGTACTCTTTGATCGTCCTGTCCGACGAGAAGTAGCCCATGTTGGCGATATTAATCATCGACCTGGTGGTCCACTCTTCCGGATGACGATACAGTTCGTCTACCTTATCCTGGCAATCAACGTAGCTGCGATAATCCGCCAGTACCTGATAATGGTCGCCAAAGTTGATCAGCGAATCCACCAGGTCGCGATAGCGTCCCGGCTCCTCAGGGCTGAACACCCCGCTGCCAATCTGCGTTAGCACCTGGTGCAGCTCTTCGTCTTTCTCATAATACTCACGAGGCTTGTAGCCCTGGCTGCGTAAAGCCTCGACCTCTTCCGCCGTATTACCAAAGATAAAGATATTTTCTGCGCCCACATGCTCCAGCATCTCAACGTTGGCACCGTCCAGCGTCCCGATGGTCAGCGCTCCGTTGAGAGCAAATTTCATATTACTGGTACCGGAGGCTTCGGTCCCGGCCAGAGAAATCTGCTCAGACAGGTCGGCAGCAGGAATAATCACCTGCGCCAGGCTGACGCTGTAGTTGGGGATAAACACCACTTTCAGCTTGTCGCCAATTTGCGGATCGTTGTTGATCACTTTAGCGACGTCGTTGATCAGGTGAATGATATGTTTCGCCATGTAATAAGCGGAAGCCGCTTTACCGGCGAAGATATTCACACGCGGCACCCACTCAGCGTCAGGATCGGCCTTAATGCGGTTGTAGCGGGTGATCACATGCAGCACGTTCATCAACTGCCGTTTGTATTCGTGAATACGCTTGATCTGCACATCAAACAGCGATTTCGGGTTCACCACCACGTTAAGCTGCTGGGCAATGAGCGTGGCCAGACGCTTTTTATTCTCCAGCTTCGCACGGCGCACCGCCTGATTTACCAGCGGGTAATCGCAGTGCTGCTCAAGCTCGCTGAGCTGGCTGAGATCGGTTCGCCAGGTGCGGCCAATATTCTCATCCAGCACTTCAGAGAGCGACGGGTTAGCCAGCGCCAGCCAGCGGCGCGGCGTCACGCCGTTGGTGACGTTGCAAAAACGAGTCGGGAAAATCTTCGCAAAATCAGCAAACAGCGACTGCACCATCAGGTTGGAGTGCAGCTCGGAAACGCCGTTAACCTTGTGGCTCACCACCACCGCCAGCCACGCCATACGCACGCGACGGCCATTAGACTCATCGATAATCGACGTCCGCCCCAACAGAGCGGTATCGTTCGGATACTGTTCCTGCAACGTCTTCAGGAAGTAGTCGTTGATCTCAAAGATGATTTGCAGATGGCGCGGCAGAATTTTGCCCAGCATATCGACAGGCCAGGTCTCCAGCGCTTCGCTCATCAAGGTGTGGTTGGTATACGAGAAGACCTGGCAGCAGACCTCAAACGCATCGTCCCAGCTGAACTTATGCTCATCGATCAGCAGTCGCATCAGCTCAGGGATCGACAGCACCGGATGGGTGTCGTTCAGGTGAATGGCGATTTTATCCGCCAGGTTGTCGTAGGTTTTGTGCAGCTGGTAATGACGGCTCAGAATGTCCTGCACCGTGGAGGAGACCAGGAAATACTCCTGACGCAAGCGCAGTTCGCGCCCTGAATAGGTGGAGTCGTCCGGGTACAGTACGCGGGAGACGTTCTCGGAGTGGTTTTTATCTTCCACCGCCGCAAAATAGTCGCCCTGGTTAAACTTACCGAGATTAATCTCGCTACTGGCCTGGGCATTCCACAGGCGCAGCGTGTTGGTGGCGTCGGTGTCGTACCCGGGGATAATCTGGTCGTAGGCAACCGCGAGGATCTCTTCGGTTTCTATCCAGCGCGTTTTCTTACCTTCCTGCTGAATACGCCCGCCAAAACGCACTTTGTAGCGCGTGTTGTGACGTTTGAATTCCCACGGGTTACCGTATTCCAGCCAGTAGTCCGGTGACTCTTTCTGTCGGCCATCAACAATGTTCTGCTTGAACATGCCGTAGTCATAACGAATACCGTAGCCGCGTCCCGGCAGACCCAGCGTTGCCAGAGAGTCCAGGAAGCAGGCAGCCAGACGTCCTAGACCACCGTTGCCAAGACCCGGGTCGTTTTCTTCGTCGATCAGATCTTCAAGATCCAACCCCATACCTTCCAGCGCATTTTTGACATCGTCATAAATACCCAACGATAACAGTGCATTGGAAAGCGTGCGGCCAATCAGAAACTCCATAGACAGGTAATAGACCTGGCGAGTTTCCTGGGATAATTGCGCACGGTTAGAACGCAGCCAGCGCTCCACGAGACGATCGCGCACCGCGAACAACGTGGCGTTCAGCCACTCATGTTTATTGGCAATGACCGGATCCTTACCAATTGTGAACATCAGCTTATAGGCAATAGAATGCTTAAGTGCCTCTACGCTGAGTGTGGGCGATGCATAAGTAAATGGAGCATTCATATAGGTGATTCCTGGATATCTATTTCAAGCGATAGTAAAGCTCACGGTATGACTTCGCCGCGACTTGCCAGCTAAAATCCATAGTCATGGCCTGACGTTGTACAAACCGCCACAGCGAAGGCCGGGACCACAATACGAAAGCACGCCGGATCGCGCGTAACAGCGACCAGGCATTACTATCTTCAAATACAAACCCACTGGCGATACCGTCCGCCAGGTTTTCCAGCGAACTGTCAGAGACTGTATCAGCCAGCCCACCGGTGCGCCGCACCAGTGGCAGCGTGCCGTACTTCAATCCATACAACTGCGTTAAGCCACATGGCTCAAAACGGCTGGGAACCAATATCACATCGGCCCCACCCATGATGCGGTGCGAGAAGGCTTCGTGATAGCCGATCTGCACACCCACCTGCCCCGGATGTTCCGCCGCCGCAGCGAGGAATCCTTCCTGTAATACCGGATCGCCCGCGCCTAGCAATGCCAGCTGTCCACCCTGCTCTAACAACCCCGGCAGCGCTTCCAGCACCAGATCCAGCCCTTTCTGACTGGTCAGACGGCTGACTACTGCAAACAGCGGCACTTTATCGTTAACCTTAAGTCCCATCGCTATCTGAAGCTGACGTTTGTTTTCCGCCTTCTCCTCCAGCGAGTCGCGCGTATATCGCGATGCCAGCAGCAGATCGGTTTCCGGGCTCCAGATTTTTTCATCAACGCCGTTCAGCACGCCGGAAAGACGTCCTTCACGATGACGTTGCTGCAACAGACCTTCCATCCCGTAGGCAAACTGCGGCTCGGTAATTTCCCGCGCGTAGGTTGGACTCACCGCCGTAATGTGGTCGGCGTAGTACAACCCTGCCTTCAGAAACGAAATCTGCCCGTTGAACTCCAGTCCGTGCACATTAAAGAACGACCATGGCAATTGGATGTCATCCATATGCTTTGCATAAAACATGCCTTGATACGCCAGGTTGTGGACGGTGAACACCGATTTCGCCGGATGGCCGCGCGCCGCCAGATACGCCGGGGCCAGCCCCGCATGCCAGTCGTGCGCATGCACCACATCCGGGCGCCAGAATGGGTCAAGGCCACAGGCCATTTCACAGCCAACCCAGCCCAGCAATGCAAAACGCTGTACGTTATCGGTATACGCAAACAGGTTAGTGTCGTGATACGGGCTACCGGGGCGGTCATAGAGATGCGGCGCGTCAATCAGGTAAATACCCACGCCGTTAAAATGCCCGAACAGCAGCGTGATACGTCCGGCGAAGGTATCCCGACGCGTCACCACCTGCGCATCGGGAATGCCGCGACGAATATCAGGAAACGCCGGGAGCAACACGCGGGCATCCACGCCATCGGCAATTTGCGCGGCTGGTAACGCCCCAATAACATCCGCCAGTCCCCCGGTTTTTAACAGGGGGAACATCTCTGAACAAACGTGTAAAACCTGCATTATCGCTCCTGTTTGATCTGCAGTTTGCGCAGCATTTCACGCGTGACCAGTACAATACCTTCCTCTGAACGGTAGAAACGACGTGCATCTTCTTCCGCGTTTTCACCAATTATCATGCCTTCGGGAATAACGCAGGCACGGTCGATAATGCAACGACGTAAGCGGCACGAACGTCCCACCCACACTTCAGGTAACAACACTGCCGAATCAATGTTACAGAATGAATTCACCCGCACTCGTGGGAACAGAACGGACTGCACCACCACTGAACCCGAAATAATGCATCCGCCAGAAACCAGCGAGTTCAGCGTCATTCCGTGGCTGCCGGAACGGTCCTGAACAAATTTTGCCGGTGGCAGCGATTCCATGTGCGTACGGATTGGCCAGTCCTGGTCGTACATGTCCAGTTCAGGCGTCACTGAAGCCAGATCGAGATTCGCCTTCCAGTAGGCTTCCAGCGTACCCACGTCACGCCAGTACGGCTCGGATTCTGGGTCAGACTGTACGCAGGACAACGGGAATGGATGTGCATACGCCATGCCAGCTTCGGTGATTTTCGGGATAATGTCTTTGCCGAAATCGTGACTGGAGTTTTCATCGAGATCATCTTCCGCCAGCAATTCATACAGGTAATCGGCGTTGAAAACGTAGATCCCCATACTGGCAAGAGATTTGGTCGGGTCGCCTGGCATAGCCGGCGGGTTGGCGGGTTTTTCAACGAACTCGATAATTTTATCGGTGTCGTCCACGTCCATCACGCCAAACGCGCTGGCCTCTTCAATAGGCACTGGCATACAGGCCACGGTGCAACGCGCGCCTTTCTCGACGTGGTCGATCAGCATGCGTGAGTAGTCCTGCTTGTAGATATGATCGCCCGCGAGGATCACCACATATTCCGCTTTATAGCGTCGAATGATGTCCAGGTTTTGGGTCACCGCATCCGCCGTACCGCGATACCAGTTTTCACCCTGCATTCTCTGTTGAGCAGGCAGCAGATCGACGAACTCGTTCATCTCTTCACTAAAGAACGACCAGCCACGCTGAATATGCTGCACCAGCGTGTGAGACTGGTACTGGGTGATCACGCCAATACGGCGGATCCCGGAGTTAATACAGTTGGATAAGGCAAAATCGATAATGCGGAACTTACCGCCAAAGTGCACAGCAGGTTTGGCACGTTTGTTGGTTAAATCTTTTAAGCGGGTACCGCGGCCACCGGCCAGAATCAGGGCAACAGATTTTAATGGCAGCTGGCGCGCCAACATTACACGATCGTTCTTCTCTAAACTCACCATGACTAACTCCTTTTTTATCTTCTCTGGAACACACACAGTCCGTGCGCAGGTCCCTGCCAGACAGCCGTAAGCACCGGATTATCCTCTCCGGCAAATGGGGGAACGGCACACCATTCCCCTTCAGGTAAAACGATATCTGTCACCTCAAGCGTGGCATTTATTGCAATCAGAAAACGGTCTGAAAGCAGGATTTGCATCTGTCTCGGGCCGTTTTGCCACTCATCCGCACTTAAGGGTTGTGCGTACTTATTCAGCCAACGAACATTGCCATCGCCCTCTTCCCACCAGCGATCGTCCGTTAATGCAGGAATTTGCTGACGAAGATGGATCAGGGCAGCGGTAAATGTGGTTAGCCCGCTGTTTGCCTGCTGCCAGTCCAGCCAGGTCAGGGCGTTATCCTGGCAGTAAGCGTTATTGTTGCCGTGCTGGCTATGACCATGCTCATCGCCCGCCAGCAACATCGGCGTCCCCTGGGAGAGCAACAGCGTGGTTAACAGCGCATGAATGCTGTCGCGCCGCCGCTCAATCAGGTCCAGCGTGCCGCCTAATCCTTCTTTACCATGATTGTCGCTGTAGTTATTGCTAGTGCCGTCGCGATTTTCCTCACCATTCGCTTCATTGTGCTTATTTGTGAAGCACACACAGTCGCGTAGCGTAAAACCGTCGTGCGCAGTCACCAGATTGACCGTCGCGCTGGGTTGGCGACCATTGCGTTTAAACACGTCGCTGGATGCGGCAAAACGCCCGGCAAACTCGCCCAACGAGAGATTACGCTGGAGCCAGAAGCGTCGCGTCGCATCGCGGAAATGGTCATTCCACTCGGCAAACGGCGGAGGGAAATTCCCCACCTGGTACCCGCCTTCACCAATATCCCACGGCTCCGCAATCAGCTTAACGCGTGAGAGCAGCGGACAGTTTTGGATCGCGGTAAACAGCGGCGCATCCTGACGAAACGCAGGTGTACGCCCCATGACGGAAGCCAAATCAAAACGAAAACCATCCACATGACAGGTTTCAACCCAGTAACGCAGGCATTCACATGCGTATTCCACAACGCCCGGATGGCTCAGATTGAGGGTGTTCCCACAACCGGTCCAGTTGTAGTAATCACCATCGTCCCTGATCCAATAATAGCTACGGTTATCAATTCCGCGCAGCGAGAAGACGGGCCCTTCGAGATCCAGCTCGGCGCTGTGGTTCAAAACGATATCGAGAATGACCTCAATCCCCGCTTTGTGCAGCGCTTTTACCGCATCGCGAAACTCATCAAGCGCACTCTCCGGCGAACAGGCATAGGCCGGATGCAGCGCGAACATCGCTACCGGGTTGTAGCCCCAGTAGTTCGACAGCCCCAGCCGCTGAAGCCGTGGTTCGCTGGCAAAATGCGCCACCGGCAGCAGCTCCAACGCGGTAATGCCGAGGCGCTTGAAGTAATCGATCATCACTGGATGGCCCAGCGCTTTGTAGGTTCCGCGAATCTCTTCCGGCAGGTCAGGATGCAAATACGTCAACCCTTTGACATGCGCTTCGTAAATCACGGTATTGCCCCACGGCGTGCGCGGCGGGGCATCATCCTCCCAGTCATAATGATCGGACACCACCACGCCCTTCAGCGCGATGGTGGCATTATCATGATGATCCGGTTCATTTAGCCCACCGTGCAGCAGCGGGTTATCTTTTAACTCGCCATCCACCCGACGGGCGCAAGGATCAAGCAGCAGCTTGGCCGGATTAAACCGGTGGCCCTGCTGCGGTTGCCATGGGCCATGGACGCGATAGCCATAGCGCAGACCGGGCCGGGCGTTGGCGAGATAGCCGTGCCAGACATCACCGCTACGCCCCGGCAGGTCATAGCGAAGTTCGCACCCTTGCTCATCGAATACGCATAATTCAACGCGTTCAGCGTGGGCCGAAAAGAGTGTGAAATTGACGCCATGGCCGTCATACGTTGCACCATGGGGGGTGGCGTTGCCGGTTGCCAGTTGCGTCATTACTCCTCCCGAACCAGCCAGATCGTGGCCAACGGCGGCAACGTGAGGCTCAGTGAGTGCTGACGACCATGACTGGCGATTTCATCGCTGTGCACCGCTCCACCGTTGCCGGTATTGCTGCCGTGGTAATGCATCGAGTCGGTATTGAGGATCTCACGCCATTTGCCTGGCTGATTGATACCGAAGCGATAGCCATGGCGGGGCACAGGCGTAAAGTTACTGACCACGATGATTTCATTGCCGACCTTGTCACGACGGACGAACGCCAGCACCGAACGTTCGTTGTCATCCACCACCAGCCACTCAAAGCCATAAGCGTCAAAGTCGAGCTCGTGCAGCGCTTTGTGATGCCGGTAGGTGTGGTTCAGATCGCGCACCAGTCGTTGTACGCCGTGGTGCCAGTTATCGCCGCCTTCCAGCAGATGCCAGTCGAGGCTAGCGTCATGGTTCCACTCACGTCCCTGCGCAAACTCGTTGCCCATAAACAGCAGTTTCTTGCCCGGGAAGGCCCACATCCAGCCGTAGTAGGCGCGCAGGTTGGCAAACTTCTGCCATGCGTCTCCCGGCATGCGGTCGAGAATGGATTTTTTACCGTGTACCACTTCATCGTGCGACAGCGGCAGGACAAAGTTTTCGGTGTAGTTGTACAGCATGCCGAAGGTCAGCTTGTCGTGATGATGCTGGCGATGAATCGGATCCAGCTTCATGTAGTCCAGCGTGTCGTGCATCCAGCCCAGGTTCCACTTATACCAGAACCCTAAACCGCCCATGTCCTGCGGTCTGGAGACGCCAGCAAAATCGGTGGACTCTTCCGCCATGCTCACCGCACCCGGCACCTGTTCGCCAAGAATGCGGTTGGTATTGCGCAAAAATTCAATGGCTTCGAGGTTTTCACGACCGCCAAATTCGTTCGGGATCCATTCCCCTTCTTTACGGCTGTAGTCGCGATAAATCATCGACGCCACGGCATCCACGCGCAGCGCGTCGATCCCAAAACGTTCAATCCAGTACAGGGCATTACCCACCAGGTAGTTGCTGACTTCACGGCGACCGTAGTTGTAAATCAGCGTGTTCCAGTCCTGGTGATACCCTTCGCGCGGGTCGCTGTGCTCATACAGATTGGTGCCATCAAACTCTGCCAAGCCAAAGTCGTCCGATGGGAAATGGCCCGGCACCCAGTCGAGAATGACGTTCAGCCCCGCCTGATGCGCGGCATTAACGAAATAGCGGAAATCATCGCGCGTCCCGAAGCGACGGGTCGGCGCATACATGCCGGTAGGCTGGTAGCCCCAGCTACCGTCGAACGGATGCTCGTTAATTGGCAACAGTTCGAGATGGGTAAAGCCCATCCACTTGGCGTAAGGCACCAGCTGATCCGCCAGTTCGCGGTAGCTCAGCCAGAAGTTGTTATCGGTATGACGACGCCATGAACCCAGATGTACTTCATAGATAGAGATCGGCGCATCAAACTGGTTGGCTTTTTTACGCTCCTCGCTTTGCACTACTTTTTCCGGCAGACCGCAAATAAGTGACGCGGTTTCCGGGCGCATTTGCGCTTCGAAGGCGTAAGGGTCCGCTTTGATTCGCAGCTTACCGTTGGCATCGATCATCTCGTATTTATACAGCTGACCATGCTGCGCGCCGGGGATAAACAGCTCCCAGATACCGCTTTCTTTACGCAGGCGCATCGGGTGGCGACGGCCATCCCAGTAGTTGAACTGACCAACCACCGAAACACGCTGGGCGTTGGGCGCCCAGACGGAGAAACGCGTACCGGTGACGCCATCCATGGTATCCGCATGCGCACCCAGCGTTTCGTAAGGTCGCAGATGCGTACCTTCAGATAACAGCCATGCATCCATATCCTGGATCAGCGGGCCAAAACGATAAGGGTCATCAATCAAATTCTGCTGTCCATGCCAGACAACGGCCAGCTGATAGCGAAAGAAATTTTTACGGCGGGGAAGTACTGCACAGAAAAAACCGCGAGAGTCGAGGCAATCCAGCTTGCCGACTTTGCGTCCGGTTTTGGGTTCGATCACCCACACTTCGGTGGCGTCAGGTAATAGGGCGCGGACTTCAAGTCCAGCATCAGTTTGGTGCATACCGAGTACGGAAAAAGGATCCGCAAAATGGCCTGCAATTAGCGCATTAATCACGTCTCTATCGATACGAACGGACATGGTTGTCATCCTGTTTTATGGTGTCACCCCTTCCAACTGATTTTCGACATCAGGTAGTGACACTTTTTTTGACCTGAACGGCGCAGCACAATTGTGCATCCTCTCTGCGTCGTCCCACCTTCAGGCAACAACTTAATACCTCCGGTACTAAGTCACCCTTAAAGAATAGCCAATGCTTTATCTTACTCCTGGTAAAAAATGAAACATCTGCGCTTACTCCTGTATTACGCAAAAAAAGGGGTGATTCCTCACCCCTTGATCGTTAACAAACTATTACGCCAATTGGCGCAGCATACGGCGCAATGGCTCCGCAGCACCCCACAGCAACTGGTCGCCCACGGTAAAGGCTGAAAGGAACTCCGGTCCCATGTTCAGCTTACGCAGACGGCCTACTGGCGTGGTCAGCGTGCCGGTAACGGCCGCCGGGGTTAACTCACGCATGGTGATATCCCGATCGTTTGGTACAACTTTGGCCCACGGATTGTGCGCCGCCAGCAGTTCTTCCACGGTCGGAATAGACACATCTTTTTTCAGTTTAATGGTGAACGCCTGGCTGTGGCAGCGCAGCGCACCGACGCGCACGCACAGACCATCAACCGGGATCACGGAAGACGTGTTGAGAATTTTGTTGGTTTCCGCCTGTCCCTTCCACTCTTCACGGCTCTGACCGTTATCGAGCTGTTTGTCGATCCACGGAATCAGGCTACCGGCCAGCGGTACGCCAAAGTTATCAACCGGCAGTTCACCGCTACGGGACAGGGTCGTCACTTTACGTTCGATGTCGAGAATAGCAGAGGAAGGGGTCGCCAGTTCATCGGCCACATGGCCATACAAATGACCCATCTGGGACAGCAGTTCGCGCATATGACGCGCGCCACCGCCGGAAGCCGCCTGATAGGTCGCCACGGAAACCCAGTCGACCAGGTCATTGGCAAACAGACCACCAAGGGACATCAGCATCAGGCTAACGGTACAGTTGCCACCGACAAAGGTCTTAATACCTTTGTTCAGGCCGTCGGTGATGACATCCTGGTTAACCGGATCGAGAATAATGATGGCATCGTCTTTCATACGCAGCGAAGAGGCTGCGTCAATCCAGTAACCCTGCCAACCGCTTTCACGAAGCTTTGGATAGATTTCGTTGGTATAATCGCCGCCCTGACAGGTCACGATGATATCGAGCGCCTTCAGCGCATCCAGATCAAAAGCGTCCTGAAGTGTGCCGGTCGCGGTGCCACCGAACGTCGGTGCCGCCTGCCCGAGCTGGGAAGTAGAAAAGAAAACAGGGCGAATGGCGTCGAAGTCACGCTCCTCAACCATGCGTTGCATGAGAACAGAGCCGACCATACCGCGCCAGCCGATAAAACCAACATTTTTCATAGCGTTTTTTTCCTGCAGAGATGTGTGCTGTGTATGCTAACCAGTATCCTACTGGCCTATCCTTCACCATACAAAAAGCAGCCAAAGTCGCAAGTGAAATTAATCAATGATAGCGAAGCCATCAGTAATGCGACTTATCCCGCTGCGCAAGCAAGCAGAAAGTCCGCGGTAATTATCAGGGAATTTGAGTTATGAATGAAATCATTTCAGCGGCAGTTTTATTGATCCTGATTATGGATCCGCTCGGAAATCTGCCCATTTTCATGTCCGTATTGAAACATACCGAACCAAAACGTCGCCGCGCGATTATGATTCGCGAGCTGTTTATTGCGCTGTTGGTGATGCTGATCTTCCTGTTTGCGGGCGAGAAAATTCTGGCATTTCTTAACCTGCGCGCGGAAACCGTATCGATCTCCGGGGGCATCATTTTGTTCCTGATCGCCATTAAGATGATTTTCCCCAGCGCCACCGGGAATAGCACCGGGCTTCCGGCTGGTGAAGAGCCGTTCATCGTACCTCTGGCGATCCCGCTGGTTGCCGGTCCAACAATCCTGGCCTCATTAATGCTGTTGTCGCATCAGTATCCGAACCAGATGGGGCATCTGGTGATTGCGCTGCTGATCGCCTGGGGAGGTACATTCGTGATTTTGCTGCAGTCTTCGCTGTTTTTACGCCTGCTGGGCGAGAAAGGAGTTAACGCGCTGGAGCGCCTGATGGGGCTGATTCTGGTAATGATGGCAACCCAGATGTTCCTCGACGGCGTGCGGATGTGGATGAAGGGGTGACAGTATTTTCTTTGATTTTGTAGGCCCGGTAAGCGCTAGCGCCACCGGGCAATACCATCAGCTCAACAGCTGGAAGGCAACCATACCGACAATCGCGCCGACCGTACCGAGGATGGTTTCCATCATCGTCCAGGTCTTCAGCGTTTGCGCTTCGGTCGCGCCGGTAAATTTACCGAACAACCAGAAACCGGCGTCGTTAACGTGGCTGACCACGATAGACCCGCCCGCGATACAGATAGACAGTGCCGCCATCTGAGCACCGGAGTAGTTCAGTTGCTCAATCACTGGCATCACCAGACCGACCGCCGTTAAGCAGGCCACGGTCGCGGAACCCTGAATGATACGCACCGCCGCCGCCAGCACGAAGCAGGTGATGGCAATCGGTAGGCCCATACCGGTTAACGCTTCGCCCAGCGCCGGACCGACGCCGGAATCCACCAGTACCTGTTTGAACACACCGCCCGCACCAATCACCAGCAGAATAATCCCCGCCGGTTGCAGCGCATGGCCGCAGATTTCCATCACGCGGTCTTTTGGCATGCCCTGGCGCACCGCCAGACCGTAAATCGCCACCAGACAGGCAACCAGAATCGCGGTAAACGGATGACCGATAAACTCGAACCATTCGTAGGTTGAAGAACCGATCGGAACAAAGCGTGCGGCGATGGTTTTCAGACCAACCAGTACCAGCGGCAGCAGGATAAGCGATAAGCTGAAACCAAAGGAGGGCATTTTGCCTTCACCCAGATGCGGCTCGGTAATGTCTTCCGGTACGTGCAGCTCAACGTAACGGCTGATGAAATTACCCCACAGCGGTCCGGCGATAATCATGCCCGGAATCGCGGCGCACAGGCCAATCAGGATCATCCAGCCAAAGTCGGCGTGCATCTGAGAGGCCAGCAGCATCGGTGCAGGCCCCGGCAGCAGGAACGCTGCGGCAGCCGCCACGCCCGCGAACAGTGGAATGACCAGCTTCACAAGGTTAGTACCGGTGTGGCGCGCCATTGAGAACGCCACGCTAATCAGCAGCACAATCGCCACTTCAAAGAACAACGGTAGTGCGCAAATCAGGCCGGCCAGGCCAATCGCATAATGCGCACGGCTGTGACCGAAAGATTTCAGCATCTTGACGGCAATCTGATCGACCGCGCCGGTCTCATGCAAAATCTTGCCGAACATCGCCCCCAGCGCCACCACAATCGCCAGGAAACCGAGCGTGCCTCCCATCCCTTTTTCCATGGTCGCCGCGATTTTATCGAGCGGCATACCGGAAAAGAGACCTGCACCAATGGATACCACCATCAAAGCAACGAAGGCGTGCATACGCGCCTTCATCACTAAAAACAGCAGTAACAAAACGGACCCTACTGCTGTTAAAACAAGCGTTAATGTGCTCACTACTTACTGCCCTGGTTAATAACCTCAATGGTGCTGGCGACCACACCGTCCAGTGGTTGATCGATATCGACCACCAGTACATCGTTTTCATTCGCACCCGGTTCTTCCAGCGCTTCAAACTGGGTAACCAGCATCTGCGTTTTGAAGAAGTGGCCTTTACGCGCCTTCAGACGGCTTTCGATAACGTCAAAATCCCCTTTCAGATAGATGAAAGAGAGGTTCGGGTTACCGTCGCGCAACTGGTCGCGGTAGACTTTTTTCAAGGCAGAACAGACGATCAGCGAAACCTTGTTGGTACGCTGCATCGCAAAAGCGGCGTCATTAAGCGCCTGTAACCACGGTTTACGGTCGTCATCGTTAAGTGGCTCACCGGAAGCCATTTTCATGATGTTGCTGCGCGGATGGAGAAAATCGCCATCAAGAAACGCGGCCTGCAGTTGATGCGCCACTTCGCTGGCGACAGCAGATTTACCGCTGCCCGATACGCCCATCAGAACGTAAACGTGGTGATCATGATTAGTCGTGCTCAAAGCGTTGCCCCCACTGGTACAAGAATCAGGAAATTGTTACGGGTAACTGTTATCGGTAACATTGTCCAGCCGGATAAATAGAGAAGCAATATCCATTCGTGCTCGAAGTGTATAAGTGTGAGCTACTTCAAACTTGTTGGCTTAAATAGATCCGCCCGGTGACAAGGTGAAACCTAAATCTAACATTTTAGGCGTGACTGCTTCACCGCGAATGCGCGCCAGCAGGCGTTCTGCGCCAATGCTGCCCATCCGTTCACGCGGCGTGAGCACGCTCGCCAGACGCGGCTCCATCACCTGCCCGATGTCGTGACCGTGGAATCCGGCAATCGCCATGTCATCCGGGATTTTCAGCCCTAAACGCTGACATTCGAAGGCCGCCCCTACCGCCAGGTCATCGTTGGTACAGAAAATGCCGTCGAGCTGCGGGTATTCGCGCCGCGCCTGACGGATGAGTTCAATACCGGAGGAGTAGGAAGAAGACTGCTCGACCATCACGCTGTACGGCACCAGGTTGGCATCGCGCATTGCCTGCTCGTAGCCCCTCTGTTTGATGATCGTACGTTCATCAAGACGTGCGCCAAGATAGGCAACATGACGATGCCCGCGGGCGATGATAGCGGCAGTCATCTGGCGCGCGGCTTCGAAGTTGTCGAAACCGACGGCGATATCCAGACACGGAGACTGGCTGTCCATTAGTTCAACCACCGGGATACCCGCAACCTCAATCATTTTCAGCGTACGGGGCGTATGGCTACGTTCGGTGAGGATCAGACCATCGATATTCCACGACAGCATCGATTCCAGACGCTCTTGTTCCATTTCAGGCTTATAGCCGTAGTGCGCGAGCATAGTTTGATAACCATGGGCGTCGGTGACGGCCTCAATGCCGCGTAGCACTTCAGCAAAAACCTGGTTAGTGAGAGACGGTAACAGTACGCCGATAGCGCGGCTGGTGGCGTTAGAAAGGATATCAGGAGCGCGATTGGGAATATAACCCAGCTCATCAAGTGCAGCGGCAATTTTGCCCCGCAGCGCCACGGAGACCTGCTCCGGGTTACGCAAAAAGCGACTGACCGTCATTTTGGTCACGCCCACGCGGTCGGCTACATCCTGAAGTACGGGTCTTTTCTTTTTCATCGTCCTGAAGCGTTAAAAAGGGATAGATTCCCCCAGTTTACCACGGACGCATGGAATTAATGACAAACGATGAAAAGCCGGATGGCAACGCTTTCGCGTCTTATCCGGCCTACAAAGGGTTACAGCACGTTATACTGGCGGCAGATCAAACAGCAACACTTCGCTGTCGCTGTCGGCATGAATAGAAATTGCCTGTTCATCCCAGATTGCCAGACCGTCGCTGGTGGTCGCTTTGGTCCCGTTAATCGTCACGTTACCTTTTACGACCTGGATCCAGACGCGGCGTTCCGCGGCAATTTGATGCACCGACTGCTCATCTTTGACCAGCGCCCAACGGTACAGCTCCATATCCTGGTACACTTTCAGCGAGCCATCACGGGCATCCGGCGACAGCACCAGTTGTTTACCCTGAGCGGCATCGAAACGGCGCTGTTCATAGCGCGGCGTAATACCGTTTTCCTGCGGCATGATCCAGATCTGATACAGATGCAGCTTCTCAGTATTGCTCGGGTTGTACTCCGAGTGACGGATCCCCGTCCCGGCGCTCATGATCTGGAACTCACCAGCCGGAACCTGCTCTTTGTTGCCCATGCTGTCCTGATGCTCCACCGCACCTTCCAGCACGTAGGTCAGGATTTCCATGTCTTTATGGGGGTGAGTACCAAATCCCTGACCTGCGTCGATCACGTCATCGTTAATCACGCGCAGTGCCGAGAACCCCATAAAGTTCGGGTCATAGTAGTTGGCAAAAGAGAAGGTATGCCAGGAATCAAGCCAGCCATGATTAGCGTGGCCACGGTCGTTAGCTTTGCGTAAGTAGATCATTGTGTTCACCCCCAGATGTTTTCGATGGAGTAAGTGTGGACTCAATCCGCCTGGGATCATAGAGGGTGAAAATTGACTCCTCTGTTCAAAAAATATGAACAAACCCAGAGGAGTCTGTGCAGGCTATTTGGCAAGGGCTATCGTGGCAGGCGTTGCCTGTTCAAAGGCGCGTTCGAGGATCTCCAGGTTGGTAAGAACTTCAGATTCCTTGACGTAATTAGGCGTACCGGCGGTCAGCGTCTGATACAGCGCGTCATAGACGCAACCGTAATCGCCCACTTCCGGCTTTACCTCTTCTTTTACCGTGATGCCGTCATCGTTGACGTACTCCAGCACCCCAACAGAATCGTCAGCGGCGAAACCTGGCTCACCCGGCATGATATTGGCCTTCAGGCTGGTTTCCTGCTGGTCGATGCCGTATTTCACAAACGAGCCTTTGGTGCCATGCACGATAAACTTCGGATAGTCGATTTTCACCAGATGACTGGTTTTAACAATGGCTTTCAGGTCGCCGTAAAACAGCTGCGCTTCAAAGGTATCGTCCGGGTTCGCTTTGTTACGCAGGCTGCGGATGTCGTAGGCCACATGATCGGGGCGTCCGAACAACGAGATAATCTGATCCATGGTGTGTACGCCCAGACCATAAAACGCGCCGTCCTGCGGCAGTCCCGGCTTGGTTTCTGCTTCAGGACGGTAGTAATCGAAATGGCTTTCAACCTCCACAATCTTGCCGAGCTTGCCGCTCTCAATGGCTTTTTTCGCGGTGAGGAAGCAGGAGTCAAAACGGCGATTCTGATACGGCGTAACGGTCAGCCCTTTGCTTTGCGCCAGTTCAAACAGCTCTTTTGCTTGCGCAAGCGTCGGCGTGAAGGGTTTCTCAACCAGCACATTCTTACCCGCTTCCAGCGCGCGTTTAGCGTAATCAAAATGGCTGTCAGCATGGGTACAGACGATCACCAGTTTCACCTGCGGATCATTTAAGATCTCGTCGAGGTCGCTGGTGAAGTGAATATGTGAATACTGCGGCGCCTGCTCTTCCGGCTTGGCGTGGCGGCGGAAAATGTGCGCGACGTGCCAGCTATTTTTGCGGTTAAGGACGTACGGCAAATGGTAGCGGGTGGTGCTTTTACCAAAACCAATAAATGCGCAGTGTAAGGTCATGAGACGATCCTTTTGAAGGTGATTGTCTACACCATAGCGCAAAGCGGCTGGAGACTGAATCCATCCTGTCATCGTGCCGGATGCGGCGTTGCCTTATCCGGCCTACAAAACCCAGGTCTCAGCTGTAGGCCGGATAAGCGTAAGCACCATCCGGCATCACTCGCCCTACTCAGGGACAAAATGACAAGTAAGCCAGGCAGAAACAAAACCAAAAAAAAGCCAGCGCAAGGCTGGCTAAAGTAATACTGGAAGCAATGTGAGCAATGTCGTGCTTTCAGGTTCTCCGTAGGGGTTCCCCTGAACGCAGAGCAATAATAATCATTCTCATTCGCACTTGTCTACTTCTTTTTGCAAAAAAATGCAGTTGACGGATTTTTCTTTCTCAGCGAGTGTAAATACACAATTAACCCTGCAGGAGATAAGGAATGAGTGAGATAGTGATACGCCACGCTGAACCAAAAGATTACGACGCAATTCGTCAGATCCACGCCCAGCCGGAGGTGTACCACAACACGCTACAGGTTCCTCATCCTTCCCTCGAAATGTGGCAGGCGCGGCTAACCGAGCAAGCCGGGGTTAAACAACTGGTTGCCTGCATTGACGATATCGTCGTGGGGCATCTCTGTATTGAGGTTGCGCAGCGCCCACGCCGCAGCCACGTAGCCGATTTTGGTATCTGCGTGGATGCTCGGTGGCACAACCGCGGTGTTGCCAGCGCGCTGATTCGCACAATGATCGACATGTGCGACAACTGGCTACGCGTCGATCGTATTGAGCTGACCGTATTTGTTGATAATGAGCCTGCCGTGGCGGTGTATAAGAAATACGGCTTTGAAATCGAAGGTACCGGTAAGAAATACGGCCTGCGTAATGGTGAGTACGTTGATGCCTACTTTATGGCGCGCGTGAAATAAATTTAAGGGCGAGTCATATCGCCCTGCTTATTGAAAGGACGCAATAGTGAAAAAGTTGTTTCCCCTGGTTTTGCTGGCCTCGCTCTCCCCTGCTTTTGCCACTACCGTACAAAATCTCGATTCCGTACCCAGTGCCATCCAACATCCGGAAGGTAAACAGATTTTTGCTGAGCAAATGGCGGGAGCAACCCCTGTGAAAGGATTTGGTGAGCTTCCTCAGGGCTTATCTGAAAAGCAATGGATTGCCTGGGTTGCACCGAATGAAGATCCTGACAACCTGATCCTGACCGGTGCTAAACCTTGGGGAAAAGACGGTAAATATATTGGCATTGCCTGTTTTGCCGATAATAAGGCTAACGCCGAGCAAGCAAAAAAATACGCGGATAACACCTGCCCGGAAAACTACAGCAACGGGCGCGCTAATAAATTGTATCTCGGCGTTTTTTCCTGGCAGAACCCACAGCTAACGCCGATTGCACGCTCGGAAAAACCGTTAAACCAGCTCTCAGAGTGGAATAAAGCCGCAGAAAAAGAGAGCGATGATGAGTCCGTCAGACCACTGGCATATTATACAAAGCTGGATCTGGCACCGTACCAGATCGCACCCGATACCCTGGCGTTCGGGGTGCGGGGTGGATACTCCGATGCCTACTCCGGCGGGGGCGCATTTTATGAAGTGCTGGAACTCTACACCATCAAAGACAGCAAGATAATCAACGTGTATTCCGACCTTGTTTATCAATATACGGACATCGCCGGAGAATGGAATAAAGACGGCACAAGGCAGCACGACATCACCGAAAGTAAGTACATTCTCAAAATGCGCTCGGCAAAGACGCACGGATTTTATGATTTAGAACGCGTTAACCTGCAGGATAAAAGCAGCCAAATATTCCGCTGGTCCGAATCACTGCAGGGATATGCGCCATAACTAACCAGTCAGGCCTACACCGCTTAGAACGCTGTAGGCCATTCTCTTTTATATCCCACCGAAAAATTCAGGAACGGAAGCGCCATCCAGTCCTGGCATAGAGTTGTTGATTACAGCTTATCGTCTCCCCCCACCGTCATGTTCAGGCCTGACAACCACCTGAATTATATGGTTATTCAAATTTCTATCTTCATCGCTATTTTTCGTAACTTTAATATTATTAATATTACATTTTTGTTTTTTTTTGGTTTCTGCCATCACTTTATGGTGACAATCACAACAATATACTTCCCCTGGGACTAACTTAACCACGGTGAGGTAAAAAATGAAATTTGAACGCCATCATAGAATATTGAAAGAAATCAGTATTTCGGGAGTTGTAAAAGTTTCAAATCTGGCGAAAAGTCTCAAGGTAACAAAGGAAACTATTCGCTCAGATCTCAATGAACTTGCCGGACAGGGATATCTCACTCGCTGTCATGGTGGTGCATTTATTACCCTTGACTCTCTTGATAACGTTGCAAAAAACGAAATTGCTTATGTGCTGGAAAAATATGAATCAGCGCAGAAAATAAAAAAAGGTCTCTCTGCCATGAAGAATAATGTATGTGTTATTGGCTCGTTCAATGTTGATATTATCAGTTACCTACCGAGGCTACCCTCGACAGGCGAATCATTGCTTGCCGATAAATTTATTTTTTCGCCCGGTGGTAAAGGATGCAATCAGGCATTAGCAGCAAGCTATGCCGATTCTGATGTGCATTTTATTACTAAAGTAGGGTCAGACCATTTCAGTGATTACGCCATTAATTTTATAAACTCATCAAAAATCCATAAAAGCGTTATCTATCAGACCAAAGAAACACAAACAGGAACAGCGACTATTATGGTGAATGGAGATACCGGGGATAACGTCATCGCCATCTATCCCGGTGCTAACATGACAATTTCACCTGATGAAATCACCATACAAAAAGAGGCCATCGTTCATTCAGATATTGTTCTCGTACAACTGGAGACAAATTACGAGGCACTTCAACAAACCATTCGTCTCGCACAGAAAAATGATATCCCGGTCATTATCAATCCAGCGCCATATAATGAAATGGTTAATAACATCATTGATAATATCGATTATATCACGCCAAATGAAACTGAAGCTGGCCTGCTGGCAAATATGTCCGTCAACGATATTGAATCAGCCAAATGTGCAGCGAAGATTATTCATCAAAAAGGTGTCAAAAATACCATTATCACATTGGGTAGCAAAGGTTCTCTCGCTTATGACGGAACGCAATTCATCTATTCTCCGGCATTTCCGGCCGTTGTAAAAAATACTGCTGGAGCTGGCGATGCCTTCAATGGCGCACTCGCGTCTGGCCTTGCTAAAGGAAAATCACTGGCATCTGCATTGTGCTACGCCAGCGCATTCGCCTCGCTTGCTGTTGAAACACCCAATGCCTCTGACATGCCAGAAAACGAATCCGTTCTTCATCGCATTCAGGGCTCACATTACAAACAAACTATCTCTACTCACTAAATCAAGGAGCAGACTATGAACAATACGCAGAAAAAACTAAAGGTGCTCTTTATTGGAGAATCCTGGCATATTCACATGATTCATTCAAAAGGCTATGACAGTTTTACCTCCAGTAAATATGAAGAAGGTGCTACATGGTTGCTGGAATGCTTAAAGAAAGGTGGTATAGAAATTGATTATATGCCGGCTCACACCGTGCAAATTGCATTTCCAGAGAGCATTGATGAACTAAACCGCTATGATGTCATTGTCATTAGCGATATCGGTAGCAATACGTTCCTGTTGCAAAACGAGACGTTCTATCAGCTAAAAATAAAGCCCAATGCTCTGGAATCAATTAAAGAGTATGTCAAAAATGGTGGTGGATTACTCATGATTGGCGGCTATTTGTCATTTATGGGCATTGAGGCCAAAGCTAATTACAAGAACACCATTCTTGCCGAGGTTTTGCCAGTTATTATGCTTGACGGCGATGACCGGGTAGAAAAACCAGAGGGTATCTACGCTGAGGCTATCTCCCCTGAACATCCTGTCGTTAACGGATTCTCAGACTACCCGGTATTTCTTGGATACAACCAGGTTGTCGCCAGAGAAGATGCCGATGTCGTTTTAACAATAAATAATGACCCGCTGTTAGTGTTCGGTGAATACCAACAAGGTAAAACCGCCTGCTTCATGAGCGACTGTTCGCCGCACTGGGGAACACAGCAATTTATGTCCTGGCCGTTTTATACCGACCTGTGGGTTAACACGCTTCAATTCATCGCCAGAAAATAAAAAACAATGGAGTAACGAAAGTTACTCCTTTTATAAAATACAAGGATTGATGTATGAACAAAAATAAGTACTCAACTCCCTTACTGATGCTTGCAACTATCTTAGCCGGTATGCTTTCCCCAATGCAGTCTGCCGTTAATGGGCAATTGGGACACTGGTTACAAGATGGTAATGCTTGCGCAGTAATCTCGTTCGCCAGCGGTCTGGTCGTCATGTTTTTCATTATTATTGCGCGTAAAGAAACACGACAGCAATTCGCGTCGATCCCGACGCTGATTAAAAAGAGAAAAATCCCGCTGTGGAATTGGTTTGCCGGATTATGTGGAGCGATGGTTGTATTTTCGGAAGGGGCATCAGCCAGCGCGTTGGGCGTTGCCACGTTTCAAACTGCATTAATTTCCGCCCTGCTCCTTTCCGGCCTACTGTGCGACCGTTTTGGTGTCGGTGTGGATGAGAAGAAATACTTCACGCCATGGCGCGTTGCTGGCGCATTGTTCGCGGTTATTGCCACGATTTTTGTCGTGTCGCCACAGTGGCATTCAACCTCCTTTATCCTGCTCGCTATCCTTCCATTTTTGGCAGGATTACTCGCTGGCTGGCAGCCTGCTGGAAATGCCAAAGTCGCCGAGGCAACGGGCTCCATGCTGGTTTCCATTACCTGGAACTTCATTGTCGGCTTTTGTGTGCTGGGCGCTGCACTGGCGATACGTGTCGCATTAGGCCATGTCACCGTCCAGTTACCCGATACGTGGTGGATGTATCTCGGTGGCCCGCTGGGTCTGCTGTCCATCGGGCTGATGGCGATTCTGGTCAGAGGCTTAGGTCTGCTGATGCTGGGTGTAGCGTCTACCGCAGGCCAGTTGCTTGGGTCGGTATTGATTGATGAATTGATCCCATCCTTAGGCAATACGGTCTATCTGGTCACTATCATCGGCACGTTGTTCGCGTTAGTGGGCGCAATTGTTACCACCATTCCTGAATACAGAGCATCCAAAATGGCGCAAAAAATGGAGGTGTCAGGATGAAAGGTTTCCTGCAAACCGTGACAGGCTCAGTGGCGCACACTGATATGGGTCTAACGCTCCCGCATGAGCATCTGTTTAACGATCTGTCATCTGTTGTTGATGAACCACATTATGCTTTTTCACAACAACTGGTAGGGAAAAAAGTCAGTGCTGACCTTCAATGGGGACTGAAACACGATCCATACTGCTGCGCCGATAACATGGACAGAAAAGAGATTGATGATGTCATCTTTGAAATCAATAATTTTATGTCACTGGGAGGCAGGACGATCGTCGACGCGACGGGTTCTGAGTCTATCGGCCGGGACGCTTCATCGTTACGGGAGGTGGCAATAAAAACCGGTTTGAATATCGTTGCTTCATCAGGACCTTATCTGGAGAAGTTTGAAAGCGCCAGGATCCATAAACCTGTCGATTTATTAGCCGCACTAATTGATAAGGAACTGAATCAGGGGATTGGCGAGACGGATATTCGCGCCGGTATGATCGGTGAAATTGGCGTATCACCCGCATTTACCCAAGCGGAGCGGAACAGTCTACGGGCAGCGTCTCTGGCACAACGTAATAATCCCCATACGGCGATGAATATCCATATGCCAGGGTGGCTGCGACTGGGTGATGAGGTACTGGATATTGTCCTTGAAGAGATGAACGTCTCTCCGGCAAAAGTTTCGCTGGCACACTCGGACCCGTCAGGAAAAGATGTTGCCTATCAACGTAAAATGCTCGACCGCGGCGTGTGGCTTGAATTTGACATGATTGGTCTGGACATTACCTTCCCTAAAGAAGGTATCGCCCCTGGCGTTCAGGAGACCGCTGATGCGGTAGCACATCTGATTGAACTGGGTTACGCCGATCAGATAGTTTTAAGCCATGATGTTTTTCTCAAACAGATGTGGGCAAAAAATGGGGGGAACGGTTGGGGATTTGTCCCGAATGTTTTCCTCGCCTATCTGGCTGCCCGTGGAGTAGACAACGATACTCTGCGCAGGCTCTGTATTGATAATCCAGCGCGGTTGCTCACGGCATAGCCAACAAAACGCCCGGTGCCTGACACCGGGCTATTAATCAAAAATCAGTATCCCGCCGTTAAATCATCCACGGAACGCGGGTCAGACGCGCCATACAGTGCGCCATCCGGTCCAACCATAATGCTCTGGGTGCTACCCATCGCCTCTTTCAGCGCCACTTTCTGTCCTTTTTGCTCCAGCAGCTTGATTGTATCCGGGCTAAAGCCCTTCTCGATGCGCAGTTCATCCGGTAACCACTGATGATGGAAGCGCGGCGCGTTGGTCGCTTCGGCTACGTTCATCCCGAAATCAATGCTATTGACCACCATTTGCAGCACGGTAGTGATAATTCGGCTTCCGCCAGGGCTGCCGGTAACCAGCCAGGTTTTCCCGTCTTTTACCACGATAGTCGGCGACATTGATGACAGCGGACGCTTCTTCGGCCCAACCGCGTTGGCATCACCGCCCACCAGTCCATAAACGTTTGGTACGCCCGGCTTAGCGGAGAAATCATCCATTTCGTTATTGAGCAGAATACCGGTGTTGCCCGCCACGATGCCGGTTCCGAAGGTGGTATTCAGGGTATAGGTCACCGCCACGGCATTGCCGTCTTTATCCACCACCGAGAAGTGAGTGGTCTGGTTGCTTTCATACGGGGCGAGCTTGCCAGGTTTGATCTGGCTGGAAGGCTTAGCCTTGTTGATATCAATCTGATCGGCAAGCGTTTTAGCATAGGCTTTGTTGGTCAGCGCTTGCCACGGCACTTTCACAAAATCCGGGTCCCCCAGATACTCTGAACGGTCGGCGTAAGCATATTTTTCCGCTTCAGCCATGACCTGCATGGCATCGGCGCTGCCAAACCCGTACTTCTTCATGTCGAAGTTTTCGAGAATATTGAGGATCTGCACGATGTGAATACCACCAGAGGACGGCGGTGGCATGGAGAACACCTGATATCCGCGATAGTCACCGCCGATCGGCGTACGCTCCACGGCTTTATAGCTGGCTAAATCCTCTTTGGTCATCAGCCCGCCGTTCTTCTGCATTTCCCCGGCTATCTGATCGGCAATCGCCCCTTTATAAAACGCATCCGGGCCATTCTCGGCAATCATTTCCAGGCTCTTCGCCAGATTCTTTTGCACCAGCTTGTCGCCTTTTTTCAGCGGCTCGCCGTCCTTCCAGAAAATAGCTTTGCTGTTCTCGTGATTGGGGATCACTTCGCTGCCATAGGTTTTCAGATCGTCGGCCAGCGCGTCATTAACCACAAAGCCCTCTTCCGCCAGCTTCATCGCCGGGCGCACCACTTTGTTCAGCGGCATCGTGCCGTATTTCTCCAGCGCCAGCGAGAAACCCGCCACGGTACCCGGCGTACCGGATGCCAGATGCGACGTCAGCGACTTTTTCGCATCGGCGTTGCCCTGTTCATCAAGGAACATGTCGCGGGTCGCGCCAGCGGGAGCCATTTCACGAAAATCGATCGCTGTGGTGTTACCGTCTTTGGTACGCAGCAGCATAAAACCACCGCCGCCCAGATTGCCCGCCTGGGGATGCGTCACCGCCAGCGCATAGCCAACAGCCACGGCGGCATCGACGGCATTCCCGCCCTGTTTAAGAATGTCCACCCCAACCTGGGTAGCTAAAGCATCCACGGAGGCCACCATCCCTTGCTGAGCGCGTACGGGATGGAACACATCTTCCTCGACTCCGTAAGATACCGGCGGTGGCGCAGCTGGCGCGGCAGCAACGCTAAAACAACTTCCTGAGAGCAGAGCAGCAATGGCTACCCGGCGTAAAAACGTCGGTTTTATCATCGTTATTCTCCAGATGTATGGGGGTCGGCCCCCACTAAGCCTGGTGCATAACTCTGAAATAATCATCGTAACGGCGAGAAAGGAGTAAACTTAAGAGATCCCCGAGAGGAGAAAAGCGATGAAACGACTCTTACTTTTAGCCATGCTGTTGCCGTTTGCAGGCTTTGCACAGCCCATCAACACCATGAATAACCCGAACCAACCTGGTTATCAGATCCCGAGCCAGCAGCGTATGCAAACCCAAATGCAAACGCAGCAGATTCAGCAGAAAGGGATGCTCAACCAACAGTTGCAAACGCAGACGCGTATGCAGCAACAGCATATGGAAAATCAAATCAACACCAACTCCCAGCGAGTCCTTCAGTCTCAGCCAGGCGAGCTGAATTCCGGTCAGCAGCAAATGCTGCCCAACAGCAACGGTGGGATGTTGAGTGGAACTCGTAACCCGGACAGCGCGCTGAATAAGCAACATATGCTGTCGGAGAAAAAGAATGGCGACATGCTGAAGCCCTCCAGCACGCCGCAGCCTAACGTTCCGTTAAAAACGATTGGGCCTTAAAAAGGTTGGAAATCCGGACCAATCATATCAATGGCATCGGTACAGATGCAGTCCACTCCCCAGCGCAGGAGTTCCGCCGCGCGCTGGGGTCGGTTGACGGTATACACCAGAATACGTAGCCCAGCGTCGCGCAGCGCATCCACGCGCGCCTCATCCAGCAGCTTATGATTAAGATGAATAGAGACGCAGCCAAGCCGCGTGGTCAGCTCGCGCCAGTCCTCGCGCCATTCGTCCAGCAGCAAGCCTCTCGGCAGTTCAGGCACCGCCTGCTGCGCCGCTTCAAGCGCATCAATTTCAAAGGATGACAACAGTGGTGGCGTCATTCCCGCCCACAGTTCCCGCGCAGCCAGCGCCACGACTTTGCCGGTTAGTGTTCCGGAGCCGGTTGTAGGTTTAATTTCAATATTTGCCATCATTCCGTGCTGACGGCAGCGCTCGGCCACTTGCGACAGCAGTGGCAGCGGTTCACCTTTAAACTCACCGCTAAACCAGCCGCCGGCGTCCACGCGCAATAAATCCTGCCAGTTCAGCTCGCCTGCCACGCCCCAGCCATTGCTGGTTCGCTCCAGGTTGTCGTCATGCAGCAAGAAGATCTCACCGTCTTTCGACAATTTAGCGTCAAACTCGATCATGGTATGCCCGTATCGCGCCCCCACGTCGATCGCCGCCAGGGTGTTTTCCGGGGCCAGCTTACCGCCGCCACGATGGGCGACAATATGGGGGTAAGGCCAGTTACTCATACGCGTTGTCCTGTTTCGCCATCAAAAAGATGCAGATGATTTTCCGGCAGATGCAGCCACAGCGTGCTGCCTGCCGTCGGGCGGTGCTGATGCGCCAGTCGCACCACCAGCTTTTGCTCACCCCAGCGTCCGTGTGCCAGGTTGTCTGCACCCAGCATTTCCAGTGTATCAACAACCAACGGCACGCCGCCTTCGGCCTGCGAGCTTAGCGCAATATGCTCCGGGCGGATACCCAACGTCATGTTACGCCCAATAGACTCTCTCGCGCTTCTGCCGATGGGTAACGTCATGCCGCCCTCCAGTTCGAAATGGGTGCCCGCAGCGCTGATGCGCCCGTCCAGCAGGTTCATCGCCGGGCTGCCGATAAAGCTCGCCACAAAGCGGCTGGCAGGTTTTTCATACACCTCAACCGGCGTACCTACCTGCTCGGCAATGCCTTTGTTCATCACCATCACCCGTTGGGCGAGGGTCATCGCTTCAACCTGGTCGTGCGTCACGTATAGCGAAGTGGTTTTCAGGCGGCGATGCAGATGTTGTAACTCCAGACGCATCTGTACGCGCAGCTTGGCATCGAGGTTAGAAAGCGGCTCATCGAAGAGGAATACCGCTGGGTCGCGCACAATCGCTCGCCCCATCGCCACGCGCTGACGCTGGCCACCGGAAAGTTCGCGCGGACGACGTTTGAGCAGCTCACCCAGCTCGAGAATACGCGCCGCCTCATTTACCCGCTCAGCAATGTGCTCCTTGCCCATCCCGCGGATTTTCAGCCCCCAGGCCATGTTTTCTTCCACGCTCATATGCGGGTAGAGCGCGTAGTTTTGAAAGACCATCGCAATACCGCGATCCTTCGGCTCCATCTCGGTGACGCGTTTATTATCAATCCAGATATCGCCGCCGCTCACCCGCTCCAGCCCGGCCACCATCCGCAGCAGCGTAGACTTTCCGCAACCGGATGGGCCAACCATCACGATAAATTCCCCGTCCGCGACGTCCAGCGTCAGCGGTTTAATTACCTGGGTTTTGCCGTCCCAGCTTTTGGTTACTGCCTGTAGTTTTAAACCAGCCATTTTTATTTCTCACTATCGACCAGACCGCGTACGAAGGCGCGCTGCATGGCTAACACGATGATTACCGGAGGGATGAGCGTCAGCAGCATGGCGGCCATTACCTGGTTCCACTGCGTGGTACCTTCACCGGTGGCGATCATGCCTTTGATACCCGCTACCGCAGTGCCCAAATTGACGTCGGTAATAATTAACAACGGCCACAGATACTGGTTCCAGCCGTAGATAAAGGTAATAACAAACAGCGCCGCCAGATTGGTTTTTGACAGCGGTAGTACGATATCGCGGAAAAAACGCATCGGTGATGCGCCGTCAATACGCGCCGCCTCAACCAGTTCATCCGGCAGGGTCATAAAGAACTGTCGGAACAGGAAGGTCGCAGTAGCCGATGCCATCAACGGCAGCGTCAGACCCGCGTAGCTATCGAGCATTTTCAGGTTGGCGATAACCTCCACTGTTGGGAAAATACGTACCTCAACCGGCAGCATCAGGGTGATAAAAATCATCCAGAAGAACAGATTGCGCAGCGGAAAGCGGAACCAGACGATGGCGAATGCGGAGAGCATGGAGACGGTGATTTTCCCTACCGTAATACTGAACGCCATGATGAAGCTGTTAAGCATCATCAACCAGAACGGCGCGCTGTTGACGCCGACACCATTGACCCAGATGTATTTCATGTTCTCCAGCAACTGCGTGCCGGGAACCAGCGTCATCGGCGTTTCAAACACCGCTTTGTTGTCCAGCGTCGCCGCGACAAACGCGACGTACAGCGGAAACAGGATCACCATGATCCCCATAATCAACATGGCATGGCTGAATATTGTCAGCCCACGACGGTTCTCAATCATTGGTAACGCACCTTACTTTCCACATAGCGGAACTGCACCACCGTCAAAATAATGACCAGGAACATCAGCACCACTGATTGCGCGGCCGAAGCGGAGAGATCCAGCCCAACAAAGCCTTCGCGATAGATCTTATAAATCAACGTCGTGGTCGCCTGTACCGGTCCACCCGCCGTGGCGGCATCGATCACCGGGAAGGTATCAAAGAAGGCGTAAACCAGATTCACCACCAGCAGAAAGAAGCTCACTGGGGCTATCAGCGGCAGCGCCAGCTTAAAGAAGCGGCGAACCGGCCCCGCGCCATCAATCGCAGCGGCTTCGATCAGCGACCGCGGGATAGACTGCAGTGCGGCAAAGAAGAACAGGAAGTTGTAACTAATCTGCTTCCAGACCGACGCGAACACCACCAGGAACATCGCCTGACCGCTGTTTTGCGCATGGTTCCAGTCATAGCCAAACTCACCGAGAAAATGGGTAATCAGCCCACGTCCTGGGTTAAAAAGAAAGATCCACAATACGGCGGCGACGGCGGGTGCGACGGCATAGGGCAAGAGCATCAGCGTCTGGTAGAAACGGCTGCCGCGCACCACGTAATTCACCAGCGCCGCAAAAAACAACGACACCAGCAGACCGCTTACCGTCACTAACGTACTGAACTTAATGGTGGTCCAGAATGAGTCGAGGTAGTACGGGTCATGAAACAGCGCGACAAAGTTTTCCAGTCCGACAAACTGGCTGGAAAGACCAAACGGATCAACGGATTGTAGCGAGTACCACAGCGCTTCACCGGCGGGCCAGATAAAGAAAATAACGGTGATAACCAGCTGCGGAGCCACCAACAAATAGGGAAGCCAACGCGAGCGGAATACCGGACGGGATGAAGACATGTAGGTTCTTTTCCTGGAAGGTGCCGGATGGCGGTGCAAGCACCTTATCCGGCCTACAAACTACGAACTTGTAGGCCTGATAAGCGCAGCGCCATCAGGCACTTATACACTTAAGACTTGGTCGATTGCTCAAAGCGGCGCAGTAACTGATTGCCACGCTCAACGGCGGCATCCAGTGCCTGCTGCGGGGTTTTCTTCCCGGTCCAGACGCTTTCCAGCTCTTCATCCACAATGGTGCGGATCTGCGGCATATTGCCCAGACGCAGCCCTTTGGTGAACGGCAACGGCGGCTTGTTCAGCATCTGGCGGGTGGCGATATCTGCCCCAGGATTCTTCTCATAGAAGCCCTGCTCACGGGTCAGGTCGTAGGCAGCGGTGGTGATCGGTAGATAGCCGGTCTTCTGGTGCCATTCGGCAGCAATTTCAGGCTTCGCCAGGAAGTTGAGGAACTGCGCCACGCCTTCGTAGGTTGCTTTGTCTTTACCCTGCATCACCCACAGGCTGGCCCCACCGATAATCGCATTCTGCGGCGCGCCCTTCACATCGGCATCGTACGGCATCATCCCGACACCATAGTTAAATTTAGCGTAGTGACGGATGTCGGCCAGAGACCCGGAAGAGGCGGTGGTAATGGCACAATCCCCGTTATAAAACTTCTCTGTGGATTCGTCCTTACGACCGAAGTAGCTGAAATCACCTTTTTTGTTCAGCTCTTCCAGCAGAGCGATATGTTTCACCTGTTCCGGTTTATTGAACTCCAGCACCGCGTCAGTACCGTCAAAGCCGTTGTTTTTGGTTGCTACCGGCAGACCGTTCCAGGCGCTGAAGTTTTCAATCTGAATCCATCCCTGCCAGCCGCTGGCGTAACCGCACTTCATGCCTGCGGCTTTCAGCTTAGCGGTGTACTCCGCCAGATCCTGCCAGGTTTTCGGCGGCTGCTCAGGGTCTAAACCGGCTTTTTTGAAGGCATCTTTGTTGTAGTACAGCACCGGAGTGGAGCTGTTAAATGGCTGGGAGAGCAAGTGTCCGCTTTTAGAGTCGGTGTAGTAACCGGAAACCGTCGGTACGAACTGAGACTCATCGAAGTTAATGCCAGCCTCTTTGAATACTTCATAGACCGGTTTAATGGCTTTCGAAGCCATCATTGTTGCCGTACCCACTTCATAAACCTGCAGCAGCGCAGGCGCATTTCCGGTACGGAAAGCGGCAATTCCTGCACTCAGGCTCTGCTCGTAGTTGCCTTTGTACTGCGGAACAATTTTGTAGTCGGGATTGGCTGCATTAAAACGTTGCGCCAGTGAATCAACTTCTTTACCCAGTTCGCCTTCCATTGAATGCCAGAACGGGATAGTGGTGACCGCCAGTGCCTGACCTGCAAATGCCAGGCTAAGTGCCAGTCCTAAAGCTGTATGTCGTAACGATATCATCGGTTATCTCTCTTGTTGTGCCGGATGCGCGATATCACGCGTTTTATGCTCGCGGGGGTAACATGACATGCTCGAATGACAGAAAAATAACTTTTTTATTACAAAAAAAAGATAGTAAGGCGACAAACAGATGGCAAGGCGGTGAAAGCGTAGTGACAGGAAAATGCGGGGTGGTGCACAACAAAGCCGGATATCGCTATACCTTCTCCGGCCAGGATAGTGTTATCTGCTGCTCCAGCAAGGAAGATTAATCCCGACGCAAGCGTCGTTCATATTCATTCTGTAAACGCTGCTGCTCTCGTCGCTCACGTTCACGCTGGATATCTGATTTATCATCTTCCCAGCCAGGGCATACCGAGCTGGTAAACACTTCGCAGGGCGAATCAGATTGCGCTAACGGGTTGTCCGGCTTCTCTTCCCAGATAGCGGGGTCGCGGGGGTCGAACGTTTGCGGTATTGAGGCCAGTGTATTGAATGAAAGCGCCAATAACAGACTTCCAATCATTATGCAGGTACCTGAACGAATCATCCTTTCTCCATGTTCATTTTTATTATTGATAACTATTCTCAATAATAACATAGAGCAATAAAAAGGGGCCACAGCGGCCCCTTGTCTATTCAAAGAATGATTAACCGCCCAGATACGCGCTACGCACCGCTTCGTTAGCCAGTAACGCATCACCGGTGTCTTCCAGCACCACATGACCGTTTTCCAGCACGTAGCCGCGATCGGCGAGCTTCAGCGCCTGGTTGGCGTTCTGTTCGACGAGGAAGATGGTCATCCCCTGCTCGCGCAGTTGTTCGATGGTGTTAAAAATCTGCTGGATGATAATCGGCGCCAGCCCTAGCGACGGCTCATCAAGCAGCAGCAGCCTCGGCTGGCTCATCAGCGCACGGCCTATCGCCAGCATCTGCTGTTCACCGCCGGACATCGTGCCCGCACGCTGAATACGACGCTCATGCAGACGGGGAAACAGGTCATACACCCATTTGATGCGTTCCTGAAACTGGTCCTTTTCGGCAAAGAAGCCGCCCATCGCCAGGTTCTCTTCCACCGTCATGCGGGAAAACACGCGACGCCCTTCCGGCACAATCGCTACCGCTTCGCGCATGATTTTCGCCGTCTGCCAGTCGGTAATGTCTTTACCATCAAAGACGATTCGCCCGCTGGTCGCTCGCGGGTCGCCACACAAGGTGCCGAGCAGCGTGGTTTTTCCCGCGCCGTTGGCACCGATAAGCGTCACGATTTCACCCTGGTTGATATACAAGCTGACGTCGTGCAGCGCCTGTATCTTGCCGTAGTGGGCGTTGACTTTGTCGAACGATAACATCGCCTTATCCATATTAATCCTCGCCCCCATTATGCTTCACCTAAATAGGCGCGGATAACATCCGGGTTATTACGAATCTGTTCCGGCGTCCCATTCGCCAGCGGCGTGCCCTGGTTCACCACGTAAATACGGTCGGAAATCCCCATCACCAGCTTCATATCGTGCTCAATCAACAAAATGGTGGTGTTGTGATGGTTACGCAGTTCAGCAATCAGCTCGTCCAGCTCTTTGGTCTCTTTCGGGTTGAGGCCCGCGGCGGGTTCGTCGAGCATCAGGATTTCCGGCTGGGTCACCATGCAGCGGGCAATCTCCAGACGACGCTGGTCGCCGTAGGCCAGGTTACTGGCCTGACGGTTGGCATGCTCCAGCAAGCCAATACGCTCCAGCCAGGTGGCGGCGCGATCCAACGCTTCACTCTGCGCGCGACGGAACGACGGAGTTTTCAACAGGCCGGAGAAGACGCCGGTTTTCAGTTGCTGATGTTGCGCCACCAGCAGGTTTTCAATCACTGTCATCTCACGAAACAGACGCACGTGCTGGAAAGTACGCACCACGCCCATACGCGCGATTTGCTGACCCGGCAACCCTTCCAGGTGCTGGTCGCGTAGCTTAATCATCCCGCCTGTCGGCTTATAAAAACCGGTCAGACAGTTGAAAACCGTGGTTTTTCCCGCGCCGTTCGGGCCGATCAACGAGACAATCTCCTGCGGTCGCAGTTCCAGTTCAACATTGTTTACCGCCAGCAGACCGCCGAAGCGCATCATCAGGCCGTTAACGGATAATAATGGCTGACTCATGCCTGCTCTCCTTTTGCTTCCCCGTTTTTCAGCTTCAACTGTGGACGGGTCATCGGCAACAAGCCCTGCGGACGCCAGATCATCATCAGTACCATTAAGCCACCCAGCATTAACATGCTGTATTCGTTGAAATCACGCATCAGCTCGCGTGACACTACCAGCAGGATGGCCGCGAGGATCACCGCAAACTGTGAGCCCATTCCGCCCAGTACCACAATCGCCAGCACAAAGGCCGACTCGGCAAAGGTGAAGGATTCCGGGCTGACGAAGCCCTGGCGCGCGGCAAACAGCGTACCAGCAAAACCGGCAAACGCGGCGCTGATGGTAAAGGCGGTCAGCTTGATGCGCGTGGGGTTAAGGCCCAGAGAACGACAGGCAATTTCATCTTCACGCAGCGCTTCCCACGCACGGCCCAACGGCATACGCAACAGACGGTTAATAACAAACAGCGAGAAGACCACCAGCAGCAGCGCCACCAGATAGAGGAAAATGACGCGGTCAGACGGATCGTACTTGACGTTAAAGAAGTTGCTGAAGGTATCCCAGCCGCCTTCACGGGCGGTACGGCTGAACTCCAGACCGAAAAAGGTCGGTTTCGGGATCTGGCTAATACCGTTTGGACCACCGGTTACTTCGGTGTTGTTGAGCAGCAGAATACGGACGATTTCGCCGAAGCCTAAGGTCACAATCGCCAGATAATCACCGCGCAGGCGCAGTACCGGGAAGCCGAGCAGGAAGCCCGCAGCAGCTGAAACCAGCCCCGCCAGCGGCAGGCAGGTCCAGAAGCCCAGACCGTAGTAATGGTTCAGCAGCGCGAAGGTGTAAGCGCCGATGGCATAGAAGCCGCCGTAGCCCAGCACCAGCAGGCCGGAAAGCCCCACCACCACGTTTAAGCCGAGGCCGAGGATGATATAAATCATCGTCAGCGTGGCGATATCCACCGTACCGCGCGACACCATAAACGGCCACGCCACGGCAATCACCAGCAGCGCCACCAGGAACAGCTTCTGTTTAACGGTGGAGCCGTCAATCGCCGGCAGAATAAATTTCGGTCCAGAGACGCTCTTCAGGCCTTTCTGGAAGGCTGGACGCAACAGCTGGAAGAGAAAGACCACGCCAGTGCCAATAAACACCCACTGCCAGCGGATATCCGCGGCGGTATCGACCACCAGCTTGGTACCGTCCAGCTCTAACTGAACGCCCATAAAGACGCCCGCCAGGACGAAGAACATAGCGGCAGAGAGCAGCGCCATTGCAAAATGCATCGGTTTCATACTTTCTCTACCTCCGGGCGACCCAGAATACCGGTTGGCATCACCAGCAGCACCAGAATCAGCAGCGCGAATGAAACCACGTCTTTGTATTCAGTACTCAGATAAGCAGAGGAGAGCGCTTCCGCGACGCCCAGAATCAGGCCGCCGATCATCGCCCCAGGGATGCTACCGATTCCGCCCAGTACCGCCGCGGTAAAGGCTTTCATCCCGGCCATAAAGCCGATGTACGGGTTAATTACGCCGTAGAACTGACCGAGCAGCACGCCCGCTACCGCCGCCATAGCCGCACCAATCACAAAGGTCAGCGCAATCACGCGGTCGGTGTTAATCCCGAGCAGGCTGGCCATTTTCAGGTCTTCAGCGCAGGCGCGACAGGCGCGGCCCATACGCGAATAGCGGATGAAAATCGTTAGCGCCAGCATCGCCAGGAAGGTTACAATCCAGATAACCGCCTGCATGGTGGTGATGGAAGCAGAGAAGTTTTCGCTACTGCCGACAGTCCACTGGCCATTAAACAGGCTGGGCAGCGCCACGTCGCGCGAGCCTTCCGTCAGGCTGACGTAGTTTTGCAGGAAGATGGACATCCCGATAGCGGAAATCAGCGCGATCAGGCGCTTGGAGCTGCGCACGGGCCGATACGCCACACGTTCAATGCTCCAGCCGTAGGCGCTGGCAATCACAATCGCGCCGACGAAGCCCGCCGCGACCAGTAGCCAACTGGAATCAATACCCATCATCATTAGCGCAGCGATGATCATAAAGGAGACATAGCTGCCGATCATGTACACCTCGCCGTGGGCGAAGTTGATCATGCCGATAATGCCGTACACCATCGTGTAACCGATGGCGATCAGCGCGTAGGTGCTTCCCAGCGTGACGCCGTTAAACATCTGCTGCAAGAAATAGAGGAACTGCTCGGACATAAGGTAACCTTTCTTAACCCGCCCGTTTTGCACGGGCGGTGGGATAACTCGTCTTCAGGTATTACTTCGCAACGGTCGATGAACCGTCTGCGTGCCACTGGAAGACACCAAACTCAAATCCCTTCAAATCGCCTTTTTCGTCCCATTTCAGCGGCCCAATCACGGTATCAGCCCCGTGTGCTTTCAGATCTTTCACCAGGTCCAACGGCTCTTTGCTACCGCTGCGATCCATTGCTGTCGCCAATGACTGGACGGCTGCGTAAGTGATCCACACGTACGGTCCGGTTGGATCTTTCTTGTCAGCTTTGAGCGCATCGACGATAGCCTTATTCGCCGGATCCTGGTCATAGCGTTTTGGCATAGTTACCAGCATGCCTTCAGCAGCATCACCGGCAATGTTAGACAGCGACGCATTGCCGACGCCCTCTGGTCCCATAAACTGGGTTTTCAGCCCGACGGAACGCGCCTGGCGCAGCATTTGCCCCATTTCCGGGTAGTAGCCGCCATAATAAACAAAGTCGATATTTTCTTTTTTCAGGCGGGCGATCAGCGCAGAAAAATCTTTTTCTCCGGCGGTAATCCCGTCAAAGAAAACGATGTTGCCTTTGCCCGCTTTCAGGCTGTCCTGCACTGAACGCGCCAGGCCTTCACCGTATTGCTGTTTATCGTGAATGATGGCGATACGCTGCGGCTTCACCTTCTCCAGAATGTATTTCGCGGCGGTCGGCCCCTGAGAGGAGTCCAGACCCGCTGTACGCATGATGTGTGCGTAACCGCGCTGGGTCAGTTCCGGGTTAGTGGCACCCGGAGAAATCATCAGAATGCCTTCATCTTCATAAATATCTGATGCGGGCTGCGTGGAAGATGAGCACAGATGTCCAATAACGTACTGAATGCCGTCATTGACGATTTTGTTCGCTACCGCAACGGCCTGTTTCGGATCGCAAGCGTCGTCATATTCCACAGCGACCAGTTTGTCGCCTTTGACCCCGCCTTTGGCATTGATATCTTTAATGGCCTGACGTGCGCCATTAAATTCCATATCACCCCACTGCGCGACCGGGCCTGACATCGCACCGACAACAGCGACCTTGATATCTTCCGCCATGACCGCGTGTGACATTGCCAGTGCTATCACCCCTGCGATGATTGTTTTCGCATTCCGTTTCATTACCTGAATCCCCATTCGTGACGTAATTAATATTTTGTATTTATGTGGTTAAAAAGCAGTCTGTGCTTTTTTTGAACTGCACTATTTTTACCAGTCTCATTAATGGTTTAGCGCAGTTTTTTAAGCAAAATCAGGCTAAAATCTCTATTTTTCAGTCGATTAAGAAAAGATAATATTCTGCTTTTCACTATAGATAAACAAAAAAAAGTACATTTGTCAGCATAAAATAACGGTACAAAGAGCCGAATAAAATGCTGCATTCCAGGGTATTATTCTGCCTGTTTTTCAATCTCTACGGTTTCAAACTGTCATTACCGTTGTTACAAAATTATTAATCTGGTTATTCACATAAAAAAGAGAAAGCATCCGGGCGAATTATTTCGGTACACTCATTCCATCTTTTGTGATTTGGACATGCTGTTAATGAAGCTGACCATCGTTCGTTTAGATAACTTTAGCGACCAGGACCAGATTGATCTGGGCAAAATCTGGCCGGAATATTCCGCCTCATCGTTAAGCGTAGATGAAACGCACCGGATCTACGCCGCACGCTTTAACGAGCGTCTGTTAGGCGCGGTTCGCGTAACCCTGAGCGGCACGCAAGGCGCATTAGATTCATTACGCGTACGCGATATCACCCGCCGTCGCGGTGTCGGGCAGTATTTGATCGAAGAAGTCATCCGGGAAAACCCTGACGTGAGTTCATGGTGGATGGCCGACGTCGGCGTTGAAGATCGCAGCGTGATGGCCGCGTTTATGCAGGCGTTAGGGTTTACGGCTCAGAAAAATGGCTGGGAAAAAAGATAAAAAACCGCCTCGCAATTTTCCAGGAATTTCACGTTGCAGGAAGACGGCAAGTTATGAAGTCCCCGGTCACTTACATAAGTAAGTGACCGGGGTTGAATAACGTAGCCAACGCATCTGCAGCGCGAAAGGCGCCAGGAAAATTATTTGGCGTCTGTCGCCGTACCATTAGCATGCCAGTCAAACACGCCGAATTCGAAGCCTTTCAGATCGCCCTTCGCATCCCATGACAGCGGCCCCATTACGGTTTCCACTGTGTTGGCTTTCAGGTATTTGGCAATTTCAGCCGGATCGTCAGACTGGTTCAGACCGGCCTGCAAGGATTGCAGCGCGGCGTAGGTGGTCCATACGAATGCACCGCTCGGATCCTGTTTCTTGGCTTTGATCGCATCCACAATCGGTTTGTTCGCCGGAACCTGATCGTAGTTCTTCGGTTTCGTTACCAGTAAGCCTTCTGCAGACTCACCCGCGATGTTAGACAGCGACACGTTCGCTACCCCTTCTGGTCCCATAAACTGGGTTTTCAGACCCGCAGCGCGTGCCTGGCGCAGGATCTGCCCCATTTCCGGGTGGTAACCGCCGTAGTAAACGAAATCGATATTCTCTTTCTTCAGACGCGCCACCAGCGTAGAGAAATCTTTCTCGCCAGCGGTGATCCCGTCGAAGAACACCACGTCAGCGTTGGCTTTCTTGAGGTTGTCCTGTACGGAACGCGCCAGGCCTTCACCGTACTGTTGTTTGTCGTGAACGATCGCAATGCGCTTCGGCTTCACTTTTTCAACGATATATTTGGCAGCAGTCGGGCCCTGATCGGAATCCAGACCGGTGGTACGCATCACCAGGTTATAGCCGCGTGCGGTCAGCTCCGGCGCCGTTGCCGCTGGGGTGATCATCAGAATGCCTTCGTCTTCATAGATATCTGACGCAGGCTGAGTGGAAGACGAGCACAGGTGGCCGATAACATATTTAATCCCGTCGTTGACCACTTTGTTAGCTACCGCTACCGCTTGTTTCGGGTCACAGGCATCGTCATATTTCACCATGACCAGTTTGTCGCCTTTCACGCCACCTTTGGCGTTGATATCTGCAATCGCCTGCTCTGCACCAGTAAATTCCTGATCGCCATACTGCGCTACCGGACCGGACATTGCGCCGACGACAGCAACTTTAATATCCTTAGCAAACGCCATATTGCTCAAAGACAGGGCGATACATCCTGCCAATAACGCTTTACCCTTCATATTCATCCTGACAATCCCCATTATTGTGGTTATTACGTGTGTTGTGATGTTGTTGTTCAGCACTTTATTTCGATTATTGGATAGCCACCCGTGCTTTAGCAGCATACTCTGCTAAAACATACCCGATTTTTATTATTTTGGAATAGCTAAATTTGACATGCAGATAACAACTTGATGACAAAAAGCATAAACGTCAGGAGAGAGGGGGAGAGATAAAAACAAAAAACCCCGGATTTTCATCCAGGGTTTATCAGCATTTCCAGGTCGGCTGGAAGATTACGCTTCGATCGCCGCACGCAGTTTTTTCATGGCGTTCTTTTCAAGCTGACGAACACGTTCAGCGGAAACGCCGTAGCGATCGGCCAGTTCCTGCAACGTCGACTTGTTGTCTTCGTCCAGCCAACGGGCACGAATGATGTCCTGGCTACGCTCGTCCAGACCTTCCATTGCGTGGGTCAGTTTGTTCGCGGCCTGATCTTCCCAGTTATCTTCTTCAATGCCGTCGGCAAAGTTAGAAGATTTATCCTGCAGATACAGCACCGGGGCCATCGGCTGGCTGTCAGACTCGTCGTCTGAAGACATGTCAAACGTCATGTCCTGCGCCGCCATACGGGATTCCATTTCGCGCACGTCTTTGCTGGAAACACCCAGCTCGCGAGCAACCATCTCAACTTCGTCCTGGTTAAACCAGCCCAGACGCTGCTTGGTTTTACGCAGGTTAAAGAACAGCTTACGCTGTGCTTTGGTGGTCGCGACTTTAACGATACGCCAGTTACGCAGAACGTATTCGTGGATCTCAGCTTTGATCCAATGCACGGCGAAGGAAACCAGGCGCACACCCACTTCCGGGTTGAAACGGCGCACGGCTTTCATCAGGCCGATATTACCTTCCTGAATCAGATCCGCCTGCGGCAGGCCATAACCCGCATAATTACGAGCAACATGAACAACAAAGCGCAGGTGAGACAGGATCAGCGTTTTAGCTGCTTCCAGATCGCCCTGGTAATGCAGCTTTTCAGCCAGTGCCCGCTCCTCGTCAGCCGACAACATCGGCCACGCGTTCGCAGCCCGGATGTAAGATTCCAGGTTACCAACAGGGGCTAAAGCTAAATTTTGCATTTCTTTGGTCATTCAAATCCTCTCAATCTTTTCATCTGGCGCATTGGCTAAAAACTAATTAACAAAAACCAGTAGCAACAACCATGCCAGAGCTTATGAGCAACGAGAATATCATTCAATCTTTTATCAGACAGTGATTTTATCCACAAGTTCCATGTCGTAATGTGTATAGATTACGCACAAAATGTGACATCACAATGAATACGCCGGGAAGAGACAACAGGGACTCTTTCCCTGCAGAGCGAACTACTCAGTGCAGGGAAAGATTATACCAGAGATTTTTTAATCGGGGGTAAAGTGGCGTAAATGTTGAACCGTGGCAAGCCAGGCTGCCACCCAGCCAATCATTGAGCACACCAGCAGCAATAACAGGCACTCATCGAACGATAACCCATTGATATCAAACTTAGTTCCAAATACCTGTGCCACCTCAGTCACCGCTGACGACAGACGCATCACCAAAATTTCTGACAAAATCAGTGAAAGAAATGCACCGGAAAAACCGAGCAGTGCACCGCCGTAGAGGAACGGACGCAGGATAAATCCATCCGTCGCGCCAATCAGTTTTTGCACGTTAATGGTATCGCGACGCGCAAAAATACTCAGGCGCACGCTGTTACCGATGACGAGGAAGACCGCCGCCACCATCAGCACGCCAATCATCGCGGAAACGCGTCCGACAAGGCCCGTCAGCGCCGCCAGGCGGGCGAACCAGCTGTCATCCATCCGCACTTCGTCAATACCGTTGATTTGCGCGATGCGGTCACGCAGCGTGTTCAGCGACTCCGTTCCCTGGAAGTCCAGTTTCGGAATAACAACCGCCACAGCCGGCAGCGGGTTCTCTTCCAGCATATCCAGCGCGCCGCCAAAGCCAGACCAGTTACGGAATTCGCCCAGCGCGTCGTCACGGGAAAGATAATTTACTTTCTCCACGCCCTGCTCGGCCTGCAACTGACCAACCACCCGCGCCGCCGCATCATCATCCAGCGTTTTTTGCAGGTAAACGGTGATCTGCGGGGACGGATAATACTGGCTTGCCGCATGGTTTACGTTCTTATAAACCATGTAGCACACGCTTGGCAGCGTTAGGGAGATGGCAATAACCATCACCGTCAGGAACGTCGCCAGCGGCTTGCTTTTCAGGTCCTGCAACGCGCCCTGAAACGCATAACGTACCTGCTCGTTAAAGACATTGGTTTTACGCGAGTTCGGCTTTGGCGCGGCTTTCGCACGCTTTGGCGCGTTGCGGCCGCCGTCACCCGGCGCACCGCCCGATTTACGAAAGCGATCCAGTCGGCCACCGAACTGTTTGATTTGGTTAATAGCGTCACGTCTATTCATGCGCCAGGCCTCCATGCAGATGTCCATCGCTCAGAACCATTTGGCGATAGGAGCGACGGGAGATCAGGCCAATATCGTGCGTGGCCATTAATACCGTGACCCCGACGCGGTTAAACTCTTCGAACAGGCGCAGGATCCCTTCTGACAGCGCGTCATCCAGGTTCCCCGTTGGTTCATCCGCCAGCAGTACCGCAGGTTTATTCACCACCGCGCGGGCAATGCCGACGCGTTGTTGTTCACCGCCGGAGAGCTGAATCGGGAAGTTTTTCGCTTTGTCCAACAGTCCGACCTTATCCAGCGCCGCTGACACGCGACGACGAATATCGTCCCCACTGGCACCCGCGATGATCAGCGGAATTGCCACGTTGTCAAACACGGTTCTGTCCATCAACAGGTGGTGATCCTGAAAAATCATGCCAATCTGACGACGCAGAAAAGGCACTTCACGGTTTTTCAAACGGCTGATGTCATGCCCGCTAAAGTAGATTTTCCCGGCGCTGGGCCGTTCAATTCCACAAATCAGCTTCAGCAGGGTACTTTTCCCCGCGCCGGAGTGGCCGGTCAGAAACGCCATCTCGCCAGGCTGCATATGGAAGGTCACTCCCTGCAGCGCTTGTCTCCCACCGAGATAGGCCTTGCTGACATGTTCAAAGCGAATCATTGTTAATCCTCTCGGGCAAAAAGTGCCTCTATAAAATCGTCCGCTTTAAACGGACGTAAATCCTCGATACGTTCGCCCACACCGATATAGCGGATAGGGATGCCAAACTGATCGGCAACCGAGAAGATAACCCCGCCCTTCGCCGTACCGTCCAGCTTGGTCAGGGTGATACCGGTTAAGCCCACCGCTTCATGGAACAGTTTGGCCTGGCTTATCGCATTCTGCCCGGTGCTGGCGTCGATAGTCAGCATAACTTCATGCGGCGCATCTTCGTCCAGCTTCTTCATGACGCGAACGATTTTTTTCAATTCTTCCATCAGGTGCGATTTATTCTGCAAACGCCCTGCGGTATCAGCGATCAGCACGTCCACATTACGCGCCTTCGCCGCCTGGATAGCATCAAAGATAACGGACGCGGAATCCGCGCCGGTATGCTGAGCAATCACCGGGATGTTGTTACGCTGACCCCAGACCTGCAGCTGTTCTACCGCTGCCGCACGGAAAGTATCGCCTGCCGCCAGCATGACCGATTTACCCTGCTGCTCAAACTGACGCGCCAGCTTACCGATAGTGGTGGTTTTGCCCACGCCGTTGACGCCAACCATTAAGATAACAAATGGTGTTTTGCCATCAACATTCAGCGGTTCGTCAACCTTCGCCAGAATCTCACCCATCTCTTCTTTCAGCAGACCGTACAGCGCTTCCGCATCTTTAAGCTGCTTGCGGCTGGCGCCTTCCGTCAGATTCGCAATGATTTTGCGGGTGGTTTCTACACCCACGTCAGCGATCAGCAGCTGCTCTTCCAGCTCTTCAAACAGATCATCGTCGATCTTTTTACCGCGGAACAGACTGATAAATCCGGAACCGAGGTTTTCTTTTGTTTTCAGCAGGCTGCGTTTCAGACGCGCAAAGAAACCTTCTTTGGTTGGTTTTTCCTGCTCCTGAACCACCTCTTCTTCTACCGGTTCTTCTACAGCAGGTTCTTCTACCGGCACCACCATAACCGCTTCTTCAGCAGCCTCAGCGGCCAGCGCCTGCGCTTCCAGCTCTTCGTCGGTCAGTTGCGGTTCGTTTTCGGCTTCTTCTTCAGCCGCCTCAACGATTTCCACGGTTTCCGCTTCGGCCTGCCACTCTTCGGCAGAAACTTCCTCGGTTTTCACCTCTTCCGGCAGCGGCAATTCTTCGCGTTCGATAACCACCGCTGCTGGCGTTTCCACTACAGTTTCAGCAACGGGTTCAGCAACCGGCTCAATCTCCGGCTGCGCTTGTTCGGCGACAGGTTCGTCTTCCGGCTGCAGTTTTTCGATTTCCGCAACCTGTTCAGTTACTTCAACGACTTCAGCGGCAAAGGCTTGCGTTTCGGCCTCGCTACGGGTTTCCTCGACGTGCGGCTGTTCATCAACGACGGTAGTTTCTTCAGCAACCGGTTGTTGTTCTTCGTTTTTTACTTCTGTCTCGTTTTCCGGTGCCTGCTCTTTTTGACCAAAGCCCAGCCAGGAAAAAAAGCCACGTTTTTTCTCTTTCGCCATTTGCGACTACACTCCCCCGCTGTTGCTTCATGGCACAGCGTCAACGCTATGTACATAGCAGCTAAAAAAATGATGAAATAGTCTATCACTTAACTTAACTCACATCACCGCCTGGAATGACACGTCAGCAGCGGATTGAGCAATAATTGAAATGAAAAAACCGAATCACTCTGGTAGCGGCCAGATCCGCATTATTGGCGGGCAATGGCGTGGCCGTAAACTCCCGGTTCCGGACAGCCCCGGCCTGCGTCCGACCACTGACCGTGTGCGCGAAACGTTGTTTAACTGGCTGGCCCCGGTAATGGTCGATGCTCACTGTCTGGACTGCTTTGCCGGCAGCGGCGCGCTGGGGCTGGAAGCCCTCTCTCGCTATGCGGCAAATGCGACGCTTCTGGAGATGGATCGCGCGGTATCTCAGCAGCTACAAAAGAATCTCGCCACCCTGAAAGCCTCCCATGCCCGCGTCGTCAATACCAATACGCTGACATTTTTGGCTCAGGCAGGTACGCCGCATAACGTGGTATTTGTTGACCCGCCGTTTCGCAAAGGATTACTGGAAGAAACATTAACTCTTCTGGAAACTCATGGCTGGCTGGCAAATGAAGCGTATATTTACGTTGAAAGCGAAGTAGAAAACGGCTTGCCACCGGTTCCGGTGAACTGGTCGCTATACCGTGAGAAAGTCGCCGGACAGGTCGCCTATCGCCTGTACCAACGTGAAGCACGAGGAGAACACGATGCTGATTAACCTGGGACGCCTGCTGATGCTGTGCGTCTGGGCATTTTTACTACTGAATATTTTCCAACCCTTTCCACGCCCGCTTAACATCTTCGTTAACGTCGCACTGATATTTATGGTGCTGATGCATGGTATGCAACTGGCGCTGCTAAAAAGCACCATGCCAAAAGATGGCCCGCAGATGACCAACGGAGAGAAAATCCGTATTTTTCTGTTCGGCGTCTTTGAGTTGCTGGTGTGGCAGAAGAAGATTAAAGATCAGTTGAAGAAGTAACTGTGATCTTATCGCCCGGCGGCGCGTTGCGAGGCGGGGTGAAAAAATCTGTAGGCCGGATAAGGCGTAAGCCGCATCCGGCATCAGTCAGATGACACCTTAGCGTTCAAGCGTAAAATCAACAAATCGCGAACCTTTGTAACTCAGCGTGCCTTTATCCCCGACCGTTAACGCGTGGTACTGCTGGGCATCCAGACGAAACGTCTGCTCCATACCCCCGTTTTGTGGCTTAAAGCTGGCTTCATAGCGCATGCTGGTTCCTGCCGGGCTCACTTCCTGCTGACGGGATCGTCGATCATTAAGCGGTTTTTCCCGTTTGTTACTCACCACCACCTGCTTTTGCACCAGCGGCGCCGCATCATTATCGGCTTTTTCTCGCCGCTGCTGAACAAAGCGAAACGACGCAGCAACAACTATTAAGATAATGATAACAATGAAAAAAAGTGGTGGCTTACTCATATTATTAACCCATCAGAAAATGCGGAAATAAGCATACATCGCCTGTTATGGTGTTGTCATCTGGCAGTGTCGACCTCTACACTGGACAGTAGAGCCGTGAGCACCCCGCTCACGAAAAAATAACGAATTCAAGGAACTATGATGCTTTGGTCGTTTATCGCTGTCTGCCTTTCCGCATGGTTGTTCGTGGATGCTTCCTATCGTGGGCCCGCCTGGCAACGCTGGGTCTTTAAGCCCCTGACGTTACTCCTGCTGGCGCTGCTGGCCTGGCAGGCGCCAATGTTTAACGCTATCAGCTATCTGGTGCTGGCGGGTCTGCTTGCCTCGCTGCTGGGCGATGCGCTGACGTTATTGCCGCGCCAACGCCTGCTGTACGCCGTGGGGGCATTCTTCCTGTCGCATCTGCTGTACACCATCTACTTCGCCAGCCAAATGACGCTGTCGTTCTTCTGGCCTTTGCCGTTGGTGCTGGTGGTGCTGGGGGCGTTGCTGATCGCCGTGATCTGGACACGTCTGGAAGAGTTGCGTGTCGCTATCTGCACCTTTATCGGCATCACGCTGATGATGGTCTGGATGGCCGGTGAGTTGTGGTTCTTCCGCCCGACAGCCCCGGCACTGTCGGCATTTCTGGGCGCATCGCTCCTGTTCATCGGCAACATTGTCTGGCTGGGTAGCCATTATCGTCGCCGCTTCCGCGCCGATAACGCAATTGCCGCCGCCTGCTACTTCGCCGGGCATTTCCTGATTGTTCGTTCGTTGTATCTTTAAAACGCTTGACTCTGGAGTCGACTCCAGAGTGTATCCTCCGGTTAATACGAAATGATTATCAACCGGAGGATGCCATGTCGACACCTGATACCAGTGGCAAAAAGGCCCCACAATTCTCTTCTTTTAAGCCAGCGCCTGCGCCACAAAAGGTGGATGACTGCTGCTGCGAAGGAAGCTGCTCCACTACACCACCCGTATCCGATACCGTACAAGGTACCCGCTATTCCTGGAAAGTGGCGGGCATGGACTGTGCGGCTTGTGCCCGCAAAGTAGAGAATGCGGTCCGCCAGGTCAGCGGCGTTAACCAGGTCCAGGTTCTGTTCGCCACTGAAAAACTGGTGGTCGATGCGGGTTCCGATATCCGCCAGCAAGTTGAAAACGCGGTGCAAAAAGCAGGCTATACCCTGCGCGATGAGCACGCGACGGACGCCGCCCCCGAGTCACGTTTTAAAGAAAACCTGCCGCTGATTTCGCTGATTATCATGATGGCGGTTAGCTGGGGGCTGGAGCAGTTCAATCATCCCTTCGGTCAGATAGCGTTTATCGCCACCACGCTGGTCGGACTGTATCCCATTGCCCGTCAGGCTCTGCGCCTGATGAAAACCGGCAGCTACTTTGCCATTGAAACGTTGATGAGCGTCGCCGCCATTGGCGCACTGTTTATCGGCGCGACAGCGGAAGCCGCTATGGTGCTGCTGCTGTTTTTAATTGGCGAACGCCTGGAAGGATGGGCCGCCAGTCGCGCCCGTAAAGGGGTCAGCGCACTGATGGCGCTCAAGCCGGAAACCGCCACGCGCCTGCGTAACGGCGAGCGCGAAGAGGTGGCTATCAATACCCTCCGGCCTGGCGATATTATTGAAGTTGCCGCGGGTGGGCGTTTACCTGCCGACGGTAAACTGGTCTCCGGGTTTGCCAGCTTTGATGAAAGTGCCCTGACCGGCGAATCGATCCCGGTTGAACGCGCCATCGGCGAGAAAGTTCCGGCAGGTGCCACCAGCGTGGACCGTCTGGTTACGCTGGAAGTGCTCTCCGAACCGGGTGCCAGCGCCATTGACCGTATTCTGAAGCTGATTGAAGAAGCGGAAGAACGCCGCGCCCCGATTGAGCGCTTTATTGACCGTTTCAGCCGGATTTACACCCCGGCCATTATGGCGGTTGCGCTGCTGGTCACCCTCGTTCCACCGCTACTGTTTGCCGCATCCTGGCAGGAGTGGATTTACAAAGGACTGACGCTGCTGCTGATTGGCTGTCCTTGCGCACTGGTGATTTCAACCCCCGCAGCCATTACCTCTGGTCTTGCCGCCGCGGCGCGTCGTGGGGCGTTAATCAAAGGCGGTGCCGCGCTGGAGCAGTTGGGTAGAGTCACACAGGTGGCGTTTGATAAAACCGGTACCCTGACCGTCGGTAAACCGCGCGTCACAGCGATTCATCCAGCGAGTGGTATCGGTGAGGCTGAACTGCTGACGCTGGCGGCAGCGGTAGAGCAAGGCGCGACACACCCGCTGGCACAGGCGATTGTCCGGGAAGCACAAATGCGCGAACTGGCTATTCCTGTCGCAAAAGAGCAACGGGCTCTGGTTGGCTCTGGAATTGAAGCGCTGGTCAACGGCGAGCGCGTACTGATTTGCGCCGCAGGTAAACAGCCTGCCGACGCCTTTGCCGGGCAGATAAGTGAGCTGGAAAGCGCGGGCCAAACGGTGGTGCTGGTGCTGCGTAACGATATCGTTCTCGGCGTGCTGGCCCTGCAGGACACACTGCGCGACGACGCTCGCAGCGCCATCAGCGAGCTTAATCAGATTGGCGTAAAAGGGGTGATCCTGACCGGTGATAACCCACGCGCGGCGGCGGCGATTGCCAGTGAACTGGGTCTCGAATTCAAAGCGGGGCTCTTGCCGGAAGATAAGGTGCAGGCCGTTACCCATCTTAACCAACAGTCGCCGCTGGCGATGGTTGGCGACGGTATCAACGACGCTCCGGCAATGAAAGCGGCTACCATCGGCATTGCAATGGGGAGCGGGACCGACGTCGCGCTGGAAACCGCCGATGCCGCCCTGACCCACAACCGTCTGCGTGGTCTGGTGCAAATGATTCAGCTGGCGCGGGCCACCCACGCCAATATTCGCCAGAACATTGCGATTGCGCTGGGCCTGAAGGGGATTTTCCTTGTCACCACGCTGCTCGGGATAACCGGACTGTGGCTGGCGGTGCTGGCGGATACGGGGGCGACGGTACTGGTGACCGCTAACGCGCTGCGGTTATTGCGCAAAGGGTAATGTGTGTGCCGGATGCGGCGTTGCCTTATCCGTCCTGGAGGTTACACAGGCTTTGTAGGAGCGCCATCCGGCATAATAAGATTACTGGCCTTTGCGCACCAGATAGCGGTACGGCAGCGAGTCGGTCTCTTTGGCCACCAGCTCATGTTCCATAAAGGTACAGAAGCCAGGAATATCGCGGGTTGTTGCCGGATCGTCGGCGACAATCAGCAGCGTTTCACCGGCCTGCATGCCGCGTACGGTTTTACGCACCATCATTACCGGCTCCGGGCAGCGCAGCCCCTGGGCATCAAGAGTATGGTCGGGGGAAGTAAACAGGTCGCTCATCGTCGTCTCATTCATACAAAAACGGCGTTATTTTACGCTCTGTTGTGGCGTAAGCCAATCAGGTTAACGATTGCGTGAAAAACAACCATTGCAATGTGCTCTTAAAGCAGTATCATGCGACGGTTTTTTATTGGGTTCCCTCACCCCATCCAACAAAAAGGTCACAATATGACTCCGTTTACACAAACTCAGCGCGTAAAAGCGTTGTTCTGGCTATCGCTATTTCATCTGCTGGTGATCACCTCCAGCAACTATCTGGTGCAGCTTCCAATCTCCATTTTTGGTTTCCATACCACATGGGGCGCGTTTAGCTTTCCGTTTATTTTCCTCGCGACCGACCTGACCGTGCGTATTTTTGGCGCACCGCTGGCACGACGTATCATCTTTGCGGTTATGATCCCCGCATTGCTGATCTCCTATGTCGTTTCATCACTGTTCTATATGGGATCGTGGCAGGGATTCGGCGCGCTGCTGCACTTTAATCTGTTTGTCGCCCGTATCGCCGCCGCCAGCTTTATGGCTTACGCGCTGGGACAAATTCTGGATGTGCATGTCTTTAACCGCCTTCGTCAGAACCGTCGCTGGTGGCTGGCACCGACGGCGTCCACGCTGTTTGGCAACATCAGCGATACGTTGGCCTTCTTCTTTATCGCCTTCTGGCGCAGCCCGGATGCCTTTATGGCCGAGCACTGGATGGAAATCGCGCTGGTCGACTACTGCTTCAAAGTGCTGATCAGCATTATTTTCTTCCTGCCGATGTACGGCGTGTTGCTGAATATGTTACTGAAAAGGCTGGCAGATAAATCCGAAATCTCTGCATTGCAGACGAGTTAAAGGTTCATTTTCCGAGTTGTGATAAGATGGACGAATGAGCCGTTATGGCCGTTTATTGAAAGGAAGAAGTCAATGCGCAATCTGGTTAAATATGTCGGTATTGGCCTGCTGGTTATGGGGCTTGCGGCCTGTGATAATAGCGATACAAAAGCGCCAGCCGAGGGTGCTGCCGCAGAAAGTAACGCCACCGGACAACCGGTCAGCCTGCTGGACGGCAAACTCAGTTTTTCCCTGCCAGCTGATATGACCGATCAGAGCGGCAAGCTGGGCACCCAGGCGAACAATATGCACGTATATTCTGACGCAACCGGCCAGAAAGCGGTGATTGTGATTGTTGGCGACAACACCAACGAAGATCTGGCCGTGCTGGCAAAACGTCTGGAAGATCAGCAGCGTAGCCGCGACCCGCAGCTGCAGGTCGTCACCAATAAATCTATTGAGCTAAAAGGCCACACGCTGCAGCAGTTAGACAGCATCATCTCGGCCAAAGGCCAGACCGCATACTCTTCCGTGGTGTTGGGTAAAGTGGACAACCAACTGCTGACGCTGCAAATCACGCTGCCTGCTGACGATCAGCAAAAAGCGCAGACTACCGCAGAAAACATCATTAACACGCTGGTTATCCAGTAACGGTTAAGACGATGACGCGGCCTCCGGTGACACCACCTGAGGCCGTTTTTTTAACCGCCAGGTCAGCAATAACGCCACCGCTACCAGTCCGGCTGCCGCCAGATAGATAACCGGCACGCCCGCCCACGTCATGACCAACCCGGCCAGCGGCCCGGTCACCCCCAGCGATAAATCCATAAACACCGTATAGGTCGCCAGCGCAGCGCCCTGATTTTGCTGTGGAACAGCTTTTACCGCCACCACGCCCAGCGCCGGGAAGACTAGCGAGAACCCGGCCCCGGCGAGCAGAACGCCGATTTTCGCCATCCACGGCATCGAAGCCATCCCGACCAGTAACAGCCCGACGATCTCGACGCTAAAGCAGATCATCGCCACATTTAGCCCGCCTAAACGGTTGATACCGTTTGGGAACAACAAACGAGTGCCGACAAACGTGCAGCTAAAAAGCGTTAGCGCGAATGCGGCGCCATCCCAACCTTTGGCATCATAGAACAAGGTAATGAAGGTAGCGATTACCCCAAATCCGGCGGAGGCCAGGGCCAGCGCCATGCCGTACAACCAGACCCGCCCGAGCACCGCGCGAAACGGCAACGGTTTGCCTTTGCTGGCCTTCACCGCCGGACGAGGGAGCGCCAGCAGTATCGCCAGCAACGCCACGCCCATCACCGTCAGCGCCAGCCCCTGTAAACCACCCCAGGCATAAAACAGAACACCCAGCGGCGCGCCTATCGCCATCGCGCCATAGGTCACGATGCCATTCCAGGAAATCACCCGTCCGATGTGCATTGAGCCAACCACCCCTACGCCCCACAGCGTAGAGCCGGTCCCGGCAAAGCTTTGCCCGATCCCGAGAATCACCCGCCCCAGGCATAACAGCAGCAGACTGGCCAACGGCCATCCGTTCGTTGATCCCGCCAGTAAATAGCCCAGGCCACTTAAAAAGCAGCCGCACAGCCCAAATACCACAATTTTCTTTGGCCCCAGCAGATCGGCATAGCGACCGGCGTGCGGACGGCTCAGCAGCGTAGCGAAATATTGCAGGCTGATGACCAGTCCGGCCCAGAAAGCGCTAAATCCCATTACATCATGGACGTAGCCAGGCAACACCGCGAGCGGCAGACCGATGGTCAGGTAGCTGGCGAAGTTAAACATCACCACAGAGACAATACGCAGGTTCAGGCGTAAACCGCTAAGCGTCGGTTCAGCGACGGGTTCGGGCATGGAGGGTCACCACATTTTCACAACAGTGTTTCATTTCTACCATGTTGCAGAGCAGAAATCAGTAGCCAGTTTAGGAGTTTTAGTCGCAAACCAGCCGCTACACTTAATGCAAAAACGCAGGCAGGAAGAAAACATGACAACCCCTCAACCCGATAAAACGGGTTTGCACATTTTGCTCAAACTGGCCGCCCTGGTGGTGATCCTCGCCGGTATTCATGCCGCGGCGGATATCATTGTACAACTGCTACTGGCTCTCTTTTTTGCCATCGTATTGAATCCGCTGGTCACCTGGTTTATTCGCCGGGGGGTACGTCGCCCGGTAGCTATTACGTTAGTGGTCGTGGTGATGCTGATCGTTCTTACCGCGTTGGTCGGCGTTCTGGCGTCATCAATCACTGAATTCATGGACCTCCTACCAAAATACAATAAGGAACTGACGCGCAAGATTCTGTATTTGCAAGAGATGGTGCCGTTTCTGAATCTGCATATGTCTCCGGAGCGCATGCTGCAGCGCATGGATTCCGACAAGTTGATGACCTTCACAACCACGCTGATGACGAGCCTTTCTGGCGCCATGGCCAGCGTCTTTCTGCTGGTGATGACGGTAGTTTTTATGCTGTTTGAGGTGCGTCATGTCCCCTATAAGCTGCGCTTTGCGCTGAACAACCCACAAATCCATATTGCAGGGCTGCATCGGGCGTTAAAGGGCGTATCTCACTATCTGGCGCTGAAAACGTTGCTCAGCCTATGGACCGGCGCTATCGTCTGGCTGGGGTTGGCGCTGATGGGGATTCAGTTTGCTCTGATGTGGGGCGTACTGGCATTCCTGTTGAACTACGTGCCCAACATTGGCTCAGTCATTTCTGCCGTCCCGCCCATGATCCAGGCACTGCTATTCAACGGCGTTTACGAATGCGTACTGGTTGGCGCGCTGTTTCTGGTGGTGCATATGGTGATTGGCAATATCCTCGAACCCCGCATGATGGGGCACCGGCTGGGATTATCAACGTTAATCGTCTTTCTCTCTCTGTTAGTGTGGGGATGGCTACTTGGTCCGGTAGGTATGTTGCTCTCCGTGCCGTTAACCAGCGTGTGTAAAATCTGGATGGAAACGACCACAGGCGGCAGCAAACTGGCAATTTTGCTGGGGCCAGGCAGGCCTAAAAGTCGGCTTCCTTGAAAAACTACCAACCGAGGTAGTTTTTATATTTTTATATGACCGTTAAAATGACGCCAACGTAGTTATATATAGAATCTTATCTTAAATAAAGAGTGAAAGGGATTTCATTCTTTATAAAGAAAATACATAAGCCAAGATGATGGTTTCTTTGTCAAAACGCATAAAAAAAATGAATCCCCCCAAAGCATTTAACGTAAACTATCTACTTATCTTTAAAGGTTATTTTATTTGATACATTTTCTCTAAAAATCTATACTTCTCGCCAATGATGATGCTGAAAAATTCCGTTGAAGAAAGTCCTGGGATATTACTACCCGGTTATCTCATTACTTTTCTACCAACCATATGAAATAAAATGCTAATTTAGCTTAAATATAATCACAGGCAATACAAGGTGCCCATGATTTCGGAGTTTATTATTTAACACGTATAAACGGTACTTTGATAGGGAGCTTTAATGAAACAGTATATTAAGTGGTTTGCGGCCATTGCCGTTGTCGGTGCCCTGGCGGGTTGTGCACGCACTGCGCCGATCGATCAAGTTCACACCAGTGTGAGCGCGGGACATACTCAGGACCAGGTTAAAACCGCTATCCTGAAAGCCGGTATTCAACGCCAATGGGTCATGTCAGAAGCCGGACCAGGTGTTATTAAAGCTCGCCAACAAACCCGCGATCATGTGGCTGAAGTCCGTATCACTTATACCGCCACCAGCTATGACATCAAATACGACAGCAGCCTCAACCTGCAGGCCTCTGGTGGAAAAATTCACAAAAACTATAACCGCTGGGTACGCAATCTGGATAAAGACATCCAGCTTAATCTGTCAGCCGGTGCCAATCTGTAATTATGCCTAAAGTCGGGTCGAAAAGGCCCGATACTCTTATTATCTGCCATTTAACAGGTTGTCCCCACATGTACGAACAGGATTCGCTAAGCGCACTGGATGCCATTACTGAAGCACAACGTATCGCCTTTGCCCCTATGCTTTTTCAAACCGCGTTGTGTCTGCGAAATGCGGGAGTACTCACCTGGCTAGACAAGCAAGGTAAACGCGGCGCTACGCTCGACGAAATTACCAAGAACAGCACCATCAACGAATATGCCGCCAGTATCCTGTTGGATATGGGGTTAAGTGGGCGAATCATTACCCACAAAGAAGGATACTATTACCTCGCTAAAGTCGGTCATTTTCTTTTACATGACACGATGACGCGCGTGAATATGGACTTCACTCAGGATGTTTGTTACCAGGGACTGTTTTATCTGGAAAATGCGCTGAAAGATGGAAAACCCGCGGGATTAAAAATTTTTGGCGACTGGCCAACAATCTATCCTGCGCTATCACAATTACCGCTGGCTGCGCGTGAAAGTTGGTTTGCTTTTGATCATTACTATTCAGATGGCGCATTTGATGCCGCATTGCCATATGTATTCGCCAGCGCCCCTGCAACCCTGTACGATGTCGGCGGAAATACCGGAAAATGGGCATTACGTTGTTGTCAACATGATGACAATATTACAGTCACCCTCTTAGATTTGCCGCAACAAATTGCACTTGCCCGCGAAAATATAGAAAATGCAGGATTATCTCATCGCATAAATTTCCATGCTGTGGATATGCTTAGCGACTCGCCTTTACCTGACGGCGCTGATATCTGGTGGATGAGTCAATTCCTGGACTGTTTTTCCCCGGAACAAATTATCGCTATGCTAAGCAACGTTGCTCGGGTGATGAAACCAGGCGCGAAGCTGTGCATTATGGAACTGTTTTGGGATGCCCAAAAATTTGAGGCGGCCTCATTTAGCCTGAATGCGTCTTCGCTTTATTTTACCTGTATGGCGAATGGCAACAGCCGTTTCTACAGCGTAGAGAAGTTTTATCACTATCTGAATCAGGCAGGTTTTCAGGTAGATGAACGCCACGATAACTTAGGTGTTGGGCATACTTTATTGATATGTCAGAAGAAAAAATAAGAAACAATCGGAACAACCGATTTACCGCGGATACGCGTTGATGAAATTTGCTTTCAATATTATCGACTGGCAGGCCAGGGCGCCTGGGTTAAGCGAAACAGAACAGTGGCATGAATGGTCACGGCTTTCGCACGCCATCGATCCCACCGCGCCGTTGGCTAAGCTCAATGAGTTACCGATGATGACAGCTCGCCGCCTCAGTTCCGGCAGCAAACTGGCCGTCGATTGCGGTCTGGCGATGTTACGTCGTCATGATATCAATGCCGTTTTGTATACCAGCCGCCATGGTGAACTGGAGCGTAACTACAGGATCCTACACGCCCTGGCGACTGAGCAGGCGCTCTCACCGACCGATTTTGCCCTCTCTGTCCATAACTCTGCTGTGGGTAACCTGACCATCGCCGCGAAAAAACCGATTGTCTCCTCCTCGCTTTCTGCTGGCAGGGATACATTCCAGCAGGGGTTATGCGAAGTCATCGGGCTGTTGCAGGCGGGGTATCAGCGCGTATTGATGGTCGATTTCGACGGTTTTCTGCCCGAGTTTTATCACCCACAGTTACCACCAGACATGCCAACATGGCCGTTTGCCGTCGCGCTGGTCATTGAATCCGGTGATAGCTGGCAATGTGAAACCCGTCCACACAGCGCGCAGGGCGAGACAACGTTGCCGCAAAGCCTGTTGTTTTTACAACATTACTTACAAGATGCCAGGGCGTTTACCCTGCCTGGCGAACGCGTACAGTGGCAGTGGAGTCAGGGATGAACACGATGCTCCTGCGGCTTAACCGGGTATGGCGACTGGTGATGACCGGTTTTTGCTTTGCCCTGTTTGGCCTCGGCGGGCTCCTCCTGTCTACGATTTGGTTTAACGTCCTGCTGATCGCGGTATGGGATAAAGCCCGACGTCGACGTATCGCCAGACGCAGTATCGCTGCCAGTTTTCGTCTCTTCTTAACCGTGGCGAAGCGGCTAGGCGTGCTGGATTACCAGATTGAAGGACGAGACATTTTACGCAACGAGCAAGGGTGTCTTGTCGTCGCCAACCACCCGACGCTCATCGACTATGTCCTACTGGCCTCGGTCATGCCAGAAACCGACTGTCTGGTGAAAAGTGCACTACTCAAAAATCCGTTTCTCGGCGGCGTAGTCCGGGCCGCAGATTATCTGATTAACAGCCAGGCTGATGCGCTATTGCCCGCTTGCCAGCAACGTCTGGAGCAAGGCGATACCATTTTAATTTTCCCCGAGGGAACCCGTACACGCCCCGGAGAAGCAATGACGTTACAGCGTGGTGCGGCGAATATCGCCGTGCGCTGCAGCAGTGATTTACGCATTGTGACTATTAACTGCAGCGAACAAATGCTGGATAAAGAAAGCCAATGGTACAACGTCCCATCGGTAAAACCGATGTTTACCGTTTCAGTACACGAACGGGTTAAGATCGACCAATTTTACGACGCAAACTCACAAGAACCGGCGCTGGCCGCAAGGCAGTTGAACCGGCATCTTTTGCTTCAATTACAACCAGGTACTTTACCTCTTTCAGGAATTAATGATGCAAGCGCTTTATCTTGAAATCAAAAATCTCATTATAACGACATTGAATCTCGACGAACTGACAGCTGATGATATTGAAACCGAAGCGGCACTCTTTGGCGATGGCTTAGGTCTGGACTCAATCGATGCTCTGGAGCTGGGTCTGGCGGTGAAAAACGAGTATGGCGTGATCCTCTCAGCAGAGAGCGAAGAAATGCGTCAGCACTTCTTCTCCGTCGCCACGCTGGCATCTTTCATTCACGCGCAACGTGCCTGAGGATAGTCCGTTATGACCGAACAAAAAGCCATTTACACAGAAGTCTCCTCGCTGCTGGTCAAGCTGTTTGAAGTTGACCCGCAAGATATTAAGCCTGAGGCGCGCCTGTACGAAGATTTGGAACTCGACAGCATCGACGCCGTCGACATGATCGTGCATCTGCAAAAGAAAACCGGTAAGAAAATCAAGCCGGAAGAGTTCAAAGCAGTACGCACCGTACAAGATGTCGTCGATGCGGTAGAACGCCTTCTAAAAGAAGCGTAATTCTCCGTGTCGGGCACACGCTCGTTGCCAGTCGTACAACTGCTGACAGGTCTACTGTTGCTGGCCTGGCCGTTTTTGATCTGGTTTGGCCTGGCGCATAACAGTCTGCACTGGTTGCTACCGTTGATGGCGCTACTCCTTTTTTTACGCTTTCGCCAGACCCGGCGACAGGCGGGGCCGCTGCGCGTCGTGACACAGGTAGTGGCGGTCGCGGGTATCACCTTGTGCATTGCCAGTTATCTGCTCAAAACGCACCAGCTGCTGCTGTTTTATCCGGTAGTGGTAAACGCCGTTATGCTGTCGGTTTTTGGTGGATCGTTATGGTCTGCAATGCCCATTGTTGAACGCCTGGCACGACTGCGCGACCCAAATCTGCCCGATGCGGGCGTGCGCTACACCCGCCGTGTGACACAAATCTGGTGCGCCTTTTTCATCATCAATGGCAGCGTTGCGCTCTTTACTGCACTGAATGGCGATATGACCCTGTGGACGACCTGGAACGGTATGGTTTCCTATCTGCTAATGGGAACATTGATGGTCGGCGAGTGGTTAGTTCGCCAACTGGTGATAAAACGAGATACCCAATGAATCAGCCCCTCACACTTGCTCAATGGCTCTGTGACCCACGCCCGAACGACGTTCCTGTTGCGTGGCAGGAAGATCATACCTGGACGCTGGGTCATCTGCGCCACGATGTGGCCCAGTTGATAACATATCTACGGCAGCAGGAAGGTGAGCGCTGGGCATTGTGCTTCGAGAACAGCTACTTATTCATCGTCGCGCTGCTGGCAACGCTCCATGCCGGCAAAACACCGGTGATCCCTGGACATTGTCGCGTTTCGTTGTTAAACGAGCAGCACTTGCTGTTTGACGGCGTACTGAGCGATAAAGCGATGGACTGGCAGGGAACGCTGCGGGTGGTCAGCTCCGCCATGACATCCGTGGCCCACGACATCACGTTCCCGGCAATACGCAGTGACGCCTTTGTGGAGCTATTCACTTCCGGTTCAACCGGCCAGCCGAAACGCGTGATCAAACCGATCGCTCGTCTGGATAGCGAAGCGGCATTGCTCGCAACGCGCTTTGCCGATCGTCTGGCAGGTTGCCGGTTGGTCGCGTCAGTGGTACCGCAACATCTGTATGGCCTGACGTTTCGTATCTTTTTGCCGATGGCCTTAGGCCTGCCGCTGCACGCGGCGATGCTTTGGTATGCCGAACAATTGGCGGCACTGAGTTCTGAGCATCGGTATGCGTTTATCAGCAGCCCGGCGTTTCTGAAACGCCTCGACCACAACCTGACACCGCCGCCGGTCGAACTGATTCTGTCTGCTGGCGGCATGCTGCCCTGGCAGGACGTCACGCAGGCTGCTGACTGGCTAAATGTCTGGCCCGATGAGATCTACGGCAGTACTGAAACCGGGATCCTTGCGTGGCGCTATCGCCACCAGGATGATGTGGCATGGCTGCCCTTTCCCGGCGTCAGATTCCAGTCAGAAGACGACGCATTTCGTGTGTTTTCACCACTAATTAATGCTGATGATGGCCTGTTACTCGATGATGTTCTGCAGTTTATCGAAAACGGACAGTTCCGCCTGATGGGCAGACGCGGGCGGGTGGTCAAAATTGAAGAAAAACGCATTTCACTCAGCGAAGTGGAGCAACGTTTACTGGCACTGGATGGTATCTGTGAAGTCGCGGCATTGCCGGTCTCACGTGGGGGACGTCAGGGCGTTGGCGTCCTGCTGGTACTGGATGACGAAGCCCGGCAACGCTGGCTTGAGTGCGGAGGTAAACCGCAAGAGCTGACCTGGCGACGTTCGCTGCTGCCCTGGCTGGAGCCTGTCGCGGTTCCCCGCTACTGGCGGGTGATTGATGAGATTCCGGTCAACAGTATGAATAAGCGTGTCTATGCGCAATTACAGGAGTTATTTCATGAAACCCCATGAAATCGAGCGCCATCAGGCACTGCCTCATCAGGCTGAGATTGTTTTACAACTCGACCCGTCTCTGTTTTGGTTCAGCGGGCATTTTAGCGTGCAGCCACTGCTGCCGGGCGTTGCACAGCTGAACTGGGCGATGGATTACGCCACCACGCTGCTGGTCCCAGGCTGGCGTTTTCACAGTATTCAAAACGTGAAGTTCCAGTCACCGCTATTGCCAGATGCCACCGTCACCCTGAGTCTGAGCTGGCAGGAAGCGCGTCAGATGCTCTCTTTTAGCTACCAGCGCCACGACGGTGACGTGCGCCATACCGCCAGCAGCGGGAAGATTCGGTTATGCCGCTGACCTTTTCCCCGTGCGTGTTGATCCCCTGCTACAACCACGGCGCGATGATGTCGGACGTGTTGGATCGTCTTCGGCCGTTCAATCTCCCCTGCATTGTGGTGGACGATGGCAGCGACGAGACTACACGAGATGAACTGGCACGCCTGGCGGCAGAATACAGCAATCTGACGTTAATTCGCCTGCCCATCAACGCAGGCAAAGGCGCAGCGGTTATTCGCGGAATGCAGACGGCGGCAGATGCCGGGTTCAGTCATGCCGTGCAGGTCGATGCCGACGGGCAACATGCCATTGAAGATATTCCCAGGCTGCTTGCATTGGCAAAAGAACATCCGACAGCACTGATTTCCGGACAACCGATTTACGATGATTCGGTTCCTCGCTCGCGCCTGTACGGTCGTTGGGTAACCCATATCTGGGTGTGGATAGAAACCCTCTCGTTGCAGCTCAAAGACAGTATGTGTGGCTTCCGGGTATATCCGGTGGCCCCTACGCTGCAACTGGCACAGCGCGTAACGCTCGGCAAACGGATGGATTTTGATACTGAAGTGATGGTGCGCCTCTACTGGCAAGGCAATACCAGCTATTTTATCCCCACGCGAGTCACCTATCCGCAGGACGGGCTATCCCATTTCGACGCGCTTAAAGACAATCTGCACATTTCATTGATGCACACTCGCCTGTTCTTTGGCATGTTGCCACGCATCCCCTCCCTGCTTTGTCGTCGTTCATCGACACACTGGGCGCAGCAGCAGGAAGTCAAAGGGTTGTGGGGAATGCGCCTGATGCTGCTGGTCTGGCGTGTACTGGGTCGCAAAGCCTTCTCCCTGCTGCTGTATCCGGTCGTCGGCGTTTACTGGCTCAGCGCTTCAACTGCCCGAAAAGCCTCTCAACGCTGGATTAGCCGCGTAAGGGCGCAACTGATCACGCGCCGGATGCCAGTACCGCCAAACCTGACCAGTTATCAGCATTTCCTGCGTTTTGGCGGCGCGATGCTGGATAAGATTGCCAGCTGGCGTGGTGAGCTGCACTTCGGTCGCGATGTGATTTTTGCACCGGGTGCAGAAACGGCGCTGAATATCAGCGAGCCTCGGGGAAAACTGCTACTGGCTTCACATCTTGGCGATGTCGAAGCCTGTCGGGCACTGGCCCAGATACAGGGCAGTAAAACAATCAATGCGCTGGTATTTAGCGATAACGCCCAACGCTTTAAACAGATCATGCAAGAGATGGCCCCGCAGGCTGGATTAAATCTGCTCCCGGTGAACAGTATTGGTCCAGATACTGCCATTCTGCTCAAAGAGAAACTGGAGCGCGGTGAATGGGTAGCCATCGTAGGCGATCGCATCGCAGTCAATCCCCAACGCGGCGGCGAGTGGCGTGTATGCTGGAGCCGCTTTATGGGGCAAAACGCGCCATTCCCTCAGGGCCCGTTTATTCTTGCGTCTATTTTACGCTGCCCTGTAGATCTGATTTTTGCCCTGCGCCAGCAGGAGAAACTCCACATCTACTGTGAACCATTTGCCGACCCGCTGCTCTTACCGCGCGCCACACGACAACAGGCATTACAGAATACTGTCGATCGCTACGCCGAACGCCTTGAGCACTATGCGCTTCAGTCGCCCCTCGACTGGTTTAACTTTTTCGATTTCTGGCAACTGCCGGACACCAATGACAAGGAGTAAAGGGTGCTTAACGATCCCCGTTTTACGGCTGAAGTCGAGCTAACTATTCCGTTTCACGACGTCGATATGATGGGCGTAGCGTGGCATGGTAACTACTTCCGTTACTTCGAGATTGCCCGTGAGGCACTGCTGAACCAATTCGATTATGGCTATCGGCAGATGAAAGAATCTGGCTATCTGTGGCCCGTGGTCGACACGCGGGTGAAGTATCGCAATGCGCTGACTTTCGAGCAGCGTATCCGTGTACGCGCCCAAATTAAAGAGTACGAAAATCGCCTGCGTATCGGCTACGAGATTTTTGATGCCGAAACAGGTAAACGCGCCACAACAGGCTACACCATCCAGGTCGCCGTTGACGAAAAAAGCCGTGAACTGTGCTTTGTCAGCCCGGATATTCTGTTTGAACGGATGGGAGTGACACCATGAAATTATGGCCATTGCTCGTGCTGCTCGTCAGCCCTTTCGTCAGTGCCCTGACGCTCGACTCCCTACAACAGCGTTTTACCGAACAACCGGTGGTTCGCGCCCACTTCGATCAAACCCGGACGATAAAGGATCTGCCGCAGCCGCTGCGATCTCAGGGCAAGATGTTGATCGCCCGCGACCAGGGGTTGCTGTGGGATCAAACGTCCCCGTTCCCGATGCAGCTGCTGCTGGATGACAAACGGATGGTTCAGGCAATTAACGGTCAACCACCGCAGACCGTTACCGCTGAGAATAACCCGCAAATGTTCCAGTTTAATCATCTGCTACGGGCGTTATTCCAGGCGGATCGTAAAGTGCTGGAACAAAACTTCCGCGTGGAGTTCGCTGACTTAGGAGAAGGTCGCTGGACGCTACGCCTGACGCCAATCACCACACCGCTGGATAAGATTTTTGCGACGATTGATTTAGCAGGAAAGACCTACCTGGAAAGCATTCAGCTCAATGATAAGCAGGGCGATCGCACCGATATCGCGCTTTCCCAACACCAACTAACGCCAGCGCAACTGACCGATGACGAACGCCAACGCTTTGCCGCCCAGTAAACGTCCCGCGCTGTTTTGGGGAGTCATCTGCCTGCTTCTGCTGGGCATCTTTCTGACGCTGCTACCTCAGGCCCGCCTTAACAGCAGCGTACTGGCCATGTTGCCAAAGCAGGCGCTGGGCGCTATACCTCCGGATCTGAACGAGGGATTTATGCAGCGCCTTGACCGTCAGGTGGTCTGGCTGGTGAGTCCCGGTAAGCAACCGGACCCAGCGATAGCCCGGGACTGGCTGGCTTTACTGCAAAAATCGCACGCGCTAGCCCAGGTAAAAGGTCCAATGGATGCCGACAGCCAGCAGGCCTGGGGGGCATTCTTCTGGCAACATCGTAACGGCCTGATAGATAACGATACCCGCGCCCGACTGCAAAACGGCGGCGAAGCGCAGGGCCAGTGGATCCTGTCCCAACTTTACTCCGCATTCTCCGGCGTCAGTGGCAAAGAGCTACAAAACGATCCCTTCATGCTGATGCGTGGCTCGCAGTTGGCCATGGCCAAAACCGGGCAGCGTCTGCGCCTGATGGACGGCTGGCTGGTCACCCAGGACGAGCAAGGCAACTATTGGTATCTGTTACATGGCGAGTTGACCGGCTCATCGTTTGATATGCAACAGACGCACCAATTGGTCACCACGCTGAATACGCTGGAAGGTGAGCTCAAAGCCCACTATCCACAGGCTCAACTGCTGTCCCGCGGGACGCTGTTCTATAGCGATTACGCCAGCCAGCAGGCGAAACAAGATATCTCTACTCTCGGCATAGCTACTGTGCTCGGGGTGATCCTGCTCATCGTGGCTGTATTTCGTTCGCTGCGTCCGCTGCTGCTGTGTCTGATTTCAATTGGCATTGGTGCGCTGGCGGGGACCGTCGTCACGCTGCTGATTTTTGGCGAGCTCCATCTGATGACGCTGGTGATGAGCATGAGCATCATCGGTATTTCCGCCGACTATACGCTCTACTATTTGACCGAACGGATGGTACACGGTGCGGAAACATCGCCATGGCAAAGCCTTGCAAAAGTGCGCAATGCCCTGCTCCTGGCGCTACTCACCACCGTAGCGGCTTATCTGATTATGATGCTGGCCCCCTTCCCCGGTATTCGCCAGATGGCGGTATTCGCGGCGGTAGGTCTGAGCGCCTCCTGCCTGACGGTCATTTTCTGGCACCCGTGGTTGTGTCGTCGGTTGCCGGTACGCCCGGTGCCGGCAATGGTACTCATGCTACGCTGGCTTGCTGCATGGCGACGCAATAAAAAACTCTCCGTTGGCCTGCCGGTGGCACTGGCGTTGTTCTCGCTGGCAGGAATAGCGACGCTGCGCGTAGATGATGATATCTCCCAGTTACAGGCGCTGCCGCAGGACATTCTCGCTCAGGAAAAAGCGATTACCGCCCTGACCGGGCAAAGCGTCGACCAGAAGTGGTTTGTGGTGTACGGCAAATCCGCTCAGCAAACGCTGGAACGGCTGGAAACCTTTACCCCCGCGCTGGAACAGGCAAAAAAAGACGGGTTACTCAGCGGATATCGTACCATTCCGCTCAATTCACTCGCCCGGCAACAGCAGGATCTGTCTCTGCTAAAAGATGCTGCGCCCGCCATCACGAAAGCCTTAAACAACGCAGGTCTGGAAACGGTGAACCCCGATCTTAGCGCCATGCCCGTAACCGTCGATGCCTGGCTTGCCAGCCCGGCCAGTGAAGGCTGGCGCTTGCTATGGCTGTCTCTGGCTGATGGCGAAAGCAGCGTACTGGTTCCCGTTGAAGGGGTGAAACAAAGTGATGCTTTAAATACGCTCAGCGCAAAATATTCCGGCGTGGCGTGGGTGGATCGTAAGAGCAGCTTTGACAACCTGTTTGCCCTTTATCGCCATATTCTGACCGGCCTGCTGTGCATTGCGCTGGCAGTGATTGCCTGTGGTGCCGTCATTCGGCTTGGCTGGCGTAAGGGCTTAATTAGCCTGGTCCCCTCAGTGCTGTCTTTAGGTTGTGGTCTGGCAGTACTGGCCCTGAGCGGTCATGCGCTCAACCTGTTCTCGCTGTTGGCACTGGTGCTGGTACTGGGAATTGGCATTAACTACACGCTGTTTTTCAGTAATCCACGCGGTACGCCACTGACGTCGCTGCTGGCCATCACGCTGGCGATGATGACCACGCTCCTGACGCTCGGCATGCTGGTCTTTAGCGCCACTCAGGCAATCAGCAGTTTTGGCATTGTGCTAGTGAGCGGTATTTTCACCGCCTTCCTGCTGTCACCGCTGGCGATGCCAGGGAAAAAAGAGAAAAAAAGAAGATGATTAAACAGACATTCTGGCGCACCGCTGCGCTGGTCGCCACGTTGCTGCTGGCCGGTTGCAGCCACTCGCAGCCGGAACAGAAAGGCCGACCGCAAGCCTGGTTAGAGCCGGGTACTCGTGTAACGCTACCTGCCCCGGGGATTTCTCCCGCGGTGAATTCACAACAGCTACTAACCGGAAGTTTTAACGGCAAAACTCAGTCACTGTTGGTCATGCTCAATGCTGATGACAAGAAAATCACACTTGCCGGGCTGTCATCAGTCGGCATTCGCCTGTTCCTCGTGACTTACGATGAAAAAGGACTGCACACCGAGCAATCGATCATCGTTCCACAATTGCCGCCAGCCAGCCAGGTGCTGGCCGACGTGATGCTCAGCCATTGGCCGATTAGCACCTGGCAACCGCAATTACCCACAGGCTGGACGCTCGTCGATACGGGTGATAAGCGTGAGCTGCGCAATGCCCGCGGCAAAGTGGTCACGGAAATCACTTATCTGAATCGAAAAGGAAAACGCGAACCGATCAGCATTGAGCAGCACGTTTTTAAATACCACATCACCATTCAATATCTGGGTGACTGAGATGATCTACATTTCTGCCGTTGGCATGATTAACGCGTTGGGCAATAACACTGATGAAATCGCAGCCAACCTCACTCGTGGCATAGCGCCGGGAATGCGCCCGCGCACGGGCTGGCTGCAAGGACACCCATCCGCCGTGTTAGCCGGCGTTGACGGCGAGCTGCCCGCTATTCCTCAGCAATTTAGCGCTCATTGTTCGCGCAACAACCAGCTACTGCTGGCAGCACTGATGCAAATCCAGCCGCAGGTGGACGACGCTATCGCCCGATTTGGTCGCGATCGTATTGCTGTTGTTCTCGGCACCAGCACCTCCGGTCTGGATGAGGGTGACGTTCACGTTGATTTGATGCTCAACGGCAAAGAGAGCACTGACTGGCGCTATCCACAACAGGAACTGGGCGATCCGTCACGTTTTCTTAGCCACTGGCTGGCGCTGGATGGCCCGGCCTTTACGCTCTCAACCGCCTGCTCGTCCAGTGCAAGGGCTATCATGAGCGGACGTCGTTTGATCGAATCTGGTCTGGTCGATATCGCCATTGTCGGCGGTGCGGATACGCTAAGCCGAATGCCAATCAACGGATTTCACAGTCTGGAATCACTCTCCCCAACGCTGTGTCAGCCGTTTGGCCGCGACCGTTGTGGGATCACCATTGGCGAAGGCGCCGCCTTGATGGTATTAACCCGCGAGCCACAGCCTATCGCGCTTCTTGGCGTTGGCGAATCCAGCGACGCGTACCATATTTCGGCTCCCCATCCACAGGGGGAAGGTGCCATTCGCGCCATCGGCCAGGCGCTTAACGACGCAGGAATGACGCCGGAACACGTGGGCTATATCAATCTGCACGGTACCGCCACACCGCTAAACGATCAGATTGAGTCCAACGTCGTGAACGCGCTATTTGGCGAAACGGTCCCGTGCAGTTCAACCAAACACCTGACCGGGCACACACTAGGCGCCGCGGGGATCACCGAAGCAGCGATCAGTATGCTGATTCTGCAACGCGAACTGCCGCTGCCTCCGCAGGACTTTAGCCAGTCACCGCGCGATGAAACATTGCCAGCCTGCGGCATCATTGAACAGCCGCAGTCGCTAACTCGCCCGGTTATCTTGTCTAATTCGTTCGCCTTCGGCGGTAATAATGCCAGCATCCTGATCGGGAGAATCTCATGAGCCACTATTTATCACCGGGCGATTATTTACCGCATGATGCGCCGATGCTGCTCCTTGAAGAGGTCGTCAGTGTGGCGGACGAAACCGCCACCTGCCACGTGACGGTATCAGCAAACAGCGTACTGGCCCCCTTCCTCGACCCCGACGGCAATCTACCTGGCTGGTTCGCACTGGAACTGATGGCGCAGACCATTGGCGTCTGGTCTGGCTGGCACCGCCAGCAACAAGGTCAGGCGAGTATTACGTTAGGCATGGTACTGGGCGCACGTGAGTTAGTCTGTGCCACAGGTGTTCTGCCTGCCGGGAAGACGCTGAGCATCCATGTCAAATTGCTGATGCAGGATGCACGATTCGGTAGCTTTGAATGTGCCATCCAGGCAGACAACGAGACGCTGGCAACCGGTCGCGTCAACACCTTCCAGCCGACATCAGAAGAAATTAACACGCTATTTCAACAAGGAGCGTCCACATGAGCCGTTCAGTTTTAGTTACGGGTGCCAGCAAAGGTATCGGTCGCGCCATCGCCAGACAACTGGCCGCGGACGGTTTTGTGGTCGGCGTACACTATCATCGCGATGTGCAAGGAGCACAAGAAACGCTGGATGCTATCCTCGCCGCTGGCGGCGCAGGGCGCCTGTTGACATTTGATGTTGCCAATCGCGAGCAGTGCCGTGAAGTACTGTCGCAAGATATTGAAGCAAACGGCACATGGTACGGCATTGTCAGCAACGCTGGGATCACTCGTGATGCCGCTTTCCCTGCGCTCAGTGATAGCGACTGGGATGCGGTGATCCATACCAACCTCGACAGCTTTTACAACGTCATTCATCCGTGCATTATGCCGATGATCAGCGCACGCCAGGGGGGGCGTATCATCACACTGTCTTCGGTTTCGGGCGTGATGGGCAACCGCGGTCAGGTCAATTACAGTGCGGCAAAAGCCGGAATCATTGGTGCCACCAAAGCGCTGGCTATCGAACTGGCAAAACGCAAAATTACCGTAAACTGCATTGCACCGGGACTCATTGATACCGGGATGATCGAGATGGAAGAAGCCGCATTGAAAGAGGCGATGTCGATGATTCCCATGAAACGAATAGGTCAGGCTGAAGAAGTGGCCGGGCTTGCCAGTTATTTAATGTCGGATGTGGCGGGCTATGTAACTCGCCAGGTGATTTCCATCAATGGAGGGATGTTATGACACGTCGTGTCGTGATTACAGGCATGGGCGGCGTCACCGCCTTTGGGGAAAACTGGCAGGCTGTCTCCGCCAGGTTATTGGCATATGAAAATGCGGTACGCAAAATGCCGGAGTGGCAGGTTTATGACGGACTGCACACACTGCTGGGTGCGCCGATCGACGACTTCACTCTACCAGAACACTATACCCGCAAGCGAATTCGCGCCATGGGCCGCGTATCGCTGATGTCCACCCGCGCAACAGAGCTGGCGCTTGAGCAGGCCGGACTGATTGGCGATCGGGTACTGACTAACGGTGAAACCGGAATCGCTTATGGTTCATCAACCGGTAGTACCGGTCCAGTGAGCGAGTTCGCGACCATGCTGACCGAGAAACACACTAATAACATCACCGGCACGACCTACGTGCAAATGATGCCGCATACCACTGCCGTTAACACCGGATTGTTTTTCGGTCTGCGTGGGCGAGTTATCCCGACATCCAGCGCCTGCACATCTGGTAGCCAGGCAATTGGTTACGCATGGGAAGCCATTCGACACGGTTATCAAACGGTGATGGTCGCCGGCGGTGCAGAAGAACTGTGTCCTTCCGAAGCCGCCGTGTTTGATACGCTATTCGCGACCAGCCAACGCAACGACGAACCGAAAACCACCCCCTCCCCGTTCGATGAAAAACGCGATGGTCTGGTCATCGGAGAAGGCGCAGGTACGCTAGTGCTGGAAGAGCTGGAACACGCTAAAGCGCGCGGAGCAACGATTTATGGTGAAATCGTTGGCTTTGCCACTAACTGCGATGCTGCTCATATCACCCAGCCACAGCGCGAAACAATGCAGATTTGCATGGAAAAATCTCTGAATATGGCAGGTATTAGCGCCCGGGATATCGGCTATATTTCAGCGCACGGTACCGCAACCGATCGCGGTGATGTTGCAGAAAGTCAGGCAACCTCTGCAATTTATGGTGATAATGTTCCGCTATCCTCGCTTAAAAGCTATTTTGGACATACCCTTGGCGCTTGTGGCGCACTCGAGGCCTGGATGAGTCTGCAAATGATGCGTGAAGGCTGGTTTGCGCCTACGCTAAATTTGAGTCAGCCAGATGCCAATTGTGGCGAACTGGATTACATTATGGGTGAAGCCCGCAAGATTGATTGCGAGTTTTTGCAGAGCAACAACTTTGCGTTTGGCGGCATAAATACTTCTATCATCATTAAACGTTGGCCGTGATATGTACCGGATCGTTCTTGGGAAAGTTTCTGTTTTAAGCGCTGGCGCACTGCCTGCCGCACTGAGTGAGCAAGCGCCGCAAGGTGTCCGCCGTGCGCGCTGGTTGGCAGGTCGCGTGCTGCTTTCCCATACCCTTTCGCCATTACCAGACATCGTATATGGCGAGCAAGGAAAACCGGCCTTTTCTGCTGACACGCCGCTGTGGTTCAATCTCAGCCACAGCGGTGATGATATCGCCTTGCTGCTCAGCGACGAAGGGGAAGTCGGCTGCGATATTGAAGTCGTGCGCCCGCGCGATAACTGGCAGACACTGGCAAACACAGTGTTCAGTCTCGGGGAACATGCCGAAGTCGAGGCCGAACGCCCGGAGCAACGGCTGGCGGCGTTCTGGCGCATCTGGACGCGTAAAGAAGCTATCGTGAAACAGCGCGGCGGCAGTGCCTGGCAAATCGTCAGCGTCGACAGCACCGCGCTAACTTCCTCACTCTCCGTCAGCCAGTGCCAGCTCGATACCCTGAGCCTGGCGGTGTGTACCCCCACGCCGTTTACCCTGACCGCAGACGCCGTGCAGCGCCTGTAACGCCCTCATTCCCGTGCGCTACCGCGCCATATCGTAAGGTTACAATCGGATGCAACGAGTCACCATTACCCTCGATGACGATTTACTGGAAACGCTCGACGGCCTGAGTCAGCGCCGTGGCTACAACAACCGTTCCGAAGCGATCCGCGATATTCTGCGCGGCGCACTGGCGCAGGAAACCACTCAGGAGCACGGCACTCAGGGCTTCGCGGTGCTCTCGTATGTTTATGAGCATGAGAAGCGTGACCTGGCGAGCCGCATTGTTTCTACCCAACACCACCACCACGATTTATCGGTCGCCACGCTGCACGTACACATCAACCATGACGACTGCCTGGAAATCGCCGTGCTTAAAGGCGACATGGGCGATGTGCAGCATTTTGCCGATGACGTGATTTCCCAGCGCGGCGTGCGCCACGGTCATTTGCAGTGCCTGCCGAAAGAAGAGTAATTGCCTGTTTCGTTGCCGGATGGCGGCTGCGCCTTATCCGGCCTACGTCCGTTACCGTCTGTAGGCCGGGCAAGCGAAGCGCCCCTGGCAATGATGATTACGCCATCGTACCAATCGTCTTTCGAAAGCGTAGTAGCGCTATCAAGAAGAACGCGCTGCCAATCGCCAGCAGCGTCAGAAACTGCGGCCAGACAATTTCAAACCCTGCGCCGCGGTAAAGTATCGCCTGCGCGAGGCTGACAAAATGGGTAGTTGGCATGGTCAGCATAATGTCCTGCACCGCCTGCGGCATGCTTTCACGTGGTGTAGAACCACCAGAAAGCATCTGTAACGGCAGCAGCACCAGAATCATCAGCAGTCCCAACTGCGGCATGGAGCGCGCCAGCGTGCCCATAAAAATGCCGATCGAGGTGGTGGCAAACAGGCTCAGCGCCACGCCCAGCATAAACAGCGGTATCGAACCTTCAATCGGTACGCCGAGCACGCCTTTTACCATCAGCATCAGCGACAGACCGGAAACTACCAGCACCACCAGCCCCATCGACCAGATTTTTGCCATCATGATCTCAAACGGCGTCACCGGCATCACCAGCAGATGCTCAATGGTCCCGTGCTCGCGCTCGCGGATCAGCGCCGACCCGGTAAGCACAATCGCCAGCATGGTGATGTTATTGATGATCGCCATCACCGCGCCAAAACGGGCGGGTTCCAGATTAGGGTTAAAGCGCATGCGCATTTCCAGCGCCACCGGCGGCTCATTGTTATCGCGGTAACGCGCCACAAAGCTGTTCACCTCGCCGCTAATGATATTCTGGATATAGCTGTTGCCGGTAAACGCCTGGCTCATCCGCGTGGCATCGACGTTAACCTGTATATCTGGTTGTCGTCCGGCCAGCACATCACGCTGAAAATCAGGCGGAATGTTTACGGCGAAGGTATAGCGCCCGGCATCCAGCCCGGCATCCATCTCATCGGCAGTGATCATCTCCGGCGGTAAAAACCACGGGCGATAAAAGCTGTTCACAATCCGATTCGACAACTGCGACTGGTCCATATCGGCAATGGCAATCGGCGCCAGGTGCAGCGAACCCGGCAGGACGGTCGCGGAAGAATAAACCGAAACCGTGAAGGCGAAGACGATCAGCGTCAGCATCGCTTTGTCACCCAGCAGGCTGCGCAACTCTTTGATGCCGAGGTTATAAATATTGCGTAATCGGCGCATCACCCCTCCTGTTTTTTCAGCAGCAATACGCTCAGACCAATCACCACCGGAATGGCTACCGCCAGCGGAATAAACAGCTGCCAAAGATCGGTCAGATCCAACGCTTTAGAGAATGTTCCACGCGCGATGGTCAGAAAATGGCTGGTCGGGTAAATTTCACCAATCCACCGTCCTGGCCCTTCCAGCGAAGCCACCGGATCGATCATCCCGGAAAACTGCGTCGCCGGGATCAGCGTAATAATCGCCGTACCAAAAATGGCCGCGATCTGGCTTTTCATAAACGTGGAAATTAACAGCCCCAACCCGGTGGCAATGGTGACGTACAGCAGCGCGGCCAGCGTCAGGGTCACAAAGCTCCCCTTATGCGGGACGCCGAACACAAACACCGACAGCGCGCACAACAGCAGGAAGTTCAGCATGCCCAGCACGATGTACGGCAACTGTTTGCCGAGTAAAAACTCGCTGCGGGTCGTGGGCGTAACATACAGGTTGATAATCGACCCCAGCTCTTTCTCACGCACTACGCTGAGGGCGCTGAGCATGGAAGGGATCATCATCAACAGCAGTGGGATCACCGCCGGAACAATCGCCGGCAGACTCTTCACATCCGGGTTGTAACGATAGCGAGTTTCAATGGTCATCAGCCCGTTTTGCCCACTGGCATTGGGTTGACGCGCCATCACATCCTGCAGCCAGGTCTGGTGCATCGACTGCACGTAACCCCTGACCGTTTCAGCGCGGCTTGGCATTGCGCCATCGACCCAGACGCCGATCTTCACCGGCGTTCCACGCACGATATCGCGACCAAAATTTGGCGGAATTTCAATTGCTACCGCGACTTCTCCCGAACGCATCCGTTTGTCCAGCTCGTCATAACTGGTGAGCGGCGGTTGCTCGATAAAATAGCGCGATCCCGCCAGATTTAGCGTCCACGCCTGGCTACTGACGGTCTGGTCACGATCGAGCACCGAAAAACGCAGGTTCTCCACATCCATGCTGATGCCGTAGCCCATGATCAGCATCAGGATCACCGTGCCCATCAGCGCCAGCGTGGAGCGTACCGGATCGCGTCGTAGCTCCAGCGCCTCGCGGCGGCTGTAGCTGAACAAGCGCCGCAGGCTAAAACCTTGCCTCGGCGGTTTACTGTTTTCATGCACTGTCGGGATATTGGCTGGCGCTAACTGCGCTTCCGGCGCAGGGCCTGCTGCTTCCTGTAACCAGGAGATAAACGCTTCTTCCAGACTGGCAGCTCCACGCTGTTTCACCAGCTCCTGCGGCGTGCCGCTGGCCAGTACTTTTCCGGCGTGCATCAGCGACATGCGGTCGCAGCGCTCCGCTTCGTTCATAAAGTGGGTGGAGATAAAAATGGTCACTTTGTCCTGACGCGACAGATCAACCATCAGTTGCCAGAACATATCCCTCGCCACCGGATCGACCCCGGAGGTCGGTTCATCAAGAATGAGCATCTCCGGACGATGGATCACCGCCACCGCCAGCGACAGGCGTTGACGGATCCCCAACGGCAGCGCACCGGGCAACGCATCTTCGACATCGGTCAGTGAAAAGCGCTCGCTCATCTCCTGCACCCGCCCAGGGATTTCTGCTTCGGGGATATGGAACAACCGCGCATGTAATTCGAGGTTTTGCCGGACGGTCAGCTCGCTGTAGAGCGAAAATGCCTGCGACATATAGCCTACCCGGCGGCGGGTATCGATATTTTTCGGGTCAACCGCTTGCCCAAACAGCCACGCCTCGCCCTCACTTGCGGGCAGCAGCCCGGTGAGCATTTTCATGGTAGTGGATTTACCGCAACCGTTGGAGCCGAGAAAACCAAAGATTTCCCCGCGCGGAATGCGGAAGTTAACGTGGTCCACCGCCACAAATTTACCGAAGCGCATGGTCAGGTCTTTCGCCTCGATGGCAATCTCTTCCTGCTCAGCGTGATACGGCGGGATCACGACCGGTTTATGCGCCTGGCGCTGAGCTTCAGGTAACAGCGCGATAAACGCCTGCTCCAGCGTGTTGCTGTTGGTTTTTTCGCGTAGCTGCTGCGCGCTCCCGGTGGCTAACACCTCCCCGGCGTTCATCGCCACCAGCCAGTCAAAGCGCTCAGCTTCTTCCATGTAAGCGGTCGCCACCAGCACGCTCATGTTGGTCTGCCGCTGGCGAATGCTGTTAATCAGATCCCAGAACTGGGCGCGGGACAGCGGGTCGACCCCGGTGGTGGGTTCATCGAGAATTAACAGCTCCGGGTCGTGGATTAACGCGCAGCACAGCCCCAGTTTTTGCTTCATCCCGCCCGAGAGTTTCCCGGCAGGACGGTCGCGAAACGGTGCCAGTCCGGTGCTATTCAGCAGCTCGGTAATCCGCGCCTCACGCTCCGCTTTGTCATGCCCAAACAGGCGGGCAAAGAAATCGACGTTCTCATATACCGACAGCGTGTGATACAGGTTTTTCCCCAGCCCTTGCGGCATCCAGGCAATGCGTGGGCAGACATCCCGGCGATGTTTTGGGTCGCGCATATCGCCGCCCAGCACCATCACGTTGCCGTGTTCAATGACCCGCGCGCCGGAGATGAGCGACAGCAGGCTCGATTTTCCGACGCCATCCGGGCCAATCAGTCCCACCATACAGCGGGCAGGGATATCCAGCGTGATATTGTTCAGCGCTACCGTTTTCCCGTAATGCTGACTCACGCCGTCAAGGTGCGCCACGGGAGGAACGGGAACCAGCGCCAGATGCGTCATTGCGGCAACCTCACTACCAGGTCGTCAGGCCAGGCTCGACTTTCATCAACACGCACCCACGCCATGCCCGGCAGACCGGTTTTCACGTACTCCAGATGCTGCTGCAACAGCTCTGGCGGGATACGCGCTTTGACGCGAAACATCAGTTTCAGCCGTTCATCGCTGGTTTCGACCGTTTTCGGCGTGAACTGCGCGACGCTAGCCACAAAGCTGATGGTCGCCGGAATACGCAGATCCGGCGCAGCATCCAGCACCAGCCGCGCTTCTCCGCCAATCTTCAGTAAACCAGCCTGTTCGGTTGGCAAGAAGAACGTCATGTAGACATCGCTGAGATCGACCATATTCAGCACGCGACCGCCTGCGGAAAGCACCTCGCCCGGTTCGGCAACGCGGTACTGCACGCGGCCATCGCGCGGGGCTTTCAACTCGCTGTCATCAATATCAGCCGCAATACGACGTTCGGTAGCCTGCGCGGCTTCTACGCGGGTTTGCGCCTGAATGATACTGGTACGAGCGGCTTCAATGGCGGCTTTTGCCGCAGAGACCTGCGCCTTTGCGGATTCCAGTGCAGCGCGTGCGCTTTCTGCCGCAGCCCTGTCGTCATCCAGCTGTTGCTCAGACACAGCCCCACGCTGAGATAGCGAACGGGAGCGGACGTGGCGTTTAGAGACCGACTGCAGTTCCGCCTCACGCTGTTTTACCACCGACTGCGCGGCGCGCATTTCACTTTGCCGCTGCTCTAACAGCGCCCGCGCCGCCGCCACCGCACTTTCGGCCTCTTTGATTTGGGCTACCGCTTCCAGCCGCTGCTCCTGCAGCACACGGGTATCCATTTTCGCCAGCACCTCACCCTGACGGACGAACTGCCCTTCCGACACGAGGATCGTGTCAATTCGCCCGGCAATCTTGGTGGCAATATCCACTTCGGTGGCTTCAATTCTGCCGTTGCTGGCTGCAAACCCTTCCGGTATTCCCGCAGGACGGAGCATCCACCATGCTATCGCGGCCACCACAATCAGGATGCCCGCCCCCCACCACATCAGATGACGTTTTAACTTATCCATATTCGACCCGCCGTAATCCCTGTTATCAAACAATGCGTGTCACAAAGCCCACTGAACAGCTATTCAGCGGGAGATTCCATCCGGGATGAGAAGGAATGAGAAATATTGGCCAGAGAGCGGACAGGCGCTAAGGCAACCTGCGCCGCGCAGGAAGTGAATGATGAAAATGCTGTGAAATCGGGTAGTAATGTTGTCATCATCAGCGTTCCTGGCCGGAAATGAAACACGCATACTCATAACTGCTGTCTATTGAATACTAACACCTGGATTCAATATGTCTATTCGGTTGTAGCAGGGATGTTGCAGGAAAAAAATCGTGCCCGGCAATTCCTTCACCGGACACCTATAGTGCTTAGAAAGCCTGCTGATAAAGTCGCAACGCATCGTCTTCAGTAAGCGTCACGGGATTGTTATCCAGTAAACGGGTCTGCTGCATAGCATCGTGGGCCAACAGCGGCAGGTCCTTTTCAGGTACATCGACGTCACGCAGCCTGTTCGGTGCGCCGGTTGCGGCAATAATCTTCACCATCGCGGCAATAAACGACAGGGCATCATTTTCCACGTCCCCTGTCACCTTCGCCCCAATGACGGCTGCCAGCTCACCATAAAGTGGAGCCGCCGCTGACGCGTTAAACTGCAGCACTGGAATCAACATCAGCGCATTCGACAATCCATGTGGAATATGGTGTCGTGCGCCCAAGGGATAAGCCAGCGCATGCACCGCCGCCACAGGGGAATTGGCAAAAGCCTGGCCTGCCAGCATCGCGCCCAGCAGAACATTTTCTCGTGCTTCACGGTTGTTCCCGTCACGACATGCGGTCACCAGATGGCGACTGATTAAACGTAACGCCTCTCGGGCCAACGCATCCGAAAGCGGATTCTTCTTATGCTTGCCGGTATAGGCCTCTATCGCATGCACCATCGCGTCTATCCCGGCGGCAGCGGTGTGGACCGGCGGTAACCCCAGCGTCAGTTGCGCATCCAGCAGCACCAAATCACCATACAGCTGCGGGGAGACAATGCCCATTTTGCTGTCATCATGCGTCGTTAAAATGGCAATATTGGTGACTTCAGACCCCGTACCTGCCGTAGTGGGAATATTTACCAGCGGCAAACGTTGGCCGATAACCTTGCCAATCCCGTAAAGTTCCGGCAGGTCTTGTTCAGAGTTGATTAACACAGCCACCAGCTTCGCGACATCCAGCGAGGAGCCGCCGCCCAGGCCAATAACCATGTCACAGTGGCCATCGCGTGCTACCTGTATGGCTTCGCGAACAAGGTGTTCATGCGGATCGGGTTGAACCCGATCATAAACCGTCACCTGAAATCCTGCGTCTTGCAGGCTATGCAGAACAGGCGGCAGAATCCCTGCTTTGACCAGTCCTGGGTCGGTTACCAGCAATACACGACGCGCGCTAAACCGCTGCTGCAGGATCTCTCCTAATCGTGCCGCACCCGCCCATTCGACGATGATCTCCGCTACCGTCGTAAACGCAAAATCCTTCATAACATGGTTCATTGATGTATTCCTTGTAGTAAGAAAGACAGCGTTTACCTACGCGGTTCATCGGGAGGAATGTGAAAGCTTTTCACCTCTTTACGTTCCAACAGCGGAGTAATAATTCCAACGCCAATACGTTGAAAATGTTCCGTTTGTCGGTGAAGTTCAAGACCTTGTGCGCAACGATAAGTCTCAACAATCACAAAGCGATCGTCGTCTTCCGTGGAACGGAAAAACTCATAGGTGATATTTTCAGGCTCGTTACGCGTCGCCTCCGCCAGCATGCTGAGCGCATCGTTTACCTTGTCGCCCATCGTCGGTTGGGCAAAATAATGTGCGACAACAAACAGCTGCGTATTTTCCATTTTTGGCTCCCGGTGGTTAACGTAGAAGATTCACATCCCATAACGCACTGTCGCTGCTTGAGACGGCTATCGCGCCGTGCAACAGTGCTGTCTGAGCATGCTCCTCATTGCAGACAAACCCGGACGCCACAATCGGCGGCAACACATTACGATCGGCCTGCGGAAGCAACGGCAGCATCTGCGCGGGCATCAGTTGCACATAATCAGGTTCGCTTTGCTCCACCGCTTTCAGGCTGCGTAGCCAGGTGGAACGGTCAGTGACAAAGATTTTCTGCATGGTCACCAGCCCGCATTTTTTCGCACGCTGTACGGTTTGCAAACGCGTAGAGAGCAGCCCCATCGCCCCTGTTTCAGCTACATAATCGATGCCACCTTTATCCTGCGAAAGCCCATTACAACTGTCGATATTGACGATGACGTACTTTCCCGCCTTCGACAGCAGTTCGATCACTGGCTGGAGCTTAATCAGATCGATATTGGCAATAATGCAGACTTCAGCTTTGCTGGACAGCGCGGTTTTCAGTTGCTCAATGCCGTAAATCGCCATGATGATGGGATGGCGTGCCAGAAGCACGCCAAGGTTTTTGATCATGATTGACCTGCCTGATATGAGTGCAGCTCAGCGCTTAACCCCAGTTTTCCCGGGTTCAGGATATTCTGCGGATCCAGCGCCTTTTTAATGCCGGCCAAAACCGAAAGCGATTCACCTAAAGAGGCCTGCATATAGGGGGAACGAAGCAGCCCAACGCCATGGTGATGGCTGAGGGAGGCATTGTGTTTAATCAGCACCGCATTTGCCGCGTCCCATGCCGCACGATACCATGCCCCGCGTTGCTCAACCGCCACATCGCCGCGTAGCGAGAAGTAAAGGCATGCGCCATCGACGTAGGCGTGGGACTGGTGCGCTGAACCAGCCAGCGTCCCCGGTACAGCGTTAATCGCAGCCACCACATCATCATATACCGCGCTGAGATCGCGCCAGCGTCCCACCATTTCCAGCGTGTCCGCCACCAGACCGGGGCTTTTCTTAAAGCCTTCAGCGCTTTTGCCCGTCAGATACCGGGTATCCAGCCAGCGTTCAAAGATGGCCTCACCGTCAAGTTCCTCTCCGCTCTGCTTACAAACACGCTCACTGATAGCCAGCACCGCGTCGACCATGTCTGGCTCTCCTTCGTCCGCAATTAGCAGGACATTGGTCTCTGGCAGACCAAACTGCACGCCGCTTTCCAGATTATCGTACAAACGTAGTGCCGCCGGATTCGCGCCATGCTGTAAGATTTCGCGACATGCCTCCAGTCCACTGGCGAAACTGGAAAAACCCCAGGCGATGGCGCGGCCATAATCCGGCAGGCGATGCAGCTTCAAACGCACACGCACAATCACACCCAGCGTGCCTTCCGAACCAATGAACATTTGCTGTAAATCCGGCCCGATAGCGCTGCGTGCATAACCGCCCACGGTGATTAAGCGCCCATCGGCAAGTACCACATCCATCCCAAAAACCATATCTTCAATTTTGCCATAGCGGGTAGAAAGCTGCCCCGCGCCACGACAGGCGACCCACCCACCCACGGTACTAATGCCAAACGAAGACGGCCAGTGGCCCATCGTCATACCGTACTCTTTTTGGATGATTTGTTCGAAAACATCGCCAAACATGCCGGCTTCTACCTCAACAATCTGACTTTGCGGGTCAAAATCGATAAATTTATTGAGTTCGCAAACATCCAGCACGATCCCCCCACGCAACGGCAAGGCGGCTCCGGTAACGTTACTGCGCCCGGCAGAAACCGTGACCGGGATGGCGGATTCACTGGCAAGACGCATCACGTCCTGAATCTGTTCCACGGTGGAAACGCGCACAATCACCCCTTTTGAGGTGGCGGGGGCGCCCTGGGTTTCCGCAATCATCGAACCGGCCCACCAGTCGCGGGTCCAGGAAATCACATCGGCCTCAGACGTCAGCACTTCATCGGCAATGACCCGCAGACGGTCAAACGTTGCTTCGCTTATTGCAACGGGATCAACCTGCATTCCTTTTGCGCCACCGCTGCGGGTGATATCCGTTGCCCATGCGGGACGAGTATGTGCGCCAACGGTATAATTTCCACGGTTGTAACCACGTTTAATCGCTTCTTTACTGATCATTCTGATGTCCCCATAAGCATTGATTTTTCATGTTTAATTGCGGCCTGATAGCTGGCGACCTGTTTAGCCACGTGCTCAGGATGTAATCGGAGTTCTTGTTGCAGTATTTCCCCAACGCGTTCAGCGGCAGCGGCTGATGCATCGCGCGCCATCAGGCGAGCACGAATTCGGCGCGACAGCACATCGTCAACGGTGCTGGCAAGCTCATGGCGCACGGCGTACACCACTTCCGCTTCGGTATAGGGAAGCCCTGCGACGATAGGCTTCATGAGCGACGGATCGGCCTGGATAATGTCGCTGACAAAATGGGCTTCAGTACCGTAGCGCTCGCCCAGATGCGCAGACAGACCACCTGAGGCCAGAATGGCCTGCGGGTCATAGCCAGCCGCGCCAAGCAAATACGCAGTTTTCGTTGAGCAGGCCTTCTTACGACCCAGTATTTTGCTGGCCGCGTCGATGGTTTCTTCCGCCATATGACGTGATGTCGTCAGCTTGCCGCCGACGATGGTAATGAGCCCGTCCGCTGAAACCCGGATCTCATGGTTACGCTTCATCTCAACGGTCTTTCCACCCGCCACGCCCACCAGAGGACGGCAACCGGCGATACTTCCCACCACATCTTCCGGGCGCAGATCCGTTTTCAGCGCTGAGTTGGCCCCTTCCAACAGAAAGTCCAGCTCAGTGCGATTACAGTGAACATCGTTCAGATCGCCCTGATAGTCCTCATCCGTAGTGCCCAGATAGGAGACGTTGCCCCAGCGCGTTATGGTCGCGCGTCGGCTGCGTCCGGCAACCGGGATGGTCACCGTGCAATCATTGCGAATCTTCATCCATGGGATCGCGACGTGGACCCCCTTCGCCGGGCGAATATTCAGAGGAGATGCCTCCCCTTTTTTCAACCCGTTCCAGTCACGTAGCCAGACGCCCGTCGCCATAATGACCACCCGCGCCTTAACCTGAATTTCTCGGGCATCGGCATACACAATGGCCCCATTGACTTTGCCATGCTGATCACGAGTGGTTTCAATGACTTCGGCATGGTTCGTCACCGTCGCCCCATGAAACGCCGCCGTGCGCACCAGGGCCAGCGTTAATCTGGCATCATCAACGCGGGCATCGAAATACATAAAACCGCCGGAGAGTTGCTCTTCTTTCAGCGTTGGGCAGTGCGACAGTACTTCCGCCGGAGTCAATTTTTGGTGAAGGATACCTTCCCGCCATCCGCCGGCGAGATCGTAGGTCCAGAGCAGACTTTCAAACGCCGAAGACATGCGCTTATCAAACACGCCATTCTTATCAAGCACCGGAAATAAAAAAGGAAGCCGCTGCACCAGATGGCGAGCGTTCCGGCGCATACGCTGGCGTTCGAGCAAAGAGTGACGCACCAGCCCCAGGTTCCCCTGCTCGATATAACGCAAACCACCGTGCACCATTTTTGATGACTTGGATGACGTCCCAGAAGCGAAATCGCTTTTTTCAATCAGCGCGACCCGATAGCCACGCAGGCTGGCATCCAGCGCCGCATAGGCTCCCGTCACGCCGCCGCCGACAATCAGGATGTCGTAGGTTTCGCTTTCGAGTCGGTCCAGTTGCTCAGGTCGCTGCAGACGCAACGGCTCTGCGCCGTACATTTCACTACGTGTTTTATTAGGCTTTCGCGAAGGGAAAAACTTCATGAGTGGGTACGCTCCTGATTAGCTGAAGTGAAGCTGCTGGCGGCATCTATTTCGAGCGCAATACGCATCTCCCAGCGGTTTATTTTTTGTTCGCGAAGGTCATGACTGATTTTGGGTTCAAACAGGCGCGCTGTTTTTAGCGTGGCGCAAGCATCGGGTAACGAGTCCCACAGCAGCCCATCAGCCCCTGCCAGAAATGCCGCACCACGTAAGCTGGCCCGTGCTGTTTCGGCCATCCGCCGTACGGGGATCCCGCTAACATCAGCCTGGATTTGCAATAACGTATCGCTATTGGATAACCCGCCCCCAACCACCAGTTCTTGTGCGGGTATGCCGGTTGCCGCTTCATTCGCACGAATACAGGCAGCGACCGAATGCGCGATACCTTCCAGAATGGCGTAAGCCACCTGCGGGCGCGTGGTCGAGATTGAAATACCGTTAAGGGAGGCGCGGGCCTGCGGTTGCAGATGAGGAACACGCAGACCCGTCAATGCCGGAATGAAACTCACGCCGCCAGAATCACTGGCCTGCGCAGCCAACTCGCTAATTTGTTCGGGCGAGTCAAACCAGTGCAGCTTTTCGCACACCCAGTTCAAAGCCGAACCGGTAGTTGGAACGAAAGTTTCTACAGAGAAGTGTGAACGCCCTTTTTGGCGGCGAGCTGTCATTGTGAGCGTGCTTTCACAACTCTTATTCAGCGTCGGTACCGTCGGCCCCATCATCAAGTCGACAAAGCTGCCGGTCCCATGCATACAAAAAGCCTGTCCGCGTTCAGTACAGCCAAGGCCGATAGCCCCCGCAAACTGATCTCCGGCACAGGCCCGGATCGGGACGCTAATTCCGAGGATATCTTCACGCGTGGTGCCAAAATCATCAGCATCATCATGTAATGATGGCAGCAATGACGCCGGGAAATTCAACGCCTGCAGCCAGGGCAAGTGATACTGATGCTCGTTAAGGCAATACGCCCCAGCAGACGTGGCGTTAGTAGGGGTAGTGACACATTTTTTTTCTTGCGCCAGATGCCAGAGTAACCAGCTGTCAACGGTGCCAAACACCAGCGTTCCGGCCTGGAGGGCCTTCTTCACTGCCGATGTGTTGGCGATATGGTATGACGCCCAGAGGTAAGGAGAGCGTATCCCAACCGGTCGGCCAATGATCGGCAGCAGCTTCGCATCCCATAGTGGGGCAAGTTGCGCCAGTTCATCCGTAAAACGAGCATCCTGCCAAACCATCGCAGGTGCCAGTGCCTTGCCAGTGCCTGCATCCCAGAGCACCGCTGTTGAACGTTGCGTAGCAATCGCCAGCGCCACAATGCGCATCTTGCTACGCTGGGCATTGGCAATCGCAGTGCGACACACGGCAATGGTGGCCTTTAGTATTTCATCAGCATCTTGTTCAACAACGCCATGGCGCTGGCTACTCACCTGAAGCGGTTGGTATTCCAGGCAGTGGACCTGGCTATTTCGCGCCACCACTGCCGCGCGCGTACCAGATGTCCCTTCATCTATCGCCAGAATGACATCTTCATATTCAATCATTTCGTGCTCCTGTTTGACTCGGGGGCCATCGACTCTGGATAAGACGACTGTGATGGTGCGAACTGCGGAGCGCCAGGCTCGTTATCCGGCTGGATGGTCGTGCGAGTGGGATCCCACGGGATCGCAAAACAGACGATGCTCGCAAATAGCGGAACTGCGGACATGATCAGGAAAGTTGTTTGCAGACCGTACAGATCGCGGAAGACGGGGAAAATAAACAACCCAAGCGCCGCACCGATTGCGCCAAGCGCCCCCACCACACCATTGGCACCTGCCCGCAGTTCACTGCGAAAAGAGAGTGATGAAAGGCTTTTCCCATTTGCGCCAGGCCCGCCAGAGTGGCAAAGAATAAACAGCGCAGGGACCAGCAAAGAGGCCCACAGCGGCATACTGTCGCTGAACAGTCCCAGCGTAAGCAGTACGAGAAAAGCCACGGCAAAACCGATCGCCGACGAACGGCGCAGGCCCAGGCGGCGACCTATAGCGGGCGACAGGAAGCCGCCAACGATACCGAAAACGTTAAAAAACAGTGAACACAATGTTGCGTAGACAAAGTTCTTACCGAACATCGCTGCGCTAATAACCGGTAAATACCAGCCGACACCAAAATATTGTATTGACTGGCAGATCTGAACCGTAGAAGCCAGAATCGTACGCGGTAAATAAACGCCACGGAATATTAGCAGAACATTTTTCGCACCTTTTTCCGCTTGCCCAATGACCGGTTTTTGCTCCGCCTTTGGTGCCAGAATAAAATTCTCACCATATATTTTATTCATAGCGATCACGGCCTCAGAAAGACGTGATTTTCTCGCCAGCCATACCGGGCTTTCAACTAAATAACGAAACTGGAAGAACAGGACAATCAGTCCGCATAATGCTGTTACGGCAATAGAATAACGCCAGATAGCATCTCCAACATCCCAGGAATAAAACATCAGCGCCAATGCCAGGTTTAAACACACCGCGACATACCACACCCCTTGCCAGGTGTTTAAACGGCTTTTTAGTTTCACCGGGGTGAACTCCGCTAACATCGCCATGGCCACGGCAAAATCCATTCCGTAAGAGACGCCAACGAAGAAGCGGCCTATGATAATGGTGCTGAAGCTGGAGGACGACATCACCAGCAACGCACCGATCACCGCCATTATTTTGGCAATAATCAGCGGCGGAACACGCCCCCAGCGATCGGCAATCCAGCCGCCGATGGGGTTAAATAATATGGCAACCCACGATGAAAATGAGGTCAGCAGCGCAACTTCGGTCGCGCTCAGATTTAAATTGCGGGTCATTGGATTTAATCCAGCGCTGAGAGCTGAATTTGAAAAAGCGTCAAGAAACAGGCCGCCTAGTGCTAACCACCAAATAACACCGGCTCTACCATTGATTTTTCCGCGTGAGTCGATGCAATGAATAACATCATCAACACCACGGATTTTTATCGGATTCGAGAATGAGCATGCGGACATGGCTTTCCCCTTCATAATATTCGGAAGAAGGTCGCCATTAGCTAAAAAAATGCAATAAGAGACCATCTTAATTTCACAGATAGTCTCTTATCTAAAATCTGTATTTTTCCACTCTAGAAGGTAACGGAAAGCGTGTCAAAGCGACTTTACCGGTTGACTTTGATTTTGTGATATGTAGCACAATTGTTAATAGGAGATTACATTAACAACGTTTGGCGCGGCATTTCTGGCTGATGCCTGCATGCCTCTATGCGATGGCTGGACATCCCCCTCAGCGCTAATACCAGATGTATGCTGAACATACGTCGTTTCCTCGGCGCATCGTTAATGCAAACCCGCAATAAATAGACTTTGAGTATGCGATTAGATTTATCACAAATTACCAGATTAAAATAAAATCATTTAAATTCATTGAATTACGATTAACTCTCTTTGCTTATTGTTATTTTCAACGTTGATTTTTCGTTATGTTGATCACATTAACATCAAAATGATGGTGATCTTAAAATAGGATTTAAATATTGTGGTCAGGCCGCTAGACCACAATAAGAGGATATATCATGAAAAGAAAAACAATGGGATGGCTTATCGTTTTTCTTCTATTTATAGTTTACATGCTTAACTATATGGATCGTTCAGCATTGTCGATCACCGCTCCACTCATTGAAAAGGAATTAGGATTTAATGCCGCTGAAATGGGTATGATTTTCAGCGCATTCTTTGTTGGCTACGCACTGTTTAACTTTATCGGTGGCTGGGCCAGCGACAAGTTTGGTCCTAAGACAGTATTTTTGGTCGCCGCATTACTTTGGTCAGTATTTTGTGGGATGACCAGTTTAGTTACCGGTTTATGGACTATGCTGGCCGTACGCGTATTATTTGGTATGGCCGAAGGACCAGTTAGCGCAGCCGGTAATAAAATCATCAATAACTGGATTTCGCGTAAAGAATCCGCCACTGCGATTGGTATTTTTAGCGCCGGTTCACCGTTAGGTGGTGCAATTTCTGGTCCGGTCGTTGGCCTGTTGGCACTTTCATTAGGCTGGCGTCCGGCATTTGGAATTATTTTCCTGTTTGGTTTAGCCTGGGTCATTCTCTGGTACTTCATTGCCAGTGATAAACCGTCCAAAAGTAAACACCTTGCCCCGGAAGAGCGTGTCGATTTTGAAAACCATGACGACATTATTTTAGCGGATGACGGTAAAGCAATGCCTTCTCTTGGCTATTACATGAAACAGCCGATGGTGTGGGCAACGACGCTGGCCTTCTTTAGCTATAACTACATACTCTTTTTCTTCCTGACCTGGTTTCCAAGCTATCTGAATCACTCATTACATCTTGATATTAAAGAAATTAGTATTGCAACCGTGATCCCGTGGGTGATAGGCGCAATTGGCATGGTTCTGGGCGGCGTATGTTCTGATTTTATCTATCGCGTTACAGGAAATGCCCTGCTTTCTCGACGTCTTATTCTCGGCGTGTGCCTGGCTGGTGCGGCGATTTGTGTTGGCGTTTCAGGCACAGTCACCACCATCAGCAGCGCCGTTGGACTGATGTCTGTCTCGCTCTTCCTGCTGTATCTGACCGGGCCAATTTATTGGGCTGTTATTCAGGATGTAGTGCATAAAGATAAAGTCGGTAGCGTCGGCGGAGCCATGCATGGGCTAGCGAATATTTCCGGGATTATTGGCCCGCTAGTCACCGGATTCATCGTTCAGTTCAGCGGTAAATATGATTACGCATTCTATCTTGCTGGTGCTATTGCGATTGTTTCCAGCTGCCTGGTATTCGTATTTGTCAAAAATAAAGGATTGAAAGAAAATGAAAGTCAAAGCTGTTTACATCAATAAACCTGGTGAAATTGAAACCCGCTGGGTTGATTATCCTGAAAAGAAAGATAATGAAGTGCTGATTAAAGTCGATGCTGCCGGAATATGTGGTTCTGATATTGGTGCATTTCGCGGAACTAATCCTTTAGTAACCTACCCACGTATTATTGGTCACGAAGTTACGGGCGTAGTTATTAAAGAAGGCAATGGTATGCCCGCCAACATAAAAGAAGGAGACCGCGTAATTGTTGACCCTTATATCTATTGTGGTCACTGTTATCCCTGCTCGGTAGGCAGAACAAATTGTTGTGAGAATCTAAAAGTAATTGGCGTGCATATTGATGGCGCAATGCAGGAGGTGGTTGCTCACCCTGCGCATTTGATTCACAAAATCCCCGATGACGTGGCCTCCGAGATGGCACCGCTGGCAGAACCGCTGACCATTGCGCTACATGCGCTACATCGGGCCAAACTCACCGCAGGGGAACATATCGCCATCATTGGGGCGGGTGCAATAGGTCTGATGGCGGCACTTAGCGCATTACGTTATGGCGCGACACCTATCCTGATCGATATCGTGGAAGAAAGACTCCAGTATGCCAAATCGCTGGGCGTCCCGTACGTTATCAATCCCTCGGATACGCAGGTTGTTGACGCGATAAAAGATATTACGCAGGGCACGATGGCCCAGGTCGTGGTTGAAGCCTCTGGCGCTAACAGCGCGATTCGCGAAACACTGGATCTGGCCTCTTTTGCTGGTCGTATTGCCTTCACCGGCTGGCCAAAACAGGAAACATCGTTACCCACCAATCTGATCACGTTTAAGGAACTGGATCTTCGCGGATCCCGTACCAGCGCAGGCGAGTTTGAAGAAGCGTTACAGATGCTTGCAACGCTGAACATCAATCCTGCGGATGTTGTCAGCAAAGTAGTGAGTATTGATGAGGTTCCTGCCGCAGTAAAAGAACTCGATCAATACCCGGAACGCTATCTGAAGATCAATGCGACCTTTCATTAATTTTCCCAGGAGATAAAACAATGGAACAAACCTGGCGTTGGTATGGCCCGAACGATCCCGTGTCGTTGTCCGATGTTCGTCAGGCCGGAGCAACCGGCGTAGTAACAGCGCTTCATCATATTCCAAACGGTGAAATCTGGTCCGTAGAAGAAATTCTCAAACGCAAAGAGATCGTAGAGAAAGCCGGTCTGGTCTGGTCCGTCGTGGAAAGCGTGCCGATTCATGAAGATATCAAGACCCATACAGGGCAATACGATCTCTGGATTAGCAATTATCAGCAGACGCTGCGTAATCTTGCCCAATGTGGCATCTATACCGTGTGTTACAACTTCATGCCGGTTCTGGACTGGACGCGCACAGACCTGGAATATGAATTGCCCGATGGCTCAAAAGCCCTGCGCTTTGACCAGATTGAGTTTGCCGCCTTTGAGCTGCATATTCTCAAACGTCCGGGGGCCGAAGCAGATTACACCGCGGATGAGATAGCTCAAGCGGGTGAGCGTTTCTCCACCATGAGCGAAGAGGACAAGGCGCGACTGACACGAAACATTATTGCCGGTCTGCCAGGCGCCGAAGAAGGTTACACGTTGGACCAATTCCGTAGCCACCTGGCGACTTATCAAAATATCGACAAAGCGGCCCTGCGCGAGCACTTTGCCTTTTTCCTGCGGGCCATCATCCCGGTTGCGGAAGAGGTTGGCGTACGTATGGCCGTGCACCCAGACGATCCGCCGCGCCCAATTCTTGGTCTGCCGCGTATTGTCTCCACCATCGAAGATATGCAGTGGATGGTGGAAACCGTCAACAGCATGGCGAATGGCTTCACAATGTGTACAGGCTCTTATGGGGTGCGCGCAGACAACGATCTGGTAGATATGATTAAACAGTTCGGCCCACGGATTTACTTTACGCATCTGCGCTCCACGCAACGCGAAAATAATCCCAAAACCTTCCATGAAGCGGCACATCTTTCCGGTGATGTCGATATGTACAACGTGGTGAAAGCGATAGTCGAAGAAGAAGAGCGCCGTAAAAATGAAGGTAACGCCGTCTTGATCCCCATGCGACCAGACCATGGTCACCAGATGCTTGACGATCTGAAAAAGAAAACCAATCCCGGTTATTCCGCTATTGGGCGTCTGAAAGGTCTGGCTGAAGTACGTGGTGTTGAGCTGGCTATCCGGCGCGCCTTTTTCAGTTAATCAGATTATTGCCGCATGGTGTCCATCGCTATGCGGTTTTTCATTCCGTCAGGACCGGTCTTTGATAGCACATCATCAAAGAAGATCTTCAATGACAGGAGGTTGTCATGGAACAAAATCTCGCCAATGCTCAGATTTCCACCCCGCGCCCATGCTGGGATCGTTCACGCCTGGTTTCCCGAATCGTACATCTTGGCTGCGGGGCCTTTCACCGCGCCCACCAGGCACTTTATACCCATCATCTGCTGGAAAGCAGCGACAGCGACTGGGGTATCTGTGAGGTCAACCTGATGCCCGGAAACGATGCCACGCTGATTCAAAATCTAAAGGCGCAGGATCTGCTTTATACCGTTGCCGAGCGTGGGGCGCAAAATACAGAACTTAAAATCATCGGTTCGATGAACGAAGCTCTGCATCCAGAATTCGATGGCGGAGATGCAATTATCCGCGCAATGGCGCGCCCGGAAACCGCCATTGTTTCACTGACGATTACCGAGAAAGGTTATTGTACCGATCCCGCCAGCGGCGAACTGGATCTGAATCACCCGTTTATCCAGCATGACATTGTAAACCCGCAGTCACCAAAATCGGCGATTGGCTATATTGTCGAAGCTCTGGCGTTGCGTCGCAAACAGGGATTAAAGGCCTTTACCGTGCTGTCCTGCGACAACGTGCGAGAGAATGGCCATGTCGCGAAAGCAGCTGTCCTGGGGCTGGCAGCGACCCGCGACCCGCAACTGGTCGATTGGATAGCCGCGCATGTTACGTTTCCTTGTACGATGGTGGACCGCATTGTCCCAGCGGCAACGGATGAGACATTAGCGCAAATCGCCGGACAGCTTGGCGTGTACGATCCCTGTGCCATTGCCTGCGAGCCGTTCCGCCAGTGGGTTATCGAAGATAACTTTGTTAATGGTCGTCCGGACTGGGATCGGGTTGGCGCGCAGTTTGTGGAAGATGTAGTGCCGTTTGAAATGATGAAGCTGCGTATGCTCAACGGCAGTCACTCTTTCCTCGCATACCTTGGTTATCTGGGTGGCTACGAGACAATTGCCGATACGATGACAAACCCGGCGTATCGCAACGCTGCGCTGGCGTTAATGCTTGATGAACAGGCTCCAACGCTGTCGATGCCTGAAGGTACAGACCTGGCAGGTTATGCGGAGTTGCTGATCGCAAGGTTTAGCAATTCATCGTTGAAGCACCGAACCTGGCAAATTGCGATGGATGGCAGTCAAAAATTACCGCAACGCTTGCTGGACCCCATTCGGCTTCATCTTGAACAAGGAGACAACTACCGTCGCCTGGCTCTGGGCGTTGCAGGCTGGATGCGCTACGTCAGTGGTATAGATGAAAAAGGCAATCCAATTGAAGTGGTCGATCCTTTGGCGGAACAGTTTCGGGCTATTTATCAGCACTATCCGTCAACTGGGGAACGTGTCAGGGCACTACTGGCAATTGACACCATCTTTGGGCGGGATCTGCGCGATAACACCGACTTTGTTGAGCATGTCACCGCTGCCTGTCAGCAATTGCACAGCTTAGGCGCCCGTGCAGCGGTAGCCGATCTGAGTCATTAACGCTTGTGTTTCAAAGACCCACGATCTGCCTGACGTAAGCCAGATGTTCCAGCGATTTTTGATAAGCACCGTCAGCATCCGCCTGGCGAATCGCATCCACAATTGCTTTATGTTGCTGATTCATACTGGTTAACACATCCCGGTTGCCGGAGCGTTTGTCCAGTCCGGCATACGGGATGTTAACGCGTTGCTCCCACAACATACGCGACATATCGAGCAAGACGCGGTTCTGACTGGCTTCAGATACCGTTAAATGGAATTGCTTATCGAGAGAGTAAAAACCATGGACATTGTTTTCACTAATGGCTTTTTCCATGCTGAGGTGCAGCGCTTCAAGCTGGCTAATTAGCTCATCTTTGCCTGCTTCTGCAGCAAGACGCGCACAATGGCTGTCGACCAACTCTCGCGAATAGAGTATTTCTTCAACCGTATAATCACTGGCAGAATGCTTTTTATCAGTAACAATCACGCCATTACCGGACTGGATGGTGATCCACCCTGAGATCTCAAGCACAATCAACGCTTCTCTGAGCGATGCCCGACTCACGCCAAGTTGCTTCGCCAGTTCACGTTCAGGGGGCAAGAAGCTTCCCGGCGGAAAAATACTATCGTTGATGAGCTTAATGATGAGATTGGCTATCTTTTGATAGAGCCGCTCCTGTTTTACCTCAGGAATAACCATGTGCATCCCGTTCCCTTCTGTGTACGATTTTTAACTGATTTATCTTATCATTCCCGGAGTTAAGAAACGCATGCCTGAGTCAGTTCCTTGTAACAGAGGTAAACAAATTCACTCACCAGATACCAAATCCTGTGCGCATGCCCAGGCACTCGACCATGCCCACTGGAAGTTATAGCCTCCCAACCAGCCGGTGACGTCCATCACTTCGCCGATAAAGTAGAGCCCTGGCACTTTGCGGGCTTCCATCGTGCGCGATGACAGCTCATTGGTATCAACACCGCCCAGCGTGACTTCAGCGGTACGATACCCTTCCGTACCGTTCGGCTGCACCCGCCACTCGGTCAGCGTTTCAATCAGCGCCTGTTGATCGCGCACGTTAAGCTGCTTCAGAGACACGTCAGGAATTTGCCCTAACTGCTGCAAGCATTCCACCAGACGCTTTGGCAACTGCATTGCTAACGTGTTCTTTAAGCTCTGGTTAGGGTGTGCGCTACGTTGTTCGTCGAGGAAGCTCGCGAGGTCAACATCCGGCAACAAATTAATGCTGACAAATTCGCCTGGCTGCCAAAAACTGGAAATCTGCAAAACAGCCGGGCCCGAAAGTCCTCGGTGTGTAAAGAGCAGATTTTCACGAAACACGGTGCCATCCTCGGCGGTGATAACGGAAGAGACCGACACGCCAGAGAGCACCTGAAGCTGCTCCAGCAGTGGCTTATGCAACGTAAAGGGCACCAGTCCCGCGCGCGTTGGCAACACCTTCAGTCCGAACTGTTCGGCAATTTTATAACCAAACGGCGTTGCCCCCAGACCCGGCATGGAAAGCCCACCGGAAGCGATAACCAGTTTTTTCGTGCCGACCGTCATGCCGTTCAATTCGAGGGTGAAACCTTCATCATCCCGCGCCACGCTCAGGACTTCGCTACGTAACCGCATAGTTACGTTACCTTTTTCACACTCGTCTACCAGCATATCGACAATTTGCTGTGCGGAATCATCGCAGAACAGCTGACCTAGCGTTTTTTCATGCCAGGCAATACCGTGTTTGCCCACCAGGTCGATAAAATCCCACTGCGTGTAACGCGCCAGCGCCGATTTGCAAAAATGGGGGTTTTGGCTCAAATAGGCGGCCGGTTCGACATAAAGATTGGTAAAGTTGCAGCGTCCCCCGCCAGACATGAGAATCTTGCGTCCTGGCTTTTTACCATTATCAATCAGCAGTACTCGACTACCTGCTTGTCCTGCCTGCGCGGCACAAAACATACCCGCTGCGCCAGCGCCTATAATAACGGTATCAAACCTTTCCACGTTGCGATCCTCTCTAAAAAGCGGGTGTGAATTGTAAAGATTCCTCAGTGGTCGCACCAGCACCAAACTACCGATAAAGGGTATTTAACTGAAATATATAGGATAATTCTTTAGTGGTGTAAAACAAAGCAGGAGACAAATCAAAAAAACTCTATATTTCACTTTGCCCGCGCCGCCAAAGTCACTGATAATGCGCCGCGTTCATGTCCTCAAAATGGCGTAACGTCCTATGCTACATTTGTTTGCTGGCCTGGATTTACATACCGGGCTTTTACTATTGCTTGCTCTGGCTTTTGTGCTGTTCTACGAAGCAATTAACGGCTTCCATGACACAGCCAATGCTGTCGCAACCGTGATCTATACCCGTGCAATGCGTTCGCAATTGGCGGTGGTCATGGCTGCGTTGTTCAACTTCTTTGGTGTTTTGCTGGGTGGTCTCAGCGTGGCGTATGCCATCGTGCATATGCTACCAACGGATCTGCTGCTTAATATGGGATCGTCACATGGCCTTGCCATGGTGTTCTCCATGCTGCTGGCGGCAATAATCTGGAACCTGGGTACCTGGTACTTTGGTTTACCTGCATCCAGCTCCCACACGCTGATTGGCGCCATTATCGGTATTGGTTTAACCAATGCACTGATGACCGGCACCTCGGTGGTGGACGCACTTAACATTCCGAAAGTTATCGGTATTTTTGCTTCGCTTATCATCTCGCCAATTGTTGGTCTGGTGGTTGCAGGCGGTCTTATTTTCATTCTGCGTCGTTACTGGAGCGGTACAAAAAAACGTGCCCGTATCCACCTGACGCCAGCAGAACGTGAAAAGAAAGATGGCAAGAAAAAGCCGCCGTTCTGGACCCGTATTGCACTTATCCTCTCCGCTATCGGCGTAGCGTTCTCTCATGGCGCTAACGACGGGCAGAAAGGCATTGGTCTGGTGATGCTGGTGCTTATTGGCGTAGCGCCTGCAGGCTTCGTGGTGAATATGAATGCTTCCGGTTACGAGATTACCCGTACCCGTGATGCAATCAATAACGTCGAAGTCTTCTTCCAGCAGCGTCCTGACCTGCTTAAACAGGCCACTGGCGTAGACCAGCTGATTCCGTCCCCGACGGATGCGGCACCCGCGACGACGACAGAGTTCCATTGCCACCCGGCGAATACCATCAACGCGCTGGAACGTGCGAAAGGTATGCTGGCGAACCTGGAAACCTACGACAAGTTAAGCGTCGAACAGCGTGGTCAGCTGCGCCGTATTATGCTGTGCATCTCTGATACCACCGATAAAGTGGTTAAGCTGCCTGGCGTAAGCGCTGACGATCAGCGTCTGCTGAAAAAACTGAAAGCTGACATGCTGAGCACCATTGAGTACGCGCCTATCTGGATCATTATGGCCGTCGCACTGGCGCTGGGTATTGGTACGATGATTGGCTGGCGTCGCGTAGCCACCACCATTGGTGAGAAAATCGGTAAGAAAGGCATGACCTATGCCCAGGGGATGTCGGCACAGATGACCGCCGCAGTCTCTATCGGTCTCGCCAGTTACACCGGTATGCCCGTTTCCACCACCCACGTTCTCTCTTCTTCCGTTGCGGGGACGATGGTTGTTGATGGCGGCGGATTGCAGCGTAAAACGGTAACCAGCATTCTGATGGCCTGGGTCTTCACCCTGCCGGCTGCGATTATTCTTTCCGGGGTGCTGTACTGGCTTTCCCTGAAGCTTATCTAAGCGAATGCACGGTAAAAAAGCGGGTCAGGAAGCTGGCCCGCTTTTTTTGTATCTGTTGTTGGAATCAGTGCCAAATAATCAGCGCAACCATGCTGATTAGCACCAAGCCGCATAGCGCGCTGGTAAGGATGAACTGACCGCGAACCCGCTCACAGCGGCGAATAAATTCATCATCATGATGATCGCGGTAACGCTGAGCGTAGATATACCACACCAGACGCATCTGCTTGTTCGGTTGCCCATGTGAGGTAAAAAAGCCCCCTCCATCTACATACTGGTAAAGTAATGGATCGCAACCACGAAGTACCACTAACAGTGCGCGTAGCGAAGAAAAATAGCGCGCCATATTAACAATGCAAACGACACATAAAGCCCAGAATAATGCAATGGTGCTTATCATACCTCCTCCCCGGCGACCCGCCCACGGAACTCCTTTCCGGGACTACCGCTCCCCGATACCCTGCCAAACCATTCAATGAAGAGTGCAGCCGAAACCGTTCGTGTTAGTATCACGCATCCGAACGCCTCTTTAGATAGTGTAGGAGATTAGTTAATTTTTTTGCCATAAGGTTAATCGCTATCAATGCAATTAACTAAAAATTTTGTTTAACTGCTTGGCAAGCAAGGCGGATTGACGGATTATCCTGGTCGCTATAATGTAAGGATAGTCCTTATATGGTACGTTTTTACGACTGGGCTAGCCCCGCGCACAAGGTTCGCAGGATGCGGATGACGCGGCGGCAGATAAACGCCAGCAGGCTAGTCATCGACAACTTATGGAAGGAGTAACACTATGGCTTATAAACACATTCTTATCGCGGTTGATCTTTCTCCGGAAAGCAAAGTTCTGGTTGAAAAAGCGGTTTCTATGGCGCGACCTTACAATGCTAAAGTCTCCCTTATCCACGTTGACGTAAACTATTCCGACCTGTACACCGGGCTCATCGATGTGAATCTGGGCGACATGCAGAAGCGCATTTCTGAAGAAACCCACCACGCGTTAACCGAGCTGTCCACCAATGCAGGCTACCCTATCACCGAAACCCTGAGCGGTAGCGGCGACCTGGGCCAGGTTCTGGTTGATGCCATCAAAAAATACGACATGGACCTGGTCGTATGTGGTCACCACCAGGATTTCTGGAGCAAACTGATGTCCTCCGCGCGCCAACTGATCAACACCGTCCACGTCGACATGTTGATTGTTCCGCTGCGTGACGACGAAGAAGCATAAAATGCTTGCCGCCGGAAGATAGCCCGGCACGCTGTAAGCAATTAAGCCTGTAAACGCCCGCTTTTGCGGGCGTTTTTGTTTTTATCATCCGGACACAATTAGTACATCAATCCAACAAATAAATCATAATTAGTGTGATCAACTAATTGGATCGAAAACTATCTCTATAATACTCTACACCCGCGGCCAATAACCGCAGTCTATAACAAAATAAGACTTTTTCGGCGCGTTTAAGTATACGCGTTCATACTTTTCGGGATGGCTTTGAAAGGCGATGGAATATGAATAAAACTGCACCTACGGGCTTGCTGCAGCAACCTCGTCCGTTCTTCATGATCTTCTTTGTGGAATTATGGGAACGATTTGGCTATTACGGCGTTCAGGGCATCCTGGCGGTATTTTTTGTTAAGCAGCTCGGATTTTCACAAGAACAGGCATTTGTCACCTTTGGTGCCTTTGCCGCACTGGTTTACGGTCTGATCTCGATCGGCGGCTACGTCGGCGACCACCTGTTAGGCACCAAGCGCACGCTGGTACTCGGTGCCATTGTGCTGGCAATCGGCTATTTCATGACCGGGATGTCGCTGCTCAAGCCGGATCTGATCTTTATTGCTTTGGGTACCATTGCCGTCGGTAACGGGCTGTTTAAAGCCAACCCGGCAAGCCTGCTGTCCAAATGCTATCCACCAAAAGATGCCCGTCTGGACGGGGCTTTCACCCTGTTTTATATGTCGATTAATATCGGTTCGCTGCTGTCGCTGTCGCTGGCACCGGTGATTGCCGATAAGTTTGGCTACGCTGTGACCTACAACCTGTGCGGGGCCGGGCTTATCGTCGCGCTGCTGGTCTATTTTGCCTGCCGTGGAATGGTGAAGGACATCGGTTCTGAACCTGACCATAAACCGCTGAATTTCCGTAACCTGTTGTGCGTGCTGGCCGGTACGGTAGTGATGGTATTTATCTGCGCCTGGCTGATGCACAACGTGCAGGTTGCTAACCTGGTGCTGATCGTCCTGTCGATTGCCGTCACCATCATCTTCTTCCGTCAGGCATTCAAACTGGATAAAACCGGGCGCAACAAGATGTTCGTGGCCTTTATCCTGATGTTGGAAGCGGTGGTGTTCTACGTGCTGTACGCGCAGATGCCGACATCGCTGAACTTCTTTGCGATCAATAACGTACACCATGAAATTCTTGGTTTCGCCATTAACCCGGTGAGCTTCCAGGCGCTGAACCCGTTCTGGGTGGTACTGGCGAGTCCGGTACTGGCCGCAATCTATACCCGTCTGGGCAACAAAGGCAAAGACCTGACCATGCCGATGAAATTTACGCTCGGTATGTTCCTGTGCTCATTGGGCTTCCTGACGGCCGCCGCTGCCGGGATGTGGTTTGCCGATGCGCAAGGGCTGACGTCGCCATGGTTTATCGTGCTGGTGTATCTGTTCCAGAGCCTGGGTGAACTGTTGATTAGCGCCCTGGGACTGGCGATGGTCGCCGCTCTCGTGCCACAACACCTGATGGGCTTCATTCTCGGTATGTGGTTCCTGACGCAGGCTGCCGCCTTCCTGATGGGGGGTTATGTCGCCACGTTCACCGCCGTACCAGAGAACATCACCGACCCGCTACAAACGCTGCCTATCTACACCAACGTCTTCAGTAAGATTGGTCTGGTCACCCTGGCTGTAACGGTCGTGATGGCGATTATGGTGCCATGGCTGAACCGCATGATTAATACGCCGAGTACCGAACAGTAATACTCAGTGCCGGATGCGGCTTACGCCTTATCCGGCCTACATTCAACAAGCCCGATCGCTTTGCGCCATCGGGCCTTTTCAATCGCTACCCTTTGCGCGCGTCTATCCACTCCTGCACTTCCACCACAAAGGTGTCCGGTGCTTTACGGTACATTTTGCGCGCCAAGTCCAGAATCGTATGCTGGCCGAGCGCTTCTTCCATTCGCTGTTGGGCCATGTCCATTACCGAACGCACACCACAAATACCTTCACAGGCCCACTCCGGTGGATGCTCCTCAAATACCGCCAGCCGCTGGCGAATTTCACGACATTCAAAGATGCGCTTATCGCCATCAATAGCATTCACCACATCCAGCACCGTGATGTGTTCAGCGGGTTTAGCTAACTGGAAACCGCCGCCCTTGCCTTCAATGCTGCGCACCAGACCCGCTTTCGACAAACGAGTAAAAATTTTCGCCAGATAGTCATATGGCACGCTTTGCAGCTCGGCAATTTCCCGCACGCTCATATCCCGCGCGTCGCCCTTACTGTCGACCATACACATCAGGCTATGAATGCCGTACTCAACCCCAGAACTGTAGAATGCCATTCTCTTATCTCAGCCAAAATTAATCTGAGTTTATTGTAGCTTTTTCATCTCATTCATTCCAGACAGCAAAATAACCCGCCTGCAAAATAAAAATTTAAATATATATTTATCAAATAGATATTCAAAAATACTCACCCTTTAAAGCAAAAAGGATCTCGATCGCATTGCAATTCTTAACTACGACAAATAAAATCCGAGTAAATAATTCGTAGTCACCAGTGAGAAAAACCCAATGCGTAAACAAATTCTGATCGTGGGCGCCGGCTTTGCCGGTATGTGGGCAGCATTAAGCGCCGCGCGACTGGCGGATAAACATCAGCAGGCCATTGATATTACAGTAATTGCCCCACAGCCAGAGCTGCGTGTCCGCCCACGTTTTTATGAAAGCGCCGTTCATACGCTGGTCGCACCGCTGCAACCGCTGTTTGACGTTACCGGCGTCAACTTCCTGCAAGGTCACGTCGAGCAAATCCTCCCGGACTCTAAAGAGGTGAGCTGGAAAGATGCCAACGGTGACATTCATCTGCGCCGCTACGATCGCCTGGTGCTCGCCAGCGGAAGTCATGTAAACCGCGACGCCGTCGCCGGTGCCGCCGAGCACGCGTTTGACCTCGACCAACTCGAAAGCGCCGCCGTACTGGAGCAGCACATTAAAGATCTGGCATTACAACCGGAAAGTGAGGCTCGCAATACCGTGGTGGTCTGCGGCGGCGGCTTTACCGGGATTGAAATGGCGCTGGAATTGCCGGGTCGTTTGCGCGAAATATTGGGCGCTGATGCTAAGACCAGAGTTGTCGTAGTTGAACGCGGTGCTCAGCCAGGCGGACGCTGGAGCCAGGAATTACGTGACGTGATTATCGAAGCCTCTGCTGAACTGGGCGTCGAGTGGCTGGTCAATGCGGAAGTAGAAAGCGTGGATGCCTCCGGCGTCACGCTGAAAGATGGGCAGGTGATTGCCTCTCAGACGGTTATCTGGACCGTCGGCGTGCAGGCCAATGGCCTGACAGCACAGATTAACGCTCCGCGCGATCGCCAGGGACGTCTGCATGTGAATGCCAATCTGCAGGTTGTGGGTCACGATGATATCTACGCCACTGGCGATGTGGCCTATGCCGCCACCGACGACAAAGGCAACCATGCGCTGATGACCTGTCAGCACGCTATTTTGTTGGGTAAATTTGCCGGTAATAACGCCGCGGCGGACCTGTTAAACGTATCACCACTGCCATATCGTCAGGAAAACTACGTCACTTGTCTGGATCTCGGTGCCTGGGGTGCGGTGTATAGCGAAGGATGGGACCAGCAGGTGAAACTGACGCGCGCAGAAGCGAAGAAGCTGAAGGTGTCGATTGTCAGCGAGCTGATTTATCCGCCGAAAGCAGACCGTGCAGTAGCATTTGAAATTGCCGACCCGCTGGCACCGTTTGTTTAATGGGTAATGCCGGATGCGGCTAACACCTTATCCGGCCTACAAACCACACGCTGTCGTAGGCCTGATAAGCACAGCGCATCAGGCTGTTCAGCGCACCATGCCGGATGCGGCTAACGCCTTATCCGGCCTACAAACCACGCACAGCCGTAGGCCTGATAAGCACAGCGCATCAGGCGATTCAGCGCACCATGCCGGATGCGGCTAACACCTTATCCGGCCTACAAAGACACGCTGTCGTAGGCCTGATAAGCGCAGCGCATCAGGCTGTTCAGCGCACCATGCCGGATGCGGCTAACGCCTTATCCGGCCTACAAATCACGCACAGCCGTAGGCCTGATAAGCGCAGCGCATCAGGCAGTTCAGCGCACAGTTCTACAAACTATGCCGTCCCGGCGTAGATATCAAACCGATGCCCTTTCGTGACTACCGCGTTCGGCGTGGCGACATCCGCCAGCGGCGGCGCGTAGTCCGGGCGCTTCACCACCACACGTTTGGTGGCTAACTGACGCGCAGGCTCCAGCAGGCCATCTGCATCCAGGTCCGGCCCCACCAGCGACTGAAACACACGCATCTCTTTTTTTACCAGCGCGCTTTTCTGCTTATGCGGGAACATCGGGTCGAGGTACACCACCTGCGGGCGCGGCGTGATATCGGTTAACGCCGTCAGACTCGACGCGTGGATCAGCTGTAAACGTTCCTGCAGCCACGGACCGATTTCCGGGTCGGCGTAGCCGCGCGCCAGACCATCATCGAGCAACGCCGCCACTACCGGATTACGTTCCAGCATTCGTACGCGACAGCCCACCGAGGCCAGTACAAACGCATCGCGCCCCAGCCCTGCGGTTGCATCGACCACATCCGGCAGGTAATCGCCTTTAATGCCGACAGCCTTCGCCACCGCTTCACCGCGACCACCGCCAAACTTACGCCGATGGGCCATCGCTCCGCCCACGAAATCAACAAAGATACCGCCGAGTTTGGGTTCATCACGTTTGCGCAGTTCCAGATGTTCCGGTGTCATCACCAGCGCCATCAGGTTATCTTCATCGTGTTCCAGTCCCCAGCGGGCGGCAAGAACAGATAAGGCGCCGTCTCCGGCGCCTGTTTCATCAATTAAGCAGATTTTCAATTCCGCTTTACCCTAAATAATTCGAGTTGCATCAAGACAACAAGTGAAGGAATCCCTGGGAACGTACAAATAGTACGTGACCAGGGTGAGTGAGCGCAGTTGCCGAAGAGGCAGCTTGAAGTATGACGGGTAAATCAGCCTTTGATCCCGTAATGCTCCAGCATTGCATCCAGCTGTGGCTCGCGGCCACGGAAGCGCTTAAACAGTTCCATCGGCTCTTCAGAACCGCCACGGGTGAGGATGTTATCGAGGAACGATTGTCCGGTTTGACGGTTGAAAATCCCTTCATCTTCAAAGCGAGAGAAGGCATCCGCCGCCAGTACGTCGGCCCACAGATAGCTGTAGTAACCCGCCGCGTAGCCACCAGCAAAAATGTGGCTGAAGGCATGCGGGAAGCGGCCCCAGGTCGGCCCCGGCACTACGGCGACCTGTTTTTTAATTTCCGCCAGCGTCTCGAGGATTTTAGCCCCTTGCTGCGGGTTAAATTCCGCGTGCAGACGGAAATCAAACAGACCGAACTCCAGTTGACGCAGAATAAACAGCGCCGCCTGGTAGTTTTTCGCCGCCAGCATTTTATCCAGCAGTTCCTTCGGCAGCGGTTCACCAGTCTCAAAGTGACCAGAGATAAACGCCAACGCTTCCGGCTCCCAACACCAGTTTTCCATAAACTGGCTCGGCAGTTCGACCGCATCCCATGGCACACCGTTGATACCGGAAACGCCCGCGGTTTCGACACGGGTCAGCATATGGTGCAGACCATGGCCAAATTCGTGGAACAGGGTGATCACTTCATCGTGGGTAAACAGCGCAGGTTTACCGTTCACCGGGCGGTTAAAGTTACAGGTCAGGTAGGCGACCGGCTTTTGCAATGTGCCGTCGGCTTTACGCATCTGGCCGACGCAGTCGTCCATCCACGCCCCGCCGCGTTTATGTTCACGGGCATACAGGTCAAGATAGAAGCTGCCGCGCAGCTCGTTATTTTCGTCGTACAGCTCGAAGAAGCGAACCTCCGGATGCCAGACGTCAACATCGGTGCGCTCTTTAGCGGTGATGCCATAAATACGTTTAACCACTTCAAACAGGCCGTTAACGGCTTTATTTTCCGGGAAGTATGGACGCAGTTGCTCATCGCTGATGCTGTAGAGGTGCTGTTTTTGTTTCTCGCTGTAGTAAGCGATATCCCACGGCTGCAAGTCATCAACACCAAATTCCGCTTTCGCGAAGGCACGCAGCTGAGCCAGCTCTTTCTCCCCCTGCGGACGGGCTCGTTTCGCCAGGTCGGTCAGGAAGTCGAGTACCTGCTGCGGGTTCTCCGCCATTTTGGTAGCCAGGGATTTAAAGGCGTAGCTTTCAAAGCCCAGCAGCTGTGCCAGCTCATGACGCAGCGCGAGGATCTCTTCCATTATCGGGCTGTTGTCCCATTTGCCCGCGTTTGGCCCCTGGTCAGACGCGCGCGTGGAGTAAGCACGATACATCTCTTCACGCAGTCCCTGGTTATCACAGTAGGTCATCACCGGCAGGTAGCTTGGGATGTCCAGGGTTAACAGATAGCCTTCCTGTTCTTTGGCTTCAGCCTGGGCTTTTGCGGCGGCCAGCGCGCTTTCCGGCATCCCGGCAAGTTCCGTTTCGTCGGTCACCAGCTTAGTCCAGCCCATCGTAGCATCGAGGACGTTATTGCTGTACAGGTTGCCGAGCTCAGACAGGCGGGTAGCGATCTCACCATAGCGCTGCTGTTTTTCTTTCGGCAGACCAATACCAGAAAGCTCAAAATCGCGCAGCGCGTTATCAACCGCTTTTTTCTGTGCAGTGCTCAGAGTGGCGTAATGATCGCCATCACGCAGATCGCGGTACGCTTTGTACAGGCCTTCATGTTGTCCAACCCAGGTGCTGTATTCAGACAGCAGCGGCAGCGTTTGTTCGTAGGCTTCACGCAGTTCCGGGCTGTTTTTCACCGAGTTCAGATGGCTAACCGGAGAGAAAATACGCCCCAGCACATCGTCAACTTCCGCCAACGGCTGGCAGAGGTTTTCCCAGGTGTACGGCGCGCCCTGCGCAACCACGCGCTCAACGTTTTCGCGGCAATCATTCAGCGCCTTAGTAACGGCAGGCACAACGTGCTCAGGCTGAATTTTAGAAAACGGCGGCAGTTCGAAGGGAGTCAACAATGGATTGGTCATTAGCGCGGTCCTGTTGAAAAGAGTGAATGAAGCGCGTATCCGGCGCTGTGCATATTAATTTGTACAATGGGGTTAAGTGTAGAGGATTTCAATGCTAACCGTGACGGAAAGACGCCCGGTAGCGCTGCGCTTACCGGGCCTACGGGTAATCTGTGCCGATCTGCTGTAAACTGTGGCAAATCGTCATTTCAGCGGAATTTCATTACCCATGCTCAGTTATCGCCACAGTTATCACGCAGGCAACCACGCCGACGTCCTTAAACATACCGTTCAGAGTCTGATCATCGAGTCGCTCAAAGAGAAAGAAAAACCGTTTCTCTATCTGGACACCCATGCTGGCGCTGGCCGTTATCAGCTGAGCAGTGAGCATGCCGAACGTACCGGTGAATATCTGGAAGGGATCGCCCGCATCTGGCAGCAGGACGATTTGCCTGCCGAACTGGAACCCTACATTGGCGTGGTGCAACACTTCAACCGTAGCGGTCAGTTGCGCTACTACCCGGGCTCTCCGTTAATTGCTCGCCAGCTGCTGCGCGAACAGGACAGCCTGCAATTAACTGAACTGCACCCGAGCGACTTCCCTCTGCTGCGCGGCGAATTCCAGAAGGATGAGCGCGCTCGCGTGGCCAAAGCCGATGGTTATCAGCAGCTAAAAGCAAAATTACCGCCAGTTTCCCGCCGTGGGTTGATCCTTATCGATCCCCCATACGAAATCAAAAGCGACTACCAGGCAGTAGTGACCGGTATTAACGAAGGCTACAAACGTTTCGCGACCGGCACCTATGCGTTGTGGTATCCGGTGGTTCTGCGCCAACAAATCAAGCGCATGATCCACGATCTGGAAGACACCGGCATCCGCAAAATTCTGCAAATTGAGCTGGCGGTACGCCCGGACAGCGATCAGCGTGGCATGACGGCATCCGGCATGATTGTGATTAACCCGCCATGGAAGCTGGAGCAGCAGATGAACAACGTCCTGCCGTGGCTACACAGCAAACTGGTCCCGGCAGGAACCGGGCATACTTCAGTAAGCTGGATCGTGCCGGAGTAATCGCAGCCATCGGTGGAACCTTTTAATATCAGGTATACAATCGCGAATATTTTGGCGGATGGCGTAAAGCTTCTCCGCCCTACAATGAACATAAAGGAGCGGTCATGACCAAGCACTATGATTACATCGCTATTGGCGGCGGCAGCGGCGGTATTGCCTCCATTAACCGTGCAGCAATGTACGGCCAGAAATGCGCACTGATTGAAGCCAAAGAGCTGGGCGGCACCTGCGTTAACGTTGGCTGCGTACCGAAGAAAGTGATGTGGCATGCCGCACAGGTCCGCGAAGCGATCCACATGTACGGTCCGGATTACGGTTTCGACACCACCATCAATAAGTTCGACTGGGATAAACTGATCGCCACGCGTACCGCTTATATCGACCGCATTCATACCTCGTACGACAATGTGCTGGGCAAAAATAATGTCGATGTGATCAAAGGCTTTGCCCGCTTTGTGGATGCCAAAACCATTGAAGTAAACGGTGAAACCATTACTGCCGATCATATTTTGATTGCCACCGGTGGTCGCCCGAGCCATCCGAGCATTCCGGGTGTGGAATACGGTATCGACTCCGATGGTTTCTTTGAACTGCCCGCGCTGCCAAAACGCGTGGCCGTTGTTGGCGCAGGCTACATCGCCGTAGAGCTGGCGGGCGTGATTAACGGCCTGGGTGCTCAAACGCATCTGTTCGTGCGTAAACACGCGCCGCTGCGTAGCTTTGACCCGATGATCGTCGACACGCTGGTTGAGGTGATGAACGCCGAAGGCCCGACTCTGCATACTCACGCGATTCCGAAAGCGGTCGTTAAAAACGCTGACGGCAGCCTGACCCTGCAACTGGAAGATGGTCGTAGCGAAACGGTAGACTGCCTGATTTGGGCAATTGGTCGTGAACCAGCCACCGATAATTTCAACCTGGCTGTTACCGGCGTGAAAACCAACGAAAAAGGCTACATCGTCGTTGATAAATTCCAGAATACCAGCGTGCCGGGTATTTATGCCGTCGGCGATAATACCGGCGCCGTTGAGCTAACGCCGGTTGCCGTTGCCGCGGGCCGTCGCCTGTCCGAGCGTCTGTTTAACAACAAGCCGGACGAGCATCTGGATTACAGCAACATCCCGACCGTAGTCTTCAGCCATCCGCCAATTGGCACCGTGGGCCTGACCGAGCAGCAGGCTCGTGAACAGCACGGTGATGACCAGGTGAAAGTGTATAAATCATCGTTTACCGCGATGTATACCGCTGTCACCTCACATCGTCAGCCGTGCCGCATGAAGCTGGTTTGCGTCGGTCCGGAAGAGAAAATTGTCGGTATTCACGGCATTGGTTTTGGAATGGATGAAATGCTGCAAGGCTTCGCGGTCGCGCTGAAAATGGGCGCAACCAAGAAAGACTTTGATAACACCGTTGCGATTCACCCAACGGCGGCAGAAGAGTTCGTTACCATGCGTTAATCTGAATGACCGGTGTCAGGAAATGAGTAATTCCCCGACACCGGTACACTCTTCAAAAACAAACATCCTCCGATGCACATTCAGTAGACGCATTCCCGCCACATTGCACCGTCGTAGAACCACAGGCTGTACGATCACACAGTATGAAAACCAAACATTTCGCATGACACAATCTTCAAAAATAAGATTTTCAAGATAACAACAATTCAGAGTTAAATTTGCGAAAAGAATATTATTAAAACTACTATTAATTAAATTACTGCGAAAGAATATCGCTTTTACAGGCTGACTCTGAATATGCTGATCTATGAATTGCTGGTGTTCTTGCAAGCCATTCACAGCAAATTGCGTGGATTTATCTCCTTGATGTTGCAAAGTATTCTTCTCACGAGTATTTTGCAAACACAAAGGGATAATCCCCTGACGCTTAGCGTTAAGGTTCATAAAGATTCCAATAATTGTGACGTTATCCGGACGGATAACAAATAAGAGGGACCTTTAAATGACCTGTTTAGCTACCTGGAAACAAGACCGTTTTTATCCAGTTATTTGCAGAGCTGCGTAACGATATAAAAGTTCAAAAACACAGTTATTACACAAACAAAAAAGAATAATTTCACTTAGGTGTATATTTCATGCCAAAAAGTAAAAGCAGTAATTGTATCCTGGTCATTGAGTCCCCCTGGAAACTGGATGACCATGATTCCAATCGTTCTTCGGTCGTTCCATTTATTCAAGGGATCGCCAGACTCCAGGGCGACACTGAGGTCTATTTTCTGAATTTCTACAATAAGAAGAGTTTCGAAATTGCCCTTGAGTGCCTGTGTATGCAGGTTTTTCGCAATACAATTGTTTACGTCGCAGCGCATGGTAGCGAATCACACATTGGCGGCATTTTGCTGAAAGATATTCTAAAAGCAGTCAGTGAAAAAGCCGCAGACAATAACATCAGCGGGTTGATGCTGGGATCGTGTTTTGCAGGAACCAAAACTCAGCTGTTGAAAGAGTACACTCAGGGAAGTGGTTTGCGCTGGTGTGCAGGTTACTCTTCATCATGTGACTGGTTGACCGGAACAATGATTGACAGCGCTATCATCAGTAACGCCCTCAGCATTAAGAAGTCACATTACGCGAGTCGCGAGAAAATGGTTCAGGCTTTCGCTTGTGCAGTTGCGCCTTTTGCGCCCGGTGCCGTCATTGGCCAGAACAAAAAAGACAACGGCGTTCCCCTCTCTCAATCGTTGAAGATTGTTATTCAACCTGAAGGTCAGGGGTACCATGCTCTCGTTTCCTCCGAAGAAATATTTGCGCAAGCACAAGCAAGCTATGTGCAGGAAGAAGAGGAATACATTGCTTAACTCATCACCCGATATCGACGTGCTGTTGTAACCGAGCAGGCATGTTATACCGGTTCATGGAGAAAAATTATCCAGCCTGCAAAACGCGTCAGGCTGGATAATGTCAGGGATTATTTACCCTGCATATATGGCGTATACACGCCGTTTAAGCTTTCGAGGAACGCCACGATATCGTCGATATCTTCCTGCGGCAGTTCTTTACCCACCTGATAACGCAGCATCAGTTTTACCGCACCGTCGAGCGTAGGCACATCACCGCGATGGAAATAAGGCGCGGTCAGCGCAACGTTACGCAAGCCAGGGACTTTTTGACGCAGCTTGTCACGTAATTCATTAGTGACGTTCATGCGGCCAATATCTGCGGCAGTGACCTCGCCAAAATTAAAGTCCTTTTTCAAACCCAAAGGTTCGAATGAGCGTCCACCTAAAATAATACCGCCATGACAGGTCGCACACTTATTATCTTTAAACAACTGATAGCCATGTTTTTGCTGAGCAGTTAATGCCGTTTCATCGCCGCGTAGCCATTTATCAAACGGCGAATTTGGCGTAATTAGCGTTTTCTCAAACTCAGCAATCGCATCGGTAATATTATCCCCGCTGAATCCCTGCGGATAAACCGCGATAAACTCTTGCTTGAGTTGCGGATCCTTGTCCAGTTTCTGGATAATTTCATCCCAGGATTTAGACGCCATCTCGATAGGGTTCAACGGCGGGCCGCCTGCCTGCGCCTGCAATGTTGGCGCACGACCATCCCAGAATTGTTCAACGTTGAAGACCGAGTTAAACACCGTCGGCGCATTAATCGGACCAACTGCGCCGCCTACGCCGATCGACGTTTTCCGGCCATCCACACCGCCTGCATTCAGGGCGTGGCAATGCGCGCAAGAAATCGTGCTGTCACCTGAAATACGCGGGTCGTGGTAAAGCGTAAAGCCTAGCGCCACTTTGCGGGCATCGGTTGGGATGCTTTCCGGTATCGGCTGCACAGGTTCATTACGATGCTGCGCGGCGGTATCGTTACTGGCGTAATACTGCTCACGCTGTTTCGCAATCCAGCCCAGGATCTCTGCTCGCTCCGTATCGCTTACCTTGCCAGCCCAGTGCAGCGCGGTGTATCGCGTTGGCGGCATGGTGTCGTATTGCATCACCCATTCAATTTTATTCAGGTCGCTTTGCAAAACGGGTTTATCTGCGACCAGCGCCGCACGAACGGCTTCAAGATTGAATGATTTGTATCCCAGTTGAATATCGTAATTCATCAACTGCTTAGCGACAGGGAAAGAAGAATAGAAAGGTAATTCAGCTGAAGGCGTGTGACAATAATCGCATCCTTTTTCGCGTAAAAAACCTAATACTTTATTATTTTCTTCCAGCGTAGAGGCCTGAACATCTGCCTGTTTGCTACGTTGATTATCGTGATACCACACATAACCGGATAATCCAAAATAACAAATCGCGATGCCAGCTATGGCTATCGCGGTAAGACGGGTAATGATTTTCATTATTTTTACCCTCACCGTTGTGAGTTATTGTGACCCAGAAAATTAGAATAATTAATGCACAGTCTTTGTCAGACCTGACCATCATAGGAAATGAGGGAATTACTATTTTGATAAGTATCAAGCAATTACATGGGGGAGAACTATCAATAGAATAGCCTGCGCCTATTATAGAGATAAGACGTTACCTGTCTCTGTTCACACCTCGTTGCAATCGAATGCTCTGAAAATGGAATATATTCAGATCATACAAAACTATGAATTATTCATTATTTTCATTGGGATAGTCTGATTTTTTAAATTTTGCTCAGCATTAAAACGTGATCAACCGCACGCTTTACTCACCCGACACCGAAGCGAATGTCTACGCTTAACTGACGACCGGGCAATAGCCTTAATCTTTCAACGTCCATCGGAGGTCTTTCTCATTATGCTCAACCAGAAACTACCCCACGCCCCTTCTGAAGAAATGACGATCGACATCGATCTGCTTTATGAAATGGATCCGTGCGAGTTAAAGCTGGATGAAATGATTGAGGCGGAGCCTGAGCCGGAGATGATTGAAGGGCTTCCCGCTTCAGATGCGTTAACCCCTGCCGATCGTTATCTCGAACTGTTCGAACACGTCCAGTCATCCAAACTGTTTGCGGATAGCAAAACCTTCCCTGACTGTGCGCCCAGAATGGACCCGCTCGACATTTTAATCCGTTATCGCAAGGTTAAACGCCATCGGGACTTCGATCTGCGACGCTTCGTCGAGAACCATTTCTGGCTCCCGGAAACGCCCTCCAGCGAATACGTTTCTGACCCGGAAAGTTCGCTGAAAGAACATATTGATCAACTGTGGCCAGTGCTGACGCGCGAGCCGCAGGATCACATTCCCTGGTCCTCGCTACTGGCGTTACCGCAGTCATACATTGTGCCTGGCGGACGCTTTAGCGAAACCTACTACTGGGATTCCTACTTTACCATGCTGGGTCTGGCAGAGAGCGGCCGCGAAGATCTGCTGAAGTGTATGGCGGATAACTTTGCCTGGATGATTGAAAACTATGGTCACATCCCGAACGGCAACCGTACTTACTATCTGAGTCGCTCACAGCCGCCGGTCTTTGCGCTGATGGTGGAACTGTTTGAAGAGGATGGCGTACGCGGCGCGCGTCGTTACCTTGATCATCTAAAAATGGAGTACGCATTCTGGATGGATGGCGCCGATTCCCTGGTGCTCAACCAGGCCTACCGCCACGTGATCAGAATGTCGGACGGCTCTCTACTTAACCGCTATTGGGACGATCGTGATACGCCGCGCGATGAATCATGGCTTGAAGACGTCGAGACCGCCAAGCATTCGGGTCGCCCGCCCAATGAAGTGTATCGGGATTTACGCGCAGGCGCGGCCTCTGGCTGGGATTATTCCTCGCGCTGGCTACGCGATGCAGGTCGCCTTGCCAGCATACGCACCACGCAGTTCATCCCGATTGACCTGAATGCGTTCCTCTACAAGCTGGAAAGCACCATCGCCAATATTTCCGCGCTGAAAGGTGACAAAGAAACGGAAGCGCAGTTTCGCCAGAAAGCCAGTGACCGTCGCGATGCGGTAAACCGCTATCTCTGGGACGATGAAAACGGCTGCTATCGCGATTACGACTGGCGGCGCGAACAAATGGCCCTGTTCTCTGCCGCCAGTATTGTGCCGCTGTATGTCGGTATGGCAACGCATGAACAAGCCGACCGGCTTGCTAACGCAGTTCGCAGTCGCCTGCTAACGCCCGGTGGCATTTTAGCCACGGAGCATGAAACCGGGGAACAGTGGGATAAGCCCAACGGCTGGGCGCCGCTGCAGTGGATGGCGATCCAGGGATTCAAACTGTACGGTGACGACCATCTCGGGGATGAAATCGCCCGTAACTGGTTGAAAACGGTGAATCTCTTTTATCAGGAACACCACAAGCTTATCGAAAAATACCACATAGCCGACGCAGCGCCGCGCGAAGGCGGCGGCGGGGAATATCCGTTGCAGGACGGCTTTGGCTGGACAAATGGCGTGGTGCGCCGACTTATCGGTTTGTATGGCGAACCCTAGCGGCTGACGGTCTGAGTCATCAGGTTGTCAGTTAATCGCATCGTACAGCTCGGCGTGAATCTTCTGCCATTTCTTGTTCTCAGGGCTTGGCTGGGCGCGAACACGCAGCTCGGCCTGCTCAAGATCATATTGCTGACGCGCAACAACCGCAGGCACGGAACAAAAACTTTGCAGATAACTTTTATGCAGCGAAGTGAGCGATGCCCCATTCGACATCGCATGGCTGAGCGTAGTCATAAACTGTCTGCATGGTTTGCTTTCATCCATCTGCGAAGGGTAACGCAGCAGCAGTCTCAACACCTCAGTATTGCCCGCCGAAAACGCCTGTTCCGTCCACGCCAGCTTCCAGTCCATCCCCCCCTGCAGGAACAGTGACGTCACGCGGGTGTCATTGCGATCGATAGCCGCCCGCATGTTAAAGGCATCCCAGGTGATGCCCATTCGGGTTACCGCCTCCCGTGCGCTGGGGGCGTCACGTCGCGGTTCCTCCTGCACAATTTCAACGGATTGCCCGGATGACGCCTGTGGCGCTGGCGAAGTGAATAACCAGAACGCACCCAGCGAAATCGCCAGCACCATCACGCCGACCGCTACCCACAACATGCCGGAAATCAACTGTTCACGTTCTTCCGCCGTGCGCTTGGCCCGCTTTTCCGGCGGATCAATACTGTCTGCGATTTCATGCTTATCGCCTCCCGCTTGCTCGTCTTTTTGCTTTGCCGTTTCCCAAAACTGGCGGACCATGGCCTCATCAGATTCCAGATACGACGCAGGATTAATGCGCGTACGCCGTTCTTCAAATGCCCGTTGCACAGGATGAGTTATCTGTCGGTACTGGTAGTCCAGCAACAGCAGTTGTACCGACGTCAGCGGCTGCTGCGCGATAACGCAGTTACGAGCCAGGCGGCAATCATCCAAAAACATGCGTAGCGTGATGCGCGGCTCAACAAATGACATGAGCACCGAGGTATCGTTATAAATCTGCGTAAAGTGGCGAACGAATAACTTCTTATCGACGACCATCAGCGCCAGCTCGCTAAACATCATGCCGTCCAGCGCATCCCGACTTTCCCCCAGCTTTAACCAGCGACGCAAGCGTTCACCGCCAAAGTGCTGTTTCAGAAAGCTGTTGAGAGGATGTTGATCCGGCCATACCCGCGCAATCAGTGATTTGAGGGTTAATTCGATTGCGCGAAGTTGACGCTGCGCCCGCATCTGAGCATCCGGCTCCACAGGTGCAATTTCGGTTTGATACTTCAGGATGGGCTGTTGCTGGCGTAATTGTTCCAGAGAGGCCACAAAGCGCAGCGCTGAAATCAGCTGGTTTTCACTGACGTCCTGACCATTTTCATATTGGGGTACACTCTGTTGAAGATGACGTAGCCGCAGAGTGAACTGGCTCAATTGCGCATCATTCATCTGCAACCGTCTGGCGACAGCTCCCCAGCCGCCCAGATTCAGTCGAGCCTGATCCAGTTGTTCGAGAAACCACCGTGGGTCCTTGCCTTCTGCGACATGTACGCCTAACAGCAGTAATATTTCTACCGACGCCTGGCGGATAATCCCCAGACAATGTTCAAAGGGTGTACATGTCGCTTGTAACGCGCTATTGGTCATCATCTTCCCTAAAAGGACCCAAAACGTGCGGCCTCACTATGGTATGTAATTATCTTTTTTAAACGCTACGCTGTGCCGATGTAGACTAGAACACATTCATATAGCAAATAAATAAGTTTTACAGTGACTTCCGCACAATCATTGAAATTTATTCTGGAGATAAGCCTGTGCCTGTACTGCAAACATCACGTCTGCTCTGCCGCCCACTGACAGAAAATGACTGGACGTTCTTCTTAACGCTACAGCAGAACCCAGATGTGATGCGCTTTGTCGCTGACCCACGTACTGAAGAGGAGATACGGACAGCCTTCGACTCTCGCCTGCCTGAATGGTTTCCCGGCAGTCCGCACTGGCTATGTCTGGTCCTGTGCGATAAGACATCTGGAGCACCACTTGGCGTGACCGGATACATTCAGGATAGCAATGGATGTGCCGAAGTTGGTTTTCTGCTCGCCCCAGAGGCGCAAGGTAAAGGTTATGGCGCTGAATCTCTGCATGCCGTGTGTGAATACGCATTTGCCAGCGGCGGTCTGCGGCGACTGACAGCCTGTGTCACCGCAGGAAACGAAGCCTCACGACGTCTGTTGGAAAAGGTCGGGTTCATTCACGAAGGCACGCTACGCGCAAGCTACTGGCTACATCAAACCTGGCACGATGACTGGATTTTTGGACTGTTAAAACAGGAATATCAGCCGCCCACGGCATAGGTCGTTTTGCGGTAAATACTGGCTGTAAGGCAACTAGCGTAACGGCGTGTTTTTTTTAGAATAGGTCTCTTTGCACAGAGATTATTATGTCGCTGCGTTCGACGTATTTCACGCCCGCTTGTATTGCATTTATTAAGCAATGGCAGGGCCTGTCACTGGAAAAGTATCAGGACAAAAAGGGCATCTGGGTCATTGGCTACGGGCATGAAATCTCCGCCAATGAATCCTTTGATACTCCAATTACAGTGATGCAGGCAGAAGCATTGCTGCTTACAGATATGAGTATCTGCGAGGCATTCATCCATAAGGAAATGCCGCAAATAAAAGACAGGTTTCAGCTGGAAGCATTAATTACGTGGATATTCAGCGTGGGAATTACCCGATTTTGCGCTAAAAAGATCTGGCCGGAGTCTATTTCACAGCCAGAAACATCCTGACTGTGAAATATATTCCTAGTAAATAGTGTTGTTTAACATCATTGCCGCCTGTGTACGATTTTTTACCTCCAGGCGCTGGTACAACGATTCAAGATGGGCTTTTACCGTTCCGGTACTGATATTTAACAGTCGACCAATTTGTTTATTAGATTCTCCGGCGGCCAGCATGGTCAATATCTCCCGCTGACGCGCACTGAGTAATCTGATATTTTGCCCACCGCTTTCGGTAGCGGTTATGCAATCTCTGGGGATAAACATCATCCCCATCGCGACGCTATTGAGGGCCAGCGTAAAGGTTTCCGCGTCAGAATCGCGTGGAACAATGGCCAGCACGTTCAGTTTAGTGACCTCTTGCAGCCATTTTTTACGGCAATCCGTTGCGGTTACCAGCACTTTCACCGTCGCAAAGCGTTCTGCTATCTGTTGCAGCAAGCTACAGCAGAACTCAGCATCAAGGTCGCCATCCAACATAACTAATGCCTCGGGTTTATCTTCCAGCGTCAGCCAAAGCTCATCTGTCTGACTGACACCCTGAACATCCACTCCTGGAATACGTTGCTGCAAACTTACATTCATTCCATGAATAAATATTGACTGCCTGTCAAACATTACTACCTGCATTATTTATCTCCATCCGAATAGGATATTAGCCTTAACATGCGGAAGGGTATTACCCATAGGATAAAATAAGAAGTCACCATTTGGCGGGGGCCATTTTACCGATAGGCGGGGAAGAAAGAAGCAGAAGTTTTGAATAGTTACAGCTCAACCCGAAGGATCACACAAAGGAACAAAAACAGGTTCGGATATTAGGGAAAGTCTTAATATTTGATGTTCGAAATTAGAATGTTAATATTATTTTTTTTGAAGTCTATATTCTTAGCCAAAAATAAGGAATGCACAGTAACAGACAAATATGTTACAAAATGAAATGTCGCATCAATTGATCATCACCTGTGGTTTCCCCAGGCAGTATTGCTGTATCAATCGACACTAAAGATTGCGGGCGATTGCATCACTCCGATCAGATCTTCAAGTGGAACGGGTCTGCATAAATAATACCCTTGTAAAAAATCACAGCGTTTTACGCGCAGATAATCGGCCTGAGCCTGAGTCTCAACGCCCTCGGCAATCATTCGCAGACCCATCTTCTGCGCCAGCTCAATAAGCGTATCGACAATCCTGGTATCACCCCCCTCACCAATCTGGCCGACAAACAGTTTGTCTATCTTAATAAACTCCGGTTCCAGCGCGTGCAGGTAACACAGATTCGAGTATCCCGTCCCGAAATCATCTAACGCCACGGCGATATTGGATTTTCTCAACGAGGCAAACCACTCACTTAGCTGGGGGGTAAAGTGTAGAGGGCGTCTTTCGGTAATTTCGATAACCAGTTGAACCTGACCCGGGGCAAGCTTTTGCATGAGCGCCACAGCGTCCGACTCAAAGCCCGGATCGAGGCAGTTTTCAGGACTCAGATTTAGGTTAAGGTAAAGTCCATTAGGGAAGAGAGGGAGCCGCGGCTGCAGGTCGGCAATGACTTGCTGGATAAGTTGATGCGTCAGCGAGACGATAAGGCCATGCTCCTCCGCCAGGGGAATAAAGACATCAGGAGGAATAGTGCCATATTGGGGATGCGTCCATCTGGCAAGCACCTCAATACCTGCGATTTTACCCGTCTGGCTGTTAAAAATGGGTTGATACACCGGTCTGAACTGGCGTTGGGCGATGGCTGTCTTTAACACTGTTACCGGTGCGCAGGTAAGGCAGCGGGTCAGCAAGATACTTGTGTCAGAGAATAATGTCGGGAGTTGCCTGGTTGTGGTAATCATCACGAGCCTCAAGCGTGCGGCAGCCTGTCCAGAACAGCCGCACGGCAATCATCAGAACTTGACCCAGTCATCCTGGTCGTTAGAGGAAGGACGTGCCATTGAGGTCGCCCTGACGGTGTTCACACCCTTTACCTTATGGTTTTGCGCAATGGCGGTTTGATCGTTCGACACGCGAAAGATCGATACTACTTTTTCAAGTTGTACGGCCTGATCCTCCAACGAACTGGCCGCCGCTGAAGACTCTTCAACCAGAGCGGCGTTTTGTTGGGTGGTGGTATCCATCTCCGCCATAGCCTGCGCAATTTGTGAGATCCCGCGGCTTTGTTCATCGGTCGCAGCGGCAATTTCATTCATGATGTCGCGCACCTGAGACACGGAAGTCTCAATCCTGTTCATCGCAACGCCCGCGCTCTCCACCAGGTGAAAACCGTTATCCACATACACCACGGACTCATTGATCAGGTTTTCAATCTCTTTTGCTGACTGAGCGCTGCGCTGGGCAAGAGTACGCACTTCGGCCGCAACCACGGCGAAACCTTTCCCCTGATCGCCCGCACGGGCTGCTTCTACCGCGGCATTGAGCGCCAGAATGTTGGTCTGGAAAGCAATACTGTTAATGACGGTGGTGATTTCAGAAATACGGTGCGAACTGTCGCGCACGCTCTTCATGGTCTCGATCACCTTCAGTGAGATCGTGCTTCCTTCCGTCGCATTCTGTGAGGCTTCATCCGCCAGCAGCCGCGCATGGTTAGCATTTTCAGCGTTCAGCGCGACGGTCGAGGTAAGCTCTTCCATACTGGCGGCAGTTTCCACCACAGCGGCAGACTGTTGCTCAGTGCGGGCCGATAAATCCATATTCCCCGCCGCAATTTCAGAGGACGATCTGGCAACACTATCCACGCCGTCACGCACATCGTTAATGATGTTTTTCAGGTTGCTGTTCATGGTGGAAACCGCCTGCATGAGCAGACCCGGCTCATCACGACGCGTACTGGTTAGAGTGCTGGTTAAATCACCCCTGGCGATAAGCTCAGCCACGCGCAGGGTTTCATTCAGCGGACGGGTAACGGATAAAGTAATCCCCATTGCCAGCAGGACGCCCAACGCTATACCAATAACGGCAACGATGCCCATCTGCAACTGCACGCTCTCTACCGTATCGGTGACCTTTTTCTGCTGCATGCTAAATAACGTCTGAATCGCCTGAGTCAGCGTGATCGCTTTGTCAGTTAAGGTATCGGAGAGCGCTGCCTGTTGATCCCAAACGCTTTTGTAATTGACCAGCTCTACCGCTACGCTCTGCATGTCTTCAAGCCCGGACTGCAACCAGACCTTTTGCTCTTCAGAAGCCATGGGTAACAACTGCCCGGTATCGGACTTTGCTGTCTCCAGACGTTTGCGGATCCCATTCATTAATTCTTCTGTCGGGTGCTGTTTATACAGCGACATCTGTGAGTCAATGTCACTCATATTAAATGCGATTTGGGCCGCAACAAGCGCGTGTTGGGCATCCAGCGTACCATTCCGGCTCAGCTTTGAGGCCAGCTCAGAGTTATCGCACAGTCCCTGGGTATTCAGTTTTTGTTCGCTGATTTTCTTTTCAGAAAGCGCTTTCGTAAAAGGTTCAAGGCTCGCTACGTAGCTATTGACTGCATTTACCGTATCGTCCAGCGCCTTTTTCCCTTCCTGGGACCAGGACAATGTATCCATATCACTAGCAATACCCTGCATGCGTCTGGTGGCGGCATTGATTTGATCCAGGTATTTCTGGTCCAGCGTGTACTGAAAATTCGTGCGTCCCAGGCGTACCTCGGACAGCGCGTTAAACAGATCGGTGGTATGCCCATTTTTTTTCACTTTGTCCTGGATATTCGCCAAACCAAGCAAGCCCGAAACCAGAATAGCAAGTGTAACGAGCAGGACAATTGAAAATCCAAAGAATAATTTCTTACTGACTTTTAAATTGGTAAAGCGATTAATTATGCCCATATATTACCCCAGAGTCGGTATATACCGAACAACAATACTATTTAACGAACATTAATAGAAAATAAACATAGAAAAGATAACGATAAAAAAAAGCCCCTCACACCTGCGTGCTTAGGGCAAATACCTGGGTTGACATCACTCACTCAGGTTATCTGTCTTCTCCCTTTTTCTAACGGCATGAGTCGGGAGTTCGCTCACTCTATAATAAACGGGGATAACATCAGGATAATTGATAACATACCCCCGCCCTCTTATGTTAAGAATAAAATCCGGGGGTAAGCCCAGCAGGCCGAGTTTATTATTAAGATTGTGCAGGACCTGCCATAATCTTTGCGTGGAGGGGCTTAGACTGTGCGCCTCCCAGATTTTTTCAAATAGCTCTTCTTTCGTTACAGGCTGGCTCCTGGCATTCATTAATAAATACAGGAAAAGCCTTAACATTGTTTCATTAAAATAGATTGACGCAAAAGCGAGGCTTTTCTCTGTATGGCTACCTGTAAGCCGATACAGTCGGCGATTAGAAATGTCAAAATGAATTTCATCACCGATCATAAATCCATATAGACGATAGCCCATATCTTATACCCACGTTAAATGAAGACGAACATGCACCTCTACATATAAGCGTTGAGATAATCCATACCGTTTATGTGGTGGATTATATGGCTGCTATAAATGCTTTCCAATCCACAACCCGATGTACTATCAGGAACCGGTCGTTTAGCATTCGTTTATGGTAGATTAGAAGTTATAAATTAAATTCATGGTTTATTATTCTTCATATGAGAAATTTTCAACGTATGTACCCTGTTTTCGTATAAGCGATCGAACACTCAACTTTTAATATCGAATTTATCTGACTTTAAAGAATTAACCCCTGAATCCCCTGGTTCGCTACATGGTCTACTCCCTTTCTCCCATTAACGCCACGATAAGAGCAATCGGCCACAAGAAGCAGTGATATTTTTTGATTTATAATGAATCATAGCGCACGACTCGAGGGGGAAAAGCGTGAAACACACTGGCAGGTATAACGATAATTATTTGATTTACAAAATTAAAAATCTGAATCAGAAGTTTAGCGCTCAAGCCAGTTAAACATCGTGGACAATCCGGCCCAAGATGCCGCAAATGGTCAAGTCATGAATAAAGTGTTTCTGATAAACGAAACGGTAATATTTGAACCAGAACTTCGCCGCCTTGGGTCATTAGCGAGTTACCCAGAACGCGCGGTCACTTTGCATGGCCCGGTAAATGAATGCCTGGCACAACTGATTGAACACAATGGAGAAGTGCTTACACAACGTTATCTGTTCGCTGCCGTATGGGAAAAGCAAGGAGCGGTAGTGACAACCAATGCGCTTTACCAGACGATTTCATCCATCCGCAAAGCATTGAAAGCGGCTGGTCTGGCTGATGATGTGGTAAAAACACTGCCCAAGGCAGGCTTCAAGTGTATCGCCCGGGTTGCCGCGGGTGAGCGGGATGATTTTCTTAAACCGCAGAAAATATCTGCCGACCCCATTTTAATCGCACCATCATCTGAACAAACAGAAGCATTTTCCGAGACCGTTAAAACAGCACCAAAGCGTTTGTGGCCGTACTGGATAGCTGCCCTGCTGTTTATTCTCTCTTGTAGCGTGCTTTATCAAACGTGGAAATATGATGAACCCATTTTTGTTCGCTATCATCCTGTTGGCCAAATGAACGGATGCAAAGTTTTTTCCTCCTGGTACGATCGTGACAAAAGCCAAAGCGCATTTGAAGCATTGTCCGGTCGCTATTCATTCAGCTGTCGTGAAGGTGAGAATGCTTATTTAACGCTCAACCATGCGCAGCGTGGTGTAACGGTGTTAATTTGCGATAATAACCCACAAAAGAGCGCCACACGTTGCCATTCCATTTATTACAAGCAGCAATATAATGAAAATGAATAAGGGTTTTTTAATCTGGTCGCTGATTGGTCTGGCGATTGCTGCGCCGCTATTGACTGCCGGTTATATTCAACATCAGCGAGCGAATTTTAGCTGTGAGATCCATACCGCCATTGTGTATGACAATTCGGTACTGGATATGATCCTGGATTTTAATCTTAATAATGGCAATGGTAACTATGAAGCTGTGGGGGAATATAAAGAGGTTGGTACTCAGTCTCAGTCCGTTAGTAATAAAGTGACATTTAAGTACTGGCATGAGGATGGGGAGGTAATCATGGTTTCTGATGAAACAAATCCACTCCCGAAGAAGAATGAACTCTTCAGAACGTTCATCCCCGATTTCTTTCAGCACCGCGATCGCGGTATCAGATTTCAGATAATACCGGTAAACGCCACCAGCTATGTTTTTAACTATGATGGCGCGCCCGTTTTCTATTGCTCCAAAGGCTGAGTAAGAGACTGTCGATTACAGGAACATGCCGCCGGATACCTCAATACGCTGTGCCGTCATCCAGGCCAGTTCATCGCTGAGCAGCGCAGCAATGGCATCGCCGATATCATCCGGCAAACCAACGCGTCCCAGCGCCGTTTGCGATGCAATGTACGCATTCAGTTGCGCGTTATCCCGCACGTTTCCGCCGCTAAAATCCGTCTCTATTGCGCCAGGCGCAATAATATTCGCCGTTATACCGCGCTCTCCCAGCTCTTTGGCCTGATAACGGGTTAACACTTCCATCGCACCTTTCATGGCTGCGTATGCGCTGTAACCCGGTAGCGCAAAGCGGGCTAGCCCGGTCGAGACATTGAGGATGCGACCACCTTTATTCATCAGCGGTAGCAGGCTCTGCGTCAGGAAAAAGGGGCCCTTAAAATGGATGTTCAAAAGTTGGTCAAATTGCGCTTCGGTAAATGCCGGATACGGCGCGTTAATGCCGATTCCGGCATTGTTCAATAAATAATCAAACGAGTTACATTGCCAATACGTTTGTAGGGTTTCCTGCAGCTGTTGAACAAACTGAGGGAATGTAGAAGTATCACCGACATTCAACGGTAATGCCGCCGCTTTACCGCCAGATTGGCGAATTTCATTCACAACCTGCTGCGCTTCTTTTTCATTGCTGTTCCACGTCAGAATAATACCAATTCCTTTCTTCGCCAGCTTCAGCGCCGCGTTTTTACCGAGTCCACGACCGCCACCGGTCACCAATGCGATACGTTGCGTCATAAGAAACCTCATTTCAGGTGTTGTGAAGATTGAGACAAAGCTTATTAGGTGATAGAAAAACAATAAATACTGCTAACTGCGCATTACTGTTTCATTTAGAACAACAATAGGGCATAAGAATGGATAAAATTCACGCAATGCAGTTGTTCATCCGCGTCGCAGAACTGGAGAGCTTTTCGCGCGCGGCAGACACCCTCGGACTTCCTAAAGGTAGCGTATCGCGCCAGATCCAGGCTCTGGAAAATCATCTGGGCACGCAGTTATTACACCGCACCACCCGCCGCGTTCAGCTCACGCAAGACGGCATGATCTATTACGAACGCGCGAAAGATCTGTTGAGTAATCTGGATGAACTGGATGGGCTGTTCCATCACGATCCGTCCAGCATCAGCGGCAAACTGCGCGTTGATATGCCGGTCGGTGTCGCAAGAAACCTGGTGATGCCCCGCTTACCGAGCTTTTTGCATCAGTATCCAGGCCTGGAACTCGAACTCAGCAGCAGCGACCGCCTGGTGGATCTGGTCCGCGAAGGTTTCGACTGTGTGGTACGCGTGGGTACGCTGAAAGATTCAGGGCTGATTGCCCGCCCGCTGGGAAAACTCACGCAGATTAACTGCGCCAGCCCGCAGTACCTCGCCCGCTTTGGTTATCCGGAAAGCCTGGAGGATTTAGCTTCACATGCAGTGGTGCACTACTCGGTCAATTTGGGAACGCGTGCGCAAGGTTTCGAAGTGGCGACAGAAAACGGCACGCAATGGGTTAAAACCGGCGGCATGCTAACGGTAAACAGTACCGAAACCTATCACGCGGCATGCCTTGCCGGTCTGGGCATTATTCAGGTGCCGCGTGTGGGCGTGCGTGATGCCCTGCGCGCCGGTACGCTGGTCGAAGTGTTACCGCAATATCGCGCCGAGCCAATGCCGGTCTCTTTGCTTTATCCGCATCGGCGCAACCTCTCCCGCCGGGTACATCTGTTTATGGAATGGCTGACTGGCGTAATGAAAGACTATGTGGATTAGTCCATTTTTCAGGATGCGCCCCTGAGCAGGCTATAATGTCATGAGTGAACAAAATAAGGACAACCGATCGGATGACGCAGGAACAAGACGCAAAGCACCCTACGCCAGAACATAAACCAGCCTCCGCCGCGCCGGAGAAAAACGCTAAAGCGAACCAGGCGCTGAAAACCGCTCTGACCTTCGCCGATAAAATTCAACGTCAGCCCATCATCGCCCATCTTATTCGTGCCGCAGAGCGGTTTAACGATCGTATGGGAAATCAGTTTGGCGCCGCCATTACCTACTTCTCGTTTCTGTCGATGATCCCAATCCTGATGGTGTCGTTTGCCGCCGCGGGTTTTATTCTCGCTTCGCACCCTACGCTGTTGCAGGACATCTTCAGCAAGATTCTGCTGAACGTCAGCGATCCGACGCTCGCCTCTACGCTGAAAAACACCATCAATACCGCCGTTCAGCAGCGTACTACCGTAGGTTTGGTAGGGCTGGGCATCGCGCTCTATTCCGGAATTAACTGGATGGGGAACCTGCGCGAAGCGATTCGTGCCCAGTCGCGGGATGTTTGGGAACGTACGCCGCAGGATCAGGAAAAAATTTGGGTCAAATATCTGCGTGATTTTGTTTCCTTGATTGGTTTACTGGTTGCGCTGATTGTTACCCTGTCCATTACCTCTATCGCCGGTTCCGCCCAGCAGATGATTATCTCTGCGCTGTATCTCGACGGCATCGAATGGCTGAAGCCCGCCTGGCGACTGATCGGCCTGACCATCTCTATTTTTGCCAACTACTTGCTGTTCTTCTGGATTTTCTGGCGGCTACCGCGTCACCGACCGCGTAAGAAAGCGCTCATCCGCGGTACATTTATCGCGGCGCTGGGGTTTGAAGTCATCAAAATGATCATGACGTATACCCTGCCGTCACTGGTGCAGTCGCCGTCAGGCGCGGCATTTGGTTCCGTGCTTGGACTGATGGCGTTCTTCTACTTCTTCGCTCGTCTGACCCTGTTTTGCGCAGCCTGGATTGCCACGGCGGAATACAAAGACGACCCGCGTATGCCGGGGAAAACACACCGCTAATTCATCATTCATGCCGGATGGCGCTACGCTTATCCGGCCTACAGGAGGTTTAGTTGTAGGTCGGGCAAGCGCAGCACCCCGGCAGGTGACGACACCTTAACCGCCGCCGTTTGCAGAATATAAATCCAACCCGTAACTTTTATTTAACCAAAAACCAGTTTTATCATCCAAGTTTTAAATTGTGTGAAGCATTTCATAGAAGTGAAATCTCAAGCCTAAAAATTATCCCCTTTTTGCTCCATTTTTGACCGACCTCAAAGTTTGTTACAGATTGAAATGTCTCTTTTGCTGTGCGTAATATGACCTTTCGTTCGGCCAAAAATAAGAAAATATTATGCAAGCAACAGCCACAACACTCGACAACGAACAGGAACACACCCCGGTCAACTCGCGCAATAAAGTCGTCGTCGCCTCGCTCATTGGCACCGCCATTGAGTTCTTCGACTTCTATATCTACGCCACCGCTGCGGTAATCGTGTTCCCGCATATCTTTTTCCCGCAGGGGGATCCGACCGCGGCTACGCTGCAGTCCCTCGCCACTTTTGCTATCGCCTTTGTGGCCCGACCGATCGGTTCTGCGGTATTCGGGCATTTCGGCGATCGCGTCGGCCGTAAAGTCACGCTGGTTGCTTCACTGCTTACCATGGGGATTTCGACGGTCGTCATTGGCCTGCTGCCGGGCTATGAAACTATCGGCATTTTCGCCCCACTGCTGCTGGCGCTGGCGCGTTTTGGCCAGGGTTTAGGTCTGGGCGGTGAATGGGGCGGCGCGGCGTTGCTGGCGACGGAAAACGCACCACCGCGCAAACGCGCGCTGTACGGCTCCTTTCCACAGCTGGGCGCGCCTATCGGCTTCTTCTTCGCCAACGGCACCTTCCTGCTGCTCTCCTGGCTGTTAACCGACGAGCAGTTCATGAGCTGGGGTTGGCGCGTACCGTTCATCTTCTCTGCGGTACTGGTGATTATCGGTCTGTACGTTCGCGTTTCGCTGCATGAATCCCCGGTCTTCGCCAAAGTCGCCGCGGCGAAAAAACAGGTGAAAATCCCGCTGGGTACCCTGCTGACAAAACATGTCCGCGTGACGATCCTCGGCACGTTCATCATGCTGGCGACCTATACGCTGTTCTATATCATGACCGTCTATTCGATGACGTTCAGTACCGCCGCAGCGCCTGTAGGGCTTGGCCTGCCGCGTAATGAAGTGTTGTGGATGCTGATGATGGCGGTCATTGGTTTTGGCGTCATGGTGCCGGTGGCGGGCCTGCTGGCCGATGCGTTTGGTCGCCGCAAGAGCATGCTCATCATCACTACGCTGATCATTTTGTTTGCGCTGTTTGCCTTTAAACCGCTGCTCGGCTCTGGCAATCCGGTGCTGGTGTTCGCCTTCCTGTTGCTGGGCTTAAGCCTGATGGGTCTGACATTTGGCCCGATGGGCGCACTGCTGCCGGAGCTGTTCCCGACTGAAGTGCGCTATACGGGGGCGTCGTTCTCGTACAACGTTTCGTCAATTCTCGGCGCATCGGTTGCCCCATACATCGCTGCATGGTTGCAGGCGAATTATGGTCTGGCGGCGGTTGGTACGTATCTGGCATCGATGGCGGCGTTAACGCTTATTGCGCTGCTGTTAACCCACGAAACCCGCCATCAGTCGTTGTAATTCTTTTGCCGGATGCGGTGTAACCACCTTATCCGGCCTGGGTTGAGCATGAAATCCAGGCCGGATAAACATCCGGCTAAACATCACTTCTTCATCTGCGACAGAATTGTCCGGCACTGATTCGCGTCACCCTCTGATGGCGAAATCAGCGCCAGCAGGGCCGCCGCAGGAGTGACTAACGTAGCTAATGCGGCAGCAACCGCACCGCGCGCAATTAGCGGTCCGGCCTTCACGCCCGCCTGCGGATTCTTAAAGGTGCCGCGAACATACAGCGGCGAACGCAGAGTAATAATACGAATCCCTTTACTCTCCGGATCGATGGTTAAATCCAGTTGCTCCGACGCAAAGCTTGCCGTACCAGTGACATTAATGACTGCGTTTTCCGTGTCGAAAGCAAAAATCTGCGGACGCGCCACGCCGTTAACAATATCCAGATTCGCCGCCGCGCAGTTCACCCGCACTTCGTCATCGCCAAATATCTGCCCGACGATATAGTTACCCAGATTCAAGCCCACGATTTCCATCAGATTCCGGCTGATCAAGCCGTCATTCATCAGCAGTTTCAGGTTGCCATTGCTGTTACCCAGCAGCGCCGCTACCGAGTTTCCACTGCCGCTAAACCGGGCGTCCCCGTTCATTTCACCGAGCGTTTTCTGCATCAGTTCCACATCGGGCATCAGCGCTTTTAGCTTCAGCCGCCGCGCCTGAATATCCGCCTGCCCCCGCATCGGCTTTTTATCCCCTTCCAGATGAATGCTGGAGACAATGCTGCCTCCCGCAAGACCAAATTTCAGCGGTTGCAGGCGCAGGTCGGCATTTTTCAGGATGATATGAGTGGAGAGATCGCTGATCGGCAGGCTACTACCATGCTCAATACGCCGTCCTTTGAAACGCACGTCAGCGTCCATCATGTTCCATTTGTCGGTTTCAAAACGGTCATACGGCAAGACCTTGTCCGCAGGCTGAACGCTCTTCTCACCTTTGCGCTGTTCAGATTGTTTTGCCCGTTCCGCCCCTTTGCCTGAATCCACCCCGATCAGCGGCCCTAAATCGGCCAGCCTCAGCTGGCGTGATTCCACATCGCCCTTCAGCATGGGTCGCGGCTTACCGGTGGTGTAGGCCAGCGTTCCGTGAATATCGCTGTCGCCAATGCGGCCATTGAAATCGCGATAATCAAAAACAGAGGATTTTTCCGGGTCAATTTTCGCCACCAGACGTCCGTCGGTTTCAAACGGCGGCGTATCCGGCAGCAGTACGCCGGTCAAATCGTACAAATCTCCTAGCGAATCTCCCGAGAATTTAAGCCGCAGATCCGCCCCACCCATGTTCATCGGATCGTTTATCGTGCCGATAAACGCTACGCGCGTATTGCCCGAACGGAAATCAGCCTGAATCGGGAAAGGTGTTCCTTCGCCACGCAGCGCCAGCATCCCGCCTATTTTTCCGCTACCGCTTAGCGGTTCGCCGTTATATCGCCCTTGCACTTTCAGCCCAAACACGTAGTCCTCGACGCGGGCGTTGCGCTCTTTACCTTTTGCGCCGGTCACTTCGCTAAAGGGCAACGGTTTACCCAGCGGATCGACCAGGATCTCAATCTCCGACTTCGTCACCTTATCGTTAATGGCGATACGTCCCTGGTCGAACAGAATGTTATCCAGCCGGAAAGACCATGCGGATGGCGGCGCATCAGGATCGCGGTTTTCGTCCCCAGCTAAGTTAAAGGTCCAGTTATTGTTTTTCTCCGACAGGCGGATCAGCCGCGCATCCGGTTTGACCAGCTTGACCCACGGGAGCCAGACGGTTTTTGTCAGCAGTGCCAGCGGGGCGAGCGTAGCTTCAACACGCGGGAGATGCACCATGGTGACGTCAGGAATGTCTGGCGGGTTGCCGAGGATGATATCTTCAGCATGAACGTGCGGCCACGGAACCCAACTACGCCAGCCGGTTTCCTGCTTCTGACGTTGCCAAACCACGCCCAGGTCACCCCGTATAGCAAAGGGACGGTTGAGTTCTGTAGAGACTTTCTGGTTGATGGTCGGTTTGAGCCGGTTCCAGTCAAATGTCGCAATCACAATGATGAGTACGACGATCAACAACAAGAAAACCCCTATTGCTGAAGTGGTTATTTTACCTGTTTTCGTCATGTCTAACCTCCTTACTTCCTTCCTTGCCTGTCCTAAAGATAGTCCAGCAGGATGAAAAGGAGGTGCGCTACGCACTCATCAAAGCGACAGAATTACGTCTTCGAGGGTATCCAGGGGCACTGGACGAGAGAGAAAATAGCCTTGCGCAGCGAAAGCCGGTGAGTTTTGCACATCACGCCACTCTTCCAGCGTTTCAACGCCTTCGACAATGACACCGCGGCAATAGCGGTTCATGAGCTGTAATAGCAGTGTGAAGAGATTACGTCCCTCCGGCGTCTTGCGCAGCATGACGAACAGGTCTCGCGCCACTTTGATATAGTCATAACTCACTTCACTAAGCGCCGAGAAGTTCGCCATTCCGGTACCAAAATCATCCAGCCAGAGCGGGCCGAACTCGCACATTGAGGCGAAGGACGACCCCTTCGGTAAGCGGATATGTTCCACCAGCTCAAAACGCAGCCACGGCAGGCCTTCAATGATTTTCAGGATTTCGGGATCCTGGCGCATCGCAATAAGCGTTGGTCCGTCGACGTTCACAGAAGCCAGCAGGTTGTTGGCTCTGAAAAAGTCCCCTTTCAGCTCAAGTTGAAGAAGTTGCTCTTTCACCACATCAACACGATGTCGGACGGTTACTTCAGCAAAATAGCGGTCTGGCGCAATACGTTGGGATGGATTATCAGGATGGCTCACGACAGTCAGCAGTTCAACGGCCATCAGCCGTCCGTTGGTCTGGTAAATTGGCTGGTAGGTGTAAGCACGCTCGCACTGCAGCCAATAGCGTCTTTCCTGCAAGCTTTCAATACTCGCATCGGGCGTAATGAGCTGCTGGGTAACCTGCTTTATCATCTGAGATGTCCTGTAAATAAGAGTGTGACTGACCGGACTCGTCAAAGGTTATCGGCGCTCAGACGCAGAACTTTACGTTCAGCTGTGCGCAAAAATAAAAACTAAGCGGCAAAAACAACGCAGAACACGTGCTGGCTCAAAAAAATAATGGAACGATGTTTTAATATAGTTGACCACTTAACACCCACAGCGCACACTAACGCTAATTTTTTTCAAAGCAGGTTACGACTATGTCCAGAAAGATTGCCGTGATTGGCGAATGCATGATTGAGCTGTCACAGAAAGGCGCTGACGTTCAGCGCGGATTCGGTGGCGACACGTTGAATACATCCGTTTATATCGCCCGTCAGGTCGATGCTGCGGCACTTTCCGTACACTATGTGACTGCACTGGGTACCGACAGTTTTAGCCAACAAATGCTGGAGTCCTGGCAGGGTGAAAACGTGGATACCTCATTAACCCAGCGCATGGAAAACCGCCTGCCAGGTCTCTACTACATTGAGACCGACAGCACTGGCGAGCGCACCTTCTATTACTGGCGTAATGAAGCCGCCGCTAAATTCTGGCTGGAGAGCGAGCAGTCCGCCGCGATTTGCGAAGAGCTGGCGACATTTGACTACTTGTATCTGAGCGGAATCAGCCTGGCAATTTTAAGCCCGGCAAGTCGTGACAAGCTGCTGTCGTTGCTGCGTGAATGCCGTGCCAACGGTGGAAAGGTCATTTTTGACAATAACTACCGTCCGCGTCTGTGGAGCAGTAAAGAAGAAACCCAGCAGGTGTATCAGCAGATGCTGGAATGTACCAATATCGCATTCCTGACGCTGGACGATGAAGACGCGCTGTGGGGTGAAAAACCCGTTGCTGAGGTGATTGCCCGTACTCACGCGGCTGGCGTTCAGGAAGTGGTAGTGAAGCGCGGCGCAGATTCATGCCTGGTGTCTATCGCAGGCGAAGAACTGATCAACGTTCCGGCCGTTAAATTGCCGAAAGAGAAAGTGATCGATACCACTGCGGCCGGAGATTCCTTCAGCGCCGGGTATCTGGCGGTACGTCTGACCGGTGGCGATGCCACCGAAGCCGCAAAACGCGGCCACCTGACGGCAAGCACCGTGATTCAGCATCGCGGGGCGATTATCCCACGCGACGCTATGCCGCAATAACGCGTTGTTCTTGTAGGCCGGATAAGGCGTTTACGCCGCATCCGGCATTGGGTACGCCGGGGGCGCTTCGCTTGCCCGGCCTACAGGTTACGGTACTCTTTACTGTACAGGCGGGATATCCGTCACTTCAGGGTGTGATTCATCCGTTTCAACAGACGTTGCCGCTGCGGTAACGGGCGCCATAATGCTATCCCACGTCGCCTGCAGATCCTTCATATTGAATTCAGGTTCACCCTTCGGCTGCAGCAGAATTAACGCCATATCTTGCGACAACTGCTGACGCAGGTCCTGATTCAGCATCTCAACGCTCAGGCTGTTGAGGAAGCTTTGGCGCAAACGCTGGTACTGTTCAGGCGCAATATCCACCACCTGATTTTGCAGCGAGCGCAAACGCTGGCTGATCAAAATATCGGTATCGGTACGACCATAGGTGGCAAACAGCTTCTGCAGTTCCAGATTCTTTTGCGCTACCAGCGCATTGAATTCTTCCTCCGGAAGTCCCTTATCACGCACTTTCGCCAGCTCACGCGCAACCGTACCCAGATTGGCGTTCAGCTTATCGTTCGGCGACTCAACGTTAATCGCGCACTGCGCGCGCAGGAACAGCACCCGGCAGTCAAATCCGAGGCCAATGTCTTTGGCATTGTTTTTGGTTAGCTCTTGCTGAATGTGCCAGAACAGCGCCTCACGCGCTAAATCAGCGCGCCAGTAACGTAACAGCGCGGCAGATTCACGGATCGGCTGCCACGGCGTATCCCACATAATAGACAGGCGATCCTGGCGTACCGCGTCAGTCATAATGCTCACGGCTTCTGCTCGCAGCGGCGAGAGCGTGGGAACCGGTGCAGGCGTTTCGCGCTTTCCTTTTAACTCACCAAAGGTTTTATTGATTTGCTCAGCTACGCTGCGTGCATCAACGTTACCGACGATGATCAGCGTCATCGCGTCCGGGGTATACCATTTCTGGTAGAAAGACTGAAGTTTCGACGCGTCTACAGGCGTTTTCAGCGGATCGGCGGGATCGTGCCCCAGCAGGGTCGATCCCTTCAGACGGTAACGCCACCACCCTTCTTTGGTATCTGACGGCCAGGTTGCCACCATATCTTCGCTGCTCAGCGCATGATTGACCGTTTCAGAGGTGATGCTCAGTTTACCGGAGATATTCGCCAGATAAGAAAGTGACTCTTTCAGTAGATCGTTACGGCTGTTAGGCAGACTGAGGCTATACAACGTGGAATCATAGGAAACGATAACCGGCGGCATGGGACGTTTGGGATCGAACCCCTGCTGCCACAGTGAACGGGCCTGCGAGGCATCGAGGCCACCGCTTTGCGTCAGCGCGATACGCGGAATCGCATGGCTGAAACCACTCTGTTGCGCACTTTCGGTGAGTGAACCGGTATTAACCAGCAGGCGAACCTCAATACGGTCGCTCGGGCGCTGGGGAGTGGCTAACACTTGCCACTGTAAACCATTTGCCAGCGTGCCCTGTTGCCATGCTGGATCAGGCTGGAGCGCATCTGCCTGCACATAGCCGGCAGTGGCCATCATCAGCAAGCCGCCCGCTAAAAGTCGAATTTTTGTGCCCTGCATGTGAACCCCTGATCAACTATCCTGGAAATAAAAAGACAGCCCTCGAAAGGACTCTCTGAATATGACGTTAAAAACACTTCGTGTTAGACCGCGAGAACATAAAAATGTCACGGAAGAAGTGAAAAAATCCCGAGCCGCCGAATCGACGGTTTCAGGCACAGGGGGTAATTATGCGCAAACGCCCGCAGTCCTGGAAGGGACTACGGGCATAAGTGACGAGATTAAGAGGATAAATCGTGCGTTTTGCCATCCGGCGCACGATTATTCAACGTGTCATCCAGCTTTTTACTGTCTAATTCTTTCACCCATTTAGCCACAACGACAGTTGCAACACCGTTACCAATCAGGTTGGTCAGCGCACGGGCTTCAGACATGAAGCGGTCAATACCAAGAATCAGTGCCAGGCCAGCAACCGGCAAATGCCCCACCGCAGAGATAGTCGCGGCCAGAACAATAAAGCCACTCCCGGTCACACCCGCAGCACCTTTTGAGGAGAGCAGGAGCACCACCAACAGGGTTATCTGATGGAAGATATCCATGTGGCTGTTGGTAGCCTGAGCGATAAACACCGCCGCCATAGTCAGATAGATTGATGTCCCATCAAGGTTAAACGAGTAGCCCGTGGGTATAACCAATCCGACAACCGACTTCCGACAGCCCAGTTTTTCCATCTTATCGAGCATACGCGGCAGCGCAGACTCGGAAGAAGAAGTCCCCAGAACGATCAGCAGTTCTTCACGGATATAGCGGATGAATTTAAAGATACTGAAGCCGGTTGCGCGCGCAATTGAACCCAGCACCAGCACCACAAACAGAATACAGGTGATGTAGAAGCAGATGATTAGCTGGCCCAGTTGCACCAGCGTTCCGACGCCATATTTACCGATGGTAAAGGCCATAGCACCGAAAGCACCGATCGGCGCCAGGCGCATGATCATATTAATGATGCCGAAAATAACCTGCGAGAAACTTTCAATAACGTTGAAAATCATCTGGCCCTTGCTGCCCAGACGATGCAGCGCAAAACCAAACATTACCGCAAACAGCAATACCTGCAGGATGTTACCGCTGGCAAACGCACCAATAACGCTCGCTGGGATAATATCCATCAGGAAACCTACGATCCCCTGGTCTTTTGCCTGTTCGGCGTACATCGCAACCGCTTTGGCATCCAGTGTCGCCGGATCGACGTTCATCCCGGCACCGGGTTGCACCACGTTGACGATGATAAGACCGATGATCAGCGCAATGGTACTAACAATTTCAAAATAGAGCAGTGCAACCGCGCCGGTGCGGCCTACGGCTTTCATACTTTCCATGCCTGCAATGCCGGTAACGACAGTACAGAAGATGACAGGTGCGATGACCATTTTGATGAGCTTAACGAAAGCATCACCAAGCGGCTTCATTTGGGCGCCTAATTCAGGGTAGAAATGGCCAAGGAGAATACCTATGGCAATCGCTGTCAGGACCTGAAAGTAAAGGCTTTTGAATATAGAGGTTTTCATAGGGTGTCCTTAAAGTAAAAACCACAGGTCTTGTAAGGTTTTGTTTAACCTGCGGCCTTAAGGTAACACCCACACAACTTGACAGAAATGTACCTGGATCATAATTGATACAGAAATGTTAAAAATTTTGAGCTGGCTCGCACAAGCGAGACCTTTTTTAACTTTTGTAATCAGCACTTTCCGGCGCCAGATAACGTTCTTCGAAGATATTTGCCGGAACCGGTCGGGCAAACAGGAACCCTTGTGCCACTTCCACCCCGGCCTGTGATAGCCATTCACGCTGCGCTTCGGTTTCGACACCTTCGGCGATCATCTGCAAATTGAGGCTGTGGGCCAACTGAATGATGGCGGAGATCATGCTGCAATCTTCAGGTACCCCGTCGACAAACATCTTATCGATTTTGAGAACATCCACCGGTAGCGACTTCATGTGCTGCAACTGTCGCAAGCCCGCATACCCCATGCCAAAGTCATCCAGTGCGATACGTACTCCCGCATTACGCAATGGGCGCAAAATGGCCACCGCGGCGTGGGGATCATCAATATGTCGACTTTCAGTCACTTCCAGGATCAACGTACCAGGCTTGATACGATAGCGGTTTAACAACTCCAGCAGGTCCGAGACCATGCTCGGGTGCATCAGCTGTAGCGCAGACAAATTCACCGATAGCGGCAGCATCAGACCACGTTCCTGCCACGCTGACAGCTGGCGGCACGTCTCTTCCAGCACCCAGTAACCAACTGTCACCATCAGACCGCAGGACTCAATCCTGTCGATTAACCCTTCGGGCAGCTCCCAGCTTCCGTCCGGCTGCTGCATTCGCAATAATGCTTCAGCGCTCAATACCTTACCGCTGGACACCTCCACCTGCGGCTGCATCCAGAGCGCAAACTGATGGTTATCCAGCGCGCTGAGAATATCGTTCTCTTCCGTCAAACGCTGCTGTGCCTCTTCCATCTGCAACGGATCAAAGAACTGAATCTGATTTTTACCCTTATGGCGCGAGGTTAACACGGCCGAGAGGGCGCGGCGATATAGCTGTTCTGCAGTCAAATCGCCATAGAACATTGCCACCCCAATGTTGCAGGTGGGACGCAGTTGAATACCCTGAATAGGTAATCGCTCGTTAATGATAGTGAGTACTTGCTGACCTAGCGTAATAGCATGCCAGGGTTCTTTTACACCATGGGCGATGATGGCAAAGTCATAGCCACTCACCTGGGAAAGCACCATCCTGGGGGCCAATACCGACTTGAGTTTTTCGACCAGCGTAAGCAGCAGGATTTCCCGCTGGGTTTCGGTTAACACACCCGCGGTGTCACGTAGGGTTTCGCAGGTGACAATCATCAGCGCCGTCGTCTGCTGGCGGGTAACAACCTGCTCCAGCAGCCCCATCAAAAACGACTTATTGGGCAGTTCGGAAACCGGGAAACGCATTGCAAAGTCGCTTTGCTCTTCGCTATGTCGCTGAATCAACTGTTGATTAAGATTGTAGCTACGCACCAGCATACCAATCTCATCATCCTGATGTAGACGCGGCAATGCCAGTTGATAACCAATCAGATCCTGCTGTTGAATGTCGTTCAGCTCACGGGCAATTTTACGTAAGGGGTGCACAATCAAGCGGTTAATGCACCAGGAGATGGCGACGGTCAGTATTAACGACAAAAGTAAGTAAATGGTCACTAACGTCGAGAGCGTACTCATCACGAATTTGTACATGCGGTACGAATCAGCCTGCAGCACCAGATACGCCAGCGGCTGCGGGTTAGCGGAACGCTCAAGAGAATAGATCGGCAGCGAAATTTGAACCGGAAGCTCAAACAGGCGGGTCACCGTAACTGGAACCGGGCGTTCAGGTATAAAGCTCATCCGCAGCGCCTGAAACTGATTGGGCAGCACCACATCGGCGCGACTTACCACGCCTGCTGGCCGAATACTTCTTAAAATAGCTTCCGCTTCGGGAATATCCCCTTTCAGGATAGTGTCCGACAGAGGCTCACGGACGGAGCGGGCGATACTTTCCAGTTGCGTAGCCGTGTTATAGCGGTTTTGCTGAACCAAATGGAACAACAAAACGGTGCAAAAAATAAAAACGAACACCATAACAACGGCCGCAACCATTGCCATCTGCTTAATTGTTAACGAGCGACTGACACGCAAACTGACTCTCCACGGATAGACGAAACTGCCGTCAGAGTATACCCGATCGTAGCGGTATTAAGAGAGGCGGTATCTGAAAACTTCCCAGCGTGCATTATCGCGACAGGATAGGCACCTGGCGACGAGATTTATCTGCATTTAAGCCGAAAAAGGCCGCAAGGTTGCCCCCTGCGGCCTGGTTCGGGCGCATGTTGCCATCACGGCAGGCAGACGCCCACAAGGCGCATTACTTCCTGTTACGCAGCCAGCTCACAATCAGGCTGGCAATAATGCCAGCGATGATTGGAGCCGCTAAATCGTGCCAGAAGGCCACGCCTAACTGTGCGAGCGTCATATAGCCGCCTGTGTTGCAATGGCAACTGTTCACGGCTATCCTTGAGTTGTTCAGGTTCAAGTCAGCCCCCGTTTTGTTGCCAGGTTTATACCGAACAACGTGCGGGGGTTTTCTCTTTCCAGCAACCGATGCCGCCGGGGATCAAGCCCCCGCAACATTGCGCCTCACCGGGAATTCCCGGCTTGCCGCTGATTCTACGGTAGCCCACTTGCCATTTCACTGCGCAATATTGCGCTCTGCGTAGCGCCTCGCATTTCACCCGTTTTCTCACCAGCACGCTGGAAAGATTCTTGCCAGTTGGCAACATTCCTGCCAGCCATTAATTCAGTTTAAAAAATAACACATTGATATCTATCACTTAATTTTCTGGCACAGTGATTGCTATTTGACTGTGAGCTGTTCTGTTCCGAATTAAAGGAGATATCATGTCTGACTGTCGTACTTACGGATTCAACACCCAGATCGTTCACGCGGGGCAACAACCCGACCCTTCAACTGGCGCGCTCAGTACGCCTATTTTCCAGACTTCAACGTTTGTTTTTGACAGCGCCGAACAAGGTGCCGCCCGCTTTGCGCTCGAAGAGTCCGGGTACATTTACACCCGTTTGGGTAACCCCACCACCGATGCGCTGGAGAAAAAGCTGGCGGTACTGGAACGAGGTGAAGCCGGACTGGCAACCGCGTCCGGTATTTCTGCTATCACCACAACACTGTTGACGCTGTGTCAGCAGGGTGACCACATCGTTTCCGCCAGCGCGATTTACGGTTGTACCCACGCGTTTTTGTCGCACAGCATGCCGAAGTTTGGGATAAACGTCAGCTTTGTCGACGCGGCAAAACCTGAAGAAATCCGCGCCGCCATGCGTCCGGAAACCAAAGTTGTGTATATCGAAACACCCGCTAACCCGACGCTGTCGCTGGTCGACATTGAAACCGTGGCCGGTATCGCTCATCAGCAAGGCGCATTGCTGGTAGTGGATAACACCTTTATGTCGCCGTACTGTCAGCAGCCTTTGCAACTGGGCGCGGATATTGTGGTGCACAGCGTCACCAAATATATCAACGGTCACGGGGATGTGATTGGCGGCATCATTGTTGGTAAGCAGGAGTTTATCGACCAGGCGCGGTTTGTAGGCCTGAAAGATATCACCGGCGGCTGCATGAGTCCTTTCAATGCGTGGTTGACGCTGCGCGGCGTTAAAACGCTGGGCATTCGTATGGAACGCCACTGTGAAAACGCGTTGAAAATCGCCCGCTTCCTCGAAGGGCATCCGTCCATTACTCGGGTGTATTATCCTGGCCTGACTTCGCATCCGCAGTATGAGCTGGGCCAGCGGCAAATGAGCCTGCCAGGTGGAATTATCAGCTTCGAAATCGCCGGCGGCCTCGAGGCTGGCAGACGGATGATCAATTCTGTAGAATTGTGCCTCCTCGCGGTCAGTCTCGGTGATACCGAAACCCTCATTCAGCACCCAGCGTCTATGACACATTCGCCCGTTGCGCCAGAGGAACGGCTTAAAGCAGGTATTACCGACGGGCTTATCCGTCTTTCTGTGGGTCTTGAAGATCCAGAAGATATTATTAACGACCTTGAACACGCCATCAGAAAGGCAACATTCTGACCCATATGGCCTGAACCGACGCCGTTCGGTTCAGGTTGTTGAGAATCAAGGCACAACAGTCTGGCAATACACGCAATCCTCTTTCGGGGAGAACGTGTATTTTGGGCAGGGGGTTCTATGCAGGACAACACATTACAATTAAGCAACAATACAGCAACCGCCGTACCATTCTCAAAAAAAATACCGTTTACGAAATACGATTTTGGCTGGGTATTACTGTGCATCGGCATGGCCATTGGCGCCGGAACGGTACTGATGCCGGTACAAATTGGCTTAACAGGCATTTGGGTATTTATCGTCGCCTTTATTATTGCTTATCCTGCAACTTATATTGTGCAGGATATTTATTTAAAAACATTATCAGAAAGCGAAACCTGCAATGACTACACGGATATTATAAGTCATTATCTGGGAAAAAACTGGGGCGTATTTCTTGGCGTCATCTATTTTCTGATGATTATTCACGGCATATTTATCTATTCATTATCCGTGGTTTTTGACAGCGCCTCATATATCAAAACTTTCGGCCTGACCGAGGCCGATCTTTCACAATCGATAATCTACAAAGTGGCCATTTTTGCCGTGCTGGTCGCCATTGCTTCCGGGGGAGAAAAGCTGCTGTTCAAAATCTCCGGCCCGATGGTGGTGGTCAAAGTGGGTATCATCATCGTATTTGGTTTTGCAATGGTTCCGCACTGGAACTTCGCTAATATCAGCGCCTTCCCTGAAGCATCGGTCTTCTTTCGTGATGTATTGCTAACCATCCCGTTCTGCTTCTTCTCAGCGGTGTTTATTCAGGTGTTGAACCCTATGAACATCGCCTACCGCAAACGGGTGGCGGACCGGGTGCTGGCTACGCGTATGGCAATCCGTACGCATCGCATCAGTTACATTACTCTGATTGCTGTCATTCTGTTTTTCTCCTTCTCTTTTACCTTTTCCATTAGCCATGAAGAGGCCGTTTCGGCTTTCGAACAAAATATTTCCGCACTGGCACTGGCGGCTCAGGTCATTCCTGGGCAGATTATTCATATCACCTCAACAGTATTAAATATCTTCGCCGTATTAACCGCGTTCTTTGGTATTTATCTGGGATTCCACGAGGCGATCAAAGGTATTATTCTCAACGTCCTGGGCCGCGTCATTGACGTTGAGAAAATTAATCCGCTAGTACTCACGCTGGGTATTTGCACCTTTATTGTTATCACCCTGGTCATTTGGGTGTCATTTCGCGTATCGGTACTGGTGTTCTTCCAGTTAGGTAGTCCGCTATACGGAATTGTGTCGTGTATTATTCCGTTCTTCCTGATCTATAAAGTCACGCAACTGGAAAAACTACGCGGGCTGAAAACCTGGTTGATCCTGCTGTACGGAATTCTGCTGTGCCTGTCGCCCTTATTGAAGCTGATTGAATAACCCACGTATATCGCGCCGTCAGACGCTGGCGGCGCTTAACTCACACTCTCCAGCTGATAGCCGCGAATTTTATTCAGCACCGTGGTGTGCGACACGCCCAGCGCTTTGGCGATATGCCGTGACGACACATTATCTTCCACCATCTGTTCAATGAGCTGGCGTTCAGCACACAGAACCTGCTCTTTAAAAGGACGTTCTGTCGGGCCCCGCTCAACGGCAGGCAAATTCACCATCCCTAATTCTTCCCGCGTAATGACATCGGATTCCGCCATCAGCATCAGGCGAATAATGGTATTTTCCAGTTCGCGCACGTTTCCCGGCCAGGTGTGATGGTGCAGGGCATCAAAACAGGCTTTATCCAGAATGATCCGCCGCTGAAATTCCTTCGCGTATTTCTGCACAAAGTGGCGAATCAGCAGGCTGATATCCTGTGGGCGCTCTCGCAATGGCGGAATAGTGAGTGAAAGCACGTTGATGCGATAATAAAGATCGGCGCGCAGCAGACGCTGTTCCACCATCTCTTCCAGATTGGCATTAGTTGCCACAATAATGCGCACATTGACCGGAATAATTTGCGCCCCACCAACACGACGGATCCCGCCATCCTGAAGCACGCGCAGGAGTTTAGCCTGTAGGCTCAGCGACATTTCGCCAAACTCATCGAGAAAAAGGGTTCCTTTATCGGCCATTTCAAACAGCCCTTTTTTGCCTTTACAATCCGCGCCGCTGAAAGCCCCTTTCTCATAGCCAAAGAATTCACTCTCCATTAGCGACTCAGGTAGCGCAGAGCAGTTGACCGGAATAAACGGATAAAAACGTCGCTGCCCGGAATTATGGATAGCCCGGGCCAGCAGCTCTTTACCGGTCCCCGTATCGCCACGGATCAGAACGGTATATTTGCTGTCGGCAATTTTTATCGCCTTTTCGATAAGCGCGTGCATGCTCTGGCTGCTGCAAATAATGTCAGAGAAATAGCGCGGGCGTTCCAGCTCCGGCGTTGACAGCTCGCTTATCTCCTCACAGAGGTAAGCAACATTAATAATATCGGCGCGCTGGCTTAAACAGGATTGCACACAGGAAATATCCTGTAGCTGGCGGCACCAGGATTTAATCAGGATCCGCCCAGGCGTGACTTTCATGGAGATGATATTGATATCACAGCAGGAAAATTCCTTCAGGACATCCTCCACCATCGACAGACGATCAATTGTTTTAATATCCCAGCGTATCGTGACCACATTTGCTCCAGGTAGTTAGCAACTGCGAAATAGATATTTCTGTGACTAGAGGAAATCTGACTACATTCTAGACACTGTGGAATAATGTTCTGCCAAAGGACTCACATTGTGGACGTAAAGAGAAAATATAAAAAAACCGGAGCACAAGGCTCCGGTTATCGGGTCATAACCCAGGTTTATTGCTGTGGGTTCTCATCCTGGTCAACGGCAAAACAAGCCACCAGTTGACCGCCGTAATCTTTCAGCTGTGGCTGAAGCTGGGTACACGGACCAAAGCGACGACGGCAGCGGGCGTTAAACGCACAGCCCGGCGGCGGATTCAGTGGGCTTGGCAGTTCACCGGTCAGCTTGATACGCTCACGGCGATCGTCCGGATTCAGGCGCGGCGTCGCGGAGAGCAGCGCTTGCGTGTACGGATGACGCGGATTATTAAAGATTTGATCCTTCGTCCCTTTCTCCACGCAGCGGCCTAAATACATCACCATTACTTCATCGGCAATGTGCTCTACCACCGACAGGTCGTGCGAGATAAAGACGTATGACAGCCCCAGTTCCTGCTGCAAGTCCATCATCAGGTTCAGCACCTGCGCACGCACCGAAACGTCCAGCGCTGATACCGGCTCATCGGCAATCACCACGTCCGGGTCAAGCATCAGACCGCGAGCGATGGCAATACGCTGACGCTGACCGCCAGAGAACATATGTGGGTAGCGGTCGTAGTGCTCGGTTTTCAGCCCCACTTTCGCCATCATCGCCAACGCTTTTTCACGACGCTCTTCTTTGCTGAGCGTGGAGTTGATCAGCAGCGGCTCTTCCAGAATTTGTCCGACTTTCTTACGCGGATTCAGGGAACCGTACGGGTTCTGGAACACAATCTGGATTTTCTGCCGACGCAGCTTTTGCGCCTGCGGGTCGTGCTTAAGCAGGTCCTGCCCCTGGTAATACAGCTCACCGCCGGTCGGGACTTCAATCATTGTCAGCAGGCGGCCAAGGGTGGATTTCCCACAGCCTGACTCGCCTACCACTGCCAGCGTTTTACCGCGCTCTAAGGTAAAGGAGACACCGTCCAGCGCTTTCACCAGACGCTCCGGGGCGAACATGCCCTTTTTCACCGGGTAGTGTTTCTTCAGATCAATAGCCTGCAACAGCGGCTGTGGCAAAGCGGCCTTTTGCGTACTCATAGCCCAGGCCTCCCGGCATCATCAAGTGGGTAGTGGCATTTCGACTGACGACCGCCTTCCAGCAGGTTCAGTTCAGGTTCTTCAGCGCGGCATTTGTCGGTCGCATAGGGGCAGCGTGGGTTCAGCAAACAACCGCTCGGGCGGTCATATTTACCGGGAACCACGCCCGGCAGTGAGGCCAGACGCGCTTTGTCCTGAGCAAACTCCGGCAGCGCGCGCAGCAGCGCCTGGGTGTAAGGATGACGCGGCGCGCGGAAGATATCCTGCGCGGCCCCGGTTTCCACTACCTGACCGGCGTACATCACGATGATTTTGTGTGCCGCTTCAGCCACCAGCGCCAGATCGTGCGTGATTAAGACCAGCGCCATGTTCTCTTTTTGCTGCAATTCCAGCAGTAGCTCGATGATCTGCGCCTGAATAGTCACATCCAGCGCCGTTGTCGGTTCGTCGGCAATCAGCAGTTTCGGACGACAGGCAATCGCCATCGCAATCATCACGCGCTGGCTCATCCCACCGGACAACTGGTGCGGATAGACATCCAGACGCGAGGCCGGATCGGGGATCCCCACCAGCGTCAGCAGGTCAATTGCCCGCTGAATACGCGTTTTTTTGTTGCCGCCCTGGTGCACCTTGATGGCTTCCATAATCTGGTAGCCGACGGTATAGCAGGGATTAAGGCTGGTCATCGGGTCCTGGAAGATCATCGCCACTTCCGCGCCCACTAACTGGCGACGCTCTTTCTCAGAAATGCGCTTCAGGTCACGACCATTAAACTCCAGATTTTCGGCCATAACGCGGCCTGGGTAGTCAATCAGTCCCATAATCGCCAGCGAGCTGACGGACTTACCAGAGCCGGACTCTCCTACAATGCCAACCACTTCACCCTGATTCACACTGTAGCTAATGCGGTCTACGGCGCGGAATTCGGAACCTACGTCGCCGAAATGCACCGATAATTTATCTACATTTAATAACGCCATCTCGAACCTCTTACTGCTTCAGTTTGGGATCGAGCGCGTCACGCAGACCGTCACCCATCAGGTTAAATGCCAGCACCGTCAACAGGATCGCCAGCCCCGGGAAGGTCACGACCCACCAGGCGCTTTGGGCAAACTGCAGAACGTCAGAGAGCATGGTGCCCCATTCCGGCGTAGGCGGCTGTGCGCCCATCCCCAGGAAGCCGAGGGCAGCCATATCGAGAATGGCGTTAGAGAAACCAAGCGACGCCTGAACAATCAGCGGCGCAAGACAGTTAGGAAGAATGTTGACGAACATCTGACGCATCGCACCGGCTCCCGCCACGCGAGATGCGGTGACGTAGTCGCGGTTAACCTCCACCAGCACGGCGGCACGCGTCAGACGGACATAGTGCGGCAATGCCACGAACGTCAGCGCCAGCGCGGCGTTGCCAATCGAGGGGCCAAATACCGCCACCAGCACCAGCGCCAGCAACAGGCTCGGCAATGCCAGCATGATATCGACCACACGCATGATGACGTTATCAACAACTCCGCCAAAGTAACCGGCGATCAGCCCAAGAACCACGCCCATCAGCAGGGAGAGTACGACTACCAGACAGCCGACCAACAGCGACAGACGCGCACCGTACATCAGGCGGGACAACACGTCGCGGCCCACATCATCAGTACCAAACAGATGCGCCATGGTACCGCCTTCCTGCCACGCAGGAGGAGCCAGCAGCGTATCGCGGAACTGGTCTGCCGGGTTGTAGGGGGCAAGGACGTTGGCAAAGACCGCAATCAGGATCATCACCACCACGTACAGCAGCCCAACAACCGCACCTTTGTTGCGTTTAAAATAGTGCCAAAACTCCTGCAGCGGAGTCATCGGCACCGGTGCAGCAATAACTTTATTTTCAGTAACCTGTGACATGATGGCCCCTTACTTCTTATGCCGAATACGCGGGTTCACCACGCCGTACAGCAGGTCTACCAGCAGGTTGACGAGGATAATCATCGTCGCGACCAGCAGCACCCCGCCCTGCACCACCGGATAATCGCGGCGTTGCAGCGCATCGATCAGCCAGCGCCCCAGTCCCGGCCACGAGAAGATGGTCTCGGTCAGGATCGCCCCAGCCAGCAACGTACCAACCTGCAGGCCGATAACGGTGACTACAGGCAGCATCGCGTTACGCAGAGCGTGAATGATGATGACGCGCATACGGGTCAGGCCCTTTGCGCGCGCGGTACGGATGTAATCTTCACCCAGCACTTCCAGCATCGATGAACGGGTCATACGCACAATGACCGCCAGAGGAATGGTACCCAGCACCATCGCAGGCAGGACCATATGCGCCAACGCATCGATAAAGTTGCCCTCTTCACCCCAGATGGCGGTGTCTATCAACATAAAACCGGTTAGCGGATTGGAATCATCAAGGAAAACCATGTCGCTCACCCGCCCGGAAACTGGCGTCAGGTTCCACTGCACGGAAACCAGCATGATCAGCATCATGCCCCACCAGAAAATCGGCATGGAATAACCGGTCAGCGCCAGGCCAACGGCGGTATGATCGAAAATGGAGCCGCGCTTAACGGCAGCAAGTACACCCACCGGGATACCCACTGCGACGGCGAAAATCATCGCGCAGACGCCGAGTTCCAGCGTTGCTTTGAAGCGAGGTACGAACTCTTCCCACACCGGTAAGCGGCTTTTCAGTGAAATGCCTAAATCACCATGCATAACCCCCCAGATATAGTGGAGGTACTGCTGCCACATCGGCTTATCCAGACCGAGTTCAGCCAGCAGTTGAGCATGACGCTCAGGGGAGATCCCACGTTCACCCGCCATGATCATAACCGGATCGCCGGGGATCATATGGACGAAGGCAAAGGTGAGAAGAGTGATACCGATAAACGTGGGGATGACGAGTCCCAAACGTCGGAGAATGAACTGCAACATAACCCGGATTCTCTCTAATGACGCACGGCCTGGAACCGTGTGTCTGTATTGCTCACAAATCTTATCCCACGCAAACTGCATCGCGGGTAAAGCATTACGCCGGAGGGCGCTGCGCTTATCCGGTCTACACAATACCGGGGCGCAGCGCTTCCTTAATTGCTTTTAATTATTCGACAGAGACGTTTTCGAAGTGGTGTTTACCTAATGGATCAACCACATAGCCTTTCACTTCTTTACGCACTGGTTCGTACACGGTGGAGTGAGCAACAATCAGAGCCGGAGCCTGGTCGTGCATAACAACCTGCGCTTGCTTGTACAGTTCAATACGTTTGTTGTGATCGTCGGTCGCACGCGCCGGCTGGATCAGGTCTTCAAACGGCTTGTAGCACCAGCGAGAGTAGTTGGAACCGTCTTTCGCTGCCGCACAGCTGAACAGGGTAGCGAAGAAGTTGTCCGGATCCCCGTTGTCACCGGTCCAACCCATCATCACCGCCTGATGCTCACCCGCTTTGGCGCGCTTCAGATACTCGCCCCACTCGTAGGTCACAATCTTGGCCTGAACGCCAATTTTCGCCCAGTCAGCCTGAACCATTTCCGCCATACGGCGTGCGTTCGGGTTATACGGACGCTGTACTGGCATAGCCCACAGCTCAACGGTAAAGCCTTTGTCCTGACCGGCTTCCTTCAGTAGCGCTTTGGCCTTCTCAGGATCGTAGGTGTAGTCTTTAATATCATCGTTATAGCCCCACATGGTCGGTGGGATCAGGTTTTTCGCGGCCACGCCAGCGCCCTGATAAACCGCCTTAATGATGGCTTCTTTGTTCACCGCGTAGGTCAGCGCCTGGCGGACTTTCACGTCATCAAACGGTTTCTTCTCGGTGTTGAAAGAGAGGTAGCCAACGTTCAGACCCGCCTGCTCCATCAGGTTGATGTTTTTATCCTGCTTCATGCGCGCGATGTCTGCCGGGTTCGGGTACGGCATCACCTGGCACTCGTTCTTCTGCAGTTTGGCGTAACGCACGGAAGCGTCAGGCGTAATGGAGAAGACCAGACGGTCGATCTGCGGCTTGGTGCCCCAGTAACCTTCGAATGCTTTATACAGAATACGGGAGTCTTTCTGGTACTGCTGCAGCTGGAACGGACCGGTCCCGATTGGGTTCAGATCCACTTTCTCCGGAGAACCGGCTTTCAGCATGTTGTCAGCATATTCTTTGGAAAGAATAGAAGCGAAGTCCATCGCCAGGTCAGCCAGGAACGGTGCTTCCGGGCGAGTCAGCACGAACTGAACGGTTTTATCGTCCACTTTTTTCACTTCGGAGATCAGATCCGGCAGACCCATCCCTTCGAAGTATTCATAGCTGCCGCCGGACACTTTGTGGTACGGGTTCTGGGCATTTTTCTGACGATCGAAAGAGAACACCACGTCATCGGCGTTAAAATCGCGCGTCGGTTTAAATTCTTTGTTGTCCTGCCACTTCACGCCCTGACGCAGGTGGAAGGTGTAGGTTTTGCCGTCTTCGCTGATTTCCCACTTCTCAGCAAGGCCCGGGATCACTTCAGTCGTACCGGTTTTGAACTCGACCAGGCGGTTATAGATCGGTACGGAGCTGGCATCATAGGTAGTGCCAGAGGTGAAAAGCTGCGGGTTAAAGCCTTCAGGAGATCCTTCTGAACAATAAACCAGAGTTTTAGCCTGTACGCTTGCTGCGACGGTCATAGCCACCAGGCTCAGACCAAGCTTCAGCATCCCTGACTTCTTCAAGGAAATACTCATTCTTCTGCTCCAAATGTGATGTTTGTTGTTTTACCCTTTGCAGTGGGTTTGCACCGCCTGGCCTTTTTTGTTTTTTACCCGGCCGGGTCGGCGTTAAGAGGATGGGGATTCCGTTCACATAAGCGACTGAGTTGCAGTGCGGATTCTCCATGAAATGCCCCTCATACCCTACAATCTGTCAACAGAATGTGAAAACGTCAATACAGGTCACCGTGATTTACGCCAACGGTGAGAATTCACAAACAAAGATTAAAAAAAGTGCGGAAGGACATTTTCAGCAGGGAAATTTGTGCTACGCGTACTATGCCAGAATAAACATCTTCATATTTCGCAACATTTGGTGATTAACATTTATGCAATTTATTCAAACTTTCTAAATTAATGCTGCATATCTGAGCGATTAATACCATGAACGTTAAAGCGCACAGCGTAAAATGCCAGCTTCAGCCATAAGTAGCGCAAAAAAAGTTTCAAGCAAATATAAAAAAAGGCAATGGAATATGTCACAAAATCGTTAACAGTCAGTGGGAAGTGGTGCACAATTTTTGCAGATAAAATGAAGACCAAACGTGGGGTCAGAAAAACACAAAATACGCCCTGCCAGCGCTTCGCCTGTAGGCCGGATAAGGCGCTTGCGCCGCATCCGGCAATGTCTGTTATAGCGTAATGTTTTGCCTGATGGCGCTTCGCTTATCAGGCCTACAAAAGCCACAAACGCAAAAAGCCCGCTCAGAGAGCGGGCTTTTTTAATTTGGTCGGTGATAGAGGATTCGAACCTCCGACCCCTTCGTCCCGAACGAAGTGCGCTACCAGGCTGCGCCAATCACCGAATGCGGGGCGCATCTTACTGCTCAGCTGCGCGCCCGTCAATCCCTTAGTATCAAAATGCCATTTGATCGGCGAGAAAGTCAGCAGCTCAGTTACTGGGCTGAAGCCTTATTCGCGTCCGGGATACGGCACCAGTTGTTATTCTCGTTAATACCGCCATTTGGCGAGGTATAACCGAGGCAACCCAAAATGGTGTCGTACAGTTCCACATGACGACGCGGCACTTTCATATCAGCTTCTTGCTTCAGGTGTGCAAACGCCTTCGCATGGTCTGGGTCTTCCAGATACTTGTCAGACATCCACACCAGCATAGGAACGCGGAACTGCTCAGGCGGCGCCATTTTACGCGGCGTACCGTGCAGGTGCTCACGTTCGTTAATCGACTCACCGTGATCGGCAGCGTAGAACACAATCGCTTTCTTATCGCGCAATTGATCAAACACTTTGGTAATAAAGTGATCAACATAGGTTACCGAGTTATCGAATGAGTTGATCATCTGAGCCTTCGAGCAGCCGCTATCAACATTGACACACTCCGGCTTCCACTGTGCATATTCACGGGTATAGCGCTGGGTGTAGTTAAAATGCGAGCCCTTGGTATGCAGAATAATCAGATGCTTGCCACCATCTTCATTATTTTGCAGAGACTGCTGCATCTCGGTAATCAACAGCATATCGTCAACGTTCTTGCCGCGGTTACGCGGCTCTGCGCCAATCTGCTCACGATAGGCGATGTTCTCCGCCATGGTGTTACTGTAGAACCACATCTCGCTTTGCATCGCGTAGAGATCTGTCTTGAACCCTAACTGGCCGAGCACGGAAAAGACGTTTTGCTCTTTCAGGGTACGCTGCGGGTTTTCTTCTGCCCCACCCTCACGCACAAACATGCAACGCAGCGAAAGTTTGGTTGCCGTATCACAGGAATATCCACGGAAGGCGGCCAGATTTTTCTCCTGGGCAAGCCTTGGCGTGGTATTGCGTTCATAGCCAAAAATCCCCATATGATCCCAGCGGGTCGTTTCGCCGATTATAAAGACCACATAGGTGTCATCGAGGTTCTTGGGGGCAACATAGGTAAACTTCTTCGCCGGGTTCATCAACGATTTATTGTCTGAAGATTCATCCACCTGTGCCCAGGCGTACAGACCCAGCGCGGAAAGCCAGTTTGACGGCAAATAAGAGTTCGCCACCACGCCGCCATAGCTGGGTAAATCGATCCCCGTTTCCCGCTCAACGCTTTTCTGTTGCATGCTCAGCAGGCGAATCGGCGCCCATACCATCAGACCGGCCAGTAAAACTACCGCTACGCTACGCCATCTCATGCCGGGCGTACGGATCTGTTTCATCAGGGTATAGCGGCAGCGATTACTCCAAATCAGAACCAACGGTAAAATGCTGACCGAAACCAGCCACACGATAAAATGCCAGCCAACAACTTCTTTCGATAAATCAATATCCGTGGTCATTACGGAGGCAATAATACCGTAACCAATTACCACATTCAGGAAGGTCATGTAATAGCTGGCACCGGCAGAGCACAGTACCACTAAGGTTGTCAGGACACGCCAGGCACGCCGACCAAATAAAGAGAGAAGCCGTAGTAAAAAGAAGGTCACCAGCACAGTGCCGGCTAATTCAACAACCGCAGAGAGTCCTTTCCAGACGGTAAACTCGTGTGCATATCCGCTAAAGCGACGGAAAAATACAGCACAGTTCATAAACAAACCGATATAGATTGCCAGCAGGAAACTGAGTTTCTGCTGCGTCATCGACTTAATGTATCTCATGCAAACAAACCCTGGGAATCGGGATAAAAACACCCTGTGCAGTAGTCAAACAGACCAGGCAGGGGAAAATGCGACAACAGCAGAGGTGAAATGTCTACGGGCGCGGGTAAGTAGACCACAGGAGGGTGAAAAAGTGCTTATGGAGAATGCAAATGGCGCATATATTTTTGTAAATATATGCGCCAGATATTAATCAGACTACTAATAGGTTTAGGCGTGCGCCTCGGTATATACGCTACGCTGTGGCTGGCGGATGGTGGTGGAGAGTGCCAGCGAGATAATTAACAGCGCAAAGATAACGCAGAAGGTCACATAGAAACCGCCGAACAGCGAGGCGATGATGGAACCACAAATACTGCCGATACCGAAACCTAAGTAAATGACACCGTAGTTTTTAGCCAGGTTGTTCAAACCGAAGAACTCGCTCACCAGTGACGGGAACACTGTGATGGTACCGCCAAAGTTAAATGCTACACAGGCAATCGCCGTAAAGAAGGTCACATCATTCAGCGGAGCAAACAGCAGTGCCGCCATACCCACCAGCGAAACGACCTGCCCAATGGTGATAACGCGAATACGAGAGATTTTATCGGACAGAATCCCCAGAACCAGACGACCGGACAGGTTAGCGATAGAAATGACGGTAACCGCATTTGCCGCCGTTGCCACATCCATATGCGCCAGGCTTTGTGCGATATCTTTCGCCACGCCAATCACATACAGCCCACTCATACACGCCGTCAGGAACATAACCGCCAGCATCCAGTACTGCGGTTTACGCATGGACTGCGCCAGGGTGTAGTCATTCTCAACCACGCCATTTTTCGTTTTCACTTCCTGATTCGGCGCGTCTTTCATCAGCGTGGAACCAAAGACGATCATGACCAGCACAATCGCGCCCCAGATCATGAAGGTTTTTTCCAGACCCACGGTGCTCAACAGTTGGCTGTCGATGAATTTAAAACCGAGGCTGCCAAGACCGTAAGAACCGATAGCGAAGGCAGAAATCAGCCCTTTACGCTCCGGGAACCATTTTACGCAGTTGGAAAGTGTTAACAGGTAGCCTGCGCCATCCGCCAGACCGACTAACACACCGGCGCTCAGCCACAGCATAATCAGGCTGTCAGAGTGGGCTGTTAAGAAGAAGCCCACACCGAGTAAAATACCGGAGGCCATGGTGACGCGTTTCACGCCAAAACGTTCCTGCAGTTTCCCGGCTACGGAAGAAGAAATCGCCAGCCCGAGGCTCAACAGGCCAAAGGAAAAGGCAACCTGACTCACCGGCGCATCAAGCTTAGAAGAGAGCGCACCGTTAAACAGGCTCCAGGTATAAACAGAACCTAAGGCAAATTGGGTAATGATGGTGCCGATCAGTGTCAGCCAGCGGGTACGCTGATAATCAGAAGTTTTCATGGCAGTCTTCCTGCATAAACAAAATGGGAAATTCTCTGCCAACAACCATACCGAAGCGCTTTTATGACCAGGGGAAAACGGCATGAAATGCCGCCAGGACGGAATGAAATGCCTGGAATGCGGAATGAATGACGAGACAAAAAGTTGGGCTACTGAATTTTATCGCATGAGTTAGTACACGCTATCGCTGGAGTGCGTGTGATTGTTGATCTCAACATGTAATCAAGATGTTTATTTGATGATTGCTTACGTTAAAATTTGGCGCTCACTCCCATGGTGTACATATAGTCGCTGTTGTTGATACTGTTTTCCGCCTGCGAAAGTGCTGCGTAAGCCGCCATGTGCGGGTTCAACAGCATATCCGCACCGACGGTGACATCCACCCAGTTACCGTCCTGACCCGCTGCCGACATGCGGCTGAGACCCGACTGCGCCTTCCAGATATTTTCTCCAAACTGCTGGTTATAGCTGATTTGCGCCCACGGTCGCACATCACCGAACTGCGAATTGACTCGCCAGCCCAACGAGCTCACGCTGGCATGCCACAGCGGATCGTTCTGCGTTACCGTCGTCGCGCTATCGCCAAATTCGTTGTAAGAAGATGTGGTTGAACCGTCATAATGCAGCGCGGCAACCGGACCAGTTGTCACCTGCCTTGAAAGCGGGAAGTTCCAGCCCATACTCATGCCGCTGGTCGCATCCATAGGCGTCTCATCCGCCAGATTCACCACGGGCCCCGCCACGTTTTGAGTAGAGCGAATACGTTCTTCCAGAATGTCGTTATAACGTGGTTGGTGATCGCTGTCCCATGTATAACGTTCAGCCGTATGCCCTGACATAGCATCAACGATATATTCTTGTTGCCAGCCATATGCTGTATTGGTGGACAGCGCACAAACTACGACGCTCGCCAGAGTTAACCTTTGGCGACCACTACTGTTTCTTATAATCATCAACGCGACTCCAGAAAAGAGCCGAATTCGGCGATATTATTGTCATTGTGTGAAGGATATCGGGCCCATCAGGCCCTGTATTAAATATTGTCTTTTTAGCTGGCGCGTCAAGGCGGGCCGAATGAAATTTTTACGCCAGTAAAAACAGCGAGGAAGAATATGCAGCGTTGCGGATGGGTCAGCCAGGACCCACTTTACATTGCCTACCACGACAAGGAATGGGGCGTCCCCGAAACCGATGGTAAAAAGCTGTTCGAAATGATCTGCCTTGAGGGCCAGCAGGCCGGTTTATCGTGGATTACCGTGCTAAAGAAACGGGAAAATTATCGCCACGCTTTCCACCATTTTGACCCGGAAAAAGTGGCGGCCATGACCGAAGAGGATGTGGAAAGGCTGGTACTGGATGCCGGCATTATTCGTCATCGCGGAAAAATTCAGGCCATTATCGGCAACGCTCGCGCCTTTCTGACGATGGCGCAAAACGGAGAATCGTTTAGCGAATTCGTCTGGTCATTTGTTGATAACCAACCACAAGTGACCCGCGCTGCCAACCTGAGCGATATTCCCACCTCCACGCCTGCGTCAGACGCGCTGTCTAAAGCGTTAAAAAAACGCGGATTTAAGTTTGTCGGCACCACCATTTGTTACTCCTTTATGCAGGCATGCGGCCTGGTCAACGACCATGTCACCAGCTGCATCTGTTATCCGGGAGAACAACATGATTCGTGAATCAAAGGCTGAAGATCTACCGGCGATTCTGACGCTGTGGATGGAAAGCACAATCCATGCCCATCCGTTTATCGAAGAGCGCTACTGGCGCGAAAGTGAATCCATCGTGCGGGATGTTTATCTGCCAGCCGCGCAAACCTGGGTGTGGGAAGAAGAAGGCGAGCTTAAAGGCTTTGCCAGCGTCATTGACGACCGCTTTCTCGGCGCGCTATTTGTCGCGCCAGCCGCCATCAGAAGCGGGATCGGCAAAGCGCTGGTGCAGCATGTCCAGCAGCGCTTTTCGATACTCAGCCTGGAGGTCTACCAGAAGAATCAATCAGCGGTGAACTTCTACCATGCGCTGGGTTTTCGCATTGAAGACAGCGCATGGCAGGAAGAGACTCACCATCCCACGTGGATTATGGGCTGGCAGGCGGATCAAACGCCGTAAGCGTCAACGTGGGTCCGCTGTATTTTTCAAGCCACGCCAGCGCGGTGTTACCCGCGCAGCCATTCCCCAGCTTCGAGCTGGGGAGATCTTTGGTCAGCACGTTGACGGCGCCATTTTTACAAATACCATTCGCTGCGAGATCCAAATCAGGCCAGGCGCCTTCATGAATACAGATGACGCCGGGTTTAATACCCGCCGTCACCACCGCGCCCGCCAGAACTTGCCCACGCAGGTTCCACACCCTGACCGTATCGCCATCCGCAATGCCGCGCGCGTGGGCATCCTGCGGATGGATCGTTATCGGCTCACGATCCGCTACCGCGTACTGTTCACGTAGCGCACTGTAGTTAAGCTGACTATGCAAACGGTGCGCCGGATGGGCGGAAAGCAGCTGTAGCTGGTCCGGTTTGGCGTTACCGAACCACTCATCCGGCTCCAGCCACATCGGGTGCCCCGCACAGTCCGCGTAGCCGTAACCGGCAATCCTCGCGGAGTAGATTTCAATTTTGCCGCTGTCCGTTTTCAGCGGATGCGTCTGCGGGTCGCGGCGAAAATCCGCAAAACGGATAAACTGCGCGCTGGCAGCATTTTCCGGCATTTCGATCAGGGCGTTGCGCTGCCAAAACTCGGCGAAAGGCGGCAATGTCACCTGCTGACTGGCCCCACGTTGCCCGGCAATATTGTAAAAAGTCTCCAGCCACGCCAGTTCACTTTTACCTTCGGTGAACCGGTCATATCCGCCCTTTTCCCAGCGCTCACTCAGCTCGGCAAAAACATCAAAATCATTTCGTGCTTCGTCCTGCGGCGGCACAACCTGCTTCATCGGCACCAGGTGCTGGTTGCTGTAGTCGCCGGTCATGGTCAAATCATTACGCTCAAAAGAGGTGGTTGCTGGCAGCACAATATCGGCATGCTTTGCTGCGGCGGTCCAGAAACACTCCGAGATGACCACCAGCTCCGGTTTCTGCCAGGCGCGAATTAAACGGTTAGTGTCCTGATGATGGGTGAAGTTAGCCCCGCCCGCCCACCACAACATGCGGATGTCCGGGAAATGGCGGTCCATGCCGTTGTGCTGGTAAAAACCGCCGGGGTTCTCCAGCGCTTCGATAATTCGCGCCACCGGGATTTTATCTACCGCGTCGGTGCCGCCTTTAACGCTACCCTGCATTGAAGCCAGCACCGCAGCCCGGCGCGTTGGGTTACCGCCGTTGGCAAAATGGTACGACAGTCCAAAACCGCCGCCTGGCGTCCCGATTTGTCCGAGCATGGCGGCCAGGGTGACGATCATCCAGTGTTTCTGCTCGCCATACTGTTGGCGCTGCATCCCCCATCCTGCCATCAGCATGGTGGTGTTTTGGTGAAATATCGCCGCAAGTTCGCGTATCTTCTCCGCCGGAATGCCACAAATATCAGCCGCCCACTCTGCCGTTTTTGCAACATCGTCAGATTTACCCAGCAGATAGTCGGCAAAACGGTCATATCCGGTGGTACACCGGGCGAGAAAGTCCTCGTCATGCCAGCCGTTTTCCACCAGCGTATGCGCGATGCCCAGCATCAGCGCCACGTCGGTCCCCATATGCGGGGCAATCCATTCCATCTTATCGCCAAAGAAATCGACGCTTTCCGATCGCATCGGATCGATACAGATCAACCGTTTACCGCTGTCGCGCAATGCCTCAAAGTACGCGAGGCCCTGCTCATCGGACGCGTTCCAGGCAATCTTCAGGGTATTCAGCGGATTGGCGCTCCATAACACCACCACCTCGCTGTTCTCCAGCACCACCGGCCAGCTGGTTTGCTGCTGGTAAACTTCGTTACCGCCCACCACGTACGGCATGATCGCCTGCGCAGCCCCCGTCGAATAATCCCCCAGATGCCCGGTATAACCGCCCGCCAGCGCCATATAACGCTGTAGCAGGGTCGCCGCTTTGTGTAACACGCCGTTGGAGCGCCAGCCGTACGAACCGGCAAAAATCGAGGCCGGACCGTAGCTGTCACGGATGCGTTTATGCTGCGTATGGATAAGATTCAGCGCGTCGTCCCAACTGACGCGAACAAATTCATCCTGCCCACGTACGCCCTGTGGGTTCTCCGGCGAGGCGAGAAACCCTTTACGCACCATCGGAAAACGTACCCGAGTTTTACTGTGAACCTGGTCGCGCACCACGGTTTGCAAAGAGTTGGGATGAGCGGTGGGCAGCGCGCCACGCGAGGAGAAAACCGTCTCACCATCGGTGTCGACGAGGATTGGTCCCCAGTGGGCGGCGGTTAATACCGAGTAATGTGCGGGTGAATTAGCCAAGATGGCGCTCCTGAATGCGATGTGACGGCTTATTTATTATGCCGTTCAATGTTACTTACAAATTTAAGAGTCTTCCCTGGAATTTTCTTCATGTTCACACGTCATAATCAACCGCCACGGTCGCTGTGGCAAAGAAGAAAAAGTCATTAAGGAATTAAGATGAAGAAACGTGTATTTGTTATTGCTGCCATCGTGAGCGGCGCTCTGGCGGTTTCTGGCTGCACAACAAACCCTTACACCGGCGAACGCGAAGCGGGTAAATCCGGCATTGGCGCAGGTATTGGCTCTCTGGTCGGCGCGGGCATTGGCGCACTCTCTTCTTCGAAGAAAGATCGCGGCAAAGGCGCACTGATTGGCGCAGCGGCTGGCGCAGCCGTTGGCGGTGGTATCGGCTATTACATGGATGTGCAGGAAGCAAAACTGCGCGAAAAAATGCAGGGAACGGGCGTCAGTGTGACGCGCAGTGGCGATAACATCATTCTGAACATGCCAAACAACGTCACCTTCGACAGCAGTAGCGCCAACCTGAAACCTGCGGGTGCCAACACCCTGACCGGCGTGGCGATGGTACTGAAAGAGTACAATAAAACCGCCGTCAACGTGCTGGGCTTCACCGACAGCACCGGCAGCCAGGATCTGAATATGCGTCTGTCGCAGCAACGCGCAGACTCCGTTGCCAGCGCCTTGATCACTCAAGGGGTCGCTGCTAACCGTATCCGTACTCAGGGTATGGGCCCGGCAAATCCGATCGCCAGCAACAGCACGACGGAAGGTAAAGCGCAAAACCGTCGCGTAGAGATTACCTTAAGCCCGATCCAGTAACGTTTTGTGCCGGATGGAGGTAGACCGTATCCATCCGGCATGAAGCACTTGCCATCGTTGATTTTCGCGTTAAGGTGTTGTCACCAAATTCAGGGAAATCAGCGATGAGCAAATCAACACGGGCAACCATCAGCGATGTGGCGAAAGCCGCAAAAACCGGCAAGACCAGCATTTCACGTTATCTCAACGGTGAAAAGCACCTGCTTTCCGACGCGCTGCTGGCCCGCATTGAACAAGCCATTGCCGATCTCGACTACCGTCCCAGCCTGATGGCAAGAGGCCTGAAACACGGTCGTACCCGACTGATTGGCCTGATCATCGCCGATATTACCAATCCCTACTCTGTCAACGTGCTAAGCGGCATTGAAGCCGCCTGTCGCGATAAAGGCTTTACCCCGCTGGTGTGTAACACCAACAACGAAGTGGATCAGGAACTGCATTATCTCGACCTGCTGCGCAGCTACCAGGTCGAAGGGATTGTGGTCAACGCCGTCGGGATGCGCGAAGAGGGGCTGAATCGCCTGCAACAGTCTGCGCTGCCGATGGTGCTGATTGACCGTAAAATTCCCGATTTCGCCTGTGATATGGTCGGGCTGGATAACACCCAGGCGGCAACGGTTGCCACGGAACATCTGGTCGAGCAAGGTTTTGAAGCCATCCTGTTCCTCAGCGAACCACTCGGCATGGTGAATACTCGCCGCGAACGCCTGAGCGCTTTTCGCACAACGCTCGCGCAATACCCCGGCGTTATCGCGCAAAATGCCGAAGTTCCGCTCACGGACAATAAGCAACTGGACGACACCCTGCGACAGTTTCACCAGCAGCATCGGGGAATGCGTAAAGCCGTTATCTCTGCCAACGGAGCCCTCACATTGCAGGTTGCCCGCGCACTGAAACGCATTGGCCTTAACTGGGGGAGCGACATTGGCTTGCTCGGCTTTGACGAACTGGAATGGGCAGAGCTGGCGGGCGTAGGTATTACCACGTTGAAACAACCCACCTGGCAGATTGGTTACACCGCCGTTGAGCAGGTTGTGCGCCGGATCGATGGCGGCTCCGCTGCCGTTCAGGAACAGGTTTTCTCCGGCGAGCTGATCGTGCGCGGCTCTACCGCCCGTTAAATTACCTTCGTGATGGTGATCATAAATTCGACATCATGGGCTTTTCTTTGGAACCGGTTCCATCTAGCGTTATAACAAGAACGCTAGTCTGGAGTTTCCATGAAAAGAAAAATTATGGTGGTCACCGCCGCTTACGGCCACGACGAGGTACGGGCCGCAGGTGGGCAAACGGCAATGCTGCCCATTATCGCTGAAGCCGGTGCTGACGGCGTCGAAATCCGCCGCGAGCTATTAACCGAGGCCGAGCTGAAAACGCTGTCAACGATGGCCTCTGCGATCGAAATCTTCGGCCTGCTGGCCTGTTACTCAGCGCCTGAACCGTTGTTCCTTGAGGACGGTAACCTCAACCCCCGTCTTCCAGAACTACTTGAGGAAGCGCAGGCCTTGCAGGCGCTGTGGTTAAAAGTCTCCCTCGGCCATTTTTCCCATACCGAACAGTTCGACGTTCTACGCCAATGGCTGGACAACAGCGGAATGGAGCTGGTTGTCGAGAACGATCAGACCACCTGCGGACGCCTGCAGCCGATGCAGCGCTTTAACGAAGCCTGTCAGATGCAAAACCTTCCGATATCCTTAACCTTCGATATGGGCAACTGGCTGTGGGTGGGTGACTCCCCGGAGCAGGCGGCGCAGAACCTGGCGTCAACCGTTGGCTATATCCATGTTAAAGCCGCCGTTGCACATCGCAACAGCTACCGCGCCGTACCGCCTGATGCCGCCGAACCGCGCTGGCTGGCGCTGCTAAAAACGCTACCCAACGATGTCCCGCGCGGCATTGAGTTTCCCCTGGAAGGGCAGGATTTGGCGGCGGTTACCCGCCGCTACGTCGAGCTGTTACGCGAGGAGTAACGCATGAAAAATTCACTGGATGTGGTCACTATTGGTGAAGCGATGGCGATGTTTGTCGCCACGCAAACCGGCGAACTGGCGGATGTGGAGCAGTTTATCAAGCGCGTTGCAGGCGCGGAGCTCAACGTGGCGACCGGTCTTGCCCGTCTGGGCCTGAAGGTTGGTTGGGTGAGCCGTGTAGGCAACGACAGTTTTGGACGTTTTATCGTTAAGTCGCTGGAAAAAGAAGGGATAGATGCGCAGGGAGTCACCCGGGATGGGCGTTACGCTACCGGCTTTCAGCTTAAATCTAAGGTCGGAAATGGAACCGATCCCATAGTGGAATACTTCCGCAAAGGTTCCGCTGCCAGCCGCCTCAGCGTTGAGGATTATCACGAGGCCTATTTCGCCAGCGCGCGCCACCTGCACCTGAGCGGCGTAGCAGCAGCGCTTTCCGCCAGCTCCTATGAGCTTCTGGCGCATACCGCCCGCACCATGAAGGCCCAGGGGAAGACCATCTCGTTCGACCCGAATTTGCGCCCCGTGCTGTGGAAAAGTGAAGCCGAGATGGTGGAAAAACTGAACCGACTGGCATTCCAGGCGGACTGGGTTTTACCAGGGTTAAAAGAGGGCATGATTTTAACCGGTCAGCAAACGCCTGAAGCTATCGCCGACTTTTATCTGCGCCACGGAGTGAAGGCCGTGATCGTGAAAACCGGGGCTGATGGCGCCTGGTACAAAACCGCCAGCGGCGAACAAGGCTGTGTTGCACCGGTAAAAGTCGACAACGTGGTCGATACGGTCGGCGCAGGCGATGGCTTTGCCGTGGGCGTTATTAGCGCCCTGCTGGAAGGCCGCTCGTTGCATCAGGCGGTGACCCGCGGCAATAAAATTGGCGCACTGGCCATTCAGGTTCAGGGCGACAGCGAAGGATTACCCACACGTGAACAATTAGGGGAATAAACTCCCGGCCAACTCTGTACCCTACATACAGAGGCGGCGTATCAGCATAACCAGAGGGCAGTCTATGAATAGCTCAACTAATGCAGCAAAACGCTGGTGGTACATCATGCCAATCGTGTTTATCACGTATAGCCTGGCGTACCTTGACCGCGCGAACTTCAGCTTCGCCTCCGCCGCCGGTATCAACGAGGACCTCGGCATTACCAAAGGGATCTCTTCCCTGCTGGGCGCGCTGTTTTTCCTCGGCTATTTCTTCTTTCAGATCCCGGGCGCAATTTACGCTGAACGCCGCAGCGTACGAAAACTGATTTTTGTCTGTCTGATCCTCTGGGGCGCATGTGCGTCATTAACCGGGATGGTCAGCAATATTCCAATGCTTGCCGCCATCCGCTTTATTCTTGGCGTCGTTGAAGCCGCCGTGATGCCGGCAATGCTGATTTACATCAGCAACTGGTTTACGAAATCTGAACGCTCGCGCGCAAACACTTTCTTGATCCTCGGTAATCCGGTCACCGTCCTGTGGATGTCCGTGGTTTCCGGTTACCTGATTCAGGCGCTGGGCTGGCGAGAAATGTTCATCATCGAGGGCTTCCCGGCCATCATCTGGGCGTTCTGCTGGTGGGTGCTGGTAAAAGACAAACCATCTCAGGTCGGTTGGCTGTCAGAATCTGAAAAAGCCGCCCTTCAGGCACAACTGGAAAAAGAGCAGCAAGGCATCAAAGCCGTACGTAACTACAGCGAGGCTTTCCGCTCACGAAACGTCATCCTGCTGTGTATGCAGTATTTCGCCTGGAGTATTGGCGTCTATGGTTTTGTCCTGTGGCTGCCGTCGATTATCCGCAACGGCGGCGCAAACCTGGGGATGGTGGAAGTTGGTTGGCTGTCATCCGTACCGTATCTGGCGGCAACGGCGGCGATGATCCTCGTTTCCTGGGCCTCCGATAAACTACAAAATCGTAAGCTGTTTGTCTGGCCACTGTTACTGATCGCGGCGTTCGCGTTTATCGGCTCCTGGGCCGTGGGCGCAGACCACTTCTGGATTTCTTACACGCTGTTGGTTATTGCAGGCGCGGCAATGTACGCCCCCTACGGTCCCTTCTTCGCCATCATCCCGGAAATGCTGCCGCGCAACGTCGCCGGTGGAGCAATGGCGCTGATCAACAGCATGGGCGCGCTGGGCTCATTCTTTGGTTCATGGTTTGTCGGCTACCTCAATGGCGCAACCGGCAGCCCGTCCGCCTCGTACATTTTTATGGGGGTAGCGCTTTTTGTCTCAGTGTGGCTAACTTTGATTGTTAAGCCTGCTAATAATTCCCAAATTCCGGTTGGCGCACGCCACGCTTAAATTTTAACTTACGGAGATTCGCATGAAGCCGTCCATTATTCTCTATAAAGCGTTACCTGACGATTTACTGCATCGCCTGGAAGAGCATTTTACTGTGACTCAGGTGCCTAACCTGCGCCCGGAAACGGTCACACAGCACGCCGACGCTTTTGCCAATGCAGAAGGTCTACTGGGCTCCAGTGAAGCCGTCAATACCGCTCTGCTGGAGAAAATGCCCAGGCTGCGTGCGACCTCCACGATTTCCGTAGGCTATGACAACTTCGACGTCGATGCCCTCAACGCACGTAAGGTGCTGCTGATGCACACGCCAACCGTACTGACGGAAACCGTCGCCGATACGGTAATGGCGCTGGTGTTAAGTACCGCTCGCCGCGTAGTGGAAGTTGCCGAACGGGTAAAGGTCGGCGAATGGACCAAAAGTATCGGACCGGACTGGTTTGGTACCGATGTACACCACAAAACGCTGGGGATTGTCGGTATGGGCCGCATTGGGCTGGCGCTGGCACAACGTGCGCATTTCGGCTTTAGCATGCCGATTCTCTATAATGCGCGCCGTCATCATCAGGAAGCAGAAGAACGCTTCAATGCACGTTACTGCGACCTCGATACGCTGTTGCAGGAGTCTGATTTTGTCTGCCTGATCCTGCCGTTAACCGACGAAACGCATCATCTGTTCAGTACCGAGCAGTTTGCCAAAATGAAGTCTTCCGCCATTTTCATTAACGCCGGACGTGGCCCGGTGGTCGATGAAAAAGCGTTGATTGCCGCCCTGCAAAACGGCGAAATTCATGCCGCAGGTCTGGATGTGTTTGAGCAAGAGCCATTATCGGTAGACTCACCGTTGCTGTCACTGCCCAACGTGGTAGCCGTACCGCACATTGGTTCAGCCACGCACGAAACGCGCTACAACATGGCGGCCTGTGCGGTGGATAACTTAATCGATGCGCTGCAAGGACGCGTTGAGAAGAACTGCGTAAACCCGCAGGTCGCATCATAAACAAAAGGCCGGGTAGCGCTTATGCTCACCCGGCCTTCCATGTATTACAGCACCTTCATTACTGAGCGGCATTCACCGCAGCAGTCCAGGCCTGATTAAATGCCTGATGCTGAGCAGCCAACGGGCCAATCAGCGTATTGTACTGACTTGCCTGCTGTGACGTTGGGAACTGGATACCGTTGGCGACAAAGCTCACCTGCGTATCCTGCTGCGCCACAAAATCACCGACCTGCACCAACTGCTGCGTGAAAATTTGCGCGGCAGGGATCAGCGGCTGTAAGGCTTCTGCTGGGGCAGTAACAACTTTGTTGTACACCTGATCAAAGACCGGCTTCAGATCTTCGCCCTGCTTCAGCGCGCCATGTGCAGCATCCGCCTGCAGTTTCGCATTCTGCAACTGTTGCCCTAACACGCCCAGCGCACCATTTGCCTGACGCAGCGGTTCACGCTGAGTCACATAATCCTGAGGAACACGAATCGCATTTACGCTATCAACCACCGGACGCAGACCGGAGTCCATCGCCTGATTAACCTGCTGCGAATAGCCATACAGAATCGCGTAATCGGACACAAACGGGCCAAACTGTTTTTTCTGATCGGCGGTCAGCGTTGGTAAACGCTCTCCGCTACGCATTGCAGTATTCTGCAGAAAATCGATAAACGCTTTGCGTTGATCGCCTTCTTTATCAAAACACCCACTCAGGCCAACTACCATTAAAAGCGCCAAAACAGGCGCAAACCAGCGAGAGCAGGACTTACCTGTCGCCATTTTAATACTCCTTTCACCCAAAAATGCGCACAACGACACCCGCGTGCCTGACGTTGACAAGGATAGTCCAGGTCAGCCCCGCAAGATACCCTTTCCGCGTAATCTTGTGGGGGAAAATAACCGTTCCCGCCACCGTTCGTTTTGCTAAACAATGCTGCATTTTCCACTCGGCGTCATATTTTAGTCATCTTTACAATCGGAATCGATCGTTCGGAGATCCCGACCTTTATCAGTTCGTTAGCCAGCAAAAGATTATCACCTGCGATCCGCTGAAACGAATCCATCACACAAACCTTAAATCCGGCTTCATTTTTTCCGACTACTCTTAATGAGCTTCGAAGAAATTCACGATCCCGCTGTGTGATTTGTAGGAGTTCTCAATGGAATACAAAGATCCTATGTTTGAACTGCTAAGCAGTCTGGAGCAGATTGTTTTTAAAGATGTATCGCAGACGGTCACTCTGCCGCAAAAAACCAACCCTTTCACCGAATTTGAACAGTTACGACGAGGGACAGGTTTAAAAACAGATGATTTTGCCCGAGTGATGGGTGTGACAGTCGCGATGGTTCATGAATGGGAGTCTAAACGCGTAAAGCCTTCCACTACTGAATTGAAGTTAATGCGCCTGATTCAGGCAGATCCAAGATTAAGTAAGCAACTGATGGATTGAACTATTTTTCAATTCTTCTTAAGAACGGCCCTGTAACAGGGCCGTTCCTTTACGAAGGTTATCCACAAAAAAGAAAATAGTAGTTGCATCCACATGCGTAAAATGAGTTAATGCCCTCAACGGTTTGACGTACAGACCATTACAGCAGTTAGTAAGGCAAGTCCCTTCAAGAGTTATCGTTGATACCCTTCGTAGTGAGCATTTCCTTTACTGTTAAAAAATCTGTAAAGCACGCCATATCGCCGAAAGGCACACTTATTTTTTAAAAGGTAATACACTATGTCCGGTAAAATGACTGGTATCGTAAAATGGTTCAACGCTGACAAAGGTTTCGGCTTCATCACTCCTGACGATGGTTCTAAAGACGTGTTCGTACACTTCTCTGCTATCCAGAACGATGGCTACAAATCTCTGGACGAAGGTCAGAAAGTTTCCTTCACCATCGAAAGCGGCGCTAAAGGCCCGGCAGCTGGCAACGTAACCAGCCTGTAAGCTTAAAAAGCTCAAAATTCTGAATCCCTGCCAAACGGCGGGGATTTTTTTTATCCGTACTTCGTAAGACTCCCCACCCAAACGCTTCTTTGCATTACTTTACCCGTCGTCCCTTTGACCTTTCCCTAAGGGCAAGCTTTATAGTGAGCCAGTCTATATTCCACAACTTTCACAAGGAATTGAAGCTATGTCGAAATCCTCACTGCTACTGATTTTAGGTTTGCTCACCACCGGTACTGCGTTCGCGGCTACCCCAGAAGCCACTTTCCTGGCCGAACACGGGCTCAGCGGGAAATCCGTCGAACAAATCGTAGAGACGATTGATCGGTCGCCGCAGAGCCGCCCGCTGCCGTACTCAGCGTCCATCACCAGCACCGAGCTGAAGCTCTCTTCGGGCGATCAGGTTTATACCCTGCCGCTCGGTGACAAGTTCTATCTGTCGTTTGCCCCGTATGAATGGCAAACACATCCTTGCTTCAACCACAGCCTTTCTGGCTGCCAGGGCGAAATGCCGGAGAAGACATTCAATGTCAAAGTGACGGATAACAAGGGTGATGTGGTGGTACAAAAAGCGATGAAGAGCGGCCGTAATGGCTTTGTCGGGGTATGGCTACCGCGCAATATGGAAGGCACCATCGCAGTGAGCTACAACGGTAAAACGGCGGAGTATCCTATTAAGACGATGGAAGACAGTCAGACCTGTCTGACAAAATTGCAGTTGCGCTAATAACATAAAAAAATGCCGGATAAGGCGAAGCCGCCATCCGGCATTTTCTAAGTCAGCTCAGGGCCGTTACTGCAGCAGAGAAATATCCGCTACGCGCAGGAACAGCTCACGCAGTTTTTCGAGCATAGACAGGCGATTAATACGCAGATCTTTATCTTCCACGTTAACCATCACTTTCTCGAAGAACGCATCGACCGGTTCACGTAGCGCCGATAGCTCAACCAGCGCTTCCTGGTAATGACCGGCAGCGAAGACAGGCTCCAGCTTATCGCGCAGCACGACAACCTGCATTGCCAGCGCAATTTCTTCCGGCTCTTTCAGCGTCGCCGCATTCACGCGGTCATTCAGCGTCTCTTCAGACTTCGCCAGGATGTTCGATACACGTTTGTTCGCAGCAGCCAGCGCGGACGCGGCTTCCAGCGTACGGAAGTGCGAAACCGCCTTCATACGTGCGTCAAAATCAGCCGGACGAGTCGGACGACGCGCCAGTACGGCCTGAATGGTGTCGACGGTGTAACCTTCGTCCTGATACCAGGCACGGAAGCGGCCGAGCATAAAGTCGATAACGTCATCCACCACATTCGCGTTGGTCAGCTTGTCACCATACAGACGAACCGCTTCTTCGGTCAGAGTTTGCAGATCCAGATTCAGGTTCTTCTCAACGATAATACGCAGCACACCCAGCGCAGCACGACGCAGCGCAAACGGGTCTTTGTCGCCTTTCGGATGCTGACCAATACCGAAGATACCCGCCAGGGTGTCCATCTTGTCGGCAATCGCCACGGCACAAGCTACCGGGTTCGACGGCAGGTCATCACCGGCAAAACGCGGCTGATACTGTTCGTTCAGCGCCACGGCTACATCTTCCGCTTCACCATCGTGACGCGCGTAGTGCATGCCCATCACACCCTGGGTGTCGGTGAACTCGAAGACCATGTTGGTCATCAGATCGCACTTGGACAGCAGGCCAGCACGCGTCGCGTGGTTAACATCAGCGCCAATCTGACCAGCAATCCAGCCCGCCAGCGCCTGGATACGGTCAGTCTTGTCGCGCAGCGTACCCAGTTGCTGTTGGAACAGCACGGTTTGCAGACGCGGCAAATGGTCTTCCAGACGTTTTTTACGGTCGGTATTGAAGAAGAATTCGGCATCCGCCAGACGCGGACGAACGACTTTCTCGTTACCGGAGATAATCTGGATCGGATCTTTCGATTCGATGTTGGCAACGAAGATAAAGTTCGGCAGCAGTTTGCCGTCGTTCGCGTAAACCGGGAAGTACTTCTGGTCACCTTTCATGGTGTGTACCAGCGCTTCAGACGGAACTGCGAGGAATTTCTCTTCGAACTTCGCAGTCAGCACTACCGGCCATTCCACCAGCGAGGTGACTTCTTCCAGCAGGCTTTCGCTCAGGTCAGCGTTACCGCCAATCTTACGCGCCGCTTCTTCAGCATCGGCTTTGATTTTCGCTTTACGCTCAGCGTAATCCGCAATTACTTTGCCGCGCTCACGCAGGATTTCCGGGTACTGATCGGCAGAATCGATGGTGAATTCCGGCTCGCCCATGAAGCGGTGTCCACGGATCACGCGATCGGACTGAATGCCCAGAATCGTTGCCGGGATCACTTTGTCGCCCAGCAGCAGGGTCACGGTGTGAACCGGACGCACGAAGTGGACGTCAGACGCGCCCCAGCGCATCAGTTTCGGGATCGGCAGCTTCGCCAGTGACGTGGCAATCATGTTCGGCAGCAGTGCTTCAGCGCTTTCGCCTTTCACATGCGCACGGTACAGCAACCATTCGCCTTTGTCGGTAGTCAGACGCTCAGCCTGATCAACCGTGATGCCGCAGCCACGTGCCCAACCTTCTGCCGCTTTGCTCGGTTTGCCTTCAGCGTCAAACGCCTGGGCAATGGCCGGACCGCGTTTTTCAACTTCGCGATCGGGTTGAGATTCCGCCAGATTCGCGACTTTCAGCGCCAGACGACGCGGCGCGGCGAACCACTCAACGTTGCCGTGCGCGATGCCAGCGTTATCCAGCTCCGCGGTAAAGTTTGCAGCAAAGGACTCAGCCAGGCTGCGCAGTGCTTTTGGTGGCAGCTCTTCAGTGCCGATTTCCACCAGAAAAGTTTTCTCAGACATGGCCGCCTCTTATTTGTCTTTGTTGCACATCGGGAAGCCAAGGGCTTCACGGGAAGCGTAGTAAGCTTCTGCCACTGCTTTGGTCAGAGTGCGAATGCGCAGGATATAGCGCTGACGCTCGGTGACGGAGATGGCTTTACGCGCATCCAGCAGGTTGAAGCTATGGGCGGCTTTCAGAATACGTTCATACGCAGGCAGCGGCAGCGGATTTTCCAGCGCCAGCAACTGCTGCGCTTCTTTCTCGTACTGCTCGAAGCAGGTGAACAGGAAGTCCACGTCGGCGTATTCGAAGTTGTAGGTGGATTGCTCCACTTCGTTCTGATGGAACACGTCGCCGTACGTGGTTTTACCCAGCGGGCCGTCGCTCCAGACCAGGTCGTAAACGCTGTCTACGCCCTGAATGTACATGGCCAGACGTTCCAGACCGTAGGTAATTTCCCCGGTTACTGGTTTACATTCCAGACCACCAACCTGCTGGAAGTAGGTGAACTGCGTCACTTCCATACCGTTCAGCCACACTTCCCAACCCAGACCCCAGGCACCCAGCGTCGGGTTTTCCCAGTTATCTTCCACGAAACGGATATCGTGAATGGTCGGGTCCATACCCAGCTCTTTCAGAGAACCCAGGTACAGCTCCTGAATGTTGTCCGGAGAAGGCTTAATCACTACCTGGAACTGATAGTAGTGCTGTAAGCGGTTCGGGTTTTCGCCATAGCGGCCATCGGTCGGACGACGAGAAGGCTGCACATAAGCAGTCGCCATCGGTTCCGGCCCCAGCGCACGCAGGCAGGTCATTGGGTGAGATGTTCCCGCGCCGACTTCCATGTCCAATGGTTGAACAATGGTGCAGCCCTGGCGAGCCCAGTAATCCTGTAAGGTCAGGATCAAGCCCTGGAAGGTCCTGGTATCAAACTTTTGCATATTATTTCGTGCTGGATACGTGTGGATTTAAAGGAAGCGATCAGTATACCCGCTGGCTGCAAGATATACAGTACGAAACGGGAAAAAGGGGGAACTTAGCGCATGGAAAGGTGCAAAAACTGCCCGTCTGCATCAAAAGAACAGACAAAACTCTCTTTACGGAAGGTAGAACCACGCATCTCATAGCTGCCCTGGAATTGTTCCAGGCCGGAGATATCAATTTTCTGTGCGCCAGTGTTATAGCGTTGCGCCGCCTCATTTTTGCACAATGACTCCATATCCAGCGAACGTGTGGCACTGACCTTAACCTTTTGCGCTTTCTGCGCAGGTGCAGACGGTTGTGTGTCAGCGCACGCTACCAGCAAAAGGGCAGCGATCGCGGGAAAGAAATACTTCATCATCATTTTATTACCGCCTGGTTTGCTGGTCAGTCTTATTATTAGTGTCTGGAAACAGATCCTATTTTGAGAATCTCATCAGACCATCTCAAGCTTTAGCGTAAGAACTCGGATTATTCCAGTGAGCTACGTTCGCAAAATATCGGTCAGACTTTTTTTAATGGACACAGAGGAACTGATGCAGCCCAAAATTTTCTGGATTGATAACCTGCGCGGGATAGCCTGTTTAATGGTCGTGATGATCCACACCACAACCTGGTACATCACCAATGCGCAAAGCGTCAGCCCGTTGAATTGGGATCTGGCTAACGTGCTCAATTCAGCCTCTCGCGTCAGCGTTCCGCTGTTCTTTATGATTTCGGGCTATCTGTTCTTTGGTGAGCGTAGCGCCAAACCGCGCCATTTCCTGCGCATCGCGCTCTGCATTCTGTTTTACAGCAGCGTGGCGCTGGCCTATATACTGATGTTTACCTCGATCAACGCTGAGCTGTCGCTGAAGAACCTGCTGCAAAAGCCGGTGTTCTATCACCTGTGGTTTTTCTTCGCGATCGCCGTCATCTACCTGGTTTCACCACTGATACAGGTGAAAAATATCAGCGGCAAGATGCTGCTGGCGCTCATGGTGGTGATTGGCGTGATTGCCAATCCCAATACCGTCTCGCAAAAAATCGGCGGCTTTGAGTGGCTGCCCATCAACCTGTACATCAGCGGCGACACCTTCTATTACATCCTGTACGGCATGCTGGGCCGGGCGATTGGCATGATGGATACGCAAAAACGTGCGCTCAGTTGGCTCTGTGCGGCGTTGTTCATTACCGCGGTATTTATTATTTCTCGTGGCACATTGCATGAACTGCGCTGGCGAGGCAATTTTGCCGACACCTGGTACCTTTACTGCGGCCCGGTGGTATTTATTTGCGCCGTTTCACTCCTGACGCTGGTCAAAAATACGCTCAGCACACGTACTCTGCCGCTACTGGGCCTTATTTCTCGCCATTCATTGGGCATTTATGGTTTTCATGCGCTGATCATTCACGCACTACGCACCAACGGAATTGAACTCAAAAACTGGCCACCGCTCGATATGTTGTGGATTTTCAGCGCCACACTGGCTGGAAGTTTGCTGTTGTCTATATTGTTGCAGCATATCGATACGCGCAGGCTGGTGAGTTAGGATTCTCCAGACAGCGCGTTTTCAGACGAACGCTGCAGTAACACTTGCCCCAGTAAACACACAAAGAATGCCGCCGGGTACAGCCCCATTTCGATGGGCGCCAGCGGGGCATTCCACACTCCTACCAGCAACAATCCGATAGTTATGAGCATCACCATCTGACACACAGAAGCAAAGCGTTCATCAATTTGATTGAGATTTACTGCGCGCTGATAGGCATATGTAACGAACATCCCCGTCATCAACGCCCCCAAAAAATACCCCTTGCCGCTCAATAACGGGCATGCACGCCATAAACCGATACTGTAAGTCAGTATGCCTGAGAGGAATAATATCCATGGCAAAAGCCTGGTTGTCTTCATTGGGATCTCCTTATCCATCATGGATACAATATGAATAACCCGCTAAAGACAACACAGAAAAAAGCGACTACGTCGGACTTTCAGAATAAATTCATGCACGCTAATTATTTATTAGATTGAAATATATATTTGATAAATCCCCTCTGTTTGCCAGAGGGGATTTAGGGTCAGGACATCAGCGGTTGTAATTGCTGATAGATACGACGGAAGATTTCTCGACGCTGTTGATAACGAGCATGACGCTCGGCGTCAGGATAATGCGCCTGCTCCAGCGTAAGCTGAGGCAGTAGGTCTGATAATGGCCGCTGCGGATTCATGGCAATTTGTGCCAGGCGCGCCGCGCCGAGTGCAGGGCCAACATCACCGCCGGTACGGTAATCCAGCTGCAATCCGCTGATGTCAGATAGCATCTGACGCCAGTATTCGCTGCGTGCCCCGCCGCCGATCAGCGTAATGCTGGCGGGCTGAATGCCACAGGCATGTACCACATCCATACCGTCAGCCAGCGCAAAACCCACACCTTCCAGCACCGCCTGTGCCAGTTCCGCCGGACCATGCTGATGCGTCAGACCGAAAAATACGCCCTTGGCCTGCGGATTGTTATGCGGCGTACGTTCCCCGGAAAGATAAGGTAAAAACCAGACCGGCTCCGCGTGTTCATCCGCCTGTTGCGCAGCGTCAATCAACGCAGGAACGTTCGCCAGTCTGGTTAATTTTGCCGCCCAGTCCAGACATGATGCCGCACTTAACATTACAGACATCAGATGCCATCGCTCAGGCAAAGCATGGCAAAAACTGTGAACCGCACTTTCCGGTTTGCTAAGGAAACCATCACTCACCGCAAAATAGACGCCGGACGTCCCCAGCGAAAGCATCGCCTGACCGGCATTCATCATGCCAACGCCTACCGCCCCCGCCGCGTTATCACCGCCGCCGGCAACCACTGCAACCTCCTGCATTCCCCAGGCTTTGGCAACTGCTGGCAACAAGGTTCCGGTAATCGCACTGCCTTCATAGAGCGCAGGCATATGTGCGCGAGTCAGTTTACAGGCAGCCAGCATGACATCGCTCCAGTCACGCTTCGCGACATCCAGCCACATTGTCCCTGCCGCATCAGACATATCGCTGGCAAAATCACCGGTCATGCGCAAACGCAGGTAATCTTTCGGCAGCAGGACTTTATCAATCTGCTTGAAAATCTCCGGCTCGTGGCGTTGCACCCACAGCAGTTTTGGCGCGGTAAAGCCAGGCATCATCAGGTTGCCAGTTATCGCTCGAGACTGCGGAACCTGATTCTCCAGCATCACGCACTCTTCAGCACAGCGACCATCGTTCCATAAGATAGCCGGACGCAATACCTTCTGTTGTTCATCCAGTAGCGTCGCGCCGTGCATCTGCCCGGCAATCCCCAACGCTTTCACCTCGCGGAGTGAATGCTGCTGACCCAGTGCTTTTACTGCGCGATCCGTTGCCAGCCACCACTGCTCAGGGTCTTGTTCTGACCATAACGGGTGCGGGCGCGAGACGGTGAGTTTCTCCGTTTGTGAAGCCACCACATCGCCCTGCTCATTGAGCAGAATGGCCTTTACGCCTGATGTGCCAAGATCTATCCCGATATACATAAGGCATCGTTCCTTAAAGAAAGGCCCGGTAGCGCTAGCTGACCGGGCTTACGGACGTTCTCAGAGACCCGTTATTTGTCGAACAAATAATGGTTTACCAGATTCTCCAGCAACTCCTGATGACCGCTCTGGTGCACTGGCGCCAGGTTGTGTTGTTCAGCGTACTGCGCAATTTCTGTCAGCGTCATCTGGCCTTTCAGAATTTGCTGGCCCAGCTCACCATTCCAACCGGCATAACGTTTAGCCACACGCTGATCCAGGCCACCGTCTTCAATCATACGGGCCGCAATTTTCAGCGACAGCGCCATGGTATCCATCGCGCCAATATGACCATAGAACAGATCGTATTTATCGGTACTCTGACGACGTACTTTGGCATCAAAGTTCAGGCCGCCGGTGGTGAAGCCGCCCGCTTTGAGGATTTCGTACATCACCAACACATTCTCTTCTACGCTGTTCGGGAACTGGTCGGTATCCCAGCCCAGCTGTGCATCGCCGCGGTTGGCATCGACAGAGCCAAACAGACCCAGCGCGATAGCGGTGGCGATTTCGTGATGGAACGAATGGCCTGCCAGCGTGGCGTGGTTGGCTTCGATATTCAGTTTGATCTCTTTTTCCAGACCGAACTGCTTGAGGAATCCGTACACGGTCGCCGCATCGTAGTCGTACTGGTGCTTGGTCGGTTCCTGCGGTTTCGGCTCGATAAGCAAAGTGCCCTGGAAACCGGTTTTGTGTTTGTGTTCCACGACTAATTGCATGAAACGACCAATCTGCTCACGTTCCTGACGCAGATCGGTATTCAGCAGCGTTTCATAACCTTCACGACCGCCCCACAGAACGTAGTTTTCACCGCCTAACTTGTGCGTGGCATCCATGGCCGTAACCACCTGCGTGGCGGCCCAGCTGAACACTTCTGGATCCGGGTTTGTGGCCGCACCCGCACCGTAGCGTGGGTTAGTGAAGCAGTTTGCTGTACCCCACAGCAGCTTCACGCCGCTTTGTTCCTGTTTTGCCGCCAGCACATCAACCATCTGCGCAAAGTTGTTTTTGTACTCTTTCAAAGACGCGCCTTCCGGCGAAACATCGACATCATGGAAGCAGTAGTAAGGCACGTTCAGCTTGTGGAAGAACTCAAATGCTACGTCCGCTTTGCGTTTCGCCAGCGCCAGAGCTTCACCAGGCTGCTGCCACGGACGATCGAAAGCGCCCATACCGAACATATCCGCTCCGTTCCAGCAGAAGGTATGCCAGTAGCAGGCAGCAAAACGCAGATGATCTTCCATGCGCTTGCCCAATACGATTTCGTCAGGGTTGTAATGGCGAAATGCGAGCGGGTTGGTGGATTGAGTGCCTTCAAAACGAACACGATCGAGTTGGTCAAAATAAGCCGGCATAATAAGCTCCATAATCAGGTAATACGGCAAGTAAACTGCGATATAGCTATACTGGAATTTCCTGATTTATTGCTCAATTACGTTATTTCACACCGCTATTAAGAGAATACCCAAACGTGCGCTGGCTCCCAAAAAAACGCGCTGAGAAAAGAAATAAAAAGGCGATCGCGATCGAAGGTTAGCCAATAAACAAAAAACCATAATGCGCAGATAAAAAATGGCAATTGTCATCCCACTGGCAGTATGTGAATTTTGCGTAGCACCAGGCAAATAAGAAATTTGTCACGCTTCATCAAGCAGTCGTACCTGCGATTTTGCTAGTATCGACAGGCCCACGTTAACCTTTCCAGGACAGGTTCTTATGTTTGATAAACGTCACCGCATCACTCTGCTATTTAATGCCAATAAAGCCTACGACCGCCAGGTAGTAGAAGGAGTGGGTGAATATTTACAGGCATCGCAATCCGAGTGGGATATATTCATTGAGGAAGATTTCCGCGCCCGTATCGATAATATTAAAGACTGGTTAGGCGACGGCGTTATTGCTGATTATGACGATGATGACATTGCGCAATTACTTGCCGATGTCGAGGTTCCCATCATCGGCGTTGGAGGCTCCTACCATCTGGAGCAAGATTATCCACCGGTACATTACATCGCCACCGACAACCACGCGTTGGTAGAAAGCGCTTTCCTGCATCTGAAAGAAAAAGGGGTTAACCGCTTTGCGTTTTATGGTCTGCCTTCTTCAAGCGGTAAACGCTGGGCCGCGGAACGTGAATATGCCTTTTGCCAGCTGGTTGCCAAAGAGAAGTACCGCGGCGTTGTCTATCAGGGGCTGGAAACCGCACCGGAGAACTGGCAGCACGCGCAAAATCGTCTGGCGGACTGGCTGCAAACTCTACCGCCGCAAACCGGTATTATCGCCGTCACCGACGCGCGGGCACGGCACGTCCTGCAAGTCTGCGAGCACCTGCATATTCCGGTACCGGAAAAGCTGTGCGTGATAGGGATCGACAACGAGGAATTGACCCGTTATCTGTCCCGGGTAGCGCTGTCATCCGTGGCTCAGGGAGCCAGGCAGATGGGGTATCAGGCTGCTAAGCTCCTGCATCGTTTACTGGCGAATGAAGAACTGCCGCTGCAACGCATTCTGGTTCCTCCGGTGCGTGTCATTGAACGCCGCTCAACCGACTACCGTTCATTAACCGATCCGGCGGTGATTCAGGCGATGCACTTTATCCGCAACCATGCCTGTAAAGGTATTAAGGTTGAACAAGTGCTGGATTCAGTGGGGATTTCACGTTCGAATCTGGAGAAGCGTTTTAAAGAAGAGGTCGGAGAGACTATCCACGCCGTAATTCATGCCGAAAAGCTGGAAAAAGCGCGCAGCCTGTTGATTTCTACCACACTTTCGATCAACGAAATTTCACAGATGTGCGGCTATCCGTCTCTGCAATACTTCTATTCAGTCTTTAAGAAAGAGTACGACACGACGCCAAAAGAGTATCGCGATGTGAACAGCGAAGTGTTGCTGTGAGGATTATTGCCGGATGCGGCGAAGCCGCCATCCGGCACACAGAATTACATATGCGCGGCGATTAAACGCTGGTTATCCTGATACATTGCGAACAGATAGTTGTTGTAGCTCTGTCCTTTAGTGGAATAACCCTTCAGCTTATGGATCATCGCGGTAGCGGTGACTTCCTGATCGGCTTTACGCAGCTGCGCACGTGATTTACGGAAAGAAGAGTAAGCCGGATGCGTATTCAGGTTGATGACGTAAGCATTCACCGACTCTTTCACCGATTCAAACTGTGAGTAGCCTTTCACCTTACCTGGGGCATTGTTACAACGACCTTTGCCACATTTCATGCCAAACAGGTTGTTGTTGCTACGCGCCAGCTTCGAGGTACCCCAGCCACTTTCGGCCGCAGCCATGGTTGCCACCATACTGGTCGGGATAATGTCTACGCGCTCAAGCAGCGTATTCCACGGAATTTTACGCGTGTTGCCAGACCAGTTCACCTTGTAGCGCTTCGCGATGTCTTTCATACGCGTACGCTCAGTCGGTGACCAGCGGTTCTGGTACTGTTTTGAAATCAGCCAGTTACGGTCCGCCGTAATGGCAGCATTTTGACTGGTAATATAAGGCATAACCGTCCGGAGAAACGCTTTTTTCCTTGGTGTTCCGGAAGGGTATTTTCGCAAATCAGGAAGTGAACTACTCTTTGCACTATTGCGAGAATACTCTTGTTTACTGCTAACCTGTTTATTACTTGCCTTGGTTATCTGGGGCTTGTGACTCGTTGTCGCCGTGTGTGTCTTTGCCAGCACCTCACCCGAAAATGCAACGGTGAGTAACATAAGAATCATTGCCCCATATCGTCGAATGGGAGTCAATATCATTAGGTCTCCTGGTCGGATTTATACATTCCAACACCTTATATTTTTCACAAAAATGAGAGATGAATCTCAAATCATATCAAAAATAGCTGTCAAGAGCACCCAAAGGAATAGTCCAATTCTGAAACCATGTCACGCATTAACGGTTCAGGGTGCTATTAATTCGAAGAAAATGTGGAGGTTATCGCAAAATAAGTTCATTTTTTGCGCGCGATCGCTCACCCTCACTTCTCCTCCTGGCAGAATCGACTCAAAGGAGGAGTTTCCGGCCTGATTTCACTGGCAAACTGGCGAAAATCGCAGCATCAAGGACAGCATTATGAAACTTGCCGCCGTTGCGCTGGCGCTCATGCCCGGCATTGCCATCGCCTCATCATGGACTTCTCAGGGACTTCCCGCCTTCGAAGCGGAAGGTACGGGGAAATTCGTCAGCCATGCAGCGTTGACGAAGGGTACTCGTCCTTTAATCCTGAATTTTGACCAACAGTGCTGGCAGCCTGCTGACGCGATAAAACTCAACCAGATGCTGTCGCTAAAACCGTGTGAGGGCGCGCCGCCGCAGTGGCGTTTGTTCAAAGACGGCGATTACGCGCTGGAAGTGGATACCCGCTCCGGAACGCCAACGTTGATGCTCTCGGTAAAAAGCGCCGCAGCCCCTGTCACGACCCAGATTCGCCAGTGCCCGAAATGGGATGGTTCGCCGTTAACACTGGATGTGAGCCAGACCTTTCCGGAAGGTGCCGTGGTGCGTGATTTCTACAGCCAGCAAACGGCAACGGTAAAAAATGGGTCGATTACCCTACAGCCTGCCGCAGCCAGCAACGGGCTGTTGCTGCTGGAACGGGCGGAAACCGATTCCCTAGCTGCTTTCGACTGGCATAACGCTACGGTGTATTTCGTCCTGACAGACCGCTTTGTGAATGGCGATCCGAGTAACGACCACAGCTACGGTCGGCGCAGCGATGGCATGCAGGAAATTGGCACCTTCCACGGCGGCGATTTACGCGGTCTTGCCAGCAAACTCGACTATCTGCAACAACTGGGCGTCAATGCGTTATGGATCAGCGCGCCGTTTGAGCAAATCCACGGTTGGGTCGGCGGTGGCACCAAAGGCGATTTCCCCCATTATGCTTATCACGGCTATTACACTCAGGACTGGACCACGCTCGATGCGAATATGGGTAATGAAGCTGACCTGCGTGCCCTGGTTGACGGCGCGCACCAGCGCGGTATTCGTATCCTGTTCGATGTTGTCATGAATCATACTGGCTACGCCACGCTGGCGGATATGCAGGAGTATCAGTTTGGGGCTCTGTACTTGTCAGGCGATGAACTGAAAAACACGCTCGGTGAACGCTGGACAGACTGGAAGCCAGCCGCCGGGCAAAGCTGGCACAGCTTTAATGATTACATCAACTTCAGCGATAAAGCAGGCTGGGAAAAATGGTGGGGGAAAAACTGGATCCGCACCGATATTGGCGATTACGACAATCCTGGCTTTGACGACCTGACCATGTCGCTGGCTTTCCTGCCCGATCTAAAAACCGAATCCACCACGCCTTCCGGGCTGCCAAACTTTTATCAACACAAACCGGATACACACGCTAAAGCTATTGCCGGTTACACGCCCCGAGATTATCTGACCCTCTGGCTCAGTCAGTGGGTGCGTGATTACGGGATTGACGGGTTTCGGGTCGATACCGCCAAACACGTCGAACTTCCCGCCTGGCAGCAGTTAAAAACACAGGCCAGCGCAGCGCTGGCTGAATGGAAGAAAGCCAACCCGGATAAAGCGCTGGATGATAAACCCTTCTGGATGACCGGCGAGGCCTGGGGTCACGGCGTAATGCAAAGCGACTATTACCGTCACGGCTTCGATGCGATGATCAATTTCGACTATCAGGAGCAGGCGGCAAAGGCCGTCGATTGTCTGGCGAGTATGGATCTCACCTGGCAACAGATGGCGGAAAAATTGCAAGATTTCAACGTTCTGAGCTATCTATCCTCGCACGATACGCGTCTGTTTCGCGAAGGTGGAGATAAAGCTGCCGAGCTATTGCTGCTGGCGCCAGGCGCGGTACAACTCTTTTACGGCGACGAGTCGGCCCGGCCCTTTGGACCAACAGGTTCAGACCCATTGCAGGGTACGCGCTCAGAAATGAACTGGCAGGATGTGACCGGGAAATCTGCTGCCAGCGTCGCTCACTGGCAGCGCATCAGTCAGTTCCGGGCCAGACATCCCGCCATCGGTGCCGGTAAACAGACCACGCTGACATTGAAGCAGGGATACGGATTTATCCGCGAGCATGACGACGATAAGGTAATGGTGGTGTGGGCCGGTCAGCCCTGATCCCAACAGGCTTCTCGCTGTGCATACAGCGGGAAGCCCAACACAAAATAAAAAACCAGCCAGGTAAACATCTGCAGCATAAAACATCAATCCAGCCCCTCCCCCCTGATTTGCACCCTGCCATAGGTAGCGCTATGGTTAGCCACTTTACTACTCAGTTCGACAGATCCCCTGCTATGACATTCTCACTTTTTGGCGACAAATTTACCCGCCATTCAGGCATCACCCGCCTGATGGAGGACCTCAACGACGGTTTACGCACCCCGGGCGCCATCATGCTCGGCGGTGGTAATCCGGCGCAAATTCCAGAGATGCAAAATTACTTCCAGTCTCTGCTGACAGATATGCTGGCAAACGGCAAAGCCACTGATGCGCTTTGCAATTATGACGGGCCGCAAGGGAAAACCGAGCTACTGTCTGAGCTGGCGAAACTGCTACGTGAGAAGCAGGGTTGGGATATCGAGCCACAAAATATTGCACTGACAAATGGCAGTCAGAGCGCGTTTTTCTACTTATTCAATCTGTTCGCCGGGCGCCGCGCTGACGGAACAACGCAAAAAGTGTTATTCCCGTTAGCCCCGGAATACATTGGCTATGCCGATTCCGGGCTGGAAGAAGATCTCTTCGTCTCTGCACGTCCGAACATTGAGCTGCTACCGGAAGGCCAGTTTAAGTATCACGTTGATTTTGAACACCTGCACATCGGTGAAGAGACGGGAATGATCTGCGTGTCGCGCCCCACTAACCCGACAGGCAACGTGATCACCGATGAAGAGCTGATGAAGCTGGATCGGCTGGCCAACCAGCATGGGATCCCGCTGGTGATTGATAACGCCTATGGCGTACCGTTCCCTGGCATCATCTTTAGCGAAGCACGCCCGCTGTGGAACCCCAACATTGTGCTGTGTATGAGCCTTTCCAAGCTGGGCCTGCCAGGTTCCCGCTGCGGCATCATTATCGCGAATGAAAAAATCATCACTGCGATTACCAATATGAACGGCATCATCAGCCTGGCACCTGGCGGAATGGGTCCGGCGATGATGTGCGAGATGATTAAACGTAACGATCTGCTGCGCCTGTCCGAAACGGTTATCAAGCCGTTTTACTATCAGCGCGTTCAGGAGACGATTGCGATTATTCGCCGCTACTTGTCAGAAGATCGCTGCCTGATTCATAAACCAGAAGGGGCTATTTTCCTGTGGTTATGGTTCAAAGATTTGCCTATCACTACCGAACTGTTGTATCAGCGTCTGAAAGCGCGCGGCGTGCTGATGGTTCCTGGTGACTACTTCTTCCCGGGGCTGGATAAGCCCTGGCCGCATACCCATCAGTGCATGCGGATGAACTACGTGCCAGAGCCGGAGAAAATCGAAGCTGGCGTGAAGATTCTGGCTGAAGAGATCGAACGCGCCTGGCTGGAAGGCTAACGCAAACCCGACCCAAGTGCGGGTCGGGTTTACTTCACAGCGGTTGTGAACGCAGACGCTGGCGCTGAATACTGACGGCATCAATACACTGCAACGCGCTGGTCGGGCAGGCTTCTACACACGCCGGTCCCGTCTCGCGATGCCAGCACAAATCGCATTTTATCGCCTGCACCCGCGACAAACGGGCAACGACATTCATTGCACCAAACGGGCAGGCCAGCATACAGCTTTTGCAGCCAATACAACGTGTCTGTTCAACGAAGATATGCCCATGTTCACGACGAATGGCGTGAGTTGGACAAACATTCGCGCAGGGAGCGTCTTCGCATTGATGACAAGCGACCGCCGTCGTAAAGGCGTCGTCTTTGATGACCCGAATCCGCGGTATAAACGCAGAAGAAGAGACCGACGCACAGTCCTGGTTTTGCTGATGCGCGACGACACAGGCAACTTCACAGGTACGACACCCAATACATTTTGCCGCATCCGCCATAATAAACGCGTTCATTGCCCCCTCCTTCTGCGTGAAAACCACAGATTGCCAGAGAGACGGCCCCTGTCGCTTTGATCGGACAGGGGAAACGGTTAAATAGTGTCAGGTGCCTGAATAACCTTAATCGCGAACGGTAAAACCCAGCTCATTTGAAATCGCCTGCGCGGTTTCCCGCAGCGGTTTGAGTAGATTTTTTTCCCCTATCTGCTTAAGTCGCGAGGTAGAGAGTGAAATTGACACCGCGTACGGCACCCGGCCATGAATATCAAACACCGGCACAGCAATACAGGAAACGCCCAGCTCGTTCTCTTCCCGATCCATCGCCATACTGCTTTCGCGGATCTGCGCCAATTCGTCGTACATCGCCGGCAAACCGGTAATGGTATTACGGGTCAGCGGCTGAATAAGATCCTGATGGCTCTCCCAGTAGGCCTCCACATAATCCGCATGCCCAAACGCCATGTAAATTTTACCCATCGCGGAGCAATACAGCGGCATATGTTGACCGATATAAGCGCGGGTACGCAGCATGCCCGTCGTCGGTTCCAGCTTATAAATCAGAATCGCGTGGTCATCTTCACGGCTTGAGAAGTTAATTGTTTCACCCGTGGCAATATTCAACGCTTCGAGGTGCGGTGCGGCAACATGGATGATATTCAGTGAGGATAGTGCCTTCTGACCCACAGCGATAAATTTAGTGGTCAACCTATAGCTACCCGCAGCAGGTGCAGGCGTGACATATCCGCAGGACTGCAGTCCTTGCAGGAGTCGATGCACAGTGCTTTTGTTCAGCCCGGCCAGTTCAGACAGATGGGCCAGTGGGCACCCATTCGGATAGTTACTCAGAATCTCAATCAACATCAAACCACGGAACAGGCTCTGACTTCCGGCTGGCCTCTCTTTGTCTTGCGTCATTTCACTCTCTTTTGTGCCCATCGCTTCCGCTCCCCTTTTCGTCGCGCTCTGATGGTAGCGCAAAGTGTGTTTCAGTTCACGATCTGAACCGAAAAAACACAACTATTTGATTTTGATGATTTTAAAAAATAGACCACCCCGTTGATCTGTCAAAATTTGATCGCTATATTTGAAATCAGATTTCGCATAGTGAAATTTAGAGATAAAAAAGCGATCAAATTTAAACAAGGAAACAGGAATGAAAGTCACTTTTGAGCAGTTGAAAGATGCGTTCAATCGGGTACTGCTGGCACGCGGTATTGCCGTTGAAACCGCCGATGCCTGTGCCGAAATGTTTGCGCGCACCACCGAGTCCGGCGTTTATTCGCACGGTGTGAATCGTTTTCCTCGTTTTATTCAGCAATTGGATAACGGCGACATCATTCCTGAGGCCAAACCGCAACGCATTACCAGCCTGGGGGCGATTGAACAATGGGATGCCCAGCGTTCGATCGGCAATCTGACGGCGAAAAAGATGATGGACAGAGCCATTGAGCTGGCCTCCGATCACGGTATTGGCCTGGTCGCACTGCGTAACGCCAATCACTGGATGCGCGGCGGCAGCTATGGCTGGCAGGCGGCGGAGAAAGGTTACATCGGTATCTGCTGGACTAACTCGATTGCCGTCATGCCGCCGTGGGGTTCGAAAGAGTGCCGCATTGGTACTAACCCGCTGATCGTCGCGATCCCCTCATCACCAATCACCATGGTTGATATGTCGATGTCGATGTTCTCCTACGGCATGCTGGAAGTGAATCGCCTGGCCGGTCGCCAACTGCCGGTAGATGGTGGCTTTGATGATGAAGGTAATCTCACCAAAGAGCCGGGCGTTATCGAAAAAAACCGCCGCATTTTGCCAATGGGCTACTGGAAAGGCTCAGGTCTGTCGATTGTGCTGGATATGATTGCCACCCTGCTTTCTGATGGCTCATCCGTTGCGGAAGTCACCCAGGATAACAGCGATGAATATGGCGTTTCACAGATTTTTATCGCCATTGAAGTGGATAAGCTGATCGATGGCGCCACCCGCGATGCCAAGCTACAGCGGATTATGGATTTCATCACCACCGCCGAACGCGCAGATGAAAACACGCCTGTCCGTCTGCCGGGCCACGAGTTTACAAAGCTACTGGAAGAAAATCGCCGGAACGGTATCACCGTTGACGACAGCGTCTGGGCAAAAATTCAGGCCCTGTAAGGAGCCACACCATGATCTTCGGACATATTGCTCAACCTAACCCATGCCGTTTGCCCGCTGCGATTGAAAGGGCGCTCGACTTTCTGCGCAGCACAGATTTTCAAAAACTGGAACCGGGCGTGGTGGAGATCGACGGTAAAAATATCTTCGCGCAAATTATCGATTTAACCACCCGTGACGTTGCCGAAAATCGTCCTGAGGTGCATCGTCGCTATCTGGATATTCAGTTTCTGGCCTGGGGTGAAGAGAAAATCGGGATCGCCATTGATACCGGGAATAACCAAATTAGTGAATCGTTATTAGAACAGCGCGATATTATTTTTTATCACGACAGCGAACATGAATCTTTTATTGAAATGATTCCGGGAAGTTACGCCATATTCTTCCCACAAGATGTTCATCGTCCAGCATGTCATAAAACTGTCGCCACACCGATCCGCAAAATAGTCGTAAAGGTTGCTATTTCAGTTTTATAAAAGGAGCACAAAAATGAAAGCTAACACTACCGGTTATATTATCGGTGCGTACCCTTGTGCACCCTCATTTCACCAAAAGGGTGAAGAGGAAGAGAAGGAATTCTGGCGACAACTCTCCGATACCCCGGATATTCGCGGACTGGAGCAGCCCTGCCTTGAAAATCTGCATCCGTTAGGCGACGAATGGTTATTACGCCATACGCCGGGCGACTGGCAAATCGTGGTCACGGCTATTATGGAAACCATGCGCCGTCGCGGGACTAATGGTGGTTTCGGGCTGGCCTCCAGCGACGAAGAACAGCGTAAAGCCTGCGTGGCGTATTACCGCCATCTGCAGCAGAAAATCAACCATATCAATGCAGCCAATGGCGGAAAAGTAATCGCGCTGGAGCTACATGCTGCCCCACTGGCAGGCAACCCAAACGTCGCTCAGGCCACCGACGCGTTCGCCCGTTCACTGAAAGAAATTACCCGCTGGGACTGGTCCTGCGATCTGGTGCTGGAACATTGCGATGCCATGACTGGCCCCGCGCCACGTAAAGGCTTTTTACCGTTAGACAACGTACTGGACGCGATAGCCGGATATGACATCAGCGTGTGCATTAACTGGGCGCGCTCGGCCATTGAAGGGCGGAACCTCACCCTACCGCTGGCCCACACGCAGCAGGCCAAACGGGCTGGAAAACTGGGCGCACTGATGTTCTCCGGCACCACGCTTGCGGGGGAATACGGCGAGTGGCAGGACTTACACGCACCGTTTGCCCCTTTCTGTCCAGAAGGTCTGATGACCACAGAGCATGCCCGCGAATTATTCGCCAGCGCAGGAGCAGACCCATTGCAATTTTCTGGCATTAAATTGCTGGAAATAAATGCCAGTGCAGATGTGAACCATCGTGTAGCGATATTGCGCGACGGTATCGCCGCATTAAATAAAGCAAAACTATAAAAATAAAATACTACTCTACGAGAATATTAATATGAACATGACCTCTCGCCCTACACTTCAAGACATACCCCGTCAGCGCTGGCTACGGATTATTCCACCTATTCTCATCGCCTGTATTATTTCTTATATGGACCGCGTCAATATCGCATTCGCGATGCCCGGCGGAATGGATGAGGAATTAGGTATTTCCGCCACCATGGCCGGTCTGGCCGGTGGTATTTTCTTTATCGGCTATCTGTTTTTACAGGTTCCCGGTGGAAAAATTGCCGTACACGGCAGCGGCAAGAAATTTATCGGCTGGTCGTTGGTTGCCTGGGCGGTCATTTCCGTTTTGACGGGGTTGATCACGAATCAGTACCAACTGCTGGTTTTGCGCTTCTTACTCGGCGTTGCCGAAGGCGGCATGCTGCCGGTCGTGCTGACGATGATCAGTAATTGGTTCCCCGATGCCGAACGCGGTCGCGCCAATGCGATTGTGATTATGTTTGTGCCGATTGCCGGGATCATTACCGCCCCGCTCTCGGGTTGGATCATCACTGTGCTCGACTGGCGCTGGCTGTTTATCATTGAAGGTTTACTGTCTGTCGTCGTCCTGGTGCTGTGGGCCTATACCGTTTACGACCGTCCGCAGGAAGCGCGCTGGATCTCTGACGCCGAGAAAAATTACCTGGTAGAAACGCTGGCCGCCGAGCAAAAAGCCATTGCCGGAACCGAAGTCAAAAATGCCTCTCTGGGCGCAGTACTTTCCGATAAAACCATGTGGCAGCTAATCGCGCTGAACTTCTTCTATCAGACCGGGATTTACGGTTACACCCTGTGGCTGCCGACCATTCTCAAAGAGTTGACTCACAGCAGCATGGGACAGGTCGGCATGCTCGCCATTCTGCCTTACGTCGGCGCAATTGCCGGGATGTTCCTGTTCTCTTCTCTCTCTGACCGCACCGGTAAACGCAAGCTGTTCGTCTGCCTGCCGCTGATTGGCTTTGCCCTGTGCATGTTCCTCTCTGTGGCGCTGAAAAATAACGTCTGGCTGGCTTATGCCGCGCTGGTCGGCTGCGGATTCTTCCTGCAATCGGCTGCGGGCGTGTTCTGGACTATTCCGGCGCGTTTGTTCAGCGCGGAAATGGCCGGTGGCGCACGTGGGGTCATCAACGCTCTCGGCAACCTCGGTGGCTTCTGCGGTCCTTACGCGGTCGGCGTTCTCATCACCCTGTACAGCAAAGATGCGGGCGTTTACTGCCTGGCCATTTCACTGGCTCTGGCCGCGCTGATGGCGCTGCTGCTGCCAGCGAAATGCGATGCCGGCGCCGCGCCGCTAAAGACGCTGAATCCACATAAACGTACAGCGTAAAACAATGCCCGGTGGCGCTTCGCTTACCGGGCCTACAGGTAGCAACCGTCCCAGGACGGATAAGCGCAGCGCCATCCGGCAAAAATGAGATAACAAAGATGAGTGAGAAAGCGACCTTCTGGCTGGGTATTGATTGCGGCGGTACATATCTGAAAGCAGGTTTGTATGATGCCAAAGGTCATGAGCAGGGAATTAACCGGCAATCGCTGCAGACAATATCGCCATTACCCGGTTACGCCGAACGCGATATGCACCAACTGTGGCAACAGTGCGTCACGACCATTGCCGGGTTGTTAAAGCGTACAGGCGTGTGCGGCGAGCAAATCAAAGGCGTCGGTATATCCGCTCAGGGCAAAGGCCTGTTCCTTCTTGATAAGCAAGATAAGCCGCTAGGTAATGCCATTCTCTCTTCCGACCGACGCGCGATGGACATCGTTCAGCGCTGGCAGCAGGATGGGATCCCTGAGCAGCTCTACCCGGTCACCCGCCAGACATTGTGGACCGGGCATCCGGCATCGCTCCTGCGCTGGGTGAAAGAGAATACCCCTCAGCGCTACGCGCAAATTGGTAGCGTCATGATGGGTCATGACTACCTGCGCTGGTGCTTAACCGGCGTCAAAGGCTGCGAAGAGAGCAATATCTCCGAGTCGAACCTCTACAACATGACCACGGGTCAGTACGACCCGAGGCTGACTCAGTGGCTGGGCATCAGTGAAATCGACCCTGCCCTGCCTCCCATCGTGGGTTCGGCAGAAATATGCGGGGAAATCACCGCTCAGACAGCCGCCATCACCGGTCTGGCGGCGGGTACGCCCGTCGTCGGCGGTCTGTTTGATGTGGTTTCCACCGCACTCTGCGCTGGCATCGAAGATGAGCACACCCTCAACGCGGTGATGGGTACCTGGGCCGTCACCAGCGGGATCGCTCACGGCCTGCGCGACCACGAGCCTCATCCCTATGTCTATGGTCGCTATATAAATGACGGGCAGTACATCGTTCATGAAGCCAGCCCAACCTCTTCCGGCAATCTGGAATGGTTTACCGCCCAGTGGGGCGAACTCTCTTTTGATGAGATTAATCAGGCCGTTGCCAGCTTACCGAAAGCCGGTAGCGCGCTTTTCTTCCTGCCCTTTTTGTACGGCAGTAACGCCGGGCTGGAGATGACCAGCGGCTTTTATGGCATGCAGGCTATACACACTCGTGCCCACTTATTACAGGCCATCTACGAAGGCGTGGTTTTCAGCCACATGACCCACCTGAACCGCATGCGCGAACGTTTTACGCAGGCACATACCCTGCGCGTCACCGGAGGTCCGGCACACTCTGACATCTGGATGCAAATGCTGGCAGACGTCAGCGGCTTACGTATCGAGCTGCCACAGATTGAAGAGACCGGCTGCTTTGGCGCAGCGCTCGCCGCCCGCGTAGGCACTGGCGTTTATCACAATTTCAGCGACGCGCAGCGCAGCTTACAGCACCCAGTGCGCACACTGCTGCCAGACGCCGCCGCACATGCGAGCTACCAGCGCAAATACCGCCAATACCAGAATTTAATTACCGCACTACAGGGCTATCACGCCCGCATTAAGGAGCACGAATGATGAGTCGACCATTACTGCAACTGGCGCTCGACCACACCAACCTGCAGGCAGCCCAGCGCGATGTCGCACTGCTACAAGAAAGTGTCGATATCGTTGAAGCAGGAACGATTCTCTGCTTAACCGAAGGCCTTAGCGCCGTCAAAGCGCTGCGCGCCCAGTGCCCAAATAAAATCATCGTCGCCGACTGGAAGGTGGCCGATGCAGGCGAAACTCTCGCACAGCAAGCGTTTGGCGCTGGCGCTAACTGGATGACCATCATCTGCGCTGCGCCGCTGGCGACGATAGAAAAAGGTCATGGCGTCGCGCAGTCCTGCGGCGGCGAAATTCAGATGGAACTGTTCGGCAACTGGACGCTGGATGACGCCCGTGACTGGTATCGCGTTGGGGTTCGCCAGGCAATTTACCATCGTGGTCGCGATGCTCAGGCCAGCGGACAACAGTGGGGAGAAGCTGATCTGGCGCGCATGAAAGCGCTTTCCGATATCGGTCTGGAACTGTCGATTACCGGCGGGATTACGCCCGCCGACCTGCCGCTGTTTCGCGATATCAACGTCAAAGCCTTTATCGCCGGACGCGCGCTGGCTGGGGCGCAAAATCCAACGCAGGTTGCCGCTGAATTCCATGCGCAAATCGACGCCATCTGGGGAGCACAGTATGCGTAACCATCCGTTAGGTATCTATGAAAAAGCGCTGGCGAAAGACCTCTCCTGGCCGGAGCGTCTGGTGCTGGCGAAAAGCTGCGGTTTTGATTTCGTCGAGATGTCGGTGGATGAAACCGATGAACGTCTGTCGCGTCTCGACTGGAGCCCTGCTCAGCGCGCATCGCTGGTGAGCGCGATGCTGGAAACCGGCGTGGCAATCCCCTCAATGTGCCTGTCCGCCCACCGCCGTTTTCCGTTTGGCAGCCGCGATGAATCAGTCCGTGTTCGGGCACGCGACATCATGACCAAAGCCATTCGTCTGGCGCGCGATCTCGGTATTCGCACCATTCAACTGGCAGGTTACGACGTCTATTACGAGGAACATGACGCAGGTACGCAGCAGCGCTTTGCCGAAGGGTTGGCATGGGCAGTCGAGCAAGCCGCCGCCGCGCAGGTCATGCTGGCGGTAGAAATCATGGATACCGCTTTTATGAACTCGATCAGCAAGTGGAAAAAGTGGGACGAAATGCTGTCATCGCCGTGGTTCACCGTCTATCCGGACGTAGGCAATCTCAGCGCCTGGGGTAATGACGTCACTGCCGAACTGACGCTGGGCATCGACCGTATCGCCGCTATCCACCTGAAAGACACGCTGCCGGTAACCGAAACCCATCCGGGCCAGTTTCGCGATGTGCCTTTTGGCGAAGGGTGCGTGGACTTTGTCGGTATCTTCAAAACGCTGCATGAGCTGAACTATCGCGGATCGTTTCTGATTGAAATGTGGACTGAAAAAGCGAATGAGCCGGTACTGGAAATTATCCAGGCGCGACGCTGGATAGAAGCACGTATGCAGGAAGGAGGGTTTCCATGTTAGAACAACTGAAAGCCGAGGTGCTGGCAGCCAATCTGGCGCTTCCGGCTCATGGTTTAGTCACCTTTACCTGGGGTAACGTCAGCGCGGTGGATGAAACGCGTAAGCTGATGGTGATTAAGCCGTCCGGCGTGGAATATGACGTGATGACCGCCGACGATATGGTGGTGGTGGATATTGCCAGCGGCAATGTGGTTGAAGGCAGTAAAAAACCCTCCTCAGACACGCCAACCCATCTGGCGCTGTACCGTCGCTACCCTGAAATCGGTGGGATCGTCCACACCCATTCACGCCACGCGACGATCTGGTCACAGGCGGGTCTTGATCTCCCTGCATGGGGCACCACACATGCCGATTATTTCTACGGTTCTATTCCGTGTACCCGTCTGATGACCGTTGAGGAGATTAACGGCGAATATGAATATCAAACCGGTGAGGTCATTATTCAGGCCTTTGAGCAACGCGATCTTAATCCGCTGCAGATTCCGGCGGTATTAGTGCATTCACACGGTCCGTTTGCCTGGGGTAAAGATGCCGCAGACGCCGTACATAACGCCGTGGTGCTCGAAGAGTGCGCCTATATGGGGCTGTTCTCGCGCCAGCTAGCCCCTCAGTTGCCGGATATGCAGTCGGAGTTGCTGGATAAACACTATCTGCGCAAACACGGTGTGAATGCGTATTACGGGCAAAACTAACGTCCGGAGGCGCTGCGCTGCAATTTTGTAGGCCGGGTAAGCGTAGCGCCACCCGGCAAACCTCACTTACGCCGAATTAATATGCTCTTTGCAATAGCGCCGTTTCCACGCCGCGGGCGTCAGGCTGGTATGCTTGCGGAAAATTTTGCGAAAGTAACCCACATCATTAAATCCACATTTTATCGCCACTTCGGTAAGCGACAGTGAATCGCTGATCAACAGCTTTTCCGCTGCCCTTACCCGCTGGCGATGCAACGCTTCAGTTAGCGTCAGCCGGAAAGCGCTACGGAATACACGCCCCAGATAATCCGCATTGCAATGCAACTCTTTCGCCAGAATTGAAGCACTAATCGGCAGGTGGAACTGGGTGTGGATTATTTGTTGCGCTTTCCATGCCAGCGCATTACCGGGGCTATCTGCGGGTTGCCCGCTAGCCGCCGCGGAGATTTGCTGCAAAATCAGCAGTAGGATCAGTTCCAACGCAACGCTGCGATGAATATTTTCCTGCTCGCGTAAGAACTGGCGAAACAGCGAAATAATATATTGTGGCTCGCTAACCCGCGCATGCTGAGGAATCGCAAGCAACGGTTCTGTAAGTGAAGCATCGTTTTCTGCTGTCACCTCAAAGTGCAGCCAGTAAAATTTCAAATCAGCCGGAAATTGCCCGACACCAATATGCGAACGCTGCGGCCATAGCAGCAAACTTTCTCCAGCATTCACGCAAAAAATGGTCTGGCCTTCGCGAATCGTTAATGTCCCTTTTTCGACAAAGATAATTTCCCAGGATTGCAATTGCCGCGCCGGATGACTTCCCACGCCTCGGGAAATAAATAGCCCACCATTTTGCACTTTAATCGGAAGAGACATGGATAATTCGAGCATATATATTCAAATTCTCGCTTTTTGCATGATTTAAACCGCTCTTTATTATTGATTATTCACGATAAAATCCCTTTCCGCTGGATCGAAATCACATTTTTATAATGAAGTCGGAATTGTCATCTTTTTATACTTTTCTCTTCCCTTGTTGAGCCAAACATTTCGTGCAGAATAAATAACGTACTTTGCAAATTACAAACAAATAACCCGCAACGTAGCGGGATACTTTCTGACATCCTCTCCGGGAGTTATTTATGACTTCGGCTCCGATTACGACATCTGATTTGGCACAGCGTGCCCAGGACGACAAATTATCCCTGCGTGAAAAAATAGGTTATGGGTTAGGCGATGCAGGCGGGACGGTAATTACCTGTCTGATCATGAACTTCCTGACATTTTTCTACACCGATGTCTTCGGGTTAACGCCCGCGCTGGTCGGCACATTGTTTATTGCCCTGCGCGTATTTGACGCCATTTCCGATCCGATAATGGGCATACTTGCCGACCGCACGCAAAGCCGCTGGGGGCGTTTTCGTCCATGGCAGCTGTGGGTGGCAATTCCCATTGGCATCATTGGCGTACTCACGTTTACCGTCCCTGACGCCAGCATGAGCGTAAAAATCGCCTGGGCGTTCGGCACCTATCTGCTGCTCTCTGTCGGCTACACCGCTATCAACGTACCGTATTGTGCGCTAATCAACACCATGACGACCCGCCATAACGAGGTAATCTCCTGTCAGTCCTGGCGCTTTGTGCTGTGCGGCGTGGCGGGATTCCTTGTCTCCGTTGGTCTGCCGTGGATGGTGGATATTCTGGGTCAGGGCAATGCCGCGCAGGGTTATCAGTTCGGCGTGGGCATCCTGTGCGCCATCGCGGTGGTGATGTTCCTGTGCTGCTTCTTCTGGGTGCGCGAGCGTGTGCCGCTGGCGATGATGGGGAAATTTACCCTGCGTGAACACATTGGTGGGCTGCGCAAAAATGACCAGTTGCTGCTAATGCTGGTGATGTCTTTCCTGCTGATTAACGTCTTCAATATTCGTGGCGGTGGGTACATGTATTTCATTACCTACGTGCTGGAAGGCAGTACCGCTTACACGTCGCTGTTTTTCACCATGGTCACCTTTGCGTCCATCATCGGTTCGGTAATCGTCAGCCCGCTGACCCGCCGCATGGATACCGTCAAACTCTATTACTACACCAACCTGGTGCTGGCAGCCCTGGCGGTGTTGATGTGGTTCCTGCCAACCGGTTCGGCTTACCAGAATCTATGGCTGGCGGTGATCCTCGGCAACGGCATTATTCTCGGCTTCACGCTGCCGCTGCACTTCTCGCTGATGGCCTTTGCCGACGACTACGGCGAGTGGAAAACCGGCGTGCGTTCCTCCGGCATGAATTTCGCCTTCAACCTGTTTTTCATCAAGCTGGCCTGGGCCTCAAGTGCGGGGATCATCAGCCTGTTATTTATTTTTGTCGCCTATCAGCCTGGCGCTGGTAACCAAACCGCCAGTTCGCTGCAAGGAATTACCGCGATGGAAACGCTGCTTCCCGCACTGTTCCACCTGCTGTTGGCGCTGTCTATCCGCATCTGCAAACTCAATAATCCAATGATGTCGCGCATTGCCACCGATCTGCGTCAGCGTCATGTACAGCCTTAAGGAGCACGAAATGAACGTACTGGAAGTCGACCTGCATAAGCTCACCGTCAGCGATCCGTTCCTCGGACAATACCAGCAGTTGGTGCGTGACGTAGTGATCCCCTACCAGTGGGATGCGCTGAATGACCGCATTGCAGAAGCGGAACCAAGTCATGCGATAGAGAACTTTCGTATCGCCGCAGGACTACAGGATGGCGAATTTTACGGTATGGTTTTTCAGGATAGCGACGTAGCGAAGTGGCTGGAAGCAGTCGCCTGGTCCCTGTGCCAGAAACCTGATGCGGAACTTGAGAAAACCGCAGATGAGGTCATCGAGTTGGTGGCCGCTGCGCAGTGTGAAGATGGCTACCTCAATACATACTTTACGGTGAAAGCCCCGGATGAACGCTGGACTAACCTCGCCGAGTGTCATGAGTTGTACTGTGCAGGTCATTTGATCGAAGCAGGTGTCGCGTTCTTTCAGGCGACGGGAAAACGTCGCCTTTTAGACGTAGTGTGCCGTCTGGCAGACCACATCGACAGCGTTTTCGGGCTCGGAGAGAATCAACTGCGCGGCTATCCGGGACACCCGGAAATCGAGCTGGCGTTAATGCGCTTATACGAAGTGACCCAGCAACCACGCTATATGGCGCTGGTAAATTACTTTGTGGAACAGCGCGGCGCGCAACCCCATTTCTATGACGAAGAGTACGAAAAGCGCGGCCAAACCTCTTACTGGCATACTTACGGCCCAGCATGGATGGTGAAGGATAAACCCTATAGCCAGGCACATCAGCCCATTTCAGAACAGCAAACGGCGATCGGTCATGCAGTACGTTTTGTATATCTGATGACCGGCGTGGCGCATCTGGCACGCTTGAGTCAGGACGAAGGCAAACGTCAGGATTGCCTGCGTCTGTGGAAAAACATGGCCCAGCGTCAGTTATACATTACCGGCGGGATCGGTTCACAAAGCAGCGGCGAGGCGTTTAGCAGCGATTACGATCTGCCCAACGACTCCGTGTATGCGGAAAGCTGCGCCTCAATCGGTCTGATGATGTTCGCCCGCAGAATGCTGGAAATGGAGGCCGACAGCCAGTATGCCGACGTGATGGAGCGTGCCCTGTATAACACCGTATTGTGCGGGATGGCGCTCGATGGCAAGCACTTCTTCTATGTGAATCCGCTGGAAGTGCATCCTAAATCATTAAAATTTAATCATATTTATGATCACGTAAAACCCGTTCGTCAGCGCTGGTTTGGCTGCGCCTGTTGCCCGCCGAATATCGCCCGCGTACTCACCTCAATTGGTCATTACATCTACACGCCACGTCAGGACGCGCTGTATATCAATATGTACGTGGGCAATAGCATGGAAGTCCCCGTGGCAGATGGCACACTCAAACTGCGCATTAGCGGGGATTATCCATGGCATGAGCAGGTAAAAATCGCCATCGAATCACCGCAGTCGGTATATCACACCCTGGCCCTGCGCCTGCCTGACTGGTGCTCCGCGCCGCAGGTTTTGCTAAATGGTCAGTCGGTTGAACAGGATATTCGCAAAGGCTATTTGCACATCAGCCGCACCTGGCAGGAGGGCGATACGCTCAGTTTGACCCTGCCAATGCCGGTGCGTCGGGTATACGGAAATCCATTAGTGCGCCATGTTGCTGGTAAGGTCGCTATTCAACGCGGACCGCTGGTGTATTGCCTGGAGCAGGCCGACAACGGCGAGGAATTGCATAATCTGTGGTTGCCAAAAGAGAGTGAGTTCAGAGTATTCGAGGGTAAGGGATTGTTCAGCCATAAAATGTTAATTCAGGCTGAAGGCGTGAAGCAAAGCGCAGCCGATGCTGCACAACAATCGTTGTGGCACTACGATGTTTCCCCAACTTCGCGTCAGGCGCATACATTGACGTTTATTCCGTGGTTTAGCTGGGCAAACCGTGGTGAAGGCGAAATGCGAATCTGGGTAAACGAGCAGTAATAATAAGGCGGATGGCGGCGGTTAGCCCCCATCCGTCAATGTCTCATGAAAAGATTGCCCTCCTCCCTGAGGACAAACGGGTGAGAATCAGAAACGCCAGGTCAGACCGGACATAAAGGTGAAACTGTCATCACGATCAACCATCGGGCTATTTTTAATGTCATCCGGCAGTGCGCTATAGTTGGCGCTTGCCAGCAGCATCAGGTTGCTGGTCAACGCGTATTTAGCGGACAGGCCAACATACGGTGTCCAGCTATCGCCTGGGGAATAGCTTGATAAGCCACTACGACGGGACTCATTACCCGATATGCCGTAGTAGTACTCATTGAATTTTTCGTCATAGTAGAGCACGCCAATCGATGGCGTCAGCGTCAGCTTGCCCATCGGCATTGGACGGAACAGTGAAACTTCCCCTACCCAGCCATTACTGTTGTCCAGCACATCCGCAGCGGCGGAGACTTTTACGCTACCCCATCTTTCATGGTGATACCACGCGGCACCCGCCATTGCAGTTGCGTCACGCTTATCCAGCTTTTTCATCGCATGATCGTCATTATCGCCGGGATCAAACTCAAGCGGCATATAAGAGGCAGTAATACTAAATTCATTACTTTCACTCTTAGACAAAATATAACCTAGCGTTGTTTGCCTAAAATAAAATGATTCACTTTCGTAACTGACAAGCGGTACTGCGTGAACATTATCATTATACCCGCGATAAGGTGATTCATTATATACAGCACCAGCGCCAATAGAAAACTCTGCGGCAGTTGCACTCGCCATAAAAGAAAAGGCGAGCAGCGCCACAATATTGTGTTTAATTAACATGCCAACATTCCATTTTAAAATAAGCTACAAAGCGGGTGCATAATAATGCTTACAATTTCATCGGTGCAAGGTTCATATTTATATAGTAATATATAAAAAATTATATATATTGGGCTTGGCGATGAATAAATTACAACTTAAACACCGGGAACTGAAGATTATTTCGGTAATCGCTGCCAGTGAAAATATCAGTCATGCCGCTACTGTTCTCGGTATCGCACAGGCCAACGTCAGTAAATATCTTGCTGATTTTGAATCAAAAGTTGGATTAAAGGTGTTTGACCGCACCACCCGGCATCTGACCCTCACGCCGTTTGGTACGGCACTGCTTCCTTACATCAATGATATGTTGGAAAGAAACGATCAGCTAAATAGTTTCATTGCTGATTATAAGCATGAAAAACGTGGTCGGGTAACGGTATATGCGCCAACGGGGATTATTGCTTACTTATCGCAACATGTTATTGCAAAAATTCAGAATATCGGCGGTATTAGCCTCTCACTTAAAACATGTAACCTTGAACGGAAGGCATTTTATGAAGGTGTCGACTTTCCTGATGATTGTGATGTTTTAATCACCTATGCACACCCTAAAGATGAATCACTGGTCGCCAGTTTCATTACCAAATATGCAGTGACGGCTTTTGCCAGCCCTGAATATATCAAAGAACATCCTATTAGTAGTCCGAATGAACTGGAAGAACACTCCTGCATTCTGATTGATTCCATGATGATAGATGATGCCAATATCTGGCGCTTCACCTCCGCTGGCGGCAAGGAAATGCACGATTATCGGGTGACCGGAAATTATGTCTGCGACAATACACAGTCTGCACTGGCGCTGGCACGTAACCATCTGGGCATTGTTTTTGCGCCGAATGCGAGTGTACAAAAAGACGTTCAATCAGGATTGCTGGTCCCATGCTTCTCAGAACAACATGAATGGTGGCTGGATTTGGTGGCGATTTTCCGCAAGCGCGAATATCAGCCATGGCGGGTACAGTTTATTCTTGATGAGATGTTGGCAGAGATCCGCCAGCAGCTTACTCAGTCGCTGGAGCAGCAGACTGAGCAAGCAAAATGAGGATACCAGACTCAACAGGCGTTATTGGCGCAGGTAGTTTGAACACGGACAGCGCGCAGAAACCGGAGCGTACACGCAGTACGTGAGGATTTCGAGCACTGCCCAGGTTCAAAATGGCAAGCAAAATAGCCTGTGCCTAGTGGTCGAGATACAGGTAATGCACCCAGCTGGTCATCCGTAGTAAGACCTTACGCATGACCGACACATGTTCGAAGTGGTCAGAGTAAACAGCGACCTGGGCGTAAATCCCATCAGGTAACGCGTTCACATCCGCATTGTCGTTCAGCTCAATCGTGGCGATCACCCCTTCCGAACCGGGCGTAGAGTTTAAGGATTGCAGCGCCCCGTTCGACTGATAAGTACCACCCGGTACGGCCGGGCTGATAGCAGCCAGTTTGCCGCTAAATACCTTACCCGGCAGGGCGTTAAACACCACTTCCGCTTCATCGCCAGGCTCCAGTCGCAACAGCGAGTTTTGACGGAACTGGGCGATAATTTGTCGTTTTTGATCCGGAATAAACACCATCACCGGACGCATCGGCAGCGCGGCGGCATAGGTTCCTGGGCGCATCAGCACCTGAGTGACGTAACCATCGCTGGGTGCGCGAACCACGGTCTGGTCCAGGTTGAACTCCGCTTCCGCTAGCTGCGCTTTCAGGCTGGCAATTTGCGAATTCTCACCCTGCACCAGGCTGTCTAACTGACTCTGGATTTGCTGTTGTTCTGCAAAGGAGGATTTCACCGAGGCTTCCTGCGCCAGGTAGTTTTGGCGCGCCGCGTCGATATCGCGTTCAGAAAAAGGATTCACCTTCGCCTGACTCCCCTGCGCATAGCGCTGGTAATCTTTTGCCAGTTTGTCACGCGTGGCCTTTGCCCGCTGCGTGTTAGCTTCCATTTCGTCTAACTGCGCAACCAGAGCCTGCTCTTTATGCTGTGCGGTGACTATATCAGCCTTCAGGCGATCGACCCGCGCCTGATAACGCCCTGGATTAAGCTTAAACAGAACCTCGCCTTTTTTAATTAGCGTATTCTTCTTATCCGTCACTTCTGTCACTACACCCGTTACCTGCGGCACCACGGGAATAGAAATTACCGCCTTTTGCGCCTTAAATGTATACGGATGGTTATAATTCATCAGTAATATAAGCCCGCAAACAATGAATATACCGCCTAATGCCGCGGTAGGAACTGTCCATTTATTTACAGGAATTTTAAAAATTTTAAATATTGACCATGCACACGCCACATAGGTCAGAACAATCAGTAAATCCATCGATATTACTCCGCCGGAGAGGTCTTAGCCTCGCCCAGTTTCTTTTCCAGATCCGCAACCCTTGCCTGAAGCTGGATCAGGGAAGAATCCGCGCTCTGCATACCCCATCCACGCTCCGGACGATAAAGCGTTGCCCAGATCCATAAAAAGGGCCATATAACATGTAAGGTAAACAAACTAACCCAACCCGCAACATGTATTGCGTCGGCATGAGGATGGTTACGTTTTTTTGCAATTAGATAGGGAATATCATGCAGAATAATAATCCCGTAAAAAATGACCAGGAATACAAAAATAAGCACTCCTAATGCAAAATAATTAAGGAACATATTTGCCTCAGGGATTTAAATTAAGGAATTCGGATGCAATTTGATATAAATAATAGAGTTGATAATAATAGTGGAATGACCAGATTGGATGCAATTGTCTTATTTATATAACGATATATGAGTTTATATATACCCGTCGTCTTTCGAGCTGCTTCTTTGTTGGCTGCGTTCGTTCACCCCAGTCACTTACCTGAGGACATAACTTGATGCCCGGTACGCTAAACGCGACCGGGCAGTAAGTGACGGGATATTAAAACAGCCCCAGTGGTTTATCAGAGTAGCTCACCAACAGGCATTTGGTTTGCTGATAATGCTCAAGCATCATCTTATGCGTCTCGCGCCCGATGCCCGACTGCTTGTAACCGCCGAACGCCGCATGCGCCGGGTAAGCATGGTAACAGTTGGTCCATACACGCCCCGCCTGAATACCGCGGCCCATCTTGTACGCCAGATTTCCGTTACGACTCCAGACGCCAGCGCCAAGTCCATATTGGGTGTCATTAGCGATTTCCAGTGCTTCCTCCATGGTTTTGAAGGTCGTGACGGCCAGCACTGGCCCGAAGATCTCCTCCTGGAAAACCCGCATGTTGTTCTTACCAAACAGAATGGTCGGTTCGAGGTAGTACCCCTCTTTTAATTCGCCATCCAGCTGCTTGCGCCGCCCACCGGTGAGAACATCCGCCCCTTCTTTCTTACCAATATCGATGTAATTCAGAATGGTTTCCAGTTGACCATGCGACACCTGCGCGCCCATTTGCGTCACGCTGTCTAACGGGTTGCCGCTACGGATACTTTCCACCCGACGTATGGCTCTTTCCATAAAACGTTCGTAAATGGATTCTTGTACCAGCGCACGACTTGGACAGGTACACACTTCGCCCTGGTTGAAGGCAAACAACGCAAAGCCTTCCAGCGCTTTGTCGAAGAACGCATCTTCTTCATCCATCACGTCTGCAAAGAAGATATTGGGAGATTTCCCACCCAGCTCCAGCGTGACAGGGATAATATTCTGCGTGGCGTACTGCATGATCTGCTGCCCGACTTCGGTTGAGCCGGTAAACGCCACTTTCGCAATGCGTTTAGATGTCGCCAGATATTCACCGATTTCTCCACCCGCACCGTTTACCACGTTCACTACGCCTGGCGGGAGCAGATCGCCGATGACTTCCATCAGCAACAGTACGGACAGCGGCGTCAGGCGCGCGGGTTTCAGCACCACGCAGTTACCCGCCGCCAGCGCGGGTGCCATCTTCCAGCTAGCCATCAGCAGCGGGAAGTTCCATGGGATAATTTGCCCTACCACGCCAAGAGGTTCATGGAAGTGATACGCCACGGTATCGCTATCAACCTCGCTTATTCCCCCTTCCTGTGCACGAATACAGGACGCGAAATAGCGGAAATGGTCAATCGCCAGCGGCACATCTGCCGCGCTGGTTTCGCGGATGGGTTTACCGTTATCCCAGGTTTCAGCCGTCGCCAGCAGCTCCAGATTTTGCTCCATACGATCGGCAATTTTGAACAGAATCGCCGCTCTGTCCTGCACAGATGTCTGCGCCCACTTGTCTTTTACTTTGTGCGCGGCATCCAGTGCCAGATCGATATCCTTTTTGCCGGAAGAGGCCACTTCGCACAGTAATTGCCCGGTTACCGGCGTCAGGTTTTGGTAATACTCACCGTCCACCGGTGCGACCCAGTCACCACCGATAAAGTTATCGTATCGGGCTTTTAACTTCAGGGGATAACCATACTCGCCGGGGTAAATACGCGTTGAAGGGGGGTTATTGGTCATGACCGTCTCCTTGCTGTAGGGGTACTACAAAGGGTAGACGGGACTGGCGAATTATTCGCCAGCCTTTTACTGCTTTACGACAGGTATCACGAATTACATGGCAGCACGATAAATCGCCATGATTTCTTCATGTGTCGCCTGGATCGGGTTAGTGAAACCACAGGCATCTTTCAGGGCATTAGTCGCCAGAACGGCAAAATCTTCTTCCTTCACGTTCAGCTCACGCAGACCGGCCGGAATATTCACTTTCTGCGCCAATTCGCGGATCGCCGCGATGCAGGCTTCTGCCCCTTGCTCTTCGCTCAGACCAGCAACGTTCACACCCATTGCCGAGGCGCAATCGCGCAGGCGTGCGGCAGCCACTTTACTATTAAATACCTGTACATGCGGCAGCAGTACGGCATTACATACCCCGTGTGGCAGATCGTAGAAGCCACCCAGCTGGTGCGCCATCGCATGCACGTAGCCAAGAGAAGCATTGTTAAAGGCCATACCTGCGAGGAACTGCGCATAGGCCATGGCTTCGCGTGCCTGAGCATTGCTGCCCTCTTCCACGGCGACCGGCAGGTTTTCCGCAATCATGGTGACGGCTTTAAGCGCACACGCATCGGTAATAGGGGTCGCGGCAATAGAAACATAGGCTTCAATAGCGTGAGTCAGCGCATCCATACCGGTAGCCGCCGTCAGAGACTTCGGCATACCGACCATCAGCGAGGAGTCATTGACGGACAGCAGCGGTGTAACATGCTTATCCACAATCGCCATTTTAATGTGGCGTACTTCATCGGTGATGATGCAGAAGCGGGTCATTTCAGATGCCGTACCCGCCGTGGTGTTAATGGCGATCATCGGCAGCTGCGGTTTTGCAGAGCGGTCAACGCCTTCGTAATCACTAATATTGCCGCCGTTAGCCGCCACCAGCGCAATGCCCTTCGCACAATCGTGAGGAGAGCCGCCGCCGAGAGAAATAACGCTATCACAGTCATTTTCTTTCAGCATTTTCAGGCCAGCAGCAACGTTACTGGTCGTGGGGTTAGGATGCGTACCATCGTAAATTACGCTGAAAATATCACGTTCCTGCAGCGCTTTTTGAATATCGCCAGCCATACCTAATTTCGTCAGCATGGCATCCGTAACAATCAGCGTACGGCGAAAACCATATTCCGCCATTGTATTCATTGCGTCTTTTAATGAGTCAGCGCCGATTACATTCACGGAAGGAATAAAAAATGTTGAAGCAGCCATTGTACGATCCTTAATTACTCTAAAGAGTCAGGAAGCATACGAGTGAAATTTCCAACAAAATATGATCGTGGTTGTTATTTTAATAACACTCACAATTAAAAAGCACATTAGGTTCATAATCTAATGTGCTTATTTCAATCAACATCTATTTTGTATTAATTCATTTAATCCATGAATTAATTGTTTCATTATTTTTCAGGAAACAGCAATGCATCGCGTAATAAATGATCATTTCCTCGGCGACGCGTAAAACCAATGCGGTCAAAATATTCCAGAATCTGGATAGCCAATTTGCGCCCGACGTTAAGCCTGTCACGAAAATCGGCGGCACAGGTCGATCCCCTTTCCTGATCCAGTTCGCGGATCATATTGGCAAAGGCCACAATTCGATCGTTACGGTAATAACGATCTTTCACGATCGCGGTGATGATGCCTTGTTGCGCCGCTTGTCGCAATGCCACACGCATCATCTGCTCATCCGTTCCCGTCTGTTTTGCCAAATCGCGTACCCACCACGGCTCATCACCAAAAAGCGGCTCTACTTTTTGCCAGATTGCCAGCTGCTCATCGCTGAAACCCGCCTTGTGATCCGGCAAATGCAGCCAACCATGATGGCTATGGATAGCGCCACTCTCGCGCATCTTTTCAATCAGCAGCAATACCAGCGCTTCGTCTTCCATCGGCAAAGCCATACGACGCAGGCGCTCGCGCCCAGGCCCAGGCTCATCACGGTGCTGTTCGTGGTAGGTCGCCAGCGTATCGAGAACTTTCCGCTGCCAGCGCGCGGCAACGGGGGCATTCAACAGGCTGTATCCCGCCTGAATAAATCCATGTTGCTCAATCAACGGACGCATACCGTTGCCGTTGAGTTGACGTGCCCAGGCAAAGTCAGGAATATTCACCGCCCCACGCGTCAGGTGCAGCGCCAGAGCGTCGCCGTCAGTCTGCGCGTTTTCCAGCGCCGACAGCCACTGTAAATACTCCGGCTTACGTTTTCCGCGACGCGGCGGATTGAGCGTGACCACGCGCGCGCCAGCCAGCGTCGTACGGGCAGAAATATCGCGCAGCACCAGACGGTCGTTATCGGCGAGCCAGAGTGGTGTATCAAACACCAGTTCCGCCAGCGTCCCTTCAAGCAGCGAGATGCGCCCGGTGACATGACTTGCCGCGTGGTGAATATGCAGCGGTTGCCACTGCATCAGCGGCGCGGCATGTTCTAAAGAGACAATCACGCGGGTAAAAGCCTCTGGCGGTGCATCGGAAAGCAGCCAGTCGCCGCGGTTTAGTTCTTCTTTTTGTGCATCACCGGCAATATTCAGCGCAATACGTTGTCCCGCTTGCGCGCGATCGGTGGCCTGATTTTGTGCATGCAGGCTACGTACGCGCATCGGTTTGTTGACGCCCGTGAGCCACAGCGTGTCACCGACATTCACTTCACCACTGAGCGCCGTCCCTGTCACCACCAGCCCTGCGCCTTTGACCGTAAAGGCACGGTCAATCGCCAGGCGGAAGCTACGATCGCAAGCATGCTCGCGCGACGTTAATTGCAACAAATGGTCACGCAGTTCCTCGATGCCACGGCCTTCACTGGCCGCGGTGACGAACAGAACCGCTTCGGCGAAACCATAGTTCTCAAGCGTAGTATGCACCTCGGCACGAACCGCGTTGATGCGCTCCTCATCCACACGGTCGGCTTTCGTGAGCGCCACAGTGATCCGCGGATTGCCCGTCAGCTGCAGAATTTGCAAATGCTCACGGGTTTGCGCCATTACGCCATCATCACACGCCACCACCAGCAACGCGTGATCGATGCCGCCGACCCCCGCCAGCATGTTGGACAGAAACTTTTCGTGTCCGGGAACATCGATAAACCCCAGCACCCGTCCATCCGGCTGCGGCCAGTAGGCATAGCCGAGATCGATGGTCATGCCGCGCTTTTTTTCTTCCGGCAGACGGTCGGCATTCACACCGGTAATCGCCTGTAATAACGTTGTTTTTCCGTGGTCAACGTGTCCGGCGGTTGCAATAATCATTTCAGCATCATCTCCATAAACCGGGTCTCGTCTTCAAGGCAGCGCAGATCCAGCCATAAGCGGCCGTCATAAATTCGCCCAATCACCGGCACGGGCAGCGTACGCCAACGGGCTGCCAACGCTTCGAGGCGGCTCCCGCGCCCGTCATGTGGGGTAAAGGTTAGCGCCGCGCTGGGCAGCCTATCAACAGGTAGCGAGCCGCTGCCAATCTGCGACAGGCAAGGCATCACATTCAGGGCGAACTCATCACCATAATGCTCTACAAGCTGCGCCTGTAAGTGCTGTGCCTGCGCGTGGATCGCCTCTTGTGAGCGGGTGAGCTGGCGCAACGTCGGCAACTTCTCCGCCAGTGCTTCCGGGTGCAGATAGAGCCGTAGCGTCGCTTCCAGCGCAGCCAGTGTCATTTTATCTGCCCGTAATGCGCGTTTCAGCGGATGGCTCTGCAAACGAGCGATCATCTCTTTTTTACCGACAATTATCCCGGCCTGTGGCCCACCCAGTAGTTTATCGCCGGAGAAACTCACCAGACTGACGCCAGCAGCAATCAGTTGCTGCGGCATCGGCTCCTGCGGCAAACCATACTGGCTGAGATCAACCAGCGAACCGCTGCCCAGATCCGCCACCACCGGAACATCCAGCTCCTGGCCAATTACGGCCAGCTCCGCCTCATCCACCGACTTTGTGAAGCCTTCAATGCTGTAATTACTGGTATGCACTTTCATCAGCAGACCGGTGTTTTCATTCACCGCCTGGCGGTAATCTTTCGCATGGGTCCGGTTGGTGGTCCCCACTTCGCGTAGAATGCATCCGGCCTGACACATGACGTCCGGAATACGAAACGCGCCGCCAATTTCCACCAGCTCGCCGCGAGACACAACCACCTCTTTGCCGTTCGCCGTGGCGGCCAGCATCAGCAGAACAGCTGCCGCATTGTTATTGACGATACAGGCGTCTTCCGCCCCCGTCAGACGGCAGAGTAAATCCGCCAGGGCCCGATCCCGATGTCCCCGACCGGCATCATCCAGACTGTATTCCAGCGTCACCGGCGTGCGCATCGCCTGCACCACCGCCTCAATCGCTTCTTCGGCCTGCGACGCGCGACCAAGGTTGGTGTGCAGCACCGTTCCGGTCAGGTTAATCACCGGGCGCAGCGCACTTTGCGATTCTCGTTCCAGCCGGGCGCAGGCTTCTTGCGCCCAGTCCTCACACCATGCCGGAAGCGCGTGCGTGTCGCGAATAGCTTCTCTGGCTTCGTCGAGCATATGACGCAGCAGGTCAACCACCCGGGTATGACCGTGAGACTCACGTAAGGCTGGGAAGGCGCTATCGCGCAATAAACGATCGATAGCAGGAAGCTGGCTGTAGAGTGAACGCATGTCGGTTGTCATGAAAGGGCCTGGCTGTTGGTGGCCCTCTCCACCGTGGAGAGGGATATCGATATAGGAAGGATTGTACCGTGACTTTGTTCAGGCGGACATAATACGCATCAAGCCTTTGGCGGTTCTGTACGGGCAAAACTTTCGCGTTGAAAGAGTGTTTCCACCAGTTTGACCAGACGCGGACGGTCCACACACCAGCCAGGCGCGACCCGACGGAAATTGAGATAGCCGACGGCACAGGCAATCGCAATGGTTGCCAGGTTAACCGTATCCGTTTTCAGCGTACCGTCCGCCAGATAGCCTTCCAGCACATCCAGACTACGGGTGATCTTCTCACGCTGACGTAACAATTCAGTTTCTGACTGCTGCGCTGCAGGGCGAGCCTGTTCGCGTACCGAGACTAAACCGGCATCCATAATACCGTCTGCCAACGCTTCCAACTGGCGTACCTTCAGCGCCGCCAGCGGATCACGCGGCAGCATGGCTGGTGCAATATCCAGCAACTCGATATATTCCGCGATGATCGGAGAGTCAAACCAGTACTCGCCCTCATCGGTGACCAACGCGGGTACTTTGCCTAACGGGTTATAGCGCGCCACACCGCTATCCGCGTTGTAGGGGAGTTCATTCACAAATTCGAAGGTGATGCCCTTTTCCAGTAACAGAATCGAAATTTTACGCACAAAAGGGCTGGTATAGCTGCCAATGAGTTTCATGCCGGGTCCTTTTTGCCAACTAAAAAGCGGTGCCCAACGATTGTGGGGCACCGCTTAGTATGGCTCAGGTCACTGAAAATGGCAGGTGATGACGGTCTCAATGATCCAAATAAAGGTAATGCATCCAACTGGTCATGCGCAGCAGAACTTTACGCATTACCGACACGTGGGCGAAATGGTCGGAATAGACTGCGACCTGGGCATAGATACCGTCCGGCAGCGCATCCACATCGGCATTCGGATCCAGCTCAATTGTGGCCAGCACGCCATCGGTACCCGGCACCACAGTTAAGGACTGTAATGCCCCCTGCGCCTGATAAGAACCGCCCGGCACAACCGGAAGAATGGAGGTCAACTTACCGGAGAAAACCTGACCAGGCAGTGCATTAAACACCACTTCCGCTTCATCGCCGGGTTTAAGGCGTAGCAGCGAGTTCTGGCGGAATTGCGCCACGATTTGCCGTTTTTGTTCAGGAATAAACACCATGACCGGGCGCAAAGGTAATGCTGCTGCATAGGTCCCTGGGCGAATTAAAATCTGCGTGGCATAACCGTTGCTGGGCGCACGAACCACCGTCTGTTCAAGGTTGTATTTGGCTTCGGCAAGCTGGGCACGCAGGGACGCAACCTGAGATTGTTCACCGTTGACCATACTGTCTAATTGGCTCTGAATCTGCGTTTGTTCTGCAACTGAGCCTTTGACCAACGCATCCTGTGCCAGATAGTTTTGCCGGGCGTTGTCGATATCGCTTTCAGAGAACGGGTTAACCTTCGCCTGACTGCCCTTCAAATAGCGTTGATAGTCCTTATACAGGCGGTCACGTTCCGCAGATACGCGAGTGGTATTAGCGACCGCTTCCGACAGTTGTGCTTTCAGATTGTCGATATTATGCGTCGCGGTTACCAGGTCGGCCTGCAGTCTGTCGACACGTGCCTGATAACGTACCGGATCGAGCTTAAACAGCACATCGCCTTTTTTAATGAGCTGATTATTCTTATCCGTTACCTCACTAACAATTCCGGTAACTTGCGGAGTGATCGGAATTGAAATAACCGCTTTTTGCGCCGTAAAGGTATACGGATGGTTATAGTTCATTAATAAGATCAGTCCCGCCACAATAAACACGCCACCTAATGCAGCGGTAGCAAGCGTCCATTGGTTTACCGGAATACGGAATATTTTAAAGATGGCCCAGGCAAAGGCGACATAGGTCAGGACAATCAACAAATCCATGATTAAATCTCCGGAAAGGTGGAGTTATCGGTTTTTTTCTCCCCATCCAGTCTTTTTTCCAACTGGGTGATACGCGCTGCCAGCGCGGCAATCTCAGGGTCTGACTCCTTTCCGGTCGGCGTGATGTGCGATTGCATTCCCCACCCCTTTTCAGGCTGGTAGAGCGTGGCCCAAATCCACAGGAACGGCCAAATAACATGCAGTGTAAAAAGGCTCACCCAGCCCGCCGTATGGATGGCATCGGCATGGGGATGGTTGCGCTTCTTAGCCATGTTATAGGGGATATCGTGGATGGCGATGATTCCATAAAACAGAACCAGAAATACGAAGATCAGCACACCCAACGCGAAATAATTTAGAAACATACCTGCCTCGAATTCACGCTAATTAGAGTTTTTTTATGCCGGCAGCCGTATGCACCCAGGCTGATGTTTTGAACATAACTGCAGTTTGGGGTTTTCGCCATACCACAAAAAAAATATTTTTTCTGGTGATAAGTTGCTTTGTTTTGCAATAAAAATGTCGGGGGGAGAACCTGCTGTAGATCACATCCGTTCAAATCCATATGAAAATACTTTGTGATTTACATCACAAAGATTCAACAAACAGCAAAAGCAAAAATGTGAATCAGTTCACATTTATCCGCCTTTTTTGGCTAATTCTGATCCAGCGATGTTTTTTTGTACCGTCATTTCGTGATTTAGATCACATTAACTAACGCCATACACCCTATATTTACGTGACGAAAGTCACACAAAAGCCCGTCGACTGGACAGTTGAACGATTCAGTGCCAGATTTCGCAGTATCTACAGGGTCCGGCTACCTCCTGCCGCTACATTAACAAACCTCGGGCTTTCAGCCTGCGCGATAGCAAACATAAGAAGGGGTGTTTTTATGTCATCCGATATTAAGATCAAGGTGCAAAGCTTTGGTCGATTCCTCAGTAACATGGTGATGCCAAATATCGGCGCGTTTATCGCGTGGGGTATTATCACCGCATTATTCATTCCGACAGGGTGGTTGCCGAACGAAACGCTGGCGAAGCTTGTCGGCCCAATGATCACCTATCTGCTGCCGCTGCTGATCGGTTATACCGGTGGTAAGCTGGTTGGCGGTGAGCGTGGCGGCGTGGTTGGTGCTATCACCACCATGGGCGTTATCGTCGGTGCAGATATGCCAATGTTCCTCGGCGCGATGATCGCAGGTCCGCTGGGCGGCTGGGCTATCAAACATTTCGACAACTGGGTAGACGGTAAGATCAAGTCCGGTTTTGAGATGCTGGTGAATAACTTCTCCGCTGGCATCATCGGTATGATCCTCGCCATTCTGGCATTCCTCGGCATTGGCCCATTGGTTGAAGCGCTGTCCAAAATTCTGGCGGCAGGCGTTAACTTCATGGTTGTCCATGACATGCTGCCGCTGGCGTCTATCTTCGTTGAACCGGCGAAAATCCTGTTCCTCAACAACGCCATCAACCACGGTATTTTCTCACCGCTGGGTATTCAGCAGTCCCATGAGATGGGCAAATCCATCTTCTTCCTGATTGAAGCTAACCCAGGTCCGGGTATGGGCGTTCTGCTGGCGTATATGTTCTTCGGTCGCGGCAGCGCTAAGCAGTCTGCGGGCGGCGCGGCTATCATCCACTTCCTGGGTGGTATCCACGAAATTTACTTCCCATACGTTCTGATGAACCCGCGTCTGATCCTGGCCGTTATCCTCGGCGGTATGACTGGCGTATTTACTCTGACTATCCTGAACGGCGGTCTGGTTTCTCCGGCGTCTCCGGGTTCTATCCTGGCCGTGCTGGCAATGACACCGAAGGGCGCATACTTCGCTAACATCGCTGCTATCTGTGCTGCTATGGCAGTCTCCTTTGTGGTCTCAGCCATTCTGCTGAAAACCAGCAAAGTAAAAGAAGATGATGACATTGATGCCGCAACCCGTCGTATGCACGACATGAAAGCGGAATCCAAAGGCGCATCTCCACTGGCTGCTGGCGACGTAACCAACGACCTGAGCCATGTGCGTAAAATCATCGTTGCCTGCGATGCTGGTATGGGTTCCAGCGCCATGGGTGCGGGCGTACTGCGTAAGAAAGTGCAGGATGCCGGTTTGTCTCAGATTTCCGTCACCAACAGCGCGATTAACAATCTGCCGCCGGATGTGGATCTGGTCATTACCCACCGTGACCTGACCGAACGCGCGATGCGCCAGGTGCCTCAGGCACAGCACATTTCGCTGACCAACTTCCTCGACAGCGGCCTGTACTCCAGCCTGACCGAACGTCTGGTTGCAGCACAGCGCCACAATGTGAATGAAGAGAAAGTCCGCGATCACCTGAAAGACAGCTTTGAAGAGGGTGATACCCACCTGTTCAAACTGGGCGCGGAGAATATCTTCCTTGGCCTTAAAGCCACTCACAAAGAAGAAGCGATTCGTTTTGCCGGTGAGCAGTTGGTGAAAGGCGGTTACGTTGAGCCAGAATACGTTGAGGCGATGCTGGACCGCGAAAAACTGACCCCGACTTACCTGGGTGAGTCCATCGCAGTACCGCACGGTACGGTTGAAGCCAAAGACCGCGTGCTGAAAACTGGTGTGGTGTTCTGCCAGTACCCGGAAGGCGTTCGCTTCGGTGAAGAAGAAGACGATATTGCCCGCCTGGTGATTGGTATCGCAGCGCGTAACAACGAGCACATCCAGGTGATTACCAGCCTGACCAACGCTCTGGATGATGAATCCGTGATCGAACGTCTGGCCCATACCACCAGCGTGGATGAAGTTCTGGAACTGCTGGCAGGTAAAAAGCTTAACAGTTAAGTATCTCCAAAATAGTTCGAGCTGCAGGAAGGCGGCAACGCAGCGAATCCCCAGGAGCGTACACAAGTACGTGACTGGGGTGAGCGAGGAGAGCCAACGCATCTGCAGTTCGAAATATGAAGGCGATATCCTCTCCCTTGTGGAGAGGGTTAGGTTGAGGGAAAAGCCTCACCCCAGCCCTCTTGGGTAAAAACATTAATGAAGGTTAATACTATGAAAGCATTACATTTTGGCGCAGGTAATATCGGTCGTGGCTTTATCGGCAAACTGCTGGCGGACGCGGGGATACAACTGACGTTCGCGGATGTAAACCAGGTCGTTCTCGATGCCCTGAATGCCCGTCATAGCTATCAGGTTCATGTGGTGGGTGAAAACGAGCAGGTTGATACCGTTTCTGGCGTCAATGCCGTCAGCAGCATTGGCGATGATGTCGTCGATCTGATTGCCCACGTAGATTTAGTCACTACCGCCGTCGGTCCGGTCGTGCTTGAACGCATCGCTCCGGCCATCGCCAAAGGGCTGGTTAAACGCAAGGCGCAGGGCATCACTACTCCGCTGAATATCATCGCCTGTGAAAACATGGTGCGCGGAACGACCCAGTTGAAAGGCCACGTAATGAACGCGCTGGCAGATGAAGATAAAGCCTGGGTTGAAGAACATGTTGGCTTTGTCGATTCCGCCGTGGACCGCATTGTTCCGCCTTCGGCTTCAGCAACTAACGATCCGCTGGAAGTTACCGTAGAAACCTTCAGTGAGTGGATTGTCGACAAAACGCAGTTCAAAGGCGAACTGCCAAATATCCCGGGAATGGAATTAACTGATAACCTGATGGCATTTGTCGAACGTAAGCTCTTCACGCTGAACACCGGGCATGCTATAACCGCGTACCTCGGAAAATTGACCGGTCATCAGACCATCCGTGACGCGATTCTCGACGAGAAAATCCGCGCAGTGGTAAAAGGTGCGATGGAAGAGAGCGGCGCGGTACTGATCAAACGCTATGGCTTTGATGCAGCAAAACATGCGGCATACATTCAGAAAATCCTCGGTCGCTTTGAAAACCCGTATCTGAAAGATGACGTTGAGCGCGTGGGCCGTCAGCCGCTGCGTAAGCTGAGCGCGGGCGATCGCCTGATTAAACCGCTGCTGGGCACGCTGGAGTATGGTCTGCCGCACGCCAATCTGGTCACGGGTATTGCCGCTGCAATGCACTATCGCAGTGAGGAAGATCCGCAGGCACAGGAGCTGGCCGCGCTGATCGACGAAAAAGGTCCACAGGCCGCGCTGGCGCAGGTATCCGGTCTGGATGCCAACAGTGACGTGGTGGCGGAGGCGGTTAACGCATATAACGCAACCAAATGATAGAGAATGTGGCGCAGGTCAGCCTGCGCCCAAATGACAGATTGTCAGATATGCAGGCAATAATGGAACAAACGCAGGCCTTTGAAAATCGTGTGCTTGAGCGTCTGAATGCTGGCAAAACCGTACGCAGCTTCCTCATCACCGCCGTAGAACTGCTCACCGAGGCGGTGAATATCCTTGTGCTTCAGGTATTTCGCAAAGACGACTATGCGGTGAAATACGCCGTAGAACCGCTGCTCGACGGCGATGGGCCGCTGGGCGATCTTTCCGTTCGTTTGAAGTTAATCTACGGCCTGGGCGTACTCAGTCGCCCGGAGTACGAAGATGCAGAGCTCCTGATGGCGCTGCGGGAAGAGTTAAACCACGACGGCAATGAATACGCGTTTACTGACGACGAAATTCTTGGACCGTTTGGCGAACTCCACTGCGTGACGGCACTCCCGCCGCCACCCCAGTTTGATACCTCAGACACTGGTTTGCACGCGATGCAGATCCAGCGCTACCAGCAGATGGTGCGCTCCACGATGGTACTTTCCCTGACCGAGCTGATTTCTAAAATCAGCTTAAAAAAAGCCTTTCAAAAATAAGACCCTGCAGGCTTACTTCTCTTCCTGCTGTGGTCGATATAGCTGCCGATAGTACGCCAAACGCTGCAGATACAGCTGCGCATTCTCCTGCGGTATTTCAGAAGGGACAACGTTGCGCGGCGGTGTTTTATTCAGATATTCGCGAAAAGCCTGGCTTGAAGCCATAAAATCGACCGTCTTATCAATCAGGACCGAAACATTCTCACCTATTTTCGCCATAATCTTCCCTCCTCCATGTATTAACCACGCTCAGCCTGTGCGGTTGATCATTTAAGTTTAGGATCGGTTGGGCAATTACATTGAGGAAAACGTGCTTCATCGCAAACACGCCAATAAAAAGCACCATGGCCGATCTTATCGCTTAAAACTCCTTGTTAATCAATGTAGTAACATTATCATTAGCTAATTAATACTTACGGTATTTGATTATTTATCTTCGAGCAGTTGTGAATAATCCCGCTCTGCGCGCATACTATAGGATATTCATTCTATTTTTATCAGAAGCTATCCTATGAAAGAAGTCGAAAAAAACGAAATTAAACGCCTGAGCGATCGTCTGGACGCTATCCGCCACCAGCAGGCTGACCTGTCTCTGGTTGAAGCCGCCGACAAATATGCCGAGCTGGAGCAAGAGAAAGAAACCCTGGAAACTGAAATTGCGCGTCTGCGTGAAGTCCATGGTCAGAAGCTGAGCAAAGAAGCGCAAAAGCTGACGAAACTCCCTTTTCGTCGTGCCATCACCAAAAAAGAGCAGGCCGACATGGGCAAGCTGAAGAAGAGCGTGCGCGGCCTGATCGTCGTTCACCCAATGACCGAGCTTGGCCGTGAAATGGGCCTGAAAGAGATGACGGGCTTCGCGAAGAGCGAGTTCTAATCTCCCGCCGGGCAACATCCGCTTGCCCGGTCCTCCACTTCCTCTCGCAATTGGCCCTACCAATTTTAGCCAGATACCACAACCCACTCACATTTCATTAAAATTAACCCACAACACTGTTGCCAACACATAACATATGATTAACCATTTGTTGTCATTATCCCTACACAACAATATTGGCAGGGCCACTTTTACACATAATGTGACGAAGATTTGAGCAAAGACTCATTCCATTATGTTGGCGGCCCCGAGGAGACCTGCAATGAACCTCTGGCAACAGAACTATGACCCGGCCGGTAATATCTGGCTTTCCAGCCTGATCGCATCGCTCCCTATCCTGTTCTTTTTCTTCGCCCTGATTAAGCTCAAGCTGAAAGGCTATGTTGCGGCGTCATGGACGGTGGTGATCGCTTTATCGGTCGCCCTGCTGTTTTACAAAATGCCGGTCGATCACGCACTGGCTTCCGTAGTGTACGGTTTCTTCTACGGTCTGTGGCCAATTGCCTGGATCATTATCGCCGCGGTATTCGTCTATAAAATCTCGGTGAAGACCGGGCAGTTCGACATTATCCGCTCATCGATACTCTCGATTACCCCAGACCAGCGTCTGCAAATGCTGATTGTCGGTTTCTCCTTTGGGGCATTCCTCGAAGGGGCAGCAGGCTTCGGTGCTCCGGTAGCGATTACCGCCGCGCTGCTGGTTGGCCTTGGCTTTAACCCGCTGTATGCGGCAGGTTTGTGCCTGATCGTAAATACCGCGCCGGTCGCTTTTGGCGCAATGGGCATTCCGATTCTGGTTGCCGGTCAGGTTACCGGACTGGACAGCTTCGAGATTGGCCAGATGGTGGGCCGTCAACTGCCGTTCCTGACTATTATCGTGCTGTTCTGGATTATGGCGATTATGGATGGCTGGCGTGGTGTCAAAGAAACCTGGCCTGCGGTGATGGTCGCTGGCGGCTCATTTGCTATCGCGCAGTACCTCAGCTCTAACTTTATCGGGCCGGAACTGCCGGACATCATCTCTTCTCTGGTTTCGCTGGTGTGTCTGACGCTGTTCCTGAAGCGCTGGCAACCGGTACGCATCTTCCGCTTTGGCGATATGGGCGCTTCGCAGGTCGATATGGACCTGTCACGCACCCGTTACACCGCTGGCCAGGTGGTACGCGCCTGGTCACCGTTCCTGTTCCTGACCGCTACCGTCACGCTGTGGAGCATACCGCCGTTTAAAGCGCTGTTCGCGCCCGGCGGCGCGATGTACCACTGGGTGGTCAATATTCCGGTTCCGTTCCTCGACAAGCTGGTTGCCCGTATGCCGCCGGTCGTACACGAAGCCACAGCCTACGCGGCGGTGTACAAATTTGACTGGTTCTCTGCGACCGGTACCGCGATCCTGTTTGCCGCCCTGCTGTCTATCGTCTGGTTGAAGATGAAACCCTCTGCTGCGCTGCAGACCTTTGGCAGCACCCTGAAAGATCTGGCGCTGCCTATCTACTCCATCGGGATGGTGCTGGCATTCGCGTTTATCTCTAACTACTCCGGGCTTTCATCCACCCTGGCGCTGGCCCTGGCACACACCGGCAGCGCGTTTACCTTCTTCTCGCCGTTCCTCGGCTGGCTGGGGGTATTCCTGACTGGATCCGACACCTCATCAAACGCACTGTTTGCCGCCCTGCAGGCCACAGCCGCTCAGCAAATCGGCGTATCAGACGTACTGATGGTGGCGGCAAATACCACCGGCGGCGTGACCGGCAAGATGATCTCTCCGCAGTCCATTGCTATCGCCTGTGCGGCAGTAGGATTAGTAGGGAAAGAGTCTGACCTGTTCCGCTTTACCGTGAAGCACAGCCTGATTTTCACCTGCATGGTGGGTGTGATTACCACGCTGCAGGCCTATGTCTTAACCTGGATGATTCCATGATAGTGATGCCCAGACGCCTGTCAGACGAAGTCGCATCTCGTGTGCGGGCGCTGATTGAAGAACAGCAGTTGGAGGCGGGCATGAAGTTGCCCGCTGAGCGCCAGCTGGCCGTACAGCTCGGCGTATCACGCAACTCGCTGCGCGAGGCGTTAGCAAAGCTGGTGAGTGAAGGCGTGCTGATTAGCCGTCGCGGCGGCGGGACGTTTATCCGCTGGCAGCATGAAGCCTGGTCTGAACAGAACATTGTTCAGCCGCTGAAAACACTGCTGGCGGACGACCCTGATTACAGTTTCGATATTCTGGAAGCCCGCCACGCCATCGAAGCCAGCACCGCCTGGCACGCAGCCATGCGCGCCACTGTTGCCGACAAAGAGAAAATCAGGCTCTGTTTTGAGGCCACACAAAGCGAAGATCCGGATCTCGCCTCGCAGGCAGACGTTCGATTTCATCTCGCCATTGCGGAAGCCTCGCACAACGTGGTGCTGCTACAGACCATGCGCGGTTTCTTCGACGTATTGCAGTCTTCGGTGAAACAGAGCCGCCAGCGTATGTACCTCGTGCCGCCCGTATTTTCACAGCTGACGGCACAACATCAGGCCGTACTGGATGCAATTGTTGCCGGAGATGCCGACGGAGCGCGCAAAGCGATGATGGCGCACCTCAGTTTTGTCCACACCACGATTAAACGATTTGATGAAGATCAGGCCCGCCAGGCGCGAATCACCCGCCTGCCCGGTGACCCTGGTGAGAATAGCAGGGAGAACAACACATGATTATTTCAGCAGCCAGCGACTATCGCGCCGCAGCCCAGCGCATCCTACCCCCCTTCTTGTTTCACTACATTGACGGTGGGGCGTATGCAGAGCACACCTTGCGTCGTAACGTGGCAGACCTGTCGGAAGTGGCGCTACGCCAGCGCGTGCTGAAGAATATGTCCGACCTGAGCCTGGAGACAAAGCTGTTCAACGAAACGCTCTCCATGCCGGTGGCCCTCGCGCCCGTTGGACTGTGCGGCATGTATGCGCGCCGGGGCGAAGTTCAGGCCGCCGCCGCCGCTGATGCCAAAGGCATTCCGTTTACGCTTTCCACGGTATCCGTATGCCCGATCGAAGAAGTCGCCCCAACCATCAAGCGTCCGATGTGGTTCCAGCTGTATGTTCTGCGCGATCGTGGCTTTATGCGTAACGCCCTGGAGCGCGCCAAAGCAGCGGGTTGCTCCACGCTAGTCTTTACCGTCGATATGCCTACGCCTGGCGCACGCTACCGTGACGCCCATTCCGGGATGAGCGGCCCGAATGCCGCACTGCGTCGCTACTGGCAGGCAGCCACTCATCCACAGTGGGCATGGGACGTTGGCCTGAACGGTCGCCCTCATGATTTAGGCAATATCTCGACTTATCTTGGCAAACCCACCGGCCTTGAAGACTACATCGGCTGGCTGGCGAATAACTTCGATCCGTCGATTTCCTGGAAAGACCTCGAATGGATCCGTGAATTCTGGGATGGCCCGATGGTGATCAAAGGGATCCTCGATCCTGAAGATGCCCGCGACGCCGTACGCTTTGGCGCGGATGGCATCGTTGTCTCTAACCACGGTGGTCGCCAGTTAGACGGCGTGCTGTCTTCAGCTCGCGCGTTACCCGCTATTGCCGATGCGGTAAAAGGTGATATCACCATTCTGGCAGACAGTGGGATCCGCAACGGCCTGGACGTCGTACGTATGATTGCGCTGGGCGCGGATAGTGTTCTGCTGGGACGTGCTTATCTGTACGCGCTGGCAACCCACGGTCAGGCCGGGGTGGCGAATCTGCTGAATCTGATCGAGAAAGAGATGAAGGTGGCAATGACCCTGACCGGGGCAAAATCGATTAGCGAAATCAGTCGTGATTCGCTGGTACAAGAACTGGGTAAGAGTCTGCCTGCTGCGCTGGCACCTCTGGTTCAGGGTAGCGCAGCGTAACAATATCCCCATAAAACCCACTTTCTGCATGGTCGGCCTGTTCTCAGCCCGGCCATTTTTTATCCAAAAATAACGACCAGTTAACATTTATAACCAATATATTTGACAACTTTTTATTCACCTGCCAAATGTATATACAAGCTAATACAACAGCATTTTATACATGTACCCTAAATAATTCGAGCTGCAGGAAGGCGGCAACGCAGCGAATCTCAGGAGCGTACATAAGTACGTGACTGGGGTGAGCGAGTAAAGCCAACGCACATGCAGCTTGAAGTATGACGGGTAGATAACAACTATCATAACGGGCGAGGGTGACATGGCTTATTCCGGAAAAGTGAATATCCAGCAGGCGATAGATGACAGTCCTTTTTCGCGCTTCCACTGGGTCATTATTGTCCTGGGCTTTCTGGTGTTAGCCATCGACGGCTTCGATACGGCGGCGATGGGCTATATTGCCCCCACGCTCTCAGCTGATTGGGGCATCAAGAAGCAGGATCTCGGGCCGGTATTAAGCGCCGCGCTATTGGGCCTCTCATTTGGCGCTTTGCTGGCCGGACCGATTTCCGATCGTATGGGCCGTAAGCGCGTTCTGGTTTTTTCCTGTCTGTTCTTTGGCCTCGCCAGTCTGGGAACTGCCTATGCCCAAACGCTGAATATGCTCACTTTCTGGCGCTTTCTCACCGGGCTTGGGCTTGGCGCGGCAATGCCTAATGCCATTACCCTGGTATCAGAATTCGCCCCCAAACGCTGTCGCTCCATGGCGATTAACACCATGTACTGTGGTTTTCCGCTAGGCGCTGCGGGCGGCGGCGTGATCTCCTCCTGGCTAATCCCCAACTACGGCTGGCACAGTGTTCTGCTTGCCGGTGCGATCGCCCCGCTGGCCCTCACCGTGCTGTTGGTGCTGTTCCTGCCGGAGTCGGTGAAGTATCTGGTTCACCGCGGTAAAGGGATTGCACAGGTTAAACGCATTGCTCAACGCTTTATGTCGGGAAGTCTGGAACAGGTTACCCAGTTTTATCTGGATGAAGACCGCGTCACGGTCAAAAAAGGCAGCGTGGCACAGTTATTCAGTATGCCCTGGCTGCCGGGTACGCTGATGCTCTGGATGACCTACTTTATGGGACTGGTTATCTATTACGTACTGCTGAGCTGGATGCCAACGCTGATGCTGGGAATGGGTTATCCGCTGGCTGAATCTGCCTGGCTGACGTCGCTGTTTACCTTCGGTGGTACGGCGGGGATCCTGCTGGCCGGTTGGCTAATGGACCGTTGGGAAGCGCATAAAGTGGTGTCACTCGGCTTTATTCTGACGATGCTGTTTGCCCTCGCTCTCGGGTTTGAACATAACCATATCATCCTGTTCGGCGCACTGATCTTCCTGATGGGGATTACCATGAACGGCGCGCAGTCCGGGCTGCAAACACTGGCCGCAACGTTTTATCCAACCCATTGCCGCGCAACTGGCATTGCCTGGATGCAGGGCGTAGGCCGCTTCGGTGGCGTAGCCGGAACGATGATGAGCGCCCAGCTGCTTTCCCTACAATGGCAGGCAGACAGTATATTAATGTTCCTCAGCCTTCCTGCGCTGGTCGCAGCTGCCGCAACGATTTACAAACTGCAACGCTATAAACCGCACGCGCTGACCGTCGCATAGTACCCGCTCTTTCTGCTATTCTGCCCCCCGTTATCAAGGGGGCAGTATGCTTAACATCGTTTTATTCGAACCAGAAATCCCGCCAAATACCGGCAATATCATCCGTCTTTGCGCCAACACCGGCTTTCGTCTGCATATTATTGAGCCAATGGGATTTACCTGGGACGACAAGCGCCTGCGTCGCGCGGGGCTGGATTACCATGAATTTACCGCTGTGCTGCGCCACCCTGATTACGCCGCCTTCGTCGCCGCAGAAAATCCGCAACGTTTGTTTGCCCTGACCACCAAAGGTACGCCAGCGCATAGCGCGGTAAGCTATCAGGATGGGGATTATCTGATGTTTGGCCCGGAAACTCGTGGTCTGCCAGCCAGCATCCTCGACGCGCTGCCAGCCGAACAAAAAATTCGTATTCCGATGATGCCGGACAGTCGCAGCATGAACCTGTCGAATGCGGTGTCGGTGGTGGTGTATGAGGCCTGGCGCCAGTTAGGTTATCCCGGCGCGGTATTGCGTAGTTGATTTTTGTCGGATGGCGGCTGACGCCTTATCCGACCTACGAGGTTTGTAGGCCCGGTAAACGCAGCGCCACCGGGCATGGCGCGAAATCAGATACCGTCACCGTACTCGAACGTATGATGAATCCCGTTGAAATGCTGATCCATATCCATAGACGGTTTATCGCTGTCTGGCTTGCCGACGATGCGTGCAGGAACGCCTGCGGCGGTGGTATGCGGCGGTACGGGCTGTAGCACGACCGAACCTGCGCCAATCTTCGCGCCGCGCCCGACTTCAATGTTGCCGAGAATTTTTGCGCCCGCGCCAATCATCACGCCTTCACGAATTTTCGGATGACGATCGCCGCCGGCTTTACCAGTCCCGCCCAGCGTGACGGATTGCAGAATAGAGACGTCGTTTTCAATCACTGCCGTTTCACCAACCACAATGCCGGTGGCGTGATCGAGCATAATCCCACGACCAATTTTTGCCGCCGGGTGAATATCTACCTGGAAGCTAACGGATACCTGATTTTGCAGGAAGATCGCCAGCGCCTGACGCCCCTGATGCCACAGCCAGTGACCGATACGGTAGGCCTGAAGCGCATGAAAACCCTTCAGGTACAGAAGTGGAGTGGAATATTTATCGACAGCGGGGTCACGCGTACGTACCGCCTGAATATCACAGGCCGCCGAGGCAATCATTTCAGGATCGGCCGCGTAGGCCTCTTCCACGACTTCGCGAATCGCAATGGCGGGCATGATCGGAGAAGCGAGTTTATTCGCCAGCATATAGCTTAGCGCACTGCCGAGATTTTCATGCTTGAGCAGCGTTGCGTGGTAAAAACTGGCCAGCATTGGCTCACATTCTGCCAGTGCCCGGGCTTCTGCTTTAATGTTTTTCCAGACGATATCCAGTTCTTCACACGGCATTGCGTACTCCAGAAGGTAGCAAAACGACCGACCCGTTCTTCGCGGGTCGGGTCGTTATATTCAACAGTTCCTTACAGCTAGTGGCGACTCAGCTCGTCCTTGCGTGCACGGCCTAATAACGTCAATGCTGCCTCGCGCGCGTTTTTTCCGCAATACAATACTTGATAAATTTCCTCGGTTATTGGCATCTCAACACCAAAACGGTGCGCCAATTCACGAACTTCTTTCGTATTGCGATAGCCTTCAACCACTTGGCCAATCTTGTCCTGCGCGCCCTGCACGTCCATCCCCTGGCCGAGCATCATGCCAAAACGACGGTTGCGTGACTGGTTGTCGGTACAGGTCAGCACCAGATCGCCTAAACCCGCCATCCCCATAAAGGTGGCAGGATCGGCACCCAATGCCGCACCAAGACGAGACATTTCGGTCAACCCACGGGTGATCAATGCGGTTCGTGCATTCGCGCCGAAACCGATGCCGTCAGACATCCCTGCGCCAATGGCAATAACGTTTTTCACCGCACCGCCAAGCTGCACACCAATGAAATCCGGATTGCTGTAAACGCGGAAGCTTTTGCCGCAGTGCAGCAACTGCTGGAGATCGTCAGCAAAGGTGTCGTCCGTCGAGGCCAGAGAAATCGCCGTCGGCATGCCCGCAGCCAGCTCTTTGGCGAACGTCGGACCGGAGATGACCGCCAGTGGAATTGAGTCCCCCAGCGCTTCACGCGCGACGTCCTGCAGCAGACGCCCTGTTTCCGCTTCCAGACCTTTTGTCGCCCAGACCAGTCGTGCGTCAGGACGCATCAATGGTTTGATGTTACGCAGCACTTCGCCAAAGACGTGGCTCGGCACCACCACCAGAATATTACGACTGGCGGCCAGCGCAGTGGCTAAATCACTTTCCAGGCGCAACGTATCGGGAAAAGGCACATCAGGGAGGAACGCGACGTTGCAGCGATCGTGCTCGAGAGTCGCGATATGTTTCGGATCATGGCCCCACAGGACAACCTGATGGCCATTTCTTGCCAGGGTGATGGCAAGAGCGGTGCCGTACGAGCCGGCACCAATCACAGTCATTGAAGCATTACTTTGGTTCATCAGGCATCCTGATGTTCTTCAGTACCTTCACCAGCCTGCTGCTGTAAATAGTTCATGAACAGCGCATCAAAGTTGACCGGCGCAAGGTTCAGTTGCGGGAACGTACCGCGTGAAACCAGGCTGGTGATGCATTCGCGGGCATACGGGAACAGAATGTTCGGGCAGTATGCGCCTAGGCAATGCGCCATCTGAGTCCCTTCGATACCACTGATGGAGAAAATACCGCCCTGCTGAACTTCGCACAGGAACGCAGTTTCTTCACCCAGGGAAGCCGTTACGGTGACACGCAGCACTACTTCATACACATCATCTGCCAGTTGGGTAGATGCGGTATCAAGATCCAGTTTAACCTCTGGCTGCCAATCTTTCTGGAAAACATGCGGTGCATTTGGCGCTTCGAAAGACACATCCTTGGTATAGATACGTTGGATCTGGAAAGCCATTTCAGTGTTATTTTGTTCTGACATGTTGAGAAAACCCTTTAGTGTTGTCCTTTAAATACTTCGGTACGCCTTAACGCAGCAGCGGATCCAGTCCACCACGAGCATCCAACGCATACAAGTCGTCACAACCACCAATGTGCTGTGCATCAATAAAAATCTGCGGAACCGTAGTACGGCCACTGCGCTTGATCATCTCTTCACGCTTCACGGCATCGCCGTCAATCGGAAGCTCCTGGAAACTCACACCCTTGCTATTCAACAGCGCCTTTGCACGATGGCAAAACGGGCAGGTTGCTTTGGTATAGATCTCAATATTGGCCATGACTTATCTCCAGTGTTCTTTTTACCCTGCGGCATGAAAGAAGACGGGTAAATTACTTGCCGCGAACCAGTGGCAGATTCTCACCACTCCAGCCCGCTACGCCATCTTTCAGTACAGACACCTGCTCAAAACCGGCTTTAATCAGCGCAGTCGCTGAATCCTGGCACTGCATGCCTGAGCCATCAACCACAATAACAGGTTTGTTTTTGTGTTTTTCCAGTTCGCCAAAGTTGTTGGCTTTGATTTCGCTCGGCAGCAGGTTAGTGGAGCCAGCGATATGACCTTTGCGGAAGTCGTCGCGCTGACGTAAATCCACGACAACGGCGTCTTCTTTATTGATGAGACGTGTGGCTTCTCCGCGCGTAATCACCTTCACTTTGGAAGTCAGGCTCTTAAACGTGGTAAATAATACAGCCGCCAGTAACGCAATCCAGGCGATACTCAATACAGGGTGGCGACTAACAAATTGCATAATTTCTTGCATGGGGGGTAACAACTCCCGACTCAGTGATTAAAAAAACCAGGAAAGGAGTATACCTGCGCGTTGGCGCAAATACAGCCAGAGCGTGCATTGGATTGCATTTTTGCGGGGCGCTACGGAAAAAAAAACCTAAAACCAAGCCCTCTGCGGCGCGCTCTGGTCGATTATTTGATCTTCTGGGGCTACTTTATCGATTCAGCTGTAGTAAAATTACGCAATTATTTTTTATCTATTAAGTGTGAGGTTGTCGCAATGTCGGTTTCTAAAAAACCTATGATACTGGTGATTCTGGATGGCTATGGCTATCGCGAAGACAGCCAGGATAACGCCATCTTTAATGCCAAAACCCCGGTAATGGATGCCCTGTGGGCAAAACGTCCGCATACCCTGATTGATGCGTCTGGCCTGGAAGTTGGCCTGCCCGATCGCCAGATGGGCAACTCCGAAGTGGGTCACGTCAACCTGGGCGCGGGCCGCATCGTGTATCAGGACCTGACCCGTCTGGATGTAGAAATTAAAGAGCGTACTTTCTTCGCTAACCCGGTGCTGACCAATGCGGTCGACCAGGCAAAAAATAGCGGCAAAGCGGTACACATTATGGGTCTTCTCTCCGCGGGCGGCGTTCACAGCCACGAAGATCACATCATGGCGATGGTAGAAATGGCCGCTGAACGTGGCGCTGAGAAAATCTACCTGCACGCTTTCCTTGATGGCCGTGATACCCCGCCGCGCAGCGCTGAACATTCACTGCAGAAATTCGAAGAGAAATTTGCCGCGCTGGGCAAAGGCCGCGTAGCGTCCATCATTGGTCGTTACTACGCTATGGACCGCGACAACCGTTGGGATCGCGTTGAACAGGCTTATGACCTGATGACGCTGGCAAAAGGTGAGTTCCAGTTCGCTACGGCGGTTGAAGGCCTGCAAGCTGCTTATGCCCGCGACGAAAACGACGAATTCGTGAAAGCGACCGTGATCCGTGCTGAAGGCCAGGCTGAAGCCGCCATGGAAGACGGCGATACGCTGATTTTCATGAACTTCCGTGCTGACCGTGCGCGTGAAATCACCCGTGCGTTTGTTAACGCTGACTTCGACGGCTTCGCCCGTAAGAAAGTCGTTAACCTCAACTTTGTGATGCTGACCGAATACGCGGCCGACATCAAAACTGCGGTTGCTTACCCACCAGCCTCTCTGGCTAACACCCTTGGCGAGTGGATGGCGAAGAACGACAAAACGCAGCTGCGTATTTCCGAAACTGAAAAATATGCACACGTGACCTTCTTCTTCAACGGCGGCGTAGAAGAACCGTTCAAAGGCGAAGACCGCATCCTGATCAACTCGCCGAAAGTTGCGACCTACGATCTGCAGCCGGAAATGAGCTCTGCTGAGCTGACCGAAAAACTGGTTGCTGCGATTGAGAGCGGAAAATACGACACCATCATTTGTAACTACCCGAACGGCGACATGGTTGGTCACACCGGGGTGATGGAAGCTGCGGTTAAAGCGGTTGAAGCGCTGGATCACTGCGTTGAGCAGGTGACTAAAGCGGTTGAATCCGTTGGCGGCCAGTTGCTGATCACCGCAGACCACGGTAACGCAGAGCAGATGCGCGATCCGTCCACCGGTCAGGCGCACACAGCGCACACCAACCTGCCCGTTCCGCTGATTTATGTCGGTGGTAAGAACGTCAAAGCAGTCGAAGGCGGCAAACTTTCTGATATCGCCCCGACGATGCTGACGCTGATGGGTATGGAAATCCCGCAAGAGATGACTGGTAAGCCGCTGTTCATCGTGGAATAATCCCTCCCCATGAGGGGAAAGGCGATTAATACCATCACTCGGGCCGTGAAACCGCGTAAGTTTTCAGTCAGGCCCTTGTTCTACGCCAGCGCGCTTAGCGCTGGCGTATTGCTGTGCGCCTTTTCCGCCCACGCGGACGAACGCGACCAGCTCAAATCTATTCAGGCCGATATCGCGGCAAAAGAACGCGCGGTACGCCAACAGCAACAACAACGCGCCACCCTCCTCGCTCAGCTTAAAGCTCAGGAACAAGCCATCGCCGTTGCCGCAAGGCAGTTGCGCGAAACGCAAAACTCACTGGCACAACTGAATGCGCAAATCGCAGAGATGAATGCAGCACTCGCGAAGCTGGAAAAGCAACGAGCAGCGCAAGAACGCAGCCTTGCAGCCCAACTTGATGCAGCATTTCGCCAGGGCGAACACACCGGTATTCAGCTTATCCTCAGCGGGGAAGAGAGCCAGCGCGGGCAACGCCTGCAGGCCTATTTCGGCTATCTGAACCAGGCGCGACAGGAAACTATCGCACAGTTGAAACAAACCCGCGAAGAGGTCGACTCGCAAAAAGCCGAGCTGGAAGATAAGCAGAGCGAGCAGCAGACGCTTCTGTACGAACAGCGCGCTCAGCAGGCTAAGCTGGAACAGGCACGTAACGAACGCCAGAAAACGCTTTCGAGTCTGGAATCATCGATTCAACAGGGGCAACAGCAACTGGGCGAAATGCGCGCCAACGAATCCCGTCTGCGCAACAGCATTGCCCGCGCCGAAGCCGCAGCCAAAGCTCGTGCCGAACGTGAAGCACGCGAGGCTCAGGCCGTACGCGATAAGCAACAGGATGCGTCGCGAAAAGGCTCAACCTATAAACCGACCGAAAGTGAAAAATCACTGATGTCGCGTACCGGCGGTTTGGGTTCGCCTCGCGGTCAGGCATTCTGGCCCGTTCGTGGTCCAACTCTACATCGTTATGGCGAACAGCTGCAGGGTGAGCTACGTTGGAAGGGGATGGTTATTGGCGCATCCGAAGGCACCGAAGTTAAAGCCATTGCCGATGGTCGCGTCATTCTGGCGGACTGGCTGCAGGGCTATGGCCTGGTAGTCGTCGTAGAACACGGTAAAGGCGATATGAGCCTGTACGGTTATAACCAGAGCGCACTGGTCAGCGTCGGTACGCAGGTTCGCGCCGGGCAGCCTATAGCACTTGTGGGTAGCAGCGGCGGTCAGGGCAGGCCGGCACTCTATTTCGAAATTCGTCGCCAGGGTCAGGCGGTCAATCCACAGCCGTGGTTGGGAAGATAAGTTTTGCCACAACAATTTCGTCGTCTACTACTCTCTCTCGCCAGCCTGCTGGCCTTCGCAACACCTGTATTTGCTGGCAAACTCGCCATCGTTATTGATGATTTCGGCTATCGCCCACACACTGAAAACCAGGTACTGGCAATGCCTTCTGCCATCTCCGTTGCCGTTTTGCCTAACGCCCCACATGCACGTGAAATGGCAATCAAAGCGCATAACAGCGGGCATGAAGTCTTAATCCATCTACCGATGGCGCCGCTGAGCAAACAGCCGTTAGAGAAAGATACGTTACGCCCGGAAATGAGCAGCGAAGAGATTGAGCGGATTATTCGCGACGCGGTAAGCAAAGTGCCGAATGCGGTCGGGCTGAACAACCACATGGGCAGCGCGATGACCTCCAGTTTGTTTGGCATGCAGAAGGTGATGCAGGCGCTGGAACGCTACGACCTCTACTTTCTGGACAGCATGACCATCGGTAACAGCCAGGCAATGCGCGCAGCGTCAGGCACCGGTGTGAAGGTCATCAAACGCAAAGTCTTCCTGGATGACACGCAAAACGAAGCCGATATTCGCCGTCAGTTTAATCGTGCCGTCGAGCTGGCGCGCCGCAACGGTTCCGCAATCGCCATTGGCCACCCTCACCCGTCTACGGTTCGCGTCCTGCAGCAGATGCTGTATAGCCTGCCAGCCGACATCACGCTGGTTCGCCCAAGCAGCCTGCTAAATGAACCACAGGTGGATACCTCCAGACCAAACCTCACGCCACCGAGAAACGGTACGCCTGATGCGCCGCGGAATCCTTTCCGTGGAGTGAAATTATGCAAACCGAAACAGCCGTTAGAGCCGGTGTACGCCAGCCGCTTCTTCAGCGTGCTCGGCGAAAGCATCACCCAAAGCACGCTGGTGCAGTATATGCGCCTGCAGTGGCAGGGCTGGCAATAATCAGTCTTTACTAGCCAGCGTTAAATTGGCCAGGCGGCGCGGCGTCAGTGATTTATCGCGCCACTGGCTAAAGCGGATGGCCCACAACAGCACCTGATAACCCAGCTTAACGCTGCAGATATTCCTCACCATACGCTTGAACATACCCGATACAAATACTTCAGCAATCATGCGCTGACGGATCTGTGGATCGGGTTCTTTACGAATACAATGACATACTCGCAGTCCCTCATAAATCACCTGTTGTTTAAACTCAGGATGGATAGTGATGCGGTTAGCGTAGCTATGATTAAGTTCATCCAGCAGGCGAGTGATCTTTATATAGTGCCGTTGATAGTTTAAATTCGCTTCACCCTGCCGCTTCATGTGGCTAATTGAGCCATCATGTTGGTAGTATTTATATAATGGTTTTTCCGTATATTTCACACGAGTGGCATTAAACATAAACACCGTACTCCACAAGACATCCTGATGGTGTAACCCAGGGATAAACCTTATATTGTGTTCTTTAATAAGGTCATTTCTATATACCCCCATCCAGAGAACATGCGTCCAGCGGCGCGAAGCAAGCCCCATACGCAACCAGTCTGGGCCGGAGAGAATACCGGTAGAACGCAGACGATCTGTTGGAATGGATACCCAGACTCGGGATGTTTCCCGCGAACTCCAGTCTGCGTTGCTTTGTACAACGTCAAGGTTATCCTGCAAAGCCATTCCCATCAATGTCTCATACATCTCCGGATAGACTTCATCATCGGCATCAACGAATGCGATATAATCCCCCACAGCGACATCCAGGCCAAGGTTACGCGCGACAGAGACACCCTGGTTGGCCTGATGCAGCAGCCGAACATGGGGATACTTTTCCGCATAGCATTGCGCAATATCGACTGAGCAGTCCGTAGAACCATCATTTACAATGATGATTTCAAGATCTTTCCAGGTCTGCGCAATTAACGACTCCATACAGTCACGAAAGTAACTACCGGCATTATATAAAGGGATAATAACGCTTAATTTATATTTACTTTGCATCTTAGGGTAATCATCTAATCTATGGGATTGTCGTTACTCTATCACCCGATTATTAAGATATTATTAAGGTCGGACAAGAGATAAAATTTTCAGAGGAATAGGCCAGCGTCCCTACAAATTTATATTAACTAGATTTATAATCTATTTACTTACACGTCCGAGAAACAAAAAACAGCACAAATAGCCAACTTAGTTGTTACCTGTGTATGACAAAGGATTTTGTTATACTAACTTGATCTCTATCACAAAATGAACAGTACAAATGTAATGATGGCCAACCCCCCCTTGCTACATTGATACTTTAAGTCATAAATCTTCATAACGAAAATAAATTAATCAATTATTTTCAATTAGATAGAGTATAGCTGCGCTGTTTATGTGCCTTTTACATAAAAGCATGTATTAACTAACCATCGTCGATACAATTTTGTATAATACAGAATATTACTATCTACAATAAATTATATATACGAAGGCGAATTTAATGAACATTAGTAGGATTGAATTAGGTGACTTTAATGTTTATTTCAAGAATGAAAATATTAATTTCCCTTTGTTGATGGAAAAAATATCAAATAGTGAAATAAAATGGAAGCAACTGAATGCTGAAAATGGTTTTCGCAGCGTCCATCTTGTCGAATATGAAAATAAAAAGTTCATCGTCAAAAACGATCGTGAAATAGACAACCGCTTTGAAAAAAAAGCGCTAAACTTTATTTCCGGTCCCTTTTATTCACATATGATTAAACGACTGGCACGCTTAACTCCAGAACAACGCGCCTGTACTGCAGACCTGTATTACGTCGCTGAAAAATGTCATTTTCGTCAATGTGTTGAAGTGTCAACCGTGCATGAATACATTGATGGCAAACCCCTTGCCGAAATCAACGAAAGTAATGCCGAAGAGGTGAAAAACTGTATTATTAAACTTCACAATGCAGGTCTTGCATCGAATGACATTCACCCTGGGAATTTTATTAGAACGCCATCTGGTGAACTTAAAGTTATCGATCTTTCATGCAAAGGCATTATGAAAATATGCCAGGCGAACGATATCCTCACGCTCCGGAATAAATACAATATCGATATTCAGGGTCGTGGCTTCGTTTATAACCTGATTTTATTGAAAGAAAAGCTTCGCCGACTTTCACGAAAAATTCGCGGCAAGTAAAAAATAGCCAGATATTAATCATATCTGGCTATTCATTCTTACCGGCTTAATACTAATCCCAGCTCAGGATCACTTTCCCTGACTGGCCTGAACGCATCGCGTCAAAGCCCTGCTGGAATTCATCGATGGAGAATCGATGGGTGATTATCGGCGACAAATCCAGTCCAGACTGGATCAGTGCAGCCATTTTGTACCAGGTTTCAAACATCTCACGACCGTAGATACCTTTAATAAACAGCCCCTTAAAGATAACTTTCGTCCAGTCGATGGACATATCAGATGGCGGAATACCCAGCATAGCAATACGACCACCGTGGTTCATGGTGTCCAGCATGGCGCGAAACGCTGGCGGCGCCCCGGACATCTCCAGGCCCACATCAAACCCTTCGGTCATACCCAGTTCAGCCATCACGTCGGTCAGATTCTCTTTCGACACGTTGACCGCGCGGGTGATACCCATTTTACGCGCCAGCTCAAGGCGATACTCATTAACGTCGGTGATCACTACGTGGCGTGCGCCAACATGCTTCGCGACCGCTGCCGCCATAATACCGATTGGACCCGCACCGGAAACCAGTACATCTTCCCCAACCAGATCAAACGACAGCGCCGTGTGCACTGCATTACCGAACGGATCGAAGATAGACGCCAGGTCGTCGGAGATATTGTCCGGGATTTTAAATGCGTTAAATGCCGGGATCACCAGGTACTCCGCAAAGCAGCCCGGACGATTTACACCAACACCGGTCGTATTGCGGCACAGGTGAGTACGTCCACCGCGGCAGTTACGGCAATGCCCGCAGGTGATATGACCTTCGCCTGAAACGCGATCGCCGATTTTAAAGCCTTTAACTTCCTGGCCGATGCCAACAACTTCGCCGACATATTCATGCCCAACGACCATCGGTACCGGGATGGTTTTTTGCGACCATTCATCCCAGTTATAAATGTGAACGTCAGTCCCGCAGATGGCTGTTTTACGGATTTTAATCAGCAAATCGTTATGACCGACTTCCGGTTCAGGAACGTCGGTCATCCAAATGCCCTCTTCCGCTTTCAGTTTGGATAACGCTTTCATTTCACATCCTCAGGCAATAACGCCCAGTTGTTTACCAATGCGTGTGAACGCCTCAACAGCACGCGTAATCTGCTCAGGGGTATGCGCCGCAGACATCTGGGTACGGATACGCGCCTGGCCTTTTGGAACCACCGGATAGAAGAATCCGGTAACGTAAATCCCCTCTTTTTGCAGCTCGCGGGCGAACGCCTGTGCCACTACTGCATCACCCAGCATGACCGGGATGATCGCGTGATCCGCACCAGCTAACGTAAAGCCTGCGGCAGACATTTGCTCGCGGAACTGACGTGCATTCGCCCACAGGCGATCGCGCAGGTCGCTGCCAGCTTCAACCATTTCCAGCACTTTAATGGAGGCCGCAACAATCGCCGGCGCCAGTGAGTTGGAGAACAAATAAGGACGGGAACGCTGACGCAGCCACTCAACAACTTCTTTGCGCGCTGCGGTGTAACCACCGGATGCGCCGCCGAGTGCTTTACCCAGCGTACCGGTGATGATGTCCACGCGACCCATCACGTCACAGTATTCATGGGAGCCACGACCATTTTCGCCGACAAAACCGACGGCATGGGAATCATCAACCATGACCAGCGCGTCGTATTTATCCGCCAGATCGCAAACGCCTTTCAGGTTAGCGATCACACCATCCATAGAGAACACGCCATCGGTGGCGATCAGGATATGACGAGCGCCCGCTTCACGCGCTTCTTTCAGGCGAGCTTCCAGCTCCACCATATCGTTGTTGGCGTAACGGAAACGTTTTGCTTTACACAGGCGCACGCCATCAATGATAGAAGCGTGGTTCAGGGCATCGGAAATAATTGCGTCTTCTGCGCCCAGCAGCGTTTCAAACAGGCCGCCGTTGGCGTCGAAGCAGGAAGAGTAAAGGATGGCATCTTCCATACCGAGGAATGCCGCCAGTTTTTGCTCCAGTTGCTTATGGCTGTCCTGGGTACCGCAAATAAAGCGAACCGAAGCCATACCAAATCCGTGAGAATCCATACCCGCTTTTGCCGCTGCAATCAGTTCCGGGTGGTTAGCCAGCCCCAGATAGTTGTTCGCACAAAAGTTAATAACGTGGCTTCCGTCCGCCACGGTAATATCCGCCTGCTGGGCAGATGTAATAATGCGTTCTTCTTTAAACAATCCTTCCGCACGTGCGGTTTCGAGATCGTTCGTTAACTGTTTGTAAAAATCCCCACGCATTTCAATTCTCCAGACTGGGCAAATTTCAGCACATATTACCCAAAGCTATACGTTGATACGAGATGACGCATCATCACTTCTTCAAAATGAAGCATAAATCACGTGTACCCGCACGGCTTATCGGTGAATGGCTGAAGCCTAAGCCATGTAGTGATATGATAGAAGTATTCGTGTCTGAGATTGTCTCTGACTCCATAATTCAAAGGTTACATTTATGATCATCGTTACCGGCGGCGCGGGCTTTATCGGCAGCAACATCGTTAAGTCCCTGAATGATAAAGGTATCACCGACATCCTGGTGGTGGACAACCTGAAAGACGGCACCAAGTTTGTTAACCTGGTGGATCTGAATATTGCTGACTACATGGACAAGGAAGACTTCCTGATCCAGATTATGGCCGGGGAAGATTTCGGCGATATCGAAGCGATCTTCCACGAAGGCGCATGCTCTTCCACCACCGAGTGGGACGGCAAGTATATGATGGATAACAACTATCAATACTCCAAAGAGCTGCTGCACTACTGCCTGGAGCGTGAAATCCCGTTCCTGTACGCGTCCTCTGCCGCCACCTACGGCGGTCGCACTTCTGATTTCATCGAATCCCGTGAATATGAGAAACCGCTGAACGTCTACGGTTACTCAAAATTCCTGTTCGACGAGTACGTGCGTCAGATCCTGCCAGAAGCCAATTCTCAGATTGTTGGCTTCCGCTATTTCAACGTCTACGGACCGCGTGAAGGCCACAAAGGCAGCATGGCAAGCGTCGCTTTCCACCTCAACACCCAGCTTAACAATGGCGAAACACCAAAACTGTTCGAAGGCAGTGAAAACTTCAAACGTGATTTCGTTTACGTAGGCGACGTGGCTGCGGTAAACCTGTGGTTCCTGGAAAACGGGGTTTCAGGCATCTTTAACCTCGGTACAGGCCGTGCGGAATCTTTCCAGGCCGTTGCCGATGCTACGCTGGCGTACCACAAAAAAGGCAGCATTGAGTACATTCCATTCCCGGAAAAACTGAAAGGCCGCTACCAGGCATTTACTCAGGCAGATCTGACGAACCTTCGCGCAGCGGGATATGACAAGCCGTTTAAAACCGTCGCCGAAGGCGTCACGGAATATATGGCCTGGCTGAACCGCGACGCGTAAGTATGAAAATTTTGGTGGTTGGCCCGTCTTGGGTGGGCGACATGATGATGTCGCAAAGTCTCTATCGCACGCTCAAGGCGCGCTATCCCCAGGCGATAATCGACGTGATGGCACCTGCATGGTGCCGTCCGTTATTGTCGCGCATGCCTGAAGTTAATGAAGCTATCGCCATGCCGCTGGGGCACGGCGCGCTGGAGATCGGCGAGCGCCGTAAACTCGGTCACAGCCTGCGTGAGAAGCGCTATGACCGCGCTTATGTGCTGCCTAACTCGTTTAAATCCGCTCTGGTGCCGTTCTTTGCGGGTATACCCCATCGTACCGGTTGGCGTGGCGAGATGCGCTACGGCCTGCTAAACGATGCGCGCGTGCTGGATAAAGACGCATGGCCGCTGATGGTCGAGCGCTATGTGGCTCTGGCTTATGATAAAGGCGTGATGCTGACGGCCAAAGATTTGCCGCAGCCTCTGCTATGGCCGCAGTTGCAGGTTAGCGAGGGTGAAAAGTCCCTGACCTGTAGTCAGTTCTCCCTTTCAGCCGAACGTCCCATCATCGGCTTTTGCCCGGGTGCGGAATTTGGTCCGGCGAAACGCTGGCCACATTACCACTACGCAGAGCTGGCGAAGCAGCTAATCGATGAAGGCCATCAGATTGTGCTGTTTGGCTCAGCAAAAGACCATGAAGCCGGCAATGAGATCCTGGCAACGCTGAGCACTGAACAGCAAGCCTGGTGCCGTAATCTGGCAGGCGAAACACAGCTGGAGCAGGCCGTCATTCTGCTCGCCGCCTGCAAAGCGGTGGTCACCAACGATTCTGGATTAATGCACGTGGCCGCGGCGCTGAACCGTCCACTGGTCGCATTGTATGGTCCAAGTAGCCCAGATTTTACGCCTCCGCTTTCCCACAAGGCACGTGTTATTCGCCTGATTACGGGGTATCACAAAGTGCGTAAGGGCGATGCGGCAGAAGGCTATCACCAGAGCCTGATTGACATCACGCCGCAGCGCGTGCTGGAAGAACTCAACGACCTGTTGTTACAAGAGGAAGCCTGACGGATGCGGGTCCTGATCGTTAAAACGTCGTCTATGGGCGATGTACTGCATACGTTGCCCGCATTAACCGATGCGCAGCAGGCTATTCCGGGTATTCAATTTGATTGGGTGGTGGAAGAAGGGTTCGCTCAAATCCCCTCCTGGCATTCAGCCGTTGGCCGGGTTATCCCAGTGGCGATCCGTCGCTGGCGTAAAGCCTGGTTTTCAGCGCCGATTAAAGCCGAGCGTAAAGCGTTTCGCGATGCGGTGCGTTTACAGCAGTATGACGCGATAATTGATGCGCAGGGTTTGGTTAAAAGCGCGGCGTTGGTGACACGTCTGGCACGTGGCATCAAGCACGGTATGGACTGGAGCACAGCCCGAGAACCGCTGGCGAGTCTGTTTTATGATCGAAAACATCACATAGCCAAACAGCAGCATGCGGTAGAACGTACCCGTGAACTGTTCGCCAAAAGTCTGGGGTATGCTAAACCGCAGTTACAGGGTGATTACGCTATTGCGCAGCATTTTGTAAAACAGCAAACGTCTAATTCGCAGCCCTACGCCGTATTTTTACATGCGACCACGCGAGATGATAAGCATTGGACAGAAGCGCACTGGCGGGACCTTATTACGCTGATACCAAAGACAGGGATTCGCATTAAGCTTCCCTGGGGAGCAGCGCATGAAGAGGAAAGAGCAAGAAGAATTGCGGAAGGATTTGATAATGTCGATGTATTGCCAAGGATGAGTCTTGAGGAAATTGCGCGTATCCTCGCCGGTGCTGAATTTGTAGTTTCGGTTGATACAGGCCTTAGTCACCTGACCGCCGCACTCAATCGCCCAAACGTTACGCTGTATGGTCCCACCGACCCTGGGCTCATTGGTGGATACGGTAAGAACCAGTTAACGTGCATTGCTCCGGAAGGAAAACTGTCGTTACTCACCGCTCAGCAAGTACTGACACACCTACCGTCCGACATATAAACCCCCGACTCGGGACGGGTGCTCTGCACGCTTATCAGAACATGCAGAGCATCGGTAAGCTTACTGCAGGAATGGTTTTACATGCGCCATGATCTCTTCACAACTCACCTTCTCTAGCGCTGAACGATACTTAATTTCATCCAGCGTCGTATAGGCTTTGTAAACCACCTTGTGCAATTGAGGGTCCTGATAGGGGCCATAAAGATAGGGGGAGGTAATCACATACATACTCACCGTCGGAACCCGCATTGCCACGGCAAGGTGCATAGGTCCTGTATCAGATGTTACCAGCAGGTCCATATTCTTCACTTCCTGAATCAGCCCTTTAAGCGTCGTTTTACCGATAAGTGGTTTTACGCGGTCATGAAAGCGGCTATCCAGCTTTTGCAAAAATTCGTCCTGTAGAGGCACTTCATTCGGCGCGCCAATCAGGACGACACGCACATCATCATGGGCAAAAAGTTGGTTTGCGAAAGTGACAAATCGCTCAACAGGCCAGCATTTCTTAAAGGATGATGCTCCCATTTGAAAACCAATCCAGCGCAGTTTTGAATCTTCCTCGCTCACCATACGTTCGACAGGAAACGGCAGGTGCATACTGTTGTCAGGCTTTTCATTCAGCAAAGGCATGATGAGCTCCAGCTTTCGCTGAATAGTATGCCCAACGAATTTACTGATTCTGTTGGTTGCCCATTTACTTACGAGTGGAATGTCCTGCTTATCGTTATCCACAAAGACATACTTTGTGCCGGCAATGATGGCGCTAAGGAAATCGTAAGGTGTATGTGAGTGAAGAATCACCGTCAGGTCTGGCGTTCCACGTTTTTTGATCTCTTTAACCAATGCAGGGAGGGTAGTGAGTTTGTTATCCCATGAGATAAGTTCGTCCCAGTCACTCCCCCCTTTGAGGAAGTCATACATCTTTTTGTGGCAAATCAGGGTGATTGTCGCTGAAGGATATGTCTGGCGGAGCGCATGAATTGCTGGAGAGTTCATCATGAAATCACCCAGCGCCGTTGAAGAATAAATCAGGATATTCTTCAGCTGATTTTTATCCTGATTTTCAAATTCTTGCTGACTAAAAGAAAAATCTTTCTTACGGGTATATATCATTAAAAAAAGATTAACCAGTAATAGCTGGATTTTTTTTCTCAATGCTCTAATCATTAAATAAAACCTATTTAATCTATCGCCAGATAGAGATCAATATATCAACTTATCTATAGCAATAAGTAAACTTACGCTTCATCCATTGCCGTATTTTTACGCACTTGCTCCTGCAGACTTACAAACCGCGTAAATACATCATCGACGCTAATATTGCGAGCATCATAATCTTTTCCTTGCAGCATTTCGTACGGCACACCCCATGGCGTCCATAGCCATGCAGCCTTGTTGCCGAACAGCGCCACCACTGGTTTGCGCACCCCAGCAGCAATATGCAAGGCACCACCGTCGCTGGTCACGATCTGATCGCATAGTGACATACCAGCCATCAGCTCACGAACGCTATTCGTTCTTACTGGAATAATCGGCAGATCGGCACATTGCGCGCGGATAAAATCAGCCTTATCATCATCACCGGGATGTAACTTATTATCTGATTTTCCTGGAGACCAGAATAACATAATATGGCACGCCTGTATGGCTGCAAGTTTATGCGCAAGCTCAACAAACTTTTCTTTTTGCCATTGCTGTTCTTCTCTTCGGGAACTTATCTGCAACCCATAAACAGGTAAATTATCCTGTGGAAATTCTATCTTTGCTTTTATATCAGCCAGTTCTTGTGGTGTGACATACAGCTCCAGCGGACCTGGTTTAGAAGTACAGCCTAGCGGTCCCGTTAATCTATCCAATAAATTGACCAGATGAAGCTGCTCCTGAGTTTCAGGAATGGCATCGGTGACAATGTCCGGACAGTCATTACCAATAGCGATAATTCTTTTAGCACCTGCTAATTTTGCCCACTGTAAAGGTCGTTTATCCCAATGCTCTTTGGCAATAATCGCGACATCATATTTAGCACGGCGCAGATCGATAATCGTCTTCAGGCGCTGAAACAATACCTTAAGGCTAGATGTGCCTTTAGAACGGTGGTGCAGCTTGCTGTATAAGAAAACTTTACCTACATGAGGATTATTTTCGATAATCGATTGATTGTAAGTGTTAACCAACAAATCAACTTTACAATTCATGTCTTTTGCAATAGTCGAGATCAGCGGCGTTGTCAGTATCAAGTCGCCAATATTATCTCTACGAATAATTAAAACTTTCATTTTTTAGCCCGTAATATTTTATTACTCGTAAAGATCAGACCCAGCATTAAACCTGATAACGCAAGGTTTTGCTCAAGGTAGTGATCACGCATCATATTATCTACACCACTACGGAACAAGAAGCTCACCGTGAGAAGAGACAAATACAGACCCGGAATAATTAAATCACGAGAGAATGCACGCCAGCCAATAAGAATCATCAACATGACAAATGCCAGCCAGTTGATAAGCCCAAAGACACCGTTCTGAAGCGCGACATCAATCAACCCGTAATGGCTGTTAGATTGCTGAATAACAGGGTCGTGATATTTTTCCTGCAGAAGCATTAAGAATGCATCTTTTCGCGGACCCGCACCAAACGGATATTCAGCGATCAGTTCGCTCCCCTGACGGAAGAACGATGCTCGACAACTATTCGAGTCATCCATGATGCGTCCAGTGCTGTCCTGCATCAACGGGCCATCAAAACCGTTATAGCAACGACTGTGCATACCCAGATCCCAACCAGCAACCATATCCATGCTTAGGCTTTTCCAGCGAGAGTCCTGATGCCAGGAAGTGTAGCCTATAATACCCACTACTATCGCAACGACCAGTGCAGCCAGGCAGAGCTTCGGCAAGTTCTTTCGGCTAATCGCTTTTAAGGCAATAAATACGCAGATAGAAATCGTACTACCAATCAGACCAATAGTCCCCCAGCGGGTCTTCGCTAATGCTGAACAGATGAAGCACAGCAAAATAAAGGCAACCATCAGTTTGTTGCTGAAAATTAGATACTTACGGCCCAGAAACAGTCGACAGGCAAGTTCCGCCAGTAAAATTCCCGAAACCATGTTTATCTGGAAGCTCATCTCGGTGCGAGATGGCACAATCCACGTCTCACCCCAGAGTATCGTTCCTGTCTTGATATAAAAATAGATATTCTGCAGCAGGTGAATAAATATCACCCCTAGCGAACACAGAACAACTAAAGACAATACCTTATTGGCCGTTATATTTTTAAAATGATACTTACAGATTGGATACAAAAAGAGTCCAACAAAGAATAATAGCCCTGCACGCAGGTACTGCCCCTGCCAGCTGCGCAGCATTTTCCCCACATCAACCGCAACAAATAACCCATTGACCAGTGTAAATACGAGAAAAATAAGAGTTAAAGCGACAGCATATTTCGCCAGTCGACTAAGCTCAATAGATACATATTTTTTACGGACGTAAAAATATAGCACTAATGCCGTACTTAAGTATATAAAGAGATTTCTATTAGTTGGTAAAATTGAGTTCTGGATAGGCCAGACAAAACATAGAACACAAAATGAAATTAACAACAAATAAACTGCAATATCTTTACGTGAGGCTTGCGTTTGTGTATTTGAATTCATATAAACCCTATTGAAACAAAACCCGGCAAATATTTATAAATAAAAAATGCAAGAAGAGACATAGTATGAGTTCATTCCATGAAATACAAATTCCATTTACATAATATTTTTTACAGCTAAAATCACAATGATTTGCGAATTGTTCTTTCGCGAATAACTTTGGCTTTTCCTTCAACCTGTTCAATGAACACACTCTCGTTCTTAATAATATCTTTCAGGCTACGATTGAAATATACTTTTAAAAATCTATAATAATCTCTGGTCGTCAATCCAATATTGTCGGATGAAAAATAAAGCCCGGTAAGATCCTTATTACGCCAACGTAAAGGCACTTTATTTCTAATTTGTGCCCGATGCAGATCGATCACCGAAATTTTTAGACTATCTTCATTTTTATCATCAAATGGAAGATGAAGTAAGAAATGGCAAATATAACAATCACGATGGTTAACACCGCCAAGATGCATCGCGCGAACCATATCGGCTACACGTTGAATCAGCATTCTTTTTACGTGCGGATGCGGGGGTTCAACACACCAATTCGCACAATAATCTTCCAGGCTAATAGTTGGCGTTAAATCTTCGGTAATGATAAAAGAGGTTTTCTTTACCGGATTCCAACCAGTTTCGCCAAATGCAACGCCTTGCATCGTATCAACGCCTAAGGAGGCTAAACGGTGTATGGCATTCCACTCACGGTCAGCACCCAGTACCGGCATACGAAGTGACAGTAGATTTTTAATGACTTCTTTATAAGTGGTACCTCTGTGCCACTTCAAAAAATAGCTCTTATCAGCAACGCTAAAACGAAGTGTGCGACGGGTTTCTAGTTCCCGAAAGACCTCACCCTGAAGCTTTCTAACCTCGATGAATGGGTCTTTTCCCTTCCACAATGTGGCAAAGGGTTCATTTAACTCAACCATGCAATTCACCTGTAATAATATCCGCTACATGTTCTGGCAAACTATAAAGATCCTGCGTATCCGCATAATGCCGCGCATTTTTCGCCCACTTTTCACGAAGAGAACTATCCGCCAGGACCTTATGCAAATCGTCATCAAGCACATGTTGCTCAAAAGGCTCACTCAATACAACACCGCATCCTGCCGCCGCTACGTGAGGTGCGTACCCGCAGACCTCCGTCACGAGCACAGGCAAACCCGCCGCGATAGCTTCAACCAGTACAATTCCCGCAGCTTCCTGCTTCGCCGGATGTAATAACACGTCCGCGGCCGCCATCAGATGTGCAACATCATCACGCCCAGCAAAGAAATGGACGTTCTCTTTCACACCCATTCTTTCTGCCTGCGCAGCGAATGCGCGAGGTTTATCCTGACCAACAACAAAGAGCTGGGTTTGACGACGGATAGCCTCAGGCAGTGCGGCGACAGCGGCAATTGAGCGGCCGACCCCTTTTCGTGAAAAATCAGAACCAACCTGCAACAATAAGAAGTGATCCGGAGTGATGCCGTTGGCTTCACGGTAGCGTTCACGGCTACCGGGGGCCTGACTACTGTATTTTCTATCGGGATAGATGCCGGGCGGAAGAAGCTGAAAGCGATTGTCTTCCGTATGATAATACATTTTAAAATCAAGAATTTGTTTTGTAGTCAGCATCAGCAACTTTGTCTTCACCCCTGGTTTAAAGACAGCTTGCTCAAAGGCTGCGTAGTGACGGTATCGCGCCGTTAAGCGATACAAGAACCCCTTTTCTTTCGCTACCTTCGCCGCATAACACACATCCGCTGCGTAGTAATAATCCAGCCCCGGCATTTTGTTAAAACCCAGGACGCGGTCTGCCGGGTACTGAGTTAAATGCTGCTGAACCCACGTCTGATACTGTTTATCTCGTCCATGGTTGGAATGTGCGGTAACCGGGACATCAACGCACTCAAATTCCGCCGGACGCTCCCCTTGCCAGGCTCGTGTATAGACCCGGACATGATGCCCGCGCGCCGCGATCGTTTTAGCGATACGCATAAAGTCACGCTGTAGCCCACCATAGGGAAAATATTTGTACAGACAGAGGGCAACAATCATTGTGCATTCACCTCAACTTCTGGCGCGGCGCCATTGAGCACTTGCCAGGCGGCGTTAATGACATCTTCCGCAGGGATCACTGACGGATATTTATAACTACGGTCCAGCCGCTCTCTTGGCGGTACTGGCTGATAGTTTCCAGCCCAAAGCAACGTGACATTTTCCGCCCATGGTCGCCACGCGATATGATCCGTCGCGCCAAACAAACAAATGATAGGGGTCTTCACCGCTGCGGAAATATGCATAGGCGCGGAGTCAACACCGATAAACAACGCCGCATGATCAATGAGAGCAGCCAATTCAGGAAACGTCGTTTTACCCGCAAGCGCGGTGACGGGAGATAATTTGCATCCCTCAGCAATATCATGGATACATTCCTGGTCTTCCTTCCCAGGTCCAGAGGTCAGCACAACCGGATAACCTTGTTCCTGTAAGGCATCAATAACCTCGCAAAATTTCTCGTTATCCCAGCATTTAAAGATCTGACGTGCGGTTGGCTGAATAACCACATAGCGCTCACCCACGTTGAGCTGTTTTAGCTGTTTATGGATATTTTTCCAATGGGAAGGAGCGTAGTGCATGGACAGTTCGTGATTGAGTGTTTTAAGCCCAAGTGGATTCAGAATCGACAGGTTACGCTCGACGATATGGTCGCCAGTAATCGGCACAAGATGCGTAAAGCTCTTCTGCCAGAAAGGCTTCTGACGGTGCAGGAAATCAGGGGAAAGTTTTGTATCAGCGGACAAAAAACGGACCAATAGTGCAACCAGCCACTGATCGGTCAAGTTGATTACTAAATCATATTGGTTTTGGCGTAATTTTTTTATTAATGAAATGAAATTAGCGATTTTATTTTTTGTCGTGGTGTTTTTCTTACTGATTCCATATAGCGCATTAATTTCCGGATTTTCAGATAAAATCGGCTTTGTGTCTTCGTAAAGGAGCACATCGATTTTGGCATCAGGATAGTTACGTTTTAATGTACTGATGACGGGGGTTGTCAGTAGCATATCTCCATGAAAACGCATTTTAATGACCAGGATATTTCTGAATAACTTTTCCACAAGCGGCTCTTTTGTTGAGAGTGTCCGATACCGTTAAGCAAAAAAAAGCACGCTACCGCCCCAGGCTCAACAGTTGCCTGATTACTGATATCGCACTTAAATTTTGCGCGCTAGTGTACCACTTCTTTAGCGGCAATCCGATACGAATAAAAGTTAAGCACATTTTTCTTTTCGTCTTTCCAATCAATTCCTTAGCGCAAATTAATGTCAACTTTAAAACCAATTTTGTTATCCTCTCTAGCCCCTGACTTTAATTTCAAAGAGTTACGCCAGAATGTAACTTAATGGTCTATCACACGTCAGATTGACCACTTTAGCGTCTAATTGGTCCCTGAATGGCAAAAGTAATAGCAAAGCACCGGGTAAATACATAGAATCCACAGCACATCCATTAGCCAGCTAACGCCCATGCTTGAGTTGCTTTACACCACATTGCTCTATCTTATTCAGCCTTTGATCTGGATACGGCTTTGGGTGCGCGGACGTAAGGCTCCGGCCTACCGTAAACGCTGGGGCGAACGTTACGGCTTTTATCGCCGCCCGCTAAAACCCGGCGGCATCATGCTTCATTCGGTTTCTGTGGGCGAAACGCTGGCTGCAATCCCATTAGTTCGCGCTCTGCGACATCGTTATCCCGACTTGCCGATCACGGTCACCACCATGACGCCAACCGGTTCTGAGCGGGTACAATCTGCTTTTGGCACTGACGTTCAGCATATTTATCTGCCTTACGATTTACCGGATGCCCTGAACCGTTTTCTGAATAAAGTTGACCCCAAACTGGTGTTAATTATGGAAACCGAGCTGTGGCCAAATCTGATCGCGGCACTCCATAAGCGCCACATCCCTCTGGTCATTGCTAACGCACGTCTTTCTGCTCGTTCAGCCGCTGGTTATGCGAAGTTAGGTAAATTTGTTGGCCGACTACTGCGTCGAATTACGTTGATTGCCGCACAAAACGAAGAAGATGGCGCACGTTTTATTACGCTTGGCGCCAGAAGCAATCAGGTCACCGTTACCGGCAGCCTGAAGTTTGATATATCCGTCACGCCACAACTGGCCGCAAAAGCGGTGACATTACGTCGTCAATGGGCGCCTCACCGCCCGGTATGGATTGCAACAAGCACCCACGACGGCGAAGAAAGCATCATCATTGCCGCCCATCAGGCATTATTAAATCAGTTCCCCAATCTCTTGCTGATTTTGGTTCCCAGACATCCAGAACGGTTCCCGGATGCCATTAACCTCGTACGCCAGGCTGGGCTAAGCTATACCACTCGTTCTTCAGGTGAAGTTCCGTCATCAGGTACTCAGGTTGTGATCGGCGATACCATGGGTGAGCTGATGTTGCTGTATGGCATTGCCGACCTTGCTTTTGTCGGCGGTTCACTGGTTGAACGTGGGGGACACAACCCGCTGGAAGCGGCTGCGCATGCTATTCCGGTGTTGATGGGACCACATACGTTTAATTTTAAAGATATTTGCGCCCGTCTCGAACAGGCAAGCGGATTGATCACCGTCACCGACGCAACTACGCTGGTGAAAGAGGTCTCTTCTTTACTGACCGATGCAGATTATCGTAATTTTTATGGCCGTCACGCAGTTGAAGTTCTGTATCAAAATCAGGGCGCGCTACAGCGTCTGCTGCAACTGCTGGAACCTTACCTGCCACCCAAAACGCATTGAGGCAAGTCATGCAAAAACGGGCGATTTATCCAGGAACCTTTGATCCTATTACTAACGGCCACCTCGATATCGTGACGCGTGCGACAAGCATGTTTGATCACGTGATTCTGGCGATAGCCGCAAGTCCCAGTAAAAAGCCAATGTTTACTCTGGAAGAGCGTGTTGAGCTGGCGCAACAGGCAACGGCGCACCTGGGTAATGTGGAAGTGCTGGGATTCAGCGATCTGATGGCAAACTTTGCCCGTGATAATCAGGCTAATATTCTGATCCGTGGACTGCGCGCGGTAGCCGATTTTGAATATGAAATGCAGCTGGCCCATATGAACCGCCACCTCATGCCACAGCTTGAAAGCGTTTTTCTGATGCCATCTAAAGAGTGGTCATTTATCTCATCGTCACTGGTGAAAGAAGTTGCCCGCCACCAGGGTGACGTGACGCACTTTTTGCCGGAAAACGTCCATCAGGCGTTAATGAGTAAACTGAAGTAATGCACCTGGCCGGATGCAGCATCCGGCCAGCTATGAAACTATTTCTGACAGCGACGGCAATAGAACGTTGTACGCTGGGCGTGTTTTGTCGCAACAATAGGTGTACCACACGCGCGGCAAGGTTCACCTTCTCTACCATAGACCTGCAGCTCCTGGGCAAAATAGCCAGGCTTACCGTCACTTTGCAGAAAGTCCTTCAGCGTCGTTCCGCCCTGCTCGATAGAGCGCAGCAACACCGCCTTGATAACGCGTACCAGCAATTCACACTCATCTTTCGACAATGATGACGCCTGGCGGTCAGGATGAATCCCAGCCGCATATAGCGACTCGCTGGCGTAGATATTACCCACACCCACCACCAGCTTGTTATCCATCAGCCAGGGTTTAATCGCCGTTTTCTTCTTCGCACATTTCTGCTGTAGATAACCAGCGTTGAAATCATCGCTCAGCGGCTCAGGGCCAAGATGGGCGAGGACATTATGTCCATCCAGCTCTTTAGTCCACAGCCAGGCGCCAAAGCGACGGGGATCGGTATAACGCAGAACTTTGCCGTTGCTCATCACTAAGTCAACGTGGTCGTGCTTGTCTGCCGGAAGCTCTTCAGGAAGAATACGCAAGCTACCCGACATCCCCAGATGAATGATTATCCAGCCATCCGCCAGTTCCAGCAGCAGGTATTTCGCCCGCCGCTGTACGCTGAGGACAGGTTGATCACTCAGACGATAGATTTCCTCAGATACTGGCCAACGCAAACGACCGTTACGCACCGTCGCGTGCATAATCGCTGCCCCCACCAGATGCGGCTCAATACCACGGCGGCTGGTTTCGACTTCAGGTAATTCAGGCATAGTATCTCCGGCGGTATGTCAGGTCTCATTAATATGGGGACGGCCAGAAAACAAAAAACCCCGCCGAGGCAGGGTTTTTCTTTACATCAAAACGAAAATTATTTGATTTTCGCTTCTTTGTATAAAACGTGCTGACGAACAACTGGATCGAACTTTTTCAGTTCCAGTTTTTCCGGCTTAGTACGTTTGTTCTTCGTAGTGGTATAGAAGTGACCAGTACCAGCAGAAGAAACCAGCTTGATTTTCTCACGAATACCTTTAGCCATGATTTATTTCCTCTTAGTACTTAGTACTTTTCGCCACGGGCACGCAGTTCAGACAGAACTGTTTCGATGCCTTTCTTATCAATAACACGCATACCTTTAGCAGATACACGCAGGGTGACAAAACGCTTCTCGCTCTCAACCCAAAAACGGTGAGAGTGCAGGTTAGGCAGGAAACGGCGTTTAGTCGCGTTCAGTGCGTGGGAACGGTTGTTACCGGTCACCGGACGCTTGCCAGTAACTTGGCAGACTCGGGACATGTCTATTCTCCAAAAATCAAATTAGCTCGAGCTTCGTATGGGGTATTGGCGCCTCGTCAGGCTTCTCAGCCCGGTTATCGCAGTTCAATACACTTAATCTTTCAATGTTGCCTCGTCATTGGACGCAACAAGAATGATTTTGCGTATTTGCGAACTCTCGATTGCCAGGCCCAAATGCCAAACCCGAGATTCTCAAAGGTGGCGTAGTATACGCTGAGTCAGCGATGTGCTCAAGTCCCGAACAGACAAAGATCCCGATGGATCGCGTAAAGTGCGTTAAATCCAACCGCGTTCCGCAAAAGAAACGTACTCTCCGCGCCCAATGACCAGATGATCAAGCACCCGGATATCCATGAACTGACAGCATTTCACAACACGCTCGGTGATGAGTTTATCTGCTTTACTCGGCTCTGCACACCCCGAAGGGTGATTATGCGCAAGGATCACCGCAGAAGCATTCATTTTTATCGCTTCCCGGACAATTTCTCTCGGATGCACCTCGACATGGCTAAGCGTACCGGAAAAAAGTTTGCTGTGTTTAATCACGCGATGTTGAGAATCCATAAAGATCACCAGAAAGATCTCGCGTTCCTCTTGCGAGAGCTGGCTTTGCAGAAATTCACGCGCCATTTCCGGACTAAGTAGAGCACGCTCCTCTATCACTCGCACGTTGTAGTAGCGTCTTGCCAGCTCCGCAATACCCTTCAACTGTGCGTACTTCGCGATACCGATTCCCTGAACATAGCTAAAATCCATGTAATCAGCAGACAACAGGCCATACAGCGACTCAAAATGCTGAAGCATCTCTTTCGCCAGCGTAAGCACATCTTTACCCTGAATGCCGGTACGTAAAAAAAGAGCCAGAAGCTCAACATCGGTCAGAGAACTGGCCCCCTGTGCCAACAGCTTTTCCCGGGGCATCATACTTCCTGTATTTTCCATGCTTCTCTCTCCTCTCGCGTCCGCATAGTGGCATAACACCGACGGTGAATCGACGCGCTGTTTTCACTTCTTCGTAGCGCCTCGCAAAGTGGAGTACGGTCAAAAGCACGACAAATTGCGGATTGTGATAAAATATCCGCCTTCTGGTGAAACCCAACAGGAAAGATCATGATGAGCCTGGCCGGTAAAAAAATCGTACTTGGCGTCAGTGGCGGTATTGCTGCGTACAAAACCCCTGAGCTGGTGCGTCGTTTACGGGAACGCGGCGCTGACGTCCGCGTGGCGATGACCGAAGCGGCAAAAGCATTTATTACTCCCCTGAGTTTACAGGCGGTTTCAGGTTATCCCGTTTCCGACAGCCTGCTTGACCCCGCAGCCGAAGCCGCGATGGGCCACATTGAGTTGGGAAAATGGGCCGATTTGGTCATCCTGGCGCCCGCTACAGCAGACCTGATTGCTCGTGTTGCCGCAGGTATGGCCAACGACCTGGTGTCAACGATTTGTCTGGCAACGCCTGCTCCTGTTGCTGTACTGCCAGCCATGAACCAGCAGATGTATCGCGCTGCCGCGACCCAGCACAATCTGGGTATTCTTGCCTCACGCGGTTTGCTCATTTGGGGCCCTGACAGCGGTAGCCAGGCATGTGGTGATATCGGCCCTGGACGTATGCTGGATCCGTTAACGATTGTGGATATGGCGGCAGAACATTTTTCACCTGTCAACGATCTGCAACATCTCAACATCATGATTACGGCGGGTCCGACGCGTGAACCGCTTGATCCCGTGCGTTATATTTCCAACCACAGTTCCGGAAAGATGGGGTTTGCGATCGCGGCTGCTGCCGCAAAGCGCGGGGCAAACGTCACACTGGTATCGGGTCCGGTTTCATTATCCACGCCACCATTTGTTCAGCGGGTTGATGTGATGACCGCGCTGGAAATGGAAGCCGCTGTGCAATCTGCGGTTCAACAACAGCATATTTTTATCGGCTGCGCTGCAGTCGCTGATTATCGCGCTGAAACTGTCGCCCACGAAAAAATAAAAAAACAAGCGACGCAGGGTGATGAATTAACAGTAAAAATGGTAAAAAATCCGGACATTATCGCCGGTGTTGCCGCACTGGATGCTAACCGTCCTTTTGTCGTTGGGTTTGCCGCCGAAACAAATAATGTGGAAGAATATGCCCGGCAAAAACGCATCCGCAAAAACCTTGATGTGATCTGTGCGAACGATGTTTCGCTGTCAACTCAAGGATTTAACAGCGATAGCAACGCATTACACCTTTTTTGGCAGGATGGAGACAAAGTCTTACCGCTTGAGCGTAAAGAACTCCTGGGCCAATTATTACTCGACGAGATCGTGACCCGTTATGATGAAAAAAATCGACGTTAAGATTCTGGACCCGCGCGTAGGGCAACAATTTCCGCTCCCAACGTACGCCACTTCTGGTTCTGCCGGACTTGACCTGCGTGCTTGTCTTGATGACGCCGTAGAACTGGCGCCGGGCGCAACAACGCTGGTGCCAACCGGGTTAGCTATCCACATTGCCGATCCTTCTCTGGCAGCGGTGATGCTCCCACGCTCCGGGCTGGGCCATAAGCACGGTATCGTGCTGGGCAATCTGGTTGGTTTGATTGATTCCGACTACCAGGGCCAACTGATGGTGTCCGTCTGGAACCGTGGTCAGGACAGCTTCACTATTGAGCCGGGCGAACGTATCGCGCAGATGGTATTTGTACCGGTAGTGCAGGCTGAATTTAATCTGGTGGAAGAGTTTGAAGCCACCGATCGTGGCGAAGGTGGCTTCGGCCATTCCGGGCGCAAGTAACCCGCAGAAAAGTATCCCATAGCGTAATAACGCAATAACACACCGCAAACTGTTGTTTGCGGTCGCTGTGTGGATGCCTGCCTGGCAAGAGCTTATTTTCAGGGGTATTTTGTAACATGGTAGAAAAGCAAACTGCGAAAAGGAATCGTCGCGAAGAAATACTTCAGTCTCTGGCACTGATGCTTGAGTCCAGCGATGGTAGCCAACGCATCACCACAGCAAAGCTGGCAGCCTCAGTTGGCGTATCCGAAGCGGCATTGTATCGCCATTTCCCCAGCAAGACCCGTATGTTCGATAGCCTGATTGAGTTTATCGAAGATAGTCTGATTACGCGTATCAATTTGATTTTGAAAGATGAAAAGGACACCAGCGCGCGTCTGCGTCTGATCGTTCTGCTGATTTTAGGATTTGGTGAGCGTAATCCTGGCCTGACGCGAATTCTGACCGGACACGCGTTGATGTTCGAACAAGACCGTCTGCAAGGTCGCATTAACCAACTTTTTGAGCGTATTGAAGCGCAGCTGCGCCAGGTTCTGCGAGAAAAAAGAATGCGTGAAGGTGAAGGCTACACCGTGGATGAAACGCTGCTGGCCAGCCAGTTACTGGCTTTCTGCGAAGGTATGCTGTCCCGGTTTGTACGTAGCGAATTTAAATACCGTCCAACGGATGATTTTGACACCCGCTGGCCGTTGGTTGCCGCTCAATTGCAGTAGCGATTTCGTCTTGTCCGGCCTACGTAAACCGTAGGCCCGGTAAGTGCGTAGGCCGGATCAGCGCAGTGCCATCCGGCAGTTCTTATACGCCGTATGCTTCGCGATAGGCTCGTACTGCCGACAGGTGCTCCGCCATCTCCGGTTTCTCTTCCAGATACGCAATCAGGTCTTTCAGGGTGATAATAGAGATCACTTTGCAACCATAATCACGTTCCACTTCCTGAATAGCGGAAATCTCGCCGCGACCGCGTTCCTGGCGATCGAGAGAAATCAATACCCCCGCCAGAGTGGCGCCATTCGCCTGAATAATTTCCATCGACTCACGAATAGCCGTACCTGCGGTGATAACATCATCCACCAGCATCACGCGCCCCTCTAGTGCGCTACCGACCAGATTGCCGCCTTCACCGTGGGTCTTCGCCTCTTTACGGTTAAAACAGTAGGGCAAATCTTTATCGTGGTGTTCCGCCAGCGCAACGGCCGTTGTGGTCGCAATCGGAATACCTTTGTACGCAGGGCCAAACAACAAATCGAACTCAATACCGGAATCCACCAGCGCTTCGGCATAAAAACGGCCTAACAGTGCCAGGTCGCGCCCGGTATTAAACAGCCCGGCGTTGAAGAAATAGGGGCTTTTGCGCCCGGATTTCAGCGTAAATTCGCCAAACTTTAGTACCTGCTTGTTAAGCGCAAACTCAATAAACTGGCGCTGATACGGTTTCATGGATTCGCTCCTCATCTCACTTTATTACAGACAAAAAAAAGGCGACTCATCAGTCGCCTTTAAAATCAATTTTCTAACGCCGCCTTCTGCGTCGCTACAATGGATTCGATTCCCCCTCGGGCCAATGCCAGTAGGGTGAGAAGTTCTTCATGGCTGAACGGCTCGCCTTCCGCCGTGCCCTGTACCTCAATAATGCGGCCGTCTTCAGTCATCACCACGTTCATATCGGTTTCTGCGGCAGAGTCTTCAACGTACTCAAGATCACAGAGCGCTTCACCGTTCACAATGCCCACGGAAACCGCCGCAACCATCCCTTTCATCGGGTTAGCTTTCAGTTTACCGCTCGCCACCAGTTTGTTCAGTGCGTCAGCCAAAGCGACACAAGCACCGGTAATGGATGCGGTGCGCGTACCGCCATCGGCCTGAATAACATCGCAGTCCAGCGTAATCGTGAATTCGCCGAGCGTCTTCAGGTCAACAGCTGCGCGCAACGCGCGGGCGATCAGACGCTGGATTTCCATGGTACGACCGCCCTGCTTACCTTTCGCCGCTTCACGGGCGTTACGGGTATGCGTGGCGCGTGGCAGCATGCCATATTCTGCGGTGATCCAGCCCTGGCCCTGGCCTTTCAGAAAACGCGGTACACCTTCATCAATAGAGGCGGTACACAGCACTTTGGTATCACCAAATTCGACCAGCACGGAGCCTTCAGCGTGTTTTGTATAATTACGGGTCAGGGTGACGGGACGCACCTGATTGGCACTACGACCTGCTGGACGCATGATAAAATCTCCGGCTTGAAACGAATGTGGCTGCGCATTATACGGACTTCCGATTGTTATTCCTATCCTGACAAGACGTGGATGGCTATAATCCTCCCATCTCATCTTTAAAAACAGGAACGTCTATGATCCGCAGCATGACCGCCTACGCCCGGCGTGAAATCAAGGGTGAATGGGGTAGCGCCACCTGGGAAATGCGCTCGGTAAACCAGCGTTATCTGGAAACTTATTTTCGCCTGCCGGAGCAGTTCCGTAGCCTCGAACCCGTTGTTCGCGAACGTATCCGCACGCGTCTGACGCGCGGTAAAGTCGAATGTACGCTGCGTTTTGAGCCTGATGCCAGCGCGCAGGGCGAGCTGATTCTGAATGAAAAGCTCGCTAAACAGCTCGTTAGCGCTGCTAACTGGGTCAAAATGCAAAGCGATGAAGGTGAAATCAACCCGGTTGATATCCTGCGCTGGCCAGGCGTAATGGCTGCCCAGGAACAGGATCTGGACGCCATTGCCGCCGAAATCCTCGCCGCACTTGATGGTACGCTGGATGACTTCATTGTTGCGCGCGAAACAGAAGGTCAGGCGCTGAAAGCGCTGATCGAGCAGCGCCTGGAAGGCGTCAGCACTGAAGTCACTAAAGTGCGTGCACATATGCCGGAAATCCTGCAATGGCAGCGCGAGCGTCTGGTAGCCAAACTGGAAGACGCCCAGGTGCAGCTGGAAAATAACCGCCTTGAGCAAGAGCTGGTGCTGATGGCGCAGCGCATCGATGTGGCAGAAGAGTTAGATCGTCTGGAAGCCCACGTCAAAGAAACCTACAACATCCTGAAGAAAAAAGAGGCCGTTGGCCGTCGTCTGGACTTCATGATGCAGGAATTCAACCGTGAGTCGAACACTCTGGCATCGAAGTCTATCAATGCCGAAGTGACGAATTCCGCGATTGAACTGAAGGTATTGATCGAGCAAATGCGCGAGCAGATTCAGAATATCGAGTAATTTTGCGTACCATGCCTATGCTATCGTAAAGCACAGGATAGCCTGCTAAATGCGGGCTATCCCTACCGTCAATAAGTGCTGATTGATATAAAATTGGAGTAATTATTTATCTGGCATATATTTGTCGTTATAAAGACTCTTCAGAATATCAACCCGAACAGCGTTGCTGCTGTTCATATTCACAACTGTCAGTACTTCATCAGATCCCCTGAGGCGCCAGCACTCTGCCTCTATATCGCATTTTTCCTGTTTTTCATAGCCCACCATTGAGAGATATTCACTAATTTTCCACGTATCCCTGGTATTATAAAACGTCACACTCCATACATCAGCCTTAGGGCCAGAAATGTTCGTATAATTAAAGTCATACACTTGGGATATTCTCGGCATTTTCTTTAAAACTTGGGGAGTGTAATAATCATATTTGGCTTTATCAAACTCTGTATATTGTGCGTTACCTGCAAGTCTCATTTTAATATTAGGCCAGAAATAAGAGCTGCATATAGCTATTACTATCAGCACTAGTATGACTGCCTGTTTCATATGTTTCCCTTTGTTACCAGTTAACGACCGTTCCATCTCTGGAAACTATTTTAACGTTACCAGAACTGAAGTCGCTGTAAGGTATCACTGTTCTCATGAATGAGGGTAAAACACCTTTTACAGGAAGAGCTAAAGCTGATTTCATCGGATCGGGAAATAAAATCGGTTGGAATGAGGTGTTTTTAAAAGAGCCGATTGGACCATAATAATCCCAACGTCTGAGGGCTTCCTCTTTGCTGACGGGTTGCAATAGCGGGAATGGGTTACTATATGAGACTACGCGGTAGAGCCCCAGCAAATCGGATACTAAATCCTCACCACTGAAACCGCTGTCGGTGTAAAGATAAAAGGGGAAATTTGACTGTAAACCTTCAAAACGATGAGCAAGCGCCATCATCATGGAAAGCGCTATACTATATCGTTCAAATAAGCTGCGCCCTTTTCTAATTCTCCATCTGATGAATTTCCCAATTGTGAACCCTCCTCTTCCCATACTTTGAGTATATTTTACATCGTAATAATTCTTTCCTGAATGCTCGCCTTGGTGCATATCCGAGAGTAACTTTCTGACATCATCTCCTCGAGCATGTCCCATATCTATCCAGCCCAAAACTTCGGTGTAGATTATCCCGCTTCTTAAATTTCCAGCCCCTCTGCCATCTTGAATTTCTTCTCTTACGCTCATGTCTATCACCCCGATTCACTTAATGCTGAAAATTTTGCTGTAAATGCGCCTACACGCATAGAAGCGATAGCTGAGGGGAGCCATTTTTCAGAATAGAAGCCGCTGCATATCAGAGTTTACTTAGAATAACTTCCCCGATGGCATCTGGAGTGTAGTATTTGGAAGATATATCATTTTTGCAGCACACCAAAGTACATACACATCTATTAATTTCTAGCTGCAACATTCAAGTTATGATCGAAACACGAACAGGCGTGTTAACCTATCCAATGGCCTAAAGTGATAGTTTGGTGAAATATGATACGTAGCCCGCCAATAAATGGCGAGGCTACGTGTTTTTCCCGACGCTTTGGTACTCCCTTGTTCAATTCGAATTATATTTTCTCATCATTTTTTATTGAAGCTCATAACACAAAGCGCATATCAACACGCATTTTCAGCAAATTCGCATTAGCTGTAGTTATTAAAATCACTTCGCCTTAGAAAATCTCAATCGTGACAAAGCGCACAAGTCGTTAACCTTAGCCCCCAGCAAATCAGGGGGAATACATGCTGTTACACGTTTTATATTTGATTGGTATTACTGCCGAAGCCATGACCGGTGCGCTTGCGGCTGGGCGTCGTCGTATGGATACATTTGGCGTCATTATTATTGCCACCGCGACAGCCATTGGCGGCGGATCGGTACGTGACATTCTTCTCGGCCACTATCCGCTTGGCTGGGTAAAGCACCCTGAATACGTCATTATCGTGGCGACAGCTGCGGTACTCACCACCATTATTGCTCCCGTCATGCCCTATCTACGCAAAATATTCCTCGTACTGGATGCGCTGGGCCTGGTGGTCTTTTCTATTATCGGCGCTCAGGTGGCACTGGATATGGGTCATGGGCCGATTATCGCCGTGGTCGCTGCGGTCACTACCGGCGTCTTCGGTGGCGTATTACGCGACATGTTCTGCAAACGCATCCCGTTAGTATTCCAGAAAGAGCTGTATGCTGGCGTATCATTCGCCGCTGCTGTGCTGTACATCGTGCTACAGCATTATGTCTCCAGCCACGATGTAGTGGTTATCTCTACTCTGCTCTTCGGCTTTACCGCCCGATTACTGGCACTGCGCCTGAAGTTAGGTCTGCCGGTATTTTACTATCGCCATGAAGGCCATTAAGGCATAAAGCCCGCGATCCGCTGAGCAGCTAACCAGTTGCTCAGCGCTGTGACCTCTCGATCCTCCAGCCACTGAATAATTTGCCGTGCTCGCCGCTCGCCCATGAAAGGAAGTTGCCGCCAGCTTTGTTCATCGCGTTCTTTTAATTGCTGCCACGAACCATCCCCACTGGCGTTTAGCGTTGCCTGTGTTAACGGTATTCCCATGGCAATCACCCAACGCGTGAACGGGAGATCGCGTGACAGGTTGAACTGATGCCACAGCTTCTCCCCTTTGATTACACCAAGTGTGGACTGTAACTGTTCCTGAGTTAACCCAAGCCAGGAAAAGATATGTTCAAAGCGATACGCCTGGTTGAGCTCTCGCCATCCCGCCTCGCCGATACCCTCCAGCCCCAGCACCTCTTTGCCGCCCAGCCAGACCAGTCTGGCAACAAACTGTTCCTGGCACTCCGCAGTGGCATAAAAACAGGTTAATGAATTGAAGCGCCCCTCGGGGGGTATTGGCTTAGTACGCTGAGTGCTGCGCCAGACCACTTCGTCTATACGGGGGATCCCTTGTCCGGCCAGGCTTACCAGAATCTGATCGCCAGGCGCGATATCCCATTCATTCCAGCGTCGGACGGAGCCAATATTTACACGCTGTACGCGTTTATCATCCAGCATGACGGGAGTCAGCAATGCGACCACCGCAATTTTCCCGCTTTTACCAACGGAGAACTGAATACCCGTTACCTCAGATACCCTTGCAACAGGAGGATATTTCCACGCCGCCAGCCAGTCACCCTGTCCGGGTAGCCAGTAATGTGCCTGCGGTTCTTTTCCCATTCGCACCACTACGCCATCAGTGGCAAAAGGTAATGCTGAACTCCACCACTTTGCTCGCGCTTGCTCTACGTCATCCGCATTCTTCACGGCCTGAGTATAGCGTTGCGTGTAACTGAACCCGGCAGCCGTGAGCTGCTCCAGTCTTTCAGGCATGACTGCCGGACCATCAGGCCAGGCCCAGATAAAAATAGCCAGCGAGCCTAACAATTCTGGATTGCTCTGGCGCATCATCAATCCAGCAACTTTCGAGCGGGTGTTCATTCCCCCTCTTTGCTTCTGAATATGCCCCTCTTGCTGCAAAAATATCTCACCCTGCAGCGTACTGTTAGCGAGTTTCCCCTTGGTGGAATGTGGTACGGAAGGGATCTGAAGAACCTTTTGCGTCCAGTCTTCGCCTTTCAGGCCGTTACCACGGCTAATCGCCCGTACCAGATTGCCATTGCGATAGACTAACGTCACCGCCACGCCATCCACCTTCGGTTGCACCCAGAGATCGCTGCGAGCGTGCATCCATTGCTGTAGCGCTTGCTTATCGGCAAGTTTTCGGACTCCCGTGTGGGGAACGGGGTGCGATACTGTGCCACTCATTGGTGGCGCAGACAGATCTGGTGGGACTTCATCGCCAAAACAGCGCTGCCATTGAATTAGTTGCGCATTGAGCTGGTCGTAAACGCCGTCGTCTACGGCACTTTCCCCTTGTTTCCAGTAACTGTCATTCCACTGTGTAATCTGCTGCTGTAGTCGCGAAATTTCCTCGTTTGCCCTGGCAGGCGACCAGACGGGGCATACCGCCCACGCGGGTAGATACCCCATTAGCAAAACCAGACCTATGCATTTCCATAATCCCATGCTATCTCCACTAAACCATGCGTTTCCCGGCAGGTATAACGCGAAGTGAAATAGAAATAGAGCGGCAAAAATTCATCCTACGAACAGCTTTCCGGACATTTGCATGTATTGCTGCAAATCGCCGATAAAACAGGAAACTGGTACGCAAAACGCAATAAACATGCGCAAAAAGTGTGACAAGGGCTACGTCACAAAGCGGCTACGTGTATAATAAGCTCGTATGTAGGCTCTCTTTCGATAATCACATACATTAAGATACTCATGGCTCAAGGCACGCTTTATATTGTTTCTGCCCCCAGTGGCGCGGGTAAATCCAGCCTGATTCAGGCTTTATTAAAGACCCAACCGTTGTATGACACCCAGGTTTCTGTTTCGCACACCACGCGCGCACCGCGCCCGGGGGAAGTGCATGGTGAACACTATTTCTTTGTGAACCATGACGAATTCAGAACCATGATTGGCAGAGACGCGTTCCTGGAACACGCGGAGGTTTTCGGTAATTACTACGGCACCTCGCGTGAAACCATTGAGCAAGTATTAGCATCCGGCGTAGACGTCTTTTTAGATATCGACTGGCAAGGTGCGCAGCAAATTCGTGAAAAAATGCCGCATGCGCGCAGTATTTTTATTTTGCCACCGTCTAAGATTGAGCTGGACCGCCGCCTGCGTGGCCGCGGTCAGGATAGCGAAGACGTGATCGCGAAACGTATGGCGCAAGCTGTTGCAGAAATGAGCCATTACGCCGAATATGATTATCTTATTGTGAATGATGATTTCGACACCGCCCTGGGCGATTTGAAAACCATCATTCGCGCCGAACGTCTGCGCATGAGCCGCCAAAAGCAGCGTCATGACGCTTTAATCAGCAAACTGTTGGCAGACTGAACCCACATTCAGTATCATGCCCAGTCATTTCTTCACCTGTGGAGCATTTTAAGTATGGCACGCGTAACTGTTCAGGACGCTGTAGAGAAAATTGGTAACCGTTTTGACCTGGTACTGGTCGCCGCGCGTCGCGCTCGTCAGATGCAGGTAGGCGGAAAGGATCCGCTCGTACCGGAAGAAAACGATAAAACTACCGTTATCGCGCTGCGCGAAATCGAAGAAGGTCTGATCAACAACCAGATCCTCGACGTGCGTGAGCGCCAGGAACAGCAAGAGCAGGAAGCCGCTGAATTACAAGCCGTTACCGCTATTGCTGAAGGTCGTCGTTAATCACAAAGCGGGTCGCCCTTGTATCTGTTTGAAAGCCTGAATCAACTGATTCAAAACTACCTGCCGGAAGACCAGATTAAGCGTCTTCGGCAGGCGTATCTCGTTGCACGTGACGCTCACGAGGGCCAGACACGTTCAAGCGGTGAACCCTATATCACGCACCCGGTAGCGGTAGCCTGCATTCTGGCCGAGATGAAACTCGACTACGAAACGCTGATGGCTGCGCTTCTGCATGACGTGATTGAAGATACCCCAGCCACCTATCAGGACATGGAACAGCTTTTTGGTAAAAGCGTTGCAGAGTTGGTAGAAGGGGTATCGAAGCTTGATAAGCTTAAGTTTCGCGATAAGAAAGAGGCGCAAGCTGAAAACTTTCGCAAGATGATTATGGCGATGGTGCAGGATATCCGCGTCATTCTCATCAAACTTGCTGACCGTACCCACAATATGCGCACGCTGGGCTCCTTACGCCCGGACAAGCGTCGCCGCATCGCCCGTGAAACCCTCGAAATCTATAGTCCGCTGGCACACCGTTTAGGTATCCACCACATTAAAACCGAGCTGGAAGAGCTGGGTTTTGAAGCGCTGTACCCAAACCGCTATCGCGTGATTAAAGAAGTGGTTAAAGCCGCTCGCGGCAACCGCAAAGAGATGATCCAAAAAATCCTCTCGGAAATCGAAGGGCGTTTGCAAGAGGCAGGCATTCCGTGTCGCGTAAGCGGGCGCGAGAAGCACCTGTACTCTATCTACTGCAAAATGGTGCTCAAAGAGCAGCGTTTTCACTCCATCATGGATATCTACGCATTTCGCGTCATCGTTCATGATTCCGATACCTGCTATCGCGTACTCGGCCAGATGCACAGCCTGTACAAACCACGTCCTGGTCGCGTGAAAGACTATATCGCCATTCCGAAAGCGAACGGATATCAGTCTTTGCACACCTCAATGATCGGCCCTCATGGCGTCCCGGTTGAAGTACAGATTCGTACTGAAGACATGGACCAGATGGCGGAAATGGGTGTGGCAGCGCACTGGGCTTACAAAGAGCACGGCGGCGAAAGCAGCACCACTGCGCAAATCCGCGCTCAGCGCTGGATGCAAAGCTTGCTGGAACTGCAGCAGAGCGCCGGTAGCTCGTTTGAATTTATTGAAAGCGTCAAATCTGATCTCTTCCCGGATGAGATTTATGTTTTCACACCGGAAGGGCGCATTGTCGAACTGCCCGCCGGTGCAACGCCTGTCGACTTCGCCTACGCCGTGCATACCGATATCGGTCACGCCTGCGTCGGCGCACGCGTCGACAGACAGCCTTACCCGCTTTCACAACCGCTCTTTAGCGGCCAGACCGTTGAGATTATCACCGCGCCGGGCGCACGTCCGAACGCAGCGTGGCTCAACTTCGTCGTCAGTTCGAAAGCGCGCGCCAAGATTCGCCAACTGTTGAAAAACCTCAAGCGCGATGATTCCGTCAGTCTGGGGCGTCGACTCCTCAACCATGCCCTGGGTGGTAGCCGTAAACTGGCTGAGATCCCGCCAGAGAGCATCCAGCGTGAGCTTGAGCGTATGAAGCTCGCCACGCTTGACGATCTGCTCGCAGAAATCGGTCTGGGTAACGCCATGAGCGTGGTGGTAGCGAAAAACCTCCAGCAGGGCGAAGCAACAGCGAACGTACCAGCGCAATCTGGTCACGGTCATCTGCCGATCAAAGGTGCAGACGGCGTGCTCATTACCTTCGCGAAATGCTGTCGTCCAATTCCAGGCGATCCAATCATTGCCCACGTCAGTCCGGGTAAAGGTCTGGTGATCCACCATGAGTCCTGCCGTAATATTCGTGGCTACCAGAAAGAGCCAGAGAAGTTTATGGCAGTGGAATGGGATAAAGAAACAGAGCAGGAATTCATCACCGAGATTAAGGTGGATATGTTTAACCACCAGGGTGCTCTGGCGAACCTGACGGCGGCAATCAACACGACCACCTCCAATATTCAGAGTCTGAATACGGAAGAAAAAGATGGCCGCGTTTATAGCGCCTTTATTCGCCTGACAGCACGAGATCGTGTGCACCTGGCGAATATCATGCGCAAAATCCGCGTCATGCCGGACGTGATAAAAGTCACCCGTAACCGAAACTAGTCTTATGAATGAACAGCGCTATGCACGTATCCGCGAGATGCTCGCACGTCGTCAGCCCGATCTGACCGTCTGCATGGAGCAGGTTCACAAACCTCATAACGTTTCTGCGATTATTCGTACTGCAGATGCGGTCGGCGTGCATGAAGTCCACGCCGTCTGGCCGGGTAGCCGCATGCGCACTATGCTTTCTTCTGCCGCAGGCAGTAACAGTTGGGTGCAAGTCAAGACCCACCCGACTATTGGCGATGCGGTCACACATTTAAAAAGCCAGGGTATGCAGGTTCTGGCAACCCATCTGTCAGATAAAGCCGTGGATTTTCGCGAGATTGATTACACGCGTCCCACCTGCATCCTGATGGGCCAGGAAAAAACCGGCATCACTCAGGAAGCGTTGGATCTGGCTGATCAGGACATCATCATTCCCATGACTGGCATGGTGCAGTCGCTGAACGTTTCTGTCGCCTCCGCGCTGATTCTGTACGAAGCACAGCGCCAGCGGCAAAACGCGGGGATGTACCGACGAGAAAACAGCATGCTGCCACAGGATGAGCAGCAGCGCTTACTGTTTGAAGGCGGTTATCCGGTGCTGGCGAATGTCGCTAAGCGCAAAGGTCTTCCCTACCCTCACGTAAACACGCAGGGCGAAATTGAAGCCGATGCAACGTGGTGGGCCACTATGCAATCTGCGAGATAAACGCGATGAAAGGCCGTTTACTGGATGCCATCCCACTCAACTCTCTGACCGGCGTTGGCGCAGCGCAAAGCAGTAAACTGGCGAAAATTGGCCTGTACACCGTGCAGGACCTCCTGCTCCACCTCCCTCTGCGTTACGAAGACCGTACCCATCTGTACCCAATTGGCGAACTGCTGCCGGGTGTCTATGCCACCGTTGAAGGCGAAGTGCTGAACTGCAATATCACCTTCGGCGGCCGCCGGATGATGACCTGTCAAATCAGCGATGGCTCGGGCATTCTCACCATGCGCTTTTTCAACTTCAGCGCAGCGATGAAAAACAGCCTCGCTACCGGGCGTAGGGTACTGGCCTACGGCGAAGCCAAACGCGGGAAATATGGCGCAGAGATGATTCACCCGGAATACCGCGTACAAGGCGATCTCAGCACACCAGAATTGCAGGAAACGCTCACACCAGTGTATCCAACCACCGAAGGTGTGAAGCAGGCCACGCTGCGCAAGCTGACCGATCAGGCACTGGATCTACTCGATACCTGCGCTATTGCCGAGCTGCTGCCGTCAGAGTTGTTACAGGGCATGATGAGCCTACCCGAAGCACTGCGCACATTGCACCGCCCCCCACCGTCGCTGCAACTCAGCGATCTGGAAACCGGACAACATCCGGCGCAGCGACGTCTGATTCTCGAAGAACTGCTGGCGCATAATCTCAGCATGCTGGCACTACGCGCCGGGGCACAGCGTTTTCACGCCCTGCCGTTAAGTGCTAACAACGCGCTAAAAGATAAGCTGCTGGCAGCATTGCCGTTCAAACCTACTGGCGCACAGGCCCGCGTTACCGCTGAGATTGAACGCGATATGGCGCTGGATGTGCCGATGATGCGCCTGGTGCAGGGTGATGTCGGCTCCGGTAAAACGCTGGTAGCGGCACTTGCCGCGCTGCGAGCTATCGCACATGGTAAGCAGGTCGCGCTAATGGCTCCTACTGAACTGTTGGCTGAGCAGCATGCAAATAACTTCCGCAACTGGTTCGCACCACTGGGCGTTGAAGTGGGCTGGCTGGCGGGCAAGCAGAAAGGTAAAGCGCGTCTGGCGCAACAGGAAGCTATCGCCAGCGGTCAGGTACAGATGATTGTCGGTACTCATGCAATTTTCCAGGAACAGGTTCAGTTCAACGGTCTGGCATTGGTTATCATCGACGAACAGCACCGCTTCGGTGTGCATCAGCGTCTGGCGCTGTGGGAGAAAGGTCAGCAGCAGGGTTTCCACCCACACCAGCTGATCATGACCGCCACGCCGATTCCGCGCACCCTGGCGATGACCGCCTATGCCGACCTCGACACGTCGGTCATTGACGAACTCCCTCCGGGACGTACGCCGGTCACTACGGTCGCCATTCCAGACACCCGCCGCAGCGATATTATTGATCGCGTGCGCAACGCCTGCACCCACGAAGGGCGTCAGGCGTACTGGGTCTGTACGCTGATTGAAGAGTCTGATTTGTTGGAAGCTCAGGCGGCAGAAGCGACGTGGGAAGAGCTTAAGCTAGCGTTGCCAGAACTCAATATTGGGCTGGTACACGGGCGCATGAAGCCCGCCGAGAAGCAGTCGGTAATGGCGGCCTTTAAGCAGGGTGAACTGCATCTGCTGGTTGCCACGACGGTGATTGAAGTGGGCGTTGACGTACCCAACGCCAGCCTGATGATTATTGAAAACCCGGAACGCTTAGGCCTTGCCCAGTTGCACCAGTTGCGTGGCCGCGTAGGCCGTGGCGCGGTGGCATCCCACTGCGTCCTGCTCTACAAATCACCGCTGTCTAAAACCGCGCAGAAACGCCTGCAGGTTCTGCGAGACAGTAACGACGGATTTGTGATTGCGCAAAAAGATTTAGAGATTCGCGGCCCCGGCGAGCTGTTAGGTACTCGCCAGACCGGAACGGCAGAATTCAAAGTTGCAGATTTACTGCGCGATCAGGCGATTATCCCGGAAGTTCAGCGTATTGCCCGCCATATTCATGAACGTTACCCGCAACAGGCCGTGGCGCTGATTGAACGCTGGATGCCGGAAACCGAACGCTACTCCAACGCATAGTTGATTCATAGCGGCGGCGGATGTTACCCCGCCGCACAGCCTTTATTGCGCGAAAATCGGCAGCAGCAGATACAGCTTAATCACCAGCGCGTTGACGATATCGATAAAGAACGCCCCCACCATCGGCACCACCAGAAACGCCATATGGGACGGCCCAAAACGTTCGGTAATCGCCTGCATGTTGGCAATCGCCGTCGGCGTCGCGCCGAGGCCAAAACCGCAGTGTCCGGCTGCCAGCACGGCGGCATCGTAGTTCTTACCCATCATGCGCCAGGTAACGAATATCGCGTACAGCGCCATGAAAATGGTCTGCACAACCAGGATTGCCAGCATCGGCAAGGCCAGAGAAGCCAGTTCCCACAGCTTCAGGCTCATCAGCGCCATCGCCAGGAACAGCGACAAACTTACGTTACCCAGCACCGAAACCGCACGTTCGAACACCCGATAAAAGCCCAGTAGCGCCAGACCATTGCTGAGGATCACCCCAACAAACAGCACGCAGACGAAGGTCGGCAATTCCAGCACCGTTCCAACCAGCATTTGCGCAACGATTTTACCCACCGTCAGACAGATAGCGATCAGAGCAATGGTTTCAATCAACACCAGCGAGGTGATCATGCGCCCAACGTCCGGCTTTTCAAATGCGGTCGGCACAGCCTGATCGTCCGGCATACCGTCTGGCGTGGTGGAGTGTTTGACCAGATAGCGTGCCACCGGGCCGCCAATCAGCCCGCCCAACACCAGACCAAACGTTGCGCAAGCCATTGCCACTTCAGTTGCATTGGTGAAGCCATAACGTTCAATAAACAGCTTGCTCCACGCGGCCCCGGTTCCGTGTCCACCAGAGAGGGTGATCGAGCCAGCGATCAGACCCATCAGCGGGTCCAGACCCAGCAGGGTCGCCATACCAATACCGATGGCGTTTTGCATCAGCAACAGGCCAACAACCACAATCAGAAAGATACCCACCACGCGGCCACCGGCACGCAAACTGGCGATATTGGCGTTCAGACCGATAGTGGCGAAGAAGGCCAGCATCAACGGATCGCGCAGGGTCATATCGAAATTCACTTCCCAACCCATGCTTTTTTTCAGCACCAGCAGCGCAATCGCCACCAGCAATCCGCCTGCAACGGGTTCGGGAATGGTGTATTTTTTCAGGAAGGAAACAGACTGGACGAGCTTACGTCCCAGCAGCAACACAAGGGTTGCCGCAACCAGCGTTGATAACGTATCGAGATAAAACATTTACAGCTCCATTAGTGCGTTTAGCACAATCACGCACGATGCAATCCAGACCGATTTTTAGCTCTTATTGAGTTTTCGGAGTGGATTTTAAGCAGAAAATGATGAAAAGTTATATAAAAATGTTTGTTTATCCGTTTTAAATATTAAGAATACCTGCTAGCAAACGTTTGCTTTTCTGCCCTGGTCAGATAAAATCACCGCTTTTCCACCATGGGATTGCCTCTGATGTCCGTTAACGCCGTAGAGTCAACAAATGCGCAACCGGTTGCGCAGACTCACAACAGTGAACTGATTTACCGTCTTGAAGATCGCCCCCCGTTAGCCCAGACCCTGTTTGCCGCCTGTCAGCATCTGCTGGCCATGTTCGTCGCGGTGATCACCCCTGCTCTGTTAATTTGTCAGGCGCTTGGTTTACCGGCTCAGGATACTCAACACATTATCAGTATGTCGCTGTTCGCCTCCGGCGTAGCTTCTATCATTCAGATCAAAGCCTGGGGGCCGGTAGGCTCAGGGCTGCTATCCATTCAGGGGACCAGCTTTAACTTTGTTGCGCCACTGATTATGGGCGGTACGGCGCTAAAAACCGGTGGCGCAGATGTCCCAACCATGATGGCGGCGCTGTTCGGTACGCTAATGCTGGCAAGCTGCACCGAGATGGTTATCTCGCGTGTCCTGCACCTGGCGCGTCGTATTATTACTCCGCTGGTCTCAGGGGTAGTAGTGATGATCATCGGCCTGTCGCTGATTCAGGTAGGTCTGACATCGATTGGCGGTGGCTATGCCGCTATGAGCGACAACACCTTTGGTGCGCCGAAGAATTTACTGTTGGCAGGCGTGGTGCTGGCGCTAATCATCCTGCTTAACCGCCAACGCAACCCGTACCTGCGCGTTGCGTCATTGGTGATTGCGATGGCGGCAGGCTATCTGCTGGCCTGGTTTATGGACATGCTGCCGCAAAATACCGCACCGGTAAGCCAGGACCTGCTGATGGTGCCAACGCCACTGTATTATGGCCTGGGTATCGACTGGAGTTTACTGCTGCCGCTGATGCTGGTCTTTATGATCACTTCACTGGAAACCATCGGCGATATTACGGCCACCTCTGATGTCTCCGAGCAGCCGGTTTCTGGTCCGCTGTATATGAAACGCCTGAAAGGCGGCGTGCTGGCGAACGGTCTGAACTCGTTTGTTTCCGCCGTGTTCAACACCTTCCCGAACTCCTGTTTTGGCCAGAACAACGGGGTTATTCAGTTAACGGGCGTTGCCAGTCGCTACGTTGGTTTTGTAGTGGCGCTGATGTTGATCGCGCTGGGCCTGTTCCCGGCAGTCAGCGGTTTTGTACAGCATATTCCTGAGCCGGTACTGGGTGGCGCAACGCTGGTGATGTTCGGTACTATCGCTGCATCCGGCGTGCGTATCGTGTCCCGCGAGCCGCTGAACCGCCGCGCGATTCTGATTATCGCGCTGTCGCTGGCCGTTGGTCTGGGTGTTTCCCAGCAGCCGCTGATTCTCCAGTTCGCCCCGGACTGGGTGAAAAACCTGCTCTCTTCCGGTATCGCCGCTGGCGGTATTACCGCAATCGTTCTGAATCTGGTATTCCCGCCAGAAAAGCAATAAGCAAAATGCGGCGTTGGTTCTGAATCAACGCCGCTGTAACGCTCTTTCACCATTCCCGCCTTGAGCATTGCGCCTAAATCGTGCATAACTTGACTATGTGCACTTCGCGGGATGGAAGACCATGAAATTTATTGGAAAGCTGCTTCTTTACATGCTGATCGCCCTTGCAGTGGTGATCCTCGGCCTTTATTTTCTACTGCAAACCCGCTGGGGCGCAGAGCATGTCAGCACCTGGGTCTCGGAGAACAGCAGCTACCATCTGGCGTTTGATACCATCGATCACCGGTTTTCTTCCCCTTCCCATATTCTGCTGGAAAACGTCACCTTTGGCCGAGATGGGCAGCCCGCAACGCTGGTCGCTAAAACGGTTGATATTGGGCTGAGTAGCCGCCAAATCACCGATCCGCTGCACGTAGACACCATTTTGTTGCAAAACGGCACACTGAATCTTTCTCAGCAAACCGCGCCGCTGCCGTTCCAGGCCGATCGCCTGCAATTGCAGGATATGGCGCTTAACAGCCCCGGCAGCGAGTGGAACCTCAGTGCCCAGCGCGTTAACGGCGGCGTCATTCCCTGGAGTCCTGAGGCAGGTAAAATTCTCGGGAGCAAAGCACAAATTCAGCTCAGCGCCAGTTCGTTGACGCTCAACGATGTTCCAACTACCAACGTCTTGATTGAAGGCAGCATCGACCATGACCGTGTGACGCTAAGCAATATTGGAGCTGATGTGGCGCGTGGGGCATTAACCGGCGTAGCGCAACGCAATGCCGACGGTAGTTGGGTCGTGGAGAATCTGCGCCTGAACGATATCCGGCTGCAAAGCGACAAATCACTGGCCGACTTTTTTGCCCCGTTAAGCACCATTCCTTCCCTGCAAATTGGTCGTCTGGAAGTGACAGATGCCCGTCTGCAAGGCCCCGACTGGGCGGTGACGGATCTCGATCTGAGCTTGCGCAACATGACCTTCAGCAAGGACGACTGGCAAACTCAGGAAGGAAAATTGTCGATGAACGCCAGCGAGTTTATCTACGGCTCTCTGCACTTCTTCGATCCGATTATGAACGCCGAGTTCTCACCGCAGGGCATTGCGCTGCGCCAGTTCACCACCCGCTGGGAAGGCGGTATGGTCAGAACATCCGGAAACTGGCAGCGCAGCAACAAAGCGCTGGTCCTCGATGATGCTGCCATTGCCGGTCTGGAATACACGCTGCCGGAAAACTGGAAGCAGCTGTGGATGAAACCCCTGCCAGCGTGGCTAAACAGCCTGACGCTCAAAAAATTCAGCGCCAGCCGCAATCTGGTGATTGATATTGACCCGAGTTTCCCGTGGCAGCTCACCGCGCTGGACGGCTACGGTGCTAACCTCGGGTTGGTACAGAACAATCAGTGGGGGATCTGGAGCGGGAGTGCCACCCTCAACGCTGCCGCAGCCACCTTTAACCGCACTGATGTGCGTCGTCCTTCGCTGGCGCTGACGGCAAACAGCAGCACCATCAATATCAGCGAACTGAGCGCCTATACGGAAAAAGGACTGCTGGAGGCCACCGCCAGCATTTCGCAACTGCCTCAGCGTCAGACGCAGGTCAGCCTGAACGGGCGCGGCGTGCCAATGACGATCCTGCAGCAGTGGGGCTGGCCCGCACTGCCGCTTTCCGGCGATGGCAACATCCAGCTTACCGCCAGCGGCAATATTCAGGCCGATGCGCCGCTCAAGCCAACGGTCAACGGTCAGTTGCATGCGGTGAACGTGGAGAAACAGCAGGTAACGCAAACCATGCAGGCGGGCGTGGTTTCGGGGAATGAGGTTACTGCCCCCCCACCTGCACAATGATTTATTGCCCGGTGGCGCTTCGCTTACCGGGCTTACTCACATTCATAACCGACTATATTCACTACACAACAGCCACTTCACCGGCTCGTCTTCTTCAATCGCCGGGAAGCGACCGCCAGGTTCCAGAAAGTGGTTGTCATGCTGGTCGTCATTGACCATCGAGATTTCCCAGCCCAGCACGAACGCCTTCTCCGCCCAAAAGCGATGATACAAGCGCGGCGGCAGGCACACTCCTTGTCCCGGCTTCAATACCAGCGTCTCGCCAGCGTCAACGGTACGCCGCTGGCCATCCACGCTAACCTCAACAACGCGTCGGGCGTCATACTCGTCATCAGGCGTTGTCCACGCCAGCTGCATGCACAAATCACCGCCGCCGCGGTTAACGATATCTTCCATTTTATGGCGATGAAAATGCCACGGTGTTTGCTGATCCTGCTGAATTTGCAGCATCTTTTCGGCGTACAGTTTGGGGTAGTCCGCTGACCCCATCAAACCATTGCGCAACGTCAGTAACGTCAGCCCCGTTTGCGCAAAATCTCCGCGTCCGAAGTCAGTAACGTCCCAGCCCAACTGGAGATCGCGCACTTCACGCCACAGAGTTTGATCCTGTTGCCGCCAGGCATCGACCGTAAAATACGCAAAATCAGGCAAACAGACCCGAAAAGTTTCGGCGATGGCATGCGCTTTATCGACGGCATAATTAATGTGTGAACGCTTCATTCCACTTTTCCTTGTTGCGAAAGAGGCGGGTCGCCCCGCCTGCATGCCGTTAGTAAAGTGATGCTTTGCCAGTTGAGCCGAACAGTTTCATTTTATGGCGGATCACGTCCCGCGCAGCGCTAATGGCTTCCGGGTAGATTACGTTCGGGTCCCACCAGGTTTCTTTCGCCAGGATTTCGCGGACTTTCTGGAAGTAGGCGTATTTCATATCGCTGGAAATGTTGATTTTACCCACGCCCAGCGTCACGGATTCGGCAATTTCCGCATCCGGGTTAGCGGAACCACCGTGAAGCACCAGCGGAATATCCACACGCCCGGCGATGTCGCGCAGGATGTTCATTTGCAGCTCTGGCTGCATCCCTTTCGGGTAAATTCCGTGCGCGGTTCCTATCGCCACAGCCAGCGTGTCTGCACCAGTGCGGGCGATAAAATCCTCTGCCTGAGCAGGATCGGTATAAGTAACCTTCGACACCCCGCCTTCCACTGACGTCCCGGTCTGACCAATCGTACCCAGTTCCCCTTCCACCGAAACGCCTACCGCATGCGCCAGTTTGACCACTTCACGGGTCAGCGCCACGTTCTCTTCATACGGCAGCAGCGAGCCATCAATCATCACCGAGGTAAACCCACACTGAATCGCCCGTAGGACATGCTCAACCGAAGCGCCGTGGTCCAGATGCAGAGTAAAGGGAACCGGGCTACGCAGGGTGATATCGCGGACGTAGCTAAAAAACGCATCGCCGACAAAATCATGTTCGCTGGGGTGAATGGAGATAATTGCCGGGGTGTTGGTCGCTTCCGCTTCTTCCACTACTGCGCGTACAAAGCAGCTGTCCGCCACGTTGAATGCGCCGATGGCAAAACCGTGCTGACGGGTAGGTTGCAGTAATTCTTTCATCGAAACTAACATGTTAATTCTCCAGTTTCAGGGTGTAGAAAGCCCTGCCAGTGCGTCGTCGCAGAGGCATAGAAGGCGTTACAGAAAATGAATCAGGCTTTGCCGATAGTGCCGCTGGCCTGCAAGTACGGAATAATGGCTTCCTCGCAGGCCTGTTCCATCAGGGCCAGGGCATCAACGAGTTCACCGGATGTGTCGCGACACAGGGTATGCAGTAACGCAGCCTTTCCGGCTTCGAAAACCGCCGCACCAACGTTTATCTTGGCAACGCCAAACGTCGGGCAGCGCTGTAGCTGGTCAAACGGCGTCCCGCTGCCACCATGCAGCGCCAGCGGCACCGTTGATAACCGGGCTATTTCCTCCAGCCGCTGGAAATCAATAGCAGGTGTGATGCCCGGCGCATACATGCCGTGTGCCGTACCCACCGACACCGCCAGCAAATCGATCCCGGTCTGTTGGATAAAGGGTTCCACGTCGGCGACCTGGGTCATCAAATCAGCGTTAGCGGCGTGGTCATAGCACGGAGCATCGGCCAGATGCCCCAGCTCGCCTTCCACGCACAGAGAAACGCTGGCTGCAAGCTCAACCACTGCCCGGGTCTGGCGGATGTTCTCCTCCAGCGCAAAGGCGGAGGCGTCGATCATTAAGCCGCTGAATCCGGCGCGAAAAGCCTGGCGAATGCGTACAGGATCCTTTCCATGATCCAGCGCCAGCGCGATCGGTACCGAGGCTTCCTCTGCCAGCGTTTTGACCACCGCCGCCGCTATCGGGGCCGGAAAATGCTCCAGGTGCCCCTGATACAAATTCAGAATGATGGGCGCACGGTGTTTCTCAGCCACTCGCACCGCTGCGCGGGCGCTTTCGAGGTTCATACAGTTGATGGCCAGCAGCGCGTACTGCTCGCGCCAGGCTTTGGTCACCATGCTTTTCATATCGGCAAACATACGGCCTCCGGTTATTCCAGGGTGAAGGTGATTTCTTCGTCTTTCAGCTTTTGATCGCTGAGTTCGTCAAACTCTTCATCACGCTCGGTTACCGGTTTCTTCCACAGCGACAGCATGACGCCGCAAATCACCGTACCGATGCCCAACGCCAGGCAAAACAGCAGTGGATGCGTAAAGAGCGGAACCACAAACATGCCGCCGTGCGGTACCGGACTTTCGACACCCCACACCATAATCAGGCCGCCCGCAATCGCCGAGGCCACCACGCAGGAGCCCACCACGCGTAGCAGGTCGCGTGCCGCAATCGGAATGACCCCTTCGGTAATCATGCAGATCCCCATCGGGAATGCCGCTTTCAGCGCCTCGCGCTCCGCACGGGTGTACTTGTGACGCGTCAACAGGAAAGAGAGCGTAATGCCAAATGGAGGGATCATCGAACCGACAAACTTCACCGCTTCCGGACCGTACACGCCGCTGACCAGCATGCCGTCAGCAAACAGCGACATGGTTTTATTCACCGGCCCACCGAAGTCGAATGTCGCCATCGCACCGAGGATAGCGCCCATCAGAAAGCGGGATCCGCCCTGCATGGACTCCAGCAGATGAATCAACGCGTCCTGCAGCCAGGCAATCGGCTTGCCGATTAGCGTCATCATCAACAGACCGCCAATGACGGTACTCAGTACCGGCAGCACCATGATGGGCATCAACCCCTGCATCGACTGCGGCAAACGGATATAGCGCTTGAGCAGCAGGACGGTATAACCGACCAGAAATCCGCCCAGCATCCCGCCGATAAAACCGGTATGAATTTCTCCGCAGACGAAGCCGACAATCAGACCCGGCGCGAATCCCGGACGGTCAGCAATGGAGTACGCAATCGCCGCGCTAATCAGCGGTACGATTAACCCCATCCCCCAGCCGCCAATCTGGTTGAGCATCCAGGGTATGGTTCCTGTTTTTTCACCGACGTTAGTCCCGCCAAGTATTTGCCCGAGAGCAATACAGATCCCGGCGGCGACAATTAACGGGATCATCCACGAAATCCCCGTTAATAAATGTCTTTTTATTTCCTGAGATAGCGGAATTTTATTTTCACTCATGTGAAACCCCTCCAGAATGAGGATCGCTACTGGTTATTATTAACTAATGATTTTTCGACCTTTTCAAGAAACTGAATGGGCGATTTTATGACGATTTCAGTTTTTACTCGCACAATGCGTTTGTTTAAAAATCGCTCCTCCCCTTTTATTTTTACATCGACAGCAAGAATCACGACATCAGCCGCAGAAATATCTTCTGTCAGCAGTTCGTTTTCTGTGCCAATGGTGCCCTGGGTTTCAACTTTTATATTATGGCCAAGCGCTTTAGCACCTTTAATTAACTTTTCACGGGCGATATAGGTGTGCGCAATACCCGCCGTACAGGCGGCAACACAAACAATATTCATAACATGCTCCACTTTTTATTTAGCAGACATTGGATTCAGCATATTGGCTAAAAAGCTCAATAATTTTCTGTGGACTGCTTTCAACTAATAGTTGTTCAATAATGTCGTCATCTGCCAACGCGCCAGCAACCTGCGAAAGCAGACGAATATGGGTGGTGTTTTGATCTTCAAGACGTACGGCAAACAGAATAATGCAGCGCACGTTGCTGCCGTCCAGGGTTTCCCAGGGAATGTCCTGACGAGTACGCCCAATCGCCAGCGTGGTATTGACCACCGCCGAGGATTTCCCGTGTGGGATCGCAATATGATTTTCGAAGCCGGTTGAGCCTTCTGACTCACGTTGCCAGACATCCTGAATAAACGTTTCGCGACAGCTAATTGCTCCATCTTTTTGCAGAATATCTGTCAGTTCCTCAATAGCCTCCGTTTTGCTTGTGGCCTTCATGTCCAAAATAACGCGATTTGTATTGAGTATTTTCGTGATGTCCATCAATCATACCTCATGGAGTTCAGACATTAATTTTCAACGACCAGCGACGTCGCCCGATGTAATTTTTCCGTAATAACCGTTTCTGTTACCCGCTTAATATCCGCATCATTGAAGAAGGCAGTGACATACACGACCGGCATGGCAACTGCGGGTAAATTAATCGTCGATACCACCAGTTCAATATCGTCCGTCAGTACAGAGGGCAGGCTGCCTGCCGACACCACGCCGACGATAGTCCAGTCCGGAAAGGCGCGTAGAATACGGCTTTTGAGTAAATGAGAAGTGCCGATTCCCGTTGAACAGACCAGCAGCACACGTTTACGCGCTATCTGACGCTCCATTGCGGCCTGAAAATGCACGGTTAAATATCCCACCTCATCTTCTGACACGGCCCGCTCGCCCCAACCGCTAAACACCCGATTCACCGCACACTGGGTCAGACGCCAAACGTCCTGTAACTCGCCTTTGATATCTTCCAGCAGCGGATTACGAATGCGTATCTGATAGTTCAGGCGGTTAATCAGCGGCTTAATGTGGATCAGCAATCCGTCATACAGCGCCGTGTCCTGGCTAAGATCGCTGTCGACCATCTCGGCGAAGGTGGCAATCAACCGATGGGTAATCAAACGCGCTTCGTCGCTGGAGTGCATATGGCCAATCACGCTCACGTCATTATGCTCTTCAATCACCACACCCGAGGAGATAATGTATTGATAAATAAACCAGACTTCGTCTTCCGGCAGCGGGTGGGCAATGCGTTTTTCGATATGCTGAATCATGCGACTGGCAATGGAAAATATGTTCTCATCACAGGTAGTGATGCTCTCTTCTTTTCTCGGAAGCGCATTGCCCCGCGTGATGCGGTACATCATGATCAAAATATGGGTAAAGATATTGACGTAATAAGGCTCGCCCAGAGACCAGCACAGGTCGTTCTCCATTTCCTGCAACAGCGTCTGAACAAACAAAACGTCTTCTTCGCCAAAGTAATGCACTAACGCTTTATAACTGCCCGGATCCAGGCGTGAATAAATCACGCTGCCGGGTTCATTATGGTTAATCACACCGTTAATCAGCGACGCCATCGCCTGGCGCACACTACTCTCGCTGCCTTCGATGTGCGTGCCGCTCTGACTGCGAATCAACGACAGGCCCAGTGGGGTAATCCAGGATTCAATCACTTTTAGATCGTTAACAATCGATGCGCTACTAATGAAATAACGTTCGGATAATTTACTGATCGACGTTTCATGCGGCGTTTCGCTTAATAACTGTGAGGCTATCTTGACTCGCCGTGAATTATTCATCATGCCGTCAGCATCATCACCCTCCGAACCTAATAACTGGTCCATATATAAAAGGTCGGTAATATTATCGGCACTTAATATTACCCCAGCGCCAGCACGTTTATCGATGGCTATTTTCCATTCTGATAACCATGGTTCCAGTAAGCGCAGATCGCGCTGCACAGTTTTCTCTGAAACAGATAAATACTCGGCAATTTTCAGCAGCGTGACATATTCCTTCTTAGACAGAAGAAATTTTAATAATCTGTTTTGTCGCGAGGTAATCATTTGCATTATTTACCCTTATTACATACCAGATTAAATATCTATACCCGTCATACTTCAAGCTGCATGTGCGTTGACTTTCTTTGCTCACCCCAGTCACGTACTTATGTACATTCAGGGGATTCGCTGCGTCGCCGCCTTCCTGCAACTCGAATTATTTAGGTTATAAAGAAGCGTTTATGCTCCACGTGTAATTCGTGATGATAAATATAAGAGGACTACGATGCGCCAACAATACTAAATCGTGTCCTGTATTCCGGACAGAAATAAGACAAAAAGAGGAAATAGTGAGATATTTACGGCGCAGATCACATTTTTCGTGGGAATCAGAGTGATACCGCTCGCAAATATGGGGAGATAAAAATTTAATTCAGGATGTTTTGGATTTTCAGATCTGGAATGCTGCTCGCAGCGTGGGCCGGATAAAACGCAATGCGTCGCCATCCGGCCCACGTTGGGATTTACTTACAGGGTAATCGTCAGCACATCTGCATCCGGCGTGACAACCGTTCCCCACTCACTGCCCACAGATGAGCCGCCCTTCACGCCGCTAACCTGCGTAATATTACGCAGACACAGCGTCCAGTTACGCGCTTCGCCACTCCCTTGCACGGTGATGGTATTACCCGTACGCGTCGCCTTCAGCGTGAAGATAACCGAGCCGTCAGCCGCCGGAACTTCACAAATCGCCTCCCGGCCTTCCTGCAGATGGAACAGCTGGAACGCCGTCCCTTCATGCCAGGCGTAGTCCGGCTTCTGGTTATTGCAGCCCAGCGCCAGCAGGGTGTTGTCACGTACATAGACCGGCAGACTCAGGAAGTCATGCTGCTGCTTATGCCAGCGGCTACCAGACACCTCATCGTTATGCCAGAGATGCGTCCAGCGACCTTCCGGCAGATAGAACTGCACATCACCCGCCTCGCTAAACACCGGCGCAACCATCACGCTATCGCCCAGCATGTACTGGCGGTCGAGATAATCACACGCAGGATCGTCCGGGAACTCCAGCATCATTGCGCGCATCATCGGCGTTCCGAGCTCATTGGCGCGCGCCGCTTCGCGATACAGGTACGGCATCATGCGGCATTTCTGCTCAGTAAAGTAGCGCACCACATCGCAGGATTCATCATCGTACGCCCATGGCACACGGTAGGATTTACTACCGTGCAGGCGGCTGTGGCTGGAGAGCAGCCCGAACGCACACCAGCGCTTGTAGACATGCGCCGGGGCGGTATTCTCAAAGCCGCCAATATCGTGACTCCAGAAGCCAAAGCCGGACAAGCCGATGGACAACCCACCGCGCAGACTTTCGGCCATCGATTCATAGTTGGCGTAGCAATCACCGCCCCAGTGAACCGGAAACTGCTGCGCGCCCACCGAGGCCGAACGGGCGAACAGCACCGCCTCTTCTTCACCGACGGTCTCTTTCAGCACGTTCCACACCAGTTTGTTGTAGATGTACGCATAATGGTTATGCATTTTCTGCGGATCGGCACCGTCAAACCACTGCACGTCAGTAGGGATGCGTTCACCAAAGTCAGTTTTGAAGCAGTCCACGCCGATATCCACCAGACCTTTCAGCTTATTGGCGTACCATTCGCAGGCTTCAGGATTGGTGAAATCATAAATCGCCAGGCCCGGCTGCCATTTATCCCATTGCCACAGGGAGCCGTCCGGGCGCTTGAGCAGATAACCTTTCACTTTCAGTTCATTGAACAGCGGGGATTTCTGGCCGATATAGGGGTTTATCCATACACAGACCTTCAGCCCTTTTTCTTTCAGCCGGCGGATCATGCCTTCCGGGTCCGGGAAGGTCACCGGATCCCACTCAAAGTCGCACCACTGGAAGGCTTTCATCCAGAAGCAGTCGAAATGGAAGACGTGCAGCGGCAGATTGCGCTCGGCCATCCCGTCGATAAAACTGTTCACCGTCGCTTCATCGTAATTAGTGGTGAACGATGTAGTCAGCCACAAACCGAAGGACCAGGCTGGCGGCAGTGCCGGACGACCGGTAAAGCGGGTATAGCGATCCAGCACCGCTTTCGGCGTTGGGCCGTCGATGACGAAATATTCCAGATACTCGCTTTCAACGCTGAACTGCACTTTTGACACTTTCTCAGAGCCAATTTCAAACGACACGCACTGTGAATGGTTTACCAGCACGCCGTAACCACGGTTGGTGAGATAAAACGGGATGTTCTTGTAAGACTGCTCGGTACTGGTGCCGCCATCGCGGTTCCAGGTTTCCACCGTCTGGCCGTTACGTACCAGCGCAGTAAAGCGCTCGCCCAGCCCGTACACCGTTTCACCGACGCCCAGATCCAGGCGTTCAAACATATAGTTTTTCCCGCTGTTGGTATCCTGCACGTAGCCGTTATTTTTCAGCTGGCTGCCGGTAATACGTTCGCCGTTACGCAGGAAATCCAGCGACCAGAACTCACCTTTGGTGACCCGCACGCTCAAATTACCGCTTTTCAGTTCGGCAAATTCAGCGGAGTTTTGTATCTCTACGTTGACGTCCTGCAGCACGTTCAGCGGGTAGTGCGGACCGTTATCCAGCGCACCCTGGAAGTGTTCCATACGCACCCCAACCACGCCTTCCTGCGGCGAGAAAAAGCGCAGGGTGAAGAGTGGAGTATCCAGTTGCCAGGTACGTTCACGCACATCGCGCGGCGCAACGTACACAATCATCTCGTTACCCTGTTGTTCGACCTCGAACACCTGAATCGGGTGAGTTAAATTCAGGCCTGGCTGCGTCAGCCAGTTTCCGTCGCTAATTTTCATCGTTGGTTCCTTAGTTCTGTAATTCTTTCGTCGAAAAATCCTGCTGATTGCGGTGCGCACCCTGAGCCAGCTGACGCATGATTTCCGTCAGATACGGCGTTTTCAGGGTATAGAAGCGTTTGGCAATCACGGCACTCAACAGGTAACAAATAGCCGGGACAATCGTGAACAATGCGATAATGATGCTAATGGTGGCGCTGTTCTGGGTTTTCGCTGCGGCATCATAACCGCCGCCCGCCAGCATCCAGCCGATCATCGCCCCGCCGAGCGCCAGGCCCAACTTGAGCACGAACAGCGTGCCTGCGAAGCTGATCCCCGTCAGACGTTTTCCGTTGCACCACTCGCCGTAATCAACGGTGTCGGACATCATCACCCACTGGATTGGCGTCACGAGCTGATGCAGTACGCCAATCACGAAGATGAAGGCGAACATGGTGGTGTTGGCGTGCATCGGTACGAAGAACATCGCCAGACTGACGACCGCCAGCAGGGCGTTCGTCCACCAGAAGACGCTGACTTTGCATTTCCAGTCGGTCAGCGGTTTTGCCAGCGCAGAGCCGATAAGATTGCCGACGCAATAGGTGGTGAGGAAGGCGACAAACACTTCCGGGGTACCCAGAATCCAGGTGACGTAATACATCATCGCCCCGCCGCGTACGCAGACGGCAAGGATGTTGAGGATGGTCAGCAGACCGACGATGCGCCATTGGTCGTTCCGCCAGATGTCGCGCAGGTCTTCACGCATTGAGTTGCTGCTCGGCGGCGCTTCTACGCGCTCTTTGGTGGTGAAGAAGCAAAACGCCAGCATCAGGAACGCCACAACCGAGAGCACGGCAATCCCGCCCTGGAAGCCCAACGCTTTATCTTCGCCGCCAATCAGATTCACCAGCGGCATCATCAGCACGGTGGAGAGCATGCCGCCCGCCGTCGCCAGCACAAAGCGCCATGACTGCAGGGAGATACGCTGCGTTGGGTCATTAGTTATCACACCGCCCAGCGCGCAGTAGGGAATATTCACCACGGTATAAAGCAGGGTCAGCAGCGTGTAGGTGATTGCGGCATAAATCATTTTGCCGTGCAGGCTGAGGTCCGGCGTGCTGTAGGCGAGCACACAGACCAGGCCAAACGGCAGAGCGCCAAACAGCACCCACGGGCGGAATTTCCCCCAGCGTGAACGAGTGCGGTCGGCAAGCAGTCCCATGCAAGGGTCTGAGATAGCATCCAGCGCGCGAGCCAGTAAGAACATCGTGCCGACAAAACCGGCCGGGATACCAAAAATATCGGTATAGAAGAACATCATATATAACATAACGTTATCAAAGATAATGTGGCTGGCGGCATCACCCATGCCGTAGCCAATCTTCTCTTTAACGGACAAAATCTCACTTTTCATTACGCATCCTTGTTAGCACTTTCACACGCACTGATACCGGTTACAGTTCTTGTAAACCATCCCTGTGAGCGCGGGTATTGCGATATCTCGTTATCAAATTACGATTCTTGTTTTCTGTGATCGGGGTAGCGTCAAAAAACATACATCACTGTAACTTATGGATTTCGTAGGGATTTATTTGAAACTGGTCATGGTATGGAGAAACGGAAGTTAAAAAAGTGAGTGAGGGGGTGTGGAAACGTTTGGAAGTAGCTATAATGCGCCCCGCCTCCATGTAGCAATCGAGGCGCGGAAGATCGTCATCTCCGGTGAGGTGGCTGGACTTCAAATCCAGTTGGGGCCGCCAGCGGTCCCGGGCAGGTTCGACTCCTGTGATCTTCCGCCAATTTGCTTTTCTCATCCCAGCCATTTGCCATATATTCTCAGCATAAACATGCTTTTATAATTCTCGCCCACAATATCTAATTTCATTTATTATTAACGAGAACCCCATATGAGCACTGCCCTTACGATCATGGCCATTGCTGCTACTGTAATTAGCCCATTATTAGCCATTCAGACACAGAAATTTATAGAAAGATATTCTCAGAAAAAATCATTAAAAATTGATATATTCAAGCAACTTATGGCTACCCGATCTCAGAACTCTCGACTGTCTAATGAACATGTTCGCGCATTAAATATGATCGACTTAGCATTTTACGGAAAAATAAAAAGAGGAAGGACTAAGAGAAGCGATTCTGAAGGCAAGGTATTATCTTCGTGGAAACTTTACTTTGCACACTTAAATACATCTTACCCAGATAATGATAATGCATCAGGCACCATATGGAACCAAACAAGCAACACTCTTTTTCTAGACTTGCTATCAGAGATAGCGAAAGATATTGGCTATGATTTTGAGCGAGTTCAATTACAAACAGCCATATATTCACCTGTGGCCCACGGGGAAATAGAAAACGATAAATTAAAAATTAGACAGGGGTTAGCTGCGATATTCTCAGGAGAAGATGCCCTAAAAATGGAAATTATAAATATTCCAGCAAGACAGGGCAATTAATCTATTCACTACTGATCCAGTGGCTCAATACCTAACCGTTCCAACTCCTTTCTCCCTAAAGTTTTGAGCCAATTCCCCAAACTCATCCCCTCAGCCTTTGCCGCAGCCTCGAACTGAGCCTTTAACTCAGGTGTGATACGAATCTGGAAAGTCGGTGCTTTTCCGGATTTAGACTGATTTGGGTCGCGTTTAGTCGTTGGCATGTATGTACCTATAAGAGCAATACACCACCAACCAGGTACGTACCTTGTATCTGACGACCTGACTTATAAACGCCCTCGCCTGGTATTCGCAGTACCCGGCGAAAGCTAACCTCACCAACTATCAAGGAGTTGATTATGGTTGATTCGCATTCTACCCCAGACACCGACCAATCCGGAACCGAGCGTTCGGTAATTGTGGGATATCGCACGAATGTTTTCGACAAATCCACACCCAAAATTATTCTTTCCGGCAAGTGGCTGCGCGAAGCGGGGTTTGATACCGGGCAACAGATTACCGTAAAAGTGATGAATGGCTGTATCGTCCTGATGGTCTATGGCGAGCAGGAACAACGGCTGCAGGATGAGCTGCAAGAGGCAAATCAGAAGTTGAAAAGAATTGAGAGCACGCTGGCGACTCTCCAGTGAAGTACGGCTGAACCTGTAAGCGTTACTTACATATTACCAGGTCCCGGATGAAGCTTGTGCTTATCCGGCCTACTTTCACAATCCCCTTTGTCTGCACCCCTCCTCATAGTGACCACCAGAAAGATATCGACTATAATGAACGAATCGAACGATTCATGCGAAATGGTGACAATATGCATACTCTTACGGCAAATGAAGCCAAAACCCAGTTTGGCGATATGCTACTTAAAGCGCAGCGAGAACCTGTGCAAATTAATCGTAACGGTAAGCCTGTTGCAGTTGTCGTTTCCATTGAGGACTATGCACAAATGGAAGCCATGAAGCTCCAGTTACTGAAAGCCAAAATTCAGCGTGCTCAAAACGATATTCATTTGGGCAATACTGTCGATGGTGATGCTTTTTTTGATGAGTTGATGGGTCAACACAAAGGATAAAAAGTGAGTTACAAACTTACTGGGGAAGCGCAGCACGATATTATTGAAATCCGTGATTACACATCAAGAAATTGGGGCGCTAAACAGTCCAGGGATTATCTTAAGAAATTACAGGTAGTTCTCTCTCAGTTAGCTGAAATGCCAGGCATGGGGCAGCATCGCATTGATGATTTTGGTGCAGATGTTTACAGCTTTCCTTATGTTAGCCATATGATTTACTACAGTACACAAAACACAAATATTGTTGTATTGGCAGTCTTACACCAAAGCCGAGTACCAACAAAACATCTGGGACAACGTTTGTAGCTCACCACCTTATTTGCCGGATGGCGCTAACGCTTATCCGGCCTACTTTCAAAATGAATTAATCCTCCATAACCAATCATTCTACTTATATATAGATATTTTAAATTCAGCCGTAGAATAATTTATTTATTTTTCTCTATTATTAATACCTTCACTATTGCAAACCTATCGTAAAAACCCTCATATATTATTTTCTCAACAAAATGGATTATTAAAATGGCAATTCCTGCTTATCTCTGGCTCAAAGACGATGGTGGCTTACTTATAAAGGGATCTGTTGATGTAACCAATCGCGAACACTCAATCGAGGTGACATCGTTTAGCCATAACCTTTACATCCCAACGGATGGCAATACAGGAAAGCTTACTGGCACACGTGTGCACGGCGCACTGATTTTTGAGAAGGAATTCGATAGCGCTTCACCTTATCTTTTTAAAGCCGTTGCCACAGGGCAAAACTTGCAATCGGCAGAATTTAGGTGGTACGAGATCAATAATGCAGGTCAGGAAGCAGAGTACTACAACATGCTCCTCGAAGGGGTTAAAGTTGTATCCGTAACACCGATGATGCATGACACTAAAACTGTCATCAATGTTGGTCATAGAGAACAAGTACAGCTACGTTACGATAAAATCACTTGGCATTATCTCGATGGTAACATCCAATATTCGGATGCCTGGAATGAACGCATAACCGAATAAGTGAAATCATATGGACACTATCGAAGAACTTAACGGTACATATTTCTACAGAGGGTTTGCTAATCTTTCAGCAGGAGAACTTCTTTTCTGGATTTTCTTGGATGAAACAAGTGAACAATTTGGCGTAAATGATTACATGACCTTGGGTCTAATTTTACTTGGTCAACCTACGATCGCAACCAGAGGTAAGCCGATAGGGGCAACAGCAGGCACATCACCACTGAGCTCTCAGCTACGACACTGGTTAAATATAGAAACCAGACGTTTACCCACCCTAACTACAGGAAGTATAAGACGATTAAAATTTGCATATGTAACAAATCTGGGCGCTTTTGTTGGAAGATGGATTCCAATATTGGGAATTGTCATAATGGCTTATGACGTGACTGCGATTTCATACAAAGCCACAATTAAATACAACACTATAGCCAGAGGTAAAGATAAGCTATGGTAAGTGATAATGATGTCATCGCCTGGTACGATGAAACATTTAATAAACCCAGCTTATTCTTTAAAAAGCGTTGGCCAGTCACCCTCGATACCAGTCTTTCAACGGGAGATTATGTGTGGGCCAGTGAAACGGGCGCAGACATCATGGATGCTTACTTTGCAACTTTCAATGTTGATTGCGCCAATTTCGATTTCTATAAATATTGGCCTATTGAGACATTCATACTTTATGCAATTTTTACCTGTAGCAGAGATGACGATGAGCCGCAGCCATTAACACTCCGCATGCTGGCAGAGTCTGCAAAAGCAGGTAAATGGCTTTATGACTGAGCCTTATTGACGGATGCCATTTATCCGACCTACCGCTTCCAAAAAATAAAGCCGCCGATCGGTTAATCAGCGGCTTTTAAATTACTGCATTACATTAGAAGTTATATTTCACACCCAACATACCGCGGGTATCGCTGTAGCCTTTGTCACCAACCTGTTGGGCCACGTTGCTCCACACATTGAGGCGCGGAGTGATTTGACCTTCAACGCCGACTTTCAGCTCGCCGATGTTTTTGGTGCCGCGCATGTCGTTGCTCACATCGTCCATTTTCACGCTGGTTGTCTGCGTATTGTGGATCCAGTTGGCTTCAACAAACGGCTGGAACTCGCGTGATTTACCGTCGTCGATGGCGTTGTGACCATTAATAAAGGCTTTCACGCCCAAACGAGTCATCAGGTTGCCGTCGGTGTTGTCCTTCACGCGGGTACCGTTCGCTTCGCGGTGGCTGTCGGCCTGCACGTCCATCCATACCACCTGCGCTTTCGGTTGCAGCCAGTAGCTATTGCGTTCGTTTTCACCCAGTTTGAAGCTGTATCCGGCTTCAACAGAAGCAGTTATCCCGCTGGATTTGTATTTCTCTGCTGCCTGCTCCTGGCCCATCACTTTGTTATCAAACCAGTTGTACAGCGCCCAGGTATCTACGTAGGTGCCGGTCTTGTCGGCGTCATTGGCATACCATGTGCCATACAGCCCCACGCTGTAACCGGTGACCTGACCACGTGAATGGTAGCCGGTCAGGCTGGACTGTGTGCGGTTCTGACTGTTGGCATAACCGGCCATCGCGCCGAGGTGCCAGCGGTCGAGACCGTCGCTACTCCACTGCGCCAGGTCGCCGCCTAGCTGCATCACATAGCTGTTGCTTTGGGTTTTCAACTGCCCGCTACCGTCTTTGAAGCGGGTATGCGCCCCAACGTTACGCATCCACAGGCTGGTAACTTTCTTCTCGCCTGTCAGCATATCGACGTACTGCGTTTCACCCAGACGATCGTGCAGTCGGGTCATAAACAGCGTGTTAGCCGCGTAGTTGTTCGCCAGATAACTGCCTGCTTCCGGACGGTATTGCTGCTCAGTGACAGGAGGCGCAACGGGTTCTTCCGGCTCAGGGAGAATCGGGTCTACAGGATCCACTGGGTCTGGATCAATAGGGTCAACCGGGTCCGGATCAACAGGGTCAGGGTCATGCGGATCGACGGGGTCCGGCTCTTCCGGATCCGGCGGAGCCGGAATAAAGCTGGTCAGATACCAGTTGCTGCCCTTCTGCACCACGTTATAGTCGTACGCCCCGGCAACAATACGGCCCGCTTTCTCAAAAGTACCGTCAGAATTACCGGCTACTTCGATGATCTCAATACCTTCAATGGTCTGCGCCCCGGTTCCGCCAATGTTATTCACCGCCACGAACGCATTACCCGCGGTGTTGCCAAGCACTTTCAGCTTGTCGGTTTCAGAGGTATCGTCATTCAGGACGGTATTGAAAACCAGTTTGCCGCCGTTCCCGGTGAAATCTTCATTGATGGTAAGCGTCTGCCACGGTTCGCCATCAGCATGCCCAAAGTTCACCACTGACCCGCCGTTCAGCGTCAGGTCGGTGAGCGTTGAGCTGTTGGTCATGTTCCAGGTCGCGTCGCTCATTTGCAGCGAGATAACGCCCGTCCCGGCAGTGGCGCTGGTGATATATGACGCCCCGCTCCACAACGAGTTGTCGGTCATGTTGAGCTTAATGGTACTGTTTTGCTGCGGCAGGCTGCTGGTTGCGGCAGTCGCGCCAGCGGCATGAAGATCGCCGTCAATGAGGAAGCGCCCGCCGGCGGAGCCGTCTACGATGCCGCCCGTTTCGGTGCTGATGGCATAACTTTCGTTGCTGTGATCGCCCGCCATGGCAATGGCGGCACCGCCTGCCAGGTTTATCGCCCCGCGTGAAGTCGCATACAGGCCGCGTGGCGCTTTGCTGTATGACGCAGCTTTCGCCGAACTGTTCACGTTGATCGTTGCGTTTTCACCGAGATTCACGGTCGCGTTGGTGGAGTAAACCGCATGTGCGCTGACGCCGTTGACCGTAATCGTCGCGTTGTTGCCCAGTTCCGTTTTGGACGAAGAGGCGGCATAAATCCCCGTGGAAGAAGCACCCGAAGTCTCAATGGTGGCGTCATTGCCAAGCAGGATTGAGGAACCGCTCTGCCCGGTGCGAAGACCTTCTGAACTGTCACCGATCGTCACAATGTGTGCCCGGTCGCCGACCACAATCGTATTTTTGGCCTCCGCTACGCCTTTCATAGCGTTGGCTGTGATACCACGTCCCTGGGAACCGGTGGTTTGAATATACAGATCGTCGCCGACGTAAATGCTGGCCGAGCCCTTCCAACCCTGGCTATAGGAGTTGTAACCGGCGTTAATACCGTCACCATCCTGACCGTCCACATAAATGCTGGTGCGATCCCCGGTGATGATAAAGACCGGGTTATCCGGCGTATTGGCCCCGTGCGTGCGGATACCGTCAACATCTTTACCATTATTGGCGGCATTCTTCGACTGAGTGCGGATCGTCAGGTCGTCCCCAAAAATAACGCCCGGACTACCCGTTGTACTGTTCTGAATAACGGTAACAGAGTGCTCAAAAGCTTCAGCGCCGGGTCCATTAATCGTTAATCCATTGCCATAAACGGGAATCGTGCCCGCACTCCATTGATAAACATAATTCGGCATGGCGCTGGTTTTAGCGAAATTGGCATTTGCCTGCGCTGGAATTATTGCCTGCAATTCCGGGGGCAGACTGCTAACCAGTCCGCTGGAGGGTAGACTATCAACGTCAACCCATGCCGCATGAGTGGAAAATACCATAGAGGTTAATGCGGCTGAAACCGCTATGGCAATACGAGAATAAGATTTGGGATTTGGCATATTAGCCTCCTGCTTTCAGGCGTAGAGCGTCCACCACATCGCAAGGATGTGAAAATAATAAAACTCAAAAATACGTTATAAAATATTCGACAATATTTGATGAATACTATGGCCTAACTTATCTTCAAGCCTGAGCTTGTAGACATATATTTTCTTAATATCGATATTATCTATTTTGGTAATTTGCTGAATACTTTTCCCTGACACAAAACGCTTCAGTAATATCATTTCAGTATAGTTAAGTGAGCGTCCGCGTTTGCTGTTAGCGAGATGACCAGTAAAGAGTCGCCTAATTTTCTGATGTTGTACTTCGTCATCATCATCAGAATATATAATCCCTTGTATTTTATTGCTTTTGGATAGCCAGTAGTTGGCTAATGGTGCCAGGTTCCTGTCTGCTATCAACACAATATGCATACCGCTGTAGGCCAGCCGGTCAACCCATTGCGGGTCGGCAAACAGCCGCAGATTCGGGAAAGAAAAGTCCACAAAAATAAACCCACGTGACAAATGGTTTTGATTATTAAGCAGAAGCTTTTCAATAATTCCTTTTTGCAGAAAGCCATTCCCCTCAGGCCAGATCGCAAAAGCGGCACGGTGACAGTAACTGGCACGAACCGCAGTATCCGGAAATAATTGACAGGATAATTCACAGCTTATGCAACGAACAGTCTGTGACGGTGATCTCTTCATCAAAAATGACTCCTGTTATTTTTCCATAAATATTTCATTGGTAAATAAATGTGTCAATCCAACACGTAGTACGTTCCTTGTCAGTTAATAACAGTGGTACTAATAAAATGTAATAAACTCCTGATGCACTAATATGTATAGGCTGTGAGTAATACGATTGCGCTAAGCTTATTTACGCTTTATCTCAGAATAACAACCGATGCCTTAGGAATTTTATGCATAAATTCAGATTCCAGGATAAACAGTAAAAAAGCACTATTTGCTAAAAAATAACCTGCGTAAAGGTTGCTTATTAATTACGTAATTCTGATAACTGAATCACCCTTGTCATGTTGTGGACAAATATAAAGATAATTCAGATAAAACTGTAATGAATTCTCATTATTTAACCTTAGTTAATTTTAACCTAAGAAACAATAGTGTTAACGCATTGTATTTAAAGGATTTTTAATGAATTGATGAAATTCTTATCTTTGATCATGAACAAAGAGTGAGGCGCATTATCGATTTGGATGTAAAATTTAAAAGATGCGTTAACACACGCTGTGATTCGTTTTGGTTACTGAGGGCTGGGCAATTGTACCTTATCAATCAGTTGGTCGAATTTAATCCTGATAGCAAAAGTCTGGTCAATCGTCAGACCGGGCGAGCAATTCAGCTCCAGCTCCCTGCCTCGCTCTGTTTTCTCTATTTAATTACTCACGCAAGTGACATTGTTTCCCAGAACACGTTGATGACTATTGGTTGGGGTGAAAGAAATAATGTGACCACCACCAACACATTTTACCAGGCTATTCTGACACTACGTAACGCGCTGGCGGACGTGGGGTTGCCTCGTGATACGGTGAAAACTATTTCCCGACGCGGGCTCAGATTAAATGAAAATACGCAAGTAGAGACAATAACGCTTCAACAGAGTGAAGTTTCCCCGCCACCGGTTATTGAAGAAATCACACCCGCAAAGATAATTCCTTCAACACCACAACAAACGATGCAGATACCCTGGTTTGAGGTTTTATTTAGCGCCAGTGTCGTGATTGCCACGCTGATCATCTGGCTGGTGTGGTATCAAACGCGCCCTGTTATGCCGTTTAGTAAATTTGTCCCGGTCTCTATGCAGACCCCTTCGCGGCAAAATTGCAAAATCTATTACTCACCAAATGAACACGACCAGCAAGGCTATTTCAATCTGATGCAGTTACATCCCTATCTCTGTGAAAACAACAAACATGTTTTTCTTTCCGGCTACAGCAAAGCAGAGAGAATCGTAGCATTTGTCTGTGATAAAGATGCACGGGTGGATGCTAACGCGTTTTGCACTACTCATTATTACTGGATGCGCGGGCAATGAAAAAAACACACCACCTTATTTTGCTCATAATCGGTCTTGCGATATTGCTCGGTTCAGGTGGGTGGCTATGGTATTCACGCTATGCCGACAAGCCGCTGAATTGCATCGGTAACATGGAATGGAACATTGGCAGCAATCGCTTTACCGGTACGTTATCGTTTCGGATGTACAACAGTGAAGGCCTGGCCACCATTACCGGCAAACTGTACGGGCGTAATACCTCAGATATCAGCAGGAACATCTATTTTAACTACACCCAAAAACGCGATGCGCGAGTGCTACAGGCGATGCAGGTCGTCAAAACCTTCGCCGACACCGCTGATGAAGCGGATATTAACAACACATTACCTGGATTTTATCGTCAAAGCGGACGAAGCCTGAGCCTGGTCATGGAGGAGTATAAAGGTGCATGGATTTTTGCCAGCTCCAATGTGCCCTCGCTGTATTGCCGCAAAAGGTAGCGTCATATCCGGAAACAAAAAGTACAGCCCCTCAATGAAATTCACATTTGTCATCATTGACTTACGCGACATGGGTCACTGAATCCACACATAACCCATTGCTATTCTTCATCGCGAATCAGGAAACATCCTGAATATCACAATATCCGTTGCGTAATAATTAAGCGAAATGGGCGTTTTATTTTGCTCAGAAGACTTCAACCTACGGATGGATATTTGGAGAAGACGTGGGCAGGGGCGTTTATCTCTCTCGCGAGTAATGTCTGAGCATTCAGGCGTTATCGCATTTCAGGAAACGATGTGTTTCCGGTGTATTTTTGGCGTACATATGAGGGATACGTAATGTTTACTTTTAAAAAGTGCCTGATTGCACTTTCTATAAATTTGGCCGTTGTTTCATCAGGTTTTGCGTGTACGACCCTGCTGGTCGGCAACGAAGCATCAGCGGACGGCTCCATGCTGGTCGCCCGTAGCGCAGACAGCGATGCCCTGAAAGCACAGCATTTTGTCATTCATCCGGCAAAGCAAAATCAGACCGGGGTATACAGCACCAAAGCACATAATGGTGCGAATGATTTTACCTGGCCACTGCCGAAAAACTCTCTGCGTTATACCACTGTCCCAAACTGGAAAACCCAACTGCACGGCGCGACCGGATTTAACGAGCTGGGCGTTGGCGTGAGCGGTACAGAATCCATTTTTGCCTCACCAAAAGCGCTGGCTGCCGACCCGTACGTTGAGGATAAAGGGATCACCGAAGACGATATCCCGGATATTCTGCTGTCGCAGAGCAAAACCGCGCGTGAAGCCGTGGCGCTGTTGGGCCATATCGTTGAGACCGTCGGCGCAGGCGAAGGTTTTGGCGTTGCCGTCGTCGACGATAACGAGATCTGGTACCTGGAGACCGGTAGCGGCCACCAGTGGATGGCGCAGCGTCTGCCGAATAACCAGTATTTTGCCACAGGTAATCAGGGCCGCTTACAGGATTACGATCCTAAAAACCCGGACATGATGGCGTCAAAAAACCTGATTCAATTTGCGACCGAAAAAGGTCTGTACGATCCGGCGAAAGATGGCAAATTCAACTTCTCCAAAGCCTATACCCGTGATGACGAGCGTGACCGCACGTATAACGACCCTCGCGTATGGACCATCCAGAAAGAGTTCAATCCTTCCGTAAATCAGGATATGGCCAAAGGGCGCGAATTCCCGGTCTTCATGACCCCAGAGAAGAAAATGACGCTGGACGATGTGAAGGCCGTACTGCGTAGCCACTATGAAGGCACCAGCCATGACCCATACACCAATGGTTTGAACGGCAAAGAGCCATGGCGTCCAGTTAGCGTTTTCCGTACCTATGAAGCGCACGTTATGCAGGTCCGTCCGTGGTTGCCAAAAGAGATTGGTGAAACGACCTACATTGGTCTGGGCATGGCTGACCTTACCGCCTTTGTTCCGTACTACAGCGGCCTGAAAGCGTATCCGGCAAACTACACGATGGGTAGCGACAAAGCGGACGATCAATCCATTTACTGGAAATACCGTAAGTTACAGACGCTGACGATGACCGATTATCCGAAGCTCGCGCCGATCGTCAAAAAAGCCTACAAAGCGTGGGAAGATAAAGTCGCGAAGGAGCAAAAAGAGGTCGAAGCAGAGTATCTGAAGATGGCGAAAACCGATAAACCTGCCGCCGATAAGATGCTGAATGACTTCAACCTGCGCATCATGGCCGATGCTGAGAAGCTGACAGAGGACCTGACAAATCAGCTGTTTACCATCCGCACCAAAGACATTCAGTCTGATATCTTCTTCGCTAACGCCGCGAAGAAAGACTGAGTAACGACACGATAGTATTCTGGCGTAAAGCGCTTATTAGCTTTGCGCCAGCATTTCACACCGCGCCTTCACCGCGTCGTGCAGCAGACGAACCGCCGTTGAAAGCTGCTTCCGATGCGGGCAAATCATATTCAGCGGAACTTTCTCTCCCTGATAATCCGGCATCAGCAGTTGTAATCGACCGTCACGCACATCCTCGCTGACATCCAGCCACGACTTGTACGCCACACCTTCTCCGGCAATCGCCAGGCGTCGGATCACTTCCGCATCGTCGCTCATAATGGTGCCGTTAACCTGCACACTACTGACCTCGCCGTTGCGCGTAAACGTCCAGCTATCGTGCAGGCGGCCGCGTAATACGAAAGTCATGGCGTTGAGCTGTGTTAAATCATCCGGTTTTTGCGGCGCGTCGTTTTGCTCAACCCATTCCGGTGATGCCACCAGCACACGTCGGTTACCCGGTGCAACGGGCAGCGCAATGTAAGACGCGTCTTCGGTGTTGCCATAGCGAAACGCAACATCGACGGGGTCTTTAAAGACATCCGTTACCTGGTCGGAGAAAAAAATCCGCAGGCGCAGCGCGGGATAGCGGCGTCGAAACGACTGAAAGACCGGCAGCAGCAGGTTACGACCAAGATCGGAAGGCACGGCGATTTGCAGCGTGCCTGAAACTTCATCTTCCGGGGTCTGAATTTTTTGCAGCCCGGCATGCATCACGTCCAGCATCTGGCGGGCATAGGGTAACCAGACTTCACCTTCTGGCGTCAGGCGCAGGCTGCGCGTGGAGCGGGCGAACAAGCGGATAGCCAACGTAGACTCCAGGCGCTTGATAGCAGAACTGACCTGAGCAGGCTGCACGCCGACTTCGCGCGCAGCATCACTAAAACTATTCAGCGCCGCGGCGCGGACAAACAACGTGAGATCTTCAAGCCGGAACATTTTCACTCCCCGAGTATAAGTCCTGTCGCCGTAGGGCTATTTTTCCCGTTCTGTTACCGGTTTACCATCGAATTATTCAACTGATTCCTGTGACCGGAGAGAATATGAAAGCCATCGCCATTACCCGCGCCGCGACCGACGGTAATAACATTGAATTTTTACAAGAGATTGACCTGCCCATGCCAGTTGCTACCGGGCATGATCTGCTGGTTGAAGTGAAAGCCATTTCCGTCAACCCCGTGGATACCAAGGTCCGCGAAGGTTTTAACGCTGATGTGCCGCGCGTACTGGGCTGGGATGCCGTTGGCGTGGTGAAGTCCGTGGGTGAAGCCGTCACCCTGTTCGCACCTGGCGATGAAGTCTGGTACGCCGGTGCGCTGGGCCGCGCTGGCAGTAACAGTGAATTTCAACTGGTTGATGAACGTATTACCGCGCTGAAGCCAAAAACACTGGATAACGCTTCCGCTGCGGCGCTGCCGCTGACCGCCATCACCGCCTGGGAAATGCTGTTCGACCGTCTGGGCGTTGAGGAAAATGGCAATGAAGATGATGTGTTATTGATTGTTGGCGCGGCTGGCGGCGTCGGTTCTATTCTGACGCAACTGGCCAGTAAGCTGACCAAAATGACCGTCATCGGCACCGCATCACGTCCGCAGAGCCAGAAATGGGTACGTGAAGCGGGTGCTCATCATGTGATTGATCACAGCAAGCCGTTGACGGAAGAGCTGGCACGGATAGGCATTAAAGAGGTGACGCATGTTGCCAGCCTGAACAATACCGAGCAGCACTATTCACAAATTATTGCTGCCCTGGCGCCGCAGGGCAAACTGGCGCTGATTGACGATCCGCAAACTCTCGATGCGCGTCCGCTGAAGGCCAAAAGCATTTCGCTGCACTGGGAGTTTATGTTTACCCGTTCGATGTTTACCACCCACGACATCATTGCGCAGCATCAGTTACTGACCCGCGTGGCGCAGCTGATCGATAACAACACTCTTCGCACCACGCTGGGCGAGCATTTTGGTGCTATCACTGCGGCAAATCTGCAAAAAGCCCACGCACAAATTGAAACCGGTCGCTCGGTCGGCAAGATTGTGCTGGAGGGGTTTTAACATGTCTGATTCTGACGTGATTTCAATTATTGCGGTACTGAAAGCCAAACCAGGGAAAATCGATGCACTGAAGCAGGCGCTACAAGCTCTGCTGCTGCCCACGCACCGGGAGCCGGGCAATATTGAATATGCCCTGTTCCAGTTACGCGACACGCCGGATGTGTTCTACGTGCGCGAATCCTGGCGCGGTCAGGCCGGTCTTGACGAGCATATCGCTCTGCCACATTTCCAGGCGTTCATTCTGCAAATGAACGATCTGCTAGCCGAACCGCTACGGCTGGATTATCTGACGCCGATTGCGCCTTAATGTCTCGACACTCCCCCGCGGCTATGCGGGGGATTTACATCAAATATTCCGCCCGGCCATAACACCACCATCCACATCCCAGACAGCACCGGTCACCCAACCCGTTTTATCAGACAACAGGAAGGCGACGGATTCAGCCACATCACACGGCGTACCGACCCGACCAATCGGATGGAAACTGTCAAAGCTGCTCATCACACCTTGTACGTCTTCTTTCGGGATAAATCCTTCGTAGATAGGTGTATGCACCACTGCCGGAGAGACTGCATTGACGCGAATCCCATTCGCCCCCAGCTCGATGGCCAGATTTTTAGTTAATGCATGCAGGCCCGCTTTTGCCATTGAGTACGCTGAAGAAGGTGTTGCGCCAATTGCTTGTTGTGCCCACATCGAACCAATATTCACAATGGCACCCTGGATGTTAGCCTCCACCATATTACGCACGACATCGCGGGTAATAAAAAACGTCGCGCGGTTGAGGCTCATGTACAGCTCATAATCTTCAACTTCATGATCAGTGAAAGGTTTTGGGAAGAAAACCCCAGCGGCATTGACCAACAGGTTGATGTCTTTGTGCTCAGTATTCACCGTTGCCATCACCTGCTTAACGCCCGCTTCTGACATCAGATCCGCCACAATGACAGAGACGTCACCCAGCTCCACCAACGCCCGACGAGCCCGTTCCGCTTTCTCGGCACGATTGCCAACCAACACCACTCGACCACCACCCTGGAGGATTAGTTTTGCAGTTTCAAATCCGATACCACTGGTGCCGCCTACCACTAACAGTTTTTTACCGACAAATAATGTGTTCATCGCTAGCCTCGTTTCACGTATTCGTTAATGCGCTAACAATGCCACTACCCTGAGGCGCTGACGAATGAGAAGAAATAGCGATCCGAGAAAGAAAATCTATCTCGATGGCATATACTGAGGATATTTACAAAACGGGAAATGATCTGATGCGATCGCTGAATCGGCTTAAATGGTTACACGCTTTTGAGGCCACTGCCCGCCACGGCAGTTTTACCGGGGCGGCACAGGAACTGGGGGTCACTCCGGCTGCCGTTGGGCAACTGGTACGTGCGCTGGAAGACTGGGTTGGCCACCCGCTGCTGCATCGTACCCGTTCAGGCAAAGAGCGCCTGACGCTGGTCAGCGAAGCACAGGACGCGTTGCGTGAGATAACCCAGGGACTGGATAGTCTGGAATCCGGGCTGAACAAGTTACGCGGTCGGCGGGCGCGCTCGGTGGTGATCATCACGGCCTCTCAGGTACTGGTGATGAACTGGCTGATGAGCCGCCTCAACCGTTTCTCACAAGCGCATGAAAACATAGAATTACGCCTGAACGTGACGGAAAAGCTGATGGATGTTGCTCATGGCGAAGCGGATTTGGGCGTACGTTGCGGCAAAGGCGACTGGCCTGGGGTAAATAAAACCTGGCTGATGGATGAAGAAGCGGTTCTGGTCTGTAGCCCACGTATTGTGCCAGTAGATAAAATATCCTGTGGTGAATGGTTGGCCGGACAGAAGCTTATCCATGATGACACTCCCCACCCCGGCGCCAATTTCCCGGACTGGAATGATGTCCTGACCGCCACCCAGGCACCTGTCGTTCGCGACAGTGGATTGCACATCAACTCTACCTCCGCGGTGATTCTGGCGGCGCTCAGCGGCCAGGGTGTCGCCATTGTGCGCAGGGCATTGGTGCAGCAACTACTGACAGACGGACAACTGGTTCAGCTTCATCCCAACACCCGCTGGCCTCTGGCATGGTCTTACTACATTGTTACGCCGCAGCACGCGGTAATGCGCCCGGAGGTAAAAGTCTTTAATGACTGGCTGATTGCGGATGTGCTGGCAGAAATCACAACCATCTCTGCTATGATGCCTGCACACAAATAAAACAAAACAACATGCCGAGGGAAAGATGAGTTCCACCAGAAGAGGGATGATGAATGTCCTGATTGCCGCAGTATTGTGGGGAAGTTCAGGCGTTTGCGCGCAATATATCATGGAGCAAAGCCAGATGTCATCGCAGTTTCTGACCATGACGCGCCTGATTTTCGCCGGGCTCATTCTGCTGATGCTCTCTTTCGTTCACGGCGACAAAGTGTTCTCCATTATCAAAAATCGCAAAGACGCCATCAGCCTGCTGATTTTTTCCGTGGTTGGCGCACTCACCGTACAGCTAACCTTCCTGCTGACCATTGAAAAATCCAACGCCGCCACCGCGACGGTGCTGCAATTTTTGTCACCGACCATTATCGTGGCGTGGTTCTCCGTGGTGCGCAAAGCGCGACCGGGGATTTTAGTGCTGACCGCTATCTTCACCTCGCTTATCGGCACCTTCTTGCTGGTCACCCACGGTAACCCGACATCGCTGTCTATCTCACCTGCCGCGCTTTTCTGGGGAATTGCCTCGGCGTTTGCCGCCGCGTTCTACACCACCTACCCATCAACGCTTATCGCGCGCTACGGCACGCTGCCGGTCGTCGGCTGGAGTATGTTAATCGGCGGCATGATCCTGCTGCCGTTTTATGCCGGGCAGGGCACTAATTTCGTAGTGAATGGCAGTTTGATTCTGGCGTTTTTCTATCTGGTGGTCATCGGCACATCGCTGACATTTAGCCTGTATTTGAAAGGCGCGCAGATGATTGGCGGACCGAAAGCGAGCATTTTAAGCTGCGCAGAACCGTTGAGCAGCGCGTTGCTGTCCCTGCTGTTGTTAGGTATTACTTTTACCCTGCCAGACTGGCTGGGCACGCTTTTGATCCTCTCTTCGGTAATACTTATCTCAATGGACTCACGTCGCCGCGCCAGAGCGGTTTAGCGCCAACCGGCGCGGCAAAGGGTCATGATTACCAGCCCGGAACCGCGCCGCCGTTAAAGATAGTTTCTGCCGCCTTCGCCACTTCCGGTGACTGATAAGATTGCAGGAATTCTTTCACATTCTCGGCATCTTTGTTGTCTTCTCGCGCCACCAGAATGTTCACGTACGGTGAGTTTTTGTCTTCAATAAATACGCTGTCATGTACCGGGGAAAGCCCGGTTTGCTGGATGTAGGTGGTACTGATAATCGCCACATCCACTTTCTGATCGTCCAATACGCGCGGCAGCTGCGCACCTTCCAGTTCCATAATTTTCAAATGCCGCGGATTATCCGTAATATCCAGCACTGTTGGCAGCAGGCCAGTATCCGCTTTAAGGGTGATTAACTTCTCTTTTTGCAGTAGCAACAGCGCCCGACCCAGATTGGTCGGGTCGTTAGGTATCGCTATTGTTGCACCGTCTTTTAGTTCGGCGACAGTTTTGATTTTCTTCGAATAACCAGCCATCGGGAACACAAAGGTATTGCCCACCGCAACCAGCTTATAGTCGTGTGCTTTATTATCTTGTTCGAGGAACGGACGGTGCTGGAAGACGTTAGCATCCAGCTCACCATGATTGGTGGCATCGTTGGGCAGCAGAGAACCGCTAAACCCCACCAGCTCCACCTCCAGGCCATATTTTTCTTTAGCGACTTTCTTCGCGACCTCCGCCACATCCTGCTCTGCGCCGTTAATTACACCCACTTTTATATGCTTTGCATCACTGCTCTGTTGATCGCACCCTGCCAGCAATAATCCCGCCAGTAATACCGCCGCCCCGGCCCCGAAATAAGGTATCTTCAGCTTCACGTTTTATCCTTTTGCAATAACCGCCTGATGAGTAATGAAATGACTATAGCGGGAAGGTCGCTGCGGTTTAAAAAACGAAAAAGCATCAGCAAGAAGAAAAAAGCATAACGAGAAAAGAGATAATTAGCCGGAATGCGCCGTTAGCTCATCAATGGAAAGCCCGGTAATAACTAGCACCAGTTCACGATCGATCCCCTTCTCAAGCATGGCATGGGCTATCCGCAACGCTTCGTCCTTTTTGCCCTCTAGCAAACCCTTTTGCAGTCCCTCCTGCAGGCCACTGCGATGACCCGACTCACGTAAGCATTCTGCAATCGTCATTAATATCTCCTTATGCTGTGGAACGCGCAGGGCAACCTGTCGAATAAACGCCTCAAAACGCGATGCGCTGCCAGACTGCACCAGGTAATTAAATAGCGTTTCTACCTGACTGTCATTAGCGTGTCCCTTAATCAATAGGGCAACCAGTTTATCGACCAGCACCATCAAATCGCGCTCGCGTATATGCTTCTGGACAAGTTCCAGGAGCGCCACTCGCCGGTGCTGCATAATCTCATCATCAGAGACCACCGTGATATCGACCAGCGGGAAGGCCGCGCCATAAAGCTGCCGCGCAGTTCCTGGATCATCAAATTCATCCAGCCAGCACAGTGAAAAAGGGTACGGGCTGGCGATGCCATGATAAAAAGTATCGGAATCACCAGCGGCAGCGTTTTGTGCCCGGCATCAAGGTGATTCTGCATCGCGGCAATGGCGTAACGCATCATCCGAAATGCCATATGGGCATCCGGTGAACTCTGGTGTTCAATCAACGCGTAGATATAGCCTTTACCGGTTCTCGTTTTTAGCGACCACAGAACATCGGAATAACTGGCACGCAGGTCTTCCTCAATAAAACTCCCTGGCTCCAGCTTCAGTGTGTTCAGATCGCAAAGTTCACGTAATGGTGCGGGGAGATAGCTATCAAGAAAATCCCGTGCCGTTTCTGGATGGCTTAAGAATTTTTTAAATACCGCATCATGCGGCGTAGAAGTTGTTGGTTTTTTCATGGCGGTCCGTCACCAGAAGAACAAGATGACGGAACCTTACTCGCCAGTCGCACACACAACATCTGGGAACTTTTCTATCTGCGAGGCGGCTTGGCGGATAAATACATGCTTTTGCAATGTATTCATTTTCAGGGAATAGCGTTCGCAAAAATGCCCGGTAAGCGTGATCACCTCCGGGCATTTTTTATGAGCCATCCGGCAATGGCGACATCACACCAGGGCTTTGACTATCTCCATCAACCTGACGACATCTGCAGGCCGGGTCTTGCCTGTCTGTGGGTCGATAATCGAGCTGTAAACATGCGGCATGACGCGCGGTACTCCCGCCTCCAGACAGGATTGCAGGATAACGCCGAAGTTATCGAGATCGATACCGCCGGTCGGCTCAATCAGCGTCATGCCGTTACGTGCAGCGGTCGTCGCCAGTGCGTATAGCTCAGGCAGCGACTGCTCACCGCCCATCGGGAAGAACTTCGCCGCATGGGCTCCTGAATCCAACATCATACGGACCGCTGCATCGCAGGAAACGCGGGCTGGCATGCCCTGGCTGCTGCTGACCCCGGTCGAGATCAACACTTCCCCCGGCGTGCCCGTGGGACTGACTAACGCGTTGATATGGGTCTGTTCACCGCCCGTTGCCGCCAAGGCGCCTGCCGCAAACCCACAGCCGGTAAAGGTCTGGTTGACGTGTGCCGGATGGACCTGTGAGGCAATCATCGCCGCTTTGTAATACTGCGCCGGATCGCCCGCCCCCAACCCCACGGAAATCGACGGCACGTCGGCCATCCAGCGTTTTACTTCCTTAACCCCTTCCTCAACCGAGGAGAACTGCGCCGAAAGAATGCCGATCACCGCGTGGCCTTCGGCAGCATCATAGATTTCCCGCGCATTGGCGATATCCTTCGCCAGCACGTTAATAGCCACTTTATTGCGATAAAAATTAATGTGCTGCATGTTCTGCAATCTCCTTTAGTCGGGCCACGATCAGCGCCATTTCCCCTTCTGCGACCGTACGCGGGTCAAGACTAAATACGCCCTGATGAAGGTTGTAACGGCGAGCGTAGATCGCGATAGCGCCCTCTCGCAGTTGCGCTTCTACGGCGTAAGCATCCATTCCCAGCACCTGCGCATTCACCCGAATACGAATCCGCCAGATGGCGCGCCCGGCTTCGTCCTGCTCAATATCCGCATCCAGTCCGCGAATCTCTGAAATCGCCTGCGCCACAGGGTGGAGCGCTTCGGCAGTGACCACGGTTTGTCCCTGATGGTAGTTTTCCAGGGCATACACCAGTCCAACCATATTCTCTTTGCCGATTTTCATCGCACGGGCAATCCCGTGGTGCTGTGCTTTACACGCGGCAATCCACTGTTTCTTCCCGGTGATAAATCCGGAGGTCGGCGCGTTAAAAGCTTTTGCCCCGCTGTAGACCACCATATCCGCCCCGCTCGCCACCCAGGCGTGTAAATCTTCCTCGGCGGCGGCATCGACAATCAGCGGTAGGTTGTGAACCTGCGCGACCTGCACAAAATCCGCAATGTTCAACATCCCTTTCTGCACGCAGTGGTGCGACTTCACGTACAGCAGCGCGGCGGTGTTGTCGGTAATCGCGCTCTCCAGCTGCCAGCGGGCCGCCAGATTACTTGAGCCAACCTCCACCACCCGCCCACTGCCCAAACGGATGGCGCTGGTGATGGGTGCACCGTAGTCAACGTTATGCCCGCGCAGCATAACCACTTCATTGGCCATACCTGAGCTATCCGGCATCAGCGTGACTCGCGCCTGGTCACCGCGAGTAATAGCGGCGGCAACAGCGATAGCAATACCCGCCGATGCACAGGAGGTGACATAGCTGTCTTCAGCCCCGGTGTAGCGGGAAACCAGTTCTCCGGTGCGATCCACCAGTCGATCAATTTCAACAAAGGCTGAAGCAGCTCGCGCGGTGGCTTGCATCACTTCCGGCGCCACGCTGGAAACGCCCAGAATCGTCATCTTGCCGCAGGCGTTAATGACCTGTTTTAGCCCCAATTGTTGGTAGATGTTCTGTGTCATGGCTTACAGCACTCCCAGCAGCGAACAGACCACGCTGAGCGCGACAATCGACAGTAAAATCGTGGTGTAACGCGGTCCTTTCTTCACCAGATAGAAATAAATGGCGAACACCGCCGCCAGCGGCAACAGGCCGGGGGCAATAGAGTCGAGGATTTGCTGAACCACCACTTCAGAGCCTTTCAGGGCGCTAAGTTTTAACGGCGTGGTGATCTTGACGTAACTTGCCGACAGCGCACCCATCATGATCAAGCCCAGCACGTTCGCGCCGTAGATAAGCTCCTTTATTCGCCCTCCCTGCAGCAGCCCAATTATCGAGTCACGCCCCAGCGTATAACCTTTGTGCACCATGCCGTAGCTAATTGCCAGCGTAATGGCGGGATAGAGGATTAACGGTACAATTCCGCCCATCGCGCTGCCATTGGCGGCAAACGGGATGAAAATAGCAATTAACAGCGGCATCACGGCGGCCCAGATAATGGAGTCCCCCATCCCGGCCAGTGGACCCATCAAGCCCGTTTTTATCCCGGTAATTGAGGCGTCACTGATTGGCTCGCCGCGCGTTTTCTGCTCCTCCATCGCGATGGAGATCCCCTGAATCACCGCCCCGAACGTCTGCTCTGAGTTGAAGAAGTTCAGATGACGTTTCAGTGCTTCCACCTGCTCCTCTTTTTGCGGGTAGAGTTTTTTGATGATCGGCGTCATCGAGGCGCAGAAAATCAGGCTTTGCAAACGCTCATAGGAGCTGGAAACTTCCGCGCCCAGCCAGTAGATAAACCAGGCTTTGGTGATGTCTGCTTTGGTCAGCGTGCCGCTTTCTCGCGCGCGCTCCACCAGTTCATGCTGCATTACGTCGCTGCTCATCATGCTGCTCCTTCATTTTTCGCCAGACCTTTAATCAGGAAGGCCACGCAGGTACCAAAGATTGCCATCGCCATGATGTCTACCTTCAGGTACAGCACCGCAAAGAAACCGCCGATAAACCATGGCAACAGGCTCTTTTTACCGATCACCATTATGGTGATGGCGAAGCCCAGCGCCGGCAGAATGCCGCCCATAATTTCAAAGGAGTGCGTCAGCCAGTGCGGCATCAGCTTAAGGAAGCTTTCCACAACGTCCTGACCAAAATAGTTAGCGGCGAAGACCACCGGGAAACGCAGTACCAGTCCGAGCAACGCCGGGTAGAGGAACGCACAGCGCATAATGCCCGCCATGTTTGCCGTTTCCGCATGCTTGTCGGCCATATGCACCCACGCTGCGTTTAACGTGCGGCGCAACTGGTCGAGGAACACGCCGATCACGCCAAACGGGATCGCCAGTGCGATAGCCAGGTTCGGGTCCATTCCGGCCTTCACGGCGATAGGAATTGAAATGCAGGCAGCCAGCGCGGGATCCGACGGGACGTTGCCACCTGGCGTGGAGGTCACGCCGAGATAAACCAGCTGCATACCTGCGCCGATGATCATTGCCGTTTCCATGTTGCCTAACAGCAGGCCAACGAATACGGCAATCACGACGGGTTGTAGCAGCATGGCGGAGAAGGTGTAGCCAAGGCGTAAACGGGCAAACCAGTAATACAACCCCATCAGGCTTGCGAAGACTAAAGTATCCATAATTAAGTACCCTGTTATCAAAGAATTAGAATTTTTTCAGGATATCGTCCAGCGACTGCGGCTTATCTTCCGGGATAGTCTGGAAGAACACCTGAATCCCACGATTTTTCAGGTCGCTCAGGATGCCGACGTCTTTTTCATCCAGCGTAATGTTCTGGAATACTGCTTTGCGATTTGGCCCACCGCCCAGCCCACCGACCTGAATGGTGGTGACATCAAATCCCAACTGAACCGCTTCCTGAACCGCAGCCAGAGAGGGGAACAGCACCAGCACTTTGCCGTCACCAAGCTGGTTTTCTTTCCAGGCTGCCGCAAAACTTTGGTTACCGAAACAATCCACTTTGATGTTCGGCGGCGCGGCCATCAGGTAGATATTTTTCATAAATGGATCGGCATCCAGCTCATCGCTGACCACCGCAATCCGGTTTGCCTGAGATTGCCCAACCCATTTGGTCACCACTTGTCCATGAATCAGACGGCTATCGATACGACATAAGACGATGTTTGCCATGATGTTTATTCCTTATTGTGATTGTTGTAATTGACGTACGTGGGCAACAACGTCCAGGCAGCTGCTACGCCCGGCCTCGACCAGTTCGGCCACGCAGGTGGTCAGTTGGCCATGCTCGCGTTTGTCGAGCGCCTCCAGTAACAAAGAGGCGTTGAGCCCGGAAATGACAGCCACCGGGTAATCGGCGCTCAGCCGTGCCGCCACGTTAGACGTGGTGCCGCCAATAAAATCGGTCAGGATCAGTGAGCCTTCCGGCATAGCTTTCACTACGGCTTCGACGCGCTGATAAAACTCGCCAAGCGTATCAACAGGCATCAGCGCAATTTCCGTCACGCCTTTGATTTCACCCATCACCATGCGCAGGCTGTTGCAAAGCTGTTGCCCCCAGCCGCCATGGGTCAGCAGCAGGATCTGGGGCAAGGATTCAGTGGTAGTCAAAATGGCCTCCTGGCTCGATTACATAGACATAGGTAAACAGAGCAAAGGCTGTGCCAGAATTTGTGTCACGCGGGGGAGTAGTGGGTGCAGGCGGGGCGCAAAGCCCCACCGGGCAAGGGATTAGCTATACAGCAATTCGTAGATATAAAAATATTCCGCGTCCGATAAGCGAATGGCATAGGCCTCTTCAATCGGCAGGAAAGCAGATTTAATGACACTAAACGCGCGAACATCCAGATCCGGCTTGTTCTCCAGCGCCATCTGTAACGGTTTGCGGTTAATCACGATACGCTCGACCATACAGCAGCAGTGGATCAGGAAGCGCAGTGTCACCTGGCGGCTCGGTTTCAGCGAAAGCGCGGTGGTCAGATGATTCAACACGCCTTCCATCTCTTTCAGAATACGCTGCGGGTTGAGCACCGAAATATGGTTAATGATGCTCTCCATGGTCAACGCGCTGATAAAGCGCATCGCGCTTCGCTCCATCTCCAGTCGGCGTTCACTGCTGGAGAGATCCGGCGTCAGCAGGCTGAGCACCAGCTCGGGGCCTTGCTCAGAGAACAATTCTTCGAGCGAGATAAATGGAATATCCGGCAGTCCCGGCTGGAAAGTACCCACTATGCCTGCCAGACGCTCACTGGCGTTAATCGCCTGCTGAACGCGCTCCAGGCTGCGAACTTCGTTGTAATCGAGGATCACCATCCGCGTATCCTGCGACATCAGTTCGCCGAAGCTCTCTTCCAGCACCTTTTTGATTTTTTCTGCCGTTCCCATCCCGGTGATGCAGGAGATAACCAGCACTTTACCGCTGTTTTCCTGCTGCGGCGTACAGAGCTGACAGGGAATATTTTTGCTCTGCATCAACGCCGCCAGCTGCGGTAAGTCACTGGTTTCGTAGCTCAAATCCAGCCCTATCTCCAGCAGACTGGTGAGCGTGATATTGGGCATCAGCAGAACGTCTATCTGGAATAATTTGCTGATCGTACTGCCAAAATGGACCAGTGAGCCAATATCCACCATCAGGATCAATCGGCGATATTGCCGGGTCTGGATCATCTGCGTCAGGGCTTCCAGCGTGTCATGCACCGACTGCTCGAAAGGCATATCAATAGCGCTGAACACCTCGCGCTCCAACACGCGATTCACGTACTGCGCCTGGCTTGTGGCGGTCGTCGCGCCGTGGGCAATCAAAATCACCCCGCAGTCCGGACTGGCGTCAATCCGTTGGCGGTAATGACGGCACTCTTTGAGGAACAGGCACAGCCAGACCACTTCCGTCGCCGGACACTGAATATGCAGCAGTTCATTGATTTTTCGGCATAACAGCGTGGCGTTTTCATATTCATCTTTGCAGCGATCGAGGATCAGGCTGGAAGAATAAAGTTGCGGAATAAGGCCGCGCTGCACGTAGCCAATCAGCGCCAGAAAGTGTTTACGCAGCGGGTTAACCAGATTTTCCGGCAGCGTAAAACCAAGCACCTGCTCAACGCAGCCAATCAGCAGCGTGACCCGCTCTTCAATCTGATCGCCATAGCGCGGGGGATGCGCCACGCTGTCGCGGCTATAGAGACCATATTCAAAAATCGAGCTGAGCTTGTTTTTGAGGATTGCCAGCGTTTCGGCTGGCGGTACATTGCTGTTACGCAGGTTGATGTATTCCCGGGTCAGGAAGCTGTAAAAGAGATCGCTCTCCTCAATTTCAGCTCCGGTGGCCAGCGAATTTTTCAGTGCCGGCAACGTACGGGCATCAATGCTCAGGTGTTCTTTGCCTTCGAACAGCGCCCCAACCAGCAGACGTTGTTCCGGCGTGGCGTTAAAGGGGATCTCGGTCAGACGTTTATCCAGCTGTAGCGTATCGCTGTGCTCCGTCATCCCCGAGGCCCAGGCCTGGGCGCAGAGAAACTGAATGTCGCTCTTGAGCTGACCAATATTGCCTTCCAGCGGCTTATTCAGCAGCCAGAGCAGCAGGGTACGGTCGATGCTTATCGTACGCTCGATTTTGCGGCTCTCACGCTGTAAGAAACCAACAATCAGTTCAACCTGCTCTTCCACCGAACGCTGGCGGATACCGGGGAGATCGATACATACCTGAATACGTCGCTGGAAGGTGCGCAGCAACGCCGAGCTTACCGGTTCGGTGGTCGCACATATCAGGCGAACTGAAATAGACCGCGCCACAGCGCTGGAACCCAGTGGCCGGTATTCACCTTTGTCAAGAATAGAAAACAGCTTTTCCTGACCTTCATACGGCAGGCGATGCACTTCATCAAGCAGCAGATAGCCACCATCAGCCTGTTCGACCAAACCGGGTTTATTCTCGTTTGCGCCGGTAAACGCCCCCTGTCGATGACCAAACAGGTGCGAAGAGAGCAGTTCCGGGTTATGCGCGTATTCCGCGCAGTTAAAATAGACCAACGGTGGAGGCGTTCCCGCTGCACGTTCGCAAGCGAAACGGTGCATCAGTTCGGCAAAAAAGGTTTTACCCACGCCGGAGGGACCGGTCAGCAGAACATGCAGTCCGTGGGGATACAGCACCGCCGCGCGGCCTTTTTCCACCGCATCACGCAGGCTGCGATCGTAACCAATCAGGCCGGAAAAGGGATCGTCTGTTGCCTGGTTTTCCTGAACAGGCAACAGGTCAGCAACGGTTTGCACTTCACGCTCGGACTCATCCAGTTTGCGCCCCAACAGCGTTTCAATTGCCTGACGATGCAGAAAGAATACCGGACGCCCGCGGCTTTTAATCGCCAGGCCGTCGTTCCAGAGCTGATTGAGATCTTTACTGACTGAGTTGCGCGCCAGCCCGAGGTTAAAGCCGATGGCCTCCGCCGTGAACGCCGTTTCCTGCGCCAGATGGGCAAGATTCAGTCCTCGCGTCAGCCGTTCCAGCTCTCCCAGTATTATCTCAATCCGTCTCATCTCTTTACCGCTTAAGAAATAAATGATTGTTCAGAACATACACTATTCTGCTACGCAAGAAAGTGAGGCGGCATCCAGACCTTCCGGTCATCAAAACGTTTTCGACAAATAATGGCGTGCGGAACCGGTTTCCGGGAAGTTATCGAGGGTCATTTGCAGCTGATAGCCGTTTTTCTGATAAAACGGCAGCGCCTGGAAACTCATGGTATCCACCAGCGCATGCAGGCATCCTCTCTCACGCGCCGTCTGTTCGGCGGCCTGCATCAATTGTGTGCCATAACCGCCTTTACGCAGCGAGTCATGCATCCACAGAAAATCTATACACAGCCATTCACCTTTGATTTTGCCGATCAGCCCGCCCAGAATTTCATTGCGATCATCACGCCAATACACCGCCAGGTCACCAAAATTGGTGGTTCTCAGGAACTGGCGATTGTAAGCGCGCAATCCGGCAAGCAGGGCATTTTGATCATCTTCGGTAATCGTATCTGTAATCTGAATTTGCATCCTATCCTCCTGAAATAACTAAAACTTCTGGCTGATTTATTTTTAGACATTAACACAGGGTGCTGAGTGAATCGTATGCCGTCTACACTTACTCTTGAGATGATGCGCATAGACAACAAGGATTATTATCATGAAACGAATTATTTTTCCGATTATTGCCGTCCTTTTCGCGCTACCCGGTCTGGCGCAAGCCGACTCGGCGTATGGCAGTCTGCAGGCTGTACACGAAAAGAATACTGTTATGAAGGATTTACGTAAGATTTGTACCCCGCAAGGGTCGCCATCTGATGAGGTGTGGGAAAAAACGATTATGGCTGATACGCGTAATCAGCAGCACATCCGCGAAGCCATTCTGGCAATTCAAAGAAACAATCAGAACAACTACTGGGAAGCCCTTGGCAAAGTTGAATGTCCGGATTTATAGGCATCTGGTTGAAAAATGAGTACTGTAACCGGTTTCTGTATCGCAAAAACACGTATTGTTGCCAGAACGTATAAATAGCAATGGAGCAACAACAATGCGATACCGTTTTCCAGAAAACTTCTGGTGGGGCAGTGCCTGCTCGGCACTACAAACCGAAGGGGATAGCCTGAACGGCGGCAAAAGCCAGACCACGTGGGACGTGTGGTTCGACCGTCAGCCAGGTCGTTTCCATCAGGCCGTTGGCCCGGCAATTACCTCGACCTTTTATCAGCACTGGAAACAGGACATCGCACTGCTCAAACAGCTGAAGCACAACAGCTTCCGTACATCTCTGAGCTGGTCGCGCCTGATCCCGGACGGTACCGGCGAGGTTAATCCTGAAGCCGTCGAGTTCTATAACAACGTCATCGACGAGCTGCTGGCGCAAGGTATTACGCCATTTATCACCCTGTTCCACTTTGACATGCCAATGGTGATGCAGGAGAAAGGCGGCTGGGAAAACCGTGAAGTGGTTGAGGCGTTTGGCCGCTACGCACAGACGTGTTTTACATTGTTCGGTAACCGGGTGAAGCACTGGTTTACCTTTAACGAGCCCATTGTCCCGGTTGAAGGCGGTTATCTGTGTGACTTCCATTACCCTAATGTGGTGGATTTCAAACGTGCAGCCACCGTGGCGTATCACACCGTACTGGCACATTCGATGGCGGTTCGGGCATATCGCGCTGCAAACCTTGACGGTGAAATCGGCGTGGTGCTGAATTTAACGCCGTCCTACCCGCGCTCGCAAAATCCGGCGGATGTGAAAGCCGCGCACTATGCGGATCTGCTGTTTAACCGCAGCTTCCTCGACCCGGTGCTAAAGGGTGAATATCCGGCGGATCTGGTTGAACTGCTGAAAGAGTACGATCAATTACCGGCATGCCAGCCAGGCGACAGCCAGTTAATCGCCGAGGGAAAAATCGACCTGCTCGGCATCAACTACTATCAGCCGCGTCGCGTGAAATGTCGCGATAGCGCCGTCAACCCGGATGCACCGTTTATGCCGGAGTGGCTGTTTGATTATTACGAAATGCCGGGACGTAAAATGAACCCCTACCGTGGCTGGGAAATTTATGAGCCGGGTATTTACGATATTATTACCAATTTGCGTGATAATTATGGCAACCCGCGCTGTTTTATTTCTGAAAACGGTATGGGTGTCGAGAATGAGCAGCGTTTTATTCAGCAAGAGCAAATCAACGACAGCTACCGTATTGAATTTGTTTCAGAGCATCTTAAATGGCTACATAAAGGAATTAGCGAAGGCTGTAATTGTCTTGGCTACCATATGTGGACCTTTATTGATAACTGGTCATGGCTCAACGGATATAAAAACCGCTACGGTTTTGTTCAGTTAGATTTAGCAACGCAAAAACGCACGGTGAAAAAGAGCGGCGAATGGTTTGCCCATACCGCTGAAAATAACGGTTTTAACTAAAACCAACCAGGATGCCGGATAGCGATCCGGCATACCGTTCTTTAGTTTATTGCATATCTTTTATACGAACTTTTGCGGCCACCAGAAGCGCCGTCAGCAGCATCAGGCTGCCGGAAATCATCAGGGGCGACAGCAGTCCGAGGGTATCAAGCGCATAGCCTCCCACCGCTGCCCCGCAGGTATTGGCAAGCTGGATCACGGCGACCTGGACGGATCCGGCTTTTTCTGCCTGATCGGCAAGCGAACGGGTGATCCACGTCGACCAGCCGACCGGTACCAGCGCAAACAACAGTCCCCAGATAATCGCAATACCCGCCGCCACCACTTTGTCACTGCCCCACAGGATCAGAACCAGCGCACTGAGCGCCAGCACCAGTGGCGCACCGGCTAACGCCAGTTTGACCGAACGCTTCAAAATCATCGACGAGAACGACGTACCGACAAAGCTGGCAATACCGAAGCTCAGCAGCACCAGCGTCAGGCCATCAACGTCAAAACCCGCCAGATTCATATAGATCGGGCGAATATAGGTAAAGAAGGCAAACTGCCCGGCAAAGGACATGAAGATGGCAATCATCCCGGCCATCACCCCTGGACGCTGCAACAGGCTGAACATGTTTTGTTTCTGATGCGAAGGTTCACCAGGCAGCGAAGGCAACGCTCTCACCACCCAAATCGTGCACAGCACGCCCATTACCGCCGCCGCATTAAACACGTTGCGCCAGCCGATAATGCCGCCCAAAAAGCTCCCCAGCGGCGCGGCAATTACCAGCGCGATGGAGACCGCGCCAAAAATAACCGACAGCGCTTTCGGCACCGTACGTGCAGGAACCAGACGCATGGTCAGCGACGCCGACATCGCCCAGAAGCCGCCAAGCGCCAGACCGAGGCAGGCGCGGCCAACGAGCAGCAGCGAAAAAGAGTTAGCAAAGGAAACCAGCAGGCAGGAGAGCGTCAGTAGCACCGAAAACAGGATCACCACATAGCGGCGATCGGTCGCCTGAATAATTTGCGTCACAAACAGGCTGGCAAACATGGCGACAAATGCCGTCACGGTCACCGATTGCCCCGCCACACCTTCAGAAATCCCCAGATCCTGAGCCATCGGCGTTAACAGGCTAACGGGGAGAAATTCAACGGTTATCAGGCAGGCAACGCAGAACGCCACGGCAAATACCGCCGACCAGTTAGGTCGGGAATTTGCCTCAGCGCGGGATTTTTGTTCAACAGCTTCACTCATTTTGTTACCTGCGTGGGGTTATTGTAGAAAAGTTACGCAGTGTAACATTAAATTTGTGACGTAATTAACGTTTTGACAACTATTCACCAGAGATCGGCTTTGCCTTATCCGGCCCAGGACAGAGTGCCCTTTCTGGCTCAATTAAGCGTCACGCGCAGCCCGGGCCAGGCCGGTTATCCACTCCTGGTGACCGTTGATCATCGGATTGGGCAGCGTACGTGCCAGTTCTTGTGCCGGAACGCCAATTTGTGATTCCTGGGTCAGAATACGTACGCGCCCGCCGGGTAAATCCTCAAAGAGCCAGGCGTGGATCACATCCAGACGTGTAGTGGCGTCGCCTTCCGCCCAGCCATGCCAGGCAACACGCGCGGCCTGGCCGTCAACCGGCGGCACATACTCGGTGATTTGCGCTTCGATGGGGAAACCAAAAGTCGTAAAACGAAAACGGGCATCCATGCTTAACAATGGACCGGAACCGCCGTGAAAACGGATATCCGCCACGTTGCTGTAATACGTCGGCCAGCGCGTTGTGTCATTAAACTGTGCCCAGACGGCACGGGCGCTCAGTCCGGCAACGATAATTTCATTTGAGGCAAAGTTATCAGTCGTCCCCGGCAGATACGCTGCAGGCCAGATAATTGCACGTTGTTGAGTCGCTTGATTCATGATGTACCTCGTCGTGTGAGTTAACGAGGTACATCATGCTTTCGCGTAAGATATAAAGATAATGACGATTCAAAATAGTCGTCATCATAAATTTTGATATCAGTGCAGCCAGTGCACGCCATCCTCGGGCTGGAAAAAGGCGTTATAGCGCATCTGGAACGCATTAAGCTCCTGCATATCCGGCTCCATCTCGCGCAGAAAACCGAGCGCCAGACGCACCTGCGCGTCGGTAATCGGTGCAGCCAGCCGGGCTTTTTGCAGCCAACGGTGCCATTGCAACAGGTTCTGCTCACTGCCGTCGACAATAACGATTTGCCAGATCAACAGCACCTGGGCAGCATTTTGTAGATGCGATTCATCAGGACGATGGAGGTACTGTAAAAAAGCCTCTCCCTGTACTTTTCCCATCTGATCGATCATCGATTCTACCGGCACGACATCAATGTTCAGCCGCTCGCTCAGACGGCGAATTGCCCGCCGCGACCCGGACGTTAGCACCCGAAATCCCACCACAAAAACAACCACCAGCGTGGCCAGCATTATCCAAATCATGCGCACATCCATTACCAGACAGGACGCCCATCATAGCGGCAAATTCACCTCTGTCGACGACTGAACGTGTCATAATGTGACTTATCGAACTCGCAGGCAGACATCATGAAATCTGATATCAGAACGCTCGATCTCAATCTGTTAAAAACGCTGGATGCCCTGCTGGATGAACGCAGCGTAACCCGGGCGGCGCAGCGGCTGTCGCTCACCCAGCCTGCGGTAAGCGGTATGCTCAACCGCCTGCGCGACTATTTTGACGATCCGCTGTTTAGTCGCACACCGCATGGTATTGTTCCGACGCTGCGTGCCCAACAGTTGGCCGCCCCGGTCAAACAAATCCTCAGCGATATCGATATCCTGCTTAAACCGACACAATTTGACCCGCTCACCGCAGCGCTCACCTTTACCGTCGCCGCTACGGATTACGCGCTCAAAGCGGTTATCGTGCCATTTATTGCCGCGCTTCGCGTGCGCGCACCGGGCATTCATGTACGAGTGATCCCGGTTGAGCCAGTGCTGCTCACCACACAGTTTGAGCAGGGGAAAATCGACCTGGCGTTGCTGACGCCGGATTCCACGCCCGACAACCTGCATAGCCGGGCGTTATATGATGAAGAGTACGTTTGTCTCATGCGTCATGCGCATCCTGATGCGGGGGGACCGCTGACGCTCGATCGCTTCTGCGCGCTGGAGCATGTGCTGGTTTCTTATGAGGGTGAAAGTTTCTGGGGCGTCACCGATGAGGCACTGGCAAGCGTCGGACGCCAACGGCAGATTGGTTTGTCAGTTAGCAGCTTCCTGGTATTGCCGGACATCCTCGCTATCAGCGATATGATTGCCGTTGTTCCTGCCCGTCTGGCGTATGACGACACCCGTATGCACGTATTACCGCCCCCGCTGCCCATAACCGGTTTTACAAAAAGCATGGCCTGGCATGAACGCACGCACCGCGATGCCGCTCATCAGTGGCTGCGCAATCTGGTACATGAAACCAGCCAGTTTAGAGCATAAAAAAGCCCGCCATTAAGGCGGGCAAAAGTTACCAATGCACACTTAACTTAAGCTACTTTCAATTGTTGAATCTTTTTCTCGCGGCGAATTTTACGTTCTTCAAATACGGCCACGACGGCCATCAGACAGATACAACCGATGGCGGCAGCATCCAGCGCGGCGAAAGTGCCCGCCCAGCCGGTGAGGCCGAAAATCGGCGTGCCGTCGGCAATCATCCCCAGACCTAACTTGGCGAAGCTGTCACCAATCAGATAGGCGAAGGTGCCTTTAATCCCATCGGCTGCGCCGATCGCTTTTTTCGGTACAAAACCGACGGCTGCTACACCGATTAACAGCTGCGGACCAAACACCAGGAAGCCCAGCGCAAACAGCGAAGCCAGATAAACGTACTGGTTGCTGGCGTGCTGATAAACGCCCAGAGTAGCGATAATCAACGCCAGCGCTACGCAGGCCACCAGCGCACGACGACCGTTAGCCAGGTCAGAGAGCCAACCCCACAGCAACGTGCCAACCAACGCGCCCACTTCAAACAGGGTAAAGCCCTGAATTGCCACTTCTTTGGAGAGCTTCAGCTCCTGGAAAGCGTAGACGGTGGACCACTGGTCGATACCGATACGCACCACGTACAGGAAGATGTTCGAGAAACATAACAGCCAGATCACTTTGTTTTTCAGCACGTACTCAACAAAGATCTGCCATTTGGTCATCTCGTTTTCTTCGGTTTCTTTGTCTTCTTCGCTGATCTCCTCACCGAACAGCTCTTCAGCTTTACCAAGACCATAAGATTCCGGGGAGTCGCTGCCGTAGCGCAGGCCGATAAAGCCAACAATCAGGGCGATTATCGACGGGAAGATAAACATACCGATGACGTGACCATCAAACAGATAGTTAGCGCCAAACAGCGCCACGCCCGCCGCACCCGCACCGCCGAGGTTGTGGGAGATATTCCACATGCCGAGGTAAGAACCCCGCTTACGACGCGGCGTCCATTTGGTAATGGTGGAATAGCTACATGAGCCGCCAGTACTCTGGAAGAAACCGCTCAGCGCGTAGAAAGCGATCATCAGGAACAGGCTGGTTGAACCTGCACCCATGCTGGCGCTGAAGCCGAGCATACAGATAGCCGAGAGGATCAGCATAAACGGCAGGAACTGCTTGGTGTTTTTGCCGTCCGCGTAGTAGGAAACCAGGGTTTTACCCACGCCGTAGGTGATAGAGAAGCCCAGGCCAATCATCCCCAGCTGCGTCATGCTCAGCCCGTAGGTGGAGATCATGTCGTTCTGTGCGATGTTGAAGTTTTTGCGGATCAGGTACATGGTCAGGTAGCCGATAAAGACCACCAGATAGGACTGCATGAACGGTTTGAACCACATTTTGCGCCGCACATCGAGCGGCAGATCCAGGGTCGGCTTGCGCACCTGGTTGAGAAAGGCCAGCATTTGACACTCCCGAGCTAATTTTTATACCTGCGAATGGCAGGCATTGTAAAAATCAGCCGGGGGACGCGCCTGAGACAGCGTCCAGGTGAAACCGGGAAAATTTCTTAGTTTTGCCCCACTCAGAGCAAAAAGGTGAGGTGCATCACGCTTCGTTGAGATCGCGCGGGGCCTGGGCGTTTAAAAACGGCAGCAGCAATAGCGCGGAAATCCCCGCCGCAATAGCGATCACCACAAAGAATCCTGTCCAGTGCCAGACCTCCATCACCTTCGCCAGCGGCCAGCCGGAAAGCGATGCTCCCAGATAAGCAAACAGCCCGACAAATCCGGTTGCCGCGCCCGCCGCCTCTTTGTGCGAACACTCCGCCGCCGCCATGCCGATCAGCATCTGCGGGCCGAAGACGAAGAATCCAGTGGTGAAAAAGCACGCGGCCTGCATCACGTAACTGGCGAACGGCATCAGCCACAGCGAGCCAACTGAGAGCAAAATTCCGGCGGCAAAAATCAGGTTCATTGGACCGCGGTTACCGTTAAACAGCTTGTCCGAACCCCAACCCGCCACCAGCGCACCGACAAATCCGCCCAGTTCAAACATTGTCACGGCGGTATTGGCGGTCACCAGATCCACGCCGAGCGTCTCCGACATGTACAGATTGCCCCAGTCGTTGATCGCGGCACGGACCACGTACACCAACACATAACACAGTGACAGCAGCCAGATATAAGGATTCAACAGCACATAGCGGGTGAGGATCTCTTTGCGGCTCAGCCCTGCGCCTTCCTGCTGCTGGGCAATTTCCAGTTCATCATGCCGCCAGTCGCCAATCGGCGGCAGACCAATCGCCTGCGGCCTGTCGCGCAGCCGCCAGCAGAGAAAAATCCCCACCACAATCGCCAGCAGCCCGGCGATCATCATCCCGGCGCGCCAGCCGTAGTGCAGCGCCGTAGCCGCCATCACGATAGGGATCAGCGCCCCGCCGACGTTGTGTGCGGTGTTCCATAGCGCCCACCAGCCGCCGCGCTCGGTACGCGAATACCACGCGGTCAATAAACGCGCGCAGACCGGCGATCCCCAGCCCTGGAAAAAGGCGTTCAGCGCCCACAGCACCGCAAAGGCCCATAGCGAGGTGGAAAATCCAAACAGAATGTTTACCACGCCCGTGGCAATCAACCCGATGCCCATAAAATAGCGAGCGTTGGATCGGTCGCTGACGATACCGGAAACAAACTTCGACAGGCCGTAGGTGATGTAAAACAGCGTCGCCAGCAGCCCAATATCGCTGCGAGTCAGCACGCCGCTGGTGAGGATATCCGGTACGGCGGCATTGAAGCTCTTGCGTGTGAAATAGAACAGCGCGTAGCCGAGCCAGATGGTGGTCAGGATATGCCGCCGCCAGTAGCGGTAGCGGGCATCCACCTCACGCTTATCAGTAATGAGCGGCGCACTGGCCGGAGCTTTTAAAAACGAAAACATGACCACGCCTTACACATATCGCTGGGGTAACGACACGCTGACCCGCGTGCCGTGTGTACAGGAAATCGAGAGCGATCCGCCGAGGGCGCTAATCCGCTCACGCATCCCCGTAAGGCCAAATCCCTGCTGATTCGACCCAGGCGGCAGGCCGCTGCCATCGTCCTCAATCACCAGCATCAGCCGTTCATCATGTTGCCAGCCCTGGAGCGTCACCGCGCTGGCGTTGGCGTGCTTCACGATGTTGTTCAGCCCTTCCTGACAAACGCGAAACAGCGTCACCCGCTGGCTTTCGCTAAGTGCAGATTCATCAATTCGCCAGTCGAGATGGCTGACGATGCCACGGCTTTCCAGCTCCATTTCGCGCATCAGTGAGCGGATGGCCTGCTCCAGCGTGAGATCGTCCAGCTGGCGCGGTCGCAGACGGCCTAACAGGCGACGCACCGAATCGTATACGCCGAGAGAAAGTTGTTCGATATGCGCCCCGCTGCGCTTCACTCCTGCGTTTTCCGGCGCCAGCCGCTGGACAATACCCGCCTGAGTGCGAATGGCGGTGATGGTCTGGCCGATATCATCGTGCAGTTCGCGCGCCACATCACGGCGCACGCTCTCTTCAGTTTCCAGCAGGCGTTCCGCCAGACGATGGTTGCGCGCTAATTCGTTTTGCAGCGACTGGTTAAGTTCGCGCAGACGCTGAATACCCGCACCGAGCAGCAGCCCTGTCAGGCTTTGCACCAGCAGCGAGAGCAACAGATCGACGGGATGATCGTGCCAGGTCTGGCTGGCAATCAGCGCAATGGCGTTCATCAGCGTGGCAATCAGTGCCCCCTGCCAGCCGTAGTGCCAGGCCAGCGCAATGATCGGCAACGCGAGGCAAAACGGCGTGAAGCGCGAAAGCTCGGCGGGTAAACCGAGCTGTAGCCACAGGCTGACGCTAAACAGCAGCAGGTACCAGACCAGATGCCGTCCGCGCCAGTTCACCGGCTGCGACACCACCGCCGGGCCCAGCGGCAGCCAGGTCGTGCTGGTCAGATAGTGCCAGAACACCAGGCAGATCGGCGCCAGCGTTAATCCGCCGGTGAGCGTCAGCAACAGCGCGTTCCACGCCACTTCGCCTTGCCCAAGCCAGGGCAGCGATTGCAGCAATGCCGCCGCCGTCAGCGCCGCGCCCTGCAACAGCAGCGTGCGCCAGTCCCGCTGATGGCGGTATCGCGAAATCAACATCACCGGGAGTAAAGTGAGGAAGCTGCCGATCATCAAAAGTGGCAAATGGGCCAGCGCCACTTCCTGCGCCAGCCAGAAAAGAAGCAGCCATTCCGCGCCCAGCAATACCGGCCAGTAGCCGCGTGGACATTGCAGCATCAGCCCCAGACGTAGGCCAAACGGAAACAGCAGTACCGCCAGCTCCGGGCGCTCAACCAGATGCAGGCTGATGCTCCACAGGCAAAACCACGCGGCAGAGAAGATAAAGAAGCAGGCAACAACGGTGATTAACCGGGAACAGAGCGTGTTCATTGCCAGCCGTCAAACATCCGGCGGGCCAGTTCGACGTCGTTGCTGACCCCCAGCTTTTCCATCAGGTTGGCGCGATGCACGTGCACCGTTTTCGGCGACAGACCCAGTTCAGCGGCAATCTCTTTGACCGCCATACCTTGCGCCAGTTTTTCCGCCACCTGACGTTCGCGTTTGGTGAGCGGATCCTGGCGACCAGCCGCCAGTTTGACAGCGATGTCCGGCGTCAGGTAACAGCCGCCGGTCGCCACGGTATGCACCGCCGCGATCAGCTCATCCGGGCTACAGCGTTTAGAAAGGAAACCACGTGCGCCCGCGTTGAGCGCCTGCTCCACCAGCGCCGGACTGTCGTGGACAGAGAGCATGATAATCGCCATTCCTTTTGGCAACTGGCTTAACAGTTCAAGACCGGAGATATCAGGCATTGAGATGTCGCAGATACACACCTGCACGCCGCGTCCCGGTAATCCCGCCAGCGCCTCACTGCCTGAGCCAAACTCAGCCACCACCTGCAAATCAGGTTCCAGCCCCAGCAGTTGGGCAAAGCCGGAGCGGACGATTAGGTGGTCGTCAATAAGGGCAACGGTAATCATGGGTTCATCCTGGCGCTAAGACATGCCTGATGGCGCTGCGCTTATCAGGCCTACGGGCGGGTGCCATTGTAGGCCGGATAAGGCATTAATGCCGCCATCCAGCAAAAGCGCTTACCTTAACGATAAGCGCGTCGCTGTTCAAGCCTTGAGCGATCAGGCTATGCCTGTCGTGACGGTAAATGTCCGGGTGTGCTGCGGTTCTATTTCAATCAAGGTGCCATTGCGTTGTGCTGCCAGGAATCCTTCAGGTCGACAAGTTGCAGGCAAGGCGAATGCCGCAACCTGTTGATCGCCGTTATAGAGGATCCAACGCGTCACATAATTTAGCTCCGCGCTGGAGAAACGCGCAACGAACGTGGTGCCATCGGGGGCGATCATGCTAAATTCTGGCTTATCGGTGTACCTGTCCAGTTGGTCAGCAAAGAAGACAATTTCCGGATCGTAAAAATGGGGTTCAGTGAGCCGCGCCAGAGAAGCCTCGCCCTGCAAAATCCGCTGATTAAACGCCAGCCACTGCTCGGTAGGCTTAACATGCGCGGGTATCGACTCACGCAGCTTCATGGCCTCATCAGGAATATTCTGGCTGAAGGTGGCTTCCGGAACGTAGGCATAGTTCATATGGCACATGTACTGCAACGGCATTGCCACTGAGGCAAGGTTGGTAACCGCCATCTGAATATCAAACAGCGCGCTCGCTTTGTGCATTACCACCGCAGGATGCGCCTGATAATGATGACCGAATCCCATCACATACTCATAGCGTCCGCCCACGCGCAAATTCTCACCTTCCAGCTCCAGCCAGGCGTCATCCATCGCGGCACAAGCCATTTCACCGTGCAAAGGATGTGAATCTTCTGGCGATGGGCAGCCATTAGCCAACAGACCTGAGTGGAAGGCAAAACAGCCGTAGGTCGCCACCACTTCCGCCGCCGGTTTCGGCTGACTAAACATGTTACGCATGGTCAGGTCATGGCCATCAAACTGAGCATCCCAGATCATCTGTCCCATCCAGGGCAGAATAACCAAGTGCCCGCGACTGTTTTCTACCTTCAGCCCTTCCACGCCGCTGGCGTAACGAAATGCGGTAACCGTGAAGTCGCTATTCTTCAGTAAGATTCGCGGATGCTCTGCAAAGAGTTCCCGCCACAGCGTTATACGTGTTGTCATGATCGCTTTCCTCAGGAAACTGTCGCTTCAGCCAGGTTGTTGCGCGCTTTGCTTTCACGCCAGAAGTAGATCCCGACGTACACGAAGCACAACATGGAGACCAGGAACGAGAGTTGCAATGAATGGAACATATCGGCCACATAGCCCTGAATCGCCGGAACCACCGCCGCGCCGACAATCGCCATGACAATGACGGCACCTGCCATTTCGGTATGCTCGTTATCCACGGTATCAAGCGTACCCGCATAGATTGTCGCCCAGCAGGGCCCAAACAGGACGCTCACCAGCACTGCGACATACACCGCACTGAAGCTTGGCGCCAGCGCAACATAGACGAGGAACAGCGCACCAATAATGGAATAGAGAATCAGCACTTTTTCCGGATTGAAGCGCGTCATCAAAATGTTGGCGATAAACTTGCCGATAAAGAAGCAGGCGAAGCTATAGACCATGAAGGTTGAGGCGTCGCGCTCGTTGATATCGCCTAATTCCAGCGCCAGACGGATGGTGAATGACCACACCGCGACCTGCATCCCCACATAAAGGAATTGCGCCACAATTCCACGACGGAAACGGGCATTGCTGGCCAGATAACGTAATGTATCCATCGCTGACGGGCGTTTATGACTCGTGGTTTGCGCGACTTTACAGGTCGGGAAGCGGGTCAGCAGGAATAACACCATCACCACAACCAGCACCATAATCATGTACTTGTATGGCTCAAGGGTATTTTCCAGCATCAACACTTTAAAGTTATGGATCTGCTCGGCGTTCATCCCGGCCATCTGTTTTTCCAGGCTTTCGCCTTCAGAGAAGACCAGGTATTTACCCAGCAAAATACCGGCAGCCGCACCAATGGGATAAAAAGTCTGACTGATGTTCAGGCGTAAAGTGGCATACGCTTTTGGTCCGATCATTGAACTGTAGGTGTTAGCTGCTGTTTCCAGGAAGCTCAGACCGATCGCAATCGCGAAAATCGCCGCAAGGAACATGGTGTAGGTGGCCATGTGCGATGCCGGGAAAAAGAGCGTACACCCAACAATATAAAGGGTCAGCCCCATTAAGATGGCGACTTTATAACTGGTCTTTTTAATCACCAGAGATGCCGGAATCGCAATTAAAAAATAACCGCCATAAAAGGCACTCTGAACTAATGCCGAGGCAAAGTTGCTGAGTGAAAATACGCTTTTGAATTGCGTAATCAGAATATCATTTAATGCGGCTGCGCATCCCCATAACGGGAATAAACAGGATAACAAAATAAACTGGAACAGAGGGGTCTTATTCAAATAGCCGTCAGGCATCTGAATGATGTTTTTATCGTTCATAGTGCTACCTTTTACAGTGCAGGAGTATTATTCGTTTAAGGTAAGAAACTCATTAAATTGTTCGATGCTTGGATAAGATGATTGAGTACCTTTCCCGGTAACGCTGAAAGCAGCGAAGAGAGCAGCTTTTTTCATGGCGGCTTCCACATCACCGCTTTGAACATAATAGTGAGCAAAACAACCGATGAAAGCGTCGCCTGCGCCACTGGTATCGACAGCGTTCACTTTAAACGCCGGAACATGGACTTCCTGGTCACGCGTCATCCACAGCGCACCTTTCTCACCCATGGTGACAATAATATTGTTCAGACCTTTATCAACCAGAGAACGTGCCGCTGCACGAATATGGTCATAAGTATCCACTGGCATGCCGGTTAATATTTCCAGCTCGGTTTCATTCGGCACGAAAAAATCACATTTACAGGCATAAGACATATCTAATTCCCGTAATGCAGGGGCGGGATTTAGTAACACTTCAATACCGTGTTTTTTGCCAAATTCAATCGCGTGATAAACGGTTTCCAGCTGTACTTCCAGTTGCAGGACAATAAGCTGACATTTTTTCAGATCTTCCGCCGCACGATCGATATCTTCCGGGGAGAGAAATTTGTTCGCTCCTTTAATAATCAGAATGCTGTTGCTGGAGTTCGCATTAACAAAGATCGGTGCGACACCGCTGCTGGTGCAGGGTACCTTTTCGACATAGGTGGTATTAATTCCCCAGGATTCGAGATTGCGAATGGTGTTATCCGCAAAAATATCATCACCGACTTTTGTCAGCATCAGCACTTTGGAATTGAGCTTAGCAGCCGCAACGGCCTGATTTGCGCCTTTGCCCCCGCAGCCAATTTTGAACGCCGGCGCTTCCAGCGTTTCCCCTTCTTTGGGCATCTGGTTGATGTAGGTGATGAGATCCACCATGTTGGAGCCAATAACCGCGATATCCATTTTACTACCTCTCAGAAACAATCACACAACAATGATATTAAAATAACATTATCATGTTACTTTCGTATCATTTGTGACTAGGATCGCGATTGGAAGATCATTTTATTGTTTATTTATTGCGCTAAATGTTGCATCCACATCACACTACAAATGATGAAGTTGCTTACAATTGACTGAAAGTTAACTGGATATAATCAATAAAACGTGAAAAAACACGCTTTTATTTCCGAATAGTCAGACGTATAGTAATGCGGCAATGCCATGTTCTCAGAAACACAAAAATGTTACTGAAGGAACATGGGAACATGATTCATGGAGAAGCACATGGAAACTAAGCAAAAAGAACGTATTCGACGTCTGATGGAATTGTTGAAGAAGACCGACCGAATCCATCTGAAAGAGGCGGCACGAATGCTGGAAGTTTCCGTGATGACTATTCGTCGGGATCTCAGTCAGGATGACGAGCCGTTACCGCTCACGCTGCTCGGTGGTTACATTGTGATGGTGAACAAACCTGCCGCCATCGTTAACGCGCCACTCCCAGCGCAAAAACAGTATCACCGCGACGATTTACCGGTTGCCATTCTGGCTGCGGGACTGGTAAGTGAAAATGATCTGGTCTTTTTTGATAATGGTGCGGAAATGCCGTTGGTGGTCAGCATGATCCCGGACGATATTTCCTTTACCGGGATTTGCTACTCGCACCGGGTGTTCGTAGCGCTAAATGAAAAGCCCAACGCCACAGCGATTCTTTGCGGGGGGACCTACCGGGCGAAAAGTGACGCCTTTTACGACACCAGCAATCCCTCCCCGCTGGATGCACTCAACCCACGGAAAGTCTTTATCTCCGCCAGCGGAGTCCATGAGCATTTCGGCGTTAGCTGGTTCAATCCGGACGATCTGGCCACAAAACGCAAAGCGATGGAACGCGGATTACGCAAAATTCTGCTGACGCGCCACGCCCTGTTCGATGAGGTCGCCCCCGCCAGCATTGGTCCACTTTCCACCTTTGACGTACTGATAAGCGACCGTCCGTTACCGGCAGATTACGCAACCCACTGCCGGAACGGCTCTGTCAAAGTGATCACCCCGGATTCAGACGGCGACTAATTCACTCAAAGAACACGGTGATTTTGTTAAACATCGACGGGTCGGACTGGTTACGGGCCACTTTCACCACATCTTCCAGCTTGTCGATCTGGCTTATCATCTGCTCAAGACGTTGATCGTCGTTGACCAATAGCCAGATGCGGCTCTTATCGCTGTCCTGAATCGGTAGACAGAGAATACCTTCCACGTTGAATGCGCGGCGGGCGAATAGCCCGCAAACGTGAGTCATTACGCCCGGATGGTTGCGTACGGTGAGTTCCAGGATTACGTTGTCATGAGTCTGCTGTTGCATGGCTTATTCCCCCACCATTTCTGTGTTTGCCGCACCCGGCGGCACCATCGGGTACACTTTTTCGTCGGCATCGATGCGCACGTGGATCAGCGCAGGCCCAGGGCGATTAATAATCTCCTGCAATGCTGCCTGTGGGTCCGCTTCGTTATTCAAATCGCAGGTTTCAAGACCAAACCCGGCGGCGATTTGCATAAAATTAATCATTCCCGGATAGGTCGCCGCAAAAACACCCTGCTTATAGAACAGACTCTGCTGCTGATACACCAGACCCAACGCTTCGTTATTCATCAGGATGATTTTAATATCCAGCTGATTTTCGCTGGCGGTCGCCATTTCCTGAATATTCATCATCAGGCTGCCGTCGCCGGAGAAGCACAGCACTTTTTTGTCCGGGTTGGCCAGCGCTGCACCAATCGCCGCTGGCAGGCCAAAGCCCATAGTTCCCAGACCGCCGGAGGTCAGCCACTGACGCGGACGGTTCAGCGGGTATGCCTGTGCCGCCCACATCTGATGCTGGCCTACATCGGTGGTGATAATAGCGCTGTCATCCACGCAGGCAGCCACGGCGTTGATCAGCCCATAATGGCTGAGCGGGTCGCTTTCCTGCGGAATAGTGCAAGGGAATTCGCGTTGTAAATCAGCCACCATCTGATGCCACGACTCTCGCGGCTGCGCGTCAATTAATGGGATCAATTGCGCCAACACCTCATCGACATCCGCCTGAATCGCCACGTGCGGTTGTTTGATTTTACCCAGCTCCGCGCGGTCGATATCCACGTGAATGATTTTGGCGTTCGGGCAGAACTGCTCGGTTTTACCAATCGCCCGGTCATCAAAACGTGCGCCCAGAACAATCAATAAATCCGCTTCTTGCAGAATAAAGTTAGTGCTGCGCGCGCCGTGCATGCCCAGCATGCCTAACGACAGCGGATGCGCTTTCGGCAGCATACCGAGCGCCATTAAGGTCATGGTGGTGGGCAGCGTCGCTTTTTCTGCCAGTTCGCGCACGCGCTCAGGTGCGTTAATCACGCCGCCGCCGAGGTACAGCACCGGACGCTGTGAGGCGTTAATCATGGCTGCGGCATCGCGAATGCTGTCCTGGCTGAACGCTGGTGCCGCCATTTTCTGCGCGGGCTCCGGCATCTCTTCAATATCAAAAACGGCGGTTTGAATATCCTTAGGAATGTCTATCCACACCGGGCCTGGACGTCCGGACTGCGCAATGCGGAACGCATCGCTCATGACCTGCGGTAATTCACTGATATGGCGGACCAGATAGTTGTGCTTAGTGATGGGGATAGAGATGCCGTAGGTGTCGACTTCCTGGAAAGCGTCGGTGCCGATCATTGAGGCCGGAACCTGCCCGGTGATACACACCAGCGGGATGGAATCCAGACGTGCGTCGGCAATGGCGGTCACCAGGTTGGTTGCGCCCGGTCCGCTGCAGGCCATACAGACGGCGGGTTTGCCATCGGTTCTTGCCATTCCCTGCGCGATAAACCCTGCCCCCTGCTCGTGGCGCGCCAGGATATGACGGATTTGCGTGCTTTGGCTTAAGGCGTCATAGACGGGAAGAATCGATCCGCCGGGAATACCGGTAACAACCTGAATACCCTGGCGTTCCAGGAAATGAACTATGAATTCTGCGCCCGTAAAACGCGTACGCTTGGATGTTATGCCCGAACTTGCCATGCTCCAGTCCTTTTATTCTGGGCCTTTGCTCCGGGCAGGTCTCTGAAACGAAAAACCCCACCCGGTTTGCGCCGGCGGGGTTTTGGAATCGTGTGTTGATTCGGACCCTACGGCGCATTGCCGACGACCACCACCACACGCACGACGACCGCTGCGCGAGATGGCGCAGTTTTTAGTAGGGTCGCAGTCAGCATGGAAGGGTTCATTAGGGACCTGTCTGTTTGTTGATTAACTGGATTTATACAAACACAGGTTTTTCAGCGTGACAATGGAAAAATTTTCATCTGCATAAAAATGCGTCAACGATCACATTTCGTCGCGCATTGCTGAAAAACAAAAAACCCCGCCGGAGCGAGGTTTTTTTTAGCGCGGTGCGGTTGGTAGCCGCCGAACACACTGTGTTATGTCAACGAAAAAAGTATACGCGTTCTACGAAGAACACGCAATTTCGGCACGAATTTTGATGGTTTTGAGTATGGAATATGAAAGGCGTAACGTCCACAAAATACTGTTAATTTATACAGTATTTATCTATAATGTCTCGGTACGCAATGTGTTATGCGGGGGCCGCATCGTAAACCGGCGCATCAAAGTCCTGGCTGAAACGGGTGGTGCCGTCAGCGCCTTAACCCCCGTGTGAGCACACTGTGTTATGTCAACAAAGGTGCTGGCAACAGGCAGCGGCGAGGTACGTCAGCACCGTGCTCCTTGTACCAAAAGGAGAGCGTATGAGCCTCGTGGATATCGCTATTCTTATCCTCAAACTCATTGTTGCAGCACTGCAACTACTTGATGCCGTTCTGAAATACGTTAAGTAATTTGGATTCAAGTCGCACCTAAGGGGGGCGGGTAACACTCCGCTCCCCTTTCACCTTCTCCCTGGTGCTTGTGTCGCGCCAATATGTTACGTTTTTATGACATTCTCAGGGAAGAATTCCACCATGACGCTTTCTGTTTTCTGCATTTTGCTGTTCGCCGCGCTGCTGCATGCCAGCTGGAATGCCATTGTTAAAGCTGGAAACGATAAACTGTACTCAGCGATCGGTGTCAGCGGTTCTGCCGCAATTATGGCGTTGATTTGCTTACCCTTCGCGCCGCAACCTTCCGCCGCCAGCCTGCCGTTTTTGGCCGTCTCAACTGCGTTGCAAATTGTATATACCGTCCTGGTCGCCAAAACCTATCAGGTTTCGGATATGAGCCAGACCTATCCGTTAATGCGCGGCACAGCGCCACTGCTGGTCGCGATTATCAGCGTCCTGTTTCTTGGCGATAGCCTTTCTATGTTGGCCTGGGTGGGGATTGCCACAATCTGTCTGGCGATCCTCGGTATGGCGTTTAACGGACGCAGCAGCTCACAACGCGGGATCGTGCTGGCGCTCATTAACGCCTGCTTCATCGCCGGATATACGCTGGTTGATGGCACCGGCGTACGTTTATCAGAAACCGCGCTGGGTTATACACTGTGGACCTTCTTTCTGAACGGTTCCTGCCTGCTGGGTTGGGCGATGATTGCCCGACGCCGGGAAGCGTCACGCTATCTGGTGCAGCAGTGGAAGAAAGGTATTCTTGGCGGGATTGGCACAATGGGTTCTTACGGCCTGGCGCTGTGGGCCATGACCCAGGCTCCGTTGGCGGTAGTCGCGGCGCTGCGTGAAACCTCCATCCTGTTTGGCGCGCTGCTCGCGTGGCTGCTGCTGAAAGAGAAGGTTGCCGGAATACGTCTTGTTGCGGCTGGAGGCATTGCCATAGGCGCGGTTTTGCTACGCTTATCATGACCTCTGTAAACCCGATGCAATCCGGCAACATTTGTTGCCGCTTTTTGTTTACATTTCCTGCCGATCATCGCGTAAACATTCCAGCCTACTATCTGGCCTTCTTTTTCTGATGTGGTAGATTCCACGCGCATTTACGGGAAAGTGCAGCACCTTATTCTTCTTTTTTCTCTTTTTTAAAAGTAATCAGCGAAATGAAAAGGCATAGAAGCGTCAATTTGTTGTTGATGTTGGTATTACTGGTGGCGGTAGGTCAGATGGCGCAAACCATTTATATCCCCGCGATTGCTGATATGGCGCGTGAACTGAACGTTCGCGAAGGGGCGGTGCAAAGCGTGATGGCCGCCTATCTGTTGACCTACGGCCTGTCACAACTGATTTACGGCCCACTTTCCGATCGCGTTGGCCGCCGCCCGGTGATCCTCGCCGGGATGTCCATTTTTATGCTGGCTACGCTGGTCGCCATAACCACCCACAGCCTGACGGTACTGATTATCGCCAGCGCAATACAGGGGATGGGAACGGGCGTCGGCGGTGTGATGGCGCGAACCTTACCGCGCGATCTATACGAAGGCACGCAGTTACGCCACGCTAACAGCTTGTTAAACATGGGGATTCTTGTCAGCCCACTGCTGGCTCCGCTGATTGGCGGTATGCTGGATACCCTGTGGAACTGGCGCGCCTGTTACATCTTCCTGCTGGTGCTGTGCGCAGGCGTCACGTTTAGCATGGCGCGCTGGATGCCGGAAACGCGCCCCGCAGGTGCACCGCGTCCACGACTTATCGCCAGCTACAAAACCCTGTTTGGCAACAGCTCTTTCACCTGTTACGTGCTGATGCTGATCGGCGGTCTGGCGGGCGTTGCGGTCTTCGAAGCCTGTTCCGGGGTATTGTTAGGCGCACGGCTCGGCTTAAGCAGCATGGTGGTCAGCATCCTGTTTATTCTGCCCATCCCGGCGGCTTTTTTTGGTGCCTGGTTCGCCGGTCGCCCGAACAAGCGTTTCTCGACGCTGATGTGGCAGTCGGTTATCTGCTGTCTGGTCGCCGGTTTGATGATGTGGATCCCGGGGCTGCTTGACGTGATGAACGTCTGGACGCTGCTGGTTCCCGCCGCACTGTTTTTCTTCGGTGCCGGGATGCTGTTTCCGCTGGCAACCAGCGGCGCAATGGAGCCTTTCCCGTTCCTGGCCGGTACTGCTGGTGCGTTGGTCGGGGGATTACAGAACATTGGTTCCGGCGTGCTGGCGTGGTTCTCTGCCATGCTGCCGCAGACCGGGCAAGCCAGTCTGGGCCTGCTGATGACCCTTATGGGGCTGTTGATTTTTGTTTGCTGGCTCCCGCTGGCGTCACGCGTGTCGCATCAGGGACAGGCGGTTTAAGCGTATGATGGCCCGGCTTCTCGCCGGGCTTTTCACATTCTGGCGCAATCATCGTCGTCAACAACGGCTCCAGCGCCGGACGCCAGGCCCCCTCCTCGCCATCATAGAACTGCGTATCCGCATTGATAGCATAGGGAATTTTCGCTTTCTTTAGCTCGCACGCCATAAAGCGGGCAAACGCCATTTGTGATGCTGAAGGCGCGTTCCTGATGGTTTCTCCCGCCGACCAGCCTCCTACCCAACTAACATGACCGGTTTTCTGCTGCCAGTGAATGGCGCTGTTGATTCGGGCGCGAATGGCGGCCTTTTCTGCCGCTGTTCCTGAGGTCCACGGGTATTTACCGTTATTTTTCAGCGGTCCCCACGGGAAAATATGCCATTGGGCCAGCACCGTATTCTGGCTTTGCGGCGGTAGTTTCAGGTTAAACAAATCTTCCGGCGCAGCACGCAGTCGCGGCGCGATGAAAATCATTCGCTGCGGGTCGATGGCATGGATAGTACGGATGGTTTTGTCATACACCCTATTGAGTGACGCCTGATTATGGGTGAGCTTATCAGAGGGTTCGTATATCAGGTCGAAACCCAGCAACGGCGAGCTTTGGCCAAAGTAATGCGCCACCGCCACCCACCAGTTAACCACCTCTTTTTCGTTACTGGCACTGGGGTCTTTTTTATACTCATCAGCCTGATAGGCAATTATCGGGATCACGCCATACTGCTCGCAGGCCTCCACCAGCTTGCGCAGATGAATGAGCCGCGCCTCCGTAGGCTCTCCCGCCACGCGAATGCGCACGTGGGTCAACCCTTTCACCTTATAATCCCGCACCACCAGCGGATCGAATTCACGGATGCCCCGATCGGTACGCGCCCAATCTACGTCCATCCCAACCCCAAGCTGCTGCACATACTGCGCCGCCGTCAACGCAGGTTGCGCGGCACACACGGTGGCGCTGGCCAACAGTAAAAGGGAAACAATCGGCTTTAACACGGTCGTCCTTACGCAAATCATCAGGAGTGATATCACGTATTTAGCACGCTTTTTCACTTTCCGTGTAGAGAGAAAGCGTAAAAAATATTCGCGACCCGCTTATTTAACCTGCTCCTGTAGCCAGCCAATAAACGCCTCGATTTTCGGCCACTGCCTGCCGGGCAGCGTGGTGATGTAGTAATGCTGATGGCATTTCAGCGCCATATCGCCAAAAGGCGCAATCAATTCTCCGCTGTCGAGGCGTTTTTGCACCAGTCGTTTTCGGCCCATCGCCACGCCGATATGGTTCATTGCCGCAATCACCGCTAAATCAGAACGATCAAAACCAATCCCCGACGATGTCGGCAAATTCGCCGCAAAATGCTGCGCCCAGCTGTGCCATTCATCGGTCCCGGAATCGTTACTCCAGGCCTGTCTGTCGTGCAGCAACGTACAGTGCGGCAAATTCACCAGCGAACCGGTAAGGTCATGGCGACGAGCGTAGTCCGGGCTGCACACCGGCAGGATCTCTTCATCCATCAGGAAGTGATGCGTGAGCTGCGCGGAGGGGGCATCGTCAAAATAGATGGCGAGATCGATTCCCGCACGCTGCAGATTGACGTTGTCGTTCCCGGTCAGCATGGTCAGCGAAATTGACGGGTAGCGACGGGTAAAGTCGCCGAGCGCCGGAACCAGCCAGCACTGGGCGATAGAAGGCCGTGAGTAGACGGTGAGCGTCCCCGAGAGCTCCTGATTCTTAATATCAAGAATCTCCTGGTTGAGCGTATCCAGCGACGACTTCAGCGCCCAAAATACCCGCTTGCCCTCGTGAGTGAGTTCCACTTTGCGATGAGAACGAACAAATAATTGGATGCCAAGCTCATCTTCAAGCTGATTTATGCGATGGCTGACGGCGCTGGGGCTCAATGACAGCTCGTCTGCCGCCAGCGCAAACGACTGATGCCGGGCCGCCACTTCAAACGTATACAGCTTTGACAACTGCCAGCCGTTGAGCAGCCGGTTTCTGACCTCGCGCAGGGGATCCATACTCACCTCTTTCATCCTGATTCCTCTTCGGCGGAGTGTAAAAAAGTTCGCTGCAAAAATCAGCTCAAAGATGAATCAGAGTGAACCATATCGCATAAACAAAGCGCAATTAGACATAAATCACTCATTTGATGCAATCTGGCTCATGTGAAGGGAGATTTATATCGTTTGTCAGACCATGCCTTATTTTTGTCCAATAACCCTATATTAATCACAGGGCAAGGTGAGTTATGCACTCTCAAATCTGGGTTGTGAGCACGCTGCTGATAAGCATCGTGTTAATCGTTTTGACCATCGTGAAGTTCAAATTCCACCCGTTTCTGGCGCTGCTGTTAGCCAGCTTCTTCGTGGGTACGATGATGGGTATGGGGCCGCTGGATATGGTCAATGCCATTGAGAGTGGCATCGGCGGTACGCTGGGCTTCCTCGCCGCGGTTATCGGCCTTGGGACCATTCTGGGCAAAATGATGGAAGTGTCCGGCGCGGCTGAACGCATTGGCCTGACGCTCCAGCGCTGCCGCTGGCTATCCGCCGACGTCATAATGGTACTGGTTGGGTTGATTTGCGGGATCACGCTGTTTGTGGAAGTCGGCGTGGTGCTGTTGATTCCGCTGGCTTTTTCGATTGCCAAAAAGACCAATACCTCACTGCTGAAGCTGGCGATCCCGCTGTGTACGGCGCTGATGGCGGTGCACTGCGTCGTCCCGCCGCATCCGGCTGCCCTGTTCGTGGCGAACAAGCTGGGCGCGGACATTGGCACGGTGATTGTCTACGGCTTACTGGTTGGTTTGATGGCTTCGCTTATCGGCGGTCCGCTGTACCTGAAATTCCTGGGTAACCGTCTGCCGTTTAAACCGGTTCCGGCTGAGTTTTCCGACCTTAAAGTACGCGACGAAAGTACGCTACCGTCGCTGGGTGCTACGCTGTTTACCGTTCTGCTGCCGATTGGCCTGATGCTGGTTAAAACCGTTGCTGAGCTGAACATGGCGAAAGGCAGCACGGTGTATACGCTGCTGGAGTTTATTGGTAACCCGATCACCGCGATGTTTATTGCCGTTTTCGTGGCCTATTACATCCTCGGCCTGCGCCAGCACATCGGTATGGGTACGTTGCTGACTCACACAGAAAACGGTTTTGGCTCCATTGCTAATATTCTGCTGATTATCGGCGCAGGCGGCGCGTTCAACGCTATCCTCAAGAGCAGTGGGCTGGCGGATACGCTTGCACTGATCCTCTCGAACATGCATATGCACCCGATTCTGCTGGCCTGGCTGGTGGCGTTAATCCTGCATGCCGCGGTGGGTTCCGCCACGGTGGCGATGATGGGCGCCACGGCAATCGTTGCACCGATGCTGCCGCTCTATCCCAACGTCAGCCCGGAGATCATCGCCATTGCTATCGGTTCCGGCGCTATTGGCTGCACGATCGTCACTGATTCCCTCTTCTGGCTGGTGAAGCAATACTGCGGTGCCACCCTGAATGAAACGTTTAAATACTATACGACCGCGACATTTATCGCGTCCGTGATTGCACTGGCTTGCACATTCCTGCTTTCCTTTATTATCTAAGCGCAAAGAGACTGACTATGGAAAACATTCAAACACTTATCGCCCAGTATCCTTTAGTGGAAGATCTGGTTGCTCTCAAGGAGACAACCTGGTTTAACCCTGGCACCACCTCTCTTGCGGAAGGTTTACCGTACGTTGGCCTGACAGAGCACGATGTTCAGGATGCTCACGCCCGTCTGACGCGCTTTGCACCGTATCTGGCAAAGGCATTCCCAGAAACTGCGGCCACCGGCGGCATTATTGAATCTGAGCTGGTCGCGATTCCGGCCATGCAAAAGCGGCTGGAGAAAGAATACGGGCAGCACATCAATGGCGAAATTCTGCTGAAGAAAGACAGTCACCTGCCAATTTCTGGTTCGATTAAAGCCCGTGGTGGCATTTATGAAGTACTGACCCATGCGGAAAAACTGGCGCTGGAAGCCGGTCTGCTGACCACACAAGACGATTACAGCGTTCTCCTTTCGCCCGAGTTCAAACAGTTCTTCAGCCAGTACAGCATCGCGGTAGGCTCCACCGGTAATCTCGGCATGTCGATTGGCATTATGAGCGCCCGTATCGGCTTTAAGGTGACGGTGCATATGTCTGCCGACGCTCGCGCATGGAAAAAAGCCAAACTGCGCAGTCACGGCGTGACGGTCGTGGAGTATGAAGAAGATTACGGTGTGGCGGTTGAACAGGGCCGTAAGGCGGCGGAGTCCGATCCAAACTGCTTCTTTATCGATGATGAAAACTCCCGCACGCTGTTTTTAGGCTATGCGGTAGCGGGACAGCGCCTGAAGGCGCAGTTTGCCCAGCAGGGGCGCGTGGTGGATGCAGACCATCCGCTGTTTGTTTACCTGCCGTGCGGCGTCGGCGGTGGCCCTGGCGGAGTGGCGTTTGGCCTGAAGCTGGCGTTTGGCGATAACGTGCACTGCTTCTTCGCCGAACCAACCCATTCCCCCTGCATGCTGCTGGGGATTTATACCGGGTTGCACGATACGATTTCCGTGCAGGACATTGGCATCGACAACCTGACGGCGGCTGATGGGCTGGCTGTCGGCCGTGCGTCTGGCTTTGTTGGCCGGGCAATGGAACGTTTGCTCGACGGTCTGTACACCCTGGACGATCAGACTATGTACGACATGCTGGGCTGGCTGGCGCAGGAAGAAGGTATTCGCCTCGAACCGTCAGCACTGGCAGGGATGGCAGGTCCGCAACACGTTTGCGCCTCTACGGACTATCAGCACATGCATGGCTTCAGCGCGAACCAGCTCAATAACGCCACCCACCTGGTGTGGGCGACCGGCGGCGGAATGGTGCCGGAATCTGAAATGGCGCAGTATCTGGCCAAAGGACGTTAAATACCACTGAGCTTAACGCAGCATCGCCATCAGCTCCATCGGTGAGCGATGCTGCTTAAGCAGGTCACGCATCACCCGCATATGCGGTGCGGTGTGGTTGAAGAAAGCGCTGTATCCGCCGCAAATCGCACTCTTTCCACGGCTGTCGCGATGCTTTGGACAATCACCATGGCAAAAGCGTAACAGCGAACACGCCTGACATTCCGCGCTCAGCGTGGTCTTCTTGGACTGACCAAACTCCATTGCCTGCGGGCTGGCATTGAGCTCACTTAGCGACGTGTGATGAATATTACCCAGGCGATAATCAGGGTAGACATAGTGATCGCATTGATACAGATCGCCATTCGCTTCCAGGGCAAACGCATGCCCGCATGTGGAACTTAGCGAACACATCTGCGCCGGGTGCCCGCACCATACGCCCAGAGTTGAATCAAATAACTGGACGAATACGCGGCCAATATCTTCTCTGACCCAGATATCAAAGACGGAATTCAGGAAGTTTCCCCACGCCTGCGGCGGGACGGATTCAGCGGTAAGCTCACCTTTTTCATCATATTCAACCAGTGGAATGAACTGCAAAAAGGGTGTGCCAAGCTGGCGAAGGTAGCGATACATCTGCCCAGGTCGCTGACTGTTCAGAGAATTAACCACCACCAGCAGATTGAACTCCACCTGATGCTCACGCAGCCTGGCAATGGCGTCCATCACCTTATGGTGAGTTGGTTTTCCGCTACGGTTAAGGCGATAAGCATTGTGCAACTCGGCGGGGCCATCCAGGGAAATGCCAACCAGCCAGCCGTTATCGCGTAAAAACTGACACCATTCGTCGTTGAGCAAAACCCCGTTGGTCTGGAAAGCGTTATGGATTTGCTTCCCTTGCCCGTATTGTTTTTGCAAGGTCACTACGCGGCGAAAAAAATCGATGCCACAGAGAGTTGGCTCCCCGCCCTGCCAGGCGAACATCACTTCAGAACCCGGCTGCGCGGCGATATGCTGGCGAATAAACGTCTCTAAGGTGGCATCATCCATTTCGGGTTGAGTGGGTTTATCAATGTAAAAACAGTAACGACAATCAAGGTTACAACGAGAGCTGGCCGGCTTGGCCATGACCTGACATCCTGTCATGCTAAATTCCCGATAAATGCAATAAGTTGGCGAACATGCGTTACAGCAAACAGTATTGCGAGGGATAACACCGCGAGGGAGATCATAAATTTGTCACGCACCGCGCGAGATTCAGAAAAATCGCTATGTGTAACATCCATCAGATTACGGCTGCGGGTATAGCGCCAAAGTACGATTCCCACCATCGCCAGCACCACAATTGAAACCCAAAACAGGAAGCCCGCCTGATGCCAGTTGTGCTTCAGCGCCAGCGCCATTAACGCGCCATAACCCAGCAGGGTACGAAACCAGGCCAGCGATGTTCGCTCCGGTTGTAACCCGGGGTCGGCGATACGTCGCGATTTGCGGCTATCCGGCATACAGCACCAGAGTCATGACAATCACCGCCACAATAGTCAGCATAACGCTGATAATCAGCAGGCTGTGGGTGTAGGGCAAGTCCTCTTTCAGTCGCATCGCCTTTTCGTTACGTAGCCAGCGCAGGTAGCCGTAGATCGCCAGACCGCCGGCAAACAGACACAGCAACAAGGCAAGCGCCTCACGGATGACCGGCGTGGCAAAATCCGGAGCCAGTTGATCAAGGCCAACCCCCGCCGCCAGAAATCCGAGCGCGGTGCGGATCCACGCCAGAAAGGTACGTTCATTTGCCAGCGAGAAGCGATAATCCGGGGCTTCTCCAAGGCGGGAAATCTTCATCTAAACTCCTCTGGCTGTCATTGCCGGATGGCGGCTAGCGCCTTATCCGGCCTACAAGTAAGTGCAAATGTGGGTATTTGCATCAGGTGGCATTGTAGTCAGAACTTCTGCTTTTTCTCTTCCACTTTTACACCCTGGGTTGGTAAACCGGTGTCGTAATCGCGTACTACCGGAGAATAGCCGTCTTGCGGGCGTGGGCGAAAAGCGCCCATCCAGCGCGGTACGGCGTCTTGACGCCAGGGACGCAAACTCCACTGATAGGTGCGGAACGGATCGCGGATTTTTTCCATATAGTCCAGCAACGCGTCGTGCATCTGGCCGCGAACGTCGGCCAATTGTGGCGAATCTATCAGGTTGTGTAGCTCATCGGGATCGTTCCGTCTGTCGTAAAGCTCATCGCTGGTAAACAGATTCAGCACCAGCTTCCAGTCGTCTGTCACCCAGCAGCGAACGGGAATAAATCCACCAAAACTGTCATGCTCAATCTCATAACGGTTGAACTCCACCATCACGCCGCGTGGCTTTTCAATATTAAGGATGTTTTCACCCGGCAGAATTTGTGGCTTCTCAATACCCGCCAGCGCCATCATCGTCGGCAGCAGATCGATATGACTAACCGGCGTGTCTACTTGCATAGATTCTCCCTGTGGCGGGCGCATAATCAGCGGAATTCGCGTGATGTCGTCATACATTGCCGCTCCCTTACTGATGAGTTTATGCGCTCCCATCATCTCGCCATGATCGGAGGTATAAATGACCCAGGTGTTCTCCCGTTGTTCTGGCGTTAAGGCATCAATCACCCGGCCAATCTGATCGTCAACAAAGTCGTTGCAGGCAAAATAGAGTGGATGGTGATAACGTCCGTCGTTACCCACCGGAGACGGCATCGCTTGTGACCACAGGCGATGATGTTCAGGCTTATCGCACAGGGTATCCTGCGCTTTCGCGCCCAGATCGTAGTAAAAACCCTGATATTTCTGCAGATACTCCACTGGACAGGTAAACGGGTGATGCGGCTCATCGTAGGAAACCACCATCAGGAAGGGTTCGTCATCACGCGTTGGCTGGTGGAGGAAATCAACCGCCCGATTGCTGATACGATGCGCCCAGGTGAAGGTTTCATCGATATTGTTGGCCAGCAAATCCTCCACGCTGTTCAGGCCATTACGCCACAAACCGATCTCTTTGTCCGTCAGTTCCGCAAGGTAATTGGCCCCGTCATACCAGTAGTCAACATCCCACTCGGGTGGACACTCGCCGGTACCAAAGTAATCATGCCCGTCGAGATGCCACTTGCCGATGTAACAGGTGTGATAGCCCGCATCCTTAAAATAGCGCCCCATGGTGGAGATATTTTTCCCCGGCGCAACGTTATTGGTCCACGGGCCGGACTGGTTGGCATAAATACCGGTAAACAGCCCTGCACGGGCCGGGGTGCACACCGGTGAGCAGGTATAAGCGGAATTGAAGCGAATACCATCCGCCGCCAGGCTATCAATATTATTAGTATTCAGTGGCTTACCACTATAGCAGCCGACCATATTGGTCGCCTGGGTGTCGGTCATAATGAACAGAAAATTAGGGCGGGTCATGCTTTATCCTTAGCGTCAGAGACACATTGTGCAGTAGAGATACGGCGCGACTGCCAACTGCTGAAAATCAAATACACCATCACTGCCGCCGTAATTGAGTAGCAGAGAATCGTCAGCCATTGAGTGTTGTACCCCCCAAACTGCGCCAGTCCGGCATAGACGCCGAGCATCGCGGTCAGGATACCGACAGAGGCAAATTTGGCGTTTTTCCACGGCTTCATGTCTACCGCGAAAGCATCATGGAATTTAAACGGCGTGGCACGCGGCTTGATAACACCGATAACCAGCATGACCACCACGTTAATGCAGAAGGTACAGGCCAGAACGTAAAGGAAGTGAAAGTCGAACTTCACCAGATAGTTAATGGTGATGTAGCTGACGATACCGAGCCCCATGGCGACTTTCGCTGCCAGCGCAGGGATGCGCGGGAAAAAGAATCCCATGATGATGATGGTCACCAACGGTACGTTATAAATACCGTTGAGCTGTTTCATCCAGCTATAGAGTCCTTCCGGCGCATTAGCGATCCACGGAGCTACCAGTACGGAAATTACCGCAATAAAGAATCCGAACTTACGCCCAACCCGAACCAGCTGTTCCGGCTGGGCGTGTTGATTAATAAGTCGTCGGTATATGCCCATGCTAAATAAAGTACTGGCGCTGTTTAAAAATCCATTGAACGTACTGATTACCGCACCGAATAAAACGGCACCGAAAAAACCCACCAAAGGGACAGGCAGTACGTTATTTACCAGCGTCGGATATGCCATATCCGCCTTCGGCAGATCCTGGTACAGATGAAAAGCAATTAAACCCGGTAATACCAGCACTAGCGGATCGAGCATTTTCAATACCGCTGTGAGCAATGCCCCTTTCTGCCCTTCGGCAAGACTTTTGGAAGCCAGCGTACGTTGCACGATGCCCTGATTGGTACACCAGTAGAAGGTATTCACCAGAATCAAACCGGTAAAGGCCGCACCAATCGGCAGCGGATCGTTGGCCCCGCCAATCGAGTTTAATTTCTCCGCATGCATGGTGGTCAGTTGCTCAACACCTTGTAAAAAACTGCCTTTTCCCATCGTAATCAGGCCAAATACAGGAACCATCAATCCACCAATCACCAGCCCTATACCATTGATGGAATCAGCCACCGCCATCGCACGTAATCCGCCGATCACCGCATAAATAATCCCGGCAAGGCCCAGCAAAATAACCAGCAGCCAGATTGCTGCACCCTGAGAAATATTCAGTGATTCACCGATGTGAAAAAGGCTGTTTAGCGCCAGCGCCCCTGAATAAAGCACAATCGGCAGGAAACAGACACCAGTGGCAATAAGAAAGCAAAAGTCGATAATGATCCGCGTGGTTTTATCGTAACGTTCTTCCAGAAAATCAGGGATCGTAGCGATACCACGTTGCAGATAGCGAGGCAGAAAGATCAGCGCCAGAAAGATAAGCGTCACCGCAGAGGTGACTTCCCAGCCCATGACCGACATTCCGCTTTTGTAAGCCTGACCGGACAGACCAACCAACTGTTCGGTGGAAAGGTTAGTTAACATCAATGACGCGGCAATCACCGGCGCTTTCAATGAACGCCCGGCAAGAAAATAACCTTGTTGCGATCCGGTATCCGTCTTACGTACTTTCCACCAGGTGATTACCGCCACCAGCAGCGTAAAACCCACAAAGCTTAGAATTTGTAGCGTATTCATCTCATAGCCCTTTTTATCATTATGTCCCGGCAGCGGTAGGGAAAATTGGAGGTATTACGCACCGGGTCAGGCAGTCAGATTTCCTAAAATAAAAACGTCATATCCCTGAACGGATTTTTTCTGTTAAGTTCAGGTTGTGGGCATAATTCTCCGGCGGGAAATTAAAATGAATGGAAAGATGCAAAGTTCGCATGTAAAAAACGAAACTACGTACAATATTCCCCTGTTGATTAACGAAAATGTGATCTCAAGCGGAATTTCATTGATCTCGCTGTGGCACACCTATGCCGACGAACATTACCGGGTTATTTGGCCACGCGATAAGAAAAAGCCACTGATAGCTAATTCATGGGTTGCTGTCTATACCGTCCAGGGCTGTGGGAAAATCCTGCTAAAAAGTGACGAACACATAACCCTCACCGGCAACTGTATAATTTTTTTAAAACCAACAGACATCCAGTCTTATCATTGTGAAGGATTAGTATGGGAACAATACTGGATGGAGTTCACGCCAACCAGCGTAATGGATATTCCGCTACGCCAACAAAGCATTATTTATAATGGAGATATTTATAATCAGGAGCTGGCCGAGGTCTCGCGATTAATTACATCACAAGACTCAATAAAAAATAATCTAGCCGTAGCCTTTCTCACAAAAATAATTTATCAATGGATTTGTCTTATTTACGCCGAAGGTAAAAAAGACCCACAGAGAATACAGATTGAAAAACTGATTGCCACTCTGCATGCCAGCCTGCAAAGGCGGTGGAGCGTGGCAGATATGGCGGCCACTATCCCCTGTAGCGAAGCCTGGCTACGTCGTCTGTTTTTACGTTACACCGGTAAAACGCCGAAAGAATATTATCTCGATGCCCGACTGGAGCTAGCGCTGTCACTATTAAAGCAGGAAGGAAATACAGTCGGACAGGTGGCGGATATGCTTAACTTTTTTGACTCATTTCATTTCAGCAAAGCCTTTAAACACAAGTTTGGTTATGCGCCGTCGGCGGTATTGAAACATGCGGACCGGCACCCAAAGGATGCCGGTCAACAGGATTAGTGCAATTCCGGCCAGTACGCTTTGTTGGCCTCGATCAGATCATCAAGAATCGCTTTTGCAACAGACGCGCTCGGCACGGTTTTCGACAAGGTGATAGCCTGCCACAAACGCTGATAAGAACGATGCTCCCAGGCATCAACCACCAACTTCTCAACCGCTACCTGCTGGCTCATCAGCCCTTTCTGGAACTGAGGTATATCACCCACCGTCAACGGTTCTGGGCCGTTATGCCCTACCAGGCACGGGATCTCGACCATCGCTTCATCATCAAAGTTATGAATAGCCCCGTTGTTCGGTACAATCAGCAACATTCTTTCCTGAGTATTAAAGGCAATAGCCGCCGCCAGATCGACAATGTAAGAAGCATGTTCGTCAATCTCCAGCTCACCAGCGGCAGAATTGCCCGCCTCAATGATTGCGCGGCAGGAACCGAACACCTGTTTTTCACGGTGGTCCATCACCTCATTGGCGCGCGTGCGCTTCGGATTAGAGTGCTGCACCACGTAATCCGGGAATAGATAGTATTTCAGATATGTATTCGGCATGGTATCCGGATCCAGCGCCTGTACATCTTTTGCCTTCGCAAAGGTATCGTTCCAGCTTGCTTCTGTGTGCGGGTCATTTGACGGAGGAACATAACCATACTGCGCCACATATTCACGCAGCTTCGGCATCAGATCGTTACCCTGCAGATCTTCAATCGATGTCCACCAGCCGAAGTGGTTCAGTCCATAGTAACGCACACGCATCTGTTTGCGGTCTTTAAGGCCAACGATCTGCGCCATCCGCCCTTCAATACCGATAGGCATATCGCAAATATTGAGGATTTTCGCATTTGGACGCAGCCGACGCGTGGCTTCAGCAACAATTGCCGCCGGATTGGAATAGTTAAGCATCCAGGCGTTTGGTGAATATTTTTCCATATAATCCACCAGTTCCAGCACGCCGCCAATAGAACGCATTCCGTAGGCAATCCCGCCCGGCCCGCAAGTTTCCTGACCTAACACCCCGTGACGTAATGGGATTTTTTCATCTTGTTCGCGCATTGGGTATTTGCCCACTCGGATATGCGCCATCACAAAATCGACATCGGTAAATGCTGCTTTAGGATCGGTGGTGTAACTAAACTCAATCTCCGGTGCCTGTTCTTTGAGGATAATTTTACACGCCTCAGCAATCACTTCCTGGCGTGCGCCATCGTTGTCATAAAATTTCAGCGCACGAAGCGGGAAACGATTCTGATTTGCCAGCAACATCAGCACGATGCCCGGCGTAAAGGTACTACCACCACCTGCGATAACCACTGAGAATTTTTTCATGATACTGCCTCCGTCATGGGGATCTGTTCGTTTGATAAAGAAGATTTCATTAGCGTTTCGAGCTGGTCACGTACCTGAGGAACGTGCAAACCAACAATGACCTGAATGCCGTTGCCGCGGCGCACAACACCGTGTGCACCCAACGCTTTGAAGACGTCATCGCTTTGCGTTTGCGCCATGTCGTAAAGCGCAATACGCAGGCGAGTAGCGCAGTTATTAATACTCTCGATATTGCCTGCGCCGCCTAAAGCCTGGAGAAAACCCGCGGCCTGACCCAATTTGGTCTCCGGCGCTGCGGCGGTAGTTTGCCCACGAGCAGCTTTGTAATCAGCTTTGGTATAGAGTTTGATTTCGCTGTCTTCTCGCCCTGGCGTTTTCAGGTTGAAGCGCAGGATCAGGGCGCGGAAGATGGCAAAATAGAGCACGGTAAAGGCCAGACCAATCGCTATCTGGGTGAACATCATTCCTGCATGGTTGTGGAACATTGGGATCCAGTTTTGCGGTAAGAACTGATCAAGCAGACCGCCGCCCATGTTGCCTACCACGCCGCAAAGATACATTACCGTCGCCATGGAAGCCGCCAGCACGGCATGTACAGCAAACAGTAAGGGTGAGATAAACAGGAAGGTAAACTCCAGCGGTTCGGTAATCCCAACCAGCACAGCCGTTAGCGTAGCGGGGATCAATAGTCCTGCCACCTTCACCCGGTTTTCTGGGGAGGCGGTGAAGTAGAGCGCCAGAGCAATGCCTAATGAACCAAAGATTTTCGAGTTGCCGTGCAGGGCAAACCCACCTTCAGGGAACAGCGTTTTCAACGATTCAGTACTTTGACTGAATTCCTGCAAATGTTGCGCCCAATAGACCTGGATGCCGCCTTCCACCGCGGCAGGGCCGAAAATAAATGGCCCATAGACGAAATGATGCAGCCCGGTCGGAATTAAAATACGCTCCAGGAAGGTATACACCCATACTCCCAGCGCACCTGCAGAACGCAGAAAAGCTTGCAGAGATTCAATCCCCATCTGCACCTTTGGCCAACCCAGCAGCGTCAGCCAGGCGCAGGGAATCATCACCAGGAAGGCAATGATCACCACAAACGATGTCCCCTGAAAAATACCGAGAAATACTGGCAAGGGTTTATCGAAATAACGGTTATGTAGAGCAGTAACAATACCGGAAATGACAATTGCGCCGATGATGCTGGTATCAAGCGTTTTAATTCCAGCCATCATCGTTAAACCACTGCCAGCAGTCGGGTCTGCGCTAAAATCCACACCGAAGAAATGTCCCCATGTCATGCCCATGGCATTGATGAAGTAATTCCACGTCAGGAAACTGACCAATACCGCCAGACAAGCACGTCCCTGAGCCTGTTTTGCCAGACCAATAGGCAGACCAACGGCGAAAATTAGCGGCATATTACGAAATACCGTCCAGCCACCTTCTTCGATGATATGAACGATTTGTGCGAACAAACTGTTGGGATCGGTAAGCGCTTCGCCCACAAAGAGCGGGTTGCGCAACATAATAGCGATACCCACGACGATACCAGCAAAGGGAAACAGCAGCACCGGGGTGAACATCGCGCCGCCAAAGCGTTGTATTTGACTGAGCATTTTCACATCCTCATAGAACAACCAGTAGGGGAGAGGCCTTTTTTTTCATCATTGCTGGCCTGATATGAGAATAGAAAGTTGCGATCCTACGGACATGGTATGCCGCTACGATTCGTGATCGCTTTCATGGTTTTAATTTCGACAATGAGGTCTACTTTTTACGTAAAAGTTAGACATCAAAAGGTCTATGGTGCGGTGATTAAAAGAAAAAAGAGGTCTGGTAGTGATCTACAAATCAATTGCGGAACGACTACGAATTCGACTGAATTCTTCTGATTACAACATCGGTAGCCCGCTACCTGGCGAAAAAAAGCTTGCCGAAGAGTTTGCGGTGTCACGAATGACGATCCGTAAAGCAATTGATATGTTGATTGGCTGGGGATTGGTCGTACGCCGTCATGGGAGTGGAACTTATGTAGCGCGCAAAGATGTCCATCATGAAACCACCAATCTAACCGGACTGGCGGAAGTGCTGAAGAGACAGGGAAAAGAAGTCACCAGTGAGGTACTGGTTTTTGAAGTGATGCCCGCACCACCGGCAATTGCCAGTCAGCTGCGTATCCAGATTAATGAACGTATCCACTTCTCACGCCGTGTTCGCTATGTGGACGGCAAACCGCTGATGCTTGAAGACAGCTACATGCCGGTAAAATTATTCCGTAATCTGTCACTGGCACATCTGGAAGGATCAAAATTCGATTATATCGAGAAAGAGTGCGGGATAACAATCAGCGGCAACTATGAAAGTCTGACCCCCGTACTTGCCGATAAGCAGCTCTCCGCACAGATGAACGTACCTGAACAGACGCCGTTATTACGCATTACCTCGTTGTCATACAGCGATAGCGGGGAATTTCTAAATTATTCAGTCATGTTCAGAAACGCCAGCGAGTACCAGGTGGACTACCACTTACGGCGCGTCCACCCGGACCAGTCCTGACGCTAACCCAGCCCCCAGAAGAGCACCGCCAGCAGCTGCGGGGTGATAATCCTCAAGAACATGACCAGCGGGTAAACGGTGGCGTAGGAGAGCGCAGCCGCCCCGCTGGTGGCATGCAGGTTGTTAGCAAACGCCAAAGCCGGGGGATCGGTCATTGAACCAGCCAACATGCCGCACAGCGTCAGATAGTTCATTTTGGCGAAGATTCGCGCCAGCAAGCCCACGGTAATGAGCGGAATCGCGGTAATGAAAATACCGTAGCCCACCCAGCTCAGGCCATCTCCCTGCGTCAGGGTATGAACAAAATCACCGCCTGACTTCAGACCAACCACCGCGAGAAACAGCACGATCCCCAACTCTCGCAGCGCAAGGTTAGCGCTGGGAGGCATAAACCAGTACAGCTTACCGATGCTACCAATACGCCCCAGGATCAAGGCCATAATCAGCGGCCCGCCGGCCAACCCCAGTTTCAACGCCACCGGGAACCCCGGGATGAACAGCGGGATTGAACCCAGCAGAACACCCAGCCCGATACCGATAAATACCGGCAGCATCTGCACCTGCTGCAGTTTTTGCTGCGCGTTACCCACAACATTGGCAACAGCATCAATGGACGAAGGACGCCCCACCAGATTAAGGATATCGCCGAATTGCAGGCTGGCGTCACTGCTGGCTACCAGCTCAACCCCCGCACGGTTCAGACGGGAGATAACCACGTCGTAACGTTCCTTAAAGTGCAGGTCGCGAATACGTTTACCCAGCACCTGCTCGTTGGTCACCACCACGCGTTCAACGCGTAAGTCGGTACCTCGCGTCGACAGCGATGTATCAACCTCCTGCCCAATCACTACCTGCGCATTGTGCAAATCACCAGGCTGACCAACCAGGTGTAGCAGATCGCCCATCTGGATAATCGTCCCCGGTGACGGCACCATCAATGTCTCTTCACGTTTAAGACGCGAGCAGATGATTTTATCGCTGTTCAGAATCGGGACATCCTGAATCGCCATATTGTTGATGTTTGGGTTTTCCACACGAATGTTCATCGTCTGAATCAGCGCGTGCCCGTTGGTCAGCGTGGATTCATGCTGCTGGGCTTCAGCATCGACGTTAACGCGGAAAATAAGGCGCATCAGCCACATGGTGAGTAAAATTCCGCAAATGCCGAAAGGATAGGCCATGGCATAGCTCATCCCCATCTGATCCACCACATCGCCAGGCGTACCCAAATCGCGCAAAATCTGCTGCCCCGCGCCTAACGCCGGGGTATTGGTGACCGCACCGGAAAATATTCCCAGCACTACGGGAAGAGGAATGGCAAAAATTTTATGCAGGAGCGCGGTGACCAGGCCACCCATGATGACAATCAGCACAGCAAACAGATTCAGCCGCAGGCCCGAAACGCGCAGAGAAGCAAAAAAGCCCGGCCCCACCTGAATACCGATGGTGTAGACGAAAAGAATCAGGCCAAATTCCTGAATAAAATGCAGCATGTCGCCGCTCAGGGTCATCCCTGCCTGATCGACAAAATGCCCGACGATAATACCGCCGAACAGCACGCCTCCGATGCCAAAACCCACACCACGTATTTTTATGTTGCCGATCCATAACCCGACAACTGCCACCAATGCCAGAACACTGACCGTCAATGCTATATCACTCATTATCCTGTTCCCTGTGAATAACATTTCATTTAACGAGGATTATGACTGAACCGTTCAGGCATGAATGCAGAGTGGCGCACATTATCATGCTACAGAGCGCCCTGGTGCGCTTACGAAGGGCTTTCTTTACTGTTTTTCTTCACGCCAATTTGTAATTGCTGAATGCTTTTTTCTGGCAATGGCAGCGCTTCTGGCATCGTGCCACCCAGATCATGAATAGTCTGACGAACTTTACGTCCAACTTCGTAATGAGTCTGATTAGCTTGTTGTTTGGTGTTAACAGAGTCTCTGCGCAGTTTGTCTTCCGTCTGCGTTGCCCGAAACAGATTTGCCGCAAGCTCTGTAGACCCCATGTGATCGAGAATTTTCTGGCTTTTCTTCAACCCTTTACGTTCATGAATCGCTCGCTGATCTAAACCACCATAAAGCCCCTTGTAACCATGGTTTTGAAAGATAGCAAAATCGAAAGTGGTCTCTACACCAGCCAGTTGTGCTGTTTCAACCAGATGCTTATTGTGCTCTTTTAGTTCCTTGCGTAAGAACAAACGCTTTTCATCCTCACGCAGAGATTTAAAAGCAGCATCATCGGCCAACTCCTGACGCCGGGTTTGAATAGCAAAGTAGGTTTGCCCTGCCGCAATAACAGGTTTCGCGGGATCACCATTTTGCACGACCAGATAACATGCGTAGCGGGAGAGATGAAAATCATCAAGGGCTCTGGAGGCTCCAGAACCTAGCTCAACCATTTTGTTAGTCTCAACGAAATGGTCAGCAACCAATTGCTCGCTTACCTCGCATGACACCATAGCTTTCAATATAACTTTCTGAAAATTACGCCATTCTTTATATTCAAGTAATGGTGCTAATGCCCGGGCAGACCAATATTCAACCCCGGCATCATCAAACTGTTTCATCGCTTCAAATGGCTGATGTTCACTCATAAAAACATTCCCTCGTTAAGAGCATTAATACTGGATGTTTTTACAGTGAAACACTCGTTGCAACAAGTCAGTTTCATGTGGGCTGACGCACAAAAAAGCCCCGTCATTTCTGGCGGGGCAAAGGCATGGAGCTATTTAACTGTCTAATGCGGGACGTTCGCTGATGGCGATACGTTGTGGAGCAATGGTTTCAGGTTCATTCCGGGTCAAATCAATATGCAGCAAGCCGTTAGTGAAGCTTGCGCCGGAGACCTCCATATTTTCAGCCAGCGTAAAGCTCAGGCTGAACGGCTGAGTGACCAGCCCCTGATGCAACCATTTGGTCTCTTTTTCCGGCTGCTGCGGCGTACCTTTCACGGTCAGGCGCGTGCCTTCCAGTTGAATATCCAGATCTTCCTGGCGGAAACCGGCTAACGCAAGGGTAATGCGGTAGTGGTTATCATCGCTCTTTTCGATGTTATAAGGCGGGAAGCTCTGGCTTTCACCGGTGTTTTGCAAGGCATTGGCCAGTTTGTCAAAACCGATCCATTGACGCAGCAGTGGGGATAAATCGTAGTTACGCATAATAATCTCCTTCTAAGAAGCGAGTAGGTACCTTTCGGCTCCCTGACGGCAAGCCGATGACTTAGCAAGGCCGCCTGAAGCGGCCTACAGAATTAGTTGATTTCGATGCGGCGCGGTTTGTTCGCTTCAGGAATCACGCGCTCAAGATCGATATACAGCAGACCATTTACCAGGTTTGCGCCGCGAACATGAATGTTCTCCGCTAACTGGAACTTGCGTTCAAAGTTGCGCTCGGCAATACCCTGATACAGGTAAGTACGTTCTTTTTGATCGTCCGCATGGGCGCCTTTTACCACCAGCAGATTGTCCTGGGCAGTAATTTCCAGTTCGCTTTCAGCAAAACCGGCAACGGCAATTGCAATGCGGTAATGGTTTTCGTCTACCAGCTCAACGTTGTACGGAGGGTAGCCGCCATTGCTTTGGCCCTGATTGTTTTCCAGCAGGTTAAACAGACGGTCAAAACCAATAGCAGAACGGTACAGCGGGGATAAATCAAAGTTACGCATAATCAATAGCTCCTGAAATCAGCGAGAATAATTGACCTTCCATCATGGACAGGTCAGGTAGCCAGGACACCCATCAGGCATGCCCTTCATTTGTCTACACTCTAAAAATGGGTCTTAATACAAACTTTTCAAGCGTATTCATCTGACTTTTTTTGCAGTTTGTTGTCTATTGCATACACTGGGGGGAGCAGTTGTTCTCGTTAAATCGCGATGGCCGCCACAGTGCGACGAAATGGTGATGTTATTTTCGCAACGGATCGCTTTAACTCACCATGCAAACACGATAAATACAGATGAATAAATGATGATTAAAAAAATGTTGGTAACACTGACGATGTGTAGTGGGATGGCGTTTGTAAGCGGCTGTTCCAGCATCATGTCGCATACCGGTGGCAAAGAAGGGACGTATCCTGGCACGCGAGCCAGTGCCACAATGATTAGCGAAAGTGATACTAACTGGGGAACCAAGTCGCTGGCAATTCTGGATATGCCTTTCACCGCGGTGCTCGATACGGTATTGCTACCATGGGATCTCTTTCGCAAAGATAACTCGGTGAGATCCCGCGTAGAAAAGAGCGAGGAGAGAACCCAGGCCACGAACGCCGTTATTCCTCCGGCAGAAATGTCCGCTCCATAAATTAACGCCCGGTTTCAGTCACCCACAGCTGGCGAAAACCCTCGACGTCTTCCATCCACGCAACCTGTCTACCATCAGGGGAGAAGACGATCGCATCGGCCGATGGTGGGTTACCATGACGTTCCGTTAAAAAATCAATCTCGCCCGTTTGAACATCACAACAGGCTATTCTGTTCTCCAGTACAAACCCCAGCCACTTCCCCGATGGGTGCCAGTTAAAGGCTGACTGAATATTCGTAGCGCACTGGGTAAGCTGACGCGGCTCTCCCCCCTGTGGGGAAATCAGCCATAGCTGCACAATACCATTGTCATCACGCATTAAAAACGCAATCTCAGATGCCTTTGGATTACTGCGTACCCAGTGGCGAGGTTGGTTCACCAGCCCCGGAAAGCCGCGCTCATGGGTAAACGTCAGACGGCGTTGGCAAATACCGGATGGCGGCGCAGGCATGGTCATGTCAGTCCCCTCCAGAGGCGCGTCCCCCGGCTGTTTCCAGCCGCTTTCATCCTGTGGCAAATCGACAATAAACAGCTCCGGTACTTTCTCGCCAGTGGCTGATAGCGTATCGCCGATAAACGCCAGCCTGTTTTCGCCTACCCAGCCCTCTTCATAGGCGCGGTTAATCTCATCGCTACTCGGTTTTGGCGTTGGTGTCGTCTGGCTCACCAGCACGCACCAATGGCTGCCACTGTATTCACGCGGATGCTGCGCGGAGACCTTCACCGGACCATACGGTGCAGCCACGCCGACGTTGCGTAAATCGAGCGCCGGAGAACGCTCATGCAGTACATGGTCGTTATAAGTGAAGCTAACAAACTCGCCGTTCGGGCTAAAAACATGCACATGAGTGCCGCCGCGCAGCGCGCCTGGCGTGTACGGCGCGGTAATATCCATCGCATCCAGATTAACCACCTCCGCCTGCGAAGCAATCACCCCACGACGATGATGGAAGTCGTAATGCCATGTTTCATCGGGATTTTCAGGCCCGTGAATGAATACATATTTTTCCGACTTTGGATGAACGGTCACCACGCCAACATGCGATCCCTGAGTAGCTCGGTAAATCACCTCCAGCTCGCCAGTATGGATATTGACGCGCTCAATTGTTTCACCAGTAAAAGAGGCGCCGGAAGGACGTACATCAAAGACCAGCCACTGGCTGTCCGGTGTCCAGGTGTTGATATTGGTAAGCTGATGATTACGCGGCGTAAAGGTGATTTGCTTCATGGGATGCCCTGATACAAGACGATTTCAGCAATCATACTTCACAAGCACTTCACTTTCAGGCTTTAGCGTATCGCCATCTTCATTTTTGCGGACAGAAAGATGGAACATTTTGACGTAGCGATTATCGGATTAGGCCCGGCAGGCGCAGCGCTGGCGCGGCAGTTGAGCGGAAAAATGCGCGTGATTGCGTTGGATAAAAAACGCCAGTGCGGTAACGAAGGTTTCACTAAACCCTGCGGCGGTCTGCTGGCCCCGGACGCCCAGCGTTCGTTTATCCGCGATGGGATAACCTTACCCGTTGATGTCATCGCTAACCCGCAGATTTTTAGCGTTAAAACGGTTGATGTTGCCGCTTCTTTGACGCGTAACTACCAGCGCAGTTACATTAATATCAACCGCCATGCTTTTGATTTATGGCTTAAATCTCTCATCCCTGATGATGTGCAGGTGTACCACGACAGCCTGTGCCGGAAAATCTGGCGCGAGGGCGATAAATGGCATGTTATCTTCCGCGCCGACGGTTGGGAGCAGCAGATCACCGCGCGTTATCTGGTGGGGGCAGACGGTGCGAATTCACTGGTACGCCGTCATCTCTATCCCCAACACCAAATCCGTCAATATGTCGCTATTCAACAATGGTTTGCGGAAAAACATCCCGTACCGTTCTATTCCTGTATTTTTGATAACGATGCAACTGACTGTTATTCCTGGAGTATCAGCAAAGATGGCTATTTTATCTTTGGTGGCGCCTACCCCATGAAGGACGGCCAGGCACGCTTTGACGCGCTGAAAGAGAAGCTGGAAGCGTTCCATTTCCAGTTCGGCAAACCGGTGAAAAGTGAAAAATGTACGGTGCTATTCCCCTCACGCTGGAAAGACTTCGTCTGCGGAGAGGACAACGCATTTTTGATTGGCGAAGCGGCCGGTTTTATCAGCGCCAGCTCGCTGGAAGGGATTAGCTATGCGCTGGACAGCGCGGAGATCCTCAAATCGGTACTGCTGCGGGATACGCCAGATATGAATCACGCTTACCGTAAAGCCACCCGCAAGCTACGCCTTAAACTGTTTGGCAAAATCCTGAAAAGTCGCGCCCTGACATCGGCGTTTTCCCGTAAATGGATAATGCGCAGCGGCGTGGCGCATATTCCCTTGGCAAAATCTGAAAGTCACCCGCCAGCAAAAGAAAAGCGTGATAAATCGCGTAGTATGGCCATGACATTACGGCGCGTTTTTTTAAGGGATTAAGTTGAACATAAAACATAGCTGGTTGGTAAAATCGCTGGTCGTATCATCGCTTAGCGTTATGTTATCAGGGTGCCTGAGCTTTATGTGGCTCAAAGCAGGCGATCCACAAACAACAAGGGAAAAGTGGAAAACAGACACCGTTATTGGCTTATCGTCAGGTAAAGATAATGATGGTAATGAAGGCTATGTCTTTGTCGGCAAAACGTTTGATTATCTGATAACCAGTGGTGCCGAAAGCGTGGTGAAGTTGCTGCAAGATCCGCAAATCGACCGTCATAATTTACAGGCCGTTGATATCGCCGAATTCATCATCAGCGACAATAAAAAGGGATTTAAAGGCGTATTAACGCTTAAATACACAGGGGAAACGCAGGACGTTAAACAAGTGCTTACGGGCTACGGTTTTGACTGCTCAGCGCAATACTGCACTAAAAATCTATCCAAACTGGAAGGGACAATCCATAAAAAAAGCACCAAACAGGATTACTCGCAGATGCTTACGTTTTATCATCCATTTACCGTGGGTTTTTACGAATATAAAACCTCACATATACCCGAATTCGTCACAAACGGACTGCTGCCCATTACTATCACTCTGGATGTCGTAACCTCTCCATTACAAATATTATTTTTTAATTATTATCACCAATAAATATTTAAATGGGCAAATGTAACAAGGCACTTGCCCATATTTTCTTAATTCAGCGCAAATTTCTCAATGGCATACGCGACGCCATCTTCAAGGTTGGATTTCGTCACGAAGTTGGCGATTTCTTTGACTGATGGAATAGCGTTGTCCATGGCAACGCCCACGCCTGCGTATTCAATCATCGCGATGTCGTTTTCCTGATCGCCTATCGCCATCACCTCTTCGGCTTTAATACCTAACGCATCGGCCAGCGATTTTACACCTGTCCCTTTATTGACGCGTTTATCGAGGATTTCGAGGAAATACGGCGCACTTTTCAGCACGGTGTACTTCTCTTTTACTTCCGCAGGTATACGCGAGATAGCTTTATCAAGGATCTCCGGCTCATCAATCATCATAACTTTCAGGAACTGGGTTGCAGGATCCATTTTCTCGGCTTCACAGAACACCAGCGGGATGGTCGCGACAAACGATTCGTGCACCGTGTAGTAGCTGATATCACGGTTCGCGGTATACAACGTATTGCGATCGAGAGCGTGGAAATGTGAGCCTACTTCCCGTGAAAGCTGCTCCAGGTAACGATAATCATCATAGCTCAGCGCGGTTTGCGCCACGGTACTGCCATCCCCTGCTTTCTGCACCAGCGCACCGTTGTAGGTAATGCAGTAGTCACCGGGTTGTTCCATATGTAGTTCTTTCAGATAGCTGTGAACGCCGGCATACGGGCGTCCCGTGGTCAGCACCACATTCACGCCACGCGCGCGCGCCGCGGCAATCGCCGTTTTGACCGCAGGTGAAATGGTGTGATCGGGCAGCAGAAGTGTGCCATCCATGTCGATAGCAATAAGTTTGATAGCCATGAGTTCCCCGGATTAAATGAGTCCGTCCTCATGCTAACGCGATTCCGCTCAAAAAACAGCTACGAAAAGGGGGATAGAAAGGGGAATCGAGATTCCCCTTTTTGTAGATTGGTTGTCGTTTGTAGGCCTGATAAGCAACGCGTCATCAGGCACAATACAACGTCTTGCCGGATGGCGGCGTAAACCGCCTTATCCGGCCTACAGATTGGCTTAAATATCGATGTTCGCCGCTTTCAGGGCGTTCTCTTCGATAAATGCGCGACGCGGTTCAACGGCATCGCCCATCAGCGTAGTGAACAGCTGGTCGGCAGCAATAGCATCCTTCACGGTAACGCGCAGCATACGACGGCTTTCCGGATCCATGGTGGTTTCCCACAGCTGTTCCGGGTTCATCTCGCCCAGACCTTTATAACGCTGGATAGCGAGGCCACGACGAGACTCTTTCTGCAGCCATTCCAGCGCCTGCTCGAAGCTGGCAACCGGCTGGCGACGCTCGCCACGTTCGATAAACGCATCGTCTTCGATCAGTCCGCGCAGCTTCTCGCCAAGCGTACAAATACGACGGTATTCGCCACCGGTCACAAATTCATGCTCCAGCGGATAATCGGTATCCACACCGTGGGTACGGACGCGAATCACCGGCTCGAACAGGTTCAGTTCAGCGTCTTTACGCACAAAGCTGTTCCAGGTGCTGCCGTGCATTTCGTTTTCATTCAGCACGTTAACCAGCTGAGAAACCCAGGCAGTGACTTTCGCTTCATCAGCGAGATCGGCTTCATCTAGCGTCGGTTGATAAACCAGTTCTTTCAGCAGCGCTTTCGGGAAACGACGTTCCATACGGCCAATCATTTTCTGCGTCGCGTTGTATTCAGAAACCAGTTTCTCTAACGATTCACCTGAAAGGGCTGGTGCGCTGGCGTTGGTGTGCAGCGATGCGCCATCCAGAGCGATAGAGATCTGGTACTGATCCATCGCTTCGTCATCTTTAATGTACTGTTCCTGCTTGCCTTTTTTCACTTTGTACAGCGGTGGCTGCGCAATGTATACGTGGCCGCGCTCAACGATTTCCGGCATCTGACGATAGAAGAAGGTCAACAGCAGCGTACGGATGTGCGAGCCGTCGACGTCCGCATCGGTCATGATGATGATGCTGTGATAACGCAGTTTATCCGGGTTGTACTCGTCACGACCGATGCCGCAGCCAAGCGCGGTGATCAGCGTCGCGACTTCCTGAGAGGAGAGCATCTTGTCGAAGCGCGCTTTCTCAACGTTGAGGATTTTACCCTTCAGCGGCAGAATCGCCTGGTTCTTACGGTTACGTCCCTGCTTCGCAGAGCCGCCCGCGGAGTCCCCTTCCACCAGGTAGAGTTCAGAGTGAGCCGGATCGCGCTCCTGACAGTCCGCCAGCTTGCCCGGCAGACCGGCTAAGTCCAGCGCGCCTTTACGACGGGTCATTTCACGTGCGCGACGTGCAGCTTCACGGGCGCGCGCAGCATCGATAATTTTACCGACGACGATTTTCGCGTCAGACGGGTTTTCCAGCAGGTATTCGCTCAGCAGTTCGTTCATCTGCTGTTCTACCGCCGATTTCACCTCAGAGGAGACCAGCTTGTCTTTGGTCTGCGAGGAGAACTTCGGATCCGGTACTTTCACAGAAACAACGGCAATCAGGCCTTCACGGGCATCGTCACCGGTGGCGCTGACTTTCGCTTTTTTGCTGTAGCCTTCTTTGTCCATGTAGGCGTTCAGGGTACGGGTCATCGCCGCACGGAAGCCTGCAAGGTGAGTACCGCCGTCACGCTGCGGAATGTTGTTGGTGAAGCAGTAGATGTTTTCCTGGAAACCATCGTTCCACTGCAGCGCAACTTCAACGCCGATACCGTCTTTTTCGGTGGAGAAGTAGAAGATATTCGGGTGGATCGGCGTTTTGTTTTTGTTGAGGTATTCAACAAACGCCTTGATGCCGCCTTCGTAGTGGAAATGGTCTTCTTTGCCGTCGCGCTTGTCGCGCAGACGAATAGAGACGCCGGAGTTCAGGAATGACAGCTCGCGCAGACGCTTAGCCAGAATGTCGTATTCAAATTCAACGACGTTGGTAAAGGTTTCATGGCTTGGCCAGAAACGGACCTGAGTCCCCGTCAATTCAGTTTCGCCAGTTACCGCCAGCGGCGCCTGCGGCACACCGTGCACGTAAGTTTGCTGATGCACTTTGCCTTCACGACGAATCACCAGTTCCAGTTTCTGTGACAGGGCGTTAACGACGGAAACACCCACGCCGTGCAGACCGCCGGAAACTTTATAGGAGTTATCATCGAATTTACCGCCTGCGTGCAAAACGGTCATGATAACTTCCGCTGCCGAAACGCCCTCTTCCGGGTGAATACCGGTTGGGATACCACGGCCATCATCGGTAACGGACACGGAATTGTCAGCGTGAATCGTTACCACGATATCTTTACAGTGACCCGCGAGCGCTTCGTCGATAGCGTTATCTACCACCTCGAATACCATGTGGTGCAGACCGGTGCCGTCATCCGTGTCGCCGATATACATACCCGGGCGCTTACGCACCGCATCCAGTCCTTTCAGGACTTTGATACTGGAGGAGTCATAAGAATTCGACATCAACGTTTCTCGCTCATTTTATCTTGGGTTAATCCGTTATTTTACCCTTTTCCACGGTAAACATCTTCGAATTTTCATCGGACATGTCTATAACGTGTTCAGCGCTGATTGCGCTGACAAAGACCTGAGATTGCGTGGCTTTTAAGCGGCTGGCCAGCAGTCCGCGACGCGCGTCATCCAGTTCAGAGGCAAAATCATCTATCAGGTACAGGCAGCGCCGCCCGCTTTCACGGGTCAGGAACTCCCCTTGCGCCAGACGTAAGGCGCACATCAGCAGCTTTAGCTGCCCACGCGACAACGTATCTTCCACCGGCGCACCGTCGGCGCGAATGCGGAAATCCGCCTTATGCGGGCCGTGCGCAGTGTAGGTCAACATGCGATCGCGTTCAAAACTGCGTTCCAGCACTTCGGCATAATCCGTCTCTTTCTCCCAGCCGCGCTGGAATGAGAAGGAGAGAGAAAACTCAGGAAGAAACTGCTGGCAGGTATCCGCCATATCCTGCGCGATACCGGCGCTGTACTCCGCGCGCCAGGTGCTGATTTGTTCCGCCAGTGGGATCAGTTCTTTATCCCACGGGCGCAGTTGCTCATAACGACTCACCTGGCGCAGTGCTGCATTGCGCTGCTTGAGCAGTCGCTTCAGGTTGCTCCAGGCGGTGAAAAATCCGGCTTCATTGTGAAAGCATCCCCAGTCAAGGAATGCTCTTCTGTATTTGGGGCCGCCATTGAGTAAAGTAAACCCCTCAGGCGTGATCAGCTGCATCGGCATCAGGTGCGCCAGTTCCGCGACCTTGTGCCCGTCAGTGCCGTCAATGCGCACTTTGCTGTCGCCCAGCTTGTCTTTCGTCAGGCCAATCGACGTCTCACGTTCTTCACCCTGCAAACGCCCGTGTAAAACAAACGACTCCTGCTCGTGGCGAATCACGCGGCCAATCTGCAAACTACGAAACGCCCGACCGTGGCCGAGCGTATAGATAGCTTCCAGTACGCTGGTTTTGCCGCTGCCGTTCGCGCCAACCAGGAAGTTAAAGCCGGGGGATAAAGCGAGATCCGCGCTTTCGATATTGCGGAAATCTTTGATTAGCAGTCGGGATAGCGACATATCAACTCATAACCAGGGCGTTATCGTCGCAGTTAGTCTGGTTACGGCCAGCGCACAGCAACCGGAGCGTACTGAAGTACGTGAGGATTGCGAGCACTGCCCGGAGCCAGAATAACAAGTAAGATAGCCCGATATTTTTTACAAGCGCATAGGCATGACAACATAGGCCGCGCTTTGGCTGGCTGCATCTTCAATCTGTACGCTCGATACGGAATCGGTCAGCAGAATACGTACGTTTTCGCACTTCAGCGCATTCAGAACATCCAGTACGTAGCTCACGTTAAAGCCGATTTCCAGTTCTGTACCAGGATAGGAAACATCCAGAATTTCTTCCGCTTCTTCCTGCTCCGGGTTGTTGGCAGTGATTTTGAGCTGATTTTCGCTGACATACAGACGCACGCCGCGGAATTTCTCGTTAGAGAGGATCGCCGCACGAGCAAACGCCTGTTTGAGGATATCGCAACCGGCTTCCAGATGTTTGTCCGGATTCTTCGGCAATACGCGGCGATAATCCGGGAAACGGCCATCAACCAGCTTAGAGGTAAAGATGAAGTCACCAACGTGCGCACGAATGTTGTTGCTGCCAATCTGCACGCGCAGCGGGTTATCGCCGCCGTCGAGCATACGCATCAGTTCAATCACGCCTTTACGCGGTACGATTACCGAATGGCTAGGTAACGGCTGACCAACAGGCATTGAACAGACAGCCAGGCGGTGACCGTCGGTCGCCACGGTACGCAGCTCTTCCCCTTCGGTTTCAAACAGCATGCCGTTTAAGTAGTAACGTACGTCCTGATGCGCCATCGAAAACTGCGTGGCTTCAATCAGGCGCTTCATCGTCGCCTGCGGCAGGGTGAATTCGACTTCGCTCTGCCAGTCGTCCAGATTCGGGAAGTCGGCGGCAGGCAGCGTAGACAGCGAGAAACGGCTGCGGCCAGAACGCACCAGCATACGGTCGCCTTCCAGTTGAACGGCAATTTCCGCACCTTCCGGTAATCCACGGCAAATATCGAAGAATTTACGCGCCGGAACGGTGGTCGCACCAGGTTCATGAGGCTGGATTAGCGCCACGCGCGCCACCATCTCCATCTCGAGATCGGTACCGGTCAGCGAAAGCGTGCCGTCAGCAACCTGCAGCAGCAGGTTTCCGAGAATAGGCAGTGTAGGACGTCCACCCAGCGGGCCGCTGACCTGCTGAAGCGGTTTTAATAAATGTTCACGTTCAACGGTAAATTTCATAGCGTCACGAAGATAATGTTCTGATTAAATTGGAGAAATCTTCTTTAATATCATGGCTTTCTTCACGCAACTGCTCAATCTTGCGGCAGGCATGAAGCACGGTAGTATGGTCACGCCCACCAAACGCGTCGCCAATTTCCGGCAGACTGTGGTTAGTGAGCTCTTTTGCCAGCGCCATCGCCATCTGGCGCGGACGAGCTACCGAGCGAGATCGACGCTTAGAAAGCAGATCCGCAATTTTGATTTTGTAATACTCCGCCACCGTCTTCTGAATATTGTCGATGGTGACCAGCTTTTCCTGCAAAGCCAGCAGATCGCGCAGCGCTTCGCGCACGAAATCGATAGTAATCGCCCGGCCGGTAAAATTGGCGTTGGCGATCACGCGGTTCAGTGCACCTTCCAGCTCACGTACGTTAGAGCGTAGACGCTTGGCAATAAAGAACGCGACTTCACCCGGCAGACGAATGTCGTTTTCGTCGGCTTTTTTCATCAGGATCGCAACGCGCGTTTCCAGTTCAGGCGGTTCGATCGCGACAGTCAGTCCCCAGCCGAAACGGGATTTCAGACGATCTTCAACGCCGTTGATCTCCTTCGGATAGCGATCCGAGGTCAGGATGATCTGCTGATTGCCTTCCAGCAGGGCGTTAAAGGTGTGGAAAAACTCTTCCTGCGATCGTTCTTTATTCGCGAAGAATTGAATATCGTCAATCAGCAGAGCGTCAACGGAACGGTAGTAGCGTTTAAACTCTTCGATCGCGTTGTTTTGCAGGGCTTTGACCATGTCCTGCACAAAACGCTCGGAGTGCATATACACCACTTTAGCGTTTGGCTTACGCGCCATAATGCCGTTACCGACAGCGTGCAACAGGTGGGTTTTACCCAGACCCGTACCGCCATAAAGGAATAACGGATTGTAGGCGCCGCCAGGATTGTCCGCAACCTGACGTGCCGCCGCGCGCGCCAGCTGGTTAGATTTACCTTCAACGAAGTTATCAAACGTGTGTTTGACGTTGACGTTAGAACGATAGGTAGGTTCTGCCGGAGCCGGGACGTTATCCCAGCCTGGACGCGCCGCCGGAGCTGCACGTTGTGGTTGCACTTGCTGAGCCACGTGGGCGGGCGCAACAACGTTGTTGACCGGCGTTTTCAGCGTTTGCGTGACGGGTTTAGTACCGACTTCAAAGCGCAGCTGTGGGGCATCCGCTCCACAGAAATTATTGAGTAATCCATTAATATTATTAAGGTATTTATCCCTTACCCAATCGAGCACGAAACGGTTTGGCGCATACAAAGCCAGCGTGTTATCGCTCAGTTCCGCCTGCAACGGGCGTATCCACATACTGAACTCTGTGGCTGGTAACTCATCCTGCAATCGGGCAAGACACTGCTGCCAAAGCGAAAGTGACACGGCGGACTCCACTCGAACAAAAGTCGATAAATGACAAAGGCTGAAACATTCATGATTGTTGACGCACATCGACAAGACCCTATGCAAAGGGTGACGTGCGAATTGCTATCTGCAATTTTTACCCGATCAGGATCCATTGAAACGATCAGGACCGCGGATCATAGCGTAAACTGAGAAAGAGATCTTCTGTTTCTCACAGATTCTTCCCGATTTATCCACAGGATGATCCAGAATCGGCTAAGTGTAAACGATCCTGGAGAAGTGCTGCAGGTTTTAGCGCGCATATTGAAAAAATTAATGAGTAAAGATGCTTTACTGCTTAAACGATCTAATAAAGATCCCGAGCGATCCTTGCGCTTTATCCACCAGCCCGTATAATTCTTACCCCCAGCGAGTAACGGTCGCCTTACGGCGTCAACGCTGCCTGTTTTTTACGCGAAACCATGCGGAAAAAAGCGGGAAATAAGGAAAGAGAATTGACTCCGGAGTGTACAATTATTACAATCCGGCCTCTTTAATCACCCACACTGTGGCGTAAGTCGTTCGAAATTCGTTCGGGTATACGCAAAAGTCAGTGAATTTATTCAAGTTTAGGTAGAAATCGCCATGAAACGCACTTTTCAACCGTCTGTACTGAAGCGCAACCGTTCTCACGGCTTCCGTGCTCGTATGGCTAATAAAAATGGTCGTCAGGTTCTGGCACGTCGTCGTGCTAAAGGCCGTTCTCGTCTGACCGTTTCTAAGTAATAAAAGCTAGCCCCTGAGTGGTTAAGCTCGCATTTCCCAGGGAGTTACGTTTGTTAACTCCCACTCATTTCACATTCGTCTTCCAGCAGCCACAACGGGCTGGCACGCCGCAAATCACCATCCTCGGCCGCCTGAATTCGCTGGGGCATCCCCGTATCGGTCTTACAGTCGCCAAGAAAAATGTTAAACGTGCGCATGAACGCAATCGGATTAAACGTCTGACGCGTGAAAGCTTCCGTTTACGTCAGCACGAGCTTCCAGCAATGGATTTCGTGGTGGTGGCGAAAAAAGGGGTTGCTGACCTCGATAACCGTGCTCTCTCGGAAGCGTTGGAAAAATTATGGCGTCGCCATTGTCGCCTGGCTCGCGGGTCCTGATAGCCCTCATTCGGGTCTATCAACGCCTGATCAGTCCGCTGCTTGGGCCGCATTGCCGTTTCACTCCAACCTGTTCGAGCTACGGAATTGAGGCATTGCGCAGGTTTGGAGTGATAAAAGGCAGTTGGTTGACGGTGAAACGCGTATTAAAATGCCACCCTTTACACCCTGGTGGTGACGATCCCGTCCCGCCCGGACCATTTGATACCAGAGAACACTAACGATGGATTCGCAACGCAATCTTTTAGTCATCGCTTTGCTGTTCGTGTCTTTCATGATCTGGCAAGCCTGGGAGCAGGATAAAAACCCGCAACCTCAGGCCCAACAGACCACGCAGACAACGACCACCGCAGCGGGTAGCGCCGCAGACCAGGGCGTACCGGCCAGTGGCCAGGGGAAACTGATTACGGTTAAAACTGACGTGCTTGATCTGACCATCAACACCCGTGGTGGTGATGTGGAACAGGCTTCACTGCCAGCTTACCCGAAAGAACTCGGTTCTACCGAACCGTTCCAGTTACTGGAAACCACGCCACAGTTCATCTACCAGGCACAGAGTGGCCTGACAGGTCGTGACGGCCCGGATAACCCGGCTAACGGCCCACGTCCGCTGTACAACGTCGATAAAGACGCGTTTGTACTGGCTGACGGTCAGAACGAACTGCAGATCCCGATGACCTATACTGACGCAGCGGGTAACACATTCACTAAAACGTTTGTACTCAAGCGTGGTGAATATGCTGTCAACGTTAACTACAGCGTGCAGAACGCCGGCGAAAAACCGCTGGAAGTCTCCACCTTTGGTCAGTTGAAGCAATCCATCAATCTGCCATCTCATCGCGACACCGGTAGCAGCAACTTTGCGCTGCACACCTTCCGTGGCGCGGCGTACTCCACGCCGGATGAGAAGTATGAGAAATACAAATTCGACACCATTGCTGAAAACGAAAACCTGAACGTCAATGCTAAAGACGGCTGGGTCGCAATGCTGCAACAGTATTTCGCAACGGCATGGGTTCCGCGTAACGACGGCACCAATAACTTCTATACCGCTAACCTGGGTAACGGCATTGCCGCTATCGGCTATAAATCACAGCCGGTACTGGTACAGCCTGGCCAGACTGGCGCGATGACCAGCACCCTGTGGGTCGGCCCGGAAATTCAGGATAAAATGGCGGCCGTTGCACCGCACCTGGATCTGACCGTGGATTACGGCTGGTTGTGGTTCATTTCTCAGCCGCTGTTTAAACTGCTGAAGTGGATCCATAGCTTCCTGGGTAACTGGGGCTTCTCCATCATCGTTATCACCTTTATCGTTCGTGGCATCATGTACCCGCTGACCAAAGCGCAGTACACCTCCATGGCGAAGATGCGTATGCTGCAGCCGAAGATTCAGGCTATGCGTGAGCGTCTGGGCGATGACAAACAGCGTCAGAGCCAGGAAATGATGGCCCTGTACAAAGCTGAGAAGGTTAACCCGCTGGGCGGCTGCTTCCCGCTGATCATCCAGATGCCAATCTTCCTGGCGTTGTACTACATGCTGATGGGCTCCATTGAACTGCGTCATGCGCCGTTCGCTCTGTGGATCCATGACCTGTCTGCACAGGACCCGTACTACATCCTGCCGATTCTGATGGGCGTGACGATGTTCTTCATTCAGAAGATGTCTCCGACCACTGTAACCGACCCGATGCAGCAGAAGATCATGACCTTTATGCCGGTCATCTTCACCGTGTTCTTCCTGTGGTTCCCGTCAGGTCTGGTGCTGTACTATATCGTCAGCAACCTGGTAACCATTATTCAGCAGCAGCTGATTTACCGTGGTCTGGAGAAACGTGGCCTGCATAGCCGCGAGAAGAAAAACTCCTGATTCGGTGTAGGCCGGATTAGGCGAAGCCGCCATCCGGCAGACGGAATATAAAGTAAAGGGCGGTCATTAGACCGCCTTTTTTATTGCATTAAGAAGAGACAAACCATGAGCCATAACGACACCATCGTCGCTCAGGCCACCCCACCGGGACGTGGTGGCGTGGGTATCCTGCGTATCTCCGGCCTGAAAGCGCGTGAGGTCGCAGAAACTGTACTGGGGAAACTGCCCAAACCACGTTATGCCGATTATCTGCCGTTTAAAGACGCGGATGGCAGCACGCTGGATCAGGGGATTGCCCTGTGGTTCCCCGGCCCAAACTCCTTTACCGGTGAAGACGTTTTAGAGCTTCAGGGCCACGGCGGTCCGGTAATTCTTGACCTGCTGCTCAAACGTATTCTGACCATTCCCGGACTGCGTATTGCCAGGCCGGGTGAATTCTCCGAGCGAGCGTTTCTCAATGATAAGCTCGATTTAGCCCAGGCAGAGGCAATTGCTGACCTGATCGATGCCAGCTCAGAGCAAGCCGCTCGCTCGGCGCTGAACTCGTTGCAGGGCGCATTTTCCGCACGGGTAAATCATCTTGTGGAAGCGCTCACTCACCTGCGCATCTATGTCGAAGCGGCGATCGACTTCCCGGATGAAGAAATCGACTTCCTGTCTGACGGCAAGATTGAAGCGCAACTCAACAGCGTTATCAGCGATCTTGATGCCGTGCGTGCGGAAGCGCGTCAGGGCAGCCTGCTGCGCGAAGGGATGAAGGTGGTGATCGCCGGGCGTCCAAACGCCGGGAAATCGAGCCTGCTGAACGCGCTGGCTGGCCGTGAGGCGGCCATTGTCACCGACATTGCCGGGACGACCCGCGACGTACTGCGTGAGCATATTCATATCGACGGCATGCCGCTGCACATCATCGACACCGCCGGTCTGCGTGATGCCAGCGATGAAGTTGAACGCATCGGTATCGAACGTGCCTGGCAGGAAATTGAACAGGCCGACCGCGTACTGTTTATGGTTGATGGCACCACCACCGACGCCGTGGACCCGGCTGACATCTGGCCAGACTTTATTGCCCGTCTGCCAGCCAAACTGCCGATCACCGTGGTGCGTAACAAAGCGGATATTACCGGTGAGACGCTGGGCCTTAGCGAAGTAAATGGCCACTCACTGGTTCGTCTCTCAGCACGAACCGGTGAAGGCGTTGACGTACTGCGTAACCATCTCAAACAGAGCATGGGCTTTGAAACCAATATGGAAGGCGGCTTCCTGGCGCGTCGTCGTCACCTGCAGGCGCTGGCAGAAGCGGCGGAGCATCTCGAACAAGGAAAAGCCCAACTACTCGGAGCATGGGCCGGAGAATTGCTGGCAGAGGAGCTACGTCTGGCGCAGCAGAACCTCAGTGAAATCACCGGAGAGTTTACCTCCGACGATCTGCTGGGACGGATTTTCTCCAGCTTCTGTATTGGTAAGTAATTCTTCAGAAATTGGCCATTAATAAAAAATCCCGCCAGCACATTCTCTGGCGGGAACTACATAAATCATCATTTCATCGACAGCAATTTTTCATAGCTGGGATAAATATGCGGGATCTTTTCACTACTGCCATCGGGATAAGTTGCCGTAAGTTTGCCTGGAGCATCTGGAGGTGTCAATGTAACAACTTTATCGAAATGAATGACTGGCTCAATAAGGATGTTTTGAGTATTCCTAAGCCGAAAACGCCTTCGCCATTTTTCAGGGCCGGTATTTCCACCAAATAATTTCAATGTTGTTTGATTAAATAAATGGCTAATAAATACTTCAGGGAAATAATCCGTTTTTAAGTCAAGATCTCCACTGACCTCTTTTGCCCTCCCTGTCCCATATCCATCACTGAGGCCATAATCTCCAAAATCAAAGATATAACTGGTTTCAATGACTTCTTTTCCTTTCACCAGTGGAATATTATCCGCAATCCTGAAACTTACTCTCAGTGAATTTAGCTGCCACTGGCACGGCCCGCCACCATCAATGGCAATACTGGTCTGCCACAGCCCCCCCATACCCTGCCGGACGAAAGGCTGCGTAAAACCGTTGTATCCCCGCACAGGATAAGATTCAAAGCTGGAGTTATAGCTTTTATCCATACACTTTTCAGAGCGGTAAAGAATCTGCATCGGCATTAGAGTGATGCCCTCTGGCATCCGGAATAACACGCTGACACGTCGGGCATTATCAGGAGGGGAAAGTGTCTGATCTGTGTTATCTCCACAACCGCAAAGTGGTGCAATAGTTAACATAATAACGGTAGTTATCTTAAAATAATTCAACGCTTTCCTCCGTCGCCGCCGCGAAACGGGTCAGGGCATTGCGGCCAATTTCATCAGACTCCGTGAGTTGCAGGGCTATCGGCAGTAAATCCTGAAGCATCAGAAATTCACGGTTACGCTGGATCTCATCTGGCTGCCCGTTACTGGATGCACTTTTCTCAACCTCATCGCGAAAGCGCATCCGCATTTCTTTTCTTCTCATCTTTAGCTCCGGATTTGCCAGTTCAAGCAGTTGATTATGGATGTAGGGCAAATAGCGGTGCGCCATCGAATGGTTTTGCGGGTCCGTACCTAAACCGTTCAGCGTTGGATTGGTATTTTTCGGAAAGGTCTTTGTCAGAGCATGCGGTGCGAGGCACTGGATGAACGTTTCCTGATGCTTACCGCTAGATTTCAGACATTCATCATTCAGAGAAGGAACCAGATATAGTTTCACCCCCACAAAATGGCGCGTGTAGATCTGTCCATCAAGTAGAGTTTTGTGGTTCGGGCTGGCAACCCGCATTGAACACTGCTCAGCCAGGAAAAAAACCACCGTTTTACCGTGATGCCAGTAAGGATCTTTTTTATCTACAAGTCCCACAGACTGATAAGTCATATCACGAACTGCGCCCCCAAGACCGGCAGCAGTCGTCAGTGACCAGTCAAACCCCAGCTTGTCTCCCAGCAGTCCCCATTTTTTATAAAAAGCGTTATCCAAATCAGCATCCGGAGGGATTTGTGTAATTGAGTCATTGTCGTTGACGTGCCGGTAATGGGTAATGCTGTCCAGAAAAGATATTGCCGCACGGGTAAATGTACGCGGCATTCCGTAGGTATACAGTATGGGATAACTGACTTTCATCTCGGCAGCATAAAGTAATGCCAAAGCTCCCCCCAAGCTGTGACCACAAATAAATAGCGTCTTCGTTCCTTGCTCTAAAGCCCGATTAACCGCATTCAAATTATCCTCAAATTTCCTGTTGGCCAGCTCATAAGCCTCCAGAAATCCTCCATGAACATTTCCCGCCCCGGCCAGTTCCGGCAAACAACATTTTGGTGCAAATGATAAATCAGTTAGCACATTCAACAGGCTATCAGTCCCGCACCATGCAACCAGCACATGTGTGCCACATTCCACCGTAAAGAGCCGGGTGTCCCCCTCCGGTTGATCACTATCTTTCGTGCTCAGATACACTGGTGGGAGATAGCGGTCATGAAAAGGAACATCGACCGCCAGCGTGTGGTACCAGGAAGGAAATTCAGCAAACTGAGGAATGCATGATAGATCCTGACACTTTTTCCGGAAGAAATAGTTGATAGTTTTATTATCTTTTTCTGCCGCATAAACCAGGTCAGCCATAATGCCGAGATTCAGTGCGTTGGCGAAGTCATAGTCTTTTGTGTCGTGCAATGCCAATACCCATGCCCGAAATGGACAAATTTCAATAACGTGTCTTTTTTCCAGCAACTCACAGGGGATCTCCGTCCCCTTCAAGGAGCGATTCGGTGGGAAATGGAATTCCGGAGCCTCCGGTTCATCCCAGCCTTCAATCAACGGCAGGCGGTCGCATAATTCCCCGATAGTGACATAGTGATACACATGATTAGCCGCTTCTGTTATTTCCTGTACATTCGATCGCCAGCTATTGTCACGGAGGCCCGACCAGAAAATATTTTTACTCTCTGGCTGGCTATTAGGATTACGCCTGACGCCCAGTGGCCGCAGTGTCATCTCGTCAGCCAGTTGCTGCCCATCCGTCTTAACGTCTACAGTTATCCAGTAAAGATCATCAAACCGGACCAATCCTTGATTGTCGGTAACGCCCGCCGGAGGGTTGGGGGGAGGCGTTGGGCTGTAGCTGTTTTCATGCTGATGCCACACTGATGATGTCAGCGGACGATATTCCAGCCTTACATTAAGTCCGCATACAGGAATGTTGTTCTCATCGACGAACTGCAGTTCAAGCCAGTATTTATGCTGCTCTCCACGACAGTAAACGATTTTTCCTTTCGGGTTTATACTCGTAACACAAGTATTATCACCAATAATATCCACACCAATACCTTTTACTTTGTATGGTTATATTTAATTCATCTTATCTCGCACATTTCTTAACCAATATAAATACATTCCGAATTAATAATATTTTCCTAACAGGAAATCACTGTTGTCCAAATGGCAACTCGTGCAGTTGACTCTCTGACCGTATGCTTAGCGCCACATTTCTCATGAGGTCGCTATGACACGCTTTCTAATCTGCAGTTTCGCCCTGGTTCTTCTTTATCCTGCCGGGATTGATATGTATCTGGTAGGGCTGCCCCGTATTGCTGCCGATTTACAGGCCAGCGAGGCGCAACTGCATATCGCGTTTTCGGTTTATCTGGCGGGAATGGCGACGGCGATGCTGTTCGCCGGAAAAATTGCCGACCAGTCAGGTCGCAAACCTGTCGCCATTGTCGGTTCCCTCATTTTTATTTTCGCCTCTGCACTGTGTTCGTTTGCCGAAAGCGGAACGCCGTTTCTCATAGGCCGCTTTATTCAGGGCGTAGGCGCGGGCTGCTGCTACGTGGTGGCTTTCGCCATCCTGCGCGACACACTTGACGATCGCCGTCGGGCGAAAGTACTGTCGTTGTTGAACGGTATTACCTGTATCGTGCCGGTGCTGGCTCCGGTGATGGGGCATCTGATCATGCTCAAATACCCATGGCAGAGCCTGTTCTACACGATGATGGGAATGGGTGTGGCTGTTTGCCTGCTGTCGGTGTTTGTCCTGCGAGAATCGCGTCCAGCAACGCTTATGGCGACGGCGGAAAAAAACCACACAACCGAATCGCTGGTAAACCGTTTTTTCTTAAGCCGTCTGGCCATTACCACCCTCAGCGTGTCGGTGATCCTGACCTTCGTGAATACGTCTCCGGTACTGCTGATGGAAGTGATGGGCTTCGACCGTGGTGAGTACGCCACTACGATGGCCATGACCGCAGGCATCAGTATGGCGGTCTCTTTCTCGACGCCATTTGCTCTGAGCGTGTTTAAGCCTCGCGTTCTGATGCTGACCTCACAGGTGCTGTTTCTGTGTGCGGGCGTGGTGTTAACCCTTGCCACTTCACATGCAGTAACGCTTTTCGGGCTGACGTTAATCTGCGCTGGATTCTCGGTCGGCTTCGGTGTTGCAATGAGCCAGGCGCTGGGGCCGTTCTCGCTGCGCGCGGGAGTCGCCAGCTCGGCACTAGGTATTGCGCAGGTTTGCGGTTCCTCGTTGTGGATATGGCTGGCGGCAGTGCTCGGCCTTGATGCGCTGAATATGCTGATCGGGATTCTGATTGGCTGTAGCATAGTGAGTGTCATGCTGATTATCACTGTTGCACCTAACCGGTCCGCGCCAACTCATGAAGAAATCCCTCAGCAGTCTCGATCTTAATTTATTGCTCTGCCTGCAGCTGTTGATGCAGGAGCGCAGCGTCACTAAAACCGCCAAACGGATGAACGTCACACCGTCGGCGGTCAGTAAATCGCTGTCGAAGCTGCGGGCCTGGTTTGACGATCCCTTGTTTGTGAACACCCCGCTGGGGCTATCGCCGACGCCGCTGATGGTCAGCATGGAGCAGAACCTGGCTGAATGGATGCAGATGGGCAATCAGCTGCTCGATAAGCCGCACCATGAGTCTCCGCGCGGGCTGAAGTTTGATCTGGTGGCCGAAACGCCGTTAGTGATGATCATGTTCAACTCGCTCTCCCGGCAGATTTACCAGCGCTATCCCCAGGCGACGATCAAAATACGCAACTGGGACTATGATTCGCTGGATGCCATTATTCGCGGTGAAGTGGATATTGGCTTTACCGGGCGCGAAAGCCATCCGCGTTCGCGCGAACTGCTGAGTTTGTTGCCATTGTCGATCGACCATGAAGTGCTGTTTTCCGATCTGCCCTGCGTCTGGCTACGTGAAGATCATCCCGCACTGCAGGAAGAGTGGAATCTGGACACCTTTCTGCGCTATCCGCACATCAGCATTAGCTGGGAGCAAAGCGATACATGGGCGCTGGATGAAGTCCTGCAAGAAATGGGGCGCGCACGCAATATCGCGTTATGTCTGCCTGGTTTTGAGCAATCGCTGTTTATGGCCGCGCAGCCGGATCACGCGCTGATAGCCACCGCACCGGTCTATTGTCAGCGTTATAACCAACTCCACCAGCTCCCGCTCGTGGCGCGACCGATGCCATTTGATACAGCGCAACTGGAAAAAATGCGCGTCCCGTTCACCCTTCTTTGGCATAAACGCAACAGCCACAATCCTAAGATCGTCTGGCTAAAAGACACGATCAAGGCGCTTTATCGCGATATGTCCTGACGATCCGTCATTTTGGTGTTGCTAAATCGACCATTCTGGCAACAGAAATGTAAATATCGCGTAATGTATCCCATTTCCGCTTACTTTTTGGGCAGCAAAGCCTGCCCGGAAGCCGTGTAAATGTTACTCTGGTAATAATCACGGACCATTAATCACGGAGCGACAAATGGCGACACATTTTGCCAGAGGGATTCTTACGGAGGGACACCTGGTTTCAGCTCGCCTCCCTTCTCCATGTCATATCGAAGCAAGAGATCTACCCGCTCATCGCCGGACACGTTTCCTGGCTTCCCGAAGTCTTCTCGCTGAACTGATGTTTATGCTTTACGGCACCGGCACGCTGCCCGAAATTGTTACTCAGGCCAAAGGTAAGCCCGTTTTTCGCGATAAGAACCTGCCGGGATTTTCGATTTCTTATGCCGGGAATATCGTCGGCGTTGTGCTAACGACTGAAGGAACATGCGGCCTGGATATGGAACTTCAGCGGGCTACCCACGGGTTTCACAATCCGAATGCAGCGGAAACGTGGCGCTTCTCCAGCAACGAAAATCTGTGGATCAACAACCAAAACGACCCCAACGAAGCACGCGCGCAGCTCATTACGTTGCGCCAGAGCGTACTCAAACTCACCGGCGATGTGTGCAATGACGATCCGCGCGAACTCCAGCTTTTACCCGGCGCAGGGCGCCTGAAATGTGCCCATGTGGCGCAGGTTGAAGCCATTTGCGATGCGGAAGATGTACTGGTGTGGTCGGTTGCGGTTACGCCAACCATTGAAAAACTCAAAGTTTGGGAGTTTGATGGTAAACAGGACTGGAAAAGTTTGCCTGATATCCAGACTCGCGCCAATGAGCCAACGGGTCGCCTGATCCGGTTCTCTCAATTATGTGCAGCGAAGAGCCATACGCTTTGATTTAACCTTCATGATGAAACAGGAGTCACCATGTCTGAAACATTGAATGTTGTTACGTTACTGGGAAGTCTGCGCAAAGGTTCGTTTAATGGAATGGTTGCCCGTACGCTGCCCAAGATTGCTCCAGCGGGAATGGAAGTGAACGCGTTGCCATCGATTGGTGATATCCCTCTGTACGATGCCGACCTCCAGCAGGAAGAAGGTTTTCCGGCCTGCGTAGAAACGCTGGCTGAGCAAATCAGAAAGGCTGACGGTGTCGTCATCGTCACACCAGAGTATAACTATTCTGTTCCGGGCGGACTGAAGAACGCCATCGACTGGCTGTCCCGCCTGCCCGATCAGCCATTATCCGGTAAGCCGGTACTGATCCAGACCAGTTCCATGGGCGCTATTGGTGGCGCGCGCTGTCAGTACCATCTGCGTCAGATCCTGGTATTCCTCGACGCCATGGTAATGAACAAGCCGGAATTTATGGGCGGCGTCATTCAGAACAAAGTGGATCCGCAGACGGGTGAAGTGATTGACCAAAGCACGCTAGACCATCTGACCGGTCAATTGACCGCATTTGGCGACTACATTCAGCGCGTGAAAGCGTAAAAGAAAAAGCCCGGCGATATGCCGGGCTTGTTTATATATGGGCAAATAAACAGCGATTAGTGCGCGTCGATAAACACAATCTTCAGCACAAACAGCAGTGCGACAATGATGACGCACGGGCTGAGGTCGCGGAAACGTCCGGTACCAATCTTCATCACGCAGTAAGAGATAAAGCCCAGCGCAATACCTTCGGTAATCGAGAAGCTAAACGGCATCATCACGGCGGTAATAAACGCCGGAACCGCTTCTGTCAGGTCATCCCACTTCACACGCGACAGGCTTGATGTCATCAGGACACCAACGTAAATCAACGCACCCGCGGCAGCATAACCCGGTACCATTCCTGCCAGCGGAGACAGGAAGATAACCAGCAGGAACAGCAGACCAACGACCACAGCGGTCAGACCGGTACGTCCGCCGACAGAAACGCCGGAAGAAGATTCGATATACGCAGTAACGGAAGAAGTCCCGATAAACGCCCCGGTAACTGACGACACGCTATCCACATACAGCGCTTGCTTCATGCGCGGGAACTTGCCCTTCGCATCCGCCAGACCGGCTTTATCAGTAACGCCAATCAGCGTACCGGAGGAGTCGAACAGGTTAACCAGCATGAACGAGAAAATCACACCCGCCAGGCCAATGTTAAACGAACCGGCCAGATCGACATGTCCGATAACGGACATCACGCTCGGTGGCGCAGAAACGATACCGTTGTAATGGACATCGCCCAGCATCCAGCCCAGCAGCGTGGTTACAATGATAGAAATCAGCACCGCCGCGTGAATGTTACGTGACGCCAGAATCGCGATGATAAAGAAGCCCAGAATACCAAGCAGTACGCTGTGAGACGTCAGGTTACCGATAGACACCAGCGTGTCTTTGTTGGCGACGATAACACCAGCGTTTTTCAGCCCCATCATGCCGATGAACAGACCAATACCGCTGGTGATGCCTACGCGCAGGCTAACCGGGATATTGGCAATCATCCAGTAACGTACGCGGAAAATCGTCAGCAGCAGCAGGCCTACCGCGCCCCAGAAGATAGCGCCCATACCAATCTGCCATGACAGGCCCATCGCGCCAACGACCACGAAAGCGAAGAATGCGTTCAGGCCCATAGCAGGCGCAAGTGCGACCGGCAGGTTGGCAAACAGGCCCATCAGGATGCTACCAAATGCAGCAATAAGGCAGGTGGTAACAAAGACAGCGCTGGTATCCATGCCAGCCACGCCAAGAATTTGCGGGTTAACAAAAACGATATACACCATCGTCAGGAAGGTGGTTAAACCGGCGATCACTTCGGTCCGTGCCGTCGTGCCATGTTCGCGCAGTTTGAACACGCGTTCCAGCATCCCCTGACCAGAAGCCTGGGTTGTGTGTTGTTGACTCATTATCAATTTCCGAACAAGGAGGGAAAATTCGTCGCTATCCTATACCAAAATGCGACAATAGGGTTGGGTTATGAGCAACTTTTTTCATTGATTTTGCTTATACGGCAACGATTGCGTCACCCAATAATGCATTACGAAAACGTTAAACTTGTTAAAACGGAAATGACATGTCCCAGATAGAAGCCGTATTTTTTGACTGTGACGGTACCCTTGTCGACAGTGAAGTAATTTGTTCTCGCGCGTATGTCAGCATGTTCCAGGCGTTTGGCATTACGCTCGATCTTGAAGAAATTTTCAAACGCTTCAAGGGGGTAAAGCTGTACGAGATCATCGACATTATCAACGAAGAGCACGGTGTCGAACTGGCAAAAGCCGATTTAGAACCGGTTTACCGCGCTGAGGTCGCACGTCTGTTCGATACGGAACTGGAGGTGATTGCCGGTGCCAATGCGCTACTGGACAGCATGGCCGTACCAATGTGTGTGGTATCTAACGGTCCGGTCAGCAAAATGCAGCATTCGCTGGGTAAGCTGGGCATGTTGCACCATTTCCCTGATTTACTGTTCAGCGGCTACGATATTCAGCGTTGGAAGCCCGATCCGGCCCTGATGTTCCATGCGGCGAAAGCGATGGACGTTAACGTTGAGAACTGCATTCTGGTTGATGATTCCAGCGCAGGCGCGCAGGCGGGGATTGCAGCCGGGATGGAAGTGTTCTACTTCTGCGCCGATCCGCACAACAAACCGATTGATCATCCAAAAGTGACGACGTTTACCGATCTGGCACAGTTGCCGGAATTGTGGAAGGCGCGGGGTTGGGATATCGTCGATTAAACAGTAGGCCTGATAAGCAAAGCCCCATCAGGTAAATGGCGCAGAATGCCGGATGCGGCGTAACGCCTTATCCGGCCTACAATAGCGACGCCGGGGGATCCCGGCGAACGCAACAAGCCGCTTATTCTTTCGGATCTTTGCCCGCCAGCAGCTTATCCAGTTCATCGCCGCCCACGTGACGGAAGTCTTGTCCCTTCACGAAGTAGAAGATGTATTCGCAGATATTCTGGCAGCGGTCACCGATACGTTCGATGGAACGTGCGCAGAACAGCGCGGTCAGCACGCTTGGAATGGTACGTGGGTCTTCCATCATATAAGTCATCAGCTGACGCACGATGCCTTCATATTCCTGGTCAACTTTCTTATCTTCGCGATAAATACGCACTGCTTCGTCCAGATCCATACGCGCAAACGCATCCAGCACGTCATGCAGCATTTGTACGGTGTGGCGGCCCAGTGATTCCAGGCTTACCAGCAGCGGCTGGTGCTGTTGCGAGAACTTCTCCAGCGCGGTACGGCAAATTTTGTCCGCCACGTCGCCAATACGTTCCAGCTCAGCGATGGTTTTGATAATCGCCATCACCAGACGCAGGTCGCTCGCTGTCGGTTGACGCTTGGCAATGATACGCACGCAGGCTTCGTCGATCGCCACTTCCATCATGTTGACGTTCTTATCGCCTTCAATGACGCGTTTTGCCAGCTCGCTGTCCTGGTTGTGCATCGCCGTGATTGCATCAGAAAGCTGCTGCTCGACCATGCCGCCCATGGTCATCACCTGGGTACGGATGCTTTCCAGCTCTGCATTGAACTGGCCGGAAATATGTTTATTAAGGTTAAGGTTATCCACAACAAGCTCCTGAATCAGCCGTAACGACCGGTGATGTAATCTTCAGTTTGTTTCTTCGCGGGCTTGGTGAACAGATCGTCCGTGTTGCTGAACTCAATCAACTCGCCCAGGTACATAAATGCCGTGTGATCGGAACAACGCGCAGCCTGCTGCATGTTGTGGGTAACGATAACGACGGTGTAATCCTCTTTCAGCTCAGTGATCAGCTCTTCGATACGCCCGGTAGAAATAGGGTCGAGCGCTGAACATGGCTCATCAAGCAGAAGCACTTCCGGGCGAATGGCGATACCACGCGCAATACACAGACGCTGCTGCTGACCACCCGAGAGAGAGTACCCGCTCTGGTGTAATTTATCTTTGGTTTCGTTCCACAATGCGGCCTTGGTCAATGCCCACTGCACACGCTCGTCCATATCCGCACGCGAGAGTTTCTCAAACAGACGTACGCCAAAAGCGATGTTGTCGTAGATGGACATCGGGAACGGCGTTGGCTTCTGGAATACCATGCCCACTTTGGCACGCAGCAGAGCGATATCCTGGGTATTGGTGAGAATATTGTCGCCATCCAGCAGGATTTCACCTTCCGCACGCTGCTCCGGGTACAGTTCAAACATTTTGTTGAACGTACGCAGCAGCGTCGATTTACCACAGCCTGACGGCCCGATAAACGCCGTTACCTGGTTTTTAGCAATATCCAGGTTGATGTTCTTCAGGGCATGGAATTTGCCATAGTAGAAGTTCAAATCACGAACCTGAATCTTACCTGGGGCAGTATCAACCATACTCATTTCAATCTTTTCCTCATCCGGCGCCGCATCAGCCACGCCGTAAAAATTAACCGTGTTTCTTCTTCGCGAAAATGACGCGCGCCAGAATGTTCAGCAGCAGTACGCACAGGGTAATAATCAGTACCCCGGCCCAGGCCAGTTGCTGCCACTCAGCAAACGGGCTCATCGCAAACTTAAAGATAGTGACTGGCAGGTTGGCGATAGGCTGCATCATGTCGGTGCTCCAGAACTGGTTGGAGAGCGACGTAAACAGCAGCGGAGCCGTTTCACCTGCGATACGTGCAATAGCCAGCAGAACCCCTGTAATGATGCCTGAGACAGATGCCTTCAGGGTGATCGCAGAAATCATCTTCCATTTCGGCGTACCCAGTGCATAGGCGGCTTCACGCAGGCTATCCGGCACCAGCTTGAGCATGTTCTCCGTGGTACGGATAACAATGGGCACCTGCAGCAGCGCCAGCGCGATAACGCCCGCCCAGCCTGAAAAGTGCTCCATTTTTGCTACCACGATGGTGTAAACGAACAGACCGACCACGATTGATGGCGCAGACAGCAGAATGTCGTTGATAAAGCGGATGACCTCAGCCAGCCAGGACTTACGTCCGTACTCTGCCAGGTAGATACCCGCCATAATGCCAAGCGGTGTACCAAACACGGTCGCCCACAGAATTAACAGTCCACTACCGGCCAGGGCGTTCGCCAGACCACCACCCGCCGTATTCGGCGGAGGCGTCATTTCGGTGAACAGCGCCAGCGACATACCGTCGATACCGCGGGTGATTGTGGACATCAGGATCCACACCAGCCAGAACAGACCGAATGCCATGGTCGCCATAGAGAGCGTCAGCGCGATGCGGTTCTTCAGACGGCGACGTGCCTGCATTTTACGGCGGGACTCCGCCAGCGCAGTGGTGTTTTGCATTTCAAGCGTAGCCATTAGCGTGCCCCCTCGTTCTTCGCAAGGCGCATGATCATGAACTTAGACGCCGCCAGTACGATGAAGGTGATCACAAACAGAATCAGACCCAGCTCCATCAATGCAGCAACGTGCAGCCCCGATTCCGCTTCGGCAAATTCATTCGCCAGCGCAGAGGTAATACTGTTGCCCGGCATGTACAGCGAGGCGCTATCGAGCTGGTAGGTGTTACCAATGATAAAGGTCACCGCCATGGTTTCACCCAGCGCACGGCCCAGACCCAGCATCACACCGCCGATCACACCATTTTTGGTGAACGGCAGGACGATACGCCAGATAACTTCCCAGGTGGTACAGCCGATGCCGTAGGCCGACTCTTTCATCAGCACCGGCGTTTGTTCGAACACATCACGCATAACCGCAGCAATGTACGGGATGATCATGATGGCGAGGATCACACCAGCCGCCAGAATACCGATACCAAACGCCGGGCCGGCAAACAGTGCGCCAACAAACGGAATGTTGGAAAGGATGTTTCCGACCGGCTCCTGGAAGTACGTCGCAAACAGCGGGGCAAAGATAAACAGACCCCACATGCCGTATACGATACTCGGAATAGCCGCCAGCAGTTCAATAGCGATACCCAGCGGGCGACGCAGCCAACCGGGTGCAAGTTCTGTCAGGAACAGCGCAATGCCGAAACTCACCGGAACGGCAATCAGCAATGCAATAAACGAGGTGACCAGCGTACCGTAAATCGGTACCAGCGCGCCGTAGATATCGTTCGGCGCATCCCAGTCTTTGGTCCACAGAAAGGAGAAACCAAATTTCTGAATGCTTGGCCAGGAGGAGATAACAAGAGAAACAATAATGCCACCCAACATCAATAGCACAATCAGCGCAGCCAGTTTTACCAGCGCGCTGAATATCATGTCACCCTTTTTACCCGGTGGGTTAAAAGCAGGCTTGGTTGCAGCCATAAATCACTCTTTAAGTTTGGGCCAGGAAGCACGCATTTTATCGTGCTTCCCGGCTAACGTAATGCCATACCCTAAATAATTCGAGTTGCAGCAAGGCGGCAAGCTTGTGAATACCCAGGAGCATAGATTCACTATGTGACTGGGGTGAACAAGCACAGCCAACACAGCTGCGGCTCGAAGTATGACGGGTATTTAGTACAGCGCTTTACCGCTGCTGTCTTTCACGTTGGTCTTCCATGCAGCACGAATCTGCTCAACCACGCTGTCCGGCAGGCTGGCGTAATCCAGGTCATTAGCCTGTTTGCCGCCATTTTTGTATGCCCAGTCGAAGAATTTCAGCACTTCAACGCCCTGCTCAGGCTTCTTCTGCTCTTTATGGACCAGGATGAAGGTGGTGGAAGTGATTGGCCACGCATCGTCACCTTTCTGGTTAGTCAGATCCTGAGCGAAGGTTTTGCTCCAGTCAGCGCCTTTAGCGGCGTTGGCAAAGTTTTCTTCGGTCGGGCTTACCGGTTTGCCATCAGCAGAGACCAGCTTGGTGTACGCCAGGTTGTTCTGCTTAGCGTAAGCGTACTCAACGTAGCCGATAGAACCCGGCAGACGCTGTACGAACGCGGCGATACCGTCGTTACCTTTACCGCCCAGACCGGTCGGCCAGTTTACGGTGGAGCCGGAACCAATTTTAGATTTCCACTCTTCGTTCACTTTCGCCAGGTAGCTAGTGAAGACGAAGGAAGTACCGGAACCATCAGCGCGACGCACAACGGCGATATTCTGCGAAGGCAACTTCAGACCCGGGTTCAGTTTGGTGATGGCTTCGTCATCCCACTTCTTAATTTTGCCGAGGTAAATGTCGCCCAGCGTTTTACCGTCCAGCACCAGCTCACCGGATTTCAGGCCAGGGATGTTGACTGCCAGCACCACACCGCCGATAACGGTCGGGAACTGGAACAGGCCTTCTTGCGCCAGTTTCTCGTCAGACAGCGGGGCATCAGAAGCGCCGAAATCAACGGTATTGGCCGTAATTTGTTTTACACCACCGGAGGAGCCGATACCCTGGTAGTTTACTTTGCTACCGGTTTCTTTCTGATAGGTATCTGCCCATTTGGCATACACTGGCGCAGGGAAGGTTGCACCTGCACCTGTCAGGCTCGCTGCTGCAAACGCAGAGAACGCGCTCATGGATAAGGTCGCGGCGACAACAGTTGCGACAGTGGTACGCATAACTTTCATAATGTCTCCTGCACGGTTTTCGTAAATCGTTGTTTGAGTTGCTACTGTGAGCAAAATAGGACAAACAGGTGACAGTTAAATGTACGAAATATGACAGTTTTATGACAATGAAAAACACAGAGAGTTTTTTAGAAAGAAATACATTTAAAACAAAATGTTATCCATTACTATGACAATAACATTTCGCTAAAATTTTCTTTTTATGACACTGCAAACAGTAGCTGAAGATGACGGTTTGTCACATAAAACAGGCGGGATAATTGATTAAAAACAGAACAAGTTAAAAAAATGCCCCGCTTATAGCAGGGCATGTTCAGTTCAGTACGGATTACTCTACGGTAACCGACTTCGCCAGGTTACGCGGCTGATCCACGTCGGTGCCTTTAATCAGCGCCACATGATACGCCAGCAGCTGCAGCGGAACGGTGTAGAAGATAGGTGCAATAACCTCTTCCACATGCGGCATCTCGATGATGTGCATGTTTTCGCTGCTGGTAAAGCCAGCATCCTGATCAGCAAAGACGTACAGCTGACCGCCACGGGCGCGAACTTCTTCAATGTTGGATTTCAGTTTTTCCAGCAGTTCGTTGTTCGGCGCAACCACGATAACCGGCATATCGGCATCAATCAGCGCCAGCGGACCGTGTTTCAGTTCGCCTGCGGCATATGCTTCAGCGTGAATATAAGAGATCTCTTTCAGCTTCAGCGCGCCTTCCAGCGCAATCGGGTACTGATCGCCACGACCCAGGAACAGCGCATGGTGTTTGTCAGAGAAACCTTCAGCCAGAGCGGCAATTCGTTTGTCCTGAGACAGCATCTGCTCAATACGGCTCGGCAGTGCCTGCAGACCGTGAACGATTTCCTGCTCAATGGCCACATCCAGGCCTTTCAGACGAGACAGTTTCGCCACCAGCATCAGCAGAACAGTCAGTTGGGTGGTAAAGGCTTTCGTGGAGGCCACGCCGATTTCGGTACCGGCATTGGTCATCATCGCCAGGTCGGATTCGCGTACCAGAGAAGATCCCGGTACGTTACAAATAGCCAGCGAGCCCAGATAGCCCAGCTCTTTAGATAAGCGCAGACCCGCCAGGGTATCCGCCGTTTCACCAGACTGGGAAAGGGTGATCATCAGGCTGTTACGACGCACGGCAGATTTGCGATAGCGGAACTCGGAAGCGATTTCGACATCACAAGGAATGCCAGCCAGCGATTCAAACCAGTAGCGGGACACCATACCGGAGTTGTACGACGTACCACAGGCGATAATCTGGATATGCTCAACCTGAGACAGCAGCTCGTTGGCATGAGAACCCAGCTCGCTTAAATCCACTTCACCGTGGCTAATGCGCCCGGTCAGCGTGTTTTTAATTGCGTTCGGCTGTTCATAGATCTCTTTCTGCATGTAGTGGCGATAAATACCTTTTTCGCCCGCATCGTATTGCAGATTAGATTCGATATCCTGACGTTTCACTTCCGCGCCAGACTTGTCGAAAATAGAGACCGAACGACGGGTCACTTCCGCGATGTCGCCCTCTTCCAGGAAGATAAAGCGACGGGTTACCGGCAGCAGTGCCAGCTGATCGGAAGCGATAAAGTTCTCACCCATACCCAGCCCAATCACCAGCGGGCTACCAGAACGTGCCGCCAGCAGGGTTTCCGGGTTACGGGTATCCATGATCACTGTGCCGTAGGCACCACGTAGCTGCGGAATAGTACGCAGCACGGCTTCACGCAGCGTACCACCCTGTTCCAGCTCCCAGTGCACCAGGTGAGCAATCACTTCGGTGTCGGTTTCAGAAACAAAGGTGTAGCCACGCGTTTTCAACAGCTCACGCAGTGGTTCATGGTTTTCAATGATGCCGTTATGCACCACAACAATGTGTTCAGAAACATGGGGATGCGCGTTCGCTTCTGAAGGTTCACCGTGTGTCGCCCAGCGGGTGTGAGCGATACCTGTACCACCATGCAGCGGATGTTCTTCCGCAGCAGCAGTCAGCATCTGCACTTTACCCAGACGACGCAGACGGGTCATGTTGCCTTCAGCATCGACAACGGCCAGACCAGCAGAGTCATAACCACGATATTCCAGACGACGTAAACCTTCGAGAAGGATTTCAGCTACATCACGCTGCGCGATAGCGCCAACAATTCCACACATATTTTTTTGATTCCGAATTTAGGCATTTTGCCTGTCGTTGTCGGTCAACCTGATACCCGTATTCCGGGCGCCCCGAGCCTTGTAGAGAGTGGGGTTATTTTTATAGGTACTGCTTGTTGAGCGGAGGATTATATTATCCCCTCATCTCTTGTCTGCCTGATGGCGCTTACGCTTAACAGGCCTACAGAACGTCATCGCACGTAGGCCGCCATCCGGCAAAAATAAATTACTTCTTCTTCACCGGACGCTGCCAGCCCTGTTTATGGACTTGAGGTACACGGCTTAATACCAGTTCGTTATCGGCGACATTACGCGTTACTGTGGTTCCGGCGGCAATCGTCGCACCTTTACCCACGGTGACAGGCGCCACCAGCTGAGTATCAGAACCCACAAACACATCATCACCAATAATGGTTTTAAACTTATTGGCGCCATCGTAGTTGCAGGTAATCGTACCCGCGCCAATATTCACGTTATCGCCAATTTCCGCATCACCCAGATAGGTCAGATGACCGGCTTTAGAGCCTTTACCCAGACGCGCTTTTTTCATTTCGACGAAGTTGCCCACGTGTGCGCCTTCCTGCAGCTCAGCACCCGGGCGCAGACGCGCGAATGGACCGATGGTGCAAGCGGCTTCCAGATGGGCATCTTCCACCACGCTGTACGGGCTAAGCTCACAACCCTCACCAATCACGCTGTTTTTGATGATGCAGCCAGCGCCAATCTTGACGCGATCCCCAACGGTTACGTTACCTTCAATGATAACGTTAGTATCAATTTCAACATCGCGCCCGTGAATCAGCGTACCGCGAAGATCAAAACGTGCAGGATCGCGCAGCATCACGCCCGCCAGCAGCAGTTTTTCTGCCTGCTCGGACTGATAAACACGTTCCAGACGGGATAACTGAAGACGGTTATTTACCCCTTCCGTTTCACTGATTCGTGCCGGATGTACCGCAGCAATTTCACGTCCTTCCTGATACGCCATCGCGATGATATCGGTGATGTAGTATTCACCCTGCACGTTGTTGTTGGTCAGTTTAGACAGCCAACGCTTCATGTCAGCGCCGTTGGCAATCAGAATGCCAGTGTTGATTTCCTGGATTTGACGCTGCTCGTCGGTTGCATCTTTATGCTCAACAATGCCAGTAACTTTGCCGTTATCACGGGTAATACGCCCATATCCGGATGGATCGTCCAGTTTTACCGTTAACAAACCGATACCGCCCTGCGGTTTGGCTTCACGCAGGCGACGTAAGGTATCGGTAGAGATCAGCGGCACATCGCCATAGAGCATTAAAATGTCTTCGTCATCACTAAAGAATGGCGCCGCCTGCTGCATTGCATGGCCGGTACCTAACTGCTCAGCCTGCAGAACCCAATTCAGATTGCCATCTTTCAGAGTCTGTTTAAGCAGATCGCCACCGTGTCCGTAGACAAGATGTACGTGAGTCGCACCTAATTCATTAGCAGCATCAATGACATGCTGAACCATCGGTTTTCCTGCGAGGGTGTGCAGCACTTTAGGGAGATCGGAATACATACGCGTGCCTTTGCCTGCGGCAAGGATCACGACGCTCATAGCATTATTCAACATACACGTCCTGACTGTAATTTGAGAACGAATTTATACCGTTTCACATTGAAAATACTACATTTTTTTCAGCGTGAAATGGACCGAAGATAAAACGTTCAATCGGGGAAATTTCCCCTCTGATAGCTCTCTATTTTCATCTATTTCGGCATCTTTTGTCTCCCAAAAACCCGGAGTCTGCTCTTATTAAAGCCTTAGGTTAATGTTTTTGCTATTTTTTTACCGCATGAATAAAGCATTACATCAGCATAGTACGATTTTATTTATGTGATTCAGTGAGAAGCAGAAAAACGGGTAGGGAAAATAGAGGGAGAAAGATAGAGAACAAATGATACAGAGAAGGAGGGGGATTTTATAACGGATGGCGCTAGCAGATAAACCGTATTAAGCATCGCGCCACAGAGCAGGTAGGGAACGACTAAACGTCCATGCTGCTGAAAAGGGCGATGATTTTGTTAAACAATTTCATGTTGGTATCCTGTTTTTATCTGAGTTAATTATGTGACACACATCACATAAAAAGAGTCTACGCCTCATTTTTTAACCGATCAACATTTTTTGTGATGTAAATCACGAAATAATAAAACAGCTTTTTAGTTCCACTTTTACTGAAACAAATCCATAAAAAAAGCCAGCCTGGAAACCAGACTGGCCTTTGTGATTTTCAAGCCGGTGTTACATCGCTTTTTTGGTCAACTCGATAACGCGCAGTTTCGCGATCGCTTTGGCCAGTTCCGCAGATGCCTGAGCGTAATCCACGTCACCATGAGAGCTCTTAATGTGCTCTTCAGCCTTACGCTTCGCTTCCAGGGCTCTCGCTTCATCGAGATCCTGTCCGCGAATCGCGGTATCAGCCAGTACGGTCACGCTGCCAGGCTGCACTTCGAGAATGCCGCCGGACAGATAGATAAACTCTTCATGACCGAACTGTTTAACGATGCGGATCATACCAGGCTTAATGGCGGTGAGCAGCGGTGCGTGACCCGGGAAAATACCCAGTTCACCTTCACTACCCGTTACCTGGATTTTCTCGACCAGACCAGAGAACATTTGTTGCTCTGCGCTGACGACGTCCAGGTGGTAAGTCATTGCCATATCACCCTCCGATTAAGGCGTTAAAGTTTTTTGGCTTTTTCTACGGCTTCGTCGATAGAACCAACCATGTAGAACGCCTGCTCTGGCAGGTGGTCGTATTCGCCTTCCATGATGCCTTTAAAGCCACGGATGGTGTCTTTCAGGGAAACGTATTTACCCGGAGAACCGGTGAATACTTCCGCAACGAAGAACGGCTGGGACAGGAAGCGCTGGATCTTACGCGCACGTGCTACCACCAGTTTATCTTCTTCAGACAGTTCATCCATACCCAGGATGGCGATGATGTCTTTCAGTTCCTGATAACGCTGCAGCAGGGACTGTACGCCACGCGCGGTGTCGTAGTGTTCCTGACCAACAACCAGCGGATCCAGCTGACGGCTGGTGGAGTCCAGCGGGTCAACTGCCGGGTAGATACCCAGAGATGCGATCTGACGGCTCAGTACCACGGTTGCATCCAAGTGAGCAAAGGTGGTTGCTGGGGATGGGTCAGTCAAGTCATCCGCAGGTACGTATACCGCCTGAACGGAGGTGATAGAACCGGTTTTGGTAGAGGTGATACGTTCCTGAAGAACACCCATCTCTTCCGCCAGGGTCGGCTGGTAGCCTACCGCTGATGGCATACGACCCAGCAGTGCAGATACTTCTGTACCGGCCAGGGTGTAACGATAGATGTTATCGACGAACAGCAGAACGTCACGACCTTCGTCACGGAACTTCTCAGCCATGGTCAGACCGGTCAGCGCAACGCGCAGACGGTTTCCCGGCGGCTCGTTCATCTGGCCATATACCAGGGATACTTTGTCCAGAACGTTGGAGTCGGTCATTTCGTGGTAGAAGTCGTTACCCTCACGAGTACGTTCACCTACGCCCGCAAACACGGAGTAACCGGAGTGTTCGATCGCGATGTTACGGATCAGCTCCATCATGTTTACGGTTTTACCTACACCCGCACCACCGAACAGACCGACTTTACCGCCCTTAGCGAACGGACACATCAGGTCGATAACTTTGATGCCGGTTTCCAGCAGTTCCTGAGAGCTGGACAGCTCTTCGTAGGAAGGTGCTGCGCGGTGGATAGCCCAACGCTCTTCTTCACCGATATCGCCTTTCATGTCGATAGGGTGACCCAGGACGTTCATGATACGACCCAGAGTTGCTTTACCTACCGGGACTTCGATCGGGTGTTCGAGGTCTTTTACTTCCAGACCACGACGCAGACCGTCGGAAGAACCCATGGCGATGGTACGTACGATACCGCCGCCGAGCTGCTGCTGAACTTCCAGCACCAGGCTCTCTTTACCATTCATAACCTCAAGAGCATCGTACACGCGCGGTACGGCATCCTGAGGGAATTCGACGTCAACCACGGCGCCGATTACCTGGACAATTTTTCCAGTAGCCATCTTGAATCCTCTACGAATTAACCTGGTTATACCGCGGATGCACCACCGACGATTTCGGTGAGTTCCTGAGTAATGCTGGCCTGACGAGCTTTGTTGTATACCAACTGCAGCTCTTTAATCAGGCTGCCGCCATTGTCGGTCGCGGCTTTCATCGCCACCATACGTGCGGCCTGCTCGCTGGCCAGGTTTTCTACCACGCCCTGATAAACCTGAGACTCGACATAACGACGCAGCAGGGTATCCAGCAGCGCTTTCGGGTCTGGCTCATACAGGTAATCCCAGGATTTACGCTTCAATTCATCATCATCTGATGCCGGCAGAGGCAGCAGTTGGGTGATGGTTGGCGTCTGAGACATGGTGTTAATAAATTTGTTGCTGACAACGTACAGTCTGTCCAGACGACCTTCATCGTAGGCCTGCAGCATCACTTTAACCGGACCAATCAGTTCGGACAGGGAAGGGTTATCCCCCATACCGGTTACCTGAGCGATCACGTTACCGCCAACGGAATTAAAGAAAGACACGCCCTTAGAGCCGATCATTGCGATATCGCACTGAACGCCTTTATCGGACCATGTTTTCATATCCGCCAGCAGCTTTTTGAACAGGTTAATGTTCAAGCCACCGCACAGACCACGGTCGGTCGACACCACCAGGTAGCCCACGCGTTTAACGTCGCGTTCTTCCAGGTAAGGGTGCTTATATTCCAGATTACCATTCGCAAGGTGACCAATCACTTTGCGCATGGTCTCTGCATAAGGACGGCTGGCCGCCATGCGATCCTGCGATTTACGCATTTTGGAAGCGGCGACCATCTCCATCGCTTTAGTGATCTTCTGCGTGTTCTGGACGCTTGCGATCTTACTACGTATCTCTTTTGCGCCGGCCATGAGCTTCTCCTCAATGCCTTGCGGTCCGCCCTAAAGCAGACCGCCAGACGTTACCAGGACTGGGTTGCCTTGAAGGAATCGAGGATAGCTTTCAGCTTGCCTTCGATTTCATCGTTATAGCCACCGGACTGGTTGATCTCTTGCATCAGCGGAGCGTGGTCACGGTCAACGTAAGCCAGCAGAGCGGCTTCGAAGCTACCGATTTTCGCCAGTTCCACATCTTCGAGGTAACCGCGTTCAGCCGCAAACAGCACCACACCCTGCTGTGCAACAGACATTGGCGCATACTGTTTCTGCTTCAGCAGTTCAGTTACTTTCTGACCGTGGCTCAGCTGCTTACGCGTAGCTTCATCCAGGTCGGAAGCGAACTGAGAAAACGCTGCCAGTTCACGATACTGTGCCAGAGCGGTACGAATACCACCGGACAGTTTCTTGATGATCTTGGTCTGCGCTGCACCACCTACACGAGATACGGAGATACCCGGGTTAACTGCCGGACGAATACCGGAGTTAAACAGGTTGGTTTCCAAGAAGATCTGACCATCGGTAATGGAAATTACGTTGGTCGGAACGAACGCAGAAACGTCACCCGCCTGGGTTTCGATAATCGGCAGAGCGGTCAGGGAGCCGGTTTTACCTTTAACTTCACCATTGGTGAACTTCTCAACGTATTCCGCGTTTACGCGGGATGCGCGTTCCAGCAGACGGGAGTGGAGGTAAAATACGTCGCCCGGGAATGCTTCACGTCCTGGCGGACGACGCAGCAGCAGGGAAACCTGACGGTAAGCAACGGCCTGTTTAGACAGGTCATCGTAAACGATCAGTGCATCTTCACCGCGGTCACGGAAGTATTCGCCCATTGCGCAACCGGCATATGGCGCCAGGTATTGCAGTGCAGCAGATTCAGACGCGGTCGCCACAACAACGATGGTGTTGGACAGTGCGCCGTGTTCTTCCAGTTTACGAACCACGTTAGAAATGGTGGACGCTTTCTGGCCGATAGCCACGTACACACATTTGATGCCGGAATCACGCTGGTTGATGATGGCATCGATTGCCATCGCAGTTTTACCTGTCTGACGGTCACCGATGATCAGCTCACGCTGGCCACGACCGATTGGGATCATGGCATCAACAGATTTATAACCGGTCTGTACTGGCTGGTCGACGGACTGACGTTCGATTACGCCTGGTGCGATAACTTCGATTGGCGAGAAGCCATCGTTATCAACCGGACCTTTACCGTCAATCGGGGAACCCAGAGTGTTCACCACACGACCCAGCAGGCCACGGCCAACCGGAACTTCCAGAATACGACCCGTACACTTAACCTTCATGCCTTCGGCGAGGTCAGCGTATGGACCCATCACAACTGCACCTACGGAGTCGCGCTCCAGGTTCAGTGCGATAGCGTAACGGTTACCCGGCAGGGAAATCATCTCACCCTGCATACAATCGGCCAGGCCGTGAATGCGGATAACACCGTCACTTACAGAAACAATAGTACCTTCGTTATGAGCTTCGCTCACAACACTGAACTGAGCAATGCGCTGCTTGATCAGTTCGCTGATTTCGGTGGAATTCAGTTGCATGCTCCAGTCCCCTTAAGACTGCAAGACGTCTGCAAGGCGCTCAAGACGGCCGCGTACGCTGCCATCAATGACCATATCACCCGCTCGGATGATTACGCCTGCCATTACAGACTTATCGATTTTGCAATTCAGCTTAACTTTGCGTGACAGACGTTTTTCCATCGCAGCACTAATCTTCGTAAGCTGTTCATCACTCAGTGCATTGGCAGAAGTGACTTCTACCTCAGAGATAGCCTCACTGGCTGCACGCAGGTGAATAAACTGCTCAAGAACATCCGGGAGCGCATTCAGACGGTTATTTTCAGCCATAACCCTAATCAGGTTTTGGCCGCTTTCGTCCAGCTGCTCACCGCACACGGCGATAAACGACTCAGCGAGCGTTTCCGGCGCCAGCGCGCCAGAGAGAAGCTCTGCCATTTGTTCGTTTTTTGTCACCTCAGCGGCGAACGTCAACATATCCTGCCAACGGTCAATGCTTTGGTGCTCAACGGCAAAGTCAAAAGCTGCTTTGGCGTAGGGGCGAGCTACCGTAATAAATTCAGACATCAGCCCCTCCCTCCTTACAGTTCAGCGACAAGTTTGTCCACGATGTCGCTATTAGCAGCTTCATCCACGGAACGTTCGATGATCTTCTCGGCGCCAGCAACAGCCAGGATAGCAACTTGCTTACGCAGCTCTTCGCGAGCACGTTTACGCTCGGCGTCAATTTCCGCCTGCGCCTGTGCCACGATTTTAGTACGTTCCTGCTCTGCTTCAGTTTTAGCTTCGTCCAGGATCTGAGCGCGGCGTTTGTTCGCCTGCTCGATGATTACCTGAGCTTCCGCCTTCGCTTTTTTCAGCTGGTCGGTCGCGCTGGCCTTTGCAAGGTCAAGATCCTTATGTGCTCGTTCTGCAGAAGCAAGGCCGTCAGCAATTTCTTTTTGACGTTTTTCGATGGCAGCCATTAAAGGCGGCCATACGTACTTCATGCAGAACAGAACGAACAGGACAAACGCGATGGCCTGGCCGAGGATTGTTGCGTTAAGATTCACAGCACAATGCCTCTATCTAGTTAACGTTCTGATATTGCTCTTAATTCAAGCAACGCTTACTACGCGACAGCAAACATCACGTACAGACCCAGACCTACAGCGATCATTGGGATTGCATCCACCAGACCCATAACGATAAAGAACTGAGTACGCAGCAGAGGAATCAGATCCGGTTGACGCGCTGCGCCTTCCAGGAATTTACCCCCGAGGATGCCGATACCGATCGCAGCACCGATTGCCGCCAGACCCATCATCACAGCGGCAGCAATGTACAGCAGATCCATATTCAGGTTTTCCATGACAGTCTCCAGTTTGTTTCAGTTAAAACGTAGTAGTGTTGGTAAATTAATGCTCTTCAGATGCCATCGACAGATAGACAATCGTCAGAACCATAAATATGAAGGCTTGCAGCGTGATAATCAGTATGTGGAAAATGGCCCAAGGCACATTCAGGATCCACTGTGACCACCACGGCAACAGACCAGCAATCAGAATGAAAATCAGCTCACCGGCATACATGTTGCCGAACAGTCGCAGACCAAGAGAGATTGGTTTGGACAGCAGGCTTACCCCTTCAAGGATTAAGTTGACAGGGATGAACGCCCAGTGATTGAACGGCTGCAGCGTCAACTCTTTCGCGAAGCCACCGATGCCTTTCATTTTGATGCTGTAGAACAGAATGAGGATAAATACGCCCAGCGCCATCGACAGGGTGATGTTCACGTCAGCAGACGGAACCACACGCAGAGCCGGTAGGCCAAAGATATGCTCACCGATGTACGGCAGCAGGTCGATAGGCAGCAAATCCATCAAGTTCATCAGGAATACCCAGACGAAAATCGTCAGGGCCAGCGGAGCAATCAGCTTGCTTTTGCCATGGTACATGTCTTTCACGCTACCATGCACAAAGCCGATTACCAGCTCAATCGCGGTCTGAAATTTACCTGGTACGCCGCTGGTCGCCTTTTTGGCTACGCTACGGAACATAAGCAGGAACAACAGACCCAGAACCACCGAGAAGAAAATGGAGTCAATATTGAGCGTCCAGAAGGTGGCTGGGGGGTTGTGCGGATCCACCAGCGAGAATGTACGTAGGTCCAACTGAAGGTTATTCAGATGGTGTCCTATGTAATCCTGCGGCGTCATATTTTCTGAAGCCATGATGCCTTTACCCTTTGTTGTTAATTACAGCCGGCGCCAGTATCTGAACCACCAGCACCAAAACCCACGTAACGATCAGCGGCATGAATACCGCTTTCAAAACAGCCAACGCCACCACCAACAACACCAGCATCGCTAAGACCTTAAAGGCTTCGCCGAAAGCGAACGACCAGGCTACTCGGCCCTTCGCTGGTGTATGTACCTGGTGACGCCAGGCAAATATCATAAACAACACATTCGGCAGTAGCACTGCCAATCCTCCACACAACGCGGAGATGCCCCAGAAAGGGTCTTTGAGGCTAAACAGCAATCCACTTGCCATTACTACCAGAAGCTGTGTGAGCAAAAGCTTACGAGCAACGTTTCGACTCAAGAGCGACATAGACATCACGTTTTTACTCCTGCTCCCTTCGAGGTATGCCGCGTGTCGTATAAAACGTTCTTTATGGCTTAGAGTCAAGCATCAAAAAGCGGACAAATTATACGGTGCGCCTTCGTGATTTCAAACAATAAGTAGCTAAAAAGTGAATAAATGTTTAAATATTTTTCGCTGCCCCACATTTATTACTTTTAGGCAAACTGTGAACGATCATGCAAAACTGCAAATGCCGCGAAAACACTGGCGCCAAAGCGTGCACCAGATCACATATTGAACATATTCACCTTCGCATAATTTATTTACGTGGCAAATGATGCCTTTTCATCTTTTTGATATTTAAGCGTAAAAATAGCCACTATTTCAAAAACAACGCCTAACAACAAAAAAACCGCTCATTGACATTTATAATAAAAAATTAACAAGAGCGGTGATTCTTACGTTCTATTTTTAGCAGACTGATATTTTCACAGCTGACTTGTTTCGCTTTTAACAAAAAACGGGACGTTATAGTTATGATGCAAAACCGTAAGGCACTGGTGAAATGTAACGACATTTAACCACACTATTCCTTATGACTTTTAACACCTGAGCACCCGTTTTTTCTCTATTTTTTTTGATGAAAATTAAATTTTGTTTGGCTTAATAACCACCAGATGACGTTCACCATCCAGCTGCGGAACGCGTAATTTTTCGACGGACTCAACGCTGAATTCTGCTGGCAGCGAGTCAATTTCATCTGCAGGCAACTGCCCTTTTAGCGCATAAAAACGCCCATCCTGGCCCGGCAAATGATGACACCAGCTCACCATATCATTGAGTGACGCAAAAGCGCGGCTAATCACCCCATCAAACGGCGGTTCTGAAGGAAATTCTTCAACGCGGCTTTGTACTGGAGTGATGTTAGTAAGCGCAAGCTCATGCTGCACCTGACGCAAGAAACGAACACGTTTTCCCAGACTATCCAACAGTGTGAAATGCGCTTCTGGGCGCACGATAGAGAGCGGAATTCCCGGCAGGCCCGGTCCCGTACCTACATCGATAAAACGCTCACCCTTCAGATACGGTGCAACGACAATGCTGTCCAGAATATGGCGCACCAGCATTTCGTTGGGATCCCTCACCGACGTCAGGTTGTACGCTTTGTTCCATTTGTGCAGCATATCGACATACGCAATCAGCTGATTTTTCTGGTGATCGGTAAGAGAAATACCGGCATCAGCCAGCAGACGAGAGAGTTTGTTGAGCACGGTCGTTACCTGTTAATAATCAAATGCCCGATGCGCTTTCGCTTATCGGGCCTACAAATTTGTACGGCGGGCAAGCGAAGCGCCCCCGCCAAAATAGTGTTATCAAGCGCTGCGGCGCAGCATACCTTGTTTTTTCAGCCATACCAGCAGAATGGAGATGGCGGCAGGCGTTATGCCGGAAATACGCGATGCCTGACCGATCGAGACGGGTTTGTGATCGTTCAGCTTAGCGATAACTTCATTCGACAAGCCAGAGACCTGACGATAATCCAGCGTTGCAGGCAACAAGGTGTTTTCATTGCGCTGTTGTCTTTCAATTTCTTCCAGCTGACGGGCGATATACCCTTCGTATTTCACCTGAATCTCAACCTGTTCCGCGGCCTGAGCATCGTCAAGCGCGGGTGCGAACGCAGATAAAGAGGTCAACTGAGCATAGGTCATATCCGGGCGACGCAGCAGATCTTCACCGCTCGCTTCACGTGACAGAGGTGTCGCCAGGTGAGCATTCACTTCTGCTGCGGACTCCGCTAACGGATTCACCCAGGTTGATTTAAGACGTTGGCGTTCCTGCTCGATGCGCTCCAGCTTCTCGTTGAAGCGAGCCCAGCGCTCATCGTCCACCAGACCCAGTTCACGACCAATTTCGGTCAGACGCAGATCGGCGTTATCTTCACGCAGCATCAAACGGTATTCAGCGCGAGATGTGAACATACGGTACGGTTCTTTGGTGCCCAGCGTACACAGGTCGTCCACCAACACGCCAAGATAAGCCTGATCGCGACGCGGCGCCCAGCCGTCTTTCTCAGCAGACAAGCGTGCAGCGTTCAGACCTGCCAGCATGCCTTGCGCGGCGGCTTCTTCATAACCTGTTGTACCGTTAATCTGGCCCGCAAAGAACAGACCCTGGATGAATTTGCTTTCCAGAGTGGGTTTCAGGTCGCGCGGATCGAAGAAATCATACTCAATCGCGTAGCCTGGGCGGACGATTCTGGCATTTTCCATCCCCTGCATGGAGCGGACAATTTGCATCTGCACATCGAACGGCAGGCTGGTGGAGATGCCATTCGGGTAAATTTCGTTAGAGGTCAGTCCTTCCGGTTCGAGGAAGATCTGATGCTGGTTACGATCGGCAAAACGCATCACTTTGTCTTCGATCGACGGGCAGTAGCGTGGACCGATACCTTCGATCACGCCAGCATACATCGGACTACGATCGAGGTTATTGCGGATCACGTCATGGGTTCTTTCATTGGTATGCGTGATGTAACACGGCATCTGGCGCGGATGTTGAGAAGCATCGCCCAGGAATGAGAAGACCGGCATCGGGTTATCGCTGTTTTGCTGGCCGAGCACGCTGAAATCAATCGTGCGCGCATCGATACGCGGCGGTGTACCCGTTTTCAGGCGGCTGACGCGCAGCGGCAGTTCACGCAGACGGCGTGACAGCGGGATTGACGGCGGATCGCCAGCGCGGCCACCGCTGTAGTTGTCCAGACCAATATGAATTTTGCCGTCGAGGAAAGTCCCCACGGTTAATACGACCGCTTTGGCACGGAACTTCAGTCCCATTTGGGTCACTGCGCCCACGACACGATCGTTTTCAACAATCAGATCTTCAACCGCCTGTTGGAAGATCATCAGATTGGGTTGATTCTCCAGTGCGGTGCGTACCGCCTGACGATAGAGCACACGATCGGCCTGAGCTCGGGTAGCGCGAACGGCTGGCCCTTTGCTTGCGTTTAGTATCCTAAACTGGATACCCGCATGGTCGATCGCTTTTGCCATTAACCCACCAAGCGCATCCACTTCTTTTACCAGGTGTCCCTTCCCAATACCGCCGATTGCCGGGTTGCAGCTCATCTGCCCCAGAGTGTCGATATTGTGTGTCAAAAGCAGAGTCTGTTGACCCATTCGCGCCGCGGCCATTGCGGCCTCGGTGCCTGCATGACCCCCGCCAATGATGATGACGTCAAAAGGATCCTGATAAAACATGGTAATTGCCTCGCATAACGCGGTGTGAAAATGGATTGAAGCCCGGGCCGTGGATTCTACTCAACTTTAGTCGATGGAGAAAGACCTGGGATCCTGGGTATTAAAAAGAAGATCTTTTTATTTAGAGATCTGTTTTATTGTGATCTCTTATTAGGATCGCACCTTTCTGTGGATAAGGACGATCCTTTAAGTAAGATCAACAGGTTGCTGAGGATCATTAGCTGTGAATGATCGGTGATCCTGGTCCGTATAAGCTGGGATCAGAATGAAGGGTTATACACAACTCAAAAACTGAACAATAGTTGTTCTTGGGATAACTACCGGTTGATCCAAGCTTTTAACCAGAGTTATCCACATAAAAAAGCACGATCTTTACAAATCTCTGAGCAACGGATGCCACGATCCCAGCCAAATTTCAGCCGGATCTTCCGGAATTTCATGTTCCAGCACGTTGATCCTGAGCGTTTCGCCGATCTGTTTTGCCCCACAGGCCTTCAATTCGGCTTCCAGCTTGTCGATTGCGCCGCAAAAGGTGTCATATTCACGACTACCGATCCCGATTGCACCAAAGCGCACTTGTGACAGGTCCGGCTTTTGCTCGCGTAACGCATCATATAAAGGTTGCAGATTGTCAGGAATGTCTCCCGCACCGTGCGTGGAGCTGATAATCAGCCAGATCCCGTCAGTCGGAACCTCTTCAAGCATTGGCCCATGCAGTATTTCGCTGGAAAAACCGGCGTCGTCCAGCTTTTCAGCCAGATGCTCTGCTACATATTCCGCACTGCCAAGCGTACTACCGCTGATAAGAGTGATGTCTGCCATGATCGCCCACCTTTATAAAGAGGGCGTATTGTACGCTGTGAGCGAGCTGGGATCTACCTGTGGAAAAATAGGGGATTAAAAAACCCGATCATGGCTTGATGGTACGCATGATCGGGTTTTGCAGGACGATCAGAGTTTCCGTGGACTGAATTTCGTCAATTGTTTGGATCTTGTTGATAAGTACCTGCTGCAATGCGTCGATCGACTTGCACATCACCTTAATAAAGATGCTGTAGTGTCCGGTGGTGTAATACGCTTCGGTCACTTCATCGAGGCTTTCCAGTCTGGCCAGCGCTGACGGATAGTCTTTCGCACTTTTCAGGATGATGCCGATAAAGCAGCCGACGTCATAACCCAATTGTTTGGGACTAACATCAATCCGCGCGCCGGTAATAATCCCGGCCTGTTTCATCTTTTCTACGCGAACGTGAATTGTTCCTGGGCTGACGCCGAACTGTTTGGCTAATTCTGCGTAGGCGGTACGAGCATTTTCCATTAAGGCGTCAAGAATGCCGCGGTCCAGATTGTCGATCTGATAATTTTCCATAGGTTTTTCTTATGTAGATTAATGATTCTCTCTATTTTAGACGTAATTTTTAACGAATCAAAATCGAAGTCGGCTTTTTGTTTGTTGATTATTGAATATTACCTCCATTCTGTTGCTTAATCATAGGCAACAGGACACAGGAGTACACATAATGAAAACCGCTTACATTGCCAAACAACGTCAAATTAGCTTCGTAAAATCTCATTTTTCTCGCCAGCTGGAAGAGCGTTTAGGCCTGATCGAAGTTCAGGCTCCGATCCTCAGCCGCGTTGGAGATGGCACGCAGGATAACTTGTCGGGTTGTGAAAAAGCGGTGCAGGTGAAGGTTAAAGCATTGCCAGACGCTCAATTCGAAGTGGTTCATTCACTGGCGAAGTGGAAGCGTCAAACGTTAGGACAACACGACTTTAGCGCAGGCGAAGGGCTGTACACGCACATGAAAGCCCTGCGTCCCGATGAAGATCGCCTCTCCCCGCTGCACTCAGTGTACGTTGACCAGTGGGACTGGGAGCGCGTGATGGGCGACGGTGAGCGTCAATTCTCCACTCTGAGAAGCACGGTAGAGGCTATCTGGGCGGGAATTAAGGCCACTGAAGCTGCGGTTAGCAAAGAGTTTGGTCTGGCACCGTTCCTGCCAGAGCAGATCCACTTTGTTCATAGCCAGGAGCTGTTAACTCGTTATCCGGATCTTGATGCAAAAGGTCGTGAACGTGCGATCGCTAAAGAGCTGGGCGCGGTATTCCTGGTGGGAATCGGCGGTAAGCTCAGTGACGGTCACAGTCATGACGTACGTGCGCCGGATTATGATGACTGGAGTTCAGCGTCCGAGCTGGGTCACGCCGGTCTGAACGGGGATATTCTGGTCTGGAACCCGGTACTGGAAGATGCATTTGAGCTGTCTTCTATGGGGATCCGTGTGGATGCTGACGCCCTGAAACACCAGCTGTCTTTGACCGGTGATGAAGATCGCCTGAGTCTGGAGTGGCACCAGGCGCTGCTGCGTGGTGAAATGCCGCAGACAATTGGTGGCGGGATTGGGCAGTCGCGTCTGACCATGCTGTTGCTGCAATTACCGCACATTGGTCAGGTTCAGTGTGGCGTATGGCCGGCCCAGGTACGTGAAAGCGTCGCCTCTCTGCTGTAATAATTAACGCCGCCAGCGTCTGAGCAGGCGGCTTCGCATCCCGGTATCAAAGCGCCAGATATGATCGAAAATGCGCATGATGCCGGGTTTGCCATGTGCTGACATCGCCACCGCGTGAAAACGGTGCTGGTGCACCCGCTGTAATTCCCCCACTTTGCTGACGACTTCATCGGGCAATCGCTGAGCGATAAAATCTGAGATCACCACCGCATCGGCATCAAACCATTCCCGACCCTGCATGCGTTCAATAATGGCGCGAAAACAGCTGGCAATGTCAGTGCCGCCACGAAAGCGCTGACTCAAAAAACGGATCGCCTGTTCGATTCCCTCCGGGCCGGACAGCTCATAGCGCACCACTTCTGTTGAAAACAGCATAATGAAACAGCGCCGGTTATCGGCAAGAGCGACGCGCATTAACGCCAGACAAAAGGCTTTCGCACACTGCTCATTAAACCCGCCCATCGATCCCGAGGTATCGACGCAGACGATAAAAGGCCCACGCGGCTGCTCGTCAAAATCCTGATGCACCACCGGACGTTCCGTTACTTTCTCACGCCATGCTTCGCCGTGCAGGCGGTAGGTCAGCAGTTGCTTTTCCACCAGCCGTCGGTAGAACTCGTATTCCAGTTCGGTAATGCCCAAGGTGGCCAGTTCTGGCGGTAACAGGCGCAGGATATCGTCACTTTGCTGGATGCCATCCACCTGCTCCGGGACGGTTGCCGGTTCGCGCACCAGCGTACGGAAGGTTTCCATTGGCGCATCTTTACGCGGCACGGATTTCGCTTCTCTGGAACGACCTAACTGCTCGGCCAGGCGCTGGAGTTCGGGTTGTTGCGTCAGGAATTCGCCATACTTCACCATCAACTGATAATCACCGCGCTTGATTTGGCCCGCGCTCATATCCCACAACCGGCCTGCGGCGGTGTCATTTTCCGCCAGTACAGGTTCCAGTTGCCCGCTAAGGGTCATCCGTTCCTGTACTTCACTGAGCAAATGTTCGCGCTCTTCTTCCAGCAGTTGCTGATTAAGCGTTGTGGTTTGCACCACCAGGCTCAGGCGCCAGCGCTGGAGAAAAAGCGTATGTAGGGCGGGCGTAAAGGTGCTGTTGTCATTGACCAGTTGCTGCGCTTGCCCTGCCCAGGGCGAATGGAGTCGATGCAATAGCGATAATATTTGCGGTAGTTGAACGATAAACTGCGCATGAGAGAGAAGCTGGCTTTGTTGATAACAAATGACCTCTTCTGCCAACTCTGGCGGCACATGGGTATCTTTGAGGCGGCTACGCAAAGATTCACGCCAGCGCGGTATATCTTCAGCGATCGCTTTTTTGAGGCGCGGGAATTTTTTAAAAAAGACCACCATCTTTGGAGAAGCCAGCAGGGCGACGATCATCTCTTCGATCATCGCCTCTTCGCTAACTGCCAGCATGATGTTGAGTGTATCAAGGGTCAGCATTGTTGCGCCTGGCGGATTTGCGCCCCGACATCCTGAAGGCTGGCTTCAATACGGCCTAACCAGTCGCTATGAATAAACAGGCATTTTTGCTGTTCGCTGAATGCGCTGTGCTGCTGATGCCACTCGTTATCGAGCGCTTCAAGCTCCTGTTTTATCTCTGCGGGCATACTCTCTTGCGAAGTACCCGGCAGCGCCAGGCGAGAACCTTGTAAACTGACATCGCGCACAACCAGATGCTGTGCGCTATCGACTTCCATATTCAGTGTTTGGGCAAAGCCGATCCCGTTTAATTTTCCGCGGATTTCACCGCCTTTTGTTAGCCACAGTTCCAGCGCACTGCGTTCGAAAGCAATATGGATAACTTCCATATCATGCAGCTTTAAAGGCTTTTGTAGCAGTAATGTCACGACTGAAGACGTAGCTTCTGGCGGTAAATCATAATGAGGGCGGCGACTGAACATTCCGCCCTGACGGATTACCGTGAACGCCGTTTTGTCGCTTTGTTGCTGCTGGAGTTGAATGCGGCGCTGCACAATGCTGCCCAGGCGCGTCAGCATGGCTTGCTGCTGCCAGGCGTGTCCGGTCATCAATATATCAAGCTGCTGTTGCATCAGATTCAGGCTTTGCGCGTCATACCACAGGCAATCTTTCAGCAGGATCAGGTCGATAGGTACTACGGCATCACGTCCGCTAAAGAAAGCGCTGGCCTGGAGTAAGCGGATCGCTTTTTTCCAGCGACGATCGGACACATAAGGAGCATTCGGTAACACGTCCAACTGCTGGCGCAGCGTGAAAATGAGCTCAAACACGCGATCGGGAAGCTTGATCGCACCAATGTCCTTTTGCCACTGGTGATACTCTTCATCCGTCACCTGCAATGATGCCGGGACCGGATTATCACTTTCATCCTGCTGACTTAGCAGCATGGAGCGGAAATTGGCCTTGTCCTGAACTTTATCCAGCCACAGACGAATCAGCATACGGTCGTACAGCGCTTCCAGGCTGCTGTCGGCTTCAGGCAGTTCGTTGGAAGCAGCCACCAGCAGACGCATCGGAATTTTTTCTTCATACGCGCCGTTACGGAAGTGACGTTCGTTGATGGCAGTCAACAGGGTGTTAAGAATTGCCGGGCCTGCTTTCCAGATTTCATCGAGAAAAACGATTTCAGCTTCAGGAAGATAGCCCGCCGTTAAGCGTTCATAGCGACCTTCGTCTTTAAGGGCTTGAATAGACAACGGGCCGAAAACCTCTTCCGGCGTAGAGAAGCGCGTCATCAGGTATTCAAAAGCGCGTGCATTTTGGAAGGCAAACTTCAGTCGGCGGGCTATTAAGCTTTTTGCGATCCCCGGGGGGCCTAATAAGAAAACACTCTCGCCGCTGAGCGCAGCCAGCAGACACAGACGAATGGCGTGGCTACGTTCATAAAGTCCCTTTTCCAGCGCATTGCTCAGACGGGAAATTCTTTCCGCTAATAAATGTGGGTGAGCCATAATGAAGTGGCGTCCTTTCGCCAAATGTACTGCATAAACTGCGAGTATAGATGCTTCACACCATTGCAGTAATAGACTGAAGGTGCGCTTATTTTTCTTTGAGCCAGATTAATCTGGTCTCATTTAGGGGTACGATTTTGTGATTAATCGTGCATACTGTGCGCCTTTTTGTGGGCCAAGGGACGACGCACACATTTCTTATATATACACCAAATCAATCAAGCTGCACCAAGGCGGCAATGGAGTTTTCTTCTGGGATGGGGGGAATAACGAATGCAGCCCACACGGAGTGGCTTGAAAGATGATGTGTATAAACGAAAGACGAGTCTATGAGCACTGATAATAAACAATCATTGTCTGCGATTACCCTTGCGGCCATTGGGGTTGTCTACGGTGATATTGGTACCAGCCCACTTTATACGCTTCGTGAATGTTTGTCCGGCCAGTTTGGTTTTGGCGTTGAACGTGATGCCGTGTTTGGTTTTCTCTCGCTAATTTTCTGGCTGCTGATCTTTGTTGTCTCCATAAAATACCTGACGTTTGTCATGCGCGCAGATAACGCCGGAGAAGGCGGGATCCTGACGCTGATGTCATTGGCCGGGCGCAATACCTCGGCGCGAACAACCTCCATGCTGGTCATTATGGGATTGATAGGCGGCAGCTTCTTCTATGGTGAAGTGGTGATTACGCCAGCCATCTCGGTGATGTCTGCGATTGAAGGTCTGGAGATCGTTGCCCCGCAACTGGATACCTGGATAGTTCCGCTCTCAATAATTGTGCTGACCCTGCTGTTTTTGATTCAAAAACACGGTACCGGCATGGTCGGTAAGCTGTTTGCGCCGATTATGTTGCTGTGGTTCCTGACGCTCGCGGTGTTAGGCGTACGCAGTATTATTGGCAATCCGGAAGTGCTGCAGGCGCTCAATCCGTATTGGGCGGTGCATTTCTTCCTCGAATTCAAAACGCTGTCATTTATCGCACTGGGTGCGGTGGTGCTGTCGATTACCGGTGTTGAAGCGCTGTATGCGGATATGGGCCACTTCGGTAAATTGCCGATTCGTCTGGCGTGGTTCTCCGTGGTATTGCCTTCACTGGTGCTGAACTATTTTGGGCAGGGCGCGTTGCTGTTAAAGCATCCTGAAGCGATCAAAAACCCGTTCTTCCTGCTGGCGCCGGACTGGGCATTAATCCCATTGTTGATCCTCGCCGCGCTGGCAACGGTCATCGCCTCTCAGGCGGTTATCTCCGGCGTCTTCTCGCTGACGCGTCAGGCCGTACGTCTTGGGTATTTATCGCCGATGCGTATCATCCATACCTCGGAAATGGAATCGGGCCAGATCTACATTCCTTTCGTTAACTGGATGCTCTATTTTGCGGTAGTTATCGTGATAGTGAGCTTTGAACACTCCAGTAACCTTGCCGCAGCGTACGGGATTGCGGTGACGGGAACGATGGTGCTGACCTCAATTTTGTCGACCACCGTGGCGCGCAAAAACTGGCACTGGAATAAATACTTCGTCTTCCTGATCCTGGTGGCGTTCTTGTGCGTCGATGTTCCGCTGTTCTCCGCGAACCTCGATAAACTGATTTCCGGCGGTTGGCTGCCTCTGACGCTGGGTCTGGTGATGTTCACCATCATGACCACCTGGAAAAGCGAACGCTTCCGTCTGCTGCGTCGCATGCATGAGCACGGTAACTCTCTGGAGGCGATGATAGCTTCTCTGGAGAAATCGCCACCGGTACGCGTGCCGGGAACGGCGGTGTATATGTCCCGCGCACTGAACGTCATCCCGTTTGCGCTTCTGCATAACCTCAAACACAACAAGGTGCTGCATGAGCGCGTTATTCTGCTGACGCTGCGCACGGAAGATGCGCCCTATGTTCACAACGTGCGTAGGGTACAGATTGAGCAGTTATCGCCTACCTTCTGGCGCGTGGTGGCCAGCTACGGTTGGCGCGAAACGCCGAATGTGGAGGAAGTGTTCCATCGCTGCGGTCTGGAAGGCTTAAGCTGCCGGATGATGGAAACGTCCTTCTTCATGTCGCATGAGTCGTTGATTGTTGGTAAGCGGCCATGGTACCTGCGTCTGCGCGGCAAGCTGTATCTGCTGCTACAGCGCAACGCGCTGCGTGCGCCGGACCAGTTTGAAATCCCACCGAACCGGGTTATTGAGCTTGGTACTCAGGTCGAGATTTAATCTCATCGACGCCCTCTTTCATCGCGAAAGGGGGCGTTTTGTTTTGCCCCTCCCAGTTTTCATTTCATCAAATGATAATCCTTGCGAAACGTTTCGATGACGATCACATTTTCGTAACGTCGCGGTGGTTTTATGTCCACTCTTCGCACTACACTTATCTCCAGCGAAACGTTTCGCTAGTGGGGAAAGAAAATGAAGAAAGGCACGGTACTCAACTCTGAAATTTCAACGGTGATCTCCCGTCTGGGGCATACCGATACGCTGGTGGTGTGTGATGCAGGTTTACCCATCCCGAACAGCACAACGCGTATCGATATGGCATTAACCCAGGGCGTACCTTCTTTTATGCAGGTACTTGATGTGGTTACACGTGAAATGCAGGTCGAGGCGGCCATTCTCGCGTCGGAAATTAAACAACATAATCCGCAACTCCACGAAACGTTGCTCAACCATATTGAGCAACTGCAACAACACCAGGGAAACACCATAGAAATTCGTTACACCACGCATGAACAATTCAAAAAACAAACCGCAGACAGTCAGGCGGTAATTCGCAGCGGAGAGTGTTCTCCGTATGCGAATATCATTCTCTGTGCTGGCGTCACGTTCTGAGGCCATCATGAACGCATTACTGCAACTCAAAGGGATCGATAAAGCGTTCCCGGGCGTAAAAGCGCTGTCCGGCGCCGCGCTGAATGTCTATCCAGGCCGTGTAATGGCGCTGGTGGGCGAAAACGGCGCGGGCAAATCCACCATGATGAAAGTGCTGACTGGGATCTATACCCGTGATGCTGGTTCTTTATTGTGGCTGGGGAAAGAAACCACCTTTAATGGCCCTAAATCCTCCCAGGAAGCTGGAATCGGCATCATCCACCAGGAGCTGAACCTGATCCCGCAACTCACCATCGCTGAGAACATTTTTCTTGGCCGTGAGTTTGTGAATCGCTTTGGTAAAATTGACTGGAAGAAGATGTATGCCGAAGCCGATCTGCTGCTCGCCAAACTGAATCTGCGCTTTAAAAGCGACAAACTGGTTGGTGAGCTGTCGATTGGCGATCAGCAGATGGTTGAAATTGCCAAAGTGCTGAGCTTTGAATCGAAGGTCATCATTATGGATGAACCGACGGATGCCCTCACCGATACCGAAACCGAATCCCTGTTCCGCGTCATCCGCGAACTGAAATCCCAGGGACGCGGCATTGTCTATATTTCTCACCGCATGAAAGAGATCTTCGAGATTTGCGATGACGTAACCGTCTTCCGCGATGGGCAGTTTATTGCCGAGCGTGAAGTCGCCTCGCTTACCGAAGACTCGCTGATTGAAATGATGGTGGGACGTAAGCTGGAAGATCAGTACCCGCGCCTGGAAAAAGGACCGGGTGATATTCGCCTGAAGGTCGATAACCTGTGCGGCCCTGGCGTAAACGATGTCTCGTTCACGCTGCGTAAAGGCGAGATCCTTGGCGTATCGGGGCTGATGGGGGCTGGACGTACCGAGCTGATGAAAGTCTTGTACGGCGCACTTCCACGCACCAGCGGCTACGTCACGCTTGATGGCCATGAAGTTGTCACCCGTTCGCCGCAGGATGGGTTGGCTAACGGCATCGTCTATATTTCTGAAGACCGTAAACGCGATGGTTTAGTGCTGGGCATGTCGGTGAAAGAGAACATGTCACTAACCGCGCTGCGTTATTTCAGCCGCGCCGGTGGAAGCCTTAAACATAAAGATGAGCAGCAGGCGGTGGGTGATTTTATTCGTCTGTTCAATGTTAAAACACCATCAATGGAACAGGCTATCGGCCTGCTTTCCGGTGGTAACCAACAGAAAGTGGCGATTGCGCGCGGTCTGATGACCCGGCCAAAAGTCCTGATCCTTGATGAACCAACGCGCGGTGTTGATGTTGGTGCCAAGAAAGAAATCTATCAGCTTATCAACCAGTTTAAGGCCGATGGGCTGAGCATCATTCTGGTCTCCTCAGAGATGCCAGAAGTATTGGGCATGAGCGATCGAATTATCGTTATGCATGAAGGGCATCTCGGCGGTGAGTTCACTCGCGAGCAGGCCACTCAGGAAGTATTAATGGCTGCCGCTGTGGGCAAGCTTAATCGCGTGAATCAGGAGTAAAAAAGATGACTACCCAGGCTGTTTCTGGTCGCCGTTATTTCACTAAAGCATGGCTTCTGGAGCAAAAGTCGCTCATCGCTCTGTTAGTGCTGATCGCGATTGTTTCCACCATGAGCCCTAACTTTTTTACCGTTAATAACCTGTTCAACATTCTCCAGCAAACGTCGGTGAACGCCATCATGGCCGTCGGTATGACGCTGGTTATCCTGACGTCGGGTATCGATCTGTCAGTCGGTTCCTTGCTGGCGCTTACCGGCGCGGTAGCGGCTTCGATTGTAGGGATTGAGGTCAATGCGCTGGTGGCTGTTGCTGCGGCCCTGGCGCTTGGCGCTGCCATTGGCGCAGTAACCGGAGTGATTGTTGCGAAAGGCCGGGTGCAGGCGTTTATTGCAACGCTGGTGATGATGCTGCTGCTGCGCGGTGTGACCATGGTGTACACCAACGGCAGTCCGGTTAATACCGGGTTTACTGACAATGCCGATCTGTTTGGCTGGTTTGGTATTGGTCGTCCGTTAGGCATCCCTACGCCAGTGTGGATCATGGGGATTGTCTTCCTCGCGGCGTGGTACATGTTGCACCACACTCGTCTGGGTCGTTATATCTATGCGCTGGGTGGTAACGAAGCGGCAACGCGTTTGTCCGGTATCAGCGTCAGTAAAATCAAAATTATCGTTTACTCACTGTGCGGTCTGCTGGCATCGCTGGCGGGCATCATTGAAGTAGCGCGCCTCTCCTCTGCGCAGCCAACGGCAGGTACTGGCTATGAGCTGGATGCTATCGCAGCGGTAGTGTTAGGCGGTACCAGCCTGGCGGGTGGTAAAGGACGTATTGTTGGGACGCTGATCGGCGCATTGATTCTTGGTTTCCTCAATAATGGTTTGAATTTGTTAGGTGTATCCTCCTATTACCAGATGATCGTCAAAGCGGTGGTGATTTTGCTGGCGGTACTGGTAGACAACAAAAAGCAGTAACAACGATTACAGGACATCTTAAATATGAACATGAAAAAACTGGCTACCCTGGTTTCTGCTGTTGCGCTAAGCGCCACCGTGAGCGCGAATGCGATGGCGAAAGATACCATTGCGCTGGTGGTCTCCACCCTCAACAACCCGTTCTTTGTTTCTCTGAAGGATGGGGCGCAAAAAGAGGCGGATAAGCTGGGTTACAACCTGGTGATTCTGGACTCGCAGAACAACCCGGCGAAAGAGCTGGCTAACGTTCAGGACTTAACGGTTCGTGGAACTAAAATTCTGCTGATCAACCCGACCGACTCTGATGCCGTTGGTAACGCTGTGAAAATGGCTAACCAGGCAAAAATTCCGGTTATTACCCTTGACCGTGTTGCCTCCAAAGGTGAAGTGGTAAGCCACATTGCGTCTGATAACGTGCTGGGCGGCAAAATTGCGGGTGATTACATCGCGAAGAAAGCAGGTGAAGGCGCGAAAGTTATCGAACTGCAGGGTATTGCCGGTACTTCAGCGGCGCGTGAGCGTGGCGAAGGTTTCCAGCAGGCCGTTGCGGCACACAAATTTAACGTACTGGCCAGTCAGCCGGCAGACTTCGACCGCACCAAAGGTCTGAACGTCATGCAGAACCTGCTGACCGCGCATCCTGATGTGCAAGCCGTATTTGCCCAGAACGATGAAATGGCGCTGGGTGCGCTGCGCGCACTGCAAACCGCGGGTAAATCTGATGTGATGGTGGTTGGATTTGACGGCACTCCAGATGGCGAAAAAGCAGTAAATGATGGCAAACTGGCTGCGACTATTGCTCAGCTGCCGGATCAGATCGGCGCGAAAGGCGTTGAGACTGCGGATAAGGTCCTGAAAGGCGAGAAGGTTCAGGCTAAATATCCGGTTGACCTGAAGCTGGTCATCAAGCAGTAATACCGATTCAGGTCGCTCGCGGCCTGATGGAGACATAAATACGCCATCCCTGAACTCGGTTCTGCAGATGAAAGCGTAAAAAGAAAAGCAGGGCACGCGCCACCCTAACCCGGTGGCGCACTTTGACTTGGAACACCAAATATGAAAACCGCAGGCAACCTCGTTGTTCTTGGCAGCATCAATGCCGATCACATCCTTAACCTTAACTCTTTCCCTACTCCTGGTGAAACCGTAACCGGTAGCCATTATCAGGTCGCATTTGGCGGTAAAGGCGCGAATCAGGCTGTTGCTGCGGGTCGTAGTGGCGCGAATATCGCATTCATTGCCTGTACGGGCGATGATGATATTGGCGAAAGTGTGCGTAAACAGTTAGCCAAAGACAACATCGATATTGCGCCGATTAGCGTAATTTCGGGGGAATCGACCGGTGTGGCGTTGATTTTTGTGAATGGTGAAGGTGAGAACGTTATCGGAATTCATGCTGGAGCGAACGCAGCTCTTTCGCCAGCGTTGGTGGAAGCACAGCATGAGCGTATTGCTCAGGCGTCCGCCTTACTTATGCAGTTAGAATCGCCGATCGAAAGCGTACTGGCTGCGGCAAAGATTGCACATCAAAATAAGACCATGGTCGCCCTGAACCCTGCACCGGCACGTGAACTTTCTGATGAACTGCTGGCGCTGGTGGATATTATTACCCCGAATGAAACCGAGGCTGAAAAGCTGACGGGGATCCGGGTCGAAAACGATGAAGACGCGGCCAAGGCGGCGCAGGCATTGCACGCTAAAGGTATCCATACTGTACTGATTACCTTAGGTAGTCGCGGTGTATGGGCCAGCGTTAATGGCGAAGGTCAGCGTGTGCCCGGTTTTAAAGTGGAAGCCGTTGATACTATTGCCGCTGGAGACACCTTTAATGGCGCGTTAATTACAGCGTTACTGGAAGAGACTCCGCTGCCTGAAGCGATCCGTTTTGCGCATGCTGCTGCGGCGATTGCGGTTACTCGTAAAGGCGCACAGCCTTCCGTTCCGTGGCGCGAAGAAATAGAAGCGTTTTTAAGTCAACAGAGGTAACGCTTGGCTACAATGAAGGACGTCGCCCGCCTGGCGGGTGTTTCCACGTCGACGGTTTCTCACGTCATTAATAAAGATCGCTTTGTCAGTGAGGCTGTCACTGACAAAGTAGAAGCTGCGATTAAAGCGCTTAACTACGCGCCCTCCGCGCTGGCGCGTAGCCTCAAGTTAAACCAGACTCGCACGATTGGCATGTTAATCACTGCCAGTACCAACCCCTTCTATTCTGAGCTGGTGCGCGGCGTTGAACGTAGCTGTTTTGAGCGCGGCTACAGCCTGGTACTGTGCAATACCGAAGGCGATGAACAGCGCATGAACCGTAACCTGGAAACGCTGATGCAAAAACGCGTGGACGGCTTGCTGCTGCTCTGCACGGAAACACATCAGCCTTCCAGAGAGATAATGCAGCGTTATCCTTCTATACCGACCGTGATGATGGACTGGTCGCCTTTTGATGGTGAAAGCGATCTGATTCAGGATAACTCCTTGCTGGGCGGGGATTTAGCCACACAACATCTTATCGAAAAAGGTTTTACGCGCATTGCCTGCATCACTGGCCCGCTGGATAAAACCCCGGCGCGTTTGCGTCTGGAAGGATATCGGGCAGCAATGAAGCGGGCGGGGTTGCCTGTCCCGGAAGGCTACGAGATTACCGGTGACTTTGAGTTTGGTGGCGGCTTTGAAGCTATGCAAACGTTGCTGTCGCATAAACAGCGACCGCAGGCCGTTTTTACCGGCAATGATGCAATGGCGGTTGGCGCGTATCAGGCTCTGTACCAGTCGGGATTGCGCATTCCGCAGGATATGGCGGTGGTGGGGTATGATGATATCGAGCTGGCGCGCTATATGACGCCGCCCCTGACGACCATCCATCAACCAAAAGATGAACTGGGCGAACTGGCCATCGATGTATTAATTCACCGGATGGCGCAGCCCGCATTACAGCAACAGCGTTTGCAACTTACTCCTGTTCTGATGGAGCGGGGGTCGGTTTAGGTTTGTGCCGATCTTTGATCAGGTTACGTCCATCTTTGGCTTTTAGCAGCATGAACATTAGCGCGGATACTACCGTGATAGCGCCCATCGTCATAAAGGTGTAGTGGAACTGCTCGACCGTATTGGTTCCTTCCATACCTTCATAGATACGCAGCACGGCGGCGCTGATGGCAACCCCTAAACTGATTGATAACTGCTGAGTAACGGCCAATACGCTGTTGCCGCTGCTGGCGTTTTCATCGGTCAGATCCGCCAGAGTGATGGTATTCATTGAAGTAAACTGGGTGGACATCGCCATACCTAAAATGAACAACGGCAGGATTAGCATCCAGACCGGCATGGCAGGAGATTGCAAAGCGAACTGCGCAATCATCAGGCCGATAAATACCGTAACACCCACCAGTGTGGTCCTGTAGCCGAGTTTGCGCAGAACCTGCGTCACCATGGATTTTGCCAGAATTGAACCCAACGCCGTTGGCGCCATCATGCAACCGGCTATCAGAGCCGGATATCCAAAGCCTACCTGCAGCATGAGCGGCATTAAGAAGGGCACACACCCTGTACCCAGGCGAGTGGCGAGGTTTCCGGCGATCCCAACAGAAAATGTCCGAGTCTTAAATATCGGAAGCGATATAAGCGGCGTTGGGTGACGACGCGCATGGCGAATATAGGCGAGTAGTAACAACACACTGGCAAGAATAATACCGAGTGCGACCCAGGTCTCGACAAGCTTCTCACCGAACAATTCAACGCCGCTGGAAAACAACACCAGGCTTAAACCAAACAGAAAGAAACCGGTCATATCAAAACCGCGGCGTGGCGTGGTGAAGTTCGGCATATATTTGCGGGCATAGAAGATACCGGCAATGCCAATTGGAATATTAATCAGGAAGATCCAGTGCCAACTGGCCCATGTAACCAGTACACCGCCCAATACCGGACCTAAAATTGGCCCCACAAGTCCAGGCATGGTGACGAAGTTAAGCACCGGAAGCAGTTCGCTGCGGGGGTAAGCGCGTAACAGTGCCAGACGGGCAACGGGCATCATCATGGCGCCACCGATACCCTGAATGACACGGAAAATCACCAGCTCGCTTAAGGAACTGGACAGCGCACAGGCCAGCGATCCCAGTGTAAACAGGCTAACGGCAATCATAAAGACGCGCCGAGTGCCGAACCTGTCTGCAAGCCATCCACTCACCGGGATAAGCATTGCGACCGTCAGGGTGTAGCTGATAATGGCCGACTGCATGGCGAGTGGAGAGCGGTTAAGACTATGTGCTATTGCGGGTAGGGCGGTATTGAGGATAGTGGCGTCTAGTGCCTGCATAAAAAAGGCCATGGCTGCTATCCACGGTAGCCCGGCCATACTGCGTGATTTCTTTTCCGACATATTATTTATCCGGTAACACGTTCGGTGCTATCAGCAATGCCTGACAGGCAGCAAAGGCGCGATCGCCATCGCTATCATCTATTGCATCGACAATGGCCTGGTGCAAATCTAGTTTCACCACATCGTTATAGGTAATAGAGGTAAAGTAGGTCTGGTAAACCGAATGGAACAGAGATGCAAAGGAAATAAGGAACGGATTCGCACTCATTTCATAGATGTGCTCATGCCAGGCGATATCAACCTCAATCCAGCGTTCACGTCTGAAGTTTCTTTTCAGCTCGACCATCTCTTCCATTAGCGTGTTGAGATGCGCTTTCTGTTCAGCCGTACCTATGGTCGCCGCCAGTAAACACGCCTGAGGCTCCAGACTGATACGCATCACCAGAAAATGTTTAATAACCTGCGGGAAATTATCTTCCGTCATCCACCAGGTGAGTAGCTCCTGGTCGAGGAAGTTCCAGTTTGCTTGCGGCATAACGCGTGTACCAATACGTGGGCGCGGTAATACCATACCTTTTGCCGTTAATGTTTTTACCGCCTCTCTTACCGCAGTGCGACTCACGCCAAACTGATCGCCCAGCTCTATTTCGCCAGGCAATATAGCGCCCGGCGCGTATTCACCTTTTAATATTCGCTGAGCCAGCTTTTCGGCCAGAACGTAGGACAAGTTTTTCTGTGCGGCTAGCTGTTGGGCATTTAACGGCATGAATGTTCTTCCTTACTCTTTTTCTTATTCATTAGTATGCCACCTGGAAGTGTGATTGCGGCTGCAAAAACGGCAATTTGCTTATTTTATGGCATGTTAATGGTTGTTTTGGTGAAAAAATACGCACTCAGAAAGTTATTTTAAATTTCCCCTTGTCAGCCTGAAATAACTCCCTATAATGCGCCTCCACTGACACGGAACAACGGATTACAAGCCGCCGGGTCAGCGGGGTTCCACTGAGAACTTCGGCGAAGAAAGTGAAATTAAATGCTTGACTTCGTAGCGGGATGGCGTAATATGCACACCCCGCGCCGCTGAGAAAAAGCGAAGCGGCACTGCTCTTTAACAATTTATCAGACAATCTGTGTGGGCACTCGAAGATACGGATTCTTAACGTCGCAAGACGAAAAATGAATACCAAGTCTCTGAGTGAACATACGTAATTCATTACGAAGTTTAATTCACGAGCATCAAACTTAAATTGAAGAGTTTGATCATGGCTCAGATTGAACGCTGGCGGCAGGCCTAACACATGCAAGTCGAACGGTAGCACAGAGGAGCTTGCTCCTTGGGTGACGAGTGGCGGACGGGTGAGTAATGTCTGGGAAACTGCCCGATGGAGGGGGATAACTACTGGAAACGGTAGCTAATACCGCATAACGTCGCAAGACCAAAGAGGGGGACCTTCGGGCCTCTTGCCATCGGATGTGCCCAGATGGGATTAGCTAGTAGGTGGGGTAACGGCTCACCTAGGCGACGATCCCTAGCTGGTCTGAGAGGATGACCAGCCACACTGGAACTGAGACACGGTCCAGACTCCTACGGGAGGCAGCAGTGGGGAATATTGCACAATGGGCGCAAGCCTGATGCAGCCATGCCGCGTGTATGAAGAAGGCCTTCGGGTTGTAAAGTACTTTCAGCGAGGAGGAAGGTGTTGTGGTTAATAACCGCAGCAATTGACGTTACTCGCAGAAGAAGCACCGGCTAACTCCGTGCCAGCAGCCGCGGTAATACGGAGGGTGCAAGCGTTAATCGGAATTACTGGGCGTAAAGCGCACGCAGGCGGTCTGTCAAGTCGGATGTGAAATCCCCGGGCTCAACCTGGGAACTGCATCCGAAACTGGCAGGCTAGAGTCTTGTAGAGGGGGGTAGAATTCCAGGTGTAGCGGTGAAATGCGTAGAGATCTGGAGGAATACCGGTGGCGAAGGCGGCCCCCTGGACAAAGACTGACGCTCAGGTGCGAAAGCGTGGGGAGCAAACAGGATTAGATACCCTGGTAGTCCACGCCGTAAACGATGTCGACTTGGAGGTTGTGCCCTTGAGGCGTGGCTTCCGGAGCTAACGCGTTAAGTCGACCGCCTGGGGAGTACGGCCGCAAGGTTAAAACTCAAATGAATTGACGGGGGCCCGCACAAGCGGTGGAGCATGTGGTTTAATTCGATGCAACGCGAAGAACCTTACCTACTCTTGACATCCAGAGAACTTAGCAGAGATGCTTTGGTGCCTTCGGGAACTCTGAGACAGGTGCTGCATGGCTGTCGTCAGCTCGTGTTGTGAAATGTTGGGTTAAGTCCCGCAACGAGCGCAACCCTTATCCTTTGTTGCCAGCGGTTCGGCCGGGAACTCAAAGGAGACTGCCAGTGATAAACTGGAGGAAGGTGGGGATGACGTCAAGTCATCATGGCCCTTACGAGTAGGGCTACACACGTGCTACAATGGCATATACAAAGAGAAGCGACCTCGCGAGAGCAAGCGGACCTCATAAAGTATGTCGTAGTCCGGATTGGAGTCTGCAACTCGACTCCATGAAGTCGGAATCGCTAGTAATCGTGGATCAGAATGCCACGGTGAATACGTTCCCGGGCCTTGTACACACCGCCCGTCACACCATGGGAGTGGGTTGCAAAAGAAGTAGGTAGCTTAACCTTCGGGAGGGCGCTTACCACTTTGTGATTCATGACTGGGGTGAAGTCGTAACAAGGTAACCGTAGGGGAACCTGCGGTTGGATCACCTCCTTACCTTAAAGAA